>NZ_BAAHAD010000008.1:0-327601 GCF_054777855.1 Spirosoma jeollabukense
ATCTTCTTCGGCCAGTTGGCTATATCTGGCTAATAGCCAGATTATGTTACAACGCATTGAGACTTATTACCAAATGTGATTTCCCAACATGCTCTTAAGGTGCAAATCCGCAAAAACAAGTTTGCTCAGTTGATGCGGGAGAATGACCAGAATCTTCAAGCAAAGGCGTACGCTATTGAAAAGAAAGACGGTTCACTTCTTGAAATAAAATACTTCATTTTGACAAAGAAGTACGATTCTGAACTTGGCCTTCTATACGATCAGCAAGAAGAATGGACTGATACGTCTGGCTTTAATTTTTTCTAATGATCGTCACCGGCACATATATCAAATATTACAAAGTCTGCTATCGAAAACTGTGGTTGTTTCATCATAAAATCGAGATGGAGCATACATCGGAGCTGGTGGCCGAAGGGACATTTATTGGCGAAAAATCATATCCGCAACGTGCCGAACGGTACCGTGAAATTCTGCTCGATGGTTCCCGGATTGACTTCTACGATCCCTATGAAAAAGTTGTGCATGAGATCAAGAAGTCGGATAAGCTGGAGCATTCACATATAGCGCAGGTTCAATTTTACCTGTATCTGCTACGTCGCAATGGAGTGGAGGGCGCTACAGGTCTGATTGAATATCCGAAACTACGCCAGACCCAGATCGTCCGGCTGGAAGACGAAGATATACCGGTTGTGGAAGCCTGGGTGCGCGATATTGAACGTATTGTGGCGGCTGAACAGTGCCCCGGCCGGATCAACAAAAGCAAATGCCGGTCGTGCAGTTATTTTGATTTTTGTTACGCAGAAGAAGACGTTTTTTGACAGGATTTACGGAAGTAACGTGCTTGTTATGTCGGTAAAAATAATTCTGTCCATCCTGTAAATCCTGTCAAAAAAGATGAAACAACCGAAGTACCTGTTCAATGCCGGGCGGATGAGCCGGAAGGATAATACGCTCAAGTTTACGCCCGTCGATGAGGCAGGCAACGAAGGCCAACCGCGGTATCTGCCTATCGAACAGGTTGATGACCTCTATGTGTTTGGTAGCCTGGATGCCAATTCGGCCTTGTATAACTTTCTGGGACAGAACAACATTTCGGTTCATTTTTTCGATTACTACGAAAATTACACCGGCTCGTTTATGGCGCGCGAGTACCTGCTGGCGGGCAGGATGCAGGTGGATCAGACTCGCGCGTATCTGTCGGCGAAAAAACGGATTGTGATCGCACAGCGATTTGTTGAAGGAACTGCGGCCAACATCCTGCGCGTGCTGAAATACCAGAATAACCGCGACCGTGACGTAGCGACCGCCATCGCCGTTATTGAGCAATTGCTGACATCGGTTCCCGGAACGACAGACGTACCGATGCTGATGGGCATTGAAGGAAATATCCGGCAGACCTATTACAGTACGTTCGATACCATCGTCGGCGAAACGTTTTGCATGGATGGACGCAGTAAGCGTCCACCCCAAAACGAACTTAACGCGCTGATTTCGTTCGGGAATATGCTTTGCTACACGCGATGCCTAAGCACGATTTACCATACGCAGTTAAACCCGACCATCAGTTTTCTGCATGAACCGGGCGCACGGCGTTATTCGCTGGCGCTGGATATTGCCGAAATTTTCAAGCCAATCATGGTCGATCGGCTAATTTTTCGGATGATTAACAAGCGGCAATTGCAGGCATCGGATTTTCGGTCTGAAATTGGTGGATGTGTGATGAAAGAAGCGGCAAGGAAACGATTTGTGCAGGGCTTCGACGAGATGATGAAGGAGACCATAAAACATCGGTCGCTGGGACGTAGCGTGAGTTACCGGCATCTCATTAAACTGGAATGTTACAAGCTGCAAAAACACCTGCTGGGCGTGGAGGAGTATCGCCCATTTAAAGCATGGTGGTAAGGTAGACAGATTATGTACGTAATATTGGTGTATGACATGGGACAGAAACGCGTCGGGAGGATGCTGAAACTCTGTCGGCGGTATCTGAACTGGATTCAAAACTCGGTTTTTGAAGGCGAGATGACGGACGTACAGCTAAAAGAGTTGCTCAACGAAGCTGGCCGTATTATGAAGGACGACGAGGACAGTCTTATTCTGTTCAAAAACCGTGATCAGAAGTGGCTGGAAAAGCAGGTCGTGGGTGTCGAGCGCCAGTCGACCGATAATTTTTTATAGGGCTTGATGTCGTCAATCGCCCAAAACTGTTCTTTGATCAACTGGGCTTATCTTCTTTTGAGGGGTGAACTAGTAACTAATGGGTTGATTATCAATGAGTCGTCAATCGGCCGGGTTTTTCGTAGTATTGTCGGTTGACGATTTTTTAGTTGTTTTTTGAATAAAGAAACCTAACCAGGGCTGCGCAAAGCCCTTTTTTTAGCCGTAAATTCACGGCTTCTAATCGTACCGTAGTGGAATTGAAATTCCGCATCAAGAAAGCCCCCAATGCCAATCATAAAACTTCTAATCGTACCGTAGTGGAATTGAAATTTCCTCATCCAAATACTAGTAGACCCGTATAGATGCTTCTAATCGTACCGTAGTGGAATTGAAATTAAGTAACTTCAGTGCAGCCGCTACCAATACGCCACTTCTAATCGTACCGTAGTGGAATTGAAATAATTCACGACCGTACAGGGCCGCGCATTGCCCGTCACTTCTAATCGTACCGTAGTGGAATTGAAATGACATTCACGCGGCTTTGCAGGAAAAACAGCGCGGACTTCTAATCGTACCGTAGTGGAATTGAAATTTTTAAGCTTTTCAGATTCTTTGGTGAACAGAAAGACTTCTAATCGTACCGTAGTGGAATTGAAATAACATCTCCGACGCAGGAACTTCGCTGAGCTGGGACCTTCTAATCGTACCGTAGTGGAATTGAAATCAAAGCCGACTTTGCCATTCTCTACCAGGTCCCGAACTTCTAATCGTACCGTAGTGGAATTGAAATGGTGCATCGATCATCATGCGTTCGACAACACCCCAGCTTCTAATCGTACCGTAGTGGAATTGAAATTCGGCTTAGAAATGTTCAGATAGAACACACTGATGGCTTCTAATCGTACCGTAGTGGAATTGAAATAGTTACTTTCAGGGCGTCCTTATGGTCTAGGCCCGTCTTCTAATCGTACCGTAGTGGAATTGAAATGCTCAAGCCAACCCTGATTGTTGAAGGACGCGAGGCCTTCTAATCGTACCGTAGTGGAATTGAAATCGATGCGGCTGGCTTTACCGACATCCCGACCAAAACCTTCTAATCGTACCGTAGTGGAATTGAAATGCTCGTCGCTGGCGGAAAAGCGCTCGAGGTTGACGCTTCTAATCGTACCGTAGTGGAATTGAAATTTTCTGAGCCAGGAAAAGCCCCAGTACGTATTGGGCTTCTAATCGTACCGTAGTGGAATTGAAATATTTGCCCGATACGTTCAGCGTGTCGGTGGCCAACACTTCTAATCGTACCGTAGTGGAATTGAAATTTGGTATTGAAGGCATGGGAGGTATAAAAAAACTAGCCTTCTAATCGTACCGTAGTGGAATTGAAATTTCATCACAAAGCCCGCCACACCTGTCAGGTTTTGTCTTCTAATCGTACCGTAGTGGAATTGAAATACGAAGAGGTCGACCAGCTCATTGACTACGAAGAACTTCTAATCGTACCGTAGTGGAATTGAAATTTGTCCAGCCCATCGCTTTCCAGCGGCCGAACTCGCCTTCTAATCGTACCGTAGTGGAATTGAAATGCATCAACACATTCGGTGTAGGGCTGACCTTTGAATCTTCTAATCGTACCGTAGTGGAATTGAAATGGCGTCTCGGGCACCTACATTCAGTACGGCCTGGCCCTTCTAATCGTACCGTAGTGGAATTGAAATATGTGTACACATACCCCACCTGCGCCCGCCGGAACGCTTCTAATCGTACCGTAGTGGAATTGAAATTTCTTTCTTGCCTACATAGCGGAACAGGCTTTGCTTCTTCTAATCGTACCGTAGTGGAATTGAAATTGGGACTCTCGGGACTGGTCGATGATGCCGATGCCGCTTCTAATCGTACCGTAGTGGAATTGAAATGTAGGTCATCAACCGGCTATACTGCTGATACGGCGCTTCTAATCGTACCGTAGTGGAATTGAAATATCTTTCCCGTATGTATACCCCGAGCTTTCCACCACCTTCTAATCGTACCGTAGTGGAATTGAAATTCCTGAACCGGGCTACGTTGCGGATTATTTTGGAACTTCTAATCGTACCGTAGTGGAATTGAAATATGATTACACTCACGATTTACGCTTGTTTTACCTCCACTTCTAATCGTACCGTAGTGGAATTGAAATCATTCCGTCTGCTGGTTCCATTGAACCGTGCTGTTCTTCTAATCGTACCGTAGTGGAATTGAAATCTGATTGGGCTTCAGGTGCACTCAATCCACAGCTTCTTCTAATCGTACCGTAGTGGAATTGAAATTTGATCACCGTTTGGGTATTATCGTAGTTCACCGCCTTCTAATCGTGCCGTAGTGGAATTGAAATTAGTCTCCAACCCCAATTAGTACCGACATCCTACTGCTTCTAATCGTACCGTAGTGGAATTGAAATGAAGACGGCACTGTCCCGGTTGGGATAGCTCGTCCCTTCTAATCGTACCGTAGTGGAATTGAAATGGATATAGGGCCGCAAACGTTTGATGGGCTGTTGCACTTCTAATCGTACCGTAGTGGAATTGAAATTATCAAACGGGTTATAGTAGTTCTTTACGGTCTTGTCTTCTAATCGTACCGTAGTGGAATTGAAATATATTATTAGACAATTGGTTGATTAAATACTTCCTTCTTCTAATCGTACCGTAGTGGAATTGAAATCTATTACGTCTTCAATGAACTCGAAGGGGTGTTCTTCTTCTAATCGTACCGTAGTGGAATTGAAATTTTGCCTTACTGCTGCTTGGCCTTCGCAAACGTCGACTTCTAATCGTACCGTAGTGGAATTGAAATTATTCTATTCTGGGAAAACCTGAACAAAAGGGACAGGCTTCTAATCGTACCGTAGTGGAATTGAAATGGTTGCTGTGTCGAAGACGATACTGCCCTGATTGACTTCTAATCGTACCGTAGTGGAATTGAAATATGCCGAGCGTGTCGAGGTAGCGAACGACAGAAACACTTCTAATCGTACCGTAGTGGAATTGAAATCTTTCGGATAATGGAATTGCCATTGGTTTGTTGGTCTTCTAATCGTACCGTAGTGGAATTGAAATTTGCAGGACCGACAGCCCATCTTCGTTGGAGAAGGTCTTCTAATCGTACCGTAGTGGAATTGAAATCCGGAACAGTTCTCTCGCTTCTGCGGGCGTCAAGGTCTTCTAATCGTACCGTAGTGGAATTGAAATGACGGTTGGCTCCTTTCTTCATAGCCGGATCATTCAACTTCTAATCGTACCGTAGTGGAATTGAAATTTCGGACATGGCGGCCGCTTTGTCAATGCCATAGATGCTTCTAATCGTACCGTAGTGGAATTGAAATGATCAACAACCTGGTATTAACCAAGTTCGGCGATTACTTCTAATCGTACCGTAGTGGAATTGAAATTAGAACTTAACCTGACTGCCCGCTGACAGCTCGTAGACTTCTAATCGTACCGTAGTGGAATTGAAATTGTTCTCGCCTTCGTAAATGGCAATCAGATCCGACACTTCTAACCGTACCGTAGTGGAATTGAAATCGTCTAGACTGTTTGTTGCCTCTTGGATGCGGGTAGGCCTTCTAATCGTACCGTAGTGGAATTGAAATAGCTACGCGCCATCGCCACCATCCGCTGCCGCCACACTTCTAATCGTACCGTAGTGGAATTGAAATTATTGCACTACTTTGCCATCTACCTCGTTCAAGGCCTTCTAATCGTACCGTAGTGGAATTGAAATGTGGGAATCGTTTGCGCCCCGTTTACCCGGAGCATGCTTCTAATCGTACCGTAGTGGAATTGAAATTCGCAGGCTACCTCGCGGGTTTCGCTGGTGAGTGCACTTCTAATCGTACCGTAGTGGAATTGAAATGACAAAATCGCTTTATCCCGCGTCAGGCTTACCAGCGCTTCTAATCGTACCGTAGTGGAATTGAAATGCGTAAGTTGTTTGATCAGCGCCAGCCCGATCTGATCTTCTAATCGTACCGTAGTGGAATTGAAATGTAGGTGGAGGCGGCAATTTGCTCGGCTTTGCGAACCTTCTAATCGTACCGTAGTGGAATTGAAATTTTATGAATACAGATTTGCAAGTAGGCGACGAGGTCTTCTAATCGTACCGTAGTGGAATTGAAATTTCCGATCTGCCTGGCTAATTGGGTAGGCTAAACCTCTTCTAATCGTACCGTAGTGGAATTGAAATTTGTATTCTCCGCTCTTGCCTTTCTCAAGGTTAAGCACTTCTAATCGTACCGTAGTGGAATTGAAATCTTCCCCCTTTTAGTAGTAGCTTATTGCTGTAATAACTTCTAATCGTACCGTAGTGGAATTGAAATTTCCTTTCGGCGAAACAAAAGTCGATCAGGTAACGCTTCTAATCGTACCGTAGTGGAATTGAAATAATACGGATTGCCCCAGGCATCCAGGAGTTGCTGGCCTTCTAATCGTACCGTAGTGGAATTGAAATAAAGATTGCTGCAGCACTCGACACATCACTGTCTTCTTCTAATCGTACCGTAGTGGAATTGAAATCCTCGTAGTCGAACGCAGCCTGCCACAACCGCGCGGCTTCTAATCGTACCGTAGTGGAATTGAAATGCGCTCGGGTTTGCCAATATAGCGGAGCAGGCTTTGCTTCTAATCGTACCGTAGTGGAATTGAAATGTCATGGTGAATCGAGTAATCATAATAAAGGTTAGTCTTCTAATCGTACCGTAGTGGAATTGAAATATGCGAATTTTGTGGAGACGGGTACGGCGGCTCAGACTTCTAATCGTACCGTAGTGGAATTGAAATTTCGGTCAAGTCCTGGGGCAACTCGTTCACGTCATCTTCTAATCGTACCGTAGTGGAATTGAAATAACCGAAGTACCCCATCGGCAAGAATCCGGCCAGTCCTTCTAATCGTACCGTAGTGGAATTGAAATGTCAATACGGCCAACTCTGGCCAGGGCGATGTCGGCTTCTAATCGTACCGTAGTGGAATTGAAATATGATTACTCTGGCGGGCCTGCTGGCGGGGGATGACCTTCTAATCGTACCGTAGTGGAATTGAAATATGGGTGAAGACCTTCGGCTGGCTCAAGCTCTTCTTCTTCTAATCGTACCGTAGTGGAATTGAAATCCCAGATCCTGAAAGTACGGGGTGAATTCCAGCAACTTCTAATCGTACCGTAGTGGAATTGAAATGATAGCCGGTGGTGGGATCAATGTTATCGCTGTAGTCTTCTAATCGTACCGTAGTGGAATTGAAATACGATTCCTAACTCGCTGCGCTCACTCAGCGAGGATCTTCTAATCGTACCGTAGTGGAATTGAAATAAAAACTCGGTGCTCCTCAGAATCCGGGCACCTTCACTTCTAATCGTACCGTAGTGGAATTGAAATTTCGGTCTGGGACGGCCGCAAAGCCGCCCGCGTCTCCTTCTAATCGTACCGTAGTGGAATTGAAATGCAAGTTCCTGGCCACGGGCCAGTAGTCACTGTTGCGCTTCTAATCGTACCGTAGTGGAATTGAAATTGAAGCCGCTAAGTTTGATAACACGTTCAAGCGCTCTTCTAATCGTACCGTAGTGGAATTGAAATGGGTTTGGGTAAACGAATAGATGAACCGGAGCAGGGCTTCTAATCGTACCGTAGTGGAATTGAAATCCCAACACGAATTTGCGACCAAAGCCGCCCGGGCCCTTCTAATCGTACCGTAGTGGAATTGAAATTAGTGTCGGTGATGCGCATCAAGCGCTGGGTCCCCGCTTCTAATCGTACCGTAGTGGAATTGAAATATAAAATCGGGCCGCTAGGGTCAGTCACCTACTACGCTTCTAATCGTACCGTAGTGGAATTGAAATTTGTACCAGGCCGCGGGCTATTATGCCGCTCACAAACTTCTAATCGTACCGTAGTGGAATTGAAATACGAGCCGGGCAATTACGGCTTTAAAGCCAACGTCTTCTAATCGTACCGTAGTGGAATTGAAATTTGTTTAGGGGTTGGCTTTTTGCTGGGGTCAGACCACTTCTAATCGTACCGTAGTGGAATTGAAATGTTGAAATCGGGCGTCGATGCACTTAAAAATGCTCACTTCTAATCGTACCGTAGTGGAATTGAAATTCGTTCATGAGAGCCTACGTAGGATAAGTTCATTGTCTTCTAATCGTACCGTAGTGGAATTGAAATATCCGGAATACTGGAAAGTGTTCGGGGAGGGGCAGCCTTCTAATCGTACCGTAGTGGAATTGAAATGGAGGATCTGTCCACCACGCTCCAGCTGGCGCAGGTGCTTCTAATCGTACCGTAGTGGAATTGAAATGTTTATTCCCTATTTACAGCAGCAGCTTCGTAAGCAGCTTCTAATCGTACCGTAGTGGAATTGAAATGCGAGATGGTCAACTGCTCACCTGTTCCAATAACGCTTCTAATCGTACCGTAGTGGAATTGAAATTATCGCGACCCTGACCAAAGGCGAGGGCAATCACCCTTCTAATCGTACCGTAGTGGAATTGAAATGTGAACATGGGACAACCAATACTCGCCCTTGTACCTCTTCTAATCGTACCGTAGTGGAATTGAAATGCGCTTCCTTTACCCGATCGGGCGGTACGGGCGGTATCTTCTAATCGTACCGTAGTGGAATTGAAATGAAGAAATAGCGTTTCACAGCCTGAAAGAAGGCGAGACTTCTAATCGTACCGTAGTGGAATTGAAATTAGATATTGATACATTAGAGGAGTAGGGTACAGTGGCTTCTAATCGTACCGTAGTGGAATTGAAATATCTCGGCAATCATTCTAGCCTTGAACTCCAGCATACTTCTAATCGTACCGTAGTGGAATTGAAATGTGGCCGCATCGTTGAGTTGCCCCGGGTCACCCTGCTTCTAATCGTACCGTAGTGGAATTGAAATTAGAGATGCCGTACGAAGCAATGTTGTACTCTAGATCTTCTAATCGTACCGTAGTGGAATTGAAATACGGGTTGACGTTCAATACCGCGGCTTCGCCCGGCGCTTCTAATCGTACCGTAGTGGAATTGAAATCTTTAATGGACCCATCGAAGCCCGTAACCTGAATCCTTCTAATCGTACCGTAGTGGAATTGAAATAGATTCGGGCCGTGGCTGAAGTGGAAAGCCAGGGGCTTCTAATCGTACCGTAGTGGAATTGAAATGTGTGCGTAGTACTCCGTGCGCTCCAGATGACGCTCTTCTAATCGTACCGTAGTGGAATTGAAATCTTTAATGGACCCATCGAAGCCCGTAACCTGAATCCTTCTAATCGTACCGTAGTGGAATTGAAATGACGTTGGCGTGGGGTTAGTCCGTAGGCGTTGGTACTTCTAATCGTACCGTAGTGGAATTGAAATTGCGGTCTATTAACTCAATGCCAAACCCGTAGCGGGTCTTCTAATCGTACCGTAGTGGAATTGAAATTATAGCACCACCGGAACACCCTTTAATAGCCTCCCCTTCTAATCGTACCGTAGTGGAATTGAAATGAGGATATGCCCATGGCCATAGTGGTTCACTATGCGCTTCTAATCGTACCGTAGTGGAATTGAAATCGTTGTTGTTCTGGGCGGTGATATTTTCTTTCTGCACTTCTAATCGTACCGTAGTGGAATTGAAATTCCAGGGGGGCGAGGTCAAAAGCGTCAGTGTGGCCCTTCTAATCGTACCGTAGTGGAATTGAAATCTGTGAGGACTTCGGGGAGCGATGGGGAAAGATTACTCTTCTAATCGTACCGTAGTGGAATTGAAATCAAGGTGCCAAGGCATGAGCTTACGATCAGGAAAACTTCTAATCGTACCGTAGTGGAATTGAAATGTCAAGGCCCCGATAGAGGTCGTAATAGACAGGCTTCTTCTAATCGTACCGTAGTGGAATTGAAATCTGTGTCTGGCACCATGACGGGAAGGGGGTGCAGGCCTTCTAATCGTACCGTAGTGGAATTGAAATGCAATTGGCAACCAGTAGCTTGTCGACGTTTTTGGCCTTCTAATCGTACCGTAGTGGAATTGAAATGACATTATTCCGGATCTTAATTCGCTCTACAGCCCCCTTCTAATCGTACCGTAGTGGAATTGAAATTTCCACCAGAATGGTATTTTTATCATCGACAATCACCTTCTAATCGTACCGTAGTGGAATTGAAATAACGTATCAGGGCTGGAACCTGCGCGTGTACCAGATCTTCTAATCGTACCGTAGTGGAATTGAAATTAAGACGCCAATGGTTCGTTGCCATTTATGCCGTTGCTTCTAATCGTACCGTAGTGGAATTGAAATGTGGGTGATCCGCCCCGGTTGGTTGGAAAGTGCGTTCTTCTAATCGTACCGTAGTGGAATTGAAATGTAAGCGTAACTATCCCCATAGGATTCGGTGGCCCACTTCTAATCGTACCGTAGTGGAATTGAAATATGGTACAATAACATACTGCTGAATAACCTAGCCTTACTTCTAATCGTACCGTAGTGGAATTGAAATTGCACCAGCATCAAAATCCTCAACAACTTCCTCAATACTTCTAATCGTACCGTAGTGGAATTGAAATGAAATCGCATTCTTCCCAATGTCGCTTCCTCGCTTCTTCTAATCGTACCGTAGTGGAATTGAAATATGGCTACATACTGCTGGAAACGCTGGATTTTGCGGCTTCTAATCGTACCGTAGTGGAATTGAAATTCGAATAAAGAAGCCATTAGCTGAGTTTTTTTGCCCTTCTAATCGTACCGTAGTGGAATTGAAATGATCATTCAGCACCTGGGCATTTGGTGGGTTGTCGCTTCTAATCGTACCGTAGTGGAATTGAAATAGAACGAACCTACACCCTGTTTTAACGCCCCTTCCGCTTCTAATCGTACCGTAGTGGAATTGAAATTCTGTATTGAAGATAGCCAATCGTCGATAATCGACCTTCTAATCGTACCGTAGTGGAATTGAAATATCAGCACGGCCAGGCTGTTGAGACGCGCCCAGAACTTCTAATCGTACCGTAGTGGAATTGAAATGCTGTAGCTGGGGGTTTTTGTTACATTGCGTTTGTTGGTAATGGCAGTTAGTTCAAATCTTTTTCCGAATTAAAGCGTCGGCCCATGTAGTAGGCATGTTTTTTGTCCGCGGCATCCCGGCCAGCTTCGTTCCGAACGAGGGCAAACGAAGTTAGGTCCGCTCCATTTAATACGCTTCCGCGGTAATAGACTCGTTTCTCATCTTTGGCGTATCCCGATTCAAGAACCGTGAAGGAGGCTACGTCAGCTTCTTTGATACGGTTGCCCTCATGGAAAATAGCGTTATTGTCCTGCGCATATTCATCGAATAGTAATTTAAAAGACGCTTTATCGGCTTCTCTGATCCATTTCTCCTGAAAATAAATGTGAGTGCTGTCGGAAGCATAATTAATGGTCGATTCATCCCATTGTTTGAACGAGACCGGATCAGCCGCTTCTACTACGTGATACGTATAAAAAGCGTGGGTTTTATCTACCGCATAGTACATGCCAGCGGTCGTAAACGTGCCCGGATCAGCCTCTTTGATGACGCGGATACCCGAGCCAGCTTTCCCAATCGGCACATCCAGCCTGGTCCAGGAATAATAAACTGCTTGCTGATCCTTTGAAAAATTTCTACTCAACACCGCAAAGGAGCGGCCGTTGCTACCAGGGATTGGCTTTAAATCAAAATAACCTGCCTGTTTATCTTTCCCGAAATTGTAGTCGAGGGGTTCAAAGGAAGCTACGTCGTTCACGGCAAAGCCTTCATCTTTATAATAACAGCGAAACTTATCTTTCGCATACTCATCACGGATAGCCATGAAAGAGCCAGCATCGGCCGTAGGAATCTGGATGATTTTATTTTTTCGGGTCGTGTTGAAAAGCTGAAAGTCAATGTAATTGTCACAATAAAATACGGCGATAGGGTCTTTACCAAAATGGGTATCGAGCGCGGTAAAATTGGCTCCATCCGCGCCCTTGATTGATAGACCCCGGTAATACGCCCGACGCTTATCTTTGGCAAAAACATCATTCAATACTTCGAATGTAGCCTCGTCAGCGTCACTAATAAGATTGTCTTTGTAGTAGAGGGAGCCGTTTTTTAACTGGTAACCCGACTGTTTACAGGAGGTTAACCAGCTCAATCCAAGAATAGAAAACAGGAAGGGGAGAAGTTTCATGGTGGAATACGTAGGATGGAGTCAAAAATCAATTGATTAATGTGGCTGGAATCGACGTGCCCAATGGCTGTCAATGACTTGATTGCCGCATTAGACTATTGACGTAGTATTGATTGAGAAAAGGCTTTTGCGCAGCCACACTAGGGCAAGTAAGGCAAGACCTGTATGAAGGGTAATGAGTATCGGCGTACCCATAAGCCAGGAAGTGGCTAAAAAGCCATTGCTTAATACCGTATTCAATCCGATGAGCACGTAAAGCAATAAGAACAGCAGGGGGAAGGTTAAAAAGCCGATTAAGTAAAGCCAGGCCCATCGGTTGGTCAGGATCCTGAAGGCGTTTATAACGGGTGGTAAAATGACACCCAAAACCAGGACAGAGCAGATCAGAATCATTTGCGTACGGCTGTACGCACCGGTAAGAAAATGCCTTGTCACCACCATTTCATCTCCGCCACCCATCATCACTGTACTGATTCGGCCAAAGGGAATATTGGCAAAAATCAACGAAAAGCCCATCGTCATCTTACCTGATTCCTTTGTATTGATCCAGTACGTGCCCAGCCACATCAGCGCAAAAGAAAATAAGGGTCCAGCCAGTGTGGCCAGCCACCAGTGCGGGTGGTTTTTTGAGCAGCCGTTGCATAATGACCAGACATTAAAATCTCTCGGTCCCCAGCAGCCGCAAATCAAACGCCCAACGACAATATGAACCGTTTCATGCAATTCTAACATGACAATCAGCAGCAACAGGAAGGTGACTACGTAAGAAAATGAAAGTTTGATGTGCATTTGAAGCGATCTATCGACCTACTATTGAGTGACTTCCTATTACTTGTACGGCTGACCGGTTTGCCATTACCTGTCAGCCCTATTTATTCCTGACTGATATTCAGAATTTGGTTGATTAGCCAGCCATTACCACTACGTATCAATCGGAATTCGTAGGCGTCAAATAACGTAAATGCCACGGTTGCCCGATTTTTTACGACCGTTACGTTGTTAATTTTTAGCGATTTCAGAGCGGCCAGCATCATGTCGACATCCTGCGTAAGAAGCACCAGATCATAATCAAATCCGGTGGGCGGACCTTCCGTCTGTGGGCTTTTTCGGAAGCCTTCATTACGTTCCCTGAAAAATATCCGCCATTCGTTCAGATAGGCATCGGTCAGGAGGTGGCTGCGTTTAAGGTAAGCCAGGTAGCGTTCTCCATTCGGTAAATTAACCGAATAAGGCTTACCCGCTTTCTGATTGACTAGCGGAATGCGGCTGGCTGCCTGAATGTGGGTTTTGTACCAGTTCAGGAACGTAATCACGGTTTGGCCAGCCTGTACGCGGTCATTGGCGGCTACGATGGGCATGTCAGCATAAGGCCGGGCACGTAGTAAATCCTTGTGATGATCGGCTAAGGCGATGACGCTTATCAAGACTAGTATGACAGAGATACCTACAAATTTCATTTGTTGGGCTGTTTTGTGGAGTAGGGCAGGATGCCACATAGCAGACAAGCTATTTGTTGCCATGTATTGATTCGCGGACTGACGAGTCCATTATTGACTAACCGGCCCGACAAAAATAGGCACGTGGCTTGCGATCCGGTAGGGGTGATTAACAACAGGATGCTCTGAAGTAACAGCAGGCAACTTTATCTGTATACTTAGCGAGCCCTATCATTACGCTAACCTGAAAACCAGCACTCAGGCCAACACTTTCTGGCGGGTTTCTACCCAGACCATCGCCATAAGGGCACTCAGCCAGGCCAGCCCTGTGCAGCCCCACATCACAAGCTGAAATGTATGCAGGAAGGACAGCTTGATGATCTTTTGCAGTTCGATTCGGTGGGGAGACGTAACGCCCTCCGGCACGCTGGTTCCGCCAAGTTGATCGGCCTCGGCGCGCAAGGCCGAAACAACGGAAGGCGTCAGGTGTACCGGTTTTATTAACTCCATTAACTCATAACGGAAACTGACAATGGCTACTGAACCCGCTATCGCCAGAAATAACACACCAGCCGTGCGGGAAACCGCATTGTTGATACCCGATGCGGTGCCGGCATAGTGCGTGGAAACCGAACTCATCACCGCGTTGGTCAGCGGTACGACGGTAAAGATCAGACCTATCCCAAAGAGAAGCAGGCCCGGTAGAAAGGTAAACCAGTACTGACTCGGACCAGAGGTAAGGCCAACAAACGATAGCCACAGAAAAGCAAAACCGACAATGATAGGCCCAATGATCAACGGGAGCCGGGGACCGTGCCGGTCCGAAAAACCTCCCGCCCACCGGGAGAACAAAATCAGGGGTAAAGGCAGCGCAATAAAGGCCATACCCGCCAGAGCCGGTCGGTACCCCTGGATTTGTATCAGATTGAGTGTCAGGAAAAAAGAAGCCGTGCTGAGGGCTCCATACAGGAGCAGCGTGAGCAAATTGGTACCGGTGAAAGTTCGGGAGCTAAATAAATGGAGGGGCACCAGCGGCTTTTCCTGATGGGCTTCAACCCAGACAAATGCCCCTAAACTGGCGAGCCCACCCAGCAGGGAGCCGTAGACGGCCGGGTTCGCGGGGCCCAGCGACGACCACATGGTGAAACTGTATGTCAGACCCGCTAGCCCCACGGACGACAGCAGGCTGCCCCGGTAGTCGATGGGCCCGGTGACCGATTCGTCCCGTGTTTCCGGCACTTTACTATAAATGATGGCGAACGATGCCAGGCCTAGCGGAACATTCAGTAAGAAGATCAATCGCCATTGGCCGGCGTCGGCCAGTAAGCCACCCAGCAAGGGCCCTGCCACCCCCGTGAAAGCCCCTGCTGCCGACCACGTACCAATCGCTTTTCCTCGTTTTTTACCCTCAAATAAAGCACTTATAATGGCCAGACTGCCCGGAATCATGAGCGCGCCACCCGTACCCTGCAAAATACGCGTGGCAATCAACCATTCAATAGAAGGAGCAGCTCCACAAGCTGCTGAAGCCACGACAAACAGGGCAATCCCTGTCATCATGATTTTCTTGCGCCCCAACTGGTCTCCCAAAGCACCGCCCATCAAAATCAGATAAGCCAGCAGTAAAGCGTAGCCATTGACAACCCATACCAATTGGGTCGCACTGGCTTTCAGACTTTGCTGGATGACGGGCAATGCTACGTTGAGGGCGGAGGCATCGATAGAGGCCATACTGGAGGCCAGAATTGTAGCTGTCAGTACCCAGTTGCCTGCGTTGGTGGTGGTAAGGTTAACCGCCATAGTTGGTCAATGATCCCGTTTTTTCGGCATAACAATACATACAAGCAACTTGCATGGATTGTATACCCGAACGTTACGGAGCTGTACTGTCAGACAGGCGATCAGTGGGGTAGCCGCGTACATAAACAACTGCGTCTGTGACGTGGACAGTTGAACGGAATCTTAACCGGCTATGGTACTTTAATGGAATGGGTAGGCAAGCGCGACCAGACATGGCTCATTAGCAACAATTTGATGAATTTGTCGGTTACTTGAGCGGTCATTAGCGCTATGAGTTGCCCGATAAATTTTGTATTAAGATTAGTCATTTTGTGTTGCTTTACCTACTGCGGTTATAGTCAACAGCATCCATATGAGCTAAAAGTTACATCCGAAAATGATAATTACTGCCTACAGTTTCATGACGGGTACTACACAAATGGCTTATTTTTAACCCTGAACTACCTGCCCGATCGGTTAAATAAACGCATCGCCGAAACGGATAAGCTCACTAAAATTACGTCCTCTTATCAACTGGGTCAGCTGATCTTCACGCCCGGTTCTATTGGTCCCGCCATCACAGTTGATCTGATTGATCGACCGTTTGCGGGCTATCTGTTCGCTGAAAAAGGAATGACTTTCTTCTACAAAAAAGGACATGTGCTGAAAACGTCAGTAGCCGTAGGTCTGGTCGGGAAAGATGCGCTGGCTCAGCAGTCGCAGCTTTTTATCCATAGAACTTTCGATCTGATAAAGCCTAAAGGCTGGAATTATCAGGTTAAAAATGAGCCAGGCATCAATCTACAGGGGCAATACTGGCATGAACTTATACCCGACTCCTGGCGCAAAACCTGGCTCAATGTTCACGCTACGTCTCAGGTAACACTTGGTAACACGTTCACCAATGCCTCCGCAGGATTTCTGTTTCAGGTGGGCCGTTTTGCCAGACCCGACCAATCGTCTTTATTTGATGCCCGTATTGACCGGGTGCAGGCACCAACCCAAAAACTGGCGGAATTGTATGGCTTCTTTCGTCCATCCTATCAATATCAATTGTACAATGCCACGGTAGAGGGAGGCCTTTTTACTACGAATGCAGGGTCCATTTTATCCCCTCTCAGGCATTGGGGCTACCGAAATGATATTGGGTTTGTCTTTTCGCAGGCCCGGTGGACGCTCCAGGTTGTGTATTCATTCAAACAGCGGGAAGCCGCACGGATGAGACAGAATGAACAATACGTTGGCTTGACAACGGCCTACCGTTTTGGCCAGTAAGCGCATTGCTCGGCCCCAATCGTCTACCCATAGCGTAGTGGCATTGAGAGCCAGGTCCATAGCCTGCCAAATCAACTGAATTACTGAATTTATCTGACTATTTAGCGAATACTCGCTGACTGGTGAGTTATCTTTACTGTACGACTAACAACAACGACTATTGACTTTTCTTCGGCAAACGGCCCAGCGTATTTTTGACACCCACGGTCCCAGCCTGAGCGACGTTTGGGTAATTTTGCCAACCCGCCGGGCCGTGTCTGTATTTCTGGACGAACTGGCTGCCCGTTCTGATCGCCCTTTTCTGGCTCCGCATACCCTTGCGGTCGATGATTTCATTACGCAGGCGGCCGGTGTACAACTCATTGACTCGGTTAGTCTGCTGTTCGAACTCTACGATGTCTTTCGGGAGATTGACCCGTTGGTTGAGTTTGAGCAGTTTGTGGGATGGGCATCGATCTTACTGGCCGACTTCGACCGTATTGATCAATACCTCGTTAGTCCTAACGAACTGTTCAGTTACCTGACGGCCGCCAAAGCTCTCGAACGCTGGCAGGTCGATAGATCATCGGCTGCTAAACCCATCGTCGAAACACCGGGTACGACGCGCTACTTCAAACTTTTTGAGAATTTACACACGGCCTATAACGCGCTGCATCAACGCCTTACCCAGCAGGGATTGGCGTATAGAGGCATGGCGTACCGGATTTTAGCCCAAAATGTTGAGTCATTGATTCGGGATAATACAGCCTATGAACGCGTTTATTTTGTAGGGTTTAACGCCCTTAGTCGGGCCGAGGAACACATCATAAAAGTACTCGTCGATGCCCAGCAAGCCGAACTCATTTGGGATGCCGATCAGTATTACATGGGTGACAAAGGGCAGGAAGCGGGCGAATTTCTGCGCCGATACCGGGATAATGGCTGGTTTTTCTCTAAACAAAATCACGCAGACCTTGCCCAGCAAGCCAACAACCTGCTTGGTACGGAAAAAAACATTCGCATCGTAGGCGTACCGAACGCCAGTATGCAGGCCAAAGTGGCCGGAAAGATTTATAGTGACTGGGGGAAGGAGCAAAGGGCAGGGGGCATGGGGCAGGAGAGAATGGAGCCTACTTTAAGCCCCATGCCCTATGCCCTTACATCGCTGCCCAAAAATACCGCTATCGTGCTGGCCGATGAAACGCTGCTGGTGCCAGTGCTCTACGCGTTGGATGAAAACGTAACCGATCTGAACGTAACGATGGGCCTGTCGCTGCGGTCGTCGCTGTTGTTTACGCTGATTGATACGTTGTTTGAGATGCAGCGAACCGTCCACGAATTTAGAACGAATGATGGGCGTAATCTGCGCATTCCTAAATTCCACCATCGGCACGTAGTAAAAGTATTGAATCATCCGTTCGTCAAGCAATATGAACGAATTCAGGGGCTGCAATGGCCAGGTGGCGTGCAGGAATCCGGCGTGTATTTTCCACCAGAACCTCTGTTTCAATGGATTGCCAAAGAAATTGTGCAGAATCAGCGCGTCTATCTGACCGAGCCTGAAATTCAGGCGTTAGGGCAGCATGATCCGCTGGTGCGGGTGCTGTTTACGCGCTGGCCCAACGAAGATCCCATGACGGCGCTACGGGCTTTCTACGACCTGATCGAGCTTCTGCGCGACGTGTACAAAGTCAGTCAGGATGCCATTGAGATAGAATATCTGTACCTGTTTTTTACCCTCCTCAAACAACTCGAAGCCACTTTGGAGCGACAAGGGGCAATGGGCAGAGGGCATGGGGCAGAAGAAGGAAATCCGCGCTCCGTCCCCTATGCCTCAAGCCCTCTGCCTCACGCTACCGTCACGGTACGTAGTTTTCGGCAGTTTTTGTACGAACTGATTCGGCAAACGAGCATCCCGTTCACAAGCGAAGGCAAAAGCCAGTTGCAGATTATGGGGATGCTCGAAACGCGGGCCCTGGATTTTGATCGCGTCATTATCCTGTCGGTGAACGAAGGTATTTTGCCGCAATCCCGGAAACTGAATTCCCTGATTCCGTTCGATATTGCCTCCGAGCTTAACCTGCCGACCTACCGTGAGCAGGAGGCTGTTATGGCCTATCATTTTTACCGATTGCTGCAGCGGGCCAGCGAGGTTGTCTTGCTGCATACTACATCGACCGACGCATACGGCAACAGCAAAGGCGAACCCAGTCGATTCATTCGGCAGATTGAACACGAGCTGGTACCCCGTTCCAAAGGTCTCGTCCGGATTAGTTACCCAACGGTGCGCTTTGGCCGTACGGGCGCCGATACGGTTGCCGACCTGACCGGCCTGCGCGTTCCCAAAACGGAATCCATTCGAGCAGACCTTATTAAGACCCTGACAACGAAAGGCCTGTATCCATCGCACCTGAACCAGTTTGTCAGTTGCTCGATGCGGTTTTATTTCAGTCGGATTGTCAGCATTAGTGAAGACGAAGATATTGAAGAGAAAATGGGGGCGGCCGAGTTCGGGAGCTGGCTGCACAAAGTGATGGAGCGGTTAGACCTTGAGTATCATCTGCAAGCGTTGCCCATTGATGAGTCAATTATAAAAAAACTTCTCGAGGAGGAATTTGCCAACTCAATGAAAGGGCGGGTCATTGAGTCGGGAATGAATTTGTTGCTGTACGAATTGGCGCAGAAACTAATGCTTGACTTTCAGCGCCAGCAAAGCAAACTTACCGGACTGACCGTTATCGGAACCGAGCAAACCCTCGACACGTATCTGACCGTGCCCATTAATGGGGGAGTGTCAATCCAGGTACGTATTGCCGGAAAAGTTGACCGAATTGAACGCTACGGGGATATCATCCGGATTGTCGATTACAAAACAGGCAAGGTTAGCCTGCCCGAAAAAACGCCCCTGGATCTGGCCGAAAAGCTCCTGAAAGATGGCCGGGAAGATAAAATGCGGCAGTTGTGGCTTTACCGGTATCTGGCCCTCAAGAACATCAGCACATACGGTGGGTTACCCCGCGACAAAGCAAAAAAAGATATTTTTCCCGCGGTGGGTCTACCCGTAGAAGCCGGTTTTTATTCGTTTCGCGACGTAACGGGTGGGTTTAAATCGAATCCCGTCCGGTTTGGTGACAACGACAGTCCGCAGCAATACATCGACGATTCAGAAGCATTACTTCGCCAGCTCATTCAGCAATTACTCGATCCGAACGAGCCTTTCAAGAAAACAGACCAACTCGAAACCTGCCAGTACTGCGATTTTAAAGGCATTTGTGGGCGGTGAAGGGGCAGAGGGCGTGGGAGTAAGGGTATAGGGAAAGCTATTTTCCAGAAATCCTAAGACCTTACCCCCATGCCCTTTGCCATTAAAAAAAGCCTGGTCGTAGGGCGACCAGGCTTTCCTGTTGAATACAACCTGAATTGAAAAAAGCAATGTTGGATGCTACTCAGCGAGTAGCAAGTGGGACAAAATTGGTAAATAAAAAGATTTAATACAACTATTTCGATAAAAAATAATTGCAGTCAAATTTATTTATGCGAGGGTTACGAAGATTTATGCGGCTACTTAAAGACGAAATTGTAGGCCAGTGAGATAATTGGAGCCGCAAAAATCTTCAGTTGATACGCATTCGTTTTCCCATTTTCAGTCTTAAAGAAGATAGAATACGGGTTTTTGTTTCCGTAGAGATTGTAGACTGTGAAGGCCCAGCGACCTTCCCAGCGTCGGTTGCGCATACTGGGGTTGTAAATATTCCACGTAAAATCCAGTCGGTGGTAAGCGGGTAGCCGCTCGTTATTTCGTACGCCATAATAGGGATACTGAGCGCCGTCAATCGTTACGAAACCAGTTGGAGCAGAGTAGGGGCGGCCTGTGCTATAAGCGAACGTAAACCCAAAACTGTTATGCTTATCGACATCAATCGTCATGTTCGCATTAACCGCATGCGGCCGGTCATAATTGGCGCGGTACCAATTGCCACTATTCACGTTCTGTTCTACCGTAGAACCTTCATTTACCTGATTGAATGTTCGGGAGTATGTATAATTGAGCCAGCCCGTTAATTCTCCTTTTTTCTTGGAAACCATTGTCTCAACCCCATAAGCTTTACTCCGTCCCTGAAGTAACTGGGTTTCAGGATAGGGCTGTAGCAAAAAATCGGCACCTGGCCTGTAATCAATAATGTGCTGCGTAGCTCGCCAGTAAGCCTCAACGCTTAGCTCATATATATTCTCTTTGAAACTCAGGAAATAACCACCCGTAAACAACTGGCTGACCTGCGGTTTGATATTAGGGTCGGACGTTTTCCAACGCGACGTTGGCAGGGGCGTGGTTGTGTTTGTGACAACCTGTAAATATTGCCGCATCAGATTATAGCCAAACTTAAGTGATGAATTTGGTCCCAGTGTGTAGCGAATCCCCAGCCGGGGTTCGGGGCCACCGTATTGCTGTATAACACGCCCTGCTCCATAGCGGGTTGAATCAGTGACCGAAAAGTCGTCGCGCGATTCATTTGGTGCGTAGTGTCGAACCAGGGCGGGGCCCAATGACAGAAATTGTGAGTAGCGTAGGCCTGCAGAAACGGCGAGCCGATCCCCTAAACTCCGTTCATAGTCCGTATAGAGAGCCAATTCAAGTGCATTTTCAGTAGGGGTTGTCGTATAATTAACACTTTGACTCTGGCCGGGCAATAGCGTGCCGGGTTCAATGCGATAATGGGTTCCACTCACACCCACTTCGAATTTTTGGTTCGTTAGCTGAAAGTTCAAATTTGATTTCACCTGGCGTTGCAGTACTGATGACCGCAGGGTAATCACATTACCACTTAATTCGGGTGACAGAATACGCGGAACGTAGTGAACATACACACCCGTCGTTTGTAGGTTGAGCCGGGGTGAGATGGTCCGAAACCAACGAGCCATAACATTGATGGTCTGGTGATCGTAGCGAGTGGCGGTTCCATTAACATTTGGCAGGTTAGCCAGCAGATCGGTCTGGAACACATCTTTGCTGCCATAGCCCGTAAGGGTCAGCGTATTCCGGTTATCCAGGCGCCAGAACGCTTTTAGGACACCATCGCCAAATTTGGCTTTGATATTGGCCAAGCGATCCGACACAATAGGGAGTAGGAAATCATTAAAGGCCCCCCGCGCAGAAACCAAAATACCGAATTTCCCCTCTACAATGGGAATATCAGCCGTCACCTTATTGGAGACCACACTTACCCCGCCGGATAGGCTGAACTTATCGAGGCTGGGATTTCGTAGTGATACGTCCAGGACGGATGCCGCCCGCCCGCCGAACCGTGCCGGTACGTTGCCTTTGTATAAATCGACGGTATTCAGTACGTCAGGTGGAAAGACAGAAAAAAGCCCGAACATGTGGGTAGGGTTAAAAATAGGCGTTTCATCTAGCAGGAGTAAGTTTTGATCCGTGGTGCCTCCCCGAATATTAACGCCATTGCTGGCTTCGCCCACGCTCGATACGCCGGGTAACATCTGCAAACCCCGCAGCAAGTCTACTTCACCGAGGGCAGCTGGTAGTTTTTTCAAGGCGTTCATATTTAGCTGATTAACCCCTAGCATGGGCTGGCGAATAGTTTGGTCAAACCCCTTGGTTGTTACGACGACCTCCTCCAGCTGGCTAGCGACGGTAATCATGTTCACGTTCACAATCAGATCATTGGTTAGCCGGAAGGGTTTTCGGACGGGTGTGTAGCCAATGATGCGCGCGATCAGAATGTGGTCGCCAGTGGGTAAATCAATACCATATTGGCCCTGCCCGTTAGTGCTCGTGCCAGTGATATTCTTTCGGTAGTCAATGACAATGGTAACCCCGGCAATGGGTTGGCCTGTCGCTGAATCACGCACTGTACCGCTAAGATGAACCGTCGGTTCAGCACCAGCCAGGCTATTTTTTCGCAGCCTGATGGGGGCTTCATTGGGCTGTGATTTTACCAGGGTGTTAGCAATAACCTCGCTTTTGGGCTGACTAACCGCCCCGTTCTTAGGCTCGCTAGGCCTTGTTTCAGCCCCCGTATTCGCGGCATAGGCAGGTGAAGGCTGGGGATTGGCCGTGGGTTTTTTCAGATAGCCTAGAGCCTGCATCCAATTACTTACTGGCTCAATCCAGCCATTGGCAGGCGTTCCTTCTGCTCGTTTGCTGAAGCCAGGGGCCTCTTTCGCAAACAGATGTAGCTCCGCAGACTTACCCGCCGTAATCCAGTTGGCATATAATTGAGCAAGCTGCGCGGTCGATTGTAATGAATCGCCAGTAGTAGCCAAAAGAAACAGGGGTGGAGCATCTGACGGTATGTTTTTGCTGACAAAAGAACCGACATGCGGGTAAATTGGCGCCAGAAAATCGGGTCGGTTGGCGGCTGTATACTGTTGGCCTATGGCAAGGACTAGCGCGCCCCCCGTTGAAAACCCCATCAGACCGATCTGATTCGTTTGAACACCAAACTCCGCTGCATGCTGCCGAACGTACTCGATAGCTCGCTGCCCATCAGCAACGGCCATCGGTACAATGCTTGCCGAATCGGTTTGGCTGACCCTTGCTCGTTGGGCAGATGAGGTGGCAAAAGAACCATGGATCAATCGGTACGTTAACACGAAAGCAGTTATCCCTTTGGTAGTTAAGGTATGGGCTACGTCTACTCCCTCACTATCAAGTAACAGGCTAGTCCAGCCGCCACCCGGGCAAACAACTACCGCCGTTCCGTTTTCCCGGCCCGACGCAGGAAGAAAAGTGGTGAGCGTAGGCCTGGTAACATCGTAAACAACCCGTTTTTTTGATAAGCCATCCGTCGCAGTTACTTCCTGCCATGTCCAGTTTTCAGAACCGGGTGCTTTCCCTTCGTAAAGCTGAATTATTTTTTGGCTATACAGTATCGGGCTATTCAGCAGGATTAGGAAAAGGAAAAGTAGAAATCGGTTCATCAGCAAATGAGTTAATGAGCTTGATTTTTCGGTAGAATAAGCTAAATGCGGCTCCTGAGAATATACAATTGCCTTTGCAAAACCCCGTTTGGCTAGTTGTGGTAGCTACTGATTCCAGCCCGGAGGAAACAGATTCGTCCGACTGCGGCTCGGAATACAAAGGGCCGAGGTAGGTTCTGCTTTCGGAAAGCGGCCATTTACGGCGTAGAACAGACCCTGAAATAAGCCACTTGTCACTGCCTTACGGTCAATCTTATACCTGCTTACGGCTACGGAGGTTGCCGAAAAATAACCTACTACGTTCTCTAATGAATTTGCTACGTTCTTTACGTTCCCAGCAATGGGAGCCGGGGGCGAATCGGCCAGCGTACCAGTATTCTGGACCTGATCAGCAAACAGTTTATAATAGCGGTATGCATTGGCTGAAAGTGCTAATTGTTCAACTACAATTAGCGCAGGGTCTCGTTGATAGATAGGAATACTAGCCACCTTTTTACCAATCTGGGTCTGTCCATTACTGTAGATATCCGAGGAAATAATAATATCGGTATTATAGAAAATATCCCAGCACTGCTCTCGGCAGGGATAGTCGAACAGGTTAAGCGTACCCAGCGTTGAATCCCGTACACAGCCAATAATATCAAGTGGGCCGCTACCAATAGGACCAACGTCCCTAACAACATATCGACCCTGTTGACAGGTCGCACACCATTGCTGAATTTCGTAAAGCCGCCACCGCCAGAGGTAGAAATTACGCTCACTGGCTGGGTCCTGAAAATCAATGTAAATATCGTTAGCAGGTATGGGCAGCCCATCGGCCGTTTTTTTAGGCCCTTCCGGGTTAAACTGGTCGTAAGTTTTCTGGATAGGCGGCACCGGCTGCATCGTTTCTACCGACGATTCATAGGTCGCTCCTTCTTCCGTTTGGAAACGTAGCTGGTATGTATTGCCTACTTTACCTCGAAAATCAGTTGGAAAACCATAAATGCCCGGCTCTTTCTCAAGTAACGTAACCGGCGTAGTACCGTTAACAATAACCTGAACATTGGCTCGCTGGATGGGTAGGTTCACGTTCATACTATCGGCACTGGAACGGGACCGGTTGAGGCTGATCGTCTGGGATTCGTCCAGATCAGTCACGATACCACTCACCACAATTAAATTGGCATTGAGCGTTAGCGAAGGGTTATAAGGGTCAATGCAGCTTTGCAAAAAAGGCAAGGCGAGAAGAACGATGAGCCAGCGGATGATTGACGATGAGTGTATTATGTACATATTAAGCAGATACTTAAACTACTGGCAACAAGACTCTTCCAAGAACTTATTCGTTAACTCCCTGCGCTTACTTGCTCCCACCACTAATGGTGGGATAGGTCCCGGCTATCATACTCTTCTGAGCAGCTACTGGACTCGATACAATGACTCCACCAGTTTTGAAACTCCAGCGCTGGCGGCCCGTAGCGGCATCAACGGCATATAGATTGAAGTCATTGCTGCCTATATAGACGACGCCATTAGCTACGAGTGGCGTTGAGTAAATGTCGAAATTAGTACTGAAGGCCCAGCGTTGGCGACCCGTTGTGGCATCGACCGCATATAGGGAATGATCTCTACTACCAATGTATACGACTCCGTTGGCAACCACGGGGCTGGAATAAATCACTCCGCCTGTCTTAAAGGTCCACTTTACCTGACCCGATGTTCCGTCAACAGCATAGAGATTCATATCGGCGCTACCTACGTAGACCAGGCCGTTGGCAACTACCGGACTGGAGTCAACAAGGTCACCCGTCAGAAAGACCCACTTTTGGCGGCCTGTAGCTGCATCAATTGCATAAAGCTTATTGTTCTCACACCCTATATACACGACCCCGTTTACGACAATCGGGCTCGATAAAAAGTATGAATCTGCCGTAAATCGCCATCGTAGAAGGCCGTTACCTGCATCAATAGCGTAGAATAGATTGTCCTGTCCGCCAATGTAGACAATGCCATTGGCAACCGCCGGGCTAGAGTAAAGCCCAAACGTAGCGGTGTACACCCAAAGCAGGCTGCCAATCGTTGCATCAATGGCGTATAGTTTGCCATCCTGACAGCCCACGTAGACAATACCATTGACAATAACCGGGCTGGAATAAATGATCCCCCCCGTTCTGAATGACCAGCGTTTTTTGCCTGTGAGCGCATCAATAGCATATAGGTTATTGTCGTTACTGCCTACGTATACCATACCATACGCTACTGCCGGACTGGACTGAATCGATGTATCGGCCCGAAACGCCCAGCGTTGCGTACCCGTTGCCGTATCCAGTGCATACAGGTTATTGTCAAAACTGGCTACGTATATAAGGGGAGCCGAGACGGTTACAGATGGGGGCGTGGTGGCTGTCACGGAAGGCGGAGGGGGAGCCACCGGCGGTATGTTCAGGGTAGACGCTGGTTTGCAACCTGACAACTGTATTATCAGGATACTCGAAAAAAAAACCAACAGCCTTATTGGTTGGAAAAAGAAAAACGCACGAAAATAATTTTTCATGGAATATTTAGCACTCAATAATGCAAATATAGCCAATAAGATTAGTTTCGATTAGGGTGGCTATAGAGTCAACGGGACAAAATGCTTCTGATTGAGCGGCAGATTATCGGCGGTCCAGTCTACATCGTTGACGAACGCAAATGCCCGCACCGGACAATTGGCAACCTGGCAATAATGGCAACATTCTTTCTCGCAGGGATCGGTATGCACAAAAATTTCGACTTCTCCCTGGAAGCCAGCTTTGAGCGTATCCTCGAAATGATGCACTTCTTCGTGCACTTGGTTGAGTTTCCAGTAATAAGGCAGCGTTAAGTGGCAGTCGATATGCAGATCGGCCCCGTATTTCTGCACGCGCAGGTTGTGCACGTCGATCCAGTTACGGTCTTTGTGGACATTCAGGAGGGATACAACCCGATGGAGTGTAGGTACGTCGGCTTCGTCCATGAGCCGGGCAACCGACTGGCGGGTAATCTGAAATCCATTGTAAATTATGACCAGCGCCAGCACTACCGAGAGCGCGCTGTCAATCCAGTGTTTGCCGGTCCATAAAACCAGGGCCACCCCTATCATAACGACGATGCTACTGAATGTGTCGGTGAGCAGATGTTTGCCATCGGCCGTCAGGGCTGCCGAATCCGTTTGATCCCCCGACCGAATGAGCATCCAGCCCACAAAGGCGTTGGCTACGGCTGTCAGGCCTACGAGCGCAAACCCCCAGTCGAGGTTACTAAGCACTTTGGGCTCGAAAAAGCTGTTTATGGCCTGCCAGATAATCACCAGTCCGGCCGAGAGAATCATGGCACCCTCAAATCCAGACGATAGAAATTCGATCTTTCCGTGTCCGTAAGGGTGGTTCTGGTCGCGGGGCTGCCCCGCTAAGTAAATGCTGTAAAACGCAAAACCACTGGCTATTACGTTGACAATTGACTCAACCGCATCACTCAGAATAGCCGTCGACGAAGTCAGAAAGTAAGCCGTGAATTTGAGAATCAGCAGGACAATACTTAGGCCCAGCGAGATGCCCATCCAGCGGTATTTCGTTTGTTGACTGACACTCATGCGGGCCTGTGGAATAGCGTTTAGTGCCGTAAAGGTAACGATTCGTGAGGGGAATGTTGACCTGAAATCAGCCTGGGAATGAGTTTGTCTTCTGTTTAACCACCGGATTCGGCGTAGTCGGAGACTACGCCAAACGTAACATCTGTCCTCCTGTCTTACTTAACTGCCTTCGGCGCCAGCCAGCTATCCCGGAATTTCTGCATGTCTGGCGTAAGGGCAACCCCCGTTTTTTCGTACAACTGAACGGAGGTCGCCGGGTTTTCAGCCAGCGTGATCGACGCCGTTTTGGGGTCGCCCCGGTGTGTATAGGCCACCTGAATCACATCACCGGGTTTGTGCTGGGCCAGCGCCGTCTGGAGAGCTTCCGTCCTGGTGACGGCTTGTCCATCTACCGCCGTAATCACGTCATCAATGTCCAGACCCGCTTTATAAATGGGCGTTTCCCGAACCGTATTAGCCCCTATAGCCAACCCTTTGTCGGTTTCATTGTAGCGAACGTTGCCGAGCCAGGCCTTGCCTTCCTGCACCTTTTTGAGCGCCAGTCCAGCTTTCGCCAGTAACGTAGCATAGTCGATGGCTTCGTGACCGTAGATGTATTTACTGAAAAATGACCGGGCAAAATCGGGTGTCGTTACGCTACCGAGTACCGCCTGTAAGCCGTCAACGGTATAGGGCTGTTCGGTTTTGCCAAATTTCTGCCAGACGGCCTGCATATACGTATCGAGCGACTGATTGCGCTGGCGTAATTCCAGATCAAGGGCCAGGGCAACGGCTGCCCCGTAGGTATAGTAGGACGTGAACATGTTCACGTAATTGTTTTTGTCGATAGACACGCCCGCATCGACAAAAACGGCGTGGCTGCTGGCATCAATCGGCGAATAGTGCGTTGCGCCGGGCGTTTGCTGTTTGGTATAGATAATACCTGACAACGTATTGGTATAGTCCTCAATGGGTGTGAAACCCGCTCGAACCAGTAGTAATTCGCCGTAATATTGCGTAAAACCTTCGGCAAACCAGAGTTCATAACTCATGTTGCTTTTCTCGAAGTTGAACGGCTCCAGCGTTTTCGGACGAATGCGTTCAACATTCCAGCAGTGGAAAAATTCGTGCGCAAACACGCCCAGCACCCGCTCGGGCCCGGTGAAGGCAATGGGCACGGCAATCATGGTCGAGTTGCGGTGTTCCATACCATCGCCCTGAACGTAGGGATTCAGGCTGGCCAGGAACGTGTAGTTGCCGTAATCGTAGGTGGGAAATTCACCGTAAACGGCTTTCGCCTGATCGACAATGCGGGCTATTTTCTTCGCGAATCCATCGGTCGTTGAGTCGGGCACGGCGGCTTCCAGCGCAACCCGGAAGGTGATGGGCTTGCCATCCGTATTGGTACGTTGCCACTCCTTAACGGCTAGTTTTCCGATTTTCGTAGGCGAGTCCATGAAGTACTGAAAGTTAGGGGCTGTAAACGTAAAACGGTCAGCGGTAGGCACTAACTGCGTGGCAACAACACCCATATTTTCACTCGGTACGGTAAATTTCACCTCAATCGGCCGCTGGTCGAACCCCTTGATCCACAGGAACGTAGCAGGCATATTCAGGTGAATACTCTGCGGGTCAATTCCCAGGTACGTGCCGTCGGGGTGGTTGCCAAACAGCGTGTAGCTGATCTTGATCGTACCGTTGTGGCCAGGCACCGTATAGACGTCGCCTTCGGTGCGAATCACTGTCAGTGGCTTATTCTGCTCATCCACTGCCCGAACGTTATAGACATTCTTCCCAAACTCGTGGGTAGCATACCGCCCCGGCGATGAACGACTCATGCGGAACGTAGCGGTCTGTTTCGGTAGTTGCGAAACCGTCAGACTAATCTGGGCTTCGTGGTGAATGGCGTTCGGAAAGGAAACGTCGTACCGGATCGTCTGGGCATTTCCGATGTGAATACCTAAAAAAGAAAGAAGGAGCAGTGACGTGGTTTTCATGTTGACGAAGTTACAGGGGCTTTATTTTTTGAGCTTCTCAAAGGCTTTATATACGGCCAGGTGGAAAATGGTCGCGTGGTTTTCATCCGCAAAGTAGTGGAAATCGGTTTTTATCAGTTTACCAGCGTCCTTTTTTACTAAGTCCACCAATCGGTTGGCATCGGCCTCCATAATCTTTCCTTCTTTCCCTACGGCCACAAAAACGGTTGTGTTCTGTTGAAAATCAGGTTTTGAAAACGCAGGGGTGACAGTTAGTAAAGATTCGTTATCCCACCATAAACTTGGGCTGACAACAACGTAGTGATTGAACAAGGTAGGCTTTTTAAACAGAATTTCGGCGGCCAGAAGCCCACCCAGCGACTGCCCGATAATTGTTCTGGAGGGATTTGTGCTATAGGTTTTCTGGATGTAGGGTTGCAGTTCTTTCTCGATAAAAGCGATAAACTTCTGCGATCGGCCCGTTGTCGGAAAGTCCTTTTTGTCTTTCTCGATGGTGGTTGGATACGTGAAATCCCGCCGTCTATCAACATTGGCAATGCCGACAACAATCGACTTCGGCAACAGCTTAACCCAGGGAAAATTAGCGAATTGCACCAGACCGGCAATGTGAATAAAGTCTTCATCCGACGAACCATCCAGCAGATAAATAACCGGATACGTAGCGATGGAGTCTTTCGAGTAACCTTCCGGCAGGTAAATATTTAATGTCCTGGTTTCGCCTAACTCTTTCGATTGAATGGCATCAATTAGCCCAAGAACGAATGGTTTTGTAGGAGACGTATTTTGCCCAAACGTATTGGTTGTCAGGGTTGTTAAAAGGCTTAAACCAATGAAAAAAGTGAAGTATACGATTTTGCTCATGTAATGGGATAGCCTACGCTTACTACGTTGTAATTAAAGTTTTGTCCTTTCGACGGCAGGAGGAATCTAAACGTTGCGTATTAGTCAAGTCTAAGACTCCTCCTGCCGTCGAAAGGACAAAAACTGGCCAACTGGAAAGCCTGTCAGAAAACCTTACCGGGCTGTATTGGCGGCTGGGGCTTTGCGCGGAATTTTCTGGTCCCGCATGGCCGCGTTGTAAACAAAAGCGGCAACAACCGTAGCCGCCTGTTTCAGGTCATCCGGAATTAAGTGGTCGTACGTATCCATGTTGGTATGGTGCGTGCGGGTGCTGTATTCAATCGGGTCCTGAATAAACTGGAAACCCGGCAGGCCAACGCGGTCAAAGAAAAGGTGATCGGTTCCACCCGTATTTTTGGGCGTCACCGTTGTGGCGCCCAGGTCAGCGAACGGTTTCAGCCATTGCGAAAAAATGGGACCGGCTGCCAGATTTTCCTGCAAATAAATACCCCGAATTTTACCGGTTCCGTTATCGACGTTGAAATAGGCCGCTACGTTTTCTCCCTCTTTGTTTAGCTTATTCGTAGCCGGATCAACAAAATGCTTAGTGACGTAATTTTTTGATCCATGCAGCCCCTGTTCTTCGCCACTCCAGAGCGCAATGCGAATGGTCCGTCGGGGTTTGGCGCCAATGGTATTCAGAATACGAACGGCTTCCATCATGACGGAGCTGCCCGCGGCATTGTCGGTCGCGCCCGTGGCGGCATGCCAGGAATCCAGGTGAGCGCCCAGCATCACCACTTCATCTTTCAGTTTGGGGTCGGTGCCCGGAATTTCGGCCAGTACGTTATAGCCCTTAATATCGTCTTTGTAAAACGTTGTTTTCACATCGATCTCCAGCTTAACGGGAATGCCCGCTTTCATCAGTCGGCAAAGCGTCAAATAATCTTCGACCGCTATCGAAAGGTCGGCCAGATCATCCGGCGTGGCACCCAGCGCGGCATTGGCGTAGTCGCCACTGACAAACAACGTACCATCTACGCTGTTCTGCGTCGTATTGAGCATACCAAGGGCGCCTTCCTGCTTCGCCAGTTTGCGCATTTTCTGGTTAAATGCATTCTGCGTACGCATGGCCAGCATCCGGCTGCGCATCGACGTGTCTGGACCAGACGCTGGCGTAACCGTTTCATTGGCCAGCTTCTGGAGCTGTTCGTCGTTATACCGATTGGCATCGGACCTGAATGTGGGGGTAATCTTATACGATTGATCCAGCAGAATAACCTTGTTTTTTAATTTGCTACGGTAGCTTTCCAGCGCCGTCGTATCCGTTGCACTGATGTACAGAATATCGGCCGCCTGCAACTTGCTTGTGCTACCGCTCCAGGCTCTGGGTACGGCAATAATCGTTTTGTAGTAAGGGGCCGTCATGGCCAGATAGCTATGTTCCACCGCCCAGCCCTGGCCCCAGTCTCCCCAGGATTCCAGGCGGGCGTTTTGCAATCCCCAGCCTGCCAGTTTGCCTTTGGCCCAGTTAGCGGCTTTAATAAAACCGGGCCCCTGCAATCGCGGACCATTAACATCGGTCAGGTAGAAGGCCGTTTCCATGACCTGTGAGTGCTGTAGGCCCTCTTCGCGAATTTTCTGGATCGTCGTCATGTCCAGCTTGTCATCCTGCCCATAGCTTAGTAACGTAGTGCCAATAAGTAGACCGGTTACGAGTAGTTTGTTATGCATGCGTGTTGATTGATTGGGTAGTAGCCCGAAGATACTAGATGATTCGATGGCTTCTATTGGTTCTCTGAATTCTGTTGTTACTACGTTGCTGTCTGATAAAGAATCCACTGAATCGACAGAACTCAATAAGGGGTAAGTGCGAAAGCCATTAACTTCGTGGCCGAAAGGATAGGCTGCTGCCGTCAACGCCTGGTGTGCTGCCCTGTTCGTTAGAGTTTGCAACGTTTTTTTGCTCGCATGAATACAACTGAAAATCCCTGGCAGACGCTCAATTCGTCGGTCAAATATGAAAATCCCTGGCTTTCTATTCGTCATGAGGACGTATTGACGCCCGCTGGTACACCGGGAATCTATGGTGTCGTTAGCTTCAAAAACAAAGCGGTGGGCGTTATCCCGATTGATGCCGACGGTAATACGTACCTCGTTGGGCAGTATCGCTACCCGCTCAATGAGTATTCGTGGGAAATTCCGGAAGGAGGTTCTCCCCTCGGCACCGATCCACTGGATTCAGCTAAGCGCGAGTTGAAAGAAGAAACGGGGCTGGAAGCGCAGAAATGGACCAAAATTGCACGAATCCATACCTCAAACTCGGCCACCGACGAAGAAGGGTTTCTGTACATCGCCGAAGATCTGGTGCAGGGCGAGCATGCCCCCGAAGAAACCGAAAAGTTGCATGTCTGGAAATTGCCGCTCACCGAAGCCGTCGAGATGGCAATGACCAGTCGAATTACGGATTCCCTCAGTGTAAGCGGCTTGCTGATTGTCGCGCGGCTACGGGGAATCTAAAACACAGTTTACGGTATTCGGTTTATGGTCTATTGCAGGACGACGTGTTAAATATGTGCGACAGTCTACTGTAATGGTAAATCAAATACCGTAAGCCCTAAAATTTAAACTTTATTACTTGTGTTCTTACCCATTCTTTTTGGTTTTTTGCTAGGTGTAGGCCTTTGCCTGACGTTCGGAACGGTGTTTTTTGCCCTGATTCAGAACAGTGTCGACAATGGGTTTCGCTCTGGATTTAAAATGGTTCTGGGCGTCATTGCAGGGGATATTATCTTTGTGATTGCTGCCTTGATCGGTACGTCTTTCATTCCCAAAGTACAGGGTTTTGAGAACATCATGGCCGCCGTGGGGGTGCTCTTTCTCGTCATTCTCGGCATCATGAACATTGTGAAAGGAACGCCCCGGCTGGCTTACCCAAAAACGCGGCTGGGTAATTTTGTGTATTACTTCACGACTGGTTTTTTTCTGAATGCCCTGAATCCCGTCAACTTTGTGGCCTGGGTGGCTATTGTGGCCTACATCCGCTCACACCTCCATTATTCGGATGCTCAGCAATATGGATTTATGATTGCGGCTTTGGTTGGAATTTTCACCACCGAGAATGCGCTGGCCTACTACGCCAACCGCCTGAAGCGACTTTTTACCCCTCGGGTTGTCGTCATTTTCAACCGGGTAACGGGCGTTGTTTTCCTGATTGGAGCCGCGAATATTGCCTACAACCGCCTGTTAGAACCCCTGCAGAAAGCGCTGAACTGGTGAGATTTCAATGATAAATTATGAATGATAAATGATGATAGGCCTTAACATCATTTATCATTCATAATTCATCATTTCTCTAAAAATGACTCCCATTCTTTAATCAAACCTTTTTTCAGAACGCGGGGAAATTTATTCTGTCCGCCCATCTTGCCCCTTGATTCCATCCAGTCGTAAAACGTTTTGGTGGGGAGAACGGTAACGGAAATGTCTTTCAACGCATGTTTCCGTTCAACGGCGTAGTCGTCGTTGAGTTCCTTAAGTTTAGCGTCAAGACGGTCGCGGAGTTCGTTCGCGTCCACCTGGTCGTTCGTACCGATGTACCAATGGTGGGCAAACAACGTATCGTGAGCTACGCCAGCCACCGTAAATTCACGAATTGAGATGCCTAATTCGTCGGACACCATCTCGATGGCTTTGTTCATGTTGTCGACGGAAAGGTGTTCGCCACACAGGCTCAAAAAATGCTTGGTACGGCCCGTAATGACGATTTCAGCGCGTTTTTTATCGACGAACCGAATGGTGTCGCCAATCAGATAGCGCCAGGCACCAGAGCAGGTTGAAAGCAGAAGCGCGTATTCTTTTCCTTCCTCCACCTCATCAATCATCAGCGTTTGCGGCTTCTCAATCAAATCGCCGTCGGATGAGAAATTCTGTTCATTGAACGGGATAAATTCAAAAAATAGCCCATTGTTCAGCACCAGTTGCATGCCCTCCGCGTCGGGATGAGTCTGATACGCAATGAAGCCTTCGGAAGCCAGGTAGGTTTCGATGTATGTGATCGGGTGGGCGAGGAGCTTCTCGAACCCCTGCCGATACGGCTCGAATGATACCCCACCATGACAGAAAACCATGAGATTCGGCCAGATGTCGTGGATGGTTTTGACGTTATAGCGGGCAATGATTTTCTCCATCAGCAACTGAATCCAGGCAGGCACACCCACTACGTAGCCGATGTCCCAACTGGCCGCCTGTTCCGTGATTTCATCTAGCTTATGGGCCCAGTCGCGCTCCTGCGCAATGTCGCGGCCGGGTTTGTAAAATCGCTCGAACCAAAGCGGGAGTTTACTGGCGGTGATGCCGCTCAAATCGCCTTCAAAATGACCTTCCCGGGCATTCAGATCGGTGCTTCCGCCGAGCATCAGGCACCCTTTTTCGTAGAGCGTCGAGGGGAGATTCTGGTATTTTCCGAGCGTCAGAATCTGGCGAATGCTGGTACGCTGAATGGCTTTCGACATGGCCTTCGTTACCGGAATATATTTCGTAGCGGCTTCTGACGTACCCGAACTAAGAGCAAAATACTTTACTTTACCCGGCCAGGCCACGTTTTTTTCGCCCGCCAGCGTTTGCTTCCACCAGCCATCGAACATCTTGTTGTAGTCGTGGATAGGCACGTATTCCTTGTATTTCGTATAAAACTCCTTGTCAGTGCCAAACTCGGCCGAGCGGAGCAAATCATCGAAATGGTACGTTGCCCCGAACTTCGTAAACTGAGCCTTGCGGATGAGTTTACGGAATACTTTACGCTGTTGCCGAAGGGCATTGAACTTCCGCAGTCGCACGACATTCGATAGCCGAATCCCGTTTTTGAGCAAGTTTCCTAGTAGAGCCATAAACTGATGTATGATATGGGATGTATGATATATGATACGTGTAGACAATACATCCTATATCATACATCACACATCCCTAAAGTTTCCAATTCGTCAATTCGTCCATCATGGCGTAGGCCGTAAGGTCGTATTGGCAGGGAACAATAGATGTATAATTTTGCGATAGGGCATACTCGTCGGTGTCTTCGGCGTGGGTGTCGAAATTGACGAAATCGCCCGCCAGCCAGAAATACCGGCGCCCGTTTGGATCACGTCGTTCGTCGAACACCTCCTGCCATTTGGCGTTGGCCTGCCGACAGATACGGATGCCTTGCAAAGGCTCCGCCGTGCGAGCCGGAAAGTTGACGTTCAGGGCAGTTCCACGTTTCAGACCTCGTTCCAGCACGTTACGAGCAATGGACAGAATGTGATCGTGTGTATGTGAAAAGTCGGGTTGTCGGGTGAAGTCGCCGAGCGAGAAACCAATGGCCGGAATGCCCTCAATAGCCGCTTCAATGGCTGCCGACATCGTTCCCGAATAAAGAATACTGATGGACGAATTACTGCCGTGATTGATGCCGCTAACGACCAGATCGGGAGCGCGATCTTTTAATACGTGGTGTTTGGCCAGTTTCACACAATCGGCCGGCGTTCCCGAACATTCATAGGCCGGCACATCGCCATACATATCGGACGGGTAGAGACGTATCGGATTGGAAATCGTAATGGCGTGACCCATACCCGATTGTGGACTGTTGGGTGCTACGACAACAACGGTACCCAGTTGCTTCATTAATTCAACGAGCGTTCGAATGCCGTGGGCAGTGATACCATCGTCGTTCGTCACTAAAATAAGGGGCTTTTGCTCAGCCATGAATTGTGGAGTATTGACTATTAATAACGCTAAACTACGCAAATACGGGCAAGGTGTAGATGAAATTTGTGTGTTTAACCCCACCACGGGATTCGCTGCGCTATGTTCAGGCTTGATGCCGTTTCTTAAATTGAAGTGGGTTTTCGCCCGTTACGCGCCGGAACATCTTGTTGAAATAGGAGAGACTTTCGAAACCGCTGGCGAAACAGGCTTCTGTAACGTTGCTGTCGCGAATGAGCAGTTTCTGCGCCTGACTGATGCGGTATTGATTCAGAAACTGCGTGAACGTCAGGTGAGTCATGCGTTTGAAATACCGGCAGAAAGCAGCGATTGTCAGGTTCGCCAGGGCGGCCACTTCGGCGATGTCGAGCTTGCGCTGGTAGTTGTCCTCAATGAACTGATAGGTTCGTTTCAATCGCTGTTGCTCGTTCAGGTTATAAGCGTTCGTGACGGGTTTTCCAGGTAGAAACGTTACGTCAGTACTGGTCGCTAATCGCTGAAAAATAGTCAGTAGCGCCATAATTCGCTCAAACGGTGGAAGGGTTGCCAGTGTTTCGAGCCGTTCGCCAACGATGCGCCTGGTTTCGCCGTGAAACGAAATGCCGGTTCGGGCCATCGCGAACAACCGGGCAATGGCCGAAAACTCCGGCGCCTGCCAGAATTGATCACCCAGAAACGATTCCTTTAACTGAACGACCACTTTTCGATGGTCGGTTTTGACGCCGTAATCAAAATTCAGGTGCGGGATATTGGGTCCGATGAATACCAGATCACTCCCTTCATAGCGCGAAATATGATCGCCTACGTGCCGGGTTCCGCTGGCTCCGGTTATGTAAACGATTTCGTATTCGGGATGATAATGCCAGAGGAAAACGTCGCTCAGGCGCGGTGTCAACAGAATATGAAAGGAGCTGTCTGTATCGGGGTGAATTTGCTCTAGCGCCAGTTTCATAAGGAACGATTTTTAAGGCAGAGATAAGGAGAATACGGAGTTCCATTTAGGTGTTGTATGCCAATCTCTGTGAAACCCCGTACTCCTCGGTTATCTCTGTGTTATCTTGTGTTTTTGCTCATAATTCATTCCGTATAAGCGTATCGGTTATATAAAGAGCAATATAGTGCAAAAAACGGCCCGTATTGTTGTGGAAACGTAGCTGCTTTCCCAACTACCTTTGATCCAACAAAAACACCTTAACATCCTAACGAGAATGGAAACGATGCAACCCACAAGGACTCCAGCAGGATCGCCTGCCGTACTGATTCCAGACAATGCCCACAAAGATATTCCGGGAAACCCATCCACCGCCACCAGCAGCAAAATCAAGCTAAACGACCGCTCAAACCAGAAACCGCTGCGTGTGCTATCGGAGGAAGACTGGGATTTCTGGAAGCACAATGGATACATAGTTATCAAACAGGCCGTTCCCAAAAAACAGGCCGACCGACTCGCTAATTTCCTGTGGGAATTTGAGGAGAAAGACCCGAACGACCCAACGACCTGGTATGCGCCACCCCGCGCCGAAATGAAAATGAAAGAGCTAACCAACAGCGGTATGGTTGAACTCTATAATCATCAATATGAATGGGATAACCGGCAGTATCCCCGCGTCTATGATGCATTTGTGGACATCTGGGGAACCGAGAAATTGTGGGTCACCATCGACCGTGCCAACCTAAACTTGCCCGTTCGGCCGGGTTATGAATTCAAAGGATTTATTCACTGGGATTACGATCCCGAAACCCGTCCACAGAATGTACAGGGCGTACTGGCACTGGCCGATCAGACGGATGAGAACATGGGTGGTTTTCAGTGCCTGCCCGAACTCTACCGAACCTACGACACCTGGAAATTAACCCAACCCGCTGACCGGGATCGATTCAAGCCTGATACGACTGGTTTTACCTTCGTGAAGGTGAAAATGGAAGCGGGCGACCTGCTGATTTTCAACAGCACCCAGCCCCACGGCATTCGCCCGAACCGCTCGACCGACAAAGTCAGAATGGCGCAGTATATTTCGATGATGCCCGCCGAAGAAGATAACGAAGCCCTGCGGCAGTGGCGCATTACGTCCTGGCGTGATCGGCAGGCGCCCGAAGGCTATGCGTTCCCTGGCGACCCGCGCAACTGGGAAAAAGAGCGTTACCAAACCGCCGAACTCTCTCCACTGGGCCGGAAGTTGCTGGGACTGAATTGCTGGGAATAATCGCATCAGGCTGACATAGTCGTGCCACAGTTCCAAACCGTGGCACGACTATGTCAGCCTGATGCGATTATGGTATATTGAGTTGCGTTATCTTTGAGGCCGTTCCTCAGCGAAAAACGCCATTATGCTCTCGTCCCGCCACCTGATTTTTATGGAAGTGGCCCGTTTGTTAAGCTTTACCAAAGCTAGCCAGACCTTATTTCTCAGCCAGTCGGCGATTAGTAAGCAGATCAAATCACTGGAATATTTTTATAAAACAGGCCTGTTTGAGCGGCATGGCAACAGCATAAGCCTGACAAAAACCGGGCAGACACTGTATGTTAAGCTGCTGGAAGCCAATCAGCTACAGGAAGACCTACACCAGGAGCTACAGCAGATCAACGACGCTTTTTCGCCACCTACCAAACTGGCCATTGGGGCGAGTACAACCATTAGTTTGTACGTATTGCCGCCGGTGCTCTCGGCTTATCTGAACCGATATCCCAACATTCAGATCAATGTGCTGAATCGGAATTCAACCAATATCCAGAATGCCCTGCTGGCTCACGATATTGACATTGGGATTGTTGAGGGACTAACCCGAATCAACACACTCGTTTACACCCCGTTTATGACCGACGATGTGCTGGCCGTCTGCTCAGCCCGGAGTCCACTACGTGGCCGAACGCTTACCGTAGACGACCTGCCTGCCATTCCACTGGCGGTACGGGAGAACGGATCAGGTACCCTGGCTATTGTCGAAGATGTGTTGAGTAAACGGGGAATCAATATGTCATCGCTGCGCATTCTGATTCGATTGGGTGGGACGGAAGCCTTAAAGAACTTTGTGCTGGCCGACACGTGTCTTGCCTTTTTACCCAAGCGGGCTATTCTGAAGGAACTGCTGGCTGGCGAACTGGTGGAAGTGCCTATTCAGGATTTGCCCATTCAACGTACGTTCTATTTCATCCAGCGGAAAGGGACGGAAAATAGCCGACTTGTCAGCGCTTTTATTCAATTTACGCAACGCCACTATTCCGTTAAGGAATAACTCATACCAAAACGATATTTGCTTCATGCGTTGTTAACCGGGATTTTTCGGGAAAAATACAACCATGAGCCTTGTCATAACTTCATCGCTTTTAAGCGATTTGCATTGTTCACAATGCGGGTCGGCCCACGACGCACTCATCCGTCAAACGCTCTCCAGCTGTTGCCAGGCCCCACTTTTGTGTACCTATTCGCTGGACCGAAGCGTCCTCCAGAAAGCAGATTTAATGACACGTAGCAAATCGCTCTGGCGTTACGAAGAACTGTTGCCCGTTATTCAACCCGAAAATCAGGTGAGCCTGGGAGAAGGGTTTACACCCCTCTTGACCCTCAACCGATTGGCCGGTAATCACGGATTTAAACGCCTTACGTTGAAAGATGAGGGACTCAATCCAACCGGCTCGTTCAAGGCCAGAGGGCTATGCATGGCGATCTCGAAAGCCAAAGAAAACGGCGAAGTTGCCTGCATTATTCCAACGGCGGGCAATGCGGGGGTTGCTATGGCAGCTTATTGCGCTCGGGCGGGTTTAGACGCCCTCGTCGTGATGCCGACCCATACCCCCGATGCGTTTAAGGAAGAGTGTATTGGCTATGGCGCTCAGCTTATTCTGGTCAATGGTCTTATTAACGATTGCGCCGGTAAAGTGCAGGAATTAATGCAGCAAGAGAGCTATTTTGACGTATCGACGCTGAAAGAACCGTATCGGCTGGAAGGTAAAAAAACGATGGGCTACGAGATTGCCGAACAACTGGACTGGCAATTGCCCGATGTAATCATGTACCCAACCGGTGGCGGAACAGGACTGATCGGCATCTGGAAAGCCTTCCACGAAATGAAAGCATTAGGCTGGCTGTCGCAAGAACAAAAGCTTCCGCGTATGGTGGCCGTGCAGGCCGAAAATTGTGCCCCCGTCGTTGATACGTATCTGGGAAAACAGGCCAACAGTAAGCAATACATTGGCAAACCAACACTCGCCAACGGTCTGGCCGTACCACGCCCTATCGGTGAACCTCTGATGTTGAACGTATTGGGTGAGTCGGGAGGAACGGCCCTTGCCGTATCGGAAGACGACATGCTGGCAGGTGTCAGTGAGCTGGCTCGTCACGAGGGCATTTTTGCCGCTCCCGAAGGCGGAGCGATCTGGGCTGCCACAAAGAAGTTATTGCACAACGGCTGGCTCCAGCCCGATGAGCATGTATTGCTATTGAATACCGGATCGGGGCAGAAATACCTGGATAATATCAAAGGAAAATGGTATCGGTAACGGGTTGGTAGCACCTGGTTATTCACTACCAAGTGCTACTTCTACCCGTTGCCCCTGCCGACTCTTGTAACCCTGGATGGGGGAGTAGCTTTGGGTTTGCTTGCCGTAATAACCTGTCCCGTCGTAAGCACGCAGATTTGGATCCTGTTTACAATCGTCGGTGCAGGTGCCGCCATGCTCGTGTCCGCAGGCTTCGCACAACGTAATGTGGTTGTTGCAGAGCGGACTGGCGCAGTTGATCATCCGGCTGGTGGGAGTGCCGCACCGATAGCAGGTCGACACAATGGCCGGATTTATGTGGTTGACCGGCACCGTTACGCGGTTATCGAATACGTAGCATTCGCCGTCAAAATCTTCGCCCCCCGCTTCCATGCCGTATTTGATAATACCGCCGTGGAGCTGGTAGACATTCTCAAAGCCCTGAGCGAGCAGATAAGCGGAGGCTTTTTCGCACTTGATGCCGCCCGTGCAGTAGGTAACGATTTTTTTGCCAGAGTTTTTCAGGTGCTCGATTTCGGCCACGTGCTCGGGTAGTTCGCGCAGGTTTTCCATGTCGAACGTAATGGCGCCTTTAAATTTGCCAACCTCGTGTTCGTAGTTCGACCGCATATCGACCAGCACCACGTCGGGATCATTTTTGAGTTTACGAAATTCGTCCGGTTCGAGGTGGATGCCGGTTTGGCGAAGCGGATCAACGCCTAATTCGGAGTGAACGATTTCAGCTTTCACCCGGACATGCAATTTCTGGAACGTGTGTCCATCGGCTTCGTCCACCTTAAATTCAATCCCGGCAAACCGCGGATCGGCATGTAGCGCGGCCATATATGCGTCACAGTCAGCGGTCAGGCCTGATACAGTTCCGTTCAACCCTTCGGGGGCCACAATGATACGTCCCAGCAGATTCAGTTGGAGACATAGCAGGTGATGCTCCTCACGGTACTGTTCGGGGTTTTCGATGGGTGAATAGATATAATACAGAAGGACGCGGTACGGTTTCATACTACAAAATTAAACCAAAACAGTGATTAGTCGTAAGGCGTTAGTCAATAGTGAGTCGTAAATTGTACGGTAGAAGGTATAATTTGCGCAGCACTTACGGGGTATTGCCTGACGATTTACGACTAAACCATGCACATTGCTATTACGGGAAATATTGGGGCTGGAAAAACAACGCTGGCTCAGCAATTGGCCACTCACTATGGCTGGGACGTACTGTACGAAGCCGTTGAAGGAAATCCGTACCTGGCTGATTTTTATGCCGATATGCCGCGCTGGTCGTTCAACCTGCAAATCTATTTCCTGAACAGCCGCTTTGCTCAGGTTAAAAAAATCATGGATATCCAGCAGGCGAATCGGGGCGCATCGCATCCGAAGACAGTCGTGCAGGATCGAACGATTTATGAAGATGCGGCCATTTTTGCCCGCAATCTTTATCAGAACGAAAGCATGTCCGAGCGCGATTATGATACGTATCAGCGCTTGTTTGCCAACATGATGAGCCTCGTTCGTCCCCCCGACCTGATGATTTATTTACGAGCCAGCCTGCCCAAACTCCGCGAGCAGATCCAGAAGCGCGGCCGGTCGTATGAGCAACGTATCAGCGACGAGTATTTGACTAGCCTGACCCGACTCTACGAAGAATTTGTGGCCTCGTATGAATTCGGACCTGTGCTGGTTCTGGACGTAAATGCGCTCGATTATGCCAACAACCCAACTGATTTTAGGTACGTAGTGGATCAGATTGACGCCCAATTGAAGATTTGACTTTAACTTGCTGCTAATTGATAACCGTAGAAGAAAGGCGTGCTAAGTAATGAAAGGAAGCAAGTTAGATTTATGCCTAAGCCGGGGTTATTTTCGGATGCATCAGGAGATTTTTACCTGCAATGCCGTCCTTTTCGACTACCGCGTATGCTCCGTACATTGGTTGCGTCTTGTCTTGTCGAACGTCAATTACGGCACCAAACAGCTCAGGCTACTGCGAAGTAACGAAAAATTCTCGGTGGCTGTCAAACCACTAGCGCTTTCGGAAGAACTGGAAACGCTCTATGCCATTTATAAAGAAGCCATAAATTTTGATGCGCCCAGTTCGGTTGAAGCCTGCCTGTTTGACGGAGCCACCTACAATGTGTTTGATACGTATGTGATTGAAGTGCGGGATGGAAGTCGACTGATTGCCGCCGGGGTTTTCGACAATGGTGCGTTGAGCATTGCTGGCATTATGAATTTTTACCACCCCGACTACCGCAAGTATAGCCTGGGTAAATACCTGATGCTGCTGAAAATCAACCACGCCCGACTTCAGCAAAAAACGTATTACTACCCCGGCTACATGGCCAACAATTTTCCCAAATTTGATTACAAGTTGTTTCCCTGCGAAGCCGCTACCGAAGTGTTCGATAGCTTCCGTGGCTTATGGCTCCCTTTTTCGTGGGAAACTGTAACGGCCCTTTCTGCCGATATTATGGGGGAGGGATAAGCTGGTTTAGTCCTATTTAATCTTGTAGAGTAAAAGTTTATCTGTCATTGATGTTATAGAACTATTTGGAGAATTGATTTTACTTTTTTATAATTGTGTCAGTATTACACTTTTGCGTTTTGGTCCCGTATTACGTCAAAGTTTAATCAACCTACCATGAAAAAAGTCGTTATCAGCCTTTTGCTGGCTTTAAGTGCGTATCAAGGCCGGGGGCAAGTGTCACTAAAGGGGTATCCGATTGCCGCCGTGCCCATCAACCACGTCGAGCTGACGGACAATTTCTGGTTGCCTAAAATTAAAACAGTCCAGAAAACAACCATTCCGTTTGGATTCGATAAGTCGTACAAAGAAGGACGGATGGACAATTTCCTGATTGCGGGTGGCAAAATGAAAGGCAAAACGCGGGGTGCCATGCCCTTCGACGATACGGATGTCTATAAACTCATTGAGGGGGCTTCCAATTCACTCATCAGTTCACCCGATAAAAAGCTGGAAGCGTATGTAGACTCGATTATCGCCATCATCAAAGTTGGACAGGAACCTGATGGCTACCTCACAACCTGGCACACCATCGACCCTAATAATCCGCCCGCCAAATGGGTGAAACCAGGGCCGCGCTGGGAAAGTGAAAGCATGAGCCACGAGCTTTATAATGCCGGGCATTTGTACGAAGCCGCTGCCACGCACTACGTAGCGACCAGCAAGCGGAATTTTCTGGACATCGCTCTAAAAAATGCGGACTTGCTGGTTAAAACCTTCGGACCCGAACCGGGCAAACGGAAGGCTCCACCGGGTCACCAGATCGTCGAAACAGGCCTTATTAAACTCTATAACATTACTCAAAAGGAAGACTACCTGAAGCTGGCCAAATTCTTTCTGGACGTGCGGGGCGACTCAACAACGCACAAACTGTACGGTCCCTACAGCCAGGATCATAAGCCTGTCACTCAACAGAATGAGGCAGTTGGCCATGCCGTACGGGGCGTCTACATGTACGCAGGTATGACCGACGTAGCGGCTTTGTACAACGATAAAACCTACCTGAATGCCATTAAAGCGCTCTGGGAAAATACAGTAAATAAGAAGATGTACATCACGGGCGGTATCGGCTCGCGGCATGAGGGCGAATCCTTCGGTGACAATTATGAACTTCCCAACCAAACGGCCTATAACGAAACCTGCGCGTCTATCGGTGATGTGTACTGGAACCAGCGGCTGTTTATGCTTACCGGCGAGTCCAAATATTACGATGTCATCGAGCGCACGCTCTACAATGGCCTGATTTCGGGCATTTCGCTGAGTGGCGATCAGTTTTTCTACCCAAATCCACTGGAGTCGGATGGCGAATATAAATTTAATTTTGGCGCCAGTACCCGGCAACCCTGGTTCGACTGCTCGTGTTGCCCAACCAACCTGGTACGTTTCGTGCCATCGGTCCCGAACCTGATTTACGCTACACAGGACGACCAGTTGTTCATCAATCTGTTTGCATCCAACAAAGCGCAGGTAATGCTGAATAAACTGGCTGTAAACATCGAACAGCAGACTGAATATCCCTGGAATGGGGCAATCAAAATTGGGGTGAACCCGGCGAAGCAGGCCAGCTTTACCGTAAACGTTCGTATTCCCGGCTGGACGCAAAACGAGGTGTTACCGGGTAATTTATACAGTTTTACGAATCGCACAACAACACCCATAACGCTGGCAGTCAATGGTAAAGCCGTACAACCTACCATCACCAACGGGTATGCGAATATTACGCGTCAATGGAAAAAAGGCGATGTAATTGAACTCATGTTGCCCATGAGCATTCGGCGGGTCGTCGCTAATGAAGCCGTGAAAGACGATAAAGGGTTGGTTTCGCTAGAATATGGCCCGGTCGTTTATTGCGTAGAAGGTATTGATAATCAGGATAAAGTGGCCGATATCACACTGCCCGATACCGCCCGACTACGTATCGAAAAGAAAGACAACCTGCTGGGGGGCGTCAATGTCATCATGGGAACTGTGCCCTTGAAGAACCAAGCTGGAAATACGCTTACTCTGGTAGCGATTCCTTACTACACCTGGTCGAACCGGGGCGTCGATCCAATGAAAGTATGGTTACCCCGTAGTGAATAAGTGATTCATGTTGGGCGTAGTCCATGTTGAGCGTAGTCTCCAGACTACGCCGAACGCTAATTCAATAACTCAGTATGTCCCAAATAAAAAGTTGTTTCCTTGCCGCCAGCTTGCTCCTTACCGGCAGCTCATTTTTTGCGCAAGCCCAGCCCGCGCCCGTTGTGCGGGTGAACGTAGCACAGCCCATTGCCGACATTCAGCCGACGATGTGGGGCGTGTTTTTTGAAGATATCAATTTTGGCGCCGATGGCGGTATCTATGCCGAGATGGTCAAAAATCGCTCGTTTGAGTTTTTTAAACCACTCATGGGCTGGAAAATCGATGGAAAGAAACGTACTGAAGGCGACGTTCTGGTGCAGAACCGGCAGGAGAAAAGCTCCAGCAATCCGCGCTACGTTCGGATAACGGCCAACAGCGCCAGCCAGGGCGATTTGAGTCTGACCAACGAAGGCTTCCGGGGAATGGGGATAAAGTCGGGGCTGCGCTACGATTTTTCGGTGCTCTACCGCGTGCAGTCAGGGAAGGCCAACCTTCACGTTGACCTGCTCAATGCCAAAGACGAAGTAATTGGCTCGGGTGTCCTGACGCCCGAACAGGCAGACAAAGGCTGGCACAAGCAGCAGGTCAGTTTTAAATCGACCGCGGGTGAACAAAAAGGCAAATTACGCGTATGGTTCGAGGGAACGGGCGTAGTGGATATGGATATGATTTCACTCTTTCCCGAAGATACCTGGAAAGGCCGTCCCGGTGGCATGCGGGCGGATATGATTCAGATGCTGGCCGACATGAAACCGGGCTTTGTGCGGTTTCCGGGTGGCTGTATTGTCGAAGGATACGATCTTGACCAACGGTATCAGTGGAAAAAAACGCTCGGCCCAATCGAAGATCGGCAGCTGATCATCAACCGCTGGAACTTCGAATTTGGGCATCGTCCGACGCCCGATTATTTCCAGACGTTTGGTTTAGGGTTTCTGGAGTATTTTCAACTCTGCGAAGACATCGGAGCTGAGCCACTACCGATTCTGAACTGCGGTATGGCCTGCCAGTTCAACACGGCCGAGCTGGTACCGATGGACCAACTCGACCCGTACGTGCAGGATGCCGTAGACCTGATCGAGTTTGCCAATAGCGACGTATCAACGAAATGGGGAAAAGTGCGGGCAGACCTGGGCCATCCCAAACCCTTCAATCTGAAGTTTCTAGGCGTTGGTAACGAAAACTGGGGGCCTCAGTACATCGAACGACTGGCGGTTTTCCAGAAGGCAATCAAAGAAAAATACCCGGCTATGCGGCTGGTTTGCAGCTCGGGCACCGATCCCAACGGCGAACGGTTCGACTTTCTGAACGGCAAGCTTCGCGACATGAAAGCCGACCTGATCGATGAGCATTACTACCGTCGGCCGGAATGGTTTTTACAGAACGCAAGCCGGTACGACAGCTACCCACGGAACGGGTCGAAGGTGTTTGCGGGGGAGTGGGCCGCCCAGAGTGATAAAACGGTCAGCGTAGATAATAAGAACAACTGGCAGTGTGCCCTGTCCGAAGCCGCTTTTATGACGGGCCTGGAACGTAACGCGGCCGTCGTGAACATGGCGTCTTACGCGCCCCTGTTTGCTCATGCAGACGGTTGGCAGTGGACGCCCGATCTCATATGGGTTGACAACCTGCGCGTGTATGGCACACCCAACTACTACGTCCAGAAACTGTATTCACTTAACAAGGGAACGAATGTATTGAGCCTGACACAGGCTGACAAACCCCTGGCCGGGCAGGATAGTTTGTATGCATCGGCCGCCTGGGATAAAGCCACCAATGAAGTTATTCTAAAAATTGCCAACGTATCGGATAAAGCGCAGGTGCGTACTATTCAACTCGATGGCGTTAAAAAACTGGCGGCAAACGGGAAATTAACGTTGTTGAAAAATAACGTACTCGATGCGGTTAACTCGTTCGAAAATGCGACCAATGTAAGTCCGGTAGAGCAGCCAATTCCGGTCGATGTGAAGAAAAAAGCCCTCTCACTGACGTTGGCACCCCGGTCGTTTTCGGTCGTTCGGGTTAACGTATTGCCTTAATGAGTTGCTGCTTCACTGGCGAACAGCCTGTCGCCGGGGTCAATCATAACCAAATTTTTAGACGTTAAGTAAAGAGGCCAGAAAGGGTGAGATACTGTCTTACCTACTTTCTTCATGTTCTGGCTTGTGCGAGAGCTTCTTTAAGGGATGCCGCAAGTTGATTGTTGGGACGATTTAACAGGCTATTACAAGTCGCGTACCTGAAATGGAAAACTCAATTTCTATACATATAACTACTGCTCGCAAAATTATGGAGTCTTTATGTGTTACTTTAGATTTCTATAAATAATATTAATAACTAAAAAGATGTAATATTTGCTAGAATTAGTAACTTCCATTACTTTAATAAGTTAACTATTGCAGATATTTAGTTTTACTATTGTTTTTTAATTAGCTATAATAGAGCATACTATAGGGCAGAGATAGCTATTAATATATGTAGAAGCGTTCTCTTACTTGAAATCGAGATAATAATCAATTAATAATAAAATTTATTATATGAATAATCAAAAAATAGAAATATTTGTTTAATACATTGCGACTAGATAGGCATAAAGGTTAAACAAGACAGTTATGGCACGCAAATCATCTCGAATTACGTCAGACTCAGTGGGCACATTAACGTATAAGACAAATTTATCAGACTGGATCGAAGCAATTGCTACTTTCCAGACCTGCTATACCCATTTATCTTCTTATTCTACCAAGTGCCTTCGGGTTGGGAGTCAAGGCGCAAGTGGCCAATGTCCAATGGACCAACTCAAGGCTCTATTGTGTACCATGGAAACAGAGTTGGCAAATCTGATGCAGGATCTAAGTCAGCTTGATTCGTGCAAACAGGCATATACCCGAAATGATTTTAAGAAGCTGGCCATTCATACCCAGATCCTAAATCAGTTAAATGAACGGGCACAGGCCATGATGGCACTTACTACGTTTACTCCATCGTAAGGAAGCCCTACGCTAAGATGATTAATAGAAGTTTAATTGGTAGCTTGTATCTCACTAAAAAATAAATATGTTACTTTCGTTGGCCTGAGCGCTTTGTGCGTGATAACGATCGAATTGATGCCTACCGATGTACAATTTATTTCCTTACTGGAGCAGTATGTATTTTGCGTAGCCACCCAATTTATAGTTGTGGCCACCAAAGAAGAGCAGACAAGCCTGATCAACTTGTTCAACACGATAGATAAACCTGCTGTGTCAGGCAACCGCCCGGATCAAGTGCCCTGAAACGTCTTGGTAAACAGGTGGGATAGGACGGATACGTTCACCCGTGAAATCAATTTGAATAGTCAGCTAACCGCCGATTCCAGTAAGCGGATTGTGCCCGCAGTCGCGTCAATTTCGGTATCGATACCCAGTGGAACCGTGAATTTGTTGCTGATATGCCCAATCATGGCGCCCGAATAGGCAGGCTTGTCCAGAGGAATAATATATTCGGTCAGTACGTCGTCCAGGGTGAGTGAACCGTAACTACCGTTGCCCGGCCCGCAGTCGGTGCATCTGCCGAATATAAAACCCGCAATCTGATTCAAGATGCCCGCCAGTTTCAGTTGGGTAAACATCCGATCCATGCGGTAAATATCCTCGTGTGTGTCTTCAAGAAACAGAATGGTGTTCTTCCAGTCGGGCAGATACGGCGATCCAATCAGATGACTCAGTACGGTGAGGTTGCCGCCAACCAGTCGTCCACGCGCCAGGCCTGGACGGATGGTGGTGATCCGATCCTGCGTTTGCGTGAGGTTATCACCCTTGTCGGTTGGGTTGCGCATGGTCACGGTTTCGCCTTCCATAAGTACGCGCTTAAGCCAATCAACCGTATATGTATTGAACGTCGCAGACCCAACAGGACCGTGAATAGTCACCAGGCCGGTTTTGGCGTAGATAGCCAGTAATAAAGCCGTAATGTCGCTGTAGCCGATCAGAACTTTCGGGTTGCGTTGAATCAGGTCGTAATCCAGCAGCGGCAAAAGACGGGCGCAGCCCCAGCCGCCGTGGATAGCCATGACGGCCTTGACACTCTGGTCGGTAAAGAAGGCGTGCAGATCAGAGACGCGGTCGGCATCTCGCCCAGCCAGATAGCCATATCGGTCGTAAATATGGGGACCGAGTTTCGTCTGAAACCCCAGGGCCTGGAGTGATTCCTGCGTGATCTTTACCGTTTCCTGGCTGTAGGCCGGGGCTGCCGGGCAAAACAACCCGATGGTATCACCAGGGCGCAGTTTGGCAGGCTTTATGAGCGTAGGGGCTGGCTGATTGGTTGCCAGTCCAAGCAACGGAGCCAGACTAGTGGTGCGAAGGAACGTACGACGGGAAGGCATTTAAGATGGACAGTGTCATGTGTACAGAAATATAACCGAAAACAGCGTGGTTGTCAAGTAACGTAGTGAAGCCCAACCGCAAATACGATCTTACTCTTTATCGCTTGTTTTTCAGACCATGAAGTAAATGCTCCAATCCATTCAACCGGATTTCGTACATAGTTTGCAGCAGCATGCCCAATTTCCCTGGGGGAAATCCTTTCTGAGCAAACCACTCCAGATACGAAACCGGTAATTCCTTGATCAGGCGATCTTTGTATTTTCCGAAGGGCATCTTATAGATCAGCAGCTCTCTTAATACGTCAGGGTTGCCTTGTGGCAGTTCTTCGGCCATATGTTTTTTTGAAATACAAAACGGGTTCAATACTACGTATGAATATACCAAATCCATCTACTGTTTTTCCGTTAGCGGGTTATGAGCGCCTGTGCTTTTTGAATAATGTGGTTGACCACCCGCAAATTACGATTGGTGATTATACGTACTACGATGACTTTGAGTCGGTTGGTAATTTTCAGCGCAATGTTCGCTATTTATTCGATTTTACCGGCGACCGCCTGATTATTGGCAAATTCTGCATGATTGCATCCGGCGTTGAGTTTATCATGAATGGGGCTAACCACCTGGTCGATTCTGTCAGCTCCTATCCGTTTGCGATGTTTGGTGGCGATTGGGCCAGTGCTATGGACGGGAAATCCTATCCAATTAAAGGAGATACGGTAGTCGGAAATGACGTTTGGCTTGGTTATCGGGCCACTATTTTGCCGGGTATTACGATTGGTGATGGGGCCGTAATTGGTGCTTATTCAGTCGTCACCCGTGATGTACCACCTTATGCTATCATGGGTGGTAATCCGGCGAAATTGATTCGCAAACGGTTTGACGATGCCGACATCGCTCGACTTCTGGAACTACGCTGGTGGGATTGGCCCATCGAGAAAATTACGAAATACACTCCTTTTCTTACGGGCAATGTCGCTAATTTTCTGATGGCTATACAAAGTGAAAATGGATTATAGACTTATTAAACTTTTATTTCGGTGACAAAAAAATGTCTTCATGTCACCGTAAAATAAACGACAGCGGTAATTTTCTGACGGGTTATGCTTATTGAAACGAGTAACATAACTCAGGTTCAAACCAACATTCCTATGATTATGAAATCACCATTACGTTTTGCATTGACCCTGATGGCCTGGCTATGGGCATTTTCGGCCGTTCAGGCCGCCAGACCTATGATGACCGTTTCACAACTGACGGCTGAGTGGCAACGCGCCAAAGAATACACTAAAGAATATCTGGATGCTATGCCCGAAGATGGCATAGGCTTCAAACCGACGCCTGAAATTCGCAGTTTTGCCGAGCAAATGCTTCATCTGGCGAATGCCAACTATAATTTCGGAGCAGTCGCCAGCGGGAAAACGAATCCAATGCAGGGTAAAAAAATGGAGGAAATGGCTGAATTCAAAACAAAAGCTGCGTTGACCAAAGCTGTTTTGGATAGCTATGATTTCATGATCGATGCGGTCAAAGGAATAACAGACGCGCAACTGGGCGACATGGTGAAAATGGGTCCCCGCGAGATGAGCCGCGAAGTTGTGCTGGCGAAAGCCTTCGAACACCAAACCCACCACCGCGGACAATGCACCATTTACATTCGCATGAAGGGTGTTAAACCACCGAACGAAAAGTTGTTTTGATACGTAGCAGGGCCCGCGGTTAGCGGGCCTTTTGATTTACCGGGCTACCTCAATTTTATACTTCTTTCCTTTCATTTTCTCGTCCCTGATTTTCGCCAGTAGTCCGTTGACTTTAGTTGTTTTTACAGCAGCAAACGAGATGAAATCCTGCACGTTGATGAGGCCGAGGTCGTCTTTTTCGAGCCCGCCTTTCTGGGAGAAGAAGCCGACAATGTCAATCTTATTAAGTTTGTTTTTCTTGCCGCCACTGATGTAAATCGTTACAAACTGGGGTGGCTTTGGTAGCGGATTAGTTCCCGAAAGTGTGATCTCTTCGAGCGAGTCGGGTAGATAGCGCGGGCGTTCTTCACTGGGGTGTAAAATCAAATAAGCCGTTCCCGATGCGTGCATGCGGGCGGTTCGTCCATTGCGGTGTACAAACTCATGTTCGTGCATCGGCAAATGGTAGTGAATCACATAGTTCATTTCGGGGATGTCCAGGCCGCGAGCCGCTAAATCAGTAGTGATTAGATACGTTACGCTGCCATTACGAAACTGAATCAACGCCCGTTCCCGATCGTCCTGATCCATGCCACCATGATAAAACGTTGAAAAAATACCCCGTTCGTTAAGCAACTGACTGGTCCGTTCGACAGCATCCCGGTGGTTGCAGAAAATCAGGGCGGATTCAGAATTCAGCGTACAAAGCAGGTTAAATAACGTACCGATTTTATCCTTTTCTTCGGATATAACCACTTTCATGGTTAGCCCACTCGGTACGTCTTCATCAGCGCTGAAATTCAATTTGGTAGGGGAGTGGACACCCGCAAAATCCGGGATTTTAATGCCCGACGTTGCTGAGACCAGCACGCGCTTTTTAAGGTTGCGCAACCCCCCAATGATATAATCCATCTGATCGTGAAAGCCCAGCTCCAGCGACTTATCAAACTCGTCTAATACCAGCGTTTGAATGCCATCCAAATCAAACGTTCGGCGCGAAATATGATCCATAATGCGTCCGGGCGTTCCCACCAGAAGCGCCGGTGGATTGCTCAGATTCTTGATTTCGGTCTCCATTGAATGACCACCGTAACACACATTCACTTTGTAGCCCGTCGCCATCTTCTTCCAGACCTGCTCGATTTGCAGGGCCAGTTCACGGGTAGGCGCCAGCACCAGGCATTGCACCGACGAATGATTGGGTTGAAGCAACTGGAGTACGGGTAACAGAAAACCAAGCGTCTTGCCGGAGCCCGTAGGAGCGATTAAAAAGACATCTTTATCCTGTAAAATGGCTTTTTGGGCCGCTTCCTGCATGGGGTTCAGGGCCGCAATACCCAGGTTTGACAAAATTTGTGAAGAGACTTGATTGGTTTCCATACCGTAAAAGTAACGCACGACAGGCAGGCACCGACTACGCTTTGGAAAATCAAGGGTATTTATAGTCAGTGACAAAGTCGGTTACTACGTATTGAAAAACCATTTTTTTGTATTCATCATAGAAAAAACGCCGACTTAAAGGGATGTGATTATATGTATCAACACGAACAATCGGTCTGGGTTGGGGTTAAATAGGTAAGTACGCGTGGCTAAACCTTCTGGAATTTAGCTTGTCTTATTCCTGTCACGAGTTTAACCTAAATAAAAAAAGACGATGAAAACGCTCAATTCTTATCTCGTAGTGATGATACTGACTGGCTTCGTGCTCAGTCAATCTGCCGAAGCACAGGACCGGAAACGGTGGAGCCCACAGGCTAAAGACGCAACGATTGGCGGAGTTGCCGGTGGTGCCGCTGGTGCCATCATTAACAAACGCAATCGTGTGGTGGGTGGACTGATTGGTGGTGTTGTTGGCGGTGCGGCTGGTTACGCGATCGGTAAAAATAAAGACAATAAAAATAAAGCTGCCGCCCGGTTGGCTGCTGCCCAAGCTGAGACAGCACGTGAACGCGAACGGGCCGACGCTGCCGAGCGTGACCGGGTTGCCGCGTTGGCTGCCGCTACACCTCCCCACGGTTTCGGCGTAGCGCGTCCGGCACAGGTAACGGTGGCCCGTAAACCGGTAGCAGCTCCAGCCCAAGCTACACCTGCCGCTCCTGCACCTGCTGCTATAGCGTCGAGTTCCTACGTACTGAACGAAGCCTTTTTGCCAAATCCGTCTTATGGTGATCCCGAGACACCTTATGCATCATCGCAATACCGGCGTAAAAGCTGGTAATAAGCGTAACATCGGTCGGGGAGCTGGCGCATTATAACAGCACAGCTCTCCAACCGATACCATTCATTTAATCAACTACACACTATGAAATTAATCATCCAAACCTTGCTTGCTGCGGCCTTGGTAACAGGTTGCGCCAAGCAGGAAGAAGCTGTAAATATCCAGGCGCTCAATCAGCAATTTATTGGCGCCTGGAACAGTAAAGATTCCGATAAGATTATCTCCTTACTGGCCGATGACGTCAATTTCCTTCAGGGAGACCAGCACTTGAAAGGTAAGTCGGAAGTGACGGACAAATGGGTGAAAGCCACGTTACCAAGTCTGAGCGATCTGAAAACCAACGTAGTAAGCTCAGCGGTTGACACACAAACTGCCTACGAAGCCGGAACATTCTCCGTTGATGTACTGCCCGAAACAGCTCAGCAGGCCAAAGGCTATGGCGAAGGCAATTTTATTCTGCTCTGGAAAAAAGGAACCGATAATGTCTGGAAACTTAGTTATGCACAACTCGAAGACCTGCCGGTGCAGGTGAAACGATAAAACAGGTTAAGCATTACGGCCCCTCAACCAAATTCAGTTGAGGGGCTTTTTGTTTCTGCGCTGTTCAGATCCTGTAAGGCTACCTACAAAGTATCCTGGAATGTCTGACGTATGATATAATCCGTTGCAATTCAATAATGAAAACAACCTGAAACGAACGGAGTTTATCACCTATAAATCCCATTCAGGTTGCAGACCGGAAAGCGGTAGTCACTACACGTTAATGAAATTAGTACTGAGAATCCAGCCATTCATTGGCCTGGCTTTGCTGCTATTAATAACGCAATGCCAGAACGTTACTACTCAGCCGCCTAAAGCGGAGGGTTTTGATCCGCCTATTCCGGCCACGATCTCGTATCTGGCTGGCCCGATTACGTTTGATCTGGAGGAGCTACAGAAAAAAATTAACCAGGAACTAGACCCCGTATTGGTAGGGAAACAGACCAGCGAGGGTAAATCGAAAGGTATTATTTCGTTTCGGGTAAAGCGGTTGGGTGACGTTCAGGTCCAGTATACCGATCACCAGATAAAGCTTTCAGCCCCGCTTCAGATGTGGCTGACAAAGCCCTTTAGCCACGACACGACCCCGCCCAAAAAGCCCTTTTGTTCGCTGCATGTCGACTTCAAAACGCCGATTCGTGTAACGCCCAACTGGCGATTGGCCAGCCACACTTCATTTGTTGATTACCACTGGATCATAAAGCCTGAGCTACGTCTTCTTGGTAAAGACGTATCGCTGGAAAAAATGGCTCAGAATATTCTCGACCGACATAAGAAAGATATTGAAACAATGATTGATTCAGCCGTGTACAACGACTTGCGACTCGACCAAATGGTGAAGCCTATTTGGCGCGATATGCAACAACCACTACTGATCAACAAAGAGTATGGTCTGTGGTTAGTTCCCAAACCAATCAGTATAGCGGCTGGTCCCGTCACGGGCAATGCCCGTCAGCTAACGACACACCTGCGGATTGCGCTTGAAACACAAACGGAAATAAAGCCTCAGTCGCCGGTGCATACGAAAACGCAGTTGCCTCAGCTGGATAAAAGAGATACCATTTCTCAACGATCAGATTTGCACCTGATGAGTTTTATTCCGTACGCTGATATCAATCGGATGCTGGCACTGACTGTTACCCGACAGCCTAAAAAAATGGCGCTCGGTGCCATCACGGTGAAGCAGATAACGGTGTACGGTGGGCAACGCGCGCTAATCGTTAAGGCCAGCGTGAGTGGCTTACTGGACGGTCCGGTTTACCTGCGCGGGCGGCCTGTATTCGATACGTTGACAAATACATTGCTTGTCAGAAATTTAGATTTCGATGCGGCAAGTGAAAACATGCTGTCAAAAAGTAGCGGTTCGGTATGGCACGGTGGGTTGCGTAGGTTACTGGAAAGTATGCTAACCATTCCGTTGAATGATGAGATTGCTACGTTGCCTCAAGCCATAAACCAGGCGTTCGAGAAGGGAAGTGTGGGCAGAAAAACCGATCTGGGCATTAAATCGTTTCGATTTACACCTCAGAAAATAGCCATCAGACCCGATGGCATTCAGACCTTGATCAACGTTGAGTCGAAAGTAGGCGTTAAAGTAAATGAGCTATGATTCTTTTGATTAGTGTAGTCGTGCTTTTGTTGGGCTGGCTTGGCTGGCGGTATCTGAATCAGAAAAAGCAGGATGCTTTGCCGCTCCCGGTCAACTACCCACAATTGCTGGAGGAGCATGTTTCCTACTATCGGTCGCTTAGTGACGAGAAAAAGAAGTTGTTTGAAGAACGGGTGAATCATTTTCTGCACCACATCCGAATCGAAGGCGTAGGCACGACTGTCGATGATCTTGATAACGTACTGGTTGCCAGCAGCGCCATTATTCCCATTTTCGGTTTCGACGATTGGTATTACCCATTAACTAACGTACTGCTTTACGAAGATCGCTTTAATGCCGATTTTCAAACGACGGGCGATGAACGTAATATCCTGGGTATGGTGGGCGAAGGCGGTGCTTTGCAGAGTACGATGGTCCTGTCGAAACCGGCGCTGCATGAGGGTTTTGCCAACGAAACCAGCAAAGGCAACACGGGTATTCATGAGTTTGTGCATCTGATCGACAAAGTCGACGGGTCTACTGATGGATCACCCGCGTATTTGCTTGAAAAAGATCACATTAAGCCCTGGCTTCAATTGATCCACAATAGCATCAATGACATTAAAACCAACCATTCCGACATCAATCCGTACGGCATAACGAACGAAGCCGAATTCTTCGCCGTCGTGTCTGAATACTTCTTCAAACGTCCCGACCTGCTGCAGGAAAAACATCCGGAGCTATTCGCCCGATTGGAGGAAATCTTTCACCAGAATCCACTAGCACAGGATAAGACGCTGGAATAGCTTCATCGACAACTCAGTCACTTTATTAATCGACTGAATCAGGCATTAAACGATTTCAAAAAATAGTATGTAGGTGTTCATGCCGATTTTGGGCAACTTTGGGGACTCACTCCTGGACACACTCGATGGACGTTAATGCTTATTTAGATCGAATTCAGTATAGCGGGCCGTTCGATACGACACTGGCAACCCTGCGAAAACTCAACTACCAGCATCAACTGGCTATACCGATTGAGAATCTGGATATTCACCGTGGCCGGGAGATCGTTCTGGAGCCTGATGCCTTGTTTACCAAAATCATCACCCATAAACGGGGCGGATTCTGTTATGAACTGAACGGCCTCTTTTATGAATTGCTCAAAACACTTGGCTTTCAGGTGAAGCGGATATCCGGACGAGTTTATGATGTCGGGAATGGTTTTAATGCTGAATTTGATCACCTAGCGATTGTAGCACGTATTGACGGCATTGACTGGCTGGTCGATGTGGCGTTTGGCCGGCGGTTTTCGTTGTATCCTTTGTTACTCGAACGGAATCAAATTCAGGAAGACAAAACCGGGCGTTACCGTATTACCGAATACGACGCCAATTACTTAGCTGTCAGTCAACAGCACGAAGACGGTAGCTGGGAGCCGGGCTATATCTTCACGCTTATTCCCCGCCAGTTGAGTGACTTCAGTGAGATGTGCCATTTTCACCAAACCTCAGATGACTCGTATTTTACGCAGAATAAGCTGTGTTCGCTCGTAACGCCGGGAGGGCGAATAACGCTCACTGATGACAAACTGAAAATTACGCATAATGGTCAGGCTACTGAGTTTCTCGTCACTAATGATCGGGAGTTTGGCTATTATCTGGATAAATATTTTGGGATTCGCGTGGATGCCCGGCCCAAGAGAATAGGCCAGCTGTAAAAAGATTGACTCGTTTCTACGTAGTTACGGCTGGTGAAACTAATTCTCCGTTAGCCTTTTAGAATGGATGATGAAAGCGGTTGGGTAGACGCCTGTATGACTAATGTGGCTTCCAGGTTTGTCTGCGTTATTGGGGCGTTTGGCTTCAGTGATTCTAGTAAAATTTGGGTTGCCAATTGTCCCATCTCCTGAATGGGCTGCCGGATATACGTAAGCGATGTATCAAATAACTCGTAGGCATCGGCTTCGTCGAACCCCACAACAGCCAGCTCGTTAGGTACGTTTAGATGCCAGGCTCTGATCGCTTTTAAGCCCAAAAATGTCAGGACATTCGTGGTAAAGACAATAGCATCAACCGGGTCCTGGCCAGTTCTAAGCGACTGAATGGCTTTGGCTACCTCAGGCGTTGGGTTGTTCCCACTCAGTACCTTTACCCGACTTTTCGGAACAGGCAGACCGTTCTCTTGAAGGGCTGACTGATAACCTCGGGTTCGTTCATTAATATGGAAAAGAGCGGTTTTAAACGTAATCAGGCCGATTCGTTGGTAGCCCGCATCGACCAGATGCCGGACGGCGTCATGGGTCGCCTGGTAGTTATCCAGCGCTACGTAACTGGTTTTCAGGCTTGGGAAATAACGGTCAATCAAGACAAAGGGAACGGTCTGTTGCTGCAATGTCATGATCTGGGACTCGGTACCCGCGGGGGCAGATATCAACAACCCATCCACCTGCCGATTCAGCAAGGTTGTAATGAGTTTCTGGCATTTCTGTGGGTTTTCATCCGAACTTCCGAAAATAACGGTGTATCCGTGCTTGTCGGCTTCATCCTCGACAATGCGGGCCATTGATGATGAAAACGGGTTTGCAATATCAGCGACAATTAAACCCAGTGTTCGGGTTTTGCTGGTCTTTAAACTCTTTGCAATCTGATTCGGCTGATAATTCAGTTCCTGCGCTACCTGCCTGATTTTCCGGGCGACCTCTTTGCTGATCCGGTTCTCCTTCTGGTTGTTCAGTACGTATGAAACGAGCGCTGTTGAAACACCTACTGTCTGGGCAATATCTTTTAGAGAGGTCTTTTTAGTCATACAGGAGAAAACGTAAAAGTACAATATTATGTTTGATGATTAAAAATGATAGTGGCATTGTTCAATCTAAAGAAAGGCGGTAGTATGTTTAAATAATCATAAAAAAGTGTCTAAAATGTGAATAATTAAATAAATAACCTGTAAAATTAGTAGATAATTACCTGTTTAAGGTGGGATAAGTTTAAACGTTTAAACCTTTTTTGTCCTATATTCGTTTGTTTAGTGTAGACTGGGTAAGGAGGTGCCAAAGTAAAAAACTGTCTGGCAGTTGCATCGAATCTCACAGAATCTTCGAAACGATTATAACAGCGGGTAAATTGGTAAAATCTGGTTTCAGGCAGAGGGGGCAACATAAACAAGGGAAGAAACCGATTCAATTCACACACAAACAACATAGACAACATGGAACTGACTCAAACATATAAACATAAAGCGGCCATAAGGGGTACTGAAACTTCGTTTCAGAAGGCCGTTATGACGTTCGTCAACAGGCACGCAGGTGCATTGAAGGCATTAACTCGCGGTGGAACGCCGTATGGCGATAACTGGCTGTCGGTACGTAGTAAGGCTGCGGGGAGTGGCACTACCAAGGTTGTGTCCGAGAAACAGATCGACAGCCTGCAACAGCAGCTCAATGAACTAAGTCAAACGATTGCCTTACTGAGTGATCAGGTAAATGCGCACAAGGAAGGGGCGCAAACCAGGCACAAGTCGGCTGAGGCAACTGAAGAAATTGGCATCAACCGGTTTCGCGCCCTACAGGCCGAATGTTAATCCGACTCATCAACAACTGATAAAAGGGGTATCAAAACCAAGCAGCGACTCAGCTGCTTGGCGCTCCTTTTATCCATTTAATCTTATACCTATGAAACGTTATTCAGTTTTATACCTGCTTAATGAGCAGCATCATCATATTGGTAGCCACACACAGGAAGAAGCCAGTGCCATTCTGGAGAAATTATCGACCGATAAGCGCCGGACAGCTATTGGCGTTTATGATGCAAAAACAGAGTTAATTGATTGGGCACCCGCTTATCAGATAATTTATGATCAGGCTGGTATTAGTGGGCAGGGGAAGCGGGCTAACCAGATCATCACCATTGCGCAGGCACTGCGTCGACGGGATTTGAACTGGCAGGGTGACTTCAGTAGGCCAAGCTTTTTTGCCTGAGAGTGTTCAGCCTAGTCGGAGACTAGGCTGAACACTAAACTATAAAACGGGTAGATGGTGCGGGTTGAATTCTTACTAAAGCACAGTCTAAACCGCTACCTGATGAAGTTTTCTATTACGACCAGCAGACCTGCTCTTTCTCGCGCCTTATTACTTACCCTGGTGGGCCTTAGCGCATTGACAAATGCCAATGCCCAGACGGGTGTTGGCGTTAAAGCGCCCAAAGGGGCCGAAGTCCTGTTCGATGGATCGCGCAAGATGCTCGACGAGAAATGGACGTATTGGAAAGGCCCCCGACTGGCTGCTACGTTGCCCATTAAGTGGGCCATTGAAAAAGATCCCGCTGGCAGCGGCACGGTCATGAACACGAACGATCCGGCGGCTGCGGGTGGCAAATATGGTGCTGCCGACATTGTTACTAAAGAAACCTTCCGCGACTTCCGGCTGCACGTTGAATTTTACGTCAGCAAGCCGGGTGGTAATAGTGGGGTGTATCTGCAAAACCGCTACGAGATTCAGATATTCGACGGCGACACGACCTCGCATGGGTTAGGAGCCGTGATTAACGAGTCGCCATCACCATACAAACTCTATACCGGTCCTGGGAAGTGGAATGCCTATGACATTGAGTTTCGGGCGGCTCGTTTCGTGGATGGCAAACGGACTGAACCGGCCCTGGTGACCCTCTATTTGAACGGCAAAAAAGCGCACACCAACCAGAAAATAACGCAGGTATGGGGCGGGCCTAATTCGGGCATTGATGGTGGGAACGAGGACGGCAAAGGGGTAACCGATACGCCCGGCGGCCTGAAATTACAGGCCGAAGGCCACGACGTGCTTTACCGGAACATCTGGATCGAAAAGATGGACTTGAAAAAGGCCGATACGAATTTTTGATCTGGTCTGGCTGTTGTACGCATTTTAGACGATAGCATGACAACGAATGAAATTTACGACGTACTGACCGACGCGATCAGTGCGATTATTACCGACGACTGGACCATTGCCCGGCTGAACGTTCAGTTTCTAGCTGATGGGCTGGAAGTTGAATGTGACGGTACGTACCTGACACCCGAAGGAGAGCTTGACCAATTATCCACCGATTTTCCGGATGAAATGATCGAAGCGCTTCAGGAATTATACCTGATTCGGAAAAAGGAAGGGCATCCCCGCGCTAACCGACTGCAAATTGATCTGACAGCGCAGGGCCAGTTTACTACCGATTTTAGCTGGGACCAGGAAATCCAGGACGAAGAAGATCACTTCAACAACGGCGGCACCGCCCGTGAATGGATGGCTATCCGCGAGGCCAAATATGGCCCGATCGAAGAAGACTAAAAATAAACGCTACGTTGGCTGAAAGTCGATCAACGTAGCGTTTATTGTTTGTTAGTGACCCTCGGCAGGCTCATCTCTGTAGACGAATTTGGGCATATGCCAGCCATAGCGAATGAACAGCAGACGTATTGTTAGTCCAACTGCCGCTGCTGTAAAGATGGGTATATCCGTAGGACCAAACCCTCCACCCAGCGCCGTAATCCAGGCAATAATACAAACGCCCACCCAGTCCATACCCGGCTTCCGCCGTTATGGCGATAATGTATAAAATCTGCAGCATGTAAAACAGTGTGGTATATTCACTTGCTATTTTTCAAAGGTCTAGCGGAACATACGCTTGATCTCCTCTTTGGCAGGGTGGTTTCGCAGAAAGATAACAGATGAATAGACCCGATTCTCTGGATTTGTATGGTCGAGCTTCTCAAAAGATTCTTTACCTATTTTAAGATACCAGCTGTGAAAGAGCCTGTTTCTGGCTATTTCCTTGTCATCATCCAGGCTACATACGTAATTAATCACTGCATCGGGTGAGCTCTCGAAGGTTAGAAGAAGAGCGTTTAGAATTGTTTGCTCAACGCGTGGATCTTTCTGCTGAATTTGTCCGGCTACGTGGGTTATGGAAAACGAGAAAACAGAATTAATAAAAGACGATCCAAACAAATAGTCTGAGTCGTCGGTAAATAGTATCGCGTATGTTACGCCAAAATCTGTCTCAAAAGTAAATCCACTTTCAACGTCCTTCAGTTGGTAAGGTAAAGGGTTTGACAAACTTAATTCCGGCCGGTTTTTTGGTTTCATCGCCACTCTTTACGTACTCTTGAATACGTCGTTTTTTATTTAACATCTCCTTGGCGATGTCTTTCTGGCGTTCTACCGTGGTTGCCATGATCGTGGATGTGTATGTGAAAACTTCGTTGTACTATGTGCAATTTACTACGAAATGCTAACTGTTCCTATAACTTTGGTTGCTGAATTGAGTGGACGGAGCCATCTCAAACCTGACAGCACAAACACAACTAACGTAACAAATTCAGCAAATCGGCTTTGGATAGCGATTTCAAAATCGACGTATCGGTTCTGATCAGGTTGTCGGCCAGCTCTCGTTTCGATGCCTGAAGTTCCAGAATCTTTTCTTCAATCGTGTCCGGGCATATGAGCCGAACAGCCACTACGTTCTTCTTCTGGCCGATGCGATAACTCCGGTCGATGGCCTGGTTTTCGACTGCTAGATTCCACCACGGATCAACCATGTATACGTAGTCGGCCTGGGTGAGATTCAGGCCTGTTCCACCCGCTTTTAAACTGATTAGAAATACCCGAACGGTATCGTCGTTCTGAAAGCGGTTCACGCTGTCGGCCCGATTACGGGTCTGACCCGTGAGGTATTCAAAGCCAATCTGTCGATCGATTAACTCCTTTTTGATGAGATCGAGCATGGTGACGAACTGCGAGAAGACCAGAATTTTGTGCTGCGGAGCTTTGTTCTCGATCTGCTCAAGCAACATGTCGATCTTCGCCGACGAGTCGCCATAAAATTCTTCGTCATTGAGCAGCACCGGCGAATTACAGATCTGACGCAATTTCGTGAGCCCCTGCAATACGTGTAAACGCTCACGGGGAATGTCGCCTTCCTTGGTTGTCAGCAGAAAATTGCGAAACTCCTGTTCGTAGGCGTTGTACACCCTACGCTGTTCCAGCCCCATTTCGCAGTGAAGAATCATCTCCGTTTTGTCGGGAAGCTCCGTAGCGACCTGCGCTTTTGTTCGGCGGAGGATAAACGGGCTGATTTTCGCCTGGAGTTCGCGGGCACGTTTCTGATCGCCGAATTTGTCGATGGGCGTTGAGTAGTGCGCTTTAAAATGATTGTAGCTGCCCAATAACCCCGGACAGGCAAATGAAAGTTGACCGTATAAATCAAAGGTGTGGTTTTCGATCGGTGTCCCCGTTAGCACGAGTTTGTTACGTGACTGCAATAGCCGAACCGCCTGATACCGTTGCGATTCGGGATTTTTTATGGCCTGTGATTCGTCCAGAACAATGTAGTTAAACGGGTATTCTTTTAAAAAACGAATGTCGGACAACAACGTACCATAGGAAGTGAGAATGAGGTCGAACTGGTCGAAATCGTTTATTTTAAGGGAACGGTTAGCGCCGTAAAATGTGTAAATCTTCAGGCTTGGCGCAAATTTCTCAACTTCTGCCTGCCAGTTGAACAGGAGGGACGTAGGTACTACAACTAGATTGGTGTTGGGTCCTGGTTTCGTGCGTTGTAGCAGAATGAACGCAAGAATCTGGAGCGTTTTGCCCAGCCCCATATCATCGGCCAGACAACCGCCAAAACCAAATTCATCCAGGAAATTCAACCAGTTCAGCCCCTCTTTCTGGTAATCCCGCAGGGATGCCTGTAGTTCAACGGGGACAGCAACGGGTTTTATCGATTGAAAATTAGCGAATGTCTTGGTGAATAAAGTCAGTTGATCTTTCACGTCATTCTGCAATTCTTCGGCCTTATACAGCTCACGAATGCTCGAAAAATTAACCTTTGGCGTTTGGATGTGCTCGTCTACTACGTCTCCCGCCTGAAAATAGGCCGAAAAACGGTCGAGCCATTCGGTTGGCAGAACGCCCTTCGTGCCGTCGTCGAGCGTTACGTATTTACTCTTGTTTTTGATTGCCTTATGCAGGTGTTTCAGGGAAACTTTCTGCTTGCCATAGGTGAGGCCTAATGTCGTTTCGAACCAGTTGAGGCCACTGCTGACAATCACCGATACCTTCGCTTTATTCGGATTTAGCTTGTTGTTTTTCAATGTATTAAAGCCAAGAATCCGAATGCCCTCGCTAGCCCAGGCATCAAACGCAGTCAAAAACCAATGTTCGTCCAGTACGTATTTCTTATGCAGATAAAACTGATTTTGACCAAGTTGCTCCTGAAAATCGGGGTGCTGATTAACCACCGCCATCGTGAACTGAATTTCGGCAGGCTCGTCCCGCGCCACCAGAAATGGCTTCCCTTTGCTGTCAATCGAATGGATTTGCTGTTTCGACAGAACCGGCACTTCGACCAGGCCGTACTTCATAACGGGCGTAATCCAGACGTAATTTTCGGAGTCAGACAGGTAGATGATACGTTGTCGCTCCTGCGTAAACCCGCCCTCTGCCAACTGCTCGGCAGTCGCAGGTTTCAGGTAGGTATACTCAATAGAAATCTGATTTTCGAGTTTGGCCAGTACCGTTTCCTGAAACACGTCGTACGTCGACTGGTGGATGAGGATTTTGTTATTTTTCTTGTTGAAATACTGGATAACCCGCAGATTATCAGAATTGTCAATTAAATACAACGTATCGTTGAGCAGAATAAAGTAATCGTATTTGAGTGTTAATTTATGCAGTTCATAAGAGGTGTCGTCAATGGTGAGCGACCCCCAGACTTCATAAAACGGATCGACTTGCCGAACCGATAACTGGATGGCTGCTTTCAGGATTTCCAGTTTCACCGGGACAAGCGAATGAGCTGTACTGTTCTCTGAAACGCTGCTCGAATGATAAAAAACGGACAATTTTTTTGGATTGTCCGCCACCAACCGCAGGCCTTCCAGATCGGCGTCTTCTTTCTTTGTCCGGTGATGATTCTGGAATTTGGCGACCGCCGAATAGAATTTCAACTCGCTCAGGTTATCAAGTTTGCTGGTCAGGTCGAGCGGTTGGATGGATGTTAGCGGATTTTTGATTTTGCCTTCCCGGGTGGTGTCGGCCTCAAAAAGCTCAAGGCAAAAGTGATCGTAGTAGCGGTGTTTGGTAAAGACAACGATTCGTTTCTGGTTTGAAATGGGTTCGTCAATCGGCGGAACGCTACGTTCAGACTTTGGCAACAATTGTGCCCGGAGTTCATCATGTCCAGCCTGGGTAATGGGAATAAGCTCCGGTTGTTTTGGCTTGATGCTGAATGCTTTATTCGTGTAGTCTACCTGAAAAAACGTATCCAGCGACGGCTCATTTTCCAGGCCATAGTCTCTGGCGACCTGTTTAATGGCTTCGTAACGTAGCGCCTGATCGAAAAAAACGCGCAACTCCTTCCGCCTGACAATGCTCAACAATACGTCTACCTGATGCGCGCATAAGCCGTCTTTGTCAACCGCACAGTCGCAGGAAACCAGCACCGATTGCTCCGTTTGCGTGACGGTAACTGTCGGGAAAGCAGCCACTCGGGACGCGCTGGTGAATGAACCCTGATTAATCTCAAGTTCCTGCGGCTGAATATCGACGTACCCGCTCACCGCAAACACCGATCCTGAACTATGCCTGGCCAATAGGCTGTCTGTCAGTGTAGGAATTGTGATCCCTTCTAACAGATAATCGTGTCGGGCATACAGGGCATCGGTACTGTGAGATTGGGCGGCCATTTAGTACTACGGGCGTATTGCTCGGGAAACGAAGTGCAATTTACGCCGTTGTAGGTGATTGTAGGAGCTTTGATGGTTAATTGTTCGAACTTCTTCGCACTGGCCAAAACGAAGAGGCTGGCAATTTTGCCATCATCCTTTTAAGCAGGTAAGGCACCAACCCACGCCAGCCATCTGTCCAGTGAAGCTATGTGTAATTAATTCAACTCGGCGTCTACATAAACCAAATCCTGCCCATCCCTGAGTAGGTTATCATTTAGGAAGCCTCATTGAAAGTGAGGTAGTCTACTGAAACAAGCCAACGTTTTGTTCAAACACTTTGGCTTTGTATTGAGCAAGTAAGCGACGGAAAGCCTGCAACTCAGGTGATTCGGGTTCTACTCTGTCATCGCATTTGTTCAGAGAAGCCAAGGGCAGCTGGGCGGAGGAGCTACTGAGTTTATTAGGTTTTCTGCCTTTCATGAATAGTTTACAGAGGTATTAGCAATTAACAAAGGTACTCGCGGTCGGATATACATGGTAAGGTTACACATGAACGGTTGTTTTTTTACCATGAACGTGCTATTCCGTGTAACCAATGCTTGGTTTATGTGAAATCGATTTAGCAGAATCTGACAAAACGGCTGGTTTTGTTAGCACTATCTTTGCCGTGGTACCTTTATTTGGCTCACTTTTCATCATTAATTCGCCTTGTTGTTTCAGTAGCAATTCCCGGCATATCTGCAAACCCAGTCCTGTTCCTGGCTCGTCCTGAGTTCCTTTTCGTACTTGGGGCTGACTAAAAAGTTTATCGATCATCGCGGTGGTCATACCTATGCCTGTATCCCGGATCTGGAGTTCTACTGTGTCGACATGCTCAAGTGACACCAGGCGAATGTAGCCATTTACGGGCGTGAACTTTACGGCATTATCGAGCAAATTCCGGATAACAATCGCTAACAACTGACTATCTGCAACAACAAGTGTAGATTCATTGACCTGGTTAATCAGGGTAATCTGTTTTTGCTTCAGCCGATCGGAGAAATAGCTGACTGTCTGCGCTACCTGCTCACTTAGACTAATGACCTGTAGATTGGTTTTAAAACCACTGAACTGAACGTGCGCCCAATCCAGTAGCGTCATTAGCAGGGCAAGAATAGTATCTGTTTTTTGTTCGAGCTGGATCAGGGAAACAAAAGATGGCTTGCCACCTGATTGACCGTCAAGCTGCAGTTGCCGAATGTCCTGTTTTAAATGAACCAGCGGGCTGCGAAGGTCATGGCTGATGATAGAGAATAATTGATCTTTAGCTTTGTTGAGGTCAATTAATTGATCGGTCTGTTGCAGGATAGCTTTTTGTTGCTGGCTCAGCAGTTGTTTTGCTTTTTTCTGCCTGTTGAAGTTATTGTAGATGATAATGGCAATCAGGAGCAACAGCAGAGACACAATGAAGTAGAAGGTTCGTTGGTGTTGGGCTAACGTAAGCTGGAGCTGCATCGTTTGTTTAGCATGTTCCTGTAAGGCCAAATCCCGTTTGAGGTTCGTTATCTGGTTTTGTTTGCGCTCCGTATCAAAGCCAGCCTGAATTTCGGCAATGGATTTTTGCTTTTCAAGTCCTGTCAAACTGTCCTTTAGGGTTTGTACTTGTCGGTATAGCCGTAAGGCGTCGTTTAGATCTCCCGATTTTTCCTGAATTGAAGCCTTAACGGTCAATGCTTTATGTAAATAATGGGGTGACTGTATTTGCTGAAAAAGACGAATCGATTTATCGGTGTAGACGCGTGCTGTGGCTAGCTCATTCAGGCTCGCATAGCTTTGAGCTAACTGTACATAAATATAGCCGATGAACTCTTTGGCGCCTATCTGTTGCTGCATCGCCAGCGCTTGTTTGTAATACGCAATTGCCGTTTTGTCGCGATGCTGCTCCCGGCTGATTTCACCCAGATTACGTAGTGACTCGGCCGTGCTATGGTTGTAATGAAATTTCCTGCTGATAGCCAGCGATTTTTTCGTGTAGTACTCGGCCTTTGTAAATACTTTGTGCGTAACGTAGTATTCTCCCAGATTTCCCATTGTGCCAATCAGCGCTTTGGTCATCCTGTGACTGAGCGCGAATGCATTCGCTTTTAAATAATAGGGCAACACCAGCGAATCCGTATGCTGATGCTCATAAATGAGCGCCAGTTCCGTATACAATGTTATGAGCGGAGCCGCCTGTAAGTCAGGATGTTTGTCGACGTATTGTTCCAGCGCTAAGCCAGTCTGAAGCGCCTGTTTGTAATTTCCCTGAACACGATAGGCTTGCGTTAGTCTGGCCTGAAGCTCCAGTTGAATGGTATCGAAAGGATATTTGCGACTAAGTTGCTCGGCTTGGCGAAGAATGACCAGTCCTTTACTGGACTCACCCGTAGCTACATAAGTAATCGCTAATACGTTATAGGCTTTAATTAACAGGCGTTTATTGGGGAGATTCTGACCGAGTTTGATCGCCTTATTCAGGTAATGCCAACTTGAATCCAGGTTAAGCTGAATAAAATTTCGCCCCAGTTCGGTGAAGATGAGCGCGCGGGCAGAATCCGATTGGGTAGCTTGTAGCTGGCGTTTTAACAAGGGTGTTTCCTGCCCGCGAACCAATGCCGGACTACTGGAGAATAGTCCGATCGTAAGCAGTATAACGCGCAGAGAAGTAGCTGTCTGGCTCAAGGAAAGGTAGGTAACAGGGTTTACCAGGCACTTTATTCCGTGCTGTCAAATAATGATAATATGCCTTCCAGGCGGGGGCGATACGATTGACCAATCGGGATTTTCGTTTGAAACACCCATATATTGTGCCGATCATAGCTGGTTATCTTGCCGATATGAATCAGATAGGATTTATGAACACGTATAAATAAGCGGGGCGGCAGGAGGTCGGTCAGCGAAGCGAGCCGTTCGTTAACCAGATACATTTTATTGTCGGCGTAGATCTTTGAGTAAATACCAAAAGCTTCAACGTAATCGATCGACTGAAACGTGAACCGTTGAATCTTACGCCCCATTTTCAGAAAGACAGCATCCACTTCAATAAGGTTATTGGGATTACTCTGCCATTGCAGCGCGCGGGTGAGGGCAATGTGAAGGCGTTCCAGGGTGAAAGGCTTCAGTAAATAGTCGGCCGCTTTGCCAATTTCATAACTTTCAAGGGCATAGTCCGGATGGGCACTGGTAATAATGACCGGCGGTAAGTTTAGGCCGGTTTTTAGCAATGTCAGGCCCAGTTGCCCATTCAGATTAATATCGAGAAAGAGCAGGTCGATCGGCTGACAAGTTAATATCTCAAGGGCTGATTCTATGGTCGGTGCTACGCCGACAAGGTTGAAGAAGGGAAGCTTATTCAATAAACTTTTTAAATACAGGGCATCCGATTCTGAATCGTCGATAATAAGATACTGTTTTACTTTCATGCGAAAAGTCTATTGGCAGAGGAAGGAAATACGTAACGAAATTTTGCTGAATCTGTCAAATTGGGTCGGAAACATGAGTAAATGGTGTTTACTTCAAAATTAGCGATAGTTTTTGCTCAAACGAGCATGGAACTACTCTTTTAGCCTGAGAGCCTATCTATTTGTATGAACTGACTGCGGATGAGCTGATATGTGTACAAGGCGCTTATACGTAGGAATACAGGTAAAATTGATTGTCTATACTACGTAGTTAATGGAATAGGTTGACCCGTCGATGAGTTGCCGCAAACCCCCTGTCTATTGTCGCATTTACCCTCCTTGCAAGTGAGGTATGGATAGTACTTTTGTTAGGTAAACATCAAACAACAACCTACTTATGGCAACCCAAATTTTTTTAAACCTGCCCGTTAAAGACCTGAATAAATCCGTAGAATTTTTTACCAAACTGGGCTACACGTTTAACCCCCAGTTTACGGACGAGAACGCTACGTGCATGATTGTCAGCGAGACTATCTACGTCATGCTGTTGGTCGAAAACTTCTTCAAAGGGTTTACCAAAAAGGAGATTGCTGATACGTCAAACGTATCGGAGGTGATCATCTGCCTTTCTGTTGAAAGTCGGGAGGATGTCGATGAACTGGTACGTAAAGCCGTTGCGGCCGGTGGTAAAACGATTGAAGAGGCTGATGACCAAGGATTTATGTACAGCCACGGATACCAGGATCTGGATGGGCACCTCTGGAATATACTGTATATGAACCCAGGCGCCGTCAATCCAAGTTAACCTGTTCGGCATGCCGGGCTGGCGCTATTGTGTTCGGCGTAGTCTTGTGTTCGGCGTAGTCTCTGACTACGTCGTGGCGTTATCCGGTCTCTGACCGGTTTTGAATAACTCATTGAACTCCGGTCGGAGACCGGACAACACGGCGACGTAGTCAGAGACTACGCCGAACACAAGATCGCTTCGTGAAATGAATTTCGCTACGTTGGTTAAAGAGGGACGACTACTTGCTTTTTGTTGGGTATCCGCATTTTTACACCGCTAATGCCAAGCCGTTCTCTTCCCGAAAACCGCCAACGATGAACCGAAGAACCTTTATCTGCGCAGGAGCCGCTGTGTCGCTGTGTGCCTTGCCCTTCCTGCATGCAAGGGCCTATGCGCAATCGATCGCACCAATCACAAAACCCGACTGGCTGCTCAAACTGATAAAATTGAATGACCAGCAGCTAACTACGATTCAGGGAACGCGGGTTACCGAACCGGGTGCATTTATCGGCGCGTTGAAAGACGGTGATGGCATTCCCAACCCGCAATCGACCAGCGATTTTGTCCGGCGGTCAGCTTGTGCCATTAGCTGCCCCGAATCTTCGTTTTATCAGTCGGCGGTACTGCTTAACGAAATAGATCAGGCGTTGGGTTATCTGCTAAAAGCGCAACATGAGGACGGTACGCTTGATTTGCCCGCTACTAATTTCCACTCGACGCCCGATACCGCTTTCATCGTCAAGCGGTTAGTGCCCGCGTATACGTTGCTGGAACGGTCGAAAACACCCGGGCAGGCAGCCGTTCTGGCGACGTTCAAAACGTTTCTCCTAAGGGCGGGAGAAGCCCTGACAGTTGGGGGTATTCATACGCCCAATCACCGCTGGGTTATTTCGGCCGCGCTCACGAAACTAAACGAACGCTGGCCCAACCCTCGCTACGTTAACCGGATCGAGCAGTGGCTGGGCGAGCATATCGATATGGATAGCGATGGGCAGTATAATGAACGTAGCACGTTGATTTATTCACCCCTGACGAATCGCCTGTTGATTACGATTGCCAAAGGGTTGAATAAGCCTACCTTACTGGACTACGTTCGGCGGAATCTGATTATGATGCGCTACTATGTTCACCCGAATGGCGACGTGGTGACGGAGGCTTCGGGCCGACAGGACAAAGCGCTTGTTGGCACGATGGATGGCTATTATTTTCCGTATCGGTACCTGGCTCTGCGGGATGCAGACGGCGAGATGGCTGCGATGTGTCGGCTGATCGAAAAAACGGCCATGCCCAAAGTCGTGTATCAACTCGACTATCTGCTGGAAGATCCTACCTTGTGGAAGGAGTTGCCAGCGACTAAGCCATTACCCACGAATTACGTAAAATCCTACCCGCATTCGGGGCTGGTACGTATTCGTCGCGACCAGTGGGACAGTACAATTCTGTCGGCAAATCCCGTCTGGCTCACCTTTCATAAAGGCGACGCTGTGTTACAGGGAATGCGGGTGGCCAGTTCGTTTTTTGGGAAAGGTCAATTTCAGACCGAGAAAATCGAACAGCAGGGCGATAGCTGGGTGCTGACGCAATCGCTGGACGGACCGTATTATCAGCCTTATCCGAAAGATAAAATTCCCGCCGACGGGGACTGGGAGAAGATGCCCCGGACCAACCGGGCGCAAAATGAGGTGCAGCGGCTTCAGACCAAAGTCACCATCAGCGAAAGCCAGGGAGGCATGCAGGCTCAGGTTCAAATTACCGGAACCGATAACGTACCGGTGGCGCTGGAGCTTACTTTCCGGCCGGGTGGTACGTTCGCGGGCGTGTCAGCACATCCGAGCCGGGCCAACGCGTATCTGCTGGCCGGGTCAGGAACGTACACCGTCAAGACTGATAAAATCTCGTTTGGGCCGGGACAGGTCGCGCATACAAATGTTCAGTTAAGAGGAGCATTGCCTGCCATGGATGCGCCGTCGGTGTATATCACGGGCTTTACGCCCTTCGATCATACGATTCGGATGTCGTGAAGGGGCTGCAAATTATCCAGTAGGGATCAAACAGCGTAGCGTCGGTAGGTCAAGTAATTTGTAGGATAGGTAGCGTGCCGTCAGGTACGCGACTATTTGCCAGAATAATACAGTTACGTACCTGACGGTACTTAAGACGAAAGGAAGGGGTATTTTTCTGCCGACGCTACGCTGTTAAGCCCCTAACGGGACAAAATAGATTGCTTGTCTGGTCAAATGAATTACCCTGCATAGCGGATAAAGTCCGGATATAATGAAAACGTTTTATGGCATTTTAGCGAACTCACTGGTTGCCTTCCTGACGAATAATTTTGTCTGGTTTGCGGTCACGTTCTGGGTTTATCTGGAAACGAAATCAATCGTGGCTACGTCCGTGATGGCGGGCGTGTATACGGGAACCGTCGCGTTATCTGGTTTTTTTCTGGGCTCGCTGGTCGATCGGTACAAAAAGAAAAGTGCGATGATGCTTTCCAGCATTTGCTCGTTGCTTTTATACGCCATTTCGTTCACCATTTACAGCGTCACGCCAGAAGCTGTCTTTAAAGATGCGTCCAGCCCGGTTCTGTGGACATTTATCGTTTTGTCGCTCATCGGCGCCATTTTTGGTAATATTCGTTCCATCGCCTTATCAACCATTGTTACGTTCCTGATTCCTGAAGACGAGCGTGACAAAGCAAACGGGATGGTTGGCACGGCCAATGGCGTGTCGTTTCTCATCTCATCGATCTTCAGCGGGCTGGCGATAGGTTTTCTGGGTATGTTCTGGACGCTGGTTTCGGCCATCGGGTTAACCCTGCTGGTGATGCTCCACTTGTGGAAAATCGACATCCCTGAGAAGGGAGTCGTGCATGGCGAGGAGCATACGAAACGTATTGACATTCAGGGAACGATACGGGCCATTCAGGAAATGCCGGGGCTGTTCGCGCTGATCTTCTTCAATACATTCAACAACTTTCTGGGGGGTGTTTTCATGTCGTTGATGGATGCCTATGGCCTGTCGCTGGTCTCGGTGCAGGTGTGGGGTATTTTGTGGGGCGTTCTGAGCGTCGGGTTTATCATCGGCGGCCTGATTGTGTCGAAAAAAGGTCTCGGTAAACAGCCCCTCCGAACGCTCTTTTTGTCCAACATTGCCATGTGGATAATCTGCGTTTTTTTTACGATGCAGGCGTCTATCATCCTGCTGGCAGTGGGCATGTTCATTTACTTGTGCCTCATTCCTGTGGTGGAGGCTGCTGAACAAACCATCCTCCAGAAGCTGATTCCGCCCGAGCGCCAGGGCCGGGTATTTGGCTTTGCCCAAAGCATCGAACAGGCGGCTTCGCCACTGACGGCGTTTATGATTGGCCCCATTGCTCAATACGTATTTATCCCGTTCATGACAACGGGAGCGGGCGTAGCGCTGATCGGCGACTGGTTCGGCACCGGGAGAGACCGGGGGTTGGCGCTGCTGTTCACCGTTACCGGTCTGATTGGCCTGATTGTAACCCTGATTGCCATGAAGTCAAGGGCTTACAGAACGTTGTCGGAGAACTACCAGAAGGTTCCTGAGCCGGTAGACGGGTAAATGCACCACCGCTTATCCTCAAATACTTCCGCAAGAAACATGTGTTTTCAGATCTGCCATGATTCGGCTAATTTGCCTGATCAACAACCATCTGTATGAAGAGATTACACGTTCTGTTTCTGCTTTCGGCTACGTTATTTTCCCAATTTGCCCTGGCTAAACCAACGCTTCCCCTACTATATGAAGTGAACCTCAATGACCGGGCCGACGATCAGTTCAAGGTGACATTACACGTGAGTGGGTTGACCGCCGACAATGCTATTTACCAGTTTGCTGCGACGGCTCCCGGTACGTATCAGATTATGGATATTGGCCGCTATGTTCGGTCGTTCAAGGCGTTTGATAAAAAAGGCCAAGAGATGAAAACGGAACAAATCTCTACAAATCAGTGGAAGTTGGACAAGCCGGAGGCTGTCCGGACGGTGCAGTACAGTATTGCCGAAACCTGGGATACGCCGATCAATGAGCACAAACCGTATAATATGTGCGGCACATCCATCGAAAACGACCACGTACTTATTAACGGGCAGGGCGTATTTGGCTTTCCGAGTGGCCTGCAGGCGGCTCCGATCGACGTAAAACTCGATTACCCGGCAGACTGGGCGGTTGGAACGGCATTGGAGAAAAACGCGAAGGGTTATTTTACGGCCGCTACCTACGACCGCATTGTCGATTCCCCCATTTTGCTGGGTCGCCTGACGAAAGCCACCACCACGGTTGCCGGAGCGCAGATCGACGTGTATACGTACTCAAAAACCGACAAGATCAAGTCAGATCAATTGCTGAACAACATGCAGTCGATGCTCAATGCGGCTGGTCAGTTTTTGAAGCAGTTGCCGGTAAAACGCTATACGTTCCTGTATCATTTTGAGGATCAGGAGTGGGGCGCCTGGGAGCATTCCTACAGTTCGGAGTATGCCATGAAAGAAGGAGACTTCACGAAAGCATTTGCCGATAATGTTACGTCAATTGCGGCCCATGAATTTTTTCATGTTGTGACGCCATTGAATATCCACAGCGAAGTTATTGAGCAGTTCAACTTTGTTACACCGACCCCTTCGGAGCACCTCTGGCTGTATGAAGGCGTAACCGAATGGGCCAGCGACGCCATGCAGTTGCGTGGTCAGATTATGGATCTGCCAACGTATCTGGAGGAGCTAAGTCAGAAAATAGACTATGACAAAAGCCTCGACACCACCTATAGCCTGAGCAAATTAGGGCTGACCTGCTACACCAACGAAGGCCAGCGCCAGTATGGCAACATCTACGCACGCGGAGCCCTGGTTGCGGGTTTACTGGACATTCGCCTGCTGGAACTGTCGAATGGCAAACGGGGGCTGCGTGAAGTTATTAATGAACTGGCCGCTACGTATGGGCCAAACAAGGCGTTTCCTGAAAAGGATTTCTTTGCCATTTTCGCCCAAAAGACGTATCCGGAAATCGCTGATTTTTTCAATCGATACGTGAAAGCGACGGAGCCGTTGCCATTTAGCGAATACTATGGTAAACTCGGGATCAGGTATTCACCTACCGTACCTACGGGTCAGAAAATAGCGTCGGTTGGCATGAGACCTTCCTTTAACAACAATAAATTTTATTTGACCAAGCTCGACGACGCGCTGCTTAAAGCGGGTTTACAGGAAGACGATGAGTGGCTTACGTATAACCAGCAACCAGTGACGCTGGAAAATATTGGGCACATTCAGCGTGAATTAAGGCAGTTGAAAGCGGGGGATACCTATGACGTAACGGTTCGGCGGAATGGGCAGGAGATTCCTGTGAAAAACGCCATTCTCGAGAAAGAACTCATTTTGCGGTATAAATTTGAACCTGACCCGCAGGCGACACCCCAGCAATTGCAACTCCGTGATGCCTGGATGAAGAACCTGTAACCTTCGGTGCAGGTATTCACCCGTGCCAGATTGATAACTACTTACTCTGATCCTCAAATTTTTAAAACATACCCTGATGAGCCTGCTAAGAAAAATGTTTGGCCCTTTTAAAGATGATGTCTGGAGGCAACTTGCCGATGAAATCAGTGCGGATTTTGTGGATGGGAGCTTCTGGAAAGGGAGTAAAGTGCAGGCCAGCGTTAATGAGTGGACCGTAACGCTGGATACGCACACGGTTTCAACCGGGAAAGTATATATTGTGTATACCCGGATGCGAGCCCCTTATGTGAACAAGGATGGTTTTCGATTCAAAATTTACCGGAAAGGATTCTTCAGTAATCTGGGTAAGCAATTGGGTATGCAGGACATTGAGGTGGGCTTCCCTGACTTTGATGATCAGTTCATTATACAGGGGAATGATGCGCATAAATTACACCTTCTATTTGAGAACCCCACGATACGGCAATTGATTGAAGCACAGCCTGCTATAAGCCTGGAAGTGAAAGATGACGACGGTTGGTTCGCGGCCAGGTTTCCGGAAGGTGTAGATCTGCTGTCGTTTAAAGTTGTGGGAGTTATAAAAGATATAGCTCAACTGAAGATGCTCTATGGCCTCTTCGCCGAAACGCTTGATCAGCTTTGCCGCATCGGGTCAGCCTACGAAGACGACCCGAATGTGGCGCTGAACTAAGATCGGCTACCGTAGTGCTACGTTTCCCGTTACAGCATCACCTCGGTCATCGGTTCATCAATCGGAGCCTGTTCACGTTCATGCTGAATGGCTCGTTGGCCGAACAGGAGAATGACCAGGCCACTAACGATGCAGAGCAGCATGACGCCCACCATCGGCACGGCCGTATTGTTATGTAACATACTGACGGCCGCCGAAACACAGGCGCCAAAACCCATCCGAAAGCTACCCATCAAGGCCGCAGCACTGCCCGCGTGACGCGTGAACGGAGCCAGTGAAAGCGCCGATGCATTGGGGCTGGTTATGCCCTGTCCCGCCAGGAACAGAAACAGCATTGCTATCAGACCAAACTGGCCGTACCAACCGGCCCAGGTGCCAATGACCATCAGAAATCCAACAACCGTCTGATAGAATAACGTAGTGCGAATGATTTGCTCACTGCTGAACCGTTTCAGAAAAAACTGATTCAGTTGCGTTGGGGCAATCAAGGCAATGGCCAGAAAAGCGAAAATCCAGCCGTATTCCTGCGCACTGGCGTGATAGATGTTCATGAAAACGTCGGAAGAGCCAGCCAGATAAGCAAATGGTGCCGACGTAGCAATACCACCGACCAACGCATAGGTCAGGAATTGTGGTTGCTTAAGCACGGTGAAAAAACTACCCAATACCGCCGTCGGATGTAGCGAAAGTGAGGGATCGGGTAGTTTGCCATCCGGGAGAACAAAGTAGACGCCAACCAGCATGAGCGTTGTTATGATCGCCAGAATAATGAAAATAGAATGCCAGCCAAACGCAACGGTCGCATAACCACCCACCGTTGGCGCAATCATGGGGGAAACAGCAATGACTAGCGTGAGCAACGAAAACGCCTGGGCAATCTGCGAGACAGGAAACAGGTCACGAACCAGGGCTTGAGCCGCTACCAGGCCAACACAACCGCCCAGCGCCTGCAAGAGTCGCATGGCAATCAGGGTTTCGATGGAGGGCGTCAGGGCGCAACCGATCGACGCGAGCAAATAGAGCGCCAAGCCACCATAAAGCGGTAGTTTGCGGCCAAATCGATCCAGTAACGGGCCATATAGAAGTTGCCCCACCGAAATGCCAACCAGGTAAGCGGTTAACGATAACTGAACTTGTGAAATCGAGGTGTGAAGGTCTTTGGCGATGGCCGGAAAACCCGGCAAATACATATCAATGGAGAAGGGGCTAATCGTAGAGAGCGCCCCTAAAATCAGAATAACAACAAACGGCTGTTGGCGAGTCATAAACTCAACTAAATGGTACTAGTATACAGACGCGCAGCCGGTAATTATTGTTCCCAACGTGCGTCGGTATACTATCTCTCCCTATTTATCGGTAGCATTTAGTTGAATGTGCCTCGTCACTTGTTTGGCGTAGTCGGAGACTACGCCGAACAGCGATACCGCTACGTCATCAATTACTTCGCTTTCCACGTATTGTCCTTCTCATTGGCGTCCATGAAAATGCCGCCTGCCAGTGTCACCGACTGGACTTTCTTTTTGATGGGCAAATTCAGGATTGCCTGTTTCTGGTTGGCCTGCCAGATCGCGGGCGTTTGCCGGATGGTTTCCGTTGTACCATCAGCGAACGTCACGACAACATCCATGGGGGCTACGTAGCCGCCGATGTTCTGAATCGTGACGGTACATTTCGTTGCCGACGTAGTGACTGACTGAATAGCGAAATCAATGTAGTTGTTGCTGAAAAACCAGTTGTTCCAGAACCAGTTCAGGTCTTTCCCCGACGCACTGTTGAAGCTGTAGAACATATCCCAAGGCGTGGGATGTTTGCCATTCCAGCGGTTCATAAATTCGTGGAGGCTCGTTTTGAATGCCTCATCGCCCAGTAATTCTTTGAGCGCCAGGTACCCCAGAGCGGCTTTACCATATTCATTATTGCCCATGGCGGCACCGCTCAGCACATTTGTTGGAATGATAATTGGCAAATCCTGCTCTGCCGATGGGTCTTTGATCCATCCGGTAACCCGAAACTGCTGGAATAACTGTACGGCCTGCTCTTTGCCCAGATCGGCCTGCATAATCAGGTGTTCAAACGCGGTGGCCCAGCCTTCATCCATGAACCCGTAGCGCGTTTCGTTGATACCCATGTAGAATGGAAACCAGGTATGCGCAAGTTCATGTTCGGCCACAAATCGGGAGAAATTCAAATCGGATGTTGTGGCATCATTCACCATCATGGGGTACTCCATATCGGCAAAGCCCTGCACGATGGTCGTTTTCGGATAGGGGTAGGGTACTCCCGGCCAATTGTTGGATAACCAGTCCAGCGCGTGCCGCCCAAAACCCACCATCTAGTGGAAATCTTTGGCATCATCCTTAAACGCAGCCTGCACGCTGGCCCGACGGCCAGTTTTCCTGTCCACCACTACACTCGACGCATCCCAGACGTACTGATCGCTGATACACAAGGCAATGTCGGGTACGTAGTCTGCTTTCCAGCGCCAGCTATTGGCTGCCTGTTGCGTCGTTACGTTCCTGCCCACTATGTCCTGCCGGGTGGCCACGTGAATAACGGAATCAGTCTGCATGGATTCGGCCAGGCGTTTGACAAACGTAGGTTGCAGTACTTCATTGGCATTCAGTAAATTACCCGTTGCCCAAACGACATAGTTGGCGGGTACTTTCACCGTCAGCGTGTAGTCGTTGAAGTCATTATAAAACTCCTGAGCTTCCGTAAATGCCGTTTGATCCCAGCCGTAATAATCATCCCTGACGGCCACGCGGGGGTAAAAGTAGGCCAGAAAGAACGTAGTGGAATCGAGTTGTCCCTCGCGCCCGCTTTCTACCGACATATCAACGTGCCAGTCGAACGAAAGCTTGACGGAATCATGCGGCATCAGCGGTTTAGTCAGGGGCATCCGGTGCACCGTAGCATTCGCCGTTGTTGGCCATAAGCGGGCGACGCTGTTTTCGGTATACCGATCGATGTGCATCCCACTGGTCAGATAATCGGCTGAAGCTGTCTGTTGCCGAACGGCTCCTGGCTGGTGGCTATTCAGGAATAATTTAAACACAAGATAACGTAGCGTATCCGGGCTATTATTGGTGTACGTAATTTCCTCCGTTCCCTGAATCGTCCGATTGGGTGGTGCGGTGGTGAGGGTTATGTCGTACGTCGCGGAATTTTGCCAGTAGTTTTTACCGGGTTTACCGTCCATCGAGCGCGTACCTTTCTGGTAGGCCTGTTTAAGATTGCGCGGCATGTATAATCCCTGGCCCTGGGCAATCCCAAGGCTACACGCCATTAGGAAAAGAAGTGTGAATTTTTTCATTGAATACGTTCGATATGGTGTCGCTGTCAAATAGTGCCGCATCGGCGGACCACTCTGTGGACAAAAATTAAGATGGCATAGTTAGTGGCTTGTCCATAAATCCACAACTGTTTTTCTTTGAACGGTAACTTATTCTGTGGGGACTTTCTGGTTCCAGATCTCGCGACTGACACCAATGGGCCTAACGAACTTTGGGTACGAAACAGGGCTGTCAGGTGGTGAGCCAGGTACCTTGCCCGCCTATGCTGTGATTGCCCGATGGAGCTTTGCTACTGTCGAAAACCTGCAAAACGGACTGGGCGCACACGGGGCAGAACTCATTGGCGACATTCCGAATTTCACCGGCGTGCAGCCCATAATGCAGGTGAGTCAGATCAATTAATTCGTTGACCTCCAACCCCTGCGCTTGCAAGGCAACCATTTTAATTATCCGCTGTAGCGCCGGGAGCGACTTTGCTACGTCCTGATTTCTGACCCACACCGGTCATGCAGTGTAATGCACAATATCACATTTTTACAATTTCTGGCCCCTCCCAGCCATTCGAATCCAGCGAGTCAACCCATAACGTAGCCATCAGGAAAACATTTATTGGTCGATAGGTTGACCACCGAAGGTGACACCGTTACGGCCTATGTAGCGATTTTTGGCACCCAGACGCAGGATTTTTTAGTAATTACCCGTAAGGGATTACACGTTAACAGCGACCATGTGTTCGTTTTCCACTTCGATGAGGCTGATCGTATTACGAGTTTGACCATCTACTGGGATGACGACGAATTTCGCCGACAAGCCGACAGACAATTAGGTTCTTGATCAGGCAAATAAAGACGAACAGGCGAGGAATACTATGCTATTCCTCGCCTGTTTTGTATAGAGTAGCGCCAAAAAAAGTGTATTAGAAATTAATGAAACAAAAATAAAATAACGGTAACAATAAATTAATAAAAAGTCTATATTTACTCACAAACTCCAGGACCCATATTTCTGTATGAAATTATCTACTGTCAACTTACTCGTTTTATCATTTGGCCTAAGCTTACAAACATTTGCCCAGAGTCAGGTTATTACGCCTGACAACCAGGTCGTTAGTTTTCAGTCGGTTAACGGTACAAACAACCTGCTAATTGGCCAAAGTACCAGCAGTTCAGTTGGTGGAACTGGAACGTTTAATACGTTCATGGGAAGTCAGGCTGGACAAGGAAATACGTCAGGATCCTACAATACGTATTTCGGCTATAAGGCAGGTTTCCCCAATACTGTCGGGAGCCATAACACGTTTGTAGGCTATGAGGCTGGGAAGCTCAATACTGATGGCAGTGACAATGTGTTCATTGGTTTCAACGCGGGCAAACAGAATCTTCGCGGCAACCGCAACCTGATCATTGGACCCAATGCTGGATTTAGCGGTATCGATGGCGAAGACAATACACTCCTGGGCTTCAACGCGTCGGGAGCAGGAACGGGTTTATCTAATGCAACGGCCATTGGAGCTAACGCTCGCGTGCTGAGCAGTAATGCAATGGTACTAGGCAACAACGTCAATGTGGGAATCGGTACGTCGACGCCCCAGAACCGGCTCGAATTGACCGCTGGAACGGATGGACGTAGTGGTTTGCGCCTGACAAATATGACGGCCAACTCGCCGGCTTCTGAAGCTACTATAACTAAGTTTCTGACCGTCAATGATAAAGGCGATGTTACGTTAGCTAAGCAATTATCGGCAGTGGCCATGCGCATACAGCCAACACGCGAAAGCCAGTGGGCCGATTATGTTTTTGCGCCCGCTTATCGGCTGCAACCGCTGGCTGAAGTAGAGCAATACATTCAGCAAAACAAACACCTGCCCGGTGTGCCCAGCGCGGGTGAAATGGTGAAAGAAGGCGTTGACCTGACCACCCTGTTAGCCACCTTGGTCAAAAAGAATGAAGAATTGACGCTTCACATGATTGAACAGCAAAAGCGGATCGAGCGGCTGGAACAGCAAAATCGTCAGTTAAGCAAGAGAAAATAACGTAGTAAGAAGTACGGGGCAGGACTTGGGGCGTAGAGTAGGCAAAAGGCTAAACTCTATGCCCCAAGCCCCTGCCCCTTGCTATTGAAACGCCAGCCAAACATTCCAAAGTCCCAAAATCGCCGTTACAAGGACAACGCTTCCCATGGCGATGTTCTGTCCCAGTGAGTTACAATACGTACCCAATAGTCTTCGGTTATTGACGGCGGCAAACAGGAAGACCGTTACAAAAGGGAGAAGAATGCCATTAATAGCCTGAACCGCTACAATCACTGGAATGGCGTTGACATTTAAAAGGCCAACGAGTAGCCCCGTTCCCATCACTACCAGCCAGATGGCGCGGTAAGTCGGTGAGTTTTTTTGAACGCCCAGTAAACTTTGCGCTGTAACGGCAGCCGCCAGCGGAGCCGTCAGTGAGGAGGCAAAGCCGGCGGCAAATAAGCCAAATGCAAACAAAGAGCCCGCCCACGTACCGATCCGTTCGGTGAGCACCTGCGCCATGTGCGGGTAGGAGAAATCAGTAGGAATAAGCAGCCCTGCCAGCAGCAATACAACCGAAATAATGCCACCCAGTATGACGGCTACCCAGATACCCAGGCGCATTTCGGATAGCGATTGCCCAGAAACGATACTTGAACCGAAAAACAGATTGTAGGGGACAATGGTCGTGCCAATCAGGCTGTTGATGAGCAGGAGGGACCCAGACGGAAACGCCGGTATGAACAATGCTTTTGTCAGTTCGGCCGGTGTGACGGGCGTGCCGAAGGCTACGTAAACAAAAGCCCCGCCCATGGCGAAGACAATCAATCCCAGGAAATTGGCTAAGCTTTGCGTGGAGCCGATCCACAATAGAGCGATACAAACCAACCCAACCACAACCGTCAAGACAGGAATGGATAGTTTAGTAAGTAGCGCCATGCCTGATACGGCACCCAGAATATTACCTGCCTGATAAGCCGCACACCCCAGAAAAATAGCCAGAAACAAGGCCCAGGCTATCCCGCGGCCCCGTTTGCCCGAATAAGTTTGTGTGATGACCTGGCCTAAGTCATTTCCCGTGGCGATGGTAATGCGGGCGGCTGCTTCCTGTAGCCAGACCGTGCCGAACGTAGCAAAAGTGAGTACCCAAAGGAGCTGTAAACCAAACTTTGACCCGGCGATGGCACAAGCCGTAACGGAGCCGGGACCAATAAATGCAGCCGATATGACCGACCAGAACAATACACTACCAAGACCGGAGCGAATAGAAAGAGATTTGGGCACGGGAGGAAATGATGAATGATGAAATATAAATGATCAATGTAATCAATAACAGCATCATTCATACTTCATCATTCATCATTTCTACTTATGAAAGGTACTTCCGCAGCATCCAGGCCATGGCTTCATGCGCTTCCATCAAGCCTGTCAGGAAGTCGGCGGTACCGGCATCTTTCAGTTCTTCATCGCATTTGTCCACGTCTTCGCGCAGTTCCCGAACAATTTGCTCGTGGTCGGACAGAAGATTCTTAAACATGTCAGCCGTGCTGGTTGGCTTGCCCGAATCTTCTTTGAGGCTGGTGTTATGAATGAACTCGGCCATCGTAGCCAGTGGTGTGCCGCCTAGCTGTCGGATACGTTCGGCTACTTCGTCGATTTCGGCTTCGATTGCTTTGTACTGGCTTTCAAAGAATTTATGGTACTCCATGAAATTCGGTCCGGCAACGTTCCAGTGGTACTTTCTGGTTTTAATATAGAGTACGTGGAGATCAGACAGAAAGTCGTTCAGCAAAACGTTGTCCTGCTTAAGGACATCTTTTTCGAGACCAATATTGGGTTGCATAATGATAACGTGAGTTTTAAATTAATGATAAGCGTAACGATCCGAATTTCCGGGGTTAGTCTCTCATTAACCAAGTCTGAGCCGCTTTGTTCTATATGGGTTATAATGTATTCATAGTCTAAATTAGAACCTGTTAATCGAAATGGACTCATTATCTGCCATTTAGACCAATCCCGAAAACACCTCTCGTGTGTACATTATATCCTGTTTGTGCGCTTCTACTGGCCCCATTGTGTTAGGAGAACCTTTTTCCAGACATTGTTCAAGCACCAGAAGGGGGCGGATGTTCAACGCTTTCAGATCAGCGGCAAGACGTCCGTAATCAATATCGCCATCGCGGAAAGTCTCCTGCCAGATTCCATTTTTCGACTGCCGGATATGCACTTCCACGATGCGTTTTCCGTATAGCTTCAACACGTCGAACAGAGCTACCTGTGAATTGCCCGATCCGCGATAAACCCAGTGGGCATCCAGGCAAAGCGATACGTTCTTAGGGTCCGAAGCCAGCAGCATATGGTGAAATTCGCGGGCTGCCTGCCGGTGTTCGGGCGCGTGCGTATGGTAAGCCAGCGTCATGCCGCGTTGCCGTAATTCGGCGCCCAGCCGGTCAAGATTTTTGGCCTGTTCGGTTAATTCATCGTCGGATTTGTCGTCGTTGCTTCCCCACTTGATCGGGCTGGGATTGGTGACAATAATACGCACGCCGAGTGGTTTGGCCGCATCGGCAATGGCCAGTACCGACCCAATGGATTTTTGCGCTTCGTCGGTCCTGTGAAGCGAACTATTCACATACAGCGAAGGCATCGCCAGTTGATATTTTGTCAAATACGGCGCTAATTTTTTAACCTCGTCGACATTAGTAAATGGAGGTTCATAGGCTGTCAGACCCGTTTTGACGTACTCACTCAGCGACGCATCTGCATCAGCCATCCACTGTTTTTTCTCGCGCTCATAAAATGTCCCCCACGTATAGGCGTTGCAGGAAATCGGCCAGGACTTATTAACCGAATTGGCCTGAGCTAGTTGGTGGTGGGGTAGTAACGTAGCCCCGGTGAGGGCGGTCAGGAAATGGCGACGGGTTGGAGGCATACGTAATGGACGTTAGTGTATTCTTAAAAGTCCATTACGTATAGTCGCTTACTCAACCACCAGACGATACTGGCGTGGCATCAAGCGCCTGTCCAGATAATAGCGTGTAGATTCAGCGAATAAAGCGTACCGCTTTTCCATCTTAAATGCCCAGTCCTTCGTGTTCAGTTAAGAAGAACAACATACCCTTGAAAAAGCCAGTCTGGGAGTAGAAGTAGAGGCATTTATTGGTCGATTGATTGAGCAAACCGCTGGGCCAAGTCAGCGATTTGTTCAGATTTAATAAGATTTAGTCCCCACTGTTGAGGTATACTATCATACCCGAAGAAAATACCTGCCAACCCACCAGCAACAGCTGCTGTTGTATCTGTATCTTCACCCAGATTAACCGCTTTCAATACACATTCCTCGTAAGATGAACTTGCTAGAAAGCACCAGAGGCTACTTTCTAGCGTATCAATCACGTAGCCAGAACTACGAATATCGTTTTCATGTAGTAAGCTGATGTTATTTTGTAGAATGCGACCAAAAAGGCCAGTTTCAGTGGCAGAAAAAGGCTGTTTACTGATGAATAGATTAACAGATCCCTGCATTTTAGAGTACGCTGCAACCTTGTCTAATTGTGCTAAAAGGCCAATTCCAAACTCTACATAAATAAAACAAGCCATGACCGACCGAAAGTGAGCATGGGTAATCCCCGATACTTGCTTAACCAATTTATAGCGCGTGGTTACGTTTGTCTCCGCCTGTAAATAGAAGATCATTGGCAAAATCCGCATGAGCGACCCGTTGCCATTACTGGTTTCTGAAATACCACCTGACAAAAAAGGAGAGGTGCCGATCATAAGCCGATCAATGGCTCCACTGGTTGCGTTGCCAATGTCAAACACGGTATCATGAGCGCCCCAATAGCCAAACCGATACCAGTTAACAAATCGATTTGCTATGTTCGTTAAGTCATATCCATTGCAAAGACTCTCTGCAGTGCAAAAAAGCATTGAACTATCATCCGAGAACGTAGCAGGTGGTTGATTCCAAGTGCCATATCCGATGTAATTCTTAACGGGATTACTTCTCAAATAATCTCGTGACTTAAACTCAACTGGAACACCTAATGCATCGCCAATAGCAGCCCCAAAAAAACCACCCTTGATTTGATCTATGTTTCTCATAAAAGAAGTTGAACTAGTTAGCCTGTGTCCCAACGCCACCGCCCCCCGGCGTTTCGATACGGATGCGCTCTCCGGGCAGCATCGCCCGGGTGAAAATCCCTGGTAGCACCTCTTCATTGCCATCGGTATGAATCAGCGTTTGGCGACCGGTTGCCCCCGGTTCACCACCGTTCAGGCCATAGGGAGCCACTGTCCGGTGCTGGCTCAACAAAGTAGCCTGAACCGGTTCCAGAAACTCAATTTCTCGGATAATGCCATCGCCACCGCGCCATTGACCTGGTCCTCCGGAGCCAGTGCGAATGGCAAACTGATGCAGCCGGACGGGATAGCGTCGTTCAAATTCTTCGGGATCGGTGAGTTTGGTGTTGGTCATGTGCTGGTGCACCGCCGACCGGCCCTCAGCGCCCAGGGTTGCGCCCGCGCCCCCGCCAATGGTTTCGTAATAGCCAAAGGATTCCCGGGTCGCCGATACGTCAGTCCGAGCCGACTTGCCGAACAGGAAATTATTCATCGTACCCTGACTACAGGCGGCTAGTCCCAGCGCCTTCAGCAACGTATCGACCAGTCGCTGGCTCACTTCCGTATTGCCACCTACAACGGCTGGACATTCTGCGGATGATTCGGGGAAAATCGGATTCAGGAACGAGGATTCGGGAAGAATCAGGTCGACGGGAACCATTAATCCCTCATTCAATGGAATGTCACGACCGCACCAGAGCCGCAGTACGTAGAGAATGGCGCTGTATAAAATGGAAATATTGGCGTTAAGATTGTTCGGGTGTACGCCCGAAGTCCCGGTGAAATCGATGGTGATACGCCCATTGTTTACACGCATATTGACCCGGATAGTATGTCCGTCGTCGAGGGATTCTTCGGCTGAAAAAGTCTGTCCGTCAAGCGGGTGGAGAACCGTACGGATTGCATCTGTTGCCGCTTGTTGCAGACGGGTCATGTACTGATGCACCGTGTCCAGGCTATGTTGTTGAACAAGGGTTTGTAGGGCTATTTCGCCGGCTCGAAGTGAGGCCAGTGCTGCTTCAATGTCGGCACGGTTTTCGGCTAGGGCACGGGTTGGGTAAGGGCAATCCGTAAAATGAGCCGCTACTCCGTCGAGGCCTTCCCATTGGAATGTACCCTCTTTTACGATGTACATGGGTTCCAGCACAACGCCTTCTTCCACGAGCGAAACGGCGTCAGGTGGCATTGAGCCCGGCACTTTGCCGCCAATTTCGGCATGGTGCGCCCGGTTGATAACATACCCAATGAGTTGGGGCGTGCCTTCGCTATTTTTATCGGCAAACACGCCACTCAGCAACGTAACATCGGGTAGATGGGAGCCACCATATTTCGGATGATTGGTGATGATGACGTCGCCCGGCCCCAGTGTAAGATTATCCTTGGCAAGCCTGGCCAGGACGAGTCGTGCGCAAACGCCCAGGCTACCCAGGTGAACAGGAATATGTGGCGCGTTGGCAACCAGTTCGGCGTTGGCATCGAGCAACGCGCAGGAGAAATCGAGCCGTTCCTTTACGTTCACCGAAAAAGCGGTACGTTGTAACTGCGCGCCCATTTCTTCGGCAATCGCCCGGAAGCGCTGGGTGAAAAGTTCGAGTTGGATAATCTCGTTTGTTTCGGCAACTGATGGTTCGTCTATATCTTCTATATACTCAACAAGCGCATTTTTGTCGGCCCTTACAATAAGCCGCCAGCCAGATTCGATGAAGGCAGAGGACGTAGTGTTGAGTAGCAAAGCCGGACCCCGAAACGTATCACCTTCCTGCAACTGAGTCCAGTCGTAAATAGGGTGATTGGTATGTTCAGCCTGCGCTATCGGGACGGCATGCCGGTGGCTAACGGGCGGGCTATTCACCGGATTTTCAGTGCCTACTGTGCTAACCATGACACGTATACTTTCGACTTCTATAGGCTTTGGTCGCCCGCTGGTATCAGTTGGGTAGTGGCCAAACAGATGCTGATATTTGTCCTGAAAATCAATTTCTAACTGCGTACTGAATGGGACATCCACGGTCGCTTCCTGCCCCAACAACCGTAAAAATATGACGACTGATTTCGTTGAAACGGCTACCTCGTGACCAACATCCTGCTTAAGTAACTGAGTGGCTGTGTTCATCAGCTCGTCAATCAACGCAGGCAGTTTGTAGTCTATTTCTGACAACGGCTGTAGCACCGAACGCGACGCCATGCGCTCAATCTGCGCCTGCCCAATGCCATAAGCGCTCAGTAATCCGCCGTCGAAGGGAAGAAGGATGCGATCCATGCCAAGCAACCGGGCAATGGCACAGCCATGCAGCCCACCCGCTCCGCCAAACACCAGCAAGCCGTATTCTTTAGGGTCGAACCCCCGAGCTACCGAAATCTTCCGAATGGCACCCGCCATCGTTTCATTGGCGATACGTTCAAAACCACGTAGCAACGCAAGCGGAGGAGGAGCCGAGCCCGTCTTCGCGGCAATCTGCTGGATTACCTGATCCAGAGCCGCTTGTGCTTTTTCCGGAAATATCGGAATGCCAAACTGTTGGGGATCAAGTTTGCCCAGCAATAAATTGACATCCGTAATCGTCAACAACAGCGTTTGATTGAGTCCATTCGCCGATTGCGGCCCAGCTCCATAACAGGCTGGTCCGGGATTGGCCCCTGCGCTTTGTGGCCCAACGCGTAATTGTCCGGATGTTGAGCCGGTCTCATCGAACCAGCAGACGGACCCGCCACCGGCGGCCACGGTTTCGATGGCGAGTGATGGCAATTGTAGGTCGAAGGGGCCAATTCTGGTCGAGAAACGATAATCCAGATTTCCCTGAATTCGCGCTACGTCGGTGCTGGTCCCGCCCATGTCGAGGGTCAACGTGCCTAATTGTGAGAGGCTGTTGGCTATTGTAGCCGCGCCAATAACGCCACCCGCCGGACCGCTCAGCAAACTATCTTTCGGCTGGAATAAATCGGCACGGACTAACCCTCCCGCGCTGGTCATGATGCGAACGGGCTGATTGCCAAGTTGCTGCTGCACATTGTCCAGGTATGTCCGCATGATGGGTGTCAGGTAAGCATCGACAACGGCAGTCTGGGTGCGCGCTACGTATTGCGGAGCGGTTGATACGTCGGTCGAAATCGTTACGGAGAAAAAGCCCGCTTCGTTCAGGGCATTGCGGAGCTTCTGTTCATGAATGGGATTACGGTACGCATTCAGCAGTGAGACAGCCACCGCGTCAGGTTTAGCCTGCTGAAGCTGGTTAATCAATGCAGCAACTGACTGGTCAGATAAAGGTGTTAGTGGCTGACCATCGGCGGCCATACGTTCCTCAACTTCCAGCACGGAACCATAGAGCACTTCGGCGGGCGGGATGGCTAACTGAAATAAATCCGGGCGTTGCTGCGTGCCTATTTTCAGAAGGTCTTTAAAGCCTTTCGTAACAAGCAGTGCTACGTTGCCGCCTTTTCGTTCAAGTAATGCGTTGGTGCCTTTGGTAGTACCGAGTCGCATATCTAAATTGGGAAAAGGCTGATCTATCGGGGTTTGCGTTAATAAGCGAGCGGCTAGAACAGGAGCTTCTTCACCCGTGAAAAGCTCGACGGTTCCCTGAGCGGGCGATTGCATTGGCCCGCTCAGGGAAAAACTCCCATCTATTTGTAGTGATTCAATGGTGAATACCTCCTCCGTTTCAACAATGCGTAGTTGATACCCGTCAAAGATCGGTGCTGTGAGCCAGGGTGCAACGAGTTTTCCATCAAGTAGCTGGCCTCGTAAACGGCTACTGCTCAAAACTTTGGTACGGTGTAGGGTTCCGTCAGGGTCAAGGGCCAGGCCGTCGGTGAAGGTGCCGCCAGTGTCAATCCAGATTTGGTACATGAAGTATCACGGCCTTCAGACCGTTGTATGATCCACAGAAAATATAGTCAATTAAGCAATGTAACGCCTGCTTTACGGTAAGCGGCAACGACGTCCGGTGCTGCTTCGTTATCCGTAATTAGTACGTTAAATAGGCTTAACGGTGCAAAATAGAGGTATTTGTTGGTTTCTAACTTCGATGAATCGCAAAGCAGATAGACTTTATCACTCTGTCGGGCTATCGCCAACGTAGTGCTGGCTTCCTTTTCGCTATTCGCACTCAGGCCATTCTGGAGCGAAATACCGTCAATACCGATAAACGCCCGATTCGCGCGATACCGGGCCATGTGCTCTTCGGCAATGAGGCCATGAACGGCCTGCCGCTCTTTATCGACCTCGCCACCCACTAAATTAATTGTTACGTCCGATGAGATCAGTTCCGCCACAATGGGTAATGAGTTCGTTATGACTGTGATACGTTTGTTACGGATAAATTGACAGAGCCGAAACACGGTACTGCCGCAATCCATGAAGATGATATCGCCCTCCTGAATTTCGTTGGCCGCCCGTTGGCAGATATAATCTTTTCGCTCAGAATTAACGGCTGTTTTATGCGCAAAGCGGTGCGTGTCCGTCGCCAGGCTTACTTTCATTGCCCCGCCCCGCGTTCGATAGAGCAGGCCCGATGCCGCCAACTGGACCAGGTCGCGCCGGACGGTCATCTCCGACGTTTGTAGTAAATCAGCAAGTTCGCTGACCTCAACGGAGCCGCGTTCATCTACCGTTTGTACAATAAGTCGCTTGCGCTGTTGGAAATTCATACCCGATTGCTTTGTTTTGTTCAAAAATAAACAAATTCAAACAATTTTAAACAAATGACTACTGAACGCATACAAATAACGGAGGAGAAACTGCTATCTGACAATTGGTACGTACTGAAACGATTCACATTCAATTATCTGGGTAAAAATGGGCAATGGACAACCCAGCAGCGGGAAGCCTATGACCGCGGCAATGGCGCAACCATATTGCTTCATAATCCGGAAACGGATACGGTCATCCTGACCCGGCAGTTTCGTTTACCCACGTTCGTCAATGGCAACCGCGATGGCGGCCCGGCCTCAGGCATGTTGATTGAAGCGTGTGCGGGGTTGCTCGATAACGATGATCCCGAAACGGCAATAATCCGCGAAACTGAAGAAGAAACGGGCTACCGGATTCAGCATGTGCAGAAGGTGATGGAAGCTTACATGAGTCCGGGTTCCGTAACCGAAAAACTATTTTTTTACATCGCACAGTACACGGCTGATACCGAACGTAATGCCGGGGGAGGCATCGACGAAGAGGAAATTGATATTCTGGAATTGCCCCTGAGCCAGGCCATGGCAATGGTTGCCAATGGGGGTATTATGGATGGGAAAACGATTATGCTGCTGCAGCACCTGCGCCTACACCAACTCGCTCAACATTGACAGGCTGATTATCAGGGATGGTCTAACTTCAACAGTTGGTGTAGCCTTTCAGGCTTTCTTTCTGGTTGGTGTGCTGCTCAGAAGGGCAATGCCACCTGATTGATAAAAGTCGCACTGGTCACGTAGCACACATTCGCTGCATTTTGGATAGTACCAGGTACATATCCGCTGGCCATGCCAGTAAAAATGTTTGTGAAAATTGAAAAGCACCAGCGCATCCTGTGGCAGGTAAGACAATAGTATTGCATGGGCCTTTTCCGCACTCACTTTCGGACCGATGAGCCCTAGCCGTTGCGTAACGCGGTGCACATGCGTATCAACGGGCAGTACCGGCTTATGAAACTTGAAAAGCAGGAGAATGGTGGCCGTTTTCAAGCCGATTCCGGGAAGGGCCGTGAGCCAGTTCATAGCCTCTTCGGTGGATAAGTTGGCCAGAAAATCAAGGTTCGCCATACCCGTTTCCTGAAAGAGATGCCGCAACAGATTTTGTATATATGGCGCTTTTACTTCGGGATAGTTAGCCGCTTGAATGGCCTTGATCAGGTCGGGGAGTGGCGCATCCCGAACCTCCTCCCAGGTTGGAAATTGCTCGCGCATCGTGCGATAGGCGGTCACTTCATTGGCATGGGTAGTGCGGTGCGACAAAATGGTGCCAACCAGTTCATGCATCGGATCAGAATAGCCTTGAATGGCCTGCGTGCCATATAGTTCAGTCAGCCGCTGATGGGCACTACGTGTTTTATCGGCTGGGCTGGAACTGGGTTGCATACAAAAACCGAAGGTAATTTTGTGGATGCTTGTTTGAACCCATGTTCATCGAGAATGTTTCTCGTTATTTGGGATCGGCTTTTGCCAGTCGTAGTAATGAAATTAAGAAGCTGCAAACGTAACATGTTCGTACACTTCAGCCAGGGGAATTGAAATGCCAACCGAACGAAGTACTATAGATCCATCAACTTCACTTTGGACCGCTTTATCCCAACTGTGTTCTGTGAGCCGATACCAGGATTCGACTCGTGGGTAATTTTGTTCGACCAGTACGTATTCCTGAAAGGAAGGCAGTTGTTCGTACAACAAAAATTTGCCAGACTTATCGAAGGAGGCTGTGCTACGGGACAGAACTTCAATAACCAGCAGTGGATTGACGATTAAATCCTCACGCCCATGCCAGAATTGAGGTTCTTCGCAGACGACCAGTGCATCTGGGTAAACGCCAACGTTTTCAGACTCTATATAAATTTTCTGATCGCTATTATAAACAATATACTTGCGTGGGAGGGGCCTCAGCGTATACTTTAAGGCTCCTGTCAGGTTGGCCGCAATCTGGTTATGTCGTGCTTTTGCTCCGGCCATGCGAACGATCTTGCCGTTATAGAATTCGTGTTTATGCAGCGACCGGGTTTCTCGGGTCAGGTATTCGTCGAGCGTATATTTTTTTTCGGCTACTACCATTGGATAAGGTGCTTTATCAAAGATAACCAAAATAGCATCAGCGTATTGCTTCCGGGGGTGAAACCCGGAAGCAATACCATCCTAATTCCGGTTTTGCGAACCCGACACGGAGGCTGCTGAACTGCCTCCCACAGAAATCAAATTGGCGAACAGGCGGTATGCGCCGGGCACACCAGCAGGTAACTCACGGAAGAAGACGAGGCCTGTATAAATGAAGTTTCCCTTGCCGTATTTGGCGTAGATCAGGCTGCCTAATTTAGCTGCTTCGTTCTGGTCGTTGGCGGAGAAAATTGGCTCGTAGGCTTTGTCGTAATCTTTAGCGAAGTAGATACCCCGCTCCTGAATCCAGCCGCTGAAATCGGCCTCGCTTATTTTGTTCGGATAATTAAGCAGCCGATGTTGCGGGTTCACGAATGTCATTTTAGCATCTTCCTCGGTTACGCGTTCGGCCCCTACGGTAAATGGATAAGGACCCATTTGACTCACTTTCAGACCATTCTGAATAAATCCATTGCCGCCCGGCGTTACGTATTGAACAACCAGGGTGCCCCCGTTTTTGACGTAATCCATGAGCTTTGGCTGATAAAGCGCTAAGTAATCATTGGTGTTATACGCCCGAACACCCATGACAATGGCGTCGTAGGCGCCTAGATTTCCACTCAGTTGGGCGGGTCCGAGCAACGTAACGTGGCAACCCATCTGCTGCAACGCTGCGGGCACTTCATCACCCGCACCAACAACGTAGCCGATGTTTTTGGCGGTCACCTTTACGTCCAGCTTCACCAGTTTGGCTTCGGAAGGTGGGAACAGCGTTTGCGTTGGAATGTGCTTGTAGGCAATCTGCCGGAGGCTGGTCGCGAAGGTTCCATCCTGGGTTGTCATAACCGCCTGCAACTTGCCGTTCTGCGCCTGGGCGGTTGGAATGATTTGGAACGTAGCCCGCTGCTCACTGCCTTTTGTCGTCAGGGAGAAAGGCAGGGATGCCGGTTCGACACGCCAGCCAGTGGGAACGTCAATTTTCAGGGTGCCCGATACGTTCGCCCGCCCTGCTTTCAGGACGATCTCGGCCGTTTTGGGTGTGTTGTCACTGAAGGCATACACGCGTTCTGTCAGGTTGGCCGTTACGTCGGGCTGAACAATAAATGGCCGGTAGATTTCGCCATCGACCGGATCCGTCGATCGGTAAACAACGGGTCGGCCGAAGGTAAATCGCTGTCCACTGATCTCGAACGTGTAACTGGCCGATACGGCGGGTGGGTTTTCGGGCAGACCGATAAGTTGCTGATTGTCGACCTGAAAGACGCCTTTAACAATGGGTTTTTCGAGCCAGTAAGGTTGCGAAATTTTCTGTATTTTCGGGATGGTAACCTGGGTTGGTAACAGTACTACGTCGTTGGGCTTGAGCGCCATATTGAGCGTTGTATCCTTGCCGGTCGAGTAGCGAACGCTCACCAGCGTAACTGGTACGTCGGCGCGGTTGACGATATTGGTCGTGAGTTTGATCGTTTCGCCGGGCGTGGCGGCATAGTCGGCCGGATTGGTTTCAAACCAGAGTCCCAGACATTGCCGGATCAGTGCTTCAACTTCCTGCCGTTTGGCTTTAACGTAAATATTCGTGGTATCCAGCTTCGTGATGGCACCGTAGAGTTGCACCAGCGCCGGAACGGACGCAGCGGGCTGGTCGGGCTTAAAGTTGTTGATGGTTTGCGTGACCAGCGATTGAACGGCGTTGCTATTGGGCACCCGTTTCCAAGTCAGATCAATACCTTCGAGTGGGTCTTTCTGGACAGGATTACCCCCCTTCAGCAACAGATAATCAATGCGGGCACCGCGGTTGGGGGCTACGCCAAACCCCTGACTTTTGTGCTGACTACGGCTTTCAGACGCAATTTCGCCGTAGGAGCGCCCCAGCAATGGATTATACAAACCCGTTTCGATACCGATCAGATTACCCGCTTCTTCTGGCTTTTTATTGCTCAGGAAAGCGCCCGGAATAAACATATTCCACATGATGCGCCGGGCCTGCCAGGGTTTCACATACGCCAACTGCTCCGGAAATTTGGTAGCATCGTTCGAAATTTTGAAGGCTTCTTCGGCCAGAAAACCGGATGCGCTGTGGTGGCCGTGACCCGCACGAGCGTCGGGGGGAAACCGGGTAATGATCACGTCGGGCTGGTATTTGCGAATCATCCACACGACGTCGGCAAGTACTTTATCCTGCCCCCAGGTGCGAACGGCTTCATCCGTCGATTTCGAAAAACCGAAATCATACGCCCGGCTGAAAAACTGATCGGGACCGTCGATACGGCGGGCTGCCAGCAATTCCTGCGTTCGGATCACACCGATGTTTTCGCCCTGTTCGGAGCCGATGAGGTTTTGCCCGCCATCGCCCCGTGTCAGCGACAGGTAACCTGTGCGCACAAGCCGGTCTTTGGCTAAATAAGCGAGCATCAACGTATTCTCATCATCGGGGTGAGCCGCTACGTAGAGGACTGAGCCCAGGACGTTCAACTTTTTTAGATTCGACAGGATTTCTCCCGATGGCACTGGTTTGATGGGACCATAAGGAACCTGAGCGAAGGAAATATGGGACAGAAAATAACCAAACAGGAATGCAGGCAGTAGGTTGCGAAGCGACACAGGCAGGAGATGATTATAGGCGTATTAGGCAAATTTACGATTTAGCCTACATTCGTCAACGTGTAGAAGTCAGTTAAGTTGGTATAAATGGAATTAGTTTAAGAAAAGACCACAAAAGAAAAGGCTATCCTACATCAGAATAGCCTTTTACCGTACATACGTTACCTAACAACAAAACGTATTACTGGAAGATCGTCACTTTCGTGAACTGATCAGGTAGCGGTTTCGGTACGTTGGGGTTGGTGTTAACCTCACCCTGTGGGTAAATAAACCGTTCTGGTTTTTTCGCACCACTGTACAGAGGAATGGAGAGTTGAACGATAGGCGTGGCCTTCTCGAGTCGGCGGACATCGTTGAAGGCCTCGTATTGCATGAGGAAGAAAATATAACGCTGAACAACAATTTCGTATAACAGAGCCAGTTGCGTGGTAGCTGCTTTCGTTGGATTTGCCAGGCCCGTAGGCGCGAAGTCCGTCAATAGGTAGGGATCATACTTACGGCCCGTTGCCGAAAGTGTTTTGCCATTGATGGTTCCGTCGGCTAATCCTGCTCTAACCAGATTGAGTGCTGCCAACGCTTTGTCCGTAGCACCCAAACGAGCCTGGGCTTCGGCAATAATGAGCTGGTTTTCGTAATACGTAAGAATCGGGTGGGGCGCATTTGAGGTAAAGGCACCGTCCACTACGTTCGGGTCTAACGTGCCCGCTGACACCACGCCAACCTTAAAGTAGTGATTGTAAAGCGCCGTTTCGTCGGTTTTTGTATTGGCCGATTTGATTCGTGAGTTCATCAGCACGGGCAGATAAGCGCCATCGAAGCCGGTATCTCCCGGGCGGTTGACCCGGAAAAAGTCATAGTTCTGATTGTAGTCGATGCCCTGGCTGGTCCCATGAGGAACGAGCGCATCACCCGCTGTACTGCTGATGCCCAGCGCCCCACTTTCAATCGCTTTCGCGTAATTACCGACGTGCAGATACAGCCGGGCTTTCAGTGTATAAGCGGCCGCTTTCCATTTTGTCACATCGCCTTTGTAGATAAAGTCCTGACTGGCGAAGGCTAAACCACTGGCGGCCGACAGATTCGTAATCGCGTTATCCAGCGTTGTTTGCAAAGCGGTATACACGTCGGCCTGTTTGTCGAACACGGGCGTTGGGTATTTAACGTCATCAAACGCTTGGCTGTAAGGAACGTCGCCGTAGAGGTCCGTGGCTTTGGCAATCAGCAGCGCTTCAAGTACCTGGCCAACGCCTTTGGTCCATTTGTCGCTTACCGCATCCGCTTTGGTCTGGATGAGTCGCGCCTGGCTGGCGGCTGGATACAAAGGACTCCAGGAGAAATTCTGCGCCGACACAATGTATTCGGCATACCCCTGGTGCTGACGGCTCAGCCCATTGAGCTGGCCCGCCCAGATGGCCGAAATCCGCACATCGGTGTCCTCATGCAGCATGGTTACACCCACCAGCGTGCCAGAAAGCAACGTTGGAATATCAACATCGGTAACCGCGTTGGGGTTACTCTGGATATTCGGTTCGTCGAACAATTTGCTGCAACCGCTTAGCAGGGTAAGCGCTAACAGGGAGGCCGTAATTTTATATGAAAATGATTTTTTCATGATTTGAAAGAAGTTTACAGTTTACGGTTTTCTGTTTGCAGTGGTTCGTTATTAATGGGCCGTTTAATTAATTGACACATGGCCGATAACTGTAAACTGCAAACAGAAAACTGATTCCAGGTTTAGTACGTGATTCGTAGCGAGAACAGGAGCGATTTCGTATTGGGGTTCGTAAACCAGTCCTGGCCACGCGAGAGGCCTGCGCCTGTAATGTTCACCTCGGGATCCGTTCCGGTGTAGTTGGTCCACAACAGCAGGTTACGGCCGGTGAGGCTAAAATCAACGTTCGACAGGTGCGTGATCCGGCGGAAACCTTCACTGCGGAGGCTGTACGTCAGCGTCACTTCCCGCAGACGAGTCGAGCTGCCGTCTTCGATGAACTGCTTATACGAAGCCGAGTTGAACGACGTACCACGACCCTGATACCAGGCCTGGTTTAGCGCCACAGGTCCGGCACCGAAATCTTTGATCTGGCCCTGAAATGACGTACCGGCCGCAATCGTGTTGCCGTTCACGTCTTTTATGCCACCGGCTGGTGCCACCGCTGTGCCGCCCTGATCGGCGTGAACACCGAAGCTATAGAGCGCACCGCGGGTTCCGTTGTAGAAATCGTTACCGGCAACCCGGTCGAACAGTACAGAGAGCGACAAGCCTTTATAGGAGAACGTACTGCCTAAACCACCGCGCCATTTTGGGTTTGGATCGCCAATGATTTCGTTACCCGTTCCGCCCTGTGGGAAACCATTCGCGTCGAGCCGGTACTTGCCCGACTCATCTTTAAGGAAATCGGTCGAGTAAAACACGCCGAACGGCTGCCCTTCAATCAGCGACGCATTTTGCTGATAGCTGTCGGGCAACGTCTGGGCGGCAGCACCGGCTAGCGACACAACTTTGTTGCGGTTCAGCGAGAAGTTTGCCGACAAATTCCATTTGAAATCACCGAGGGATAGTACGTCAGCACCGGCTTCCAGTTCAATCCCTTTGTTCGAGAGTTTAGCGGCATTGACATTCCGGATGCTGTAACCCGTTTCGTTGGGTACGTTCAATGAAAGAATTACGTCTTCGGTCGAGTTGTCGTAAGCCGTTGCCGAGAAGTTGATTTTGTTGTTCAGGAAACGAAGATCAAAGCCAACTTCGGTTTCTGTTTTCCGCTCAGGACGCAGAAAGTCATTGCCGGCGGTTGTACTGCGAACGTAGCCACCCCCGTATAACGCACTGGCTGATTTCAGACCACCGGCGTAGGCATCGGTGTAGGCGGCTGGCGAGAACGTCGTGAAATTCTGGTACGGCTGTGGCTGGATACCCACCTGTCCCCAGGTTACCCGTAGTTTACCAAAGCTAAGAACCGAACTGTTTTCGAAACCTTTCAGCTTCGAAAACTGCCAGGCCAGCGCGGCCGACGGGAAGAAGAAGCTACTGTTGGTTTTTGAGCCAAAGGTCGACGCACTTTCAGTACGTCCGGTCAGCGTCAGGAACAGCATGTTATACGCCTGTACTTCTGCCTGACCGTAGTAGGCATAGGTACGAATGAGCGAATTATAGTTGCTGATCGAGCTGTTTGAGTTCAGCGCGTTGGTGAGAATGTCGGGCGCATTGGGAACGATGAAATTAGTAATCTGATCGCTCATGTACTCTTTCCGGCGGCTGTTGTAGTTCAAACCGACCAGCAACGAACCACTGAAGTTATTATTGAACGTATGCGTTGCGTTGGCAAAGACATCGGTGTTGAACTGCTTCTCGGTAATCCAGTTTTTGGACAATAAACCGGTGCCGTACGAACCTGAGTTACGGGCAAATCGCTCAAGCCGGTAATCGGTAAAATTGTCAATACCGGTACGGCCCGTAATGCTCAGCCACGACGTTGGGGTAATGCCTATTTCAGCGGTACCCGTAATACGATCGACATCGGTTGTATTTCGGTTGTTGTTGATGTTCCAGACGGGGTTGGCATAAATCGTGTTCTGATCGACGCCCAGCGGATTCCGGAACGATACGTGTGCATCGTTGAACGTCTGTCCTGCTTTATTCGTGTAAATCCCGGTGTAGTACTGGTTGTTGAAATCGCCCGGCGTCCGGAATCCCCCCAAAATGATCCCGTCGAGGTTGTCACCCTGCTGCACACGAGACGAGTAGCTTTTGGTATAGCCCACGTTGGCCGATGCCCGGAACCACTCGGTAAACTGGCTGGCGGCATTGAAGCGAACCGTGTTCCGCTGATACGTGCTGAACTGCTTGATAACCCCCTCCTGATTCAGGTTCGAGTAGCTCAACAGGAAATTGCTACGGGCATTGCCACCGCTGAAATTGATGGCGTTATCGGTGAAATGGCCCGTCTGAAAGACATCCTGCGTGTGGTCATACGTATCGCGGGAGTTCTTGCCACCGTGTGGATTAGCGGCTGTTCCGGCGGCAATCGCGTACCGTTTTGTGCCATCCGGGAACGTGACGAATCCCTGGTAACCCGCTGCGGCTGGATCGGTGATGAAGTTATCGGCGCCACCGGCGCGGGCAGAAATCAGGTCGCCAAATGTATTCCGGCTGCCTTGCTGATAAAGACCGCCCGATCCCTGGCCGTAGTTCGTTTGTAGTTTGTGGTTTTTGTTGACTCTGTCGAATGAAACGGTCGATTTGAAGGTGATGTTCACCTTGCCTTTGGAATCTTTTCCTTTTTTGGTCGTGATCACAATCACGCCATTGGCCGCCCGTGTTCCCCACAAAGCAGCAGCAGAGGCTCCTTTCAGCACCTCCATGCTCTCGATGTCGTCGGGGTTGATGTCGTTGATCCGTGACTGCTGGACAATGGAATTACCGGCGGCTGAGCCATTGTTGTCGCTGGAGTTACTAACCGGAACACCATCGACAATAAACAGGGGCTGAGCATTACCATTGATGGTATTCTGGCCGCGAATCTGAATGTAGGCCCCCGCCCCCGGATCGCCCCCGTTACGGGTAATGACAACGCCTGATGCTTTGCCACTCAGGCCGGTCAGGAGACTGGTTTCGCCTGATTTAGCGATGTTTTTTCCAGATACAGTAGAAACCGACGAGGCAAACTTATCGCGCTCTTCTTTCAGGCCAAGCGCCGTAATGATCACTTCATTCAATTGCTTGGTATCAGTTTTGAGCTTTACGTCGATGACGCTACGTCCTCCAATCGCTTCTTCGACCGTTTGCATGCCAACGGCCGAGAAAACCAGCGTCGTGCCAGATTCCGGAACAACCAGGCTATACGCGCCTTTTACATCGGTTACGGTGCCGATCGTTGTGCCTTTAACCACCACTGTAGTACCTGCAAACCCATCAATTCCTTCATCGGCAGCAACGGTGCCGCTAATCTTTCGCCCCTGCGCCAGTGCGAACGAGCAATGTAAACCTACCAGAAATAGGCTCATCAGTAATGATTTTTTCATCTAGCTAGTTTGGTTAAGTACTGTAACGTATTGTATGCAAAAGTATGGTTATATATTTATTTTCAAAATATTATTTTAAATAACAGTTTACTATTGTTATAATATTTTGTCTATACAATTAATTTAAGAATAAATCACATTTTAATATTAAATTTAGTCTATTGGTGCGTAAATTAAGTATATATACTTATTGGCTGGCGATTGCCAGAGGGCCTATTGCACCTGCTTTTTATGGCTGGATGGGAGACGGCAGGAGCGTGCTCGAGAAAGGATACGTGTACCTGGTAAAAGTCAGCGTTCTCTGATGCAGGTGTGTTCTGGTTTACAACTACCTAGGTAATTGCCAAACAAAGGCACAAGACGATGAGTAATTTCAGTAGAGAGGGGTCGGAACGCTGAAATTCCTGCGTGGATTGATAAATTATCACCTTACAAACGTAGCGTACAAGTTGGCTGAACCGTAACGAGAAGGCATCTGCTGAAGCTTTTCAACTGAGCTAAAACCTGCCTGTTTAAATAGAGTCGTTAGTGAACGATAACTGAGCGGGTAGGGCACCCAAGGATTGGCGATATCCGTATTATATTCGACCAGGAGAATGCTACCCCGTTCAGTAAGGCAGTCCTGTATTTTGGCAATCAACGCTGGTTTGTCCTTTACGTAATGCAGGGAATTAGCCATCAAGATTCCGTCGATGGCATCAAACGGCCACTCGTCCCGAACAAAATCCTGGCAAACGGTTTTAATCGCTACGTCTTTATAATCGGTGATGTTGGCCAGAGAGGCCTTATTCGTATCAATGGCATACATTAAACTGCCCGGCTGGAGTAAGCTGGCCAGTGCACGGGTAAACAAGCCCGTTCCGCAACCCAGGTCCGCCCAGGTTGACGGTGTGGCCGGGTAATGTCCATCGTGCCGGATCAGAGCTATGGCGTCGCGTAACTGCATAGTACCTATGCGCTTCTTGGTTTCCTTCGAAAAGCTGAGACGTACTATTTCAACGAATTAAACCCACAAGACCTTATAGATTTAGTATCATGGCCGTGTCAGCAATTGGTCGATAGGGAAGACAACGCCATTCTTGATCACCTGCTCAACGTTCAGCGCATCCTTGATATTCGTGAGCGGATCGCCGTTAACAATGACCAGATCAGCCAGTTTGCCCGGTTCTATCGACCCTAAATCTTTACTTACGCCTACGGTTTCGGCGGCCCAGAGCGTTGCCGAACGTAGTGCCTGATACGGTGTTAGTCCCGCATCAACAAATACCTGCAATTCGGTATGCAAGCTCAAGCCATAGGGGACAAACGGGCTGTCGGTGCCGGTCGTTACGTGTGCTCCGGCATCGACCAGGGCCTTAACCCCTTTCTGTAAGTTTCCAAAATTGCTTAAATAACCAGGACTCAGTTTCGCATACTGAGCCGAACTGGCCTGAAGGGCATTGCTGTAGTCTTCGGAATAAAACGCCTTGTATTGACGATTTTCGTAAAGTTTGGGGTCTCTGGTGCCCAATACCGAAAAGCCACCCTGCAACGAAGCCGTCGGCGTGATGTTCATACCTGACTTTGCCAGCAGTTGAATCACATCCTGATAGCTTCGGTTCATGGCCGTAATCTTGGGCGAATACCCACGCCGACTCGTGCCGCCGATGTGCTCCACGGCGTCCACATCGTAGCGCATAGCCGGAAAAATCTCATGCGATGACACTGGCATCCCGTGTGCGTGGGCGAACGTAGTGATCCGTTGCTGCATGGCGTCGGGCATTCGGACATACGTTTTAATCAGGTCGTAGCCCAGTCGGACGGAGCGGTTGAGTTCGCGGTCGAGCTGTTCGTCGGAGTTGATGCTGGTAGCAGCTCCGTAATAAATTCGGGTACCATCAGTTAGGCCACCGGTAAAAAACTGGCGCGGGCCGGGGCGGGTGCCGCTTGCCCAGGCTTCTTTTCGTTCGAGTGCATCGTAGGGATCGGCACCGGGTTCACGCACCGACGTAATGCCAAATGATAGCCACAACCGACCGATTTTCTCCCCAACCATCGAGTGCTGGTGGGTATGCATCTCAAACAGACCCGGCATTACTGTCTTGTTCGATGCGTCGATCAACGTGCCGGACCGACCAGCCTGATGCGGAACGATACTCCGAATCCGGTTGCCATCAATGAGGATGTCGACATTCTGCCGGTACGTATTGGTTGTTCCATCGAACAATCTCCCGGCATGAATGACCAGTTGAGCCGTGGGCTGGCTGTTTTGCCACGTTAACTCCATTGGGTGCGATTCGATACGGCCATCAGCCAGATAAACCTGCTTCAGCGTTTCTGTGGCCAGAAACAGCAGACTTTTAGAGTCGCCGGTCCAACTGGGTGTATCGGATTGTTCAGACGTTAATTGACGGGGTTTACCCGTGATCGTACCATCAGCCTGTACGTCCGTCACATAGAGCAGACCGTCGAGTACATAAGCCATTTTTGTGCCGTCGGGCGACCATACGGGGCCGTTCTGCCCGCGCGTAGCGAGACTGTGAGCGGGGGCAGGTGATACGTAGCGGTCGTTCTTGCCATCGAGCGAGAGCAGCAACACTTCACTCACGCCCTCGCGGTAGCGCGAAGAATAGGGGTGGAGTGCTGATATGGCAATGGTTTTTCCATCCGCCGACCAAGTCGCCTGGCTCGGTACAAAAACGGATTCATGCAATTTCTGCGTTTTGGGTGCTGTGACGTCAGCGGTATACGTCACATCGGCGGTGTAGAGTGTGCTACGTCCCCAGGCATTGCGGGGGTCACTCTGGTAAAAGGCAACCTTGCTTCCGTCGGGCGACCAGCTTGGATAATGCAGATCATCCGCCATATCCGACAGGAGTTTGTCTTCTCCCGTCTTCAGGTCTCGTATCCACACATCCATATTGCCATTGCGATCAGAAACGTAGGTGAGTTTTGTACCATCGGGCGACCAGTTCGGCTCAAGTTCCATCGTCGGCCCTTGGGTCAATCGCTGAGGGGTTTTCGATCCTTTGGCCAAAATCCATAAATCGCCCAGTGCGGCAAAGGCAATCTGTTTGCCGTCGGGCGCGATGGTAGCTCCTTTTATACCCAGCACTTTTTGCGGGGCTTGCGCATCGAAATCGTACGTTTTGCGTTTATAGGTATTTCTGGGCAGGGAAATAATGGCCTGAAACGGAATTGTCTGGGCTGTTGAGCTGCCGAGTTTGCGACGTTTTAGTAAACCATCTGCCGTATATAGGTATTCGTTCGCCGAGAACCAGCTTGCCCGAAACGGGAACACATCTTCCGCTACGTCGGTCAGCATCTGCATTTTAGTGTCCGCCACCGATACCATGGCCAATCCACTTTGCGTATTGGTCAGGGCATTATAGAATACATGCGAACCCGTTGGTTGCCAACTTGGTCCGGCGAGTTTGGCGTTCGTCGGCGAAACAATTTTTTCGGGACTGCCGGGCGTTAACACATAAATCCCAGGGGCATCGGTCCGGTCAGACGCAAACGCCACCTGCGTGCCATCGGGCGAAAAGGCGGGATTGAACTCATTCGCGGAGTTGCTGGTGAGTTGGGTAAGTTTACCATCGGCCAGGGTGAGTTGCCAGATGTCGTAGTTGCCGCTGCGGTCCGACGAAAAAACGATCCGTTTGCCATCGGGCGACCAGTGTGGTTCGCGGTCGTCGTAAATACCGGTCGTCAGCTGTTTTGGCTTACCCCCGTTTTTAGAGACCGTCCAGAGATGATACCGACCATCCCAGAAAGCGTGAAAAGCAATCTGCTGACCATCGGGCGACCAGCTTGGCTGGCGACAATCGCCTAAATTATCGGTTATTGGGCGGGCTGTGCCACCGCTGGCAGGTATGACCCAGATAGTACCCTGTAAATCGATGGCAATGTGCGATTTATCGGGCGAAAGGTCGGCAGCCATGTTGGTGCCCTGCGTTACGTTTACCCGTATGGAGTCGATGCCAGCCGCGCTTAATTGGTTCGTAAAAAGGCAAACGAAGACGAGAAAGGGCACGAATGCGCTCAGCCAGACGGGTACGTGTACGGTTTTCATAGAAGCAAAGAAGACAACAGGTTGATGAAGGGTGATGCAGCAAAAGCGGACGTTTGCCTAGTCAACCTACATAGCTGAGCCAAGACATCCAAGTAAAGAGCTGATTTGGGACCGTACAAGCGGAAATTTCCTAAAAAAAACGTACTTATCCTTAAAAAAAGTCTACCGGTGTAGCTTTGTACGTTGGGTTATGCAAGGTCAAATTCTATATTTGTGAGCAAACCTTTTTTCTAAACCCATTTTATAACCTATTAACTAATCGCATGAATTATAGTGTCTATTTAGTTCCCGTGTTGGGTATTATTGGCCTGGTGGTAATGTTTACGAAATTTCTTTGGGTATCCCGGCAGGAAGCTGGCGACGCCCGGATGCAGGAAATTGCCGGATATATTGCTGATGGGGCAATTGCCTTCTTAAAAGCAGAGTGGCGCGTGCTGACGTATTTTGGTATTATCGTGGCCGTTCTGCTAGGTTACTCTGGTTCTTTAGTCGAAAACTCCAGCCCGGTTATTGGCCTTTCGTTTATTCTGGGCGCGTTTTTGTCGGCGCTGGCGGGCTACATCGGCATGAACATCGCCACAAAAGCGAACGTCCGTACAGCCCATGCTGCCCGCACCAGCCTCGCTCGTGCATTAGACGTATCATTTACGGGTGGTTCGGTCATGGGCATCGGGGTGGCTGGCATTGCCGTGCTAGGCCTTGGCAGTTTATTTATCGTTCTCTATCACTTATATGTCGGCGCTTCGGGCGATGTCAATGGTGTTCCCATGGAGAAGGCCCTTGAAGTGCTGGCGGGTTTTTCGCTTGGTGCTGAATCGATTGCCCTGTTCGCCCGCGTCGGTGGTGGAATTTATACTAAAGCGGCCGACGTTGGCGCTGACCTTGTCGGTAAAGTTGAAGCTGGTATTCCCGAAGATGATCCACGCAACCCGGCTACCATTGCCGATAACGTGGGCGATAACGTAGGAGACGTAGCGGGTATGGGTGCTGATTTATTTGGTTCCTACGTGGCTACGATTCTGGCAACGATGGTACTCGGCCGCGAAATTCGAATTCCTGCGGATATGAACATCTTCGGTCACGCACCCATTGTGCTGCCGATGATGATTGCCGGATTGGGCCTGATTTTCTCGATCATCGCTACGTATTTTGTACGTATTAAAAACGATAGCAGCAGCGTTCAGGCAGCCTTGAACCTGGGTAACTGGGCATCTATTGGCATTACATTAGTGGCGTCATACTTTCTGGTCAGAGCTTATCTACCCGATATTACGATGGAAATTCGCGGGGTTGAGTTTGGTCGCATGGATGTGTTTTATGCTATTGTGACGGGTCTGGTTGTGGGTGCCCTGATGTCTACGATCACTGAATATTACACAGCGATGGGCCGTCGTCCGGTCATGTCGATTATCCGGCAGTCGGCAACGGGCGCGGCAACGAATATTATTGGTGGTTTAGCGGTGGGTATGGAGTCAACGGTATTGCCAATTCTGGTGCTAGCCGCTGGTATCTATACGTCCTATCACTTTGCGGGTTTGTACGGTGTGGCGATCTCAGCCGCTGGTATGATGGCTACTACAGCCATGCAATTGGCTATTGACGCTTTCGGTCCCATCGCCGATAATGCCGGTGGTATCGCCGAAATGAGCTACCTGCCCGAAGAGGTGCGTGGCCGTACCGATATTCTCGATGCCGTTGGAAATACCACCGCTGCAACGGGTAAAGGGTTTGCTATTGCCTCAGCCGCGCTGACAGCGTTGGCCTTGTTTGCGGCATTCGTCGGCATTTCGGGTATCTCGGCCATTGACATCTACAAAGCGGACGTATTGGCGGGGCTCTTCGTCGGTGCCATGATTCCGTTCATTTTCTCGTCGCTGGCCATTGCTGCAGTGGGCCGGGCCGCTATGGCCATGGTAGAAGAAGTACGTCGCCAATTTCGCGAAATTCCGGGTATTATGGAAGGAACCGGTAAGCCTGAATACGAGAAGTGCGTAGCCATTTCGACCCAGGCATCTATTCGTGAGATGGTGTTACCGGGCGCTATTGCGCTGACCGTGCCTGTTATTGTTGGGTTCATTTTTGGGCCTGAAGTACTGGGTGGTCTGCTGGCGGGTGTTACCGTGTCGGGCGTACTGATGGGTATCTTCATGAATAACGCCGGTGGCGCGTGGGATAACGCTAAAAAGTCGTTCGAAAAAGGCGTCCTGATCAATGGCGAGATGTATTACAAAAAATCGGAGCCACACAAAGCGTCGGTTACGGGCGATACGGTAGGGGACCCTTTTAAAGACACGTCTGGTCCGTCGATGAATATTCTGATCAAACTAATGTCCATTGTCTCGCTGGTTATTGCTCCATACATTGCCGTACAATCGTCTGAAACACGGGGCTATAATATGGAGGGTAAAGAAGCCGCTGGAACGGAAGTTCCGCTGGAAGAATCGACTGCCGCCGACAATGATAAAGTTAGTACGCCCAACGCCAAACTGGGTGAGTTCAGTATTCAGAAATTGACGAGTGGCATTGAACTGAATATTCCTGAGTTCGGTATCGAAAATAAGCTGCTGGCTTTTATTAAAAGTGGCAAAGCGGTTAATAAAGATACCTGGTTCGATTTCGACCGGCTTTTGTTCCAGACGGGTAGTGCCACATTGGAGCCTCAATCGCAGGAGCAGTTGAAAAACATCAGTGAAATTCTGAAAGCGTACCCAAACGTGAACGTCAAGCTCGGGGGCTATACCGATAACACGGGCAATGTCGCCAGTAACCTGAAACTCTCGCAGGATCGCGCCAATTCAGTACGTGTCGAACTGGAGAAGATGGGTATCGATAAAGATCGCCTGGAGGCCGAAGGGTATGGCCAGGAGCACCCGGTTGCCTCAAACGATACGGAAGAAGGGCGTGCGCAAAATCGCCGGATTTCAATTCGGGTGACGAAAAAGTAAGCTCGTTTTACCGTTAAATAAAGCTTTTTGCCTGAAAGTCAGTCTTTTAACAAGGCTGGCTTTTTTTCATTAAGTTTTGTGCTAAAATTGGCTGGATAGCCAGAGCGAGTAAACCAGAGACGTTGACAACCAAACTAGTATTCACTACTAAACCCAACTAATCATGCCCAAATACGTAATTGAACGGGAAATTCCTGGTGCAGGAAAATTAACAGCGGAGGAATTGAAAGGTATATCGCAAACCTCCTGTGGCGTATTAACGAACATGGGACCGCAAATCCAGTGGTTGCAAAGCTATGTGACAGGCGACAAAATCTATTGTGTTTACATTGCGCCCAATGAAGAAATGGTTCGTGAGCATGCCAGACAAGGTGGCTTTCCGGCCAATTCTGTCAGTGAAGTATCTGCAATCATCGATCCAACGACGGCAGAATGATCAGTAAAAAAGGCTCCCGAATGTGCACATTCGGGAGCCTTTTTTAGCTGTCAGACTTGTATTGGCTAGTTGCCTAATGCATTATAAATCAGCAATTGGTTAGTTGTTACAACGCGATCGCCAGGGGCCAGGCCACCTGTCAGATACGTCTTCTGGCCGATGGTTTTATAGATGTCTACCTCGCGCACAATTGGCTGGTTTTCTTTATTGACCATCACCACAAAATTTCGGTTTTTGTCGAAAACAACGGCCCCGGCAGGAATGGCAATACGTTGGTCGTGGCCAGCGTAACTAACACTCACATTAGCAAACATTTCGGGTTTTAATCGGTAGTCAGCGTTATCGAGTGTAACACGCACTTTCAGGGTTTTGCTATCAGCGTCCAGTACGTTGAAGATTTTGTCGATCTTACCCCGAAAAATTTTATCCGGATATGAGATGGTTGTAATCGTAGCCTGATCGCCTTCGTGTACATTGGCTAAGTCTGATTCATATACATTTGCCATTACCCAGACATGATCGAGGTTAGAAACGGTGAACAAGTTTTCCGGGTCATCGGAGCGAAGTTCCATACCCTGAGACGCTGTCTTTTCAACGACAAACCCACTCATCGGGGCTTTTACTAAATAAACCGACCCCAATCCACCAACGATCTGGCGTCGCTCGGTTACCCGATTTACTTCGCCTTTGGCTGCCTGCAACTGTTCCTGACTAGCTACCAGATCACGTTGCGAACTTAAACCCGCTTTGGTCATGTCTTCTGTTACCTGTTGATTTTTCTGCGCTACCGCCAATTGACCTCGGGCGGCAACGGCCTGCTGCTCCAAATCAGCCAGATCACCCGACCGTATCACCGCCAGGATTTGCCCTTTTTTGACGTAATCGCCTAAATCGGCTTTAAGCGTCTCAATGTGGCCACCTACTAACGGAAATACCTTGACCACCTGATCCTGGTTGAATGTAATTTTACCAGTCAGATTTAATTCATTTTTAGCGTTTTCTAACCTGGCCGTATCGAAGGTTGCGGTTGCGAGCAATTTGGTGTCCTGCTTTGATTTGGCAGGTGGAGTTTCATCGGTTTTGGCCGAGCTACCGCAACCATTTATCCCAACTGCCAACAAGAGGCTAGCTATAGCGGCAATTGCCCGGTGTCTTAACATCTGGCTAACTGAATCTTTTGCTACGTGTATCAGCAAGCCAAACGAATGATTCTGTACCTTGGTCAATTGCTTGTTAGGCATAAGCTCCAGTCGATTTCGGAGTCGGGGTGAGGATGTGATAATAGGATATTTTTTCATTGGGTCTTAGTACCCTGGCTTATCTGTATAACGTTATTAGCACATGGTTAAAACGATAGCTTATTGGGTGTACAAAAGTCCGCATAGCTAATTAAAGGCTTCTTAAACCAGAATTAAAAGGTAGTTAAACCCACTAAAAGACGTAACCCCCGCTGAATCCATAGATTCGGCGGGGGTTACTTTTCAGAGACGTTGAGTAAATCGGGTAATCGTACTTATGCTTTGACTGACGATTGAGCATTGTCGACACCAGCTTTGGCATCGTCGGCTAACTCGTCAACCTTATTGTTATAGGCTTCTTTGGCCTCATCCTTATTTTTGTCGAAAGATGCCTCAGCCTGGCTTTTATATTGGTTAAACTGCTCTTTGGCTTTGTCAGTATACTGATTGACCTGACTTTTAGCCTGGTCAAGGCCTTCTTTAACCTGAGAAACTCCTTTTTCCCATTGGTCCTTCAGGTCACCGGTGCGCTTGTTAGCTTCTTCGGTCAGTTTATCGCGTGTTTCCTTGCCACTACGTGGGGCCGTTAGAATGCCAATAACAACGCCTGTGATGATACCGGTTAGAAAATCTCGTGTGCTTCTCATTGGTTTATGTATTTTTAGGTGAGTGTCAACTACTTTAAGGTAAGTAGGCTTATTGCTTTATCTTACGTTTTGCCTGTCCAACTAGTTCCTGGGTTTTCCCAGAAGCTGTGTCAACATAGTCGTTGTATTGGCTCTTGATGCTGTCCAGCCCCGACTGAAGTTGATCCTGAAGATCTTTAAAGAAAGAGTCCGATTCAGACGAGATCCGTTTCCGTGTCTTATTACCGCTTTCGGGAGCAAGAAGAATACCTACAACTGCGCCAACGGCTAGTCCTACTAATATACCTGGTAGTGATTTCATGATGTTTAATTTTTGTGAATGACTATGTACAAACAATGACAACTATATAGAAAATTCTGTACCACGAATAAAAAAAAAAGATAAGTGGTTGTTTTTGAGTTAATTGGTAGTCCTTCCTGGGTTCCTCCCCTAAAACAATGTTGAGGAGTTTTCTCTACAAGGACGTCCACGTTTTACGCAATTCTCCCCGGATAGCTTTTTAAGAAGTTTCCTGTACCAGGATTTTTTATAGTGAAAACAGATAATAGTCGATACTCAATTCTACCTATTTTCATTATTCGCCAAGTGGATAGACCAACAATAAAAATCCCCGCGCTCAACTTGGCGCAGGGATTCCGTACCCACCGTAACTTGTACTTAACCTAAAATGCGTTTTGCGGAATTTTCCGCACCTAAACCAACTAGTTCGTTAGGGATATTCTTGTATTGTTATGCGACATTACGAATATGCCGCGTACTGTCTTATTTTTAAAGCCTTCCTCAAACCCCGCGTCCCTGTATCAAACGTAGGATGATTGCGATGACCGCAAGAACCAACAGAACATGAATCAGACTACTGCTACCAATTCCGGTTCCTAAAACCCCTAAAAAGCCCAGGAGCCATATAATAATCAGTATCACAGCAATCGTGTAAAGAAGGTTTCCCATGATGTTTCGTGAGTAAATCAGAAGTTATTATCTCGCAATCGATAATCTAATCAGAAAAAGTTGTGCCAATTATGTTAATACAATCCACGTCCACCCATCTTTAGGCTTATAGGCTTGTAAATGAGCCTTTAAAGAGCTTAGAGACTGAGTTCTGCACCGCTGATAAAAATCTATCTGGCAAACGGAATTGTGGATGAAATTCTACAGGTGTAGAATAAGCGTAGAAAAATAGCGCAATCTCTATGCTATTACTAACATATTTGTTATTAGCGATCTGCACTTAATTAATCAATGTTAAAACGCAAATGGTTAACCTATTGCACGTTAGTGATGGTTATGCTATGGATTTCAGGCAAGCCAGCTATTTTCGGCACTAAATTTATAGTATGATGTATGAATAACACATTATAAAAAATTGGCTGTGGTAACAACGACAACAGGAGTTAGCCCGGGACACCAGTACAGACCTATCACAATGAATACAGTATCTCTGGCAAAGCGCGTATTAATTGTAGATGATGAAGCTGACATTTGTTTATTGCTCTCCGGTTTATTGCGACGCTTAGGGTACCAACCTACGTGCGCTCATTTTATTGAAGAGGGTCGGCAATGCTTAAGTGCCCAAAAATTTGACGCTATTTTTCTGGATTTGAACCTTCCGGATGGATTGGGTTTCGATTTGCTTCCATCCATCAAGGAAGGGCAAACGGAGGCTAAAGTAATCATGATTAGTGCCTTCGATGGGCAGGCTGAACGTCGACGGGCTACCGAACAGGGTGCTGATTATTTTATCGGTAAACCATTTACACGTCGTTCGGTTGAGATGGCTTTGCAAACCATTGAGGTTTGAGTAACTTTGTTTATACAGCCAAAGAAAGAGCCATCCATTGCTGCACTATTAGTTGAGAGTGGGCTTTCTGAAAAGGCTCTATTCCTCTTCATGGAAAAAATTCTGATTGTTGACGATAACAATGATATATGCCTGCTCTTAGAACGGTTTCTAAGTAAACAGGGCTATAAAACAGCGTCGGTCCAGCGGGGAGATGACGGGTTAACTTTGTTACGAAAAGAAACGTTTGAACTGGTTATCTGCGATTTTAAACTTCCTGATATTGACGGCCTTGAAATGCTACGCCGAATTAAGGTGATGCATCCAACAACGGCTGTCATTATTATTACCGGCTATTCCGACGTTCGGATGGCCGTGCAGACTGTTAAGCACGGGGCATATGACTACGTAACGAAGCCCCTGTATCCCGACGAAATACTTTATACCATAAAAGCGGCTCTTGAACGACGCGCCCAATCCCTGAGCCAGACAAAAGATTCATCGGTAACAACGACGACGGTTAGCAGTAAAGCAAATTCCGTAAAACCACCGTCCGCTAAGGTTTCTCTTACGCCCGACGGCAAACGATTTATTTTTGGTAAGAGCCGATTTGCTGAACAACTCCAGAAGCATATCGACCTAATTGCGCCAACCGACATGTCGGTCATTATTACGGGTGAAACGGGCACTGGCAAAGAGTTTGTAGCGAATGCCATTCACCTTAAAAGCAAACGTGCTGATAAACCGTTCGTAGCCATAGATTGTGGCGCCCTGGGTAAAGAACTGGCGGGGAGCGAGTTGTTTGGTCACGTTAAAGGGTCTTTTACAGGGGCCATGGCCGATAAGGCGGGTAGCTTCGAATATGCCAATGGAGGCACCATCTTTCTGGATGAGATCGGAAATTTATCCTACGATAATCAAATCAAGTTGCTACGTGTATTGCAGGAACGTAAAATCCGGCGGATTGGTAGTAATCAGGACATTCCCGTAGACGTACGAATTATAGTGGCTACCAACGAAGACCTTAGGGAATCTGTTCGGCAAGGTAAGTTCAGGGAAGATATCTACCATCGCATCGCCGAGTTTGAAATGCATTTATCGCCCTTACGGGAACGTAAAGCCGATATCATGATTTTTGCTGACCACTTTCTTGATTCTGCCAACAGGCAGTTAGAGAAAGATATTCTGGGGTTTGAAGAGGAAGCGAAAGAGAAGTTAAAAGAATATTACTGGCACGGTAATCTGCGCGAGCTACAGAACGTAGTGAAACGGGCCGTATTACTTACGCAGGGAGAATACATTGAAGCAGACGTATTACCCCAGGAAATTGTTACTCCGCAATATCTGGCCCCCGAAGATACGGGTATGAACAATGTCCAGATTAACTACGATCCAGCCCGACCGGGTGTCCCTGTATTCAGCCAGTCAGCAGCGAACCTTAAGTCGGTTTCGGAAAATGCCGAGCGAGCGGCTATTTTGAAAGTGCTCGAAAAAACCGGATATAATAAAACAAAGGCTGCTGAAGTACTAAATATTGACCGTAAAACGCTTTATAACAAGCTAAAAGCGTACGATATACATTTATAAAGTAAAAAATGAATGCGTGAAAGAGCGAAAAACTAGTGCAGTTTTTCGCTCTTTCACGCATTCATTTTTTACTCACTAATTAAGGCTGAACCCAACCGATAGTAGGCCTACACCATTCTTGGCATTGCCAAGTAGCGTTTTAGCGGCCCCACTGCTGGCAATCTGTTTGAGACCCTGTTCATAGCGAGCCCCAATAAATGCCTTTCCGAAGTACAGATTCAAGCCACCTGCAATACCATAATCAACTTTATTAAAATTGTCTCGATTAATAGCGCTTGAACCGCTACCAAAATCGTTGTTTGAATTAACATTTGAATTAAGCAGATAGGATACGTAGGGACCTGCCTGTATTTCAACCGACTGCCCTAATTTGAACGTAGCGAGTACCGGTAATTCAGCATAATTGAGCTTAAAGGTGTTTTTACCGTTGAAATTAATCGCATTCACATTGTACGTGCCCGACGCGCCCTTTGTCATGTAAAGCAGTTCCGGCTGAATAGCGAAAAACTCACCGATAGGCGCTTGTGCAAAGACACCGAGGTGGAAACCAATACGTTCATTTTTATTGGACACACCCTGGCTATCATAATACAGTGAACTGGCATTAAGCCCACCTTTTATACCAACACGTGTGCGGCCCTGCGCTACGGCGTCAGAAGAATTCAGCGTGAATGCCCCGATCGTTAGAACGGCGGCTAGCAGTAAGATATTGACTGACTTTTTCATACTATTAATGTAGTTAATGACAGATTTTAGACTGCATCTGTTCGATTAGTTTATATGTTAATTTCGTGCCAGAATCGCTAAATCAGCTTCTATTTGAGGTATACACTTGCATTATACCTATTTATGGCTTTTTTAACATCCTGTCAATTTGTGTTGAATTTTGGTGAACTGGGTAATAAATTCCCCAATGTGTAGAATCATCCAATCAACTTTTTTTTGTTGTCATAACAATTCAGCCCGAAACTGGTTTGCCAGAATGACCTGAACAAAATGTACTCGGAAACGAGCCGAAGGCTTTTTACTTCACACACGAATAGCGCTTTAATCAACGGCTAATTTTTCAGATAACTTATTAGCAAGCTGAGTTAAACTATACATGCAATAGTGTTGGTCTTATAGGAAGACCTGGTAAAAAGTGCGTAAGTAAAGGCATGGGGAATGGAAAGAAAGCATAGGTTAAAAGCGTATTTAATTAGCTGAAAAAGAAAAGTAGTATAATGTTTTTGACTAATTTTGAAGAGGGTAAACCTGGATTTTATTACGTTGACCTAATAGGCCTGATTACCCAGTCGACGTTCGAAATTGGCTCTTCGGGCTTTATGTGAATCTCATAAAGCCTGCCATTAGCTACCGTAACTTAACGCATGCCCATGCATCATGACCCTACTTATATGACCATCCTGATTGCTGAAGATGACACTGATGATCGACTATTTATGGATCGGGCACTTCGGCAGTCGGGCTATACACACTCGCTAGCGTTTGTTGAAGATGGCGAAGAGCTAATGGACTACCTTCGTCGTGAAGGTCGATTTACGGAACAGAATGCGCCGTGGCCAGATTTGCTGATCCTGGACTTGAACATGCCTCGGAAAAATGGTTTCCAGGCTTTAAGAGAAATTAAAGACGATCCTAAACTTCGCAGGCTCCCAGTGGTTGTTATGACTACGTCCTCTGCGGAAGAAGATGTGGTAAAAACGTATAATCTAGGCGTTAATTCATATGTAACAAAGCCCTTTAATTTTAATCGGCTAGTTGAAATGGTCAGTGCATTAAAAACATATTGGATGGATACCGTTAAATTGCCCTAAGCCGTTATCGGTAATACTGGAACGAGATAATGTTTTCCCGGTAGGGCTCATGGTTAATTAGTCATAGTTATGATACCTGTTGCAACAGCACTTGATGTTACTGAAGACAAGGAAACAATCAGCGTCCTGCTGATTGAGGACGATGAAGATGATTATTTACTCACGAAAGCTTTGGTGTCGGTACGGGAAAATGCCTCAATCAAACTCGATTGGGTCGATAGCTATGACCGGGCGCTGACAACGATTGAAAACGATAAATATGATGTCTATCTCGTTGATTATCGCCTGGGTCATCATACGGGAATAGACCTGATTCAGGAGGCTTTTCGGATGGGGTGCCGGGCGCCTATGATTCTGCTTACTGGTCAGGATGATTTGACCGTAGACAAATCGGCTCTTGAACTTGGCGCTGCCGATTATCTGGTAAAAGGACGTATTGATGCCCAGCTCCTCGGCCGCAGCATTCGCTATGCACTCCGCCAGGCTAGTGTGCTGGCCGAAGTTGCCAGTAAAGAGAACAAATACCGGACGCTCTTCGAACGGTCGATCGACGCAATTTTTGTAGCAACCGAAGATATGCGTTTTCAGGATGCCAATTCATCGGTTGAGCAGCTGTTGGGCTACAACCGGGAAGAGCTGAGAAACCTGAATCCCGCGCGTCTTTTTGCTGATCTGAATCAACTACGAAAGCTACGTTTTACCGTGCGCGAACACGGCCAGATTAAAGATTTTGAAACAATCCTGATTCAACGAAACGGACGCAAACGGATTTGTCAGATTTCCGTTTGGGAGGTGGAGGACAGGGTAGGCCAGCCCGAATGGTATCAGGGGATTGTTCGCGATATCACCGACCAAAAGAGGGCGCAACAAGATCTTATTCTGGCTGAAAAATTGACAATGACGGGTAAAATTGCACGTAGCATTGCCCACGAAGTACGTAACCCACTCACAAATTTAAGTCTGGCGCTGGAGCAGTTGAAAGACGAGTTGGACACGGATAGTGAATATGTTACGATGTTTACGGACATCATTGGCCGTAATGTGGACCGTATTGGGCAGCTTATTACAGAAATGCTCAATTCCTCCAAGCCGCGCGATTTAGAACGCAACAAGCAGGATTTCAATATTGTCGTTAAAGAAACGCTTCAGTTAGTCAGTGATCGTATTAAGTTAAAGCGTATGCGGCTCGAAACAACGTTCACCATCGAAGACTGTTATACATTGCTTGACCGGGATCAGGTCAAAACCGCCTTGTTAAATATCCTGGTCAATGCCGTTGAAGCCATGGAAGAAGGAAAAGGAGTGCTGGCGGTCAAAACAAACTGCACGGACGACAACCGGGTATATGTTGAAGTTAGCGACAATGGGGGCGGCATCACAGATGCTGATCGCCAACGGTTATTCGACCCATTCTTCACCGGCAAATCGGGCGGGATGGGCTTAGGGTTAACGGCAACGCAGAATATCATCAACAGCCACAAAGGATCAATAGAGGTAGAAAGCAAAGTAGGGCTGGGTACTACGTTCCGATTATACTTCCCAAGATAAAAAAACGGGGCTAAAGCACCAGGTACTGCCGGGCAACCCCGGCGAAACGTATGATTCCACAGGAAAAACAGTCCTATCTATGTATGGGACTGGTTTTTTGTGGAATGTATATGTGTAAAAATATACCCACCTACCTTCACAATTTCCACAAATGGCCTTTACGTATCATCACCTGATACTATGGAGAAGTAACTAGTAAGTTTCATAACATGTTGAAAAATAGGCCCTTGCTACAGCATTTTATGTAATCAACAAGCTCTTTGTAGAAATGGCACAATATAAGCTACTAGTTAAGTAACACCCAACTACTATCCTTATGTGGTCTATCACTCACTTTCCGTCAGCCATGCGATCGCTGAATCCAAGCGTTCGTGCGAAAGCAATTGAGATTGCCAATCAACTGCTGGAGCAGGGGAGTTTGGATAAACACAGTGTGATCATGCACAGCGTCGACGAAGCACGTCGCTGGGCTCGCTGCGAACGCTCCAATCTACAGTGGCCAGTTGGAAATGTGCAACGCTACGTCTAATTAGACCTTATTATACAAACCATTTGCTGCCATGATCTGGAAGAAAAACATTTATGATTCGCTGACAAGCTGTGCCGCACTTTGCAATGAGTTTGCTACAGAATGCTCTACTTCAGACGATATTGAGACGTATTACCGAAGCATCTTTCTAAACCTCGATTGCGCTGACATGTGTCGTAATCTGGCTATGCTCTATGTACGGGGGTCTGAAAATGCATATCTGTTGGCCAAAGCCTGCATAGAAGTGTGTGAAAAATGTGCTGAAGAAGTCAGTCAGTTCACTTCTGATCGCAGTAAACAAGTATACGCTATATGCCAGCAAACAATCTGTAGCTGCATTGGTATCATTGATATGGGTCCCCGAACCGAACACGAGTCCCGGAATCCAGCTGTTACACCTGCATCGCTATTCTACGGAATTGATGTACGGGACACACTCATTAATTAAAAAAAGTTCGAAAACGTAGTGCTTGCAACAACAGACCGTAGAGAAGACAAATAGGTCCGAAAAGCGGGCATTGTTTAATGATAATGTATTGATTAAACCTTTGCGTTCTCTGCGGTTTTTTGTTGCGGGTTACAGTATATAGTCGATTGATTGACAGAAAATTTCTCAACATTATGGAAACCACAACATTGGATAATAAACAGTTGGAAAAACTTCGTGATATGATCGAGGATATTCGTATCGCGATGATGACAACTGTTGATGAACAGGGTAATCTGGTAAGTCGCCCGATGGCTGCTCTTCAGGTTGACGAAAATGGCACAGTTTGGTTTTTCACGAAGCGTTCGTCGCCCAAAGTCGACCAGATTGATAACAACGAGAACCGCGTCAATTTGTCGTTTGCGGATGTAAGCGATGCTACCTACGTATCGGTGTCAGGCACTGCTCAGGAGTTAGACGATCGGGCGAAAGTAGAAGAGCTCTGGAATCCTCAGGCAAAAGCGTGGTTTCCAGACGGGAAAGAAGATCCGGATTTAATCCTGCTGAAAGTGCATATCGATATGGCCGAATACTGGAATGCGAGTGATAGCACCATGGTCAGGCTCATACAACAGGCAGCTTCTGTTATTACGGGAAATCCACCAAAAATGGGGGAGAATGTAAAAGTTTATAATTAAAACAGAAAAGTCCAGCATACGAAAGGGAGAAATGGATGGAGAGGGTAGATAAACCTTCTTCCCATTTCTCCCTTTCGTATGCTGGACTTTCTTACTTTTTCTATGATCGTTACACAAATAGATACCGGCTGGCAACTTATTAACCAGCAGGCACATGGATTACTTGCCGTACAGCTTGCTTTACACTGGCGAGTGGACAAACGACCCGTTCACTGGGTAGAAACGTTGATAGCATTAACGGAACATGATGACGGGCAAGACGCCTGGGAGGGACGGAATCATTTGACTACTGCCGGGGCTCCACTAGATTTTCAGCTTCTGGATTACTCCGTAGAACAATGCCGTAAAATGATTCAAATCGGCTTGCAAAAAAGTCGGTGGAATGCGTTGCTTATGTCTATGCACACATCCTTTCTATATGAGCCAAAAAGAGGCACCGATAAGGCGCTGGATATATTTCTGGATCAGCAACGTACCAATCAGACTAAATGGCGAAAAGAAATTAGAGCGTCGAAACCTGAAGCTGAATATGCCTATGCATTTCTTCAGTGGTGTGATGCGTTATCGCTGGTTCTGTGCATGGACCGCATTCCTCCCGAAAGTCGGCGGCTGGAGGTCAGTATAGGTCCGGATTCAGTTCCCTATTATATCCATGAGCGAACGGATGGCTCGTTAGGTCTGGAGCCGTGGCCATTTGATGTGCCAGCGGTTGACGTACATGTCGAATCGTTTCAACTGTCGCAACTGGTCTTCAAAAATGATAAGGAACTGTATAATGCCATTCAGGATGCGCCCATCTTACTAAAAAAGTGGACGTTTAGCGACGAGTAAGCTGTGAAGGCCTGGTGTCCTGATAAGGTCTATTCTGTCCTGCTGACCAGTATGATACGCTAAGTCAGCAGGACAAAAAACGCAGTTTATTTAAGGCGAAGTAGCATAGATGACCGAGCTGGCACGTCTACCGCATGACCTCCCTTTATCAATTCACTGCTGGGGTAAACCTTACCGGCGGCTGTGTCTACAATAATTTCCCAGGATGAACTTTTACGGCCAATTTTTGGCAGTGAAAAAGAAATATCTTCCCAGTAAGCGTTCAGAATCCAGATCAATTGCTCATCGCCAATGTCCTGACCGTCTTCAGTCTGCTCCGTTACGCGAACTCCGTCAATAAATAAACCCAGGCAGTGTGTACCCGGATTTTCCAGGTCGTCGGTGGTCATTTCGCCCCCTTCAGGCAGTAAAAAGGAAACTTGTTCACTCCCGAAGAATTTCCGTCGGCTTAACAGCGGAATATCCCGACGAAGGGCGGTGAGCTGACAGGTGAAATCGAATAAAGCCTGCTGCTTTTCGCTCCATTGCCAGTCCATCCAGCTAATCTCACTATCCTGGTTATATCCATTGTTGTTGCCGTATTGCGTTCGACCATTTTCGTCGCCCATAACAATCATGGGTGTTCCCTGACTCAGCAACATCGTCGTCAGGAAATTACGCTTCTGGCGCTCCCGGGTCTCGTTAATGAGGGGGTCATCAGTTGGGCCTTCAGCACCGCAGTTCCAGCTTAAGTTATCATTGGAGCCATCGCGGTTGTCTTCACCATTAGCTTCGTTATGCTTCTCGTTGTAACTGACTAAGTCATTAAGCGTAAAGCCGTCGTGAGCAGTTATCAGATTGATGCTGTTGGCTGGAGAACGACCATCGTTGGCGTAGAGATCAGGGCTACCCATAATTCGGATAGCGGTTTCATTTGCTTTTCCATCGTCGCCTTTCCAGAAAGATCGGAGTGTATCCCGGTATTTTCCGTTCCATTCCGACCAGCGGACCGGGAAGCCCCCTACGTTATACGACTGAATATCCCAGGGTTCGGCAATGAGTTTAACCTGAGCCAGGATAGGGTCCTGGGCTACCGTGTCTAAAAACGACGATACGCTCCCGAACTCTTCATCGGTACGTATCAGCGCCGAAGCCAGATCAAATCGGAAGCCGTCGACGTGCATATCCGTCACCCAATACCGCAAACTGTCCATTACCAGTTGTAAAACCCGTGGATGGCTTAGATTGAACGTATTGCCGGTGCCCGTATAATCCATGTAGTACTCCGGACGATCGCCAACCTGATGGTAATAAATCCGGTTGTCGATGCCCTTGAACGAAAGCGAGGGGCCAAACTGATTGCCCTCAGCCGTATGATTGTATACTACGTCCAGAATCACTTCAATACCTGCTTTGTGCAGATCTTTAACCATCTGCTTGAATTCTGTCACCTGCTGACCAGCCATTCCGGCGGAGGAATAGGTGTTTTGGGGAGCAAAGAATCCAATGCTGTTGTAGCCCCAGTAGCTCTCATCGGTGAATTGATGTACGGGCAACAGTTCAACAGCTGTAATACCCAGTTTTTTTAGGTATTCAACACTTTCTGTCGAACCGACACCTGCATAGGTCCCCCGAATTTTTTCAGGCATGGTAGGATGGAGGTGCGAGAACCCTTTTACATGCATTTCGTAAATGACAGACCGATGCAACGGCGTATCGGGGGAAGCATCCTCTTCCCAATCGAACGCTGGATCGACTACTACACACTTGGGCATCGTTGCACTGCTATCTTCTTTACTTATTGTTAGGTAGCGGTCGTCGGATGGATTTTTATAATCATAAGCAAGCCACGAATCATTATGAGTGACAGGCGCGTTGATAGCGCGGGCATACGGATCTAACAGTAACTTATTGGGATTGAAAAAGTGACCAGCCTGAGGATCATACGGGCCATCGACCCGAAATCCGTAAAGTTGCCCGGCGTGTAGATCTTCCAGATAAATGTGCCACACCAAATCTGTCTGTTCCTTCAATGGAATGCAGGCGATTTCAATAGTAGGATCAGCCGAGTCATACAGACATAGATAGACGGCTGTTGCATTTTCACTAAATAGGGTAAAGTTTACACCTTCGCCATCGTAGGTAGCGCCAAGTGGATAGGGTTTGCCCGGCTTTGACTGGATAGAATCAGAAGATAAATCAGTTTTTATTTGTTTACTCATAACGTGTCACGTAGCTGTGGTTTTGTGTGATTTGTACACTTTCCTTCTAATAACCGTGGGTGAATTAAGATTGTTTTCGTGCACATTTCGACACAAAAAAGCCTGCCCCCAACGGAGGCAGGCTTTCCAATCCCACCATTCACTACACTACCAATGCCAAACGAGCCATCGTCGAATTAGCCGATTCGATGCTTTGTTTTTGGCGAAGTAACAGCTCTCGGGTGCTGGCCACCAGATCAGTTTCCTGAAGTACAGAATTGTATGCGTCAAGGGCTTCCTGATCACCTCTATGACACTCTTCTACAGTGGCTTTGTCATCATCCGAAGAGAAAGCAGATTTTATATTTATCCAGGCGCGGTGCAAATCAGCAGCAAGGCTAGTGCCTGTGTCAGGATCACCCCCTAAGGCCCGGATTTCGCGATCTAGTTCTTGAGAAAATTCTGACCGCTGGCGCGATTGCGTCAGAAACAGACTTTTTAACTCGTTATCTTTTACGTTCTCTGAAGCTTCCTGATACCCTTTTTCGGCATCATGACTACGTGTTAGCAGTCTGCTTAACTGGTCAAGAATTTCACTTCGTGTTGCTTTTACATTCGTATCCATAACGTTGTTTGATTTGATCAGGTGTTAGTTAACAAAAACAGGTACTATTTATAGTTGAGTAAATCAGAAAGGGCAATCTCGATAACTGTTGCTTAAATATTGTCTGGACCAGACTTACTTTCTCTCAGGATTGTGCCCCCAATTTTTTAAGGAATATTCCCAATTCGAATCGGCAACATGATCAGGTCGTTGCGCACTGTGACGTTTGACGTAGCTGACAACTTTGCTCATGTGTTCATAATCACTGTCTGATAAGTCGCTGGTCTTCTTGCTAAGAATATCAATGATACGATGACCGGACTTGTGGCCTATCGATTCATTATCACTATCCTTAACTTGTCCAACAGATTTTGACTCATCCGTCTTCAGCCATTTTTCAAGTTGTGAAGCCGACATATTAACAACGCTGTCAAAATCCTGCCTGATGGCTTTTTTTCGGTCTTCGTCAAGATTTGTTGCCATGTCTACTTTTTTGTTACTTCACTGGCTGACTTTACTATTTTCTTGCTGCCTTGTTTGATCACCAAAGCTGGCTCTTTAGCCGAACCTTTACGTTTGACAGTGGCTCCCTGAACGGTCTTCTCAATGTCGTTTTCATGAACTTCGGAGACTTTGCCTTCGGCTTTACCTTTTCCGTAGTTCCAGGTTACATCATCTCCTTTCTTTACAGTTGCCATTGTCTGCGTGCTTGCTTTGTTGAAAAATTAATCACCTAGTTTACCATCCTTTGCATCCTGCTGCATTTTTTTATTCGCAAATACAGCAATATCTACACGACGGTTTTTACGACGGCCTGCTTCAGTTGAATTGTCGGCAACCGGTTGCGCTTCCCCATAGCCTTTCTCATCGACCCGGGATGTTTTCACGCCCTGCGTCTCAAGAAAATTACCAACTGTTATAGCTCTTTGTTTTGATAATTTTAAATTGTGATCTTCTGGTCCGCTAGCATCCGCATGACCCTCAATCCGTATGTCGGTATCTTCATACTTGTTGAGTGTCTGTGCAAACTCGGTCAACTGTTTTTTGGTTTCTGGCTTCAGGGCGTAGGAGTCCACGTCGAACAGAATATCAGAGCCTAAAGAAATTTTGATGCCCTCGCCAACCCGCTCCACCTGAGCTGTTGGCATCTGACGTTTTATTTCTTCGGCCTGCTTATCCATCCGGCGGCCGATAATGGCACCTCCGGCACCACCGACCGTGGCGCCTAGTATAGCCCCCAAAGCCGTGTTACCTTTTCCCTTACCGAGCATGGCACCAATGACGGCACCACCTGAAGCGCCAACAATAGCTCCCTTCTGGGTCTTGTTTAGTTTACTCTTGCTCGTCTTATCTTTAGATGCCTGGTTTACAGCCTGAGCTGATGATTTGCAACTCGTCAAAACGTTACCTGATAGAATACCGGCGACTAAAAACATCGCTAATGGTTTCGTTCCGGCTGATTTCAACTGATAATTCATAGTGTTGTGAATATTTGGTACTATCTATAGACAACCAAACTCTATACCAGTTTAACGATTCGATAGTCCGTAAAACGCGATCGTCTTGGTAAGTATCTATTTACCAGTTATTTATATATGGAAAAGATGGTGGTGTAGCTCTAGAGAAGAGTACTAAAAACGATTAATCAGATAGAGTAAGCGGGAAGTGTGGTGCCTATTGTTGTGGAAGCAGTTCCCCAAATAGTTAGCTAATGCTTACCCGGCAATAAACTTAGTTGGGCATTCGTGGGCAAAATCTTTCCTGAATTTTGTACGGTACTTTTAGTTTTTATCGTTTAACGTACTGATTTATAAATATTTATATGTATGAATTATTGGACAGGCTCCTTGCCCGAAATAAACGAAAAGAGTCGGGAGAACGTTAAAATTATATCAGCTACATTGATTATTCACCTGCATGTTATTAGTTAAAACAATCCTTATATGGCTTCTGATCGGGGGCCTGGTAATCGTTGCGCCTACTGGTTGCCAGCAAACCAACGTCGACGAACTTGTTACACCTACGCCCAGTCGTATATTGGTTAGCAGCTCTCTTATTGGAGAATACTCAGTTGATCAGCTCCGGAGTCGCTATAGTGGCGTCAATGCTGCACTTCAGCTTTTCATTCGCAACCCGATAAAAGCGTACCGGCTGGAATACACAACGACCAATTCTGACGGAACAAGCATAAAAGCATCTGGAGCGCTTCTTATTCCAACGGTAACAACGGCAGTGCCGATGCTGAGTATGCAGCATGGTACCATCACGAGTGAGAATGATGCGCCCTCGAACTTTGGCACAAGCAGCGAAGCTTATAGTTTCGGATCGGTATTTGCGTCGCAGGGGTATATCATTGCTGCACCGGATTATATCGGTTACGGGGCCTCTAAAAATCTTCCGCATACCTACGAACAACGTAACGGTCTGGCGACCGCTTCGCTCGATATGATACGGGCATCCCGCGATTTCCTGAACGATCAGAAAGTGAATTGGGATAAACGACTTTTTGTGGCCGGATACTCAGAAGGTGGTTACGCAACGATGTCGCTGCAAAAGAAAATTGAGGAAGAAACCGGTAATGAATTCAACTTGGTGGCGTCGAGTTGTGGGGCTGGGGCTTACGATAAACCAGGCTTTATGAAGCAAATCATCAATGAAAAAACGACAGGTGTTGACTACGTTAACCGGCTCTACGTATGGGTATTACAAACGTATGACCGCATTTACGGGCTCAATCACCCCATGAGTTATTATTTTAAGGAGCCTTATGCCTCGCAGATCACAACCCAGGGAAATGCCGTATCTATTAATGTTAGCCTCAATCAGACGTTCACGGATAGTTTCAAACAGGGCATCAACGACGGCACCGACAAGACGTTTCTAGCGGCCATACAGGACAATGACATTCACGATTGGAAACCTCGTGTGCCAACGCGCCTTTACCATGGAACCGCCGACGAGATTGTGTCCTTTCTGAATTCGCAGAATGCCTACGACGCGATGCAGAAACGGGGTGCAACGAATGTCAAACTCATACCCATACCCGGTGCAACCCACGGTACGGGTGTTATTACGTTCATCACCGGAACGTATGAATTTTTTAGTTCGATACAGTAAGGATCATATAGGCGGCCTGATTGGGATGTCGGGTTTTAGTGCCAACTGTTGTGAGGCCACGGTCATCGTCGCAGATAAGCAGGAGTCGATTGGCGTCTAAAGGAGTTAGGTCTTCGGCTTTGTGGCCAGTTGTGTGTACCGGTTGACCCTGGGCGTTTCGGACAAGCGTGAAGGGTTTATTCGAGGCCAAATCGCCAGGAGAAATTACCCAGAGGTAGGCGTCGAATTGTCCATTATTCTCAAGCGATGTCAGCATCCAGAATCGATTGTGATACGGATCATATTCCAGACTGGACAAGGCCAGGTTTTTAGGCAGGCTGGGTTCCGCTTTGGCCATGTCAAAATCGTTAATGATTTTCCAGTCGTCGTTCAGGCGAATGCGTTCAACATTACCGGTTTTTTCAAGCTTGTAAGATACACTAATGACTTTTGCCTTGTAGGTGAAACTCTCATACGATTTCCCTTCTTCCCGAATTCCAAACAGCAGTTGCTTGTCTGTAGCGGCCAACCCTTCGATCTTGAAATAGGGTATGGCACCGGGGAATTCAGCATTGGCCAGTACCTGCGCAATACGTTGGCGATAGGCCATTGACGTGCGACTCGTATCATCGGGAGCCAGCACATGCGGGTGTTGTTCGTCGCCACTGCGCCAATATAGAATCGTATTATAACTATCCCAATCGTGGCTTCCGGCCTTTACCCGATCAAAACCGGTCGTCAGCAGGACAAGTTGACGATCAGGCGTTTGAGCGAAATCCTCGTACTTGCGGGTAGACGAAAAGATGGGTTGCGTTAAGTACGTTGGGGATTGCGTAGAATCGGCCAGCGTAGAGAGGGTTTTCTTAAAGACCGGACTCTGACCGGCTGGCATATCTTTATCGTTGGCAAACACTACGTTCCTGCCATCGTATAAGACCGCCGAAGCCTCGCACCAAACCGTTTGGCCATTGAGGGCTGTTCCTGCCGCAAAGCAGTTTAGAAACCCTTCTTCGGATATCGAAGCGGTGAGTGGTGTCGCCGGACGGGTGGATAGTCTGGCCGTTTTACAGCCATGAGCAACTAGTAAGGCTGTTAACGCAACGGCAGATAGACGATATTTCATGGGATAGAAGAATTAATGAATAAAACCAGCCTGCAAACTAAACGGATTACTGCCGTAAAACGAATCCTACACCATGCACATTTTCAATACGTAGCGTCGGGTCCTGGCTAAGCCGTTTGCGAAGTCGGGAAATAAATACGTCGAGGCTGCGACCCATAAAATAATCATCATCGCCCCAAACGGTACGTAGCAGCTCGTCGCGCCGGACGAGTGTATTGGGCCGATCGAGCAGGTAAGCCAATACATCGGCTTCGCGTTGGGTGAGTGTTTGTGTTTGGTTGTTGACCGAAAGGGTTAAATTCTGTCGATTAAGAACCGTATTTGTGTGCAGAAAGGGTTCCGTATGTGAGGCCGTCCGACGCAGAAAAACATTGATTTTTAGAATTAACTCTTCAACGCTGAACGGCTTGGTCAGATAGTCGTCAGCGCCGAGCCGTAACCCTTGTAATCGGTCATTTTTATCCGCTAATGCACTCAAAAACAGGATCGGAATTTGTGTGTTTATAGCCCGTATCTGGCGAGCCAGCGTAAAGCCGTCCGTTTGCGGGAGCATGACATCGAGCAAACACAAATCAAAATGCACGGCCTGAAAAGTAGCCCACGCATCAGTTCCGGTCGTGCAGTGCGTCACCTCGAACGGCACATTTTCGAGCGTGTCGCGAATCACAAAGCCGAGGTTGATGTCGTCCTCAACAAACAGAATATGTGCATGTATCACAGGCGGAATTGTGAAAGGGTAAATGAGCGAATGAGTGAATAGTTCTGCGTCAGCTTTTCGCTCATTCGCTCATTTACCCTTTCGCTCTTTATTTCAAACGTACTGCCCTGGCCAGGTTTGCTGGTAAGTGTCAGACGCCAGCCGTGCGCCCGAACTACCTGTTGAACGTAGTAGAGTCCTAATCCAAACCCATTGACATTGTGCGTATGGCCAGACGCTACGCGAAAGAACTGACGAAAAACCGCTTTTTGGTGCTCCGGCGCAATACCAATGCCGTTGTCGCTAACTGACCAGATTAGCTGTCCGTGGTCAAGTCGGGTTTGCAAAATAACGCAGGGGGTTGTGTTGCAATACTTTATGGCGTTATCGATCAGGTTAGTAAGCGCCGTTTCCAGGTGATAACCGTCGGCTAGAACGCTGGCGTCTGACGCCGTTAAGTCAAGGGTTACATACGCTGCGAACCGGTCCGCAACGGTCCTCATAATTTCGTGTAAATCGACGGCTGTTAGGTCGAGAACGAATCCAGTACGTTCCGAACGGGCCAGCTGGAGTACGCTGTTGATCTGTTTTTGTAGCCGTCGGCTCTCTTCTCCCAACACTCGGGCGTATTGCTTCAATCGGTCGGGTTGCTGGATGATCATGTCGGATTGCAGTACGTCGGCAGCGATGCGAATGGTGGAAACGGGTGTCTGGAGTTCGTGGGTGATGTTATTGATAAAATCACGCTGCACCTCTGTCAGGCGTCGTTGCTTCAGTACGACACTGAGCGTATACCCAAAGAAAATGACAACCAGCAACACCGCCACCGTTGACCATAGCCAGCCACTCAATTGCCCCGCAACAAAACCCGTTTGGTTCGGAAACCGAATGCCAAAGTAATACGTATAGCGAGGGAATTTCGGCAGGTTTTTACTCTTGATACCTGTCTTCAGCGGGGTCGAGCTACTCGTGCTCACATAAGCCCCGTAGATCATACGATCGGTTTCACAATTGTAGATACCGTATTCAAAATCAGTAATAAGGTGATGCTGCTGAAGCGATTTCTGTATGAAGGTTTCGAGCGTAACCGGATCAATTGGGGCATCGGTATTAACGATAAAATAGTCGGCCGAAAGCTGAGTGACCGCGTAGCGATTGATGATAAACTGATTCAGTCGGGCAACCTCATCGGCCACATCCTGCAAGGCAATAAAGGCAGACTGCCGAAATTGCCGCTCGCGTAAGGCGTAGGCATTACGCACCCAAATCGCCTGCACCGCGAGGATGCCGATGATTGACAGGACTGAGAGCACGACCAATAGACGTAAGCGGGCCATATAATTTACTGCGTGAATGATAGACTTGAGAATGGTTTCAATCCGCATTTCAGGCAGTAAAGTACGTATTATTCATTCACTCAAAGAATGACGTACTGGCTAATTTCTACTACGTTAACAACTCATTAACAAACGTTAGGAAGCGCTTAACAAGGGTGCTGGAAGGAGTGGAGTAGGTTTGTACTGTCGCTTAGGTGAGCGGTTCTATAAACCTTGTCAAACGTAGTTAGTCTATGAAACGTATCCTGTTTTTCGCTTCTCTTATGCTGTTGACGGCTTCCATCGCTATGACTGTCCCCACGGCACTATTCAATTGGAAAACGACAACCCACGATTTTGGTCGTATTCCGCAGGGGAAACCCGTTACGGTAGAGTTTACTTTTTCCAACAAAGGCGAAGTCCCACTTCTCGTCAGTAATGCTAAAGGTTCCTGCGGGTGTACCGGCGTCGACTGGCCAAAAGCGGCTGTGTTGCCTGGTCAATCGGGAAAGATCAAGGCGACGTTTAATGCGGCTGCCCTTGGGGCATTCAGCAAAACCGTTACAGTCGAGTCAAATGCCGAAGGTGGTTCGCAGACGCTGTCTTTCAAGGGAGAAGTTGTGAAAGACGCTGTCGCAGCGCAATAGGAAAGAGGTTGAAAATTCCTAAACAGAAACACCCGGAAGCATTGTTACTTCCGGGTGTTTCTGTTTGTGAACGTAGTACGTTCTCTTTTTTAGAATAAGCCTAATGCACGCGCAGCTTCTGCCCTGGCCGCAGCCGTGAGCCAGATATGTGATTTTTACGTTTCAACGATGCGACTGACATGCCATATCGGTCGGCAATAGAGCTAAGCGTTTCGCCCGAACGTACCCGATGCAGCACGGTGCGTTTGATTTTCGGTTTAAAGTCGATTTCTGCTGAAGAGGACGATGAAGACAAACTTCTTCCCCCACGCAGGTAATCCCAAACGGAAGCTGTCAATAGAAAGTGATCAGAATTAATGGTATTGTCCGGAAATGTATAAATATTTAGCGGACTAAATGGATTGCCTTCGTAACGCGTCTCAAAATGTAGGTGTGGCCCGGAACTACGGCCCGTGCTGCCGCCTAAACCGAGCTGGTCTCCAGCCTTGACAAGCTGACCGGTCTCGACAGTTTGCTTGGACATATGCCCATAAAGCGTTTCGAGGCCATTGTAATGCCGAACCAGAACATAGCGACCATAGCCATTCCCATCCCAGCCAACCACGCGTACAATACCATCAAACGCAGCATATACAGGGTCGCCAGTTTCCAGATCGAGGTCGGTGCCGGTATGCCAGCGTCCCCAGCGGAACCCGAAATTCGAGGTCATCTTCCCTTCGGTTAGCGGTGCCGACCAGTAGCGGTTGGCAGTCGGGTCATACAGCTTTATATCAATGGCTTCGTTGAACTCCAAAGGATTGATGTTGTATGGATCGACGGTGCGCGAATCCCAGACAGCGTAGTAATCGGCGATTTTAACCCATTCGTTCCCAACCAGCACAGAATCAATTACTTCAACAACATTGGTTTCTCCCTGGTCAATCTGGCTGGTGTCTTCACTAACAACCGGGTTTAATTCTTTTTTCGGTTCAAACTGGCTGTTATAGCGCAGTTGAGTTTTTTCCTGTTCAAACTGGTCGTCCGCTTTTTGAGGCTGATCAACGACGGGGGCATTTGGGGTAGGCTGATTTTTTGGGGTAATGCGCAGGTTATTTTTGAATCGTCCGCGCTCCTGAGCTTGTGCTGTTACGGTCAAACACAAACATCCAATGGCCAGCAGCCACTGCATAGCGGTTTTTCTCATCGTAGATGAGTTTACGGTTTATGGTTTACAGTTTTCAGTTGGCTGGCGCGAAAGCAATCCACACGCCAGCCAACTGAAAACCGTAAACCATAAACCGTAAACTATATTTTTTTAATTAGTGATCAAATTTCTTCAGCCTGCATTTCCAGCGTGACCAGATAACGTTCAGCGTCGAGAGCGGCCATACAACCGGTTCCGGCCGCAGTGACAGCCTGACGATAGATGTTATCCTGAGCGTCTCCGCAGGCAAACACGCCGGGTATATTGGTTCGGGTACTTCCTTTTTCGGTCAGGATATATCCACTTTCATCCAGTTCGAGAAAATCCGAGAAAATACCCGTATTCGGCGTGTGGCCAATGGCCACAAAAAAGCCCGTTACGTCTAAAATGCGCTCTTCGCCGGTTACCGAGTTTTTCACCCGAACGCCCGATACTTCATCGTCGCCCAACACCTCTTCGGTAGACGTATTGTACAAAATTTCAATGTTGTGTGCCGATTGAACGCGTTTCTGCATGAACTTCGAGGCTCTCATCTCATCCCGGCGAACAAGCATATACACCTTCCGGCAAAGGTTCGCCAGATAGCTGGCTTCTTCTGCGGCTGTGTCGCCCGCACCCACAATCACTACGTCCTGACCCCGGAAAAAGAAGCCGTCGCAAACGGCACAGGCTGATACACCCCGGCCATTGAGCCGCATTTCGGAGGGCAGACCCAGCCATTTGGCCGACGCCCCCGTTGAAATAATAACAGAGTCAGCGGTAATCTCGTGTTTGTCGTCAACGATGGCACGGTGGGGATTATCGTGCCCCGGTTGATCAGCGAAAAAAACGTTGGTGACCATGCCGTAACGGACATCCGTGCCAAAGCGACGGGCCTGCGCTTCCAGATCCTGCATCATCTGCGGACCCTGAACACCCTCTGGATAGCCGGGAAAATTGTCGACCTCATTCGTGATCGTTAATTGACCGCCCGGCTGTCCGCCCTGATATAAAACGGGATTCATGTTAGCCCGCGATGCGTAGATGGCGGCCGTATAACCGGCAGGGCCGGAACCTATAATTAAGCACTTAACGTGTTCGGAAGTCATTGCAAGTAGAACCAGGTCGTCATAGAACTGAAAATACCCGTTGCCTGAATCGACGGGGGTATTGGGACAACGTACACAAAATTGAAAAAAATCCCACAGAGAAGCAAAGATTTAGGGGCATGGGGCGCGGGGCATGGGGCATGGGGTAGAGTGCAGAGCTTAGGCACGTTACCCTATGCCCCATGCCCCGCGCCCCATGCTACAACACGCGCCACTCGATTCGCCGGTTCAATTGTCGATTTTCATCGCTTGTATTGGGCGCCAGCGGGCGGGTTTTGCCGTAGCCTATGGCCCGAATCCGCTCTGGTTGAATCCCCGCTTTGGTTAAGTACGTTACAACAGCCTGCGCTCGTTTCTGCGAGAGTGTCAGGTTGGCGGCTGCATCACCTTTGTCATCGGTATGACCCGAAATCTCGATTTTAACGCTCGGATTTGCCTGCAGAAAAGTTGCTAAACGATCCAGTTCCGTCCGGGATTTATCAGCCAGATCGTAGCGACCCGTTTCGAAAAATAAATTATTCAAGGTTTCATTCGCGGTGTTTCCGGCAGAAACAGGTTCCAGCGGCACGCTCAGCGTCATGCCGTCACCTTTCGTTTTCTGGGTGAAGTCGAAAGAAAGACTTTTAAACAAATACCCCTGCGTACTAACGTAAAGCGCATATTCGCCCCCACTGGGTAGTACGGCGGTGTACTGGCCTGTCTGCACGTCCGTCTGCACGCGCGAAACGATCTGATTCGTTTTCAGATCAATTAACTCCACAGTGGCGCCCAGTGGCTTTTTGGTTTTCGCATCTGCTACCACGCCTTTCAGGAAGCTCACCGGCCGCACGCGATCACGTAGTGACTCGGGCAACTCGAAGGTATACAGCCGCGATTTCTGCGATACACCGTCTTTCTGTTCTTCGTATGAATAATAGGCCCGTGTGCCGTTGGCCGACACGAATAGCGACGCCTGATCTTCGGCCGTATTGATTGGATACCCTAAATTGGTTGGCGCTGACCAGACGGTGCCCCGATCCGTTGATTGAACATGATCCGTCTCGTTAGGTCTTGTCACAAACAGGTCATAGCCACCCATACCAATATGGCCGTCCGACGCAAAAAACAGGCTTTGTCCATTGGGGTGAATAAACGGAGACGCTTCGTTGGCGGGCGTGTTGACGGGCACTCCCAGGTTAACGGGTTCAGCCCAGGTACCGTCGGCATTAAGATCGCTCTGCCAGATGTCACGGCGACCCTGGCCACCCGGCCGGTCAGAGATAAAGTAGAGTCGGCGCCCGTCGGCCGACAGAGCAGGTTGCGATTCGTAGAAGTGCGAGTTGATGGTAGGGCCGAGATTTTCGGGACTTGACCAATCGCTGCCCGTTTTTTTGCTCACGTACAAATCGCAGCTACCGAAGCCTTTTCGTCCCTGACAAGCCGTAAAAACCAAGGTTCGGCCATCGGCGGAGAGGCTGGCCGTTCCTTCGTTATCAGGCGTGTTTATATTGGGCGAGAGCGAGACCGGTGGCGACCAGGTTTCCCCATTGAACGTAGCGGTCATCAGGTCTTCGTCGCCTTCGGGTTTCAGGGCCGTAAAGACCAGTGTTTGTTCGTCGGCGGTCAGCACCGGGAAATACTGCGAAGGTGTGGTTTGCAATACCGACGACATCGGTTTGGGATCTACCGCCTGCGGGTGTTGCATTGCTTCCTGACCAAAGCGGGCCGTTTCCAGTTGCCGGGCGATACGTTTGGCCTGCGCGGATTGGGGGGCAAACAACGACTGGAACTTTTCGAGATAGGGCAGCGCATCTCCGTAACGACCCAGCCGAAGTAACGTATTGCTCAGCGCCTGATAGGCTGCACCGGATGTTGGGTTGTCGGGTTTGAGCTGGATAGCACTGCGGTAGGCCGATATCGCCTGATCGTATCGTTTCGTAAACTCATACAACTGGCCGAGTTTCAGGTGGGCCTCCATAAAGTTGGGGTCTTTTTTGACCGCCTGCTCCATGTAGGGTATGGCCTCACTTGCTTTTCGTTCACCAAATAGCTTTATCGACTGGGTGTAGAGTTCCTGCGCTTTTTTATCCTGAGCAAAGAGCAGGGAGCAGGGAGCCAGGAGCAGGGTAACTAGCAGGGAGTAAAGAGTATGGGGCGTTAAGAGTAACGTAACGAAATATTTACTCCATGCCTTCTGCCCCGCGCCCCACGCCCTACGCTCCTTTACGGAATATCCAGGTATTTGTGTGTCTGCAACGAGATTTGCCATTGCGGATTATTTTTTACGTAATCAACGATGAGAGGCAGCATTTCATTGGATCGACTCCATTCTGTTTGCAAAAACAGTTTGCAGTCGGGTCGTAACGCGGGCACGAATGACTCAGCGAAGGCAAAGTCTGATTGGTTATAAATAATTACTTTAAGTTCGTCGGCTTTTCGGTAAATGTCGGGGTTCGGTTTCTTGAATTTCTTCGGCGAAAAGCAAATCCAGTCCCAGGAACCCGTAACCGCCTGACAAACACCTGATGTTTCGATATTGGTTTGAAAACCAGACATTTGTAACGTAGCGGTCAGGGCGGTCAGGTCGTGCATAAGTGGCTCACCACCCGTAATGACTGCCATACGGCCGGGGTGTTGCAGGGCTCCGTCCACAATGGCATCAATCGGTATTTTCGGGTGAATATTGGCATCCCAGGACTCTTTGACATCGCACCAATGGCAGCCCACTTCGCAGCCACCAAGCCGGATAAAGTAAGCCGCCCGGCCTGTATGTGCTCCCTCGCCTTGGAGCGTGTAAAAGGCTTCCATGACAGGGAGGACCATCGTGGTTTCCGCCACTGTAGACTCGGTTGAGGTTGTTATCGTTTGTTGTTTCTGTTCCAAAAGCATATACAAAGATACGGAGTTCCAAGAGCAGACCTATAAGGTTTTCGAAACCTTATAGGTCTGTAAGTCCTGTTAAAATTGTTTATTTGGAGATGAGTATCATCTTTATTCGCTGAAACAATGTCGATTCGATTGCTTTCTGCCTACCTTTGCGCCATGATTTCCCAACGGGCTACTCATTCTCCTTTCCGACATCGTCGCCATCATCGCAGCTGCTAAGCCTGTGCGTCGAACCGTCCCGTTTTTCACGTACTTTTGCCCCTGATTACAAAAGCGGTCGTCCAGCAAATTCGTTTCTGAATGATTCGCAGTAAAATCAACTAGTTACGTGGTGTTTGGCCTACGTCATACATCACACATCATACATCTCTTAATGTCTTCTGTATTACGTATTGCCCTGCAAAAGTCTGGTCGGTTGAGCGAAGATTCATACCAGCTTTTTAAAGAATGTGGTATTCGTTTCGACTACGGTACCGGTAAACTAAAGTCTGTTTCATCAAACTTCCCGGCCGAATTTCTGTTCCTTCGTGATGACGATATTCCCGGCTACGTTGAAGATGGCGTAGCGGATCTGGGTATCGTTGGTGAGAACGTATCGGTCGAAACGGGTCGGCCTGTCGAAACCATTCATAAGCTCGGCTTTTCGAAATGTCGGCTGTCTATCGCCGTTCCGCGCGGCACCGACTGGGTAGGTATTCATAGCCTGAACGGAAAGAATATTGCTACGTCCTATCCCAATCTGTTAGGTAATTATCTGGCCGGACAGGGTGTTCAGGCCAATATTCACGAGATCAGTGGATCGGTCGAGATTGCGCCGAGCATCGGATTGGCCGAAGCCGTTTGCGACATCGTTAGCTCGGGTAGTACGTTGCTAAGCAATGGATTAAAGGAAGTTGAAACCATTTTTCGTTCCGAAGCTATTCTAATTGCCCGGCCCAAACTCGATGCTGATAAACAGGAGTTAGTTGATAAACTATTGTTCCGTATCAAGTCGGTGCAGGCGGCTAAAAATAACAAGTACATTGTGCTGAATGCACCAAATCATGCTCTTGACCAAATCACGTCGCTGCTGCCCGGCATGAAAAGCCCAACCGTAACGCCATTGGCAACGGAAGGCTGGAGTTCAGTACATTCAGTACTTAACGAAAACGAATTCTGGGAGAATATCGAAGCTATCCGGGCCGCTGGTGCCGAAGGCATTCTTGTCATTCCAATTGAAAAAATGATTTATTAAAAAATGATGAATGATGAATGATGAATGATTTGGCTTCGAGCTGTTGTTCATCATTCATCATTCATCATTCATCATTCATGAACATCATCCCTTTTCCCGACCGCGCCGAATGGCCCGCGTTGCTGGCTCGCCCGGTGCAATCAACCCAGCAGATTGAAGTGGCCGTCGCGCCAATTCTTGAGCAGGTACGTAGCGGTGGCGACACGGCTTTGATTGCGCTGGCCCAGAAATTTGATAACGTCGATCTGTCGGCCAGTGGATTGGAAGTCGCTACGTCGGCACTCGATGCTGCCGACGCCCAATTGAGTGATACGTTAAAGGACGCTATTCGGCAGGCGTATCATAACATCCGTCTGTTTCACGAGCGGCAAAAGCAACCAATCGAGAAAATCGAAACCATGCCGGGCGTAACGTGCTGGCGTAAAAGCATCGGCATTGAAAAGGTTGGCTTGTATATTCCGGGCGGAACGGCTCCACTTTTCAGCACCGTGCTGATGCTGGGCATCCCGGCGCAACTGGCCGGTTGTCGCGAAATTGTCCTTTGTACACCCAGTAACAATCCCGCAATTTATTTTGCCGCCAAACTCGTCGGTGTCACGAAGGTGTTCCGCATAGGTGGGGCGCAGGCTATTGCTGCTATGGCGTATGGGACGGAATCAATACCGCAGGTTTACAAAATATTCGGTCCTGGAAATCAATACGTTACAGCGGCTAAAATGCTGATTGCCAAGGAAGGCGTTGCCATTGATATGCCGGCTGGGCCAAGCGAAGTAGCGGTGTATGCCGACGATTCAGCGATCCCCGCTTTTGTTGCTGCGGACTTGCTCTCACAGGCCGAACACGGAGCCGATAGTCAGGTGTTGCTGGTATCCACCAGTAAGAAGCTGATTAGCAGCGTTAATCTGACACTGACAACACAACTGGGCAAATTGTCCCGCCAGACACTGGCCGCAAAAGCCTTAGAGAACAGTAAAATGATTCTGGTTGAGAGTCAGGCAGATGCGATTGATTTATTGAACGCCTATGCTGCTGAGCATTTGATTCTGAGTATCGAAAACGCGGAAGCCGTCGCTGAGAAGATCATCAACGCAGGCTCTATTTTCCTGGGAAATTATACACCCGAATCAGCAGGTGACTATGCGTCCGGAACGAATCACACGTTGCCGACCAATGGATTTGCGCGGGCCTACAGTGGCGTATCACTGGATAGTTTTGTGAAGAAAATTACCATCCAGCATATTACGCCGGAAGGTTTACAGAACGTTGGCCCGGTCGTCGAAGCCATGGCCGAAGCCGAATCACTCGACGCCCACAAGCGGGCTGTGAGTTTGCGGCTGGCCAGCCTGTCGGAAGCAAATCCGGTTTGATTTTGTTATCTTGTTAAAAAACGGGAAAGCCATGAGCCAGTGGATAATTGAGGTGCCGGAGGAGAATGTCGAACTTTTACTTGCTCTATTGCCTAAATTCAACGCTCGGCTTATAAGACGACTATCAGTCGTGGAAGAGTCCGTGATTGAGTTAAATCTTAATAAAAGGCCGCAATACCCCATTCATGATTGCGAGATGATGCGCTATCATTTAGAGACCTGGTTTTTGAGCGTTGAAAACGTCGATAATGCAGACGCCATTATTTCTTACGACCCCGTTTTTGACGAATATGGATTGCCAATTTATGACGGCGGATCTTCTAAAATATTAATAGATTATTGTCCTTGGTGTGGTGATAAATTAGCAGGATCTAAACGCAATGAGTGGTTTACACGCTTAGAAAAGCTCAATATTGATACTACGGACGAGACACAGATTCCCAAATCATTTAAGTCAGATTCCTGGTACCACCCGAATGCTTGATTTTATTTCCCTCCGCGCTGAAACACCTGGCGTTCAGCACGTCGTTCATTTTAATAACGCCGGGGCGTCGCTGATGCCAAAGCCAGTTATTGACGCCATTACGGCACATATCAAGCTCGAAGCTGAAATGGGTGGCTATGAGGCTGCTGTCGTTCAGAAAGAAGCGATCCAGGATTTTTACGATTCGACGGCCGCCCTGCTCAACACTAATGCCAACAACATTGCCGCAACGGCCAATGCTACCGATGCCTACGCTCGTGCACTGTCGTCGATTCCGTTCAACCGGGGCGATGTTATCCTAACCACCATCAATGATTACGTCTCCAATCAGATTGCGTTTTTGTCGTTGCAACAGCGGTTTGGCGTAGAGATCGTTCGAGCGGTCGACGTTCCACTCGGCGGGGTTTCGGTGGACGATATGGCTGAAAAGATCAAATCACTACGTCCTCGTTTAGTGGCCGTTACGCACGTTCCCACCAATTCGGGTCTTGTGCAACCGGTCGAAGCGATTGGTCAGATTTGTCAGGAAGACTATGTACTGTATCTGGTCGATGCGTGCCAGTCAGTAGGCCAACTGCCGGTTGATGTGACGAAGATTCAGTGCGATTTCCTGACTGCCACCTGCCGGAAGTTTCTGCGGGGACCGCGTGGCATGGGCTTTCTCTATGTATCAGACAAGGTTTTATCCAGACATATGGCTCCCTTGTTTATTGACCTGCACGGGGCTGCCTGGGAATCGGCGAATACCTATCGGCTGGAATCAACAGCCAAACGGTTCGAAGATTGGGAGTTTCCGTATGCGCTGGTGTTGGGGGCGGCCCAAGCCAACCGTTATGCGATAAACATTGGTATTGAGGCAATTGCCCAACGTAATGCCGAATTGTGTGCTAGTTTGCGACATCAGTTAATGGAGTTGCCTGGCGTTCGTTTGCTGGATGAGGGCGCCCAGTTAGCTAGTATCATTACGTTGTTCAGTGATCGAAAATCGGCCGACGATCTGAAAGCTCACTTGACAACCGAACACATTAATACGTCGCTTAGCCCGCACGGAGCTGCCATTCTTGATTTTGACAGGAAAGGTATGAAAACCGTTGCTCTGCGTATCTCGCCCCATTATTTCAATACGGAGGATGAGATTACTACGTTGGTCGAAACCTTGAAGCGCTTTCTGGTATGAAACACCTTGCTGATCTTTTGCTCCTGGGCGATCCGCGCCTGTACGAAACCTGCGAGCCCGTGCTGGAAGCTGAGTTACCTCTCATTTCGGGGTGGGTCACTGATCTGCATAACGTGATGGAAGAAATCAGGGCCACCTATCAGTTTGGCCGGGGTATTGCGGCTCCGCAACTGGGCATCATGAAGCGGTTGATTTACCTGAATGTGGATCGTCCGCAAGTCATCATCAACCCGGAACTGATAGCTGTCAGCGCCGAAACCGACGAGCTTTGGGATGATTGCATGAGTTTCCCAAACCTGCTGGTACGTGTTCAGCGGCATCGTAGCCTGACTATCACGTACCGCGATGAAAACTGGAAAGCGCATACCTGGAACGTAACAGACTGGCCAATATCGGAGCTGATTCAGCATGAATACGATCATTTGAATGGGGTGTTGTGCACGATGCGCGCAATAGACGGGCAATCGTTTCAGTGGCGGCCAACCCCAGACATAAAGTCTTAGTTAGGGTAAAAACGCACCATATTAGTTGCTTGGCGATAATTGTCCGTATATTTATGGAAATTATTCCAACTATTAGTATGACGCCCGCGAAAGTATACCAACGGTTAGGTGGTCAGCAATTTATTCCTGTATCACAAAGTGTGCAAACCGGAGCAGATCTGGCTCATTTAGTGAACAGTGGGCTTCCGAAACAGACCATTAAGCGATTGGCTGACTCATTGGGCGTTGATGAGCGGGAGATTATTAACTTATTGCCTGTAACGCCCCGTAATCTACAGCGCTACAAAGACACTGATAAACTGAGTGAGACTGTTGCCGACCGGCTCGTGGCGTTGGCCTCTCTTTTCGAGTGGGGTGAACATGTACTAGGTAAAGATTACTTTAATGAGTGGTTGCATACACTAAGTTTACCGATGCATGACAAGCCAATTAATCTACTGACCTCAAATACTGGAATTCAGGCAGTCAAGGACGAATTGATACGAATTGCTTTTGGTGTTCTGGCCTGATGGAAGTTTTTCGCGTATCAAAACGCCAATACCAACAGGATTTAATCGGAACAGGGGCTTATTTGGCTGGCGGCCGTTGGAATACCGTTGGTAATTATATGTTATATACGGCAGCAAGTCGTTCATTGGCTATATTGGAGGTTCTGGTTCATATATCCCGTAATCGGCCTCTTGATGATTATTCCGTCGTTGTCCTGCACATTCCAGACAATCTATTCGTAGATGCTATCGACCCGGCGGCCTTGTCTGAAAATTGGCGGGAACTATACAGCCAGACACAACCACTTGGTGATCAATGGCTTAGCGGACAGCCATCACTTTCATTGCGAGTTCCTTCTGCAATTGTAAAAGCCGAATACAATTATTTACTTAATCCGAATCATGAAGCGTTTAAACTGGTAAAAGTATTAGACTACGAACCGATTCAGTTTGATGAACGCTTTTTTGGACACTAACAGGCATTTGCTTACGACTTATGTTTACGCTCAACAACCTCCTTCGTCCCCACATTCTGACCTTAACGCCTTATTCATCGGCCCGCGATGAGTACACGGGCAAAGTCGGGGTGTTCCTGGATGCGAACGAAAATCCGCTTGGCTCGACTACCGATTCCGGCGATTACAATCGGTATCCCGACCCGCACCAGTGGGCTATCAAGCAGCGGCTGGCACCGATTAAGGGCGTTCGGGCCGGGCAAATTTTTCTGGGTAACGGCTCCGACGAACCCATTGACTTGCTCGTTCGGGCTACCTGCATACCGGGCCAGGACAATATTTTGATCATGCCACCAACCTATGGCATGTATGAAGTGTCGGCAGCTGTTAACGACGTAGCGATTGTTAAAGTCCCGCTAACGGCTGACTTTCAGATAGATACGGATGCTGTATTGGCAGCTATCACTCCCAATACTAAACTCATGTGGTTATGTTCACCCAATAATCCGTCTGGAAATCTGCTTCATGCCGATGCAATTCGGGCAATTCTAGCCGCGGCTGATCATTCGTTGGTAATTGTTGACGAAGCGTATATAGACTTCGCCGATACGCCATCATGGACGAGTGAACTGGACAAGTATCCCAATCTGGTCGTATTGCAGACCTTTTCAAAGGCGTGGGGCCTGGCTGCCCTACGGCTCGGTATGTGCTTCGGGTCAGAAGAGTTGATTCAGGTACTTAACAAAATCAAGCCACCGTATAATATTTCAGCCCCAACGCAGATGCTCGCCCTCGAAGCGCTCATGCACGAAGCCGAAAAGAATAAAATGGTGACTGAACTATTGGGTGAACGTCAAACGTTGGTTGAAAATCTGCGTTCTTTGCCTTCAGTGCAGGTTATTTATCCGTCTGATGCCAATTTTCTGCTGGTTCGTTTTGACGATGCAAAGGCGGTGTTTGAGCATCTGATTGAACAGCAGGTCATTGTCCGCGACCGTTCGAAGGTCAAGTTATGTGATGGTTGCCTGCGGATTTCAGTAGGAACGAAAGCTGAAAATGGACGCCTTTTAGACGTACTAAGGCATATGAAAAATGACCCTGTGTCAACCAATCTACCAGTAGGACCGGGGGAGTTGGCCAGTAAACCAGAATTAGTATCGAATGCGTAGCTTGTCGCTGTTCCCTATGAGAAAATTACTTTTAATTGTAACGCTGGCCTTAGTTGGCTGGCTAATGACGTCGAATGGGGCTCAGGCTCAGTATAATAACTGGTCGATAGGCGCCCGAATCGGGGAACCCTCGGGCATAAATATTCGCAAGTATTTTGGGAATAACCATGCTTTTGATCTGAATATCGGTACGTATGGTGGTATTTACGGAACCACGCGGAGCTATCGATCCGGCGATTACAAAACCGTTGGCCTGACGATACAGGGGCACTTTTTATGGCACACGGCCCTTACAAAAAGTGAAAGTCTGCGCGCTTACTACGGCTTCGGTGGCCAGATCAACAACCGAAAATATTACCCTGACTATCTATCGGGTCAACCTATTGATTTCGTCAAAGGGAATATTTCGCTGGGCGGGTCGGGTGTGGGTGGACTGGAGTATTTTCCGGTCAACAAACCCTATTCTATTTTTCTGGAAGCGGGTGCTTATCTTGAAGTTCTCCCTGCTCCATTTTTCCTCAATTTGAGTACGGGAATCGGGGCGAGGTATAATTTTTAGTCAATAGTTAAGAGTCGTCGGTCGTTAGTTTACCTAAGTGCTGACGACTGACAGCTATCGACTGACGACTCTTATGTTTAAAATCTATAGCTCTTCGGCTGGATCGGGGAAAACCTACACACTCACCAAAGAGTACCTGAAACTGGCGCTACGACCGGGTGTGGCCGATAGTTATTTCCGGCATATTCTGGCCGTGACGTTTACGAACGCGGCAGCCAACGAAATGAAGAACCGGATTCTGAAAAATCTGGCGGGTATTGCCGGACAGGAGGAATCTCCGTTGTTGGTTGAGTTGGTAACCGAGCTTTATGGTACCCCGCCCGGCACCGATTCGTTTGCTGTTTCCAAAACCGATTTACGCCAGAAAGCGTCGGCCGTTTTTAAAACCATCCTGCACCGCTACGCCGATTTCAGCGTAACAACCATTGACTCCTTCACACAACGTATCGTTATGGCCTTTACCGACGAACTCGGGTTTCCGTATTCGTTTGAGGTGGAGATGGACACCGACGAAGTGCTTGAACTGGCTATCGACAATTTGATTGAAAAGGCCGGAACGGAGGAAATGGATGAGATTACGACAATTTTAAGTGAGTATTATAATGACACGGCCGCCGAAGGAAAAAGCTGGAATCAACTGCCTGAGTTGCTGAAAGAGTTTGGTCGAAATTTAACGTCCGATCAGTTCTACGAATCCGTTAATGCCGCACAGGAATTATCGCCGGGTGCGTTGCGCACCATTCGGGCGCAGTTGCTGGCGCACAACCAGCAGGTCGAAGCGGAGATTGTCGGGCAGGGACAGCGGGCCTGGAAACTCATAACGGATGCTGGTTTAGATGAAACGGATTTCAGCTATGGAGCGAGTGGGGTAGGAGGGTTTTTCAAAGCCATAGCCGATGGTAATGTCCAGAAAGAGGTAGGAATACGGGTCAATAAAGCGCTGACGAACAACGAGTGGTATACAAAAAAAACACCCTTGCCAGTTCAGGCGATGATTGATAGCATGACCAGCGAGTTAGGCGATTGTATCACGAAAATAATAGCGATACGTGCTGAATACGGCCAACAGGTGACGCTCTTTGACTGTCTATTGCCTCATTTACAGAAACTGGCGCTGCTGAAACAAATGCGGGTAGAATTCGACGATCTGCTACGTAAGGATGGTCGAGTCCATATTTCCGAATTCAATAAAAAGATTCTGAATATTGTTGCTTCTGAACCAGTGCCGTTTCTGTATGAGCGACTTGGCACCAAATACAACCACATTCTGATCGACGAATTTCAGGATACGTCTCGTCTGCAATTTGCCAACCTCCTGCCACTGATCGAAAACGCGCTGGGTGGTGACCATTTCAACCTGGCTGTGGGCGATGGAAAGCAGGCAATTTATCGCTTCCGGGGGGGCGATATAGATCAGATCGTTTCGCTCCACCGGCAGGATCTGGAAAGCCTGAAAATAGCGCACAATCCTGACTCCTGGACGTCCGAACGGATCGGGATGCTCGATGGTCATTTGCAGGGTGATTTGCTCGATACTAACTGGCGTAGTGCTGAGCCGATCGTTACATTCAACAACAATTTCTTCGAGTTTACCGCCCGCAAATTTGAAGGTCAGCACCCGAAAGTAGCCGATGTTTTCGACGCCGAGCAGGTATTCCATCAGAAAACGCAACCCAACGCCCGACAGGCGGGGCATGTGCAAATCGACTTTGTCGAAAAAGCGGAGGAAGAGGGTAAGGATTTGACGGCGGGTATGCTCGATATAACCATCGCACACCTGAACAAAGCCCTGGCCGATGGCTATCAATACGGCGATATTGCGATTTTATGTCGCAAAAAAGCACACGCAAAAGCCTTAGCCAATGAATTGAATGCCCGCCAGATTCCACTCGTGTCGGCCGATTCGCTGTCGCTGGAATTTTCGGACCCCGTCAAGTGGCTCGTGACGCTCATGCAGGTGCTTCAGCGACCCGATCAGTTGCTGCTACGGTATGAATTACTGTATCTGTTTCACCGGGTCGTGCAGGGTATCTTTCCGGATGATGCCCTGACGGAGAAGCTACGGGCTGTAGCCAACGGCGATCCGTTGGGTGTATATGAGTACCTCACAGCAGCGGGCTACCCGCTTGACCCGCATGCGTTGGGCCAACTGAATCCATATGAACTGGCCGAGCGACTGACGGCTCAATTTGGCCTGTTCAATCAGGCTGAACACAATCCATTCCTGTTTCGGTTTCTGGATGAAGTGCTGGCGTTTAACCAGAAACGTAGTGGTCACCTGAGTGATTTTCTAGTGTACTGGGAGAGCGTTCGGCAGAAGATTTCGGTAGAAGGAAACGCCCGGAATGCGGTAAGTATTCAAACGATTCACAAAGCAAAGGGGCTGGAGTTCCCGGTGGTGATCATTCCCTTTGCCAACTGGAAAGTGGAGCCGATCAGCGACAGTACTATATGGCTCGATCTGACCGATATTCGAACGGATGTGCTGGCTCACGAAAATGGGGCAGGTAAACTAACCCGGTTGCTATCCGCCCCGTCGAACACAATCAGCAAACTACGGGGAGCGCCTGAGTCAATTTCGGCTCAGTATGAAGATGAAATGACCCGTACGTTTCTGGAAAATATGAACCTGCTTTATGTAGCGTTCACCCGCCCGACGGATCGGCTCTACGTGATCAGCGAGGCCAAAGACTTTAGCAAAGGCCAGCAAAATACGATTAGTCACTGGCTTCATGCCTTTCTGCGGGATAGTGAGATTGCCCGAAATTGTGGCTGTCCGTGGCAGGAGGGTCAACTTACATACCAGATCAGTTTGTGCGACGACTCGTTCTCGAAGAAAAACACCGACGAACTACTGGACGAAATTTTTCTGGACGACATCATCAGTGGCAATCGGGGACAGGACATGCAACTTCGTCGGCAGGCCGACCGGATGTTCGACGTAGCAACCTTTGAGCGAACCCGCGAACGGGATCGCAAATTGTGTGCGGCTTTAAGCTTAATTAAAGGGCCTGAAAGCATCGACAACGTACTCCGTCAACTGGTCAGTGAGGGGCTGGTACGTAGTTCGGAACGTGCCGATTTAAAACAAAGCCTCATAACTATTGTGACGCATCCGGCTCTGGCTTCCTTATTCGACCCAACGTTACGTATCGACACTGACCGGAATATCCTGAGCAGCAAACGAATGCATGGCGCTCCGCATCGGGTCGTCCACTATCCGGATGGCAGCGTTGTGTTGATTCAATATGAGTCGGTTCAGGTAGCGGTGTCGGCTTCTCAATCGACACAGACGATTGATCCGGTTGATTCGTTACGTTATTTTACAAGTCTCTACCGGGACATGGGATTTCCAGAGGTCGAAGGTCGGCTGGTGTATCTGGCCGATCAACCTGAAGTTATTCGGGTAGTGTAAGCGTGAATTATAAATGATGGAGTATAAATGATAAAGTCAGTCGTTGAAATTTCCCCCAAGTCTTTCCTCAGGAAGAGTCAAACTATCATCACTGCATTCATCATTTATCATGCATCATGTATTATTTCTTTCGCGCAGTCGCCTTATGAATTAAAAACAGCGCGTGAACTAGCCTGGTTGGGTATTGGAACTGCGTCTATGGGCGTATCGCTGGCACTTGACCATACGGTTGATCCGCTGACGCAAAGCGAAATTGCTACGCTGAATCGAGCCGAGATTAATGCCTTCGATCGAAACGCTACGTATCATTGGTCAACGCGGGCTGGTCGACTGAGCGACGTTACCCTGCTGGGTAATGTGGCGTTGGCAGGGGCCCTGGCAGTAGGCACAAAACCCATGCGGCAAGATGTTAAAACGGTGGCCATTATGTATGTTGAAACAATGCTGCTGTCAAATGGCATCGAAGGATCGGTAAAGGCTATTACGCAACGTAATCGTCCGTTTGTTTATAATCCAGATGCGCCACTCGATGAAAAACTTACTCGGGACGCCCGCCAGTCGTTTTTTTCGGGCCACGCGGCCAGCTCGTTTGCCACCGCAGTGTTCACCAGCGAAGTGTTCCGACATTATTTTCCGCACTCCCGATTAAAACCGGTTGTCTGGATTGGATCGCTGGGATTAGCTACGGCAACGGCAATGCTACGGTATGAGGCTGGTAAACATTACCCAACTGACCTGATCACCGGGGCTGCTTTTGGAACGCTGGTGGGCTGGGGCGTCCCGAAACTACATGAGGTGAAGAACCGGAGCGATTTAGGCCGTCGGCTCGATGTACAACCCTGGAGCAGCGGATCGACCAACGGAATCTATGTGCGGTTGGCGGTGTTTTCCCGTTAACTTTGCCTCGCCTTATCTGGCGTAATGAAGTAGGCAAGCGATTATCTGACGAATGACAAAAATTACCGACCACATTAAGGCCGCTAACGGCAAACCGATTTTTTCGATCGAAGTAATTCCGCCTATCAAAGGCGATAATCTGAAGAATCTGCTCGACAATATCGAGCCGCTGATGGAGTTCAAACCCCCCTTCATTGACGTTACGTATCACCGCGAAGAATACATCGAACGGCCAATGCCCGATGGCACGATTCAGAAGATTGTGACACGAAAACGGCCCGGTACGGTTGGTATCTGCTCGGCTATTATGCACCGGTTTGGCGTGGATGCGGTACCTCACGTACTCTGCGGAGGATTTACCCGCGAGGAAACCGAAGATTTTCTGATCGATCTTCATTACCTCGGCATCGACAACGCACTGGTGCTGCGTGGCGACCCGGCCAAGCCGTTCAGTACGTTCAAGGCAAAAGAAAATGGCTACACCTACGCCAGCGAACTAGTGGAACAGGTGGCTAATATGAACCGGGGAATTTATCTGCACGAAGAAGATACTGCGTTGGCACCCAGTAACTTCTGTATTGGCGTAGCCGCCTATCCTGAGAAACACTTTGAAGCCGTCGATCACGATTCTGACTTCAAATACCTCAAACAGAAAATAGATAAAGGAGCGGACTACATCGTTACGCAGATGTTCTTCGATAACCAAAAGTACCTGGAGTTTGTCGACCGCTGTCGGCAGGAGGGGATTACGGTTCCCATTATTCCGGGCCTGAAACCTCTCAGCACGCGCAAGCAATTACAGATTTTACCTAAACTTTTTCACCTCCAGATACCCGACGATCTGGTTCGGGCCGTAGAAGCTTGTGAGAACGATCAGCAGGCCCGGCAGGTTGGCGTAGAATGGTGCATTCAGCAAGGGCGCGAACTAACGGCGGCCGGTGCGCCAGTACTCCATTTTTACACGATGGGAAAAGCTGATAATATCATGAAAGTTGCCAGAGAGCTGTTTTAGCGCCAGGTGCCGGGGGGTAAAAGCGCTGCACTTAAGCGAAGACTAATTAATTCTGAGTGTGATTCTGCTCGCTTGCAATTAAGCAGGTTTCCACCTTACAACGCAAAAATAAGTAGCCTGGCACGTCGCCAGGCTTTGTTGTGCTGTATTGAATCTGAGCACGGTACCTGTTTAAGCCATAATATTACATGATAAAATTCTCCAAGTCAGTCGCAATCTTACTGATCGGGACCGCCACGGTTTCGTCGTTTGGTCAGAATACACCGCCTAAGGCCAATGATTCGACTACACCGTTGCATTTGCTCCAACCCGATTATCCGGTGCCTTATGGCCAACCGAAAAAGGAGGATGTTGTCAACGTTCTTAATCGGGTTTATACCTATCTGGACGAAACAACACCTATGCAGGTGATTGATAAGCAGACGCAACAACCCATAGCGGACTTGACAAAATCCAATGCCAACGCTATTATCAAGCCCGGTGATTTTCGACTGACCAGCTACGAATGGGGCGTCACGTATGCGGGTATGTTGCTCGCCACTGAGGCCACCGGCGACCCGCGCTACGCCGATTACACCAACAAACGACTTACGTTTCTGAATTCATTACGTCCCTACTTTCGCGATCAGGTGAATGCTGACCCGAAAGCAAATACGTCGCTTCGGCAGATGCTGGCTCCTCACGCACTCGATGATGTGGGGGCAATGTGTGCGGCCATGATCAAAGCAAGCCGAGCCGGGGAAGTCAAAGCCGATATGCGGCCGCAAATCGATGCGTTCATTTCGTATATCATGACGAAGGAATATCGCCTGTCGGATGGTACGCTGGCCCGCAACCGCCCGCAGCCCAATACGCTTTGGCTCGATGATCTGTTCATGAGCGTTCCCGCCCTGGCGCAGATGGGTAAGCTAACCAATGACCGTAAATATTACGACGAGGCCGTTAAACAGGTGTTACAGTTTTCGAAGCGTATGTTTAACAAGGACAAGGGGTTATACATGCACGGCTGGGTCGAAGGCATGACGGTGCATCCGCAATTTCACTGGGCGCGGGCCAATGGCTGGGGCATTATGACTACCGTGGAATTGCTAGATGTTCTACCGGAAAACCATCCGGGACGTCCGGCTATGCTGGAGTTACTACGTGCCCACGCGCATGGCCTGGCCGCTTGTCAGTCAGGGGTAGGTTTCTGGCATCAGTTACTGGACCGTAACGATTCGTATCTGGAAACTTCGGCCACGGCTATTTATGTGTTTTCCATTGCCCGAGCCATCAACCGGGGCTGGCTGGATGCTAAAGCCTACTCGCCCATGGTACTGCTCGGCTGGAATGCTGTCTCTACGAAAGTGACCGACAAAGGGCAAATTGAAGGAACCTGCGTAGGCACAGGTATGGGTTTCGATCCAGCTTTTTATTACTATCGGCCGATCAACGTATACGCAGCGCATGGCTACGGGCCGGTGTTACTGGCTGGTGCCGAAGTGATCAATTTACTGAATAGAAAAACCTTTGAAATCAACGACAGTTCGCTGCAATTGACAGAGAAGAAGTGATTAGGCTGAACGCGATGATATAGCTATATCAGAAAACAGGCGCGGATAAAAAGTAGGCTGGTGAAGCCAGCTGTTGGCTTGGTATTCAACGTATTGAGATTATTTTAAACCAGGTCGTCGACTTATATACAGAACGGTGATAAATAAAGTGGGAAGATGGTAATCGCCATCTTCCCATTTTATTTAGCTGGTAAAAATAGACTACTGCTACGTTAACTCATGCCCCTAGATAATTGCCAATGCCGACGATAACGGTTGAGAGTACAACCAGCGAAATACCCAGCGAAATGGTACGCATGGTTGGTGCATTGGCCCCTCTCCACTCGTGCAGATACAATCCCCAAAAGCTACTGAAGGCAATAATGAAGGCCATATGGAGTGTCCAGCCCGAAAACCGGTATTCACCCATTTTGCTGTCGCCCATGCCGTAAAAAAAGAACTGGAAATACCAGGTAAAACCGGCTAAGGCGCAGAAAATGATGTTGGGCACAATGGGGGTCGATGGGTTGGTATAGTCCGTATACGTTCGGTTGCGAATGTTCAGGTAAATTGTCCAAATAGCGTTGGTTGTCAGTCCGCCCAGCAGAATAATAACCAGCGGGGCATTATTCATGTATAGCGTATCCGTTCCATGCGTGACCGCTAATTCAGAAATAGACTGCCCCGCCGTAAGACCAAAGGACATGCAGGCGCTCATGACACCGGAAAAAACGGCCACGAATAACCCCTTTTTAAGATCGAATTCTGTAATAACGGCTTTCTTCTGTGCGTCGGACAGCGAACGTTCTTTCATCATGCCGGCGATACCGCAAACAGAAATGCCCAGTACGCAGACGGCCAGACCCAGAATGATAACCCGCCCGGAGGTAGTGCTGACAAGCTTTACAAATTCACCCTGCCAGATGGGTGGAACCAGCGTACCGAAAACGGCGCATAAACCCAGGGTGACGGCCATCCCAAGTGATAAGCCCAGATACCGCATGGCCAAACCAAAGGTAAGTCCCCCGAACCCCCACATAACACCCCAGAAGTACGTCCACCATAGCGTGTCTGTGGAAGCCTGACGTAGTACGCCAAAGAGGTCGGAGACGGTAAGTGACCCCATGATAAGGGGAGCGGCCAACCAGGAGAACAGACCGCCGACGAGCCAGTAGCTTTCCCAGGCCCATCCACGGACTTTATTATATGGTATATAAAAACTACCGGAGGCAAATCCTCCCAGCGCATGCAACACAACACCCCAGATTACACCCATTTTTTCGTTATTTTTTACAAATATGTCCTGTTCGATTTCTACCACTTTCCTGCTCTTTCCTGTAACTACGCACACTAAAGTACACTAGCGCGGCACAAAGCGTCCGTGCTACGTTGGTAGGTTAACCGCCAAGCAAAGAGATGAAGTCAATCACCAGGGAAGTACATACTAGCAGGAGAAAGCAAGCGGGATGTACTTTGTCTAAAACAAGATGGGTGTCAGTTACTACTTATCAAGCCAGATTATGAAACGTCGCTTTCAGGTGAATAATATACTATGCAAATGATAATCAGGCCGTTAGTTGGACGAGTTATACTAGTCATGCTAACCGTTGTCTCGGTTGGGCAGGCACAAAAACTTCCTGATAAAAAGGAAATTGTCACTAAAATGACCCTGGCTAACGCGTATTTTATGAAAACATGGCCTGATCCTGGTAAGGAAATCGTGACCAATAAAACCCGCCCAAGTAATATCTGGACACGGGCAGTCTACTACGAAGGGTTGATGGCGCTGTACGCCATTGACAAAAAGAAAGCCTACTACGAATATGCCGTCGAGTGGGGCGAAAAGCACAATTGGGGGCTCCGAAGTGGAATCACTACGCGTAACGCCGATGACCAATGTTGCGGTCAAACCTACATTGATCTGTATCTGATCGAAGAGAAAAACAATGGTTTGGCTATACAATCACTCGAACGTATTACTGCTATTCAGGCATCTATTGACGCGATGGTACGTAGTGACAAAGTAGATGACTGGAGTTGGGTTGACGCGTTGCAAATGGCGATGCCAGTGTTTGTCCGGTTTGGAGTTTTATCTAGATATCGTAAGGATGTAGCCCCTGATTATTTTGAGAAAATGTACCAGATGTATATGTACTCGAAGACGAAACACGGCGGGAATGGGCTATACAATCCCAAAGACGGTTTGTGGTGGCGGGATAAGGATTTTGTGCCGCCCTATAAAGAGCCAAATGGCAAAGACTGTTATTGGTCGCGGGGCAATGGCTGGGCCGTTGCGGCTTTGGTTCGTGTACTCGACATTATGCCGAAAGATGGCCCGCACCGGGATGAGTACGAAAAAACGTATCTGGAAATGATGCGCGCTTTGCCACCGCTGCAACGTTCTGACGGTTACTGGAACGTAAGTTTACACGACCCAACGAATTTCGGCGGAAAAGAACTAACCGGAACCGCGCTATTTATATACGGTATGGCGTGGGGCGTAAATCACGGCTTACTCGACGGGAAAACGTATCGCCCGATTATTGCCAAAGCCTGGAATGCGATGGCAACTGAGGCTGTACATCCGAACGGTTTCCTGGGCTATGTGCAGGGGACGGGTAAGGAACCCAAAGATGGTCAGCCTGTTACGTACGACAGTAAACCTGATTTCGAAGATTATGGCCTCGGCTGTTTCCTGTTGGCTGGAACGGAGTTGTACAAAATGAAGTAGGTTTACGGCAATCTTTCGTTCTCCCAAATACCGTAAACCGTAAACCAAAAACATATGGAAGAAATAGCCTTTACGATGAAACTGAAGCCGGGTGTGGAGGCCGAATACCAGCGCCGTCATGATGAGATTTGGCCAGAGCTGTCGGCGGCTTTGGTCGAAGCGGGCATTCGCGATTATTCCATTTATCTTGACCGCTCAACAGGAACGTTGTTTGCGGTGCAGAAACGTATTACCAACCACAGGGCGCACGAATTGCCGGGACTGCCCGTTATGAAGCGATGGTGGGCTTACATGGCCGATCTGATGGAAACCAATCCCGATAATTCGCCCGTGGCCGTGCCGTTGGCGAAGGTATTTCATATGGAGTAGCTGAGAACATTTCCCTCTCAGCTACTCCATACATACCTATATGGCTTTCCAGGTCATGATGGTCTTGTAGGACTTGGAAGGCTCGGTAACTGAAACTTCAACTTTTAGCCCACTGGCTGAAGCTTCCAGCACTTTCCAGTCCGAAACGTCGGTTGCGTCGTTGTCTTTTACGATGTGGATGGTTTTCGTCGATTCATTATACGTCCAGTGACTGGGTTTGGCTACCGACGGATCTGGTTCATTGTCAGAGCAGGCGAGTGGTCCATTGCTGCCCGATAGTTGCCCATTCTTCTCGAACACAAGGGTGTTGTCTTTTTCACAGTCACGCAGGAAAACGGTCAGATCCGTGTCCAGCTTGCCATCACCATCGAGATCAATGGCTGGATTAACTTCAAACGAGGTCATCCGTAGGTTTTTACCGACGAACGCTAAATTGTTGTCGGGTGATGTAGGCCGAACGGTATCGTTTTCCTTCTTACAGGATGAAAGGGTGAGCATGAAGGCGGCCATTGCGGCCAGTAGTGGAGTAGTAATGCGGTTCATTGTAGTAAGTTGTTTATGGATTGGGTAGTAAAAAATGGTTCGAAAGAGCAACAGAGGAAGTGGTAACCACTACGTTCGGGCGTTTTCATCTGCTGAACGATGTAAAATTGGCGTACCGAAGACAGGTAGCCTATACCCAGTTCAATCAACTGGTAAAAGCTATGAATGAACTGCTGTAAAGAAGTAGTCAAGTGTAGCTGATCAGTTGAATAAATCAACAGGTTAAAACGACTTCGCCCGACCCGCTCAGGTTATATACCATTGCGCGGGTCGGGCGAAGTCGTTTTAATTTTAATAAGCCAGTACGTATTACTGGTTAAAAGGCCGATGCAAAGTATGCTACAGAACTGAGCCTTGAGAACTAATGCAGGGCCAGGGCGTCGGTTGATGCGTGTACCGATTTTTTTAGCACGTACTGAGCCAAAACGGGGAAGTGGTCGGAAAAGGAAATGCCCGACAAAGTCTGGCACGTTTTGATGTGCCAGTCACTGCTAACGAACTGTTGGTCTATACGTACGCAATAAGGGTGACGGTTCAGTGTGAAACCAAGCCCCTGACCAGCTTCTTCAAACGCATTTCGGAAGTTCTGACTAAGTTTTCCGTACGAATAACCAATGGGTGGTTCGTTGAAATCCCCACAGATAATAACGGGAAACCGACTGCCTACTACGTAAGACTCGACCTCCTTCAACTGCTCATTTCGGTTGTCAAACCCTTCTTTCAGCTTGCAGAATGTATCGAAAACTTCGAACGAAAATTTGTCGATGTCGCCCGATTTTAACGCATCAATCGCCTGATTGGTACGTACGCCCATTGACCATAGGTGCACATTAACCACCCGGATAGTATCAGCCCCGTAGGCAATATCGGCGCACAGAAACCCATTGATATCGGGACCATTCGGGCGATTCCAGATACGGCCATACTGGTGTACCACCGGATATTTAGAAAATAACGCCAGCCCGATTTCCCGACCTCGATCAAAGCAGGTCAGCTTGGCAATTTTGGTCTTGTACTGACTTTCGATCTGAAGATTGGGTGAATATTCCTGAAAACAGGCAATGTCAGCCTGTAGCGTGGCTGGGTTGAATCCAGTATTAAGCCCAACGGGAAACGTTTCGCTATTGAAACTCAGTACGTTCAGCGTCTTCGCCTGATTTATAGTTAGGTTAGTTGTATCAGAACGGCTTAGGCCCACTAACCTTTTCACAACGACAAACGAGAACAAAACCCAGATCAGTCCGGCCATCGCCACCGCTTTCTGGTGTTTAAAGAACAGGTAAATGCAGGCTATTAATCCGCAGGGAATCGCCAGCGGTAAACTCATCATCACAAAACCCGTTAGCCAGTGCCCATCCAGCGGATAGTAGCAAAAAGCCATCGTGAAAAATAGGAAGCTCAGTGTCGTGTAGGCAATCGGGAACTGACGGTATTCGCTGAACAGCCAGGTTGCTACGTCAAGTAATCTGTTCAGGGCATACGCGCAAATGGACAACAGAATAGCTGCCGATTTATTAAAAGTTTTCATAGGCTGAGTGAGTGTTGGTTAATTACATCAATCCCGAACCAGTGGGATCATTTCACCTGAAAATGAGCATCACCGATTTTGATGCCTTCAGAATATAACTCCGCAGTATAAGCCCCTGGTTTATAAGGAGCTTCCCGCCGAAAAAGTATGTCGACCCGTTGGTCATTGTTCTCAAAAGGAACCGTTTGCCGGAGACTATAGCCGATTTCATTCCCATCAACTAGCAAGATTCCGCCGATGCCACTTTCACTCACAACGGCTCCATTTGCGTCTAGCAAGCGTAGGTAAATGTCTTTATCATTCGTTAAGGCGACTGGATTAGATGGCAGGATGAAGGTTACTTTTAACCGGTCAATACGTGATGCTTTATAGGAACCGCCCCGGCGCTCTTTGCCGTTGGATGCCACCGCATTGACTTCCACATTTACGGCTTTCATGGTGGAAGCCAGGGTTACTTTATCCTTTAAATCGGCATTTTGAAGCGAATAATTGACCACCGTTCGGGCTAAGGCCGCCTTTTCGTTTTTAAGCCCTTCATTTTCGCTGAGGATGCTTTGCTTTTCCTGTTCAAGGGCGCGTGTCTGGCTGAGTAATGAGCCATTCTCAGCCTTTAGCTTCCGGGTGTCGTCCGCATGAAGCGTCAGGAAATTTTTGTAGTCTCTGATTTTTAAGGTGTATTGCTGAATGGAAAAGGAGAGATCGTACTTCAGTTTCTTTTTGTCATTCTCCAGTTGCCGTTTGATACGTTCCAGTTCGGCAACGTTACCGCCAAGCCGACGCACTTCACTGATTTTCTCATCCAGTCTTGCTGAAATGGAGTCGAGCTTGATCTGGGTGGAGGCAAATTGCTCCACTTTAGACGTCAGGAGTTTTTGAATTTCAAGGGTTTCGTTTCGGGAGCCAATAAATAAATAGGCCAGCAGCGCCAGAATGCCCACTAAAGCCCCAATCGTCATGTTAATCGCTCCCTGCTTACTACTCGTTGTCGCTGCCTCCATCGTGATGTTTGAGTAGATCCACTACAAAGCAACGACATGGAACTTAAGCAGGGCTTAAGCTGACCTTAAATTTACCTTAAAATGGGTCGGGGTTGGAGAGCGACAACGTAAACGTAGTGCCCCTGGATGTAGAATTCACCGTGATCTCACCCTGGTGAATCTGAACGATCTGGGAGACGATAGCAAGCCCCACACCATGCCCGCTGATGGATTGATTCGTTACGTTGCTTCGGAAGAAAGGCTGAAAAATAAACGGTAAATCGGTCGCCGGTATCTGCGTTCCTTCGTTGAAAACGGATATCGTTATCGTTCCTCCTGTGGATTTAAAGGTAACCTTGGCCGTTTTTGTCGGTGAAAACTTGCAGGCATTATCGATAAGATTCATCAATAACACCTTCAGCGACGGCCGGTTCCCTACCGTAATCAGCGCTTCTTCGTTGTCGGGAAAATCGATAAAGGTAAGCTGAATCACATAGTCTTCGTGCCACTCCTGTAATTGCGTTTTTGTTTCCCAGATCAGCTCATCCATGCGGACCGGTTCGAATAGCATCGTATTCCCCTGTATCGACGTGTTGGCCAATTCGAGCAACGTATTGGTCAGTTGGGTGAGCGAGCGGGTATCTTCCTGTAGTGACTTAAGCGTACGTTCATATGCGTCGGGATTTCGTTTCTGAATAAGCGCTACGTCGATCTGGGAATTAATTTTGGTGAGCGGGTTTTTCAGCTCATGCGATACGTTCGCGATGAACATTTTTTGCGTGTTCAAAGCCTGTTCGATGCGGTCGAGCAACTGGTTGAACGTAGCAACCAGTAACCCAATTTCGTCCGAGCGATTGGGGTGTTCAACGCGCCTTGTCACATTCGCCGGGAAAATGGTATTGACTTGCTGAATAATGCCCGACATGGGCGCCAGAGCCCGGCTGGCAAACAGCCAGCCCGAAATACCAAGCAGAAGAATGGCCGCCAGAATCATGACCATCAAGATCTTCTTCAGATCGTCCAGCGCTTCTTCGCCCGTTTTGTCAATGCCGCTCACAATCACCCAGTTTCTGCTGTTTCCGCGCGCCAGACGAATGGCTACAACCTGATACTCATTTTGGTGCAGAAACAACGTCTGAGCCGCCGAATCGAGCAATGGAATAAATTGCTCGTGGAATTGGGTATTCGCCGGATTTGTGGAAAATAGTACCTTTCTATTGGTCTCATTGTAGACCGAAATGTTCTCGTTAAGCAGCGGTTCTTTATTGTCAGCGTCGATGAGCCGCAGTACGGTGCTATCCGTTTGCTTTAGGTCAAAAAGGAGCGTGGTTGTCGTGATGGCACGATCCTGAAGTCGCTTGAAAAACCGTTTTTCAAGATAAAGTTTGCTGAAAAAATAAACGCCGAGTGAGAAGAACAGCAGAATCAACGTCACCAGAAAGACGAACTGATAGGTGAGTCGGGTTCGAATATTTACCATTACGACAAAAGTTTTAGAACGTAGCCCATGCCGATCTGGGTATGGAGCAATTTGGGTTCGAAATCCTTGTCAATCTTCTTGCGTAGGAAATTTATATAGACTTCAATGATATTGGTGCCAGTGTCGAACGTTAAATCCCAGAGTCGTTCGGCCAGTTCAACTTTAGAAATTACCCGCCCCTGATGACGAAGGAAGTACTCAAGCAGTTGAAATTCTTTGGCTGTCAGCGCGATTTCCTTACCGGCCCGCACCACTTTTTTGGCATCTGGATCTAATTCCAGATCAGCGATTTTTAGCAGATTGGCCGTTTGTGCCATGCCCGTGTTCCGGCGGGTCAGCGCCCTGACGCGCGCCATTAACTCGCGGAACTCGAATGGTTTAACCAGGTAATCATCCGCTCCGGCGTCGAGTCCCACAATTTTGTCATCGGTCGTTCCCAGAGCCGTCAGCATCAAAATTGGGGTGGCTACGTTGGCCTCCCGCAGTTTTCGGCAAAGCACCAGGCCATTCATGCCAGGCAAGATGATGTCGGATATTATAAGGGCATAGGCCGACCGGGTGGCTAATTCAAAACCCATCGTCCCGTCGTACGCTACATCGACCTCCCACTGGTGCTCTTCAAGTCCCTGTTTGATACTCTGAATGGTTTTGACCTCATCTTCAATAATCAAAATTTTCATGGTACGGCAGTATCGTCAGTCGAATTTAGGCGAAATAATGCAATAGACGCGCTTTTTTGATTGAACCGTCCGCTTTACTATTAATTGGTACTGGATATTTCCCGGGCGCAACGCCTGTTCACCTGACGCTGAGGGACGGACAGGCACACTTTGTCATTTCGCAGATTTCGTATGCATATAGGCTACTTTTTACATTGATTCTACCGTTTACGTAGTTTTTAAAACAACTCCAGGTACTAACGGTTTCGGCACTAGATATTCTACTAACTACCAACGTTATGACCCTTACTGCAACGGCGCCACCGCTGAAAAAACGAGCGCCCTCGCTGCCGCCGGTACAAACGGTTACGCTAACCGTTAACGGCAAAGAAAGGCAGCTCCAACTTGCTCCCTGGACGAGTCTTCTCGATGCATTACGTGAGTACATGGACCTGACAGGCACCAAAAAAGGCTGTGATCACGGCCAATGTGGCGCCTGTACGGTGCTGCTCGACGGTAAGCGTATCAACGCCTGCATGACCTTGGCTATTATGCAGGAAGGCAAGCAGATAACCACGATCGAAGGGCTGGCTCAGTCGCCGGATGAGTTGCATCCACTGCAACAGGCCTTTATCGATCACGATGCGTTTCAGTGCGGTTACTGTACCCCCGGACAGATTTGCTCGGCGGTTGGTCTGATGAACGAGGGGAAGGCCAAAACTACGGCCGACATTCAGGAACTGATGAGCGGGAATATCTGCCGCTGCGGTGCCTACACGAATATTGTGGACGCAATTGAAGAAGTCATGAACAAACAAGCCGCATGAACAGCTTCACTTACACCCGAGCCGATGCCGTTGCTACGGCGGTAGACGAACGCGCATCCGACCAGACTGCCAAGTTCATTGCGGGCGGCACTAACCTCATCGATTTGATGAAGGAAAACGTAGAGCGCCCGACGCGACTGATCGACATTACGCGCCTGCCGATGGCTACCATTTCCGAAACCATGGAAGGTGGTCTCCGATTGGGAGCGTTGGTGACCAACGCCGATACGGCTTATGATGAACGGATCATTCAGCGGTATCCGCTTTTGTCGCAAACCATTTTGGCGGGAGCCTCTCCGCAACTGCGTAACATGGCGACCGACGGCGGCAACCTGATGCAACGAACCCGCTGCTATTACTTCTATGACGTAGCAACGCCCTGTAACAAGCGCGAACCGGGTTCGGGCTGCTCAGCGATAAACGGATTCAATCGGATTCATGCCATTCTGGGTACGAGAACGCTGGATCGGGATGGACAGTTGGCGGAACCGACTTGCATCGCCACCCATCCGTCGGATATGTGTGTGGCACTGGCGGCACTCGAAGCGGTGGTGCGCGTAACGGGCAAAAATGGCGAACGTAGCATTCCGTTTGCTGAATTTCACAAACTTCCCGGCGATACGCCCCATATCGACAATACGCTTGAACCCGACGAAATCATTACAGCGATCGACCTGCCTGCCAAAGGATTTTCGGAAAACTTTATGTACCTGAAACTTCGAGACCGGGCCTCCTATGCTTTTGCCTTAGTTTCCGTAGCGGCTGTATTGGAACTGGACAATGGCACAATCACCGACGCTCGAATCGCCCTTGGGGGCGTAGCACATAAGCCGTGGCGCAAACCCGAAGCCGAAGCGTTGCTGGTTGGTAAACCGGCCACGAAGGAGAACTTCCAGGCCGCAGCAGAAGCTCTGTTGACAGGAGCGCAGGGCTACGGACACAATACGTTTAAAATTGAACTGGCTAAACGTGCTATTGTACGGGCACTAGGACAGGCCGCTAAACTCGAACCAACCGCATGACCGCCATTGGAAAACCCATAAGCCGCGTCGACGGCAAGGAAAAAGTGACTGGCAAGGCCAAGTATGCTGCCGAATTTAACGCACCTGATCTGACGTATGGCTACGTTGTGTCGAGTGCGATTGCGAAAGGAAAAATAATAAATATCAACGCCACCGACGCCCTCAGTCTGGACGGCGTTTTGCAGGTATTTACGCACGAGAATCGACCTAAACTCGCTTGGTTCGACATAAGTTACAAAGACCAGGATGCGCCACCGGGTTCGCCATTTAGGCCGTTGCAGGATGCAACGATTAAATACAGTGGACAGCCAATTGCCCTGGTTGTTGCCGAGACCTTTGAAGTGGCTCGATATGCCGCTTCGTTAATTCGAATCGATTACAAAGAGACCGCGCATGAAACTGAACTGGAAACGCATCTGCATGAAGCCCGTGAACCCAAGTCCGGTGTTGCCAGCTTATTAAAACCACCGCCACCCAAACCGCGTGGTGACTTTGAGGCAGCTTATCAGGAAACTTCGGCCAAAGTAAACGGACGCTACGTGCATGCGGCTGAACACCATAATCCGATGGAGTTGTTTGCCAGTACGGTCATGTATGAGACGGATAGTAAGAAAAAGCCGAAACTGACCATTTACGATAAAACGCAGGGCGTAACGAACAGCATTCTATACGTTTCGCAGGTATTCAACATCCCCTTCAAAAACTTGCGGGTAGTGTCGCCGTACATGGGCGGGGGATTTGGATCGGGATTACGTCCACAGTATCAACTGTTTATGGCTACAATGGCGGCCCTCGAACTCAAACGATCGGTACGTGTTACGCTCACTCGCCAGCAGATGTTTACCTTCGGCCATCGCCCAGCCACCGTGCAGAACGTAGCCCTCAGTGCGCTGCCCGATGGTACGATGAACGCGCTATACCACGATGCGTTTGGCGAAACCTCGCAGTTTGAAGATTATACCGAAGTCGTCGTTAACTGGGGAGGCATGTTGTATCCACCGGAGAACGTGAAGATGGAATATAAGCTGGTGCCGCTGGATGTATACAGTCCGCTGGATATGCGGGCACCCGGGGGCGTAACGGGTATGTCGGCGCTGGAAGTAGCGGTAGATGAGCTGGCGTACAAAGTGGGTATGGACCCACTGGAATTTCGGCTGAAAAATTATACCGATCTGGATCATAACGAAAAACGACCGTATTCAAGTAAAGAACTTCGGGAGTGTTTTCGGCAGGGTGCCGAGCGATTTGGCTGGTCGAAGCGGTCATTTGAACCCCGTTCGATGAAGAAAGACCACAACCTGATTGGCTGGGGAATGGCGACCGGTATCTGGGATTCCAACATGATGGGTGCCCGCGCCGAAGCGGCTCTGCTGGTTAATGGTAAACTGTGGGTCAGTAGTGCCACCGCCGATATAGGTACCGGTACGTACACGATCATGACGCAGATTGCTGCTGATACGCTCGGTATGCCCGTTGAGGACGTTATGTTTAAGCTGGGGGATACCGATTTCCCGATAGCGCCTATTTCGGGTGGTTCCTGGACAGCGGCCACGGTTGGTTCGGCAGTACAGGCGGTTTGCGAAGAGGTCGGAAAATCGCTGCTCAAACTGGCGAAGAAAATGCCTGCCTCACCCTTCAAGAGCGCCAAGTGGGACGACATCGAATTTGCGGAAAAGCACCTGCGCCTGAAGAAAGACCCGTCGGTTTCGGTTTCGTTGATGACCCTTGTCGAGCAGAATGGCGGAAAAGCCGTGCGCGAAACATCAGGTGCGTTTGCGGATGTGTTAAAACAGAAGAATTATACACGTAGCGTGCACGCTGCTGCCTTTGTTGAAGTGATGGTGGATGAAGAGCTGGGCACGGTGAAGGTAACCCGGGCGGTAAGCGCCGTTGCTGGTGGTCGGATCTTAAACCCAAAAACCGCCCGGAGTCAAATTCTGGGGGGGATGGTGTGGGGAATCAGTAAAGCGCTACATGAAGAAAGTGTGCTGGACCACAATTTCGGGCGTTTTATGAACCACAATCTGGCCGAATACCATGTATCGGTCAACGCCGACATCCACGAACTTGACGTAATTTTCGTAGAAGAGCACGATGATATTGTCAACAAGCTGGGCATAAAAGGGCTGGGCGAAATTGGTATCGTTGGTATGCCAGCCGCCGTTGCCAACGCCGTCTTTCATGCCACCGGCAAACGCATGAGGGACCTGCCGATTACGCTGGATAAGTTGTTGTAGTTTCTCGATAAAAAAAGGAACCCGAACCCGTGCCACGGTTTTGAACCGTGGCACGGGTTCGGGTTCCTTTTTTTATCGAGAAATCCCCTGAAGGGGACTTTGCTCACTTTCAGACAAAGTCCCCTTCAGGGGATTTAGGGGTTTAATATTATCAGGCCACTGCTTTCCCTTCCAGTACTGGCCGTTTGTCTTTTGTTTTATTAATAATACTTAAGCTACTCTGGAATTCGACCTGTACGCCATTCTGGCCAAACCGGCAGGTAACCATATCGTAGTGAGCCGTTTCAATAAATCGCCAGATCATCACGAACGTGTTGGCGTCCTGCCAACTACCGCTGCCTGCCACTTTTCGGGTATTACCACCAGGTACAACCGTTGGGGTTAATGTAAGCGGTGCCAGTGAAAACGTTGTTGTGCTATCCCGCCAACGATTTATGCCGCATAAAACCTGGTGATCGCCCTGGTCGTCCTGAAGTTTAAAAATGCAGCCATCTTTGCCGAAGGTCAGCGTTACGTCTTTTACGTGTGTTGAATTGTCGGCAATGGCATAGGTCTTGCCGCTTATTTGAGAAGCCACCGACGAGGCTACGTTTGTAGCGGCTGGCAGCAGCGTTAAGGTGGTCAGTTTTTGCGTTAGAGCGGCCTGTTTGATTTTGTCGCCTGGTAATCCTTTTCCCTGAAGCGCGGGCAGAATATGGTTCCAGACTGCATCGAGAATCCCCTGCATATTTCCTGACTCCGACGTAATGGCAATAACGGCGTCTTCCTTGGGAAGTACGATGCAATACTGCCCGAAGGCACCATCGCCCCGGTAGGCATCGTGGCGGCATCGCCAGAACTGGTAGCCGTAGCCCTGAATCCAGTCGTTTACACTCTCGTCACCTTTTCCACCTTTGGACTGTACTTCTTTGCGGGTTGCGTCGGCAATCCAGTCTTCGGCGATCAGGCGTTTGCCATTCCACATGCCTTTTTGCAAATAGAGCTGGCCGAATTTGGCAATGTCTTCGGTACGTAGCCGAAGGCCCCAGCCGCCGGTATTGATGCCATTTGGATCAACTTCCCAATCTTCGCCCTCAATGCCCAGCGGGCCAAACAAACGCGGTTTTAGGTACTCAAGAACGGTCTGGCCCGTGAGTTTCTGGACAATGGCCGAGAGCATATACGTAGCACCGCTGTTGTATACGAAAAATGTGCCTGGTTTGTGATCAACGGGGAGGCTCAGGAACGACTTTACCCAATTTGTATCCGTCCCACCGCGAAGCGAAGGCGTCGAATCTTTATCGTGCCCAGTCGACATGGTCAGCAAATCCTTCACGCGCATAGCCGCCAGATTTTCACTGATCGTTGCCGGTACATCTTTCGGAAAGAACGAAACAATCTTATCCTCAACCGTCAATCGCTTTTCTGCGACGGCTATCCCAATCGCCGATGATGTGAAGCTTTTGCTCAACGAATACAAGGTATGCTTCAGTTGCGGTGCGTAGGGTGCCCACCAGCCTTCGGCAACCACCTGCCCATGACGTAGCACCATGACACTGTGCACGTTGAGTTTCTCGCTCTCAATCGTATTGACAAAATCCAGCAGGCCGCCGGGTGCAACGCCCTGCGTTTCGGGCAGGCTCCGGGGAAGTTTGGCCGTTCTGGTTGGTAGCGCCCAACCCGTAGTTGGTAACGTAGTGGCAATCGTCAGGCCAACAGCGCCAAAGCCCAGTTGCCGAAGGAAATCTCTGCGGTTCAGGTTCATCGTTCTCGGTAAAGGAAATAGTGTATGACAACGTCAATGGCATAAGGCAGGACGCATCTGTTTTTACCACTGCTTTTTTAGAAGAATCGAGGAAGACTATCGAAGCTTCTGTTCACTCTGCAACGCTTCCAGAGCCGTCGCCAGATAGACGAGTGGCGCATTCCAGTTAATGGCGATTTCGTTCGACGCGTATGAACAGTCGACGTCGATATACACCTCGTCGGCCAGGGTCGTTGTGTAACCTGCGCATTTGTCCTGCCTGGCGGCATTGGCATTCGTGCCACCCGACAATAGGCCCGGTATGGGTTCCTCAATGCCATCGGCAACGGAGGGGCGGTGGTGCGGATGCATGGGCGTTTTACGGCCGAAACCCGTCACAAATGAGTAGCCGACCGCGTTTCGACCCAGCAGGTAATCCAGGTTGCCCAGTGCATAATGCAGATATTGGTTACGATTGGGCGCGTCCGTTAGCCGGTACGCCTGTAGCAGTGCCATGCCCTGATTAGCCGCTTCGGCACTACTTCCCCAAATAAAATCCTTTGCCGACTTACCCATTACCGTCTGAAACGCCTGTTTGTCAGCGCCCTGAATCAACGAATCGGCCATCGAAATAAGGTGGTTTTTCACCAGCGATACGTCTTTCTTCCCAATAGCTGTAAGATTTTTCGCTGAACGCGCGAGAGTGTAGTACGCCAGCGTGCGAACGTTTGCCCACGATGGTATTGGCGTTCGGCCGTCGGGGAACAGGTTGACTGCCGTGTAATACGTATCATCGCTGGTGGTGACGTAGAGTTCAGCAGCGGCCCAAATCCATTCATCGCTGGCATCCCGGTCTTCGTAGCCGCCCGTCACTATGTCGGGGTCGAATTTGGCGTTCATCGCATTTTGATTGTACGCTAGCGTCGGGTTCGCTTTCGCCCACTTCCAGGCCTTGACGGCGGCCGACAGACAGGAGTCTGCCAGACCGGGAAGCTCGCGGTCGTATGGTTTATAAACCCGGTTGGCCTGTGCCATAACGGCCGCAAAATCGAGTGTGGCGGTAATGCTTTTCTGAACAACGTAGCGTTCTTTGACTGCTCCATCTGGCATAATCATTCCGTCGAAACGGGCGTTGGTCAGTTTGTGATAGACGCCCCCATCGGCCGGGTCCTGCATGGTAAGCATCCAGCGAAGGTTCCACAGCGCTTCGTCCAGCAGATCAGGCAGCTTATTCTGGCTTTCAGGGATGTTGACCGAAAGCGATTTTGTGTAGGCCGGGAAGTCTTCAAACAGCGACAGGAGGGTTCCCATCGTAATGCCCGAATTAACAATGTATTTGTTGTAATCGCCCGCATCATACCAGCCCCGGGGCGCCGAAATAACTGTTCCTTCCGGGCGACTTGGCGACGCTGCCGAAGGGTGAATGAGCACCTGATTGTCGGGGTGCCCGGCCGGACGAGCCCACTTTCCTGCGAACTGAGCCGGTAAAGCAGTGGAGGCCCGCTGATAATAAAAGCCCTTCAATGCGCCGATAGCGACGTCTCGATGCACGTTCGGGCGAACGGCAAACGGGGAGGAGCGACCCAGCCCAGGAATGACGACAACGTAGGTTCCGGGCTTGGTGAAATTCGAAAAATCGGCGCTATGGGTTGTTTTGCCGGAAATGGCGTTCTGCCGCGCTGCTCCCACAGTACCGGTAAATACTACTTTTTTTAGGTCTGATGTCATCAGTTGAAATGGCCCTTCAACGGTTCCAACAACCACCGCAATTTTGGCTGCATTGGGGTAATAACCTAGTTGATTGAGCCGGATTGCTTCAGAAAGAGCCTGGCCCCGAACGGCAGCTACGTTGCTTATGAACAGTAACGGGAGTATAAGAATCGGTATTCGATTCATGTTGAAAAGAGTTATAGGAGTAGAGTCAGGCACAAAATAACGGTGGTGGCAATGTTAAGAAATTGCCACCACATGACCACATTTTTGACGTGAACCAGGTGAAAAATCAAGTAGTGAGCCATTTTTTTGGTGGCCCAACCCCATCTATAAACTCGACAGCTTTCCTGCCACCTCACGATCGGATGTGCTCCCCTGGTTAGCATCCCTACCATTGCTATGTTTTGGCAGGAGCCCTTGTCCTCTTATTACTGTAGTCGTACCAATAAATCCAGTACTATTCAGGCCGAGGCTGGACCGATCTTTATGGCGCTTATTTCTGGTTATATAAAAACAAAAAGTTAGGTTTTGGGGCGCAATTAGTGAGATAAACGACAGGTGTGCTAGCTCCGAAGGGCTGATTTATCCATAACCTGAAGTACCTCTTTCGTTGAAACTTTCTTACCCGTCCGGGCTGCTTCGAAAATGGCGGTTAGTAATTGTACATCCCGCATACCTAGCTCACCAGGTACGGTTGTCGGCTGGTTCTTTAAAATACACTCGGCAAACGCATCCATTTGGCGGGCTTGCTGCGGTACGTTCTCGATCTTCATATCGCCCTGGCTTGTCTTTCCTTTCAGGCCTGAATAGCCAAACGACGGATCTAGCTCGAACCAGCCTTTGGCCGCTTCGGCCCGTAATTTATTCAGCTGTTTGTTGAAACTGGCTGTGCAGTCTGCCACAGTGCCATCCGCGAAATGCAATTGAAAGTCGGCGCCTTCCTCCACCTTGCTGAATTTCTCCGGGTCGGTTACCGGGTGGAACTTCGCCGTTATGGCAATGGGCACCTGGCCTTTGGTGTAGATAGCCCCCTGCAGACAGTAAACACCTACGTCGCGGATGGGGCCACCGCTGCCAATGCCACGTCCTAACCGCCAGGGCGAGCTTTCATCCTGAACCTGACCATTCTCAGCAATAATGTGGTTAATTTTACCAAATACCTCTTTCTGCCCCAATCGCATCATTTCCTGATTATGGGGTTCAAAATGAAGCCGGTACCCAATGGACAGTTGCCGATTGGCTTTTTTGCAGGCATCAATCATCTGCTGACACTCCTCCGGCGTCATCGCCATTGGCTTTTCGCAGATGACGTGTTTGCCCGCTTTAGCCGCCCGGATGGTGTATTCTGCGTGCAGGGCATTGGGTAAGACGACATAAACAATATCAATGTCTGGGTTGTCGGCGATCTGATCGAATGTTTTGTAATCGTAAATGTTTTTATCGGCAAGATCATATTTCTTCTTCCATTTTTCGGCTTTGTCCGGCGTACCGGTAACGATGCCCGCCAGACGACAGTTGGTTGTTTTTTCCAGCGCTGGTGCCAGTTGTCCCTCACTGTATTTGCCCAGGCCCACCAGGGCAATACCGAGTTTACGTTCCGAGCCCGTTTTGGTGGTGGTGGAGCTGGCTTCATCGGCGGTTGATTCACTACGTTTGCTGGTGCAGCTTTGCAAACCCAGCGTTGTTAGTTCCGAAATTAGCAGGGAGGCCGCTCCCAGATGCTGAATGAAATGACGACGTGAAAAAGACGATTGTTTCATAACGAGGAGTAAGTTGAGCCGTACAACAATTGAACAGGTCTATTTTCTTTACTCCATTTTAACCCTGGTCTGCTTCAAATGTTGGCTCGTTAATCTCTTCAACTGGATGAATCAGATCTGAAACGGAGACGTCACGTTTGTAGAACCGGACTAGGTCTTAAAAAGAAACTGGACGATTCTGAAAACCAACGGCGCAGGATATTTGTATTAAAAAGCCAATTCAATTCATTTATAAACCTGTCGGTCGGATACTAATTATGCAAGATCTCGATTCTCTCCGTTATCCCATTGGTGATTTTGTTTATGGGCAATCATACGCGCCTACGGACACGAAACAGCACATTGCCAGTATTGACCATTTTCCCGTAAAACTGACAGAGTTGGTTGGCAAGTGGGGCGATGACCGACTGGATACGCCCTATCGGCCGGAAGGGTGGACAATCCGACAATTAGTCCACCACGTAGCGGATAGCCACATGAATGCCTATGTGCGGACCAAACTGGCCCTGACCGAAGACAACCCAACGATCTCGCCCTATGAGGAAGGCGAGTGGGCGAAACTGCCGGATTCAGAACTGGACGTAGCCATCTCACTGGTGTTGCTTCGGAGTTTGCACGCACGCTGGGTACAAATTCTAAAGTCATTGACTGAGGCTGACTTGCAACGTACATATTTTCACCCCGGTAGTCAGCGGACCTTTGCGCTCGCGGAGGTAATTGCATTGTATGCCTGGCATAGTGAACACCATTATCAGCACGCTTTCCGGCTGGCTCAGCGGAACGGATGGGTGTAAAAAAATGTATGATATATGACATAGGACATATGGCTCTTGCCGAAAAACATACATCCTGTGCCCTATATCATACATCCAACGTATCATGCAGGAATTTATCGTCTTACTGATTTTTGCCGCTGCGCTGGTATACCTTGGTAATCGAGCGTATCAGAGCTTTTTTGCGAAAAAAAAGGCTGGCTGTGGCAAAGGATGTGGTTGCGAAACGGACGTTAAAGCACGGACGCTAGTAACCGAAAAGTGAATATAATTTTAGCTCGCCAACATTTTGTTGATCCGTTGTGTTTGTTGTAGCAGTGAATGCTCGACAAATCATCGGATTTTTAGTTGTACTGGGAGCCCTGGCCGCTTCCATAAGTTGCCATCGTGTCCGGCCAGACGCCCCCGTCAACGAGGAGTTCGAACCGGCGGTTGTCGATCCGGTCTCCTACATGGCCGGCAAGCTTACCTTCAACATAAAAGATCTGGAGAAGAAAGTGAACAAGGGGCTGTCTACCACACTGGTAACAGAAGAAACCTTTGAGGGGAAGTCGGGGGAGGCCTGGCATTTGCGCGTCGAACGAACCGGACCTGTACGTATCACCTACGCCAATCGGCAGGTTTATTTCTCTGCTCCCCTACAGGTCTGGTACACGAATCCTATCGGCCTGCGCAAAAGCAAAAACCGCAAAAGCCGCCCCCTCTGTGCAATTGCCGTTAACTTTGTCAGCCCGGTTGGCGTTGGCCCCCGCTGGCGATTAGAAACCAAAGCCCGTTTCGAGAAATACGAGTGGATTCAGAAACCAACCGTTCAATTACTGGGTATAAAAATCAAGGTTACGAACATTGCGGAAAAACTCCTTGACAAACGGAAGGCCGATATTGAAGCGGCCATCGACAAAGCCGTTCACGACGGACTTCGGCTCGACCGGGAAGTAAGTAAAGTCTGGCGGGATATGCAGAATCCGCTACGGATTGCCAAAGTGCCTGCCAACATATGGTTGATGCCTCAGCCGTTCAGTATCGCCGTTGCCCCGGTTTACGGCAATGCGAAACAAATTACCGTACCTATTCAGATTGCGTTTCGGGTGAAAACACGCCTTGGCGACAGACCGATGGTTGATACACTGCAACTGTTGCCAAGGCTGCTACGTCGGAAAGTGCTGCCGGATTCTTCCCGCCTGGAGGTACTTGCCTTCATTCCGTATACGGATGTCAACCAGGTGCTGGCCCGCACATTTACCAATCAGAAATTCGATCTCGCCAAGGGAAATGTTCAGGTTAAAAGTGCGTCGGTGTATGGAAGCGGGAAGAAACTGATTCTGAAGGCCGACGTAGGAGGAACCGTTTCGGGAACGTTGTATTTTCATGGAAGTCCGCACTATGATACATTGACAAATACGCTGCGTATGCTAAACGTAGATTTCGACGTGGACACGAAAGAGCGGTTGTTTGCTACGGCCGACTGGCTCCTGCACGACCACCTCCGCGACACGATTCAATCTGTGATGGTAATTCCGTTACGGCAACAGCTGTCTACACTACCCGATAAAATAGAAACAGCGTTTGCCCGCGCCAAAGTCGGTCAGAAAACCGCCCTCAACATCGATACTTTTCGGCTGATTCCTCAGCGCATTGTGGTGCGTCCCAACGGTGTGCAGGTCTTAATCAAAGTGAAATCGAAAGTGGCCGTGAAAATAAAACGGTTGTAGAGACATAACCCTTTGCGTCTCCTCTCCCGGATGGTTTAGCTGAATATGGCTGACGCATAAGGGAGCGCAACCCTTTGCGTCTCTACACATTGCCCGGTTTCCAGCGCCACAAATACCGGCTGGCTTCGGTTCGATAGGGGCGCCAGGCGTTCGCGATTTCGTGCAGAACTTTGTATAAAGGCTTGCCGGTCAGCCCTTCGGTTTTTTCCGGATAGGCACGTAGCATCCGTTGCCGAATCACCAGATCATCGATCGGAAAAACGTCGGGCCGGTTGAGCACGAACATGAGCATCATCTCAACCGTCCAGCGGCCAATGCCTTTTATCGGGATCAAATACTGCACGATTTCTTCATCGCTCATTGGGTCGAGGTGAGCGCGATCGATTGGATTGGCTAACGAAAATTCGGCGACGCTTTGCAGGTATTTAATCTTCTGGAACGAGAGGCCCGCGCTACGTAGCTCGTCGGTCGTTTTGAGAAGCAGAGCATCGGCATGCGGATAATTATCGGGGAACAGACTCCGGAAACGGGCGAAAATGGCGTCGGCCGCTTTTACGGAAATCTGCTGTGATACAATACTTTCGAGCAGGGCCAGGTATACATCGTCGGCATACTCGTTGAAAATTTTGGGCGATGGTGTTTCGGCAATAAGGCGTGCCATGACCGGGTCCTGGGCGATATGGGCAAGCGCTAAATCGTTCATAGTACGTAGCGTTACAGCGGTTTATAAACTAGTAACAGAAAAATCCCACCCCGATTGCCGGGAGCGTAGGATATCCGCTAATTTATAAACAGATAGAACGGTCAGAATCATCCGAGAAGCGTAGTTCTGAATCGCTATCGACGCGTGGCTAGTACGTCCCGGACGCTGGTCCAGGTTAGGTCGGGGTAGCGGTCGTTGTCGATCGGGTCGTTCTGCACGCTGAACATACTCTGCATGTATTGTCCACGCTGCCAGTCGGGGTAGACCTCCTGTTCGCCCTCGGGATGAGCCGCTCGCTCGCGTCGGTTATAGGCCGCCAGTTCGTCACGACTGCCCATGCGGATCAACGTGAAGGGCGCCTTTACTACGTCTTCCGCAACGGTTTTTAACTCGTTGGGACTAATCTGAAAGCTGGCAATACGCAGAACCCTTGGTGTACTCGGGTCCAGTGCGGCAACCGCTGTAAAGGCCGCGGTGTCGTTCATGGTTGTGAAATCTACCCGCCAGTCGGGGCTTTCCCAGTAGCCGATGCTTTTGTTTTTAAAATTGAGCATTGGAATGTTATAGGTCAGCAGTTCCGCGAAGGCTCCGTTGAGGATGGACGTTCCCCGGATAGCCGTCTTCGTATCCAGATAGGCGTTAAATTCACGGCGCAGATCGAAGTTTCGGTTATCGCCCGGAGACAGTTTGGTGAAGTCACTCGAAAAATCGGAGGGAATAAAGCGCGGTACGCCAGCCGCCAGCGCTGCTTCGAGCAAGTTGGACTGAGCGTCGACAATAACATCGTGTAAGCCCTGTAATGCCGAAACAACGCAGGAAGCGCCCGCACAGGCTTCGGTGAGCTCATCAATATCCGATAGCTCAACTCGGATAACCTTTATTCCCCGCTGCTCAAGGGTTGCCACTTTGGTCGCATCTGTACTGGGGCGAACCAGCGCCTGCACCTCGGCACCTCGGTTAAGCAATGCCTTACTAATTCGACCGCCGAGATCACCCGTACCACCCGCTATTACAATAATTGGTTTCATTCCATACTCGATTTACCTTGACAAAGACCCTGTTGAAGGGAATTGTTTGACGGTATAGTGTAGACCAGGGAAATGAAGGGAAATATCCAGCAGGATGGTGCCTGGTTGTTCTCACCAGTGATTACATACCTATAAGTTTTGAAAAACCTTAGAAACTGTCTGTTTTGCCCCTAAATCCCCTGAAGGGGACTTTTCTCACTCCCAGCCTAAGTCCCCTTCAGGGGATTTAGGGGCAAAACAGACCAGAGAAAATAATCCTAAACAGACTCCCTATATAAATCGTGAGCCGCTACGCTGGTCTAGTAAGGACCAACGTAGCGGCTCACAGAAATTAAGTGACAATCTATCGTCCGCCCAGCGGGAAAAGATAGCCTACCGACAGCATTGCATTCTGAGGTTTTAGCTTTGTGCCGTCGTCGTTACTCGAAAACAAGTAGGAATAACGGGCTTCCAGTTGAACGGCACCCGGTCCGGCCTGTAAAGCCACTCCGGCGCCACCCGAAACCCCGAACGAAAAACGGCCGGAACCCGTCATGTCGATCTTCTGCGATTCTGACTGACCCGCTTCCTGCACCGAAATCGTTCCGCCCATCGTGTAGCTGCCTACCGGACCGGCATTGACAAAAAACCGAAGATTAGGCTGTCCGAAGGACGCTTTGAACAATACGGGGACCTCGATAAGGTTATATTTCAACTGCAGATAATCGGGGCCAGCGGTCATCTTAACACCATATTGGGTATACAGAATTTCGGGTTGTACCGAAAAGTTTGGGCCGCCAAAATTGAACATCACGCCCCCGTGGAAGCCAATGACACGGGCAACTTTAACACCTTCTCCAAAATTTGCCGGATCAAAACCACCAATCGTTGAGGAGTTGGCCCCTAACCGGAATCCAAGCCGGAAACGGCTGTTCGCCACGTTTACGGGCGCCGAATACTGAGTCGGTCGACTGGCTGGTGCTGCCTGTGCCTGAGGAGCCGCATAGACGGTCGCTGGTTGTTGTTGCGGCTGGGGAGCGGGCGCTGCATTCGCCGACTGTGGAGCGGTGTATGAGGCTGCCGAAGCGGGCTTTTTCGCCGGAGCGGCAGCGGTTCGGGTAACGGCCGGACGTGCCGTTGTGGTTGACTTGCGAACGGCTGGTTTAGGTTGTGCCAGCAGGCTTTGCGAAACGAGGGATAGAGTAAGTAACGAGAAGAGGACTTTCATGATTCAAGTAGTTTTTTGTTGTTTACTGAATCAAAATTGTGGGTTTCCCGCTTCGTGTCCAGCGCTGTATCGTTTGAACTGCCATTTTCTTTGATTGAACTGATAATTTGACAGGATTTACAGCCGGGCCAACGTTCGGATAAACCAGCGTTTGATTTATAGTTTAATCCAGTAAATTCTGTCAGAAAAGACTAAATTTACCTAATTCCAAACCCCACGTATGAATACCATCTCCATTCAGCATACCCTACATATTGTGCTATGTTTACTACTAACCGCTCCGTTATGCCGGGCGCAAAATAGCAATCCTGTAAAAGCCATTTTTCCGGCGGATACCCGTTTCGTAGCGAACGTAGCGTATGCGGGTGATACGTTAAAAAAGCACTTGCTGGACATCTATCTGCCCGCCAAGACCGGCACCAACCCGCCGTTGGTGGTTTGGGTGCATGGAGGTGCCTGGATGCAGAATGACAAGTATGCCGACATGGGCTACATGAAAAATACCGTCCGCTCGATTCTGGAAAAAGGATATGCCTTTGCCTCGATCGACTACCGGCACAGCACCACGGCTCCGTTTCCGGCCCAGATTCAGGACTGCAATCAGGCGCTTGAATTTCTCTATCAGAACGCAGCTAAATATGGCTTCGACCGGAATCGGATTGCCCTGATGGGTTTTTCGGCGGGTGGCCACCTGGCGTCGCTGCAAGCCCTGTCCAACAATAACGATATGCCTGATTTTTACGTCAATCGGAAGAAGCCATCGTTTCGCATCAAAACCGTCGTTGACTTCTACGGCCCGGCCGATTTACTGGCGATGGTTCGTCGGGATGCACCGCTGTCGGATACGGCCGTCGCCAGTCCCGAAAAAAACCTGCTCGGAGCCTCTCCGTTACTACGTCCCGATCTGGCAAAACGAGCCAGCCCCGCTACGTACATCGATAAAAACGATCCGCCTTTTCTGATCATTCAGGGCGAGAAAGACGAGTCGGTACCTGCTGCTCAATCGGTCATGTTAAGTTCGTGGCTGACGCTGGCTCAGGTGAAGAACAGGCTCATCATCGTGCCCGGTGCGCCACATTACGGGGTTATGTTCGATAGCGATTTCAATCAGAAGGCCATCTTCGACTGGCTGGATACACATCTGAAAGGAACGAATTGAGGATTCTGAAAACGATTCGTCTGCTGGTGAGTTTCTTTAACGAAGAAAGTAAACTCACGGTATGGAATACGTACGATTCGGAAATACGGGGATGGTCGTCTCCAAAATTTGCCTGGGCTGCATGACCTACGGCCGGCCAACGGACCGCTGGCCCTGGGCGCTGAACGAAGAGCAAAGTCGCCCGTTTATTCAAAAAGCCCTTGAACTGGGCATTAACTTTTTCGATACGGCCGATGTCTACACGGCAGGGGCCAGTGAAGAAGTGGTAGGGCGGGCACTACGTGACTTTGCGTCCCGCGACGAGGTGGTTCTAGCCACGAAAGTCTTTAACCCGATGGGCCCCGGTCCCAACGACAAAGGCCTTTCCCGCAAACACATCATGAGCGCTATCGACGCGAGCCTGAAGCGACTGGGAACCGATTACGTCGACCTTTACCAGATTCACCGCTGGGATTACGACACGCCCATTGAAGAAACGATGGAGGCACTACACGACGTGGTGAAAGCCGGAAAAGCCCGCTACATTGGTGCGTCGTCCATGTTTTCCTGGCAGTTTGCGCAGGCGCAATACATCGCCGATCTGAACGGCTGGACGCGGTTTGTATCCATGCAGCCGCAGTACAATCTGGTGTATCGCGAGGAAGAGCGTGAAATGTTGCCGTTCTGCAAGGATCAGAAAATCGCCGTCATTCCCTGGTCGCCCCTGGCGCGGGGCTTGCTGACGGGCAAACGTAGTCGGAAACGTAACGAAACCGAACGCGCGAAAACAGACACCTTTGGCAAGTCGTTGTACACACGCGACGATGATTTCGCCATTGCCGATCGGGTGACGCAACTGGCCGAAGCCCGCGGAATTCCTGCTACGCAAGTGGCACTTGCCTGGTTATTTTCCAAACCTATCGTTACAGCGCCCATCATCGGGGCCAGCAAGCCGGGTCATCTGGAGGATGCCGTTGGGGCGCTTTCCGTTACGTTGTCGGATGATGAAATCAGGCAGTTGGAAGAGCTTTACCAACCACACCCAGTGCTGGGCTTTTCGTAATATCTCTACTTATAAAAGAATAGCCTGCCTTCACCTCTAAAATCGTTCGCGACCCCGGCCCAGAAGGGGACTTTGCTTACGCTCTATAACAATGTCCCTTCTGGGCCGGGGTCGCGAACGATTTTAGGTTTGTGGACTCTGTGGTTAACATTTTCCTTCAACACATTTTTAGTAAGCTACTACGTCAACACTAACTCAACGGACGACATGAAAGACGATGAAATCAACGATGGCTCGACAGAAAACCCGGGGTCGTCCCGGCGGGGTTTTCTCAAGCAATCATCGGCACTGGCTGCGCTGGCCATAACACCCCCGGCGGCTATAACGGCGGTCGAGAAGGGGCTGGATGAGAAACTGGCCGTTGCTTTTGAACAGATTCCTCTGAAGGTTGAAATCAACGGAGCGATGCAGCAACTGAAAATCGAGCCGCGCGTTACGTTGCTGGATCTCCTGCGCGAACAACTCAACCTGACGGGCACGAAAAAAGGCTGCGATTACGGCCAGTGCGGTGCCTGTACCGTGCACGTCGACGGCCAACGGGTCAACGCTTGCCTGACACTGGCAATGACGACCGACGGTTGTAAAGTGACGACCATCGAAGGGCTGGCCGAGGGCGGCCCGGAGGGTAAGCTACATCCGATGCAGGAAGCGTTTATCAAACACGACGGCTTTCAGTGCGGGTATTGCACGCCCGGTCAGATCATGTCGGCGGTGGCGTGTATCCGGGAAGGACATGCCGACAATCCGGATGAAATTCGGGAATACATGAGCGGCAACATCTGCCGCTGTGGCGCATATTCGAACATTGTAGATGCCATTGTGGACGTAAAACAATCCGGAGTCAGAGTATGAACCAGTTTCAGTATGTGCGGGTTACGAACCCCAAAGCGGCCATCGCGGCCATCACGAAAGATAACACGACGATGTTTCTGGCCGGTGGTACCAACCTGATCGACCTGATGAAACGTGGCGTTACGACGCCCGAAAAACTCGTCGATATCACCCGGATTCCGCTCAACACGATCGAGAAAACAGCCACCGGACTACGTATCGGTGCGTTAGCCAAAAACACGGCCGTGGCCGAACATGAGCTGGTGGTGAAGAACTTTCCGCTGTTGTCGATGGCGTTAAATGCCGGAGCCTCCCCCCAGTTGCGGAACATGGCGACGGTGGGTGGCAACATGATGCAGCGCACCCGTTGCTCGTATTTTTATGACACGGCCCTGCCCTGCAACAAGCGTGAACCGGGCAGTGGCTGTGGTGCCATCGGTGGCTACAACCGGATGCACGCCATTCTCGGTGCCAGTAACAAATGCATCGCCGTACACCCGAGCGATATGTGTATTGCGTTGGTTGCGCTGGATGCGACCGTAAACATATCAGGCCCAAAAGGAGATCGACGGATTCCGTTCGGTGAGTTTCATCGCCTGCCCGGTGATACGCCCCAGAAAGACAATACCCTGCAACCCGGCGAACTGATCATGTCGGTTGATTTACCAATGAACGGATTTGCGGGGAACTCGCATTACCTCAAAGTTCGTGACCGGGCGTCCTATGCGTTCGCGCTGGTGTCGGTCGGTGTGGGGGTAAAGATGAATGGGAACACCATTCAGGAAGCCCGGCTGGCCATGGGGGGCGTCGCGCACAAACCCTGGCGACTGGTTGAAGCGGAGAAATTTCTGCGTGGCAAACCGGCCACAGAAGCCATGTTTAAGCAAGCGGCTGAACTGGCGATGAAAGGGGCTAAAGGATACGGTGAAAATGATTTCAAGCTGACCATGGCGCCCAACTCGATTGTTGAAGCGCTAAAAACGGCCACTAAAACGGCATAACCCCGACCATGACGAAAGACACAAAGAATCCGCCCATCGACCGGGTTGACGGGCGCATGAAAGTGACTGGCGGGGCCAGATACTTTGCGGAGTTTGAGATGCCCAATACTGCCTATTGCGTGATTGTTGGCAGCGACATCGCCAAAGGAACCATTGCTGGTCTCGATACCAAAAAAGCCGCGGGTGCCCCCGGTGTATTGGGCGTCTTTACGCATCAGAATATGCCGCAGATTCCGGGCTGGGATGCGCCCGTTCAGGGTAATGGCAACGGTCCTCCGCCGGGACCACCATCGGGTGGAGAGAAGTACCGGATTCTACACACGAACAAGATCTTATTTTACGGACAGCCGATTGCGATGGTCGTGGCCGATACGTTCGAACGGGCAACCTACGCGGCTTCGCTCGTAAAAGCAACCTATAACAAACAGCCTCACCAGACGGATCTGACCAAAAATCTGGAGAAAGGCGTAACACCGAAAGGCCCCCGGTTTGAAGATTACTCGCGGGGAAATGCCGATGCGTATAAATCGGCGCCCGTGACGCTGGAAGCCAAGTACACAATCCCTATTGAAGTGCATCAGCCGATGGAACTGCACGGCGTACTGGCGGGCTGGACCGGCGATGACAAGGTAATGGTGTATGCCAAAACCCAGGGGGTGAAAGGTACGCAGAAGTCGGTGGCGGATGCTTTTAAGATTGACCCAAACAACGTTCACGTCCATACCGAGTTTATGGGCGGGGGCTTCGGCATGGGGCTACGCACCTGGCCGCAGGAGATCGCGGTGGTGGCCATCGCCAAAAAAGTAGGTCGTCCGGTAAAGCTGATGCTCACCCGCAGCCAGATGTTTTCGCTGGTGGGCCATCGGCCCACGACGGTACAAACCATCAACATGGGGGCCGATGCGAACGGAAAACTGGTTGGCCTTTCCCATGCCGCTACGGGTGAAACCGCTACGTATGAGGATTTTACCGAGGGCACGGTAAGCATGACCAAGTTCATGTATGACTGCCCGAACGTGAGCACGAAATACAAAATCGTGCCACTCGACCGGGGGGTACCGATCTGGATGCGCGGACCGGGCGAAGCAACCGGAGCCTTTGCGCTCGAATCGGCGATGGATGAAATGGCTCACAAGCTCAAACTCGACCCTATCGAATTCCGGCTACGGAACTATACCGAAACCGACCCCGAACATAACCGACCGTACTCGGACAAAAACCTGAAAGAGGCTTATCAGAAAGGCGCCGAGGCCATTGGCTGGAGTAGTCGTAAAAACGAACCCGGCAGTAATCGAGATGGTGACTGGCTGATTGGTTACGGCATGAGTTCGGGTACGTTCAACGCCAGCAAGGGCGGGGCCACTGCACGGGCCGTACTGAACGCCGATGGTACGTTGCTGCTGCAATGTTCGGTGACCGATATTGGACCGGGTACAGGCACCGCCATGACCATGATTGCGCATAATGTACTGGGCGTTCCGGTCGATAAAATAAAAGTGGAGTACGGCGATTCGGCATTGCCCAACTCGCCCCAGCAGGGTGGGTCAACCATTACGTCGACGGTTGGTTCGGCGATCCATCAGGTCTGTACGTCCGTGAGAAAATCCCTGATGGACATAGCAACGCAATCGGGCACACCGCTGGCCGGACTTAAACCCGACGACCTGACCATTGCCGATGGTTTTGTGTCTGTCGATGGTGATAGCAGCAAGAAAGTAGCGATTGGTGATCTGCTAAAAAAAGCAAACCTGGCAACACTCGACAAAACCGAAGAGTCGAAGGGGAGCGGTAAGTCGGATGAGCAGAAATATTCCATGTATTCGTTTTCAGTGCATTTCGTGCAGGTGCGCGTCAACCCGTCTACGGGCGTTGTACGGGTGTCAAAAGCGGTCAGCGTGGCAGATTCAGGACGTATCATCAGCCCGAAAACAGCCGCCAGTCAGATGATTGGTGGGGTAGCGGGAGGCATCGGCATGGCCCTGACGGAAGAAGCCGTCATTGACCATCGCTTCGGTCGGTACGTCAACAACAACCTGGCCGATTACCACGTAGCGGTCAGCGCCGATGTACCGCATACCGAAACAATTGTCATCGACAAGCCCGATCCGTACATCAATCCCATGGGGGCTAAAGGCATGGGCGAAATTGCCCTGATCGGGTTTGCGGCTGCTGTTGCCAACGCGGTGTTTAACGCTACCGGCCAGCGCATCCGCGACTTGCCCATCACGCCCGATAAATTGCTGAGAACGGTATAAGCTGCTAGTTACCCTAAACCATCCGCTACGTCTACTTTCTAGAGAAAGACGTAGCGGATTTTTATTGCACTGAGCAAAGCGTGATCAGCTGTTTGTTTCTTACTAAGGAAACTTTTATTTTTGATGAGAAAGGAATGGGCCAAAAATTTATTGTTGAATTATTGCCAGATGCTGTTGAGTTTCTGGAAAATCTTGACGACAAGGCACGAGAAAAAATCTACTTCAACATCCGAAAGGCTCAATACATCAATGACAGTGAACTTTTCAAAAATTGAACGACCAGATTTGGGAGTTCAGAACTTTGTACCAGGGGAAAGCTTACCGACTTTTTGCCTTTTGGGACAAGGTCGCCCCTGTAGAAACGTTAGTAATTGCCACGCATGGAATGCTGAAAAAGACGAATAAAACACCACCTAAAGAGATTGAAAAGGCTGAAACTATTCGCAAACAATACTTGAACGAAAAGAAATGAACGATACAACAAAGCCATTGAAAACTGTTTCGCTGGACTCAATGATCGAAAAGCACATTGGAAAAGTAGGAACATCGCGACGAGATACCTTTGACAATGAACTAAGAATTGAGTTATTGGGAAATGCCATTAAACAGGCCCGGAAAGAACGCCATCTAACGCAGGAGCAACTGGGCGCTTTGGTAGGCGTTCAGAAAGCCCAGATCTCAAAATTAGAAAATAGTGTGACGAACGCCCGATTTGAAACAATCCTGAAAGTGTTTTCCGCGCTGGGTGCAAAAGTGAATTTTAATGTCGAGCTAGACGACAAACAGATGACCCTTTCTAAGCAATGAACTGAATGTATTCTGCTACCTTATATTGCTCACCACCTTCCTATGCAAACACGAAAACAGTTTTTGAAAAGCGTATGTACCCTGGCGGCTGGAGCTGCCTGGCTACCCGTAGATAGCCTGGCGGGTTTTGCCATGCCTGCTCCGAAGACGTCGATCTATTTCGATTTTCACTGCCATCCGGGATGGTCAATGACAGAACGCAACTTCGCGAATAACCCGGAAACCAGGCTGACCCAAACGGTTAGCGACATGAAACAAGGCCAGTTGACGGGTGGCTTCCTCGCGTTGGTAGCCGATGCTCCGCTTATCAAACCAGGTCCCAAAGGCATAATCATTACCCGGAAATACGCGCCGGGCGAGGAGTGGGCCGAGTATAAACGACAGCTCCAACGGCTCAAAGAAGTGTTCAGTGCCCAATCCATCCCGTTTTCAACCGACCTGAGTGGCCTGAACGCCGAACAGAGTAGTCCCTTTGGTTATCTCGCGGTGGAAGGGGGCGATTTTCTGGACGATCAACTCCAGCGGCTGGACGAGGCCTATCAGGATGGTGTTCGATCCGTTCAACTGGTCCACTATGCCCCCAACAATATCGGCGATCTTCAGACGGCCGAACCTGCATTTAATGGGTTATCGTCGTTTGGGAAAGACGTCGTAAAAAAGATGAACGAACTGGGCATGGCGATCGACGTAGCACACGCTTCCTTTCAAACAGCCAAAGCGGTAGCCAGCCTCACGAAGGCGCCTATTTTGTTGTCGCACAGTGTGCTGCAAATGGAAGCCGATCGGCCAATTGCCGTCCGGGCGATTTCGAAAGAGCACGCAAAAGTAGTGGCTGATACGGGTGGAGTAATTGGCGCGTGGCCCTCCGGATTTAACAAAAGCTTCGACGACTATATCGATAATATAAAGCGTCTGGTGGACGTAGTAGGCATTGATCATGTGGGTATTGGCACGGATATGAGCGCCAACTTCCAACCGGTGATGACCAGCTACACGCAGTTTCCTCAGGTAGCGGAAGCCCTCAAAGCAAAAGGACTTTCCAGCGACGAAGTCGACAAGATAATGGGCGGAAACGCCAAAACGGTGTTAGCCAAGATAGCGAAGTCGCGGGCAAAGTGATGAGTAACAGTTTGCTACGTATCTCCGTAATACCAGGAGGAGGGCGAATGGTTGGCGCTCAGGACTCGCCAAAATCTGTTAGTGAGTGCCAGCCGTATGTATGAAAAAGTGAAAATGACCAATGATGAACCAGCGAATTGAACAGATTAAAAAAGGAATTGAGCCGTTACGGGAGGAGATCATAAACCACAAGGTCTATGCCGCGATTCAAAGTGTTGAGGATATACGGGTGTTTATGCAGTACCATGTGTTTGCCGTCTGGGATTTTATGTCGTTACTCAAGGCGCTGCAAACGAATCTGACCTGCACATCCGTCCCCTGGTTTCCGAAAGGATCGGCCGAGACGCGCTATTTGATCAATGAAATTGTGGCTGGAGAAGAATCGGATGTGGATAGGGAGGGTGTACGGAAAAGCCATTTCGAACTATATCTGGATGCGATGCAGCAATGTGGAGCTGATACGTTACCCATTGAAACCTTTATTGCCGAATTGAAAGCAACCGGCGATTTCGACCGGGCATTTACGCGGTCGGGAACACCGAAGGCCGCCGAAGACTTTGTTCGTTTCACGTTTGACGTGATTGTGAGCAACCGGGAGCACCTGCAATCGGCGGTGTTTACATTCGGACGGGAAGATTTGATTCCCGGCATGTTCATGTCCATCATCGACGACCTGCATACCACATTTCCGGATAGCCTGTCAATCTTCAAGTACTACCTCGAACGCCACATTGAAGTAGACGGTGATCACCACAGCAACCTCGCGCTGCAAATGACGGCGAACCTGTGTGGCGACAACGAACAGTACTGGCAGGAAGCCGAACAGGTAATTCGCCAGGCGCTGCAAAAGCGCATTGACCTCTGGGACGGTGTCTATAACGAGCTAACGGAGAAGCGATTAAATCATACACCAGAAGAAATGGTTGACGCGGTTTAGTGTTTAGACTGCCGGTAGACGATTGAGAACCGCATAATCAATCGAGTAGACTGAGTCATCCGCTACGTTTATCTTTACGAAGGTAGACGTAGCGGATTTTTTGTGGTAGACAAATGAGATGGGAAAAATAAAGATTGCTATAACGGAAGATCACCGTCTTTTAAGGGAGTCTATCAAAATGCTACTTGAGAAAAATGGTGATTTCGACGTTTTGATAGAGGCATTAGATGGACAGGATTTGCTAGATAAATTAGAGGAGTCAAATTACATTGATCTCATTCTGATGGATATAAATATGCCGGGAATGGATGGCATTGAAGCGACAGGAATTGTAAAACAGCGCTGGAGTTCAATAAAAATAGTTGCTCTTAGTTTAATCGACAGTCAAGATGTGATCGATAAATTTTATAGTCAGGGTGGTGATTTATATCTAATACATGGCTTGCCAAGAGAAAAATTAACATCCGAATTATTACGAATCATGCATAGATAATTTTGTGTCGTTTCTTTACCGTTAGAGCAACAAACCGCCGGGACATTCTTTGCTCGAATGTCGTAAATAATACCTCGCTGGTTAGATAATACAAAATCGCATAACTACCAAGATACGTAATGTATCCGTATCTCCACAAGTAGCAATATTAAAAGCTACACTTTAGCTAAATGATTGTCCTCTTCCTAAAGCGTTGCTATTTAACCCCTACTCCCAAAGCCCATGTCTGGTATTGATAGAAAAACTTTCCTGAAAGAAATGTCACTACTGGCGGGCGCTACGCTTGTATCGGGAGCGAGTTGGGCGAGTGAATCGGTGGGAGATAAATCAGCCATCAAGCTGGGGTTTGTTACGTATCTGTGGGGAAAAGACTGGGATTTGCCGATGCTGATCAAAAATTGTGCGGATGCCCGCATCCTTGGTGTGGAATTGCGCGTCGAGCACGCACACAACGTAATGCCCGACCTGAATGCTGCCCAACGGCAGGACGTCAAAAAGCGATTTGCCGACAGTCAGGTTAAACTCGTTGGGCTGGGTACCAACCAGCAGTTCGATTATGTGGATCAATCACAACTAAAAGCGTCGATTGAACGGGCTAAAGAATTCATCCGGTTGAGTGCCGATGTGGGCGGAACGGGTGTAAAAGTGAAACCCAACGCCCTTCACAAAGAAGTGCCCGTCGAAAAGACAATTACTCAAATAGGGGAGTCCCTGAACGAGCTGGCCCGCTACGGGGCAGAGCTGGGACAGCAAATCCGGCTGGAAGTCCACGGCGAAGAAACGCAGGAGTTGCCCATGACCAAGCGGATCATGGACGTAGCGAACCATCCGAATGCCACCATCTGCTGGAACTGCAACCCGCAGGATTTGAACGGAAAAGGCTTCGAATCCAACTTCAACCTGGTTAAAGATCGGTTCGGTGCTACGTGCCATGTCCGAGAGCTGGACCGAACCGATTATCCCTACCAGTCGCTGCTGAATAATCTGGTCAAGATGAATTACAACGGTTGGGTATTGCTCGAATGTCATACCAATCCGGCCGATAAACTGACGTCGATGAAGGAGCAGCGGGCCGTTTTCGACCAGATGATTGTCAAAGCATAGTCTTGACTAATTGACCGACAAACTTATCAGGAAATCAGGTCAACTACGTAGCGCCCTTTACGCATTTACTTTAGCGTTCCTGGCGGTTAAATAATAGATTCAGAATGACTATAGAATCGCACCAATTAAATGACAGTCGAATTGCCGAGGTAATCTCGGGTGATCTTATCATTAAAACGGCTGAAGATGGGCTGGATTTGTTAGGTAATTTATATTGAACCTGTTTAGGATTATTCTTCTCCAGGTTCACTATCTCGTTTTGTCAGTCTGCTTTACCCCTAAATCCCCTAAAGGGGACTTGGTACGTGCCTGAGTTAAAGTCCCCTTTAGGGGATTTAGGGGTAAAGCAGACTAGAAAGAATAATCCTAAACAGCTTTATTATCAGGATTTCGACAGTATCATCCTTCACGAAAAAAATATCATACCCGACTTTTTTGATTTAAAGACCGGAATGGCGGGCGAAATTTTACAGAAATTCTCAACTTATCGAATGCGGTTGGCCATCGTTGGCGATTTTTCTAAGTACACCAGCAAAAGCATCAACGACTTCATGTTTGAAAGTAATAAAGCCAGGCAAATTAACTTCGTTAAATCATTGGCAGATGCTCTGACTAAACTTTCAAATCTGTGATTGCCAAACTTGCCATTTTCACCCGGCGAGTTGAATCAATTTAGACTTATTGAGAAGTTCGAAAAGCAAAAAATAGTGCACCAAGTGACCATAGAATTTAGCCCGCAGGAGATCGAAGTAATTAGGCGCTATCTTAATAAAATTAAGTCTGGAGACATTCAAACGCAGTTGCATGGATTGCCTCCCCAGATCCTGGAGTGGAACACTATTTTTCTCTTACTGAGAAAATTACTGGCTTTTGGGATCCATGCTGGCCTGCAAACAGATCAGGAAATAAGCTACAAAGAGTTGCAGACAAAAACCCAAAAGCCCGAAACCATGCTGGCGAATGTTCGCACATTCGCTGGCATATTTGAACAGTTACTAGCGGCCTACACAGCGCATCACTAACGAAAACTGGTAGGAAGAGCTTCTGCTTCATTTTGGCTACAACATCCGTGGGTTTGGCTACTGTCTGCCCGTGGCGAGCAGTGACCTTTGTGGTCGTAAGTTAGACAACAGCGATTATGATTCACTCGAAAGGATATGCAGCGCAAAGTGCTGAAACAGATTTAGTCCCCTGGGAGTTTGAGCGACGGGATGTTGGCCCGCACGACGTATTGATCGACATTGCCTACTGTGGGGTTTGTCACACCGATGTTCACCTGACACGAAACGAGTGGTTTCCTGGTTTGTTTCCGATGGTGCCCGGTCATGAAATTGTCGGTATTGTTTCGCAAGTCGGCAACCACGTAACCAAATTCAAAACCGGCGACCGGGCTGCCGTGGGTGTCATGGTCGATTCGTGCCGGACGTGTGAGGACTGCAAAAATGGACAGGAGCAGTTTTGCGCCGTTAGTCCGGTGGTGACCTACAACAATCTGGACCACTACAATATGCCTGCCTACGGTGGCTATGCCAACAACATTGTGCTGAATGAAGATTTTGCCCATCATGTCTCTGAAAAGCTAGACTTCGCTGCGGTGGCACCCCTGCTGTGTGCGGGTATCACGACGTATTCGCCACTGCGTAGGTGGAAGGTGGGCGAGGGGCATAAACTGGCTGTCGTTGGGCTGGGTGGATTAGGCCATATGGCCGTGAAATTCGGCGTAGCCTTTGGGGCGGAGGTAACGGTGTTGAGCACATCGCCCGGCAAGGAAGAAGCTGCCAAAAAGCTGGGTGCACATCATTTTGTCGTCACGAAAGAGGAAGAGCAAATGAAGTTGGCACTACGTTCGTTCCACTTTATTGTTGATACGGTGGCTGCCAATCATGATCTTAATCCGTATCTCGCCCTGTTAAAAACCAATGGCGTTTACATCAACGTCGGTATGCCTGCCGAACCCTGGCAGCTTTCGTCGTTTACGCTGGCCACGGGAAATAAAGTCGTATCCGGTTCGGGAGCGGGTGGCTTGCCCGAAACCCAGGAAATGCTGGATTTTTGCGCCGAGCACAACATTGTTTCCGACATTGAATTGATTAATATTAAAGACATTCACACCGCGTTCGACCGAATGTTAAAAGGGGATGTTTTGTACCGTTTTGTGATTGATATGGCAACGTTGTAATTTCCTGTCAGGGTGACGCAGGAAGCATCTATAAAATACCTTGCTAATCTGCCAGCATACTCTAAGGCGCTTCCTGCGTCACCCTGACAAAAAAGACCTCTACGTATGAAAAAAGAGCCAAAGCCACCCTATATCTTCACTTCCGTTGCTGAACTGCACAAAGCGCTGGGGTTGCCCAAGCCGTTGCATCCGCTGGTGAGTCTGAGCAGTTTTCAGGACATGAAAGCAGATATGACTGAGTTAGGGAAGGGGTTGATGACGAATCTGTACAAGATTTCGTATATAAAGCAGTTTACGGGTCAGGTGCCATACGGCCAGACGTATTATGACTTCGATGAAGGGGGACTCTGCTTTGTTTCACCCAATCAGTTGATTTCCAGTGTAGATGGTCAACGGTATGATGAAGGCTTTTCGCTGATGATTCACCCGGATTTTCTTCGTAACTATCCGCTGGGGAAAACTATCAAAAATTATGGGTTCTTTTTATACTCATCCAATGAAGCGCTGCATCTTTCGGAAAAGGAAAAAGAGACGATCATGGGCGTGTTCAGGGGCATTGGCGAAGAGTTGGCGTTACCCATTGATCAGTATAGCCAGGATGTAATTGTTTCGCAGATTGAACTACTGCTCAATTACAGCAACCGGTTTTATAACCGCCAGTTCATTACCCGCAAAGCCGCCAATCATGACATACTTACCCGGCTGGAAACGTTGCTGTCCGATTATTTTGATACCCAGAAAACATTGACTGACGGCCTGCCAACGGTTCAGTACCTATCTGAGCAATTGAACGTATCACCTCATTATTTGAGTGATATGCTACGTTCCTTAACCGGCCAAAATACCCAGCAACATATTCACAATAAATTGATTGACAAGGCGAAAGAATTGTTAAGTACAAACGCCCTGACGACCGCCGAAATCGCTTATCAACTCGGCTTTGAGCATCCGCAGTCGTTCAATAAAATTTTCAAACGCAAAACGAACGTATCGCCGATCAAATTCCGGCAATCGTTTAATTGAGGCATACCAGCCACACAAATAGGCGTTGAGTTTGATGGCATTGAATTTTGGCATTGATCAATAATCTTATAGATTTAGAGGAGCAGCATACTATAGCTCCTGGGCATCATTTCTCCGCTTCAAGCATTAAAATAGTTAACTCACACTAGTTTAGTGAGAAACCCCTGTGGTTCCCGACCCGTGAGGTCAGCTTACTGACCATTGACCGGTTGATCAGATCTAAAGCGTATTCACTGGCCAGGCGCATCTGGTAGATTTCTTCTGTAAACTACGACGTTTGGGAATTTGAATGGAGCCACATGATAAAACTGAACAATAGTGACATTCATTGAGATTATAGCGTAACTAAGTTGGAAAGCTGAACCTATAGCGTTGCCCTGGATTTGCTATTCCAGTTAGTTCGGCGGTTCATTTTAGCCTTTTTACCAGTTTAAAACTATGGGTATTACCTTGGAACAGGCCGAAGCTACCGTCAAAGCGGCTAAAGCAAAAGCCTTTGAAACCAATACATTAATGAATATCGCTGACGCTGGGGCCAACCTAGTCGCGTTTGTCCGTATGGATGGAGCCTGGCTCGATTGATATTGCCCAAAAGAAAGCCCCTACAGCCCGCTATTTTGACATGCCAACCGGAGAGGTCGGCAAACTCTCGCAGCCCGGCGGTTCGCTCTACAATATCGAACACTCGAATAGTGGGCTGATTACATTTTCAGGTGGTATCCCTATCAAAGACAGCGAAGGCGGCATTATTGGGGCTATTGGTGTGTCGGGAAGCACCGTCGAAAACGATAATGCGGTTGCCCAGGTCGGTGTGGATGCACTCAGCCAGTAATCGATAAATAAGAGCATCCGAGACGCAGCTTATCACTTTTTTACCCTACTGCAACACCCTGATTGCGACACATAGCAATCAGGGTGTTGCCTACATCAGTCCCAGCGTAGAAGCGGGTGCTGGGCAACTCAAAGCGAAAATCCTATATTGATTTCTGTACTTTTGTGGAATGGCTTCCGTTCTTAAACTTGACTCGTCAGTTTCCCTGGTAGCAAAAAACGCATAGGAAAACGTTGTCAGAGCACCGAGCCACTTGTTTGTTGAACGGAAACTTTAGGTCCCTTATCGCTTTTCTTTCCACGATACCACCAGATGACAAAGCCCGTTACGGGCAAACTGGCGCCAATTAAGCTGACAAAAAAAGCCAGAATTTTCGTGGGTAGACCTAGAATCTGTCCCACGTGAATATCAAAGTTCAAGCGGTAAATCTGTTCGCCTGTTGTAAGTTCTTCGTAGCGTCGCGATTCGTCCGATGGTAATTCGTTGAGCGTGTTCCGGTCAAAGAATCGGGTAACCGTTTTGTAAATGGTACCGTCCTCCGGGTTTATGGTCACTTCAAAAGGGTCTCTGGCTTCATCCGGAAATGATAGGCTTAATCGACCCAAATGGCCCGGATGCTCCCGACGAATCTTTTGCCAGATAATATCTTCCGGTTTTGAGTAAGCAGCAGCGGTTATGGTCGTGTCGGATAAAGGGTGTTCGTGTGATCGGGTGTGATGATGAGTGTCCTGGGCGTTGCCCGTTAATAACCAGTGGTATCCCTTGTCGAACCAGGAAAAACTGTAGACAATCCCTGAAATCGTTAAGGCCATGCAGACCAACAGCGAATAGAAGCCTAATACGTTATGTAAGTCCAGGTTGACCCGCTTCCAGTTTGCTTTCCATTTGATGGCAAAGCTTTTCTCGCGGGTCAACTTTGTCCATTTTTTGGGATACCACCAGATGAGTCCGGTAATCATCAGGATGACGAAAATGATACAGGCGCTGCCGACCAGCGGACTGCCGATTTTTGGCGGCAAAAAAAAGAACCGATGACCGCTTCGGGCAAAAATGAAAAACGTTTCGGCTGTCGATGGACCTGTTTTACGGTGGATGATGTCGCCCGTATACGGATTCAGGTAAAGCGCATAGAATTTATCTTTAGTTGGTTTATAGTTGACGAACACCGATTTATTCGGTCCACCATACGTAATACCGGTCAGCATAACTGACTTTCCGTCGGCTTTTTGCGCAAATGCCTGGGCTTTCTTCAGCAATACCGATGGTGATAGAAAGGGCTGATCCTGAGGTTCAACCCGTTGGTAGGTTTCGGTAAAATACCAGACTTCGTAGCGAAATACCCACAAACAGGCGCATAAACAGACGACGAAAACGACGATACCCGACGCCAGCCCCAGCCATAAATGGAGCCATGCGTTGATGCGCCTGAAAAGTGAACGTTTTGACTTACTCATGAGAAGAGGAGCTATAACCTATGTACGTGATTTGATTGTACCCACGGGCTGAAGCCAAACGCGGCCCGGACCGTGGATGCAATCACCAGTAACTAAGAGCCGGTTAAAATTTGAACGTCAGCGAGCCCATGAGCTGCTTCAAGGGCTGGGGAAGCCCATAATTTGAGAAATAAGCCTGGTTGGTCAGGTTATTTCCTTTAAACGTAATCCGCCACTTCGGCTGATCGTAGAAGACCGATGCGTTGAGGAGCGTATAGCCGGGAATGATAATGATGTTGGCCGGGTCGAAAAAGCAATCCGATACGTAGTTGCCGCCAATACCAACTCCCAGGTTTTTCAGCGCCTGTCCAGAAAATTTGTAGCTGAGCCAAAGGTTAACAAAGTCAGTAGGCATCTGCGCGACATAATTGCCTACGTAGTCAGCCGCTTTGGTCACTTTATTTTCATTCTTCGAATAACCCGCCACGATGTTAAGGCCTGTAACCGGATTGGCGATCAGCTCGATTTCGTAGCCTTTACTTTTCTGAGAGCCATCCTGTAGCGTGAAATTATTTTCCAGCCGGGTCGCGTTGTTAATGGCAATGTCATAGTAACTTATGCTGCCACTTAGTTTCCGGTTAAAGGCTTCCGCTTTCAGGCCCACTTCCCACTGGTTCGCATTTAAAGGCTTGAAAACCGACGTAGCGCCATCGGGTTGAACAACGGGTGCTACGTTCTGAAACCCATTCATATAATTTCCGAAAAACGACAGTTGATCAGGGGCGAGTTGGTAGACAAAGCCAAATTTGGGCGACAGTGCCGTCTGCTCATAGTTGTTGGTAGCCGCTACGCCATCGGTAATGCTGGGGTTATTCACAAAACGATCGACCCGCAAACTCAACATCACGATCAGCCGTTTCGACAGGTTGATCACGTCAGACGCGTAGGCGCTATAGGTGCTTAATTTGGTTTCTGAATTTGTGTTGACTTTTGTGGCAATCAGCGCGTCTATTTTTTCCAGTACCATGCCCGGAATCGCTCGCTTTGTATTGACGATGTCATACGTTCCGACATTAGTGAACCGTAGCTGGCTCGTGGATGAGAAGATGTCTATCCCCGCCAGCAACCGGTTTTGCATACCGCCAATCTGGAAATTTCCCACAAAATTTTGCTGGGCGTTGATGGACGTGAAAATGCGCGGGCCGTAATTGAACACATTGCGATTGAACGTTGTATCACTTGTCCAGTTTGGATAAATCTGGTTACTGTGCTCAATTCGGTTATTGCCAACGGCCAGATTCGTTTGGGACGTCCATTGGGAATTGATCACATATTTTGCCCCCGCCATGTAGTTCAGCGACGTAAGATCGGCGTCTATATTTTCTCCGCCGAGCGACGTACGGATATTAACGGGAATATCCTTGAAAGTACGGTAGGAGGTTCGGTTCAGGGTTTGATAGTACGCTACCGTCGATCGATTGGTTGAATTAAGCTCGGCATCGAAACTAAACGACAGCCGATCATCGACTTTGTAGGATAGGCTAGGGGTAACCGTAAAACGCCGGTTATGACCGAAATTCTGGAAAGAGCCTTCCGAATGAGCGGCTGCATTCACCCGGAACAAAACCGTTTTATCCGCGTTCAATGGCGTGTTGATATCCGCCGTGAATCGCGTCAGTTTGTAACTCCCGGCCGTATACGAAACCTCTCCTCTAAACGTGTCGAAGGGTTTTTTCGTCACCTGGTTAATCAAGCCCCCGAAGCTGATCAGGCTGGAGCCAAACAACGTACCAGACGGACCTTTAATAACCTCAACCCGTTCCAGATTGATCACATCCGACTGGTAAATCTGAACGGCCATCCCGTTTCGAATGGTTGTGGTCGCGTTGAATCCCCGAATGGTTGCGCCCGTTCCCCCGGCCGGGTTATTGTTAGGGGCAACGCCCGGAACATTCCGCAGCGCATCCTTGAAATCGGTGACTACCTGCTCATTGATCAATTCTTTGTTTACGGCTGTGTAAACCTGAGGATTTTCCAGGTTTTTGATGGGCAGGCGAGCCACAAAATCCGATTCCTTATTAGCAAATTTGTTCCCATTTCCTCTCACCAATACTTCCTGCAAGATGTTGGAGTCTTCATTGAGACTGATCACTGGGATGGACGTCGTTTCATTGGCGACAACGTCCACATTCAGCTCAACCGGCGCATAACCAACCAGTTGAACCACTACGGTGTGGGCACCTTTCGATACGTTCTTGATCAGATAGCTGCCATCCTCATGGGTGATGGTTCCTTTGCTCAGCCCTTTAATAGATACGTTGACGAAACCAGCGGGCTTGCCATCGGCGGTTTGAACCGAGCCTCTTACATTCCCCCGGCCTGCTTCTGAAAATTGAGCGTCGGCGTAGGTGAAATTGAGTGATAGAAATAGCGCAATGAATAGACAGGCACTACGTGAGCCCGTACGCCCATAGTACGTAAATTGTTTCATACTTTTGTTTACTCTGTTAATCGTTTTGGAGAATGATTTGACGGATACCCGGTGTAACGTTTGGCGACTGTGCACCGGGTTTTGTATTTGAACTGGGTAAAAAAAGAAGGATGATTAAAACACGATGTCAACAGGCCACCTGTCGATTGCTTACCATCATTCAATCAGTACACAGTATATTTATACTTATTTAGATTAAATATAAATAGTGTTGCAAACTTAACGTAGATTGAAAGCATACGCAACTAATATGGAAAATAAACGGTGCACGTCTGAGTAATGTATGAAAACGTTTGTTTCCTCTGGACTACCGCAAACGCCAGGATGAGGACGCCTTTCTTTTAAGTATGGCAGCGTTTTGCGGTACAGTTATTGACGTATTTTTGACAACTAAATCCGACGTCCATGTCTTACTGCCGCGCCATAGATTCCATGCCCGACGAGCGAAAAGCTCTGCATAAAGCGTATCACGACCATCTGTACGGTTTTCCCATCCATGATGACAATGAACTGTTCTGTCGGCTGGTGCTGGAAATTAATCAGGCTGGCTTAAGTTGGGAAACCATCCTGAAAAAGGAAGCTACGTTCCGAAAAGCCTACGCTAATTTTGACCTGAAAACCGTAGCCGCCTATACCGATGAGGACCGAAAACGGCTATTGGCTGATCCGGGCATCATCCGCAACCGGCTGAAAGTGAACGCAGCCATTGATAATGCGAAGACTATTCTTCAGTTACAGGTCGAACATGGCTCATTTGAAAAATGGCTGGAGCTGCATCATCCCAAAACGAAAGAAGAATGGGTGAAGCTCTTCAAAAAGACATTCCGCTTTACGGGTGGCGAAATTGTCAACGAGTTTTTGATGAGCATCGGTTACTTGCCCGGCGCTCACTCTGCCGACTGCGCTATCTATGCGAACGTAGTGGCAGCCAGGCCACTTTGGATGAGCCAGGTGTAAAAAAGAAGGTAATAAACGTTCAAACAGCTCAGGTAATGAAGATTGGTGTAGCCCAGATCCGACCTGTTAAAGGTGATGTTCAGCGGAATATTGATGCACACAAAAAGCTAGTAGAGTTAGCTGTTTTCAACGGAGCTGACATGCTTATTTTTCCTGAATTGTCCATAACCGGTTATGAACCCGAACTGGCAAAAACGCTGGCTACTACGTCGGATGACAGCCGATTCGCTGTTTTACAGGCCCATAGCGATACGAACCACATGACAATTGGGGTTGGTATGCCGACCGAAAGTGAGTCAGGTATTCAGATCAGCCTGCTCATTTTTCAACCAAACACGCCACGCCAAACCTATTCGAAGCAGTATTTACATGCCGATGAAGAGCCGTATTTTGTCAGTGGGCAACAGGCCGTTTTTCTGACGATCAATAACACAAAAATTGCCCTTGCCATTTGTTACGAATTATCCGTTTCCGAACACGCTCAGAACGCTTTTGAAAGCGGGGCAGCCGTGTATATTGCTAGTGTTGCGAAATCGGCAGATGGCGTTGAAAAGGCCAGCAAACGCCTGGCCGCCATTGCCAGTACGTATTCCATGACCGTATTGATGGCAAACTGTGTGGGGCATTGCGATAACTTTGACAGTGCAGGTAACTCGTCGATCTGGAATGATAAAGGCGCATTGATGGGCCATCTGAATGACACAACGGAAGGGATACTACTGATCGACACAGACACCCAGGAGCTACAGTCAGCGTAAATTAAAATGCCCGCCAAAAGTAAAATGAAAAGCATCCTGCTTTCTTTACGTATGACAAAACTTGGTTTCTCTATTTTCCCGCTATTGTTCGCTGGTAGCGTTTCGGCTCAGCAGGTTATTCCATTGTATTCCGGATCAATCCCCAATGCCACGTCCTATGCGATGAAGGAGCTGACTACGGAAAAAGACGGCAGGATCGTTTGGTACCGAAAGGTGTCAAAACCGACACTGACGATCTTTTTGCCATCGAAAGAAAAAGCTAATGGCGCCGGGGTTGTTATTTTTCCGGGTGGCGGTTATTCCGGAGAAAGTTATGATGCGGAAGGCGTTAAAATTGCGGAAACCTTCACAAAGCATGGAGTCGCTGCCTTTGTGGTGAAATACCGGTTACCCAGCGACTCCATCATGGTCGATAAAAGCATAGGACCGCTTCAGGATGCCCAGCGAGCCCTAAAAACCGTACGGGAACGCGCCACCGAATGGGGGCTCAAATCCGACAAAATTGGCATCATGGGCTTTTCGGCGGGTGGGCATTTGGCGGCTACTGCCGGAACGAAGTTCAACGAACCATTTATTGTGAATACGAACAAAACCAGCTTACGGCCTGATTTTATGATTCTGATTTATCCGGTTATTTCGATGAATGAAACACTCGGCCACAAAGGCTCACGAACGAATTTATTAGGCACCAATCCCACCGCCGACCAGATCGAAAAATTTTCGAATGAACTGCACGTAACGAAACAGATTCCGCCGACCTACCTTACTCACGCGGGTGATGACAAAGTCGTTGATGTAGACAACAGCCTTGCTTTTTACGAAGCGCTACGTCATCATAGCGTACCGGCCGAAATGCATATATATCCAAAAGGAGATCACGGATTTGTCCTGAAAATACCCACCGATGAGTGGATGCAGCCCCTGTTTGTCTGGATGAAAAAGAATGACTGGGTTCAGTAGATTTTATTAGTTTGCCGGGTCATCCCTTACTGAAAAATACCGAACAAAATATTTTAGCAAGGCTACTCCTTCCTTTCGTAGTTGGTTACCACCAGCGAGAAGTAGGGGGATTGGTAAGTCATTTCGCCACCTGATTTCACTTCGTGGGAAGTTATTAAGGGCATAGATTACTGGCTGAAAAGTCATCGATACAACGCCTGTATCGTCAAAACATCATCGTGTAAAATCCCACCCAGAGCCTTCCTCCTTATAAATCTGGGACTATTTCTTTCACTTTTGGGGCAAATTAATTAGAAAAGTAATACTATTTCTTCTAATTGTTTAGATTGACGCCCAGGATGGTCTGTCAGGCTTTTCTGTGTATAATAAAACCACTTTCATTTTTTACACGTATGAAAAATATCTATTTACAACTAGCGCACCGCCTTTGGCTGACTCTATTTTGTATAGGGTTACTAACCAGTCAACCAGCCTGGGCCCAGCCGATTCCGGATGTCCAATGGACGAAAACCGGAACCGCTTTAGCCGTAACAACTGACGGCAATATAATATCGACGGTATTTATCAATCAGGGCAACAACCCTGGTTTTCCCAGCGTGGCAGGCGATGGCATCATCAAAAACTCGCTACAGGGAAATCAACTTTGGAACACTGGTCTGCTAAAGGGTGGATTTTACCTTGGCGGAAAAATTCCTGGCTATGATTACGAAGCGATTGCCAGTATTCATTTTGCCGCAGCAACCACTGATGGCGGTGTTGCTGTTGCCGGAAAAATATCGTTTAGAGGAAATGGTGTTGCCATCAAAATCAATGCAAACGGAGGGCCCAGGGTATGGCAGGATGGTGACCTCTTCGGAAATTCGTCTACCAACGAGGATTTGATCGGTACACCCGATGGCGGGTTTTTGCTGATTCTGTCAGATCCTCAATATGGAACAGGGACTAGTGGTATTTTAACGTATCAGCTCATTATCCGGAAGTACGATGCATCAGGTACGTTTGCCTGGTCCAGGCAGATTGCCTATCCGACCCCCAACCCGGCGAACCCTGATATCAGTTTGACCAAAGGAGAAGCGGTGATAAATACACCCGATGGGGGCTACCTGGTTACGGGCTATTATAACACATCAGGCAAAATCAACGGCCTGAATAATAGTAGCTTGACTGAAAATACAGGCTGGTTGGCCAAGCTCGATGGGCAGGGGAATGTGGTTTGGCAGAAACTGCTGGATGGGCTGCCACTAACTCCAAACATGCCCGGTTCAATCAGTAAAATGTACACGGTTACCGACTTGATGCCCTCCGCTGATGGAACAGGCTATGCCTTAGTCGGGGCCGGGCTGGTGCCGGGTGGAAGCCCAACCACGGCCATTCTGGAAGTAGACTGGAATGGCAATTTTAAACGGGCCAGGTCGCTGGGTACGGCCCCTACACCAGCCTACATCACCCGGTATTCTGGCAACTACTACGCCGTTGGCAATACGTCGTTGTCGAGCGGGGCCGACCCTCAAATTTTGAAAGTCAGTAGTGCGAATGTGAGTTTGAACGACCCGAATTTGTTCAACATTGTGGCTCAGCGGGTCTTCGACAGTTCGTCGGATAGTTACTTGCAGGACATCAACCGCGCTGGGGATGGTAGCCTGGTGTTTCTGAAATCCACGTCAACCTATGGAGAGGTGGTTAAACTGAATGTGGAACCGCCAGCACCTGGCCTGACGCTTACCGCGCCCACTTACAACTGTCAGACAGGATTCATTACGTTCAATACCAGTGGGGGCGATGGATCAACCATTACCTACATTGCACCGGGCGTCACGCGGGCTTCGGCAACAGATAACTTCGGTACTGTTGAAGCGGGTCTACGTAGTGATCCCAAATTCATAGCGATCACGGCTACCCAAAACGGGGTCAGCGTAACGTATAATTTCGATCTTAAAGCGGCCTGTAGCAGCACTTCGCCCACGCCACAGCCCCCCGTGGCCCGCCCCATTCCCGATCAGAACTTCACTGTTGGCCAGTCGGTTAATTTTCCCGTTGGGACCTATTTCTCTGACCCGACAACCGGCGTTCCCAATTACCGGCCCAACTGGTCGTTTAGTGTCAATGGCTTGCCCCCGGGCGTGTCACTTTTCCTGGAGACCGTGGAATTGATGTTCACCCCGGCGGCTGTCCTGGTGGGTACCGCTACCACGGCCGGGGTATACACTGTCACAGTTAACGCCAGTACGGTTGGCGGCTCGGTCAGTACAAGCTTCAAAATCACCGTCTCGCCGACGACTCCTCCGGTTGGGGGTGCGTTCGCGTTGGTAGCCCCTGACTACAATTGTTCGACGGGGGCTATTACCTTCAAAACCACGGGCGGAGATGGCAGCACCATCGAGTATCAGGCCGCGGGCATTACAGGCTGGACGACGAACCCCAATCAGTTTGTCGATAAAGACAGCCGCACGGCCAATGATGTCAAACCCTTCACCCTGATGGCTCGCCAGAGTGGGCAGACAGTCACCTACATCTGGGACCTGAAAGCGACTTGCAACGGCAGCACACCCACTCCTAAACCGCCGATGGTTCGTCCCATTCCCGATCAGACCTACACGGTCGGTCAGTCGGTTTACTTCGTACTGGGAGGGTATTTTTCTGATCCAACCAGTGGTGTTCCCAATTACCGGCCCAACTGGTCGTTTAGTGTCAATGGCTTGCCCCCGGGCGTGTCACTTTTCCTGGAGACCGTGGAATTGATGTTCACCCCGGCGGCTGTCCTGGTGGGTACCGCTACCACGGCCGGGGTATACACTGTCACAGTTAACGCCAGTACAGTCGGTGGCTCGGTCAGTACAAGCTTCAAGATCACCGTCTTACCGACGACTCCTCCGGTTGGGGGTGCGTTCGCGTTGATAGCCCCTGACTACAATTGTTCGACGGGGGCTATTACCTTCAAAACCACAGGCGGAGATGGCAGTCCTATCGAGTACCAGGCCGCAGGCATTACGGGCTGGACGACGAACCCCAATCAGTTTGTCGATAAAGACAGCCGCACGGCCAATGATGTCAAACCCTTCACCCTGATGGCTCGCCAGAGTGGGCAGACAGTCACCTATATATGGGATTTGAAAGCCGCCTGTGGCCGGGCACGCGTAGGCTCAGGGGAGCCAAATGCCGGTTTACAGGTGCGGGTACTGGGCAACCCGGTGGTGGGTCAAACGGCAGAGGTAGAAATCTCTGGCGTATTGGGTGAACGGGTCCAACTGAATCTGGTGGATGGTCAGGGGCGCGCGTTATATCAGCATATGATTAATCAGGCCGGTGCTCAGGACCAGGTACGGGTGCCGCTGGGGCAACGTAGTGGGCTGCTGCTGTTGCAGGTGCAAACCGGCAAAGAACACCAAACGGTGAAATTGCTAAACGAATAACTTTGTCCACACCAAGTTCCGTAGCGCGGCCTTCCGGCTGCGCTACGGTTTTTTCCTTACTGCCTGCTACTCTGAACGTAGTGATTTCACTGGATTGACCAAAGCAGCTTTAATACTCTGAAAGCCTACCGTCAGGAGAGCAATGCTGATAGCCATCAATCCGGCCAGGGCAAATACCCACCAGTCGAGGTTGATTTTATAAGCAAAATCCTGCAACCATTGGCTCATGGCCCACCAGGCAATTGGGGAGGCAATGACTAGCGCGATGATCATTAACTGGAGAAAGTCTTTCGAGAGTAACCCCACAATGCTGGCCACTGAGGCACCCAATACCTTCCGCACGCCGATCTCTTTGGTACGCTGCTCGGCCGTGAAGGTCGCCAGTCCAAATAACCCCATGCATGAAATCAGGATGGCAATGGCCGTAGCCGTGTTGACAAGCTGGGCCGTTTTCTGCTCTTTTTCGTAGAGTTTGGCAATGGACTCATCCAGGAACGTATAGTCGAATTTCTGATCGGGATACACGCTATTCCATTGCTGCTCAATACTCGACAGCGTCGTTTTCAGATTGCTCAACTGTCCGCCTTTGGTGGCTAGTTTAACCCCAATATTTTTGGCCTGCCGCGGCATATACCCAAGGAAGACAGGGCCTATTTTTTCGTGAAACGACTGTTCATGAAAATCAGCGACGACGCCAACAATCGGGAACTGTTTCCCCTGAAACTCAATGAACTGATTGATCGCATCGGCTGGCTTCTTAAAACCCAGGGCTTTAGCATACGTAGCATTAATCACGAGTTCACGTAGTGAGTCGCTCTTCATGTAATTTCGGCCGGCCAGAAATCGGAGCTGATAGAGCGGAATGAAATTTTCGTCGCCAATCTTGGCTGATACGTCCATTTCCACCTCTTTCTTTCCCTTGTATGTCAATTTAGTAACCATGTGACTTTGGCCCATTACAGGAAACCACTGCATGGCAACCCGGTCAACACCCGCTAGTTGTTTAATTTTCTGGGCCAATACCAGGCTTTTGTCGTCACGCAGGGTATGTACCTCAATGATGGCATCCGTCGAAAAACCAAGATCTTTATTTCGCATGAAATTGAGTTGCCGCCCAACCATCAGCGTACCGATAATAAACACCAGCGAGACGGCAAACTGGAAAACAATCAACCCTTTGCGTAAGTAGCCTTTTTGTCCGCCGATTAAGGCACTCTGACCTTTTAGCGTCAGCGCAGGTACGTACGAAGACAACACCCAGGACGGATAAAACCCGGCTAGTAAGGATGTAGTGAGCACGACAATACTCAGGAAAAGAAGCGTTTGAGCGCTCAATAGATCAAACGTTAATCCTTTGGGTGTCAGGGTTTGGAAGACGGAAAGTAGTGGCTTTATAAGCGCCAGCGCAATCAAAACGGAAACAAACGTCAGCAGCGCCGTTTCGCTTAAAAACTGGGCAATCAACCCTTGGCGACTGCTGCCCATCACTTTCCGAATACCAACTTCTTTAGCCCGCTGGACAGATTGAGCCGTTGCCAGATTGATGAAATTGATGGCAGCAATCAGAAGAATGAAACCCGCTACGGCCATCAACCCATAGAGCGTTGGCAAGTGAGCTTTGCGCGAATAATTATCCTGATACTCGTCATTGAAGTGAAGGTCGGACAAGGGTTGCAAGCCAGGCTCGAATTTTACTTCCTTCTGGGCGTGGTTTTTGGAAAATTGCCGGAAGGGTACCACCAATTGATCCGGTGTTACGCCTTTGGGTAATTTAACAAATGCCTGCGACGCCGACCAGATGTCATTCCATTGATCCAGATTGATTTCGCGCTTGAGTTGACTGGCCCGGATGGTGGCGAATGAGATGAAATCGGTGAAGGTGAAGTCAGTCGGTTGCGTCCAGTCCTTCACGATGCCCGCTACGCTGACCCGCACCGAATCCACGTAAATAACCTCTTTGCCCATGATCTGCTCCAGCGGCAAATCCCCGAAATACCTGCGCGCTTTTTGTTCGGACAAAACCACTTTAAAGGGCTCATTCAGCGCTGTTCGGGGATTGCCGGCCAGCCACTCATACTTGAAAATAGTGAAGTACTGCGGTTCTGCAACGATAATATCGGCGTTTCCACCCGTTCGTCTCCGGCTTTCAAATCGCTTCGTCTTCTGGCTGCCATTCGGGATCAGTACATCCGATTCAATGTTGTGAAAAGCGGCAATCGTTTCAAGGCCCGATACTTCCTGGCGGAGGGCCAGAGGAACGGCATTGGGCGGGAAACCTACCGGGTGTTTTTCGCCGGTTGGCCCGTATTGGGCTTCCCCAACCAGTCGATAAATTCGTTCGCTGTCGGGGTGGAACGTATCATACCTCAGCTCATAGTTTGTGATGACGTAGATGACCAGACAGGCCGTAACTCCTAGCGTTAAGCCAAACAAGTTAATTGCTGTACTGACCCGATTTTTGGTCAGGCTGCGGATGGCGGTTTTAAAGTAATTACGTAGCATAACAGGGCTCACGAGTAAAGGGGATGAAAATTCACTTGATCGGTGTTTAACAGCAAACGGCCGTAGAAAACTCAGAACGTTCAGGGTGTAATACCAATTCGCTTTGGCTACGCCAAGCTGCCGTACATCCCGGACGTAGCGCTCATACAAATCCCCCTGTACCTCTTCCAATAGGTGAGGAGCACAGAAGAATTCGAGCAGCCGGTCGGCCCAGCGGGGCGGGGAAGGGGACATAGGTTGGGAACTGGGGTTAAGGTGGTCCGTCGTCACGGCAGGGGCGAAATCCCCTATGCATTTACTCCGTTTTCAAGCTCTTTACCGGGTTAATCATGGCAGCACGCAGCGATTGCCAGCCAACGGTTAAAAAGGCGATGGAAATGGCAATGCAGGCAGTCATGAGAAATACCCAGACGCTGATGTTGATTCGATAGGGGTAATTTTTCAGCCATTCCTGCATGGCGTACCAGGCAGTGGGGAAGGCAAAAATGAATGAGATGGACACCAGTTTCAGAAAATCAGTTGACAGCAATTGAACAATCCCCGTAACGGAGGCTCCCAGCACTTTGCGAATGCCGATTTCCTTCGTCCGTCGTTCGGCCGAGAGTGTAGCCAGGCCAAAGAGACCAATGCACGAAATGAAGATGGTCAGCATAGCGCCGAAGAGCATCATTTGTTTCCATTTGGCTTCCGACTCATAGCGCTTCAGGTTTTCCTGGTCCATGAATTGGTAAGAATAGGGGTTAAGAGGAAATAGCTTTTTAAACGTTTCTTCGATGAAATGAAGGCTGGCCGTCTCGGTATTCAGTTTAATTTTTATAAACACTTTTCCGTAATTATTCCTTGGTTTCATAGTAAACAGTTGCGGTTTTATTTCCTGGCTCAGCGAGGTATAATGATAGTCCTTTACGACACCAACTATATTATATTTCGTACTGTCTAACCAGAAATCAACGATCTGTCCAATAGGATTTTTCCAGCCTGCTTTTTTGACAAATGTTTCATTTACCAGGACAGCGTGTGTAGAATCTGACGGGAAATTAGTTGAGAAATTTCGTCCTTTTACAATAGGAATTTTGAACAGTGGTAGGTAAACTTCATTTACCGTTTCATACTCAAAATTTATTTGTGTATCTCCGTTAATTTTCGCGACCGTACCCCAGCGACCACCATTTTTTGGTGCCACATCAAGTATATTCTGATTTTTTACTAATTCTTCTTTGAAGAGTTTTGCTTCACTACGTTTTAGATTTCCTTTATTAATAATGACCACGTTTTTGTCATCATAACCCAAATTTTTACTAGTCAGATAGTTGAATTGAGCGTAAATAGTCAGTGAGGCAATAATCAGAAAGGACGCCAGTGTAAATTGTAATACAACCAGTGACTTTTGCAGGTAATTCTTGCCCGAAAGATTAAATCGGCTGTATAATGTCTGGACCGGGTTATAACTCGATAAAACAAGGGCAGGATAAAATCCGGCCAGTAGACTCGTTACGATAAATAGGCTTACATAGCTGATGATTAGTTTGGTATCGAACAAGTATAAAAGCGCCAGGGCTTTATTAGCCAGCTTATTGAACGTCGGTAAGGCCAGTTCAAGCAACGCAAAGGCAAGCAAAAAGGCCGCAAAGCAAAGAAGAAACGATTCACCCAAAAACTGAATAATAAGCTGCGTTCTGGCACCACCCACTACTTTTCGAACGCCAATTTCTTTAGCCCGCTTCAGCGAACGAGCTACGGTCAGGTTAACAAAATTGATACAGGCAATTAGCAGGATAAATAAAGCTATACCCGATAAAATATACGAAAAAGTAGGGTTACTCTCGTCTACCAGTCCATTGCTCGCTGATAACTCCGTACTCAAATGCATTTCGGTAAATGGCTGAAGCGCATATTCAGTTTTTCCTGTCTCCCCATACTTTTTAGCTATTTCTTTGATACTGCCTTGCGCATCCGCCAGATAAACTTTATTCATTTTTGCCTCTACTGCCTTTAGGTTAGCGTTGGGGCTAACAATGACAAACGTATTCATGAAGACACTAAACCAATTCATGTTATTGGCAAATTCATCTTCTTTAACCACCATCGGCATTAATACGTCAAACTTGATAGACGAGTTTTGCGGGCATTTTTTAGAAACACCCGTTACGGTGTACGCTTCAAATTTGTCGTTTTCTTTGAAAAATAAGGTCTTGCCAAGAGCTTCTGTAGTTCCGAAGTTTTTTTTGGCTATTTCTTCCGATATCACAACCGATTGCGGATTTTGCAACGCAGTTTTTGGATTGCCACTTAGTAATGGAAACGTAAATACAGAGAAGAAACTGGTATCGGCTATATAGACTACCTGACTCAGTACCTCGTTTCCCTGTTTCATGTCTTTCTGACCTTCCCGATACCGAACAAATGTGGTTATTTCAGGAACGCCTGCATGAAACTTTGGACCCGGAAATAGTCCGGTATAAGGCTGGAGTTGTTCGACAATGCCGGCTGCGTTCAGGTGTTTGCTGGTAATTCGGTAAATAGAGGGATTCTTTTCGTGAAAGCGATCATAGCTAACCTCGTCTTTGGTATACAGCATGATCAGCATAGCGGCTGCCAAACCAATGCTTAATCCAACGATGTTTATGCCTGAGTAGGCTTTGTGTCGGGCCAGGTTGCGAAGGGCAATTTTGATATAATTCTGTAGCATGTCGATACTGAATAAGGAAATAGACGGATAGGCTTCGGGCTGACGTTTCAGGGCAAAAGGGCGGAGAAAGCCCAACACATCGATTGCGTATAAACGATTGGCTTTAGACGCCCCCAGTTGGCTCACATTTCGGACGTAGCGCTCGTGCAAATCGCCCTGCACTTCCTCCAGCAGGTGAGGAGCGCAGAAGAATTCGAGCAGCCAGTCGGCCCAGCGCGGTGGACGAACAGTTGGTTTCATATACTTATGGCGGGCAAAGCATTGGGTGAAATCGAGCTCCACAACTGATCGCGCATGGCCCGGATGTCGTGAAGCGCACGACTGCCCAGCACCGTAACCGTGAAGAGCCGTTTGCGCCGTCCGCCACGCTCGGCTGTCGCTTCGCCCATGATGGATGTGAGCATGCCTTTTTCTTCTAACCGATGTAGGGCCGCATGAACCGCGCTAATGCTCACCGAGCGGCCCGTTTGCCGGTCCAGTTCGTCGGTGATGGCGACCCCATAAGCACTTTCGTTCAGGATGGCAACGGTCAATAGTACGATTTCTTCAAACTCGCCTAAGTACGTTCGTTTCATGGCTAAGAATTACATTAACTTTTGTAGAACAAATGCTTTGCCAACTTATAAAAAGTTGATATATGGCCTGAATTCGGCTATTCAGGGTAGAGAGAGCTGTCCGAAATCGTACACCCGCTGTCCGAAGCCGAACAATACAAACGGAAATAGAGTCATACAATGCGCGCCGGTCTTTAACTTCGCAGCCACATTCTGATTACTGTTCACCGCTAACTGATACCTGACAACATGGCCCTACAAACGCTGGTTAAAATTTCGAACGTAACTAACCTCAGCGATGCCCGCTACTGCGCTGGTATGGGCGTTGATATGCTTGGCTTCTCCATGGATGCCGACTCGCCGGACTACGTTGAGCCCAAAAAGTTTGACGAGATACGGGCGTGGGTGGCGGGCGTTCAGATTGTCGGCGAAACAGCCAGCACCGACCCCGAAGTGATCGAACAGCTTCTCGATACGTATCACCCCGATCTGTTGCAGGTAGATGAAGCGGCTTTATTGCCCTACCTCGGTACATTTGGCAAACCGCTTATACTACGTACTGATGTATCGCAGGTAACGCTCGACCAACTCGATACGTTACTGCAGACGGGTTCTACCGGAGCCGACTATGTGCTGCTCGAAAGCAATGGACCAATTCACCTGGATGATGAGTTGAAAACGGCTCTCCAGCGATTGTCGGCCCGTTATCCGATCTTATTAGGAACGGGTGTTTCGGTGGCTAACGTCCATGAGTTACTGGCCCAATTACCCGTTCGGGGTATCGCACTGACGGGTGGGACTGAGGAACGGCCCGGCAACAAAGAGTTCGGTGAGTTAATGGATATTCTGGAAGCTATTGAAGAAGACTAGTTTACAGTATACGGTTTACGGTGCGTCAGCCTATCAAACACCGTAAACCGTATACTGTAAACTATGGGTTATAGTCTAGTACTGTGCATTACCTACTATCATTGAAAACATACATCCATCCATACGCGCGTCCATTCTTCCTATTCTCTTTTTGCCAAACACTCATACCTAGTACGTTTACATCGGTTTTAAACAAATCAAAGCCATGAACAAGCGATTAGAACGTATTGCTGACCAGGCCCAACTAGGGGGCGTATGTGCTGGTTTAGCCGATTATTTTGGAATTGACCGCGCGTTAGTACGCGTACTGTTTGTCATTGGGATTTTCCTGCCGCATTTCCCGGCTGTCATCATTTACATTATCTTGTGGATCGCCTTGCCAGTACGTCATTTTAGTGGCTCGACGCTTCAATCAACTGTTTACGCAAACCCTGTTTTCTCCATGAATCCCTACAACCCCAATAAACCCGCATCACCCGACCGCAGCCTTGTCGGTGGCGCCGTTCTGATTGTGCTGGGCGTATTGTTTTTGATTGATCGCTACTTCGACATTGACTTCGGTGATCTGTGGCCGTTTATGTTGATTGCCATTGGCCTATGGCTGATTTTCAGAGATCGGATTAAAACGCCCTTTGACCAGAATCAGAACGATATCAATAACGACCCTAATAACGGCACTTTGTAAGCAATGTTTGAAAACCCCTCAACCCCCTGAAGGGGACTTTGTTCGAGCATGAGAAAAGTCCCCTTCAGGGGGTTGAGGGGTTTGTAGACCAAATAATAACTATTTTTCAAATGGTTTCTAAGCGATGTATGGTGTAGGATATATGATATAAGACATAGTGCTTTCGCTGAGGTCCAGTCTCCTATATCCTACACCATACATCCTATATAAAATAAGATCATGCAACGAAGAAATGGATTGTTCTGGGGGATTTTTCTGCTTACGCTGGGCGTGTTATTCTTGGCACGACGAGCGGGATGGCTCGACGTAGACTGGCATTCGCTGGTGAATTTGTGGCCTGTATTGTTAATTCTGGCCGGCGTTAACCTGATTCTGGAACGACGTGGAAATCCGGCCGCTTTTATCACAACCGTCATGCTGGCCGTAGCTGTACCAGCTACGTTGTTTGGCTTCTTCAACCATAACCGTGACCGGGATCGCGACGGATTTCATATGCGCTGGAACCATGACGACGATGAGGATGACGACAATGACAATTCATCGGACAATGGGGATGACGACGATAACGATAATGACAATGAAGATGATTATCGCGCTGAACGTGAAAACCGAGATTCGGAAACGGTCAAATCACACACCAATACGTTCTCGGAAATGATGGATGCCAATACCAGCGAAGCGGTGCTGAAACTGGCCGGTGGAGCTGGCCGCTTTATCATCAGTGATCCAACCAGTGAACTGATCAAAGCGGATACGAAGCAAACCGTTGGCAACTATTCCATGTCGGTAGATCGCGATCCATCCACACACATTCCGACGATCGAGCTGAAACCCAAGGAGGAAAACCATCATATTGATTTGAAAGATGGTGATTACGAAAATCGGGTTGATGTGCATCTGAACGCAAAGCCCGTCTGGACAATGGACGTAGCGCTGGGCGCGGGACAGGGCGATCTGGATTTGAGTGCCTACGCTGTCAAGACTCTGAAACTGGCCGCTGGAGCCGCCGAACTCGATTTAAAATTAGGGGCCAAAGCCGATCAGTCAGATGTGAAACTGGATGTTGGCGCGGCATCCGTTACGGTGCGCGTACCGAAAGAAGTCGGTTGCCGCGTTACCAAAGATGGCGCGTTAAATATCGAGCAGCTAGACGACTTCACGGATATGGGCGGAGGGGAGTTTCTCAGCCCCGGCTACGATACCGCCAAAAAGAAAATGACCATCCGTTTCGACGGCGGAATTTCGCACTTGAAAGTGGTGCGCTACTGACCGGGATTTAACGGGTTTGGACATGTTCGGCGTAGTCTCTGACTACCGTACCAGTGGGTTAATCGCAGTGTTAGTTGGTCTCCGACTGTATTGGGAAAATGCTTTATACCGGTCAGAGACCGGGTAACGCCCGAACGTAGTCTCTGACTACGCTCAGCAAGAGTAGCACAACGGCGTAGTCAGGGACTACGCCGAACTTTTTAAAGAGACTTTCTCACAATCAACTGAAACGGATTTTCGATGTGTTCTGCGCTCGCGTTGAGCACTAATTGAGCCGCCGTTCGACCCATCTGGGCAAAATCGGTGGACATGACTGTAATACCTTCCAGCAGAAATTCCTTCAGGGGCGTTTCATTATACGATAGAATACCCACCTCCTGGCCAACCACATACGGTGTTGTTTTGATCCGCTTAATCAACTCCACCAGATCTTCCTCCATCAGATTGATATAGGCATGCTTCGGCTGGATAACCTCCTGCTGAATATTATGAATGACGCGGGCAATGAAATTATGCTCGTAGCAGAATTTATAGAATCCGTTCAGTATCGCCTTGGGGTGATACGTATAGGAAGGGAAAAGTATATTCAGCGTTGTGTATTTCTGCAGGAGCGGAAGGGATTGTGTTAAGGCCTGGTAAAGATCTTTCTCGAAATTCTGAAAGACGGCGGCATAGTTGCCGGTTACGCCTTCCAGAAGCTTATCCAGCATCACTAGCTTATGCTTTGGCAAACTGTTGATCAGTTCATCCGCTTTTTCGCCCCCCTCATAAAAATGACCGATAATGACGTAGTGCGTGTGATTGCGGGCTTGTCGCTGAATTAAATCCCGAAACAGTCGGAAGTCATTATTGTAAATAAAAAAATCAATCGCTACGCCGGGTCCAAGTCCTTCCACAAAAGAATCATAAATGATCTTCTTATGTGCGCTTAACTTGTTGAACAGCAGGAATATTTTAAGATTATTGCCTGTCTGCGTATAGTTGATATAAAAGCCTTTTCCTTTAACCGCGCCAATAATTTCTTTTTCTTTCAAAAGTTCATAGGCGCGTTCAATCGTCCCCTTCGATACGTCGAATTCAGCGCATAATTCATGAATAGACGGTAGTTTGTCGCCCGGGAGAATATCCCGGTTTTCGATGCCTTCTACGATGGAATTATAAATCTGCTGGTACTTCGGCGTGTTGGAATAGTCATTGATTTTAATGTGGTAAAGCATAATGTAGTACAGGATTCAGAATTGATCACAAAGCAAAGCAGTATCGTGACACCAACTTACCCAAGGGTACTTCACTCAGTCCATCTTTCCTGATAAACATAGAATGAGTCCCTATTAAGCGGGATTTAATTATTAAAATTTCTAATAAAATTAATCGAATAATGCTAAAAAATGGGAAGGTGTAGGAAAGTTATCTGGCATTAGATAGTAATATTGAGCTACTGAATTGTCTTTTTTGGGGAGAGTTAACTTTTTTTTCTAACTTGACGTAACGCTCCCCAACAAGCACGATGCATCGACTGGCGCGCTTGCTTAAAAATACTATCTGGCATTACTCTTGATCGTTAACTAGCTTATTTCTTTACATACATAGTGATAATAGCAGCAGAATCATTTTGGCTCTGGCAGTTTGTAGGGCGCTTACATCCACTGATTGTTCACTTCCCGGTTGGCCTACTTTGCATTGCTTTAGTACTGGAAGTAATTAGCTGGTTCCGCAAATCGACGGAATTAAAAGCGGGTATTACGGCTATGCTCTGGATTGGGACCATTAGTTCGGTCATAGCGGCTGGACTAGGGTTAATGCTGGTCAATCAGGAAGATTATGCGGGCAAGGGAGTTTCCATTCACCAGTGGTCTGGACTGGCGACCATGCTGCTGGCCATTCTGACAATCGTCGCGCTACGTTCGGGTCGGATTTTAGCATATCGGAGTTTGCTGGTTTTAACGGTCGTTGGTGTCAGTATAGCGGGTCATTTTGGTGCCCTGCTAACCCACGGCGAAGATTATTTGAGCAGTGTATTACCGGTTGGCGATCAGCCGAAAGCCCCTGGCAGCGGACCTAATTTTGCCTTTGCCAGTATGGGTAGTAACGGGCAACTCACGACTAAACAAATTCAGGATCTAAACGTAGAGGTGCGATCCATTCTGGCGCACAACTGCTACAGTTGCCACAGTGCCACCAAAACCAAAGGCGAACTGCGGCTCGACCAAAAAGTACTAATTATGAAAGGCGGCAAGCATGGCGTTATTCTGAAAGCCGGTCATCCGGAAGACAGCCAACTAATACGTCGGATCAGGCTGCCCGCCGACGATAAAGAAGCGATGCCGACCAAGGGTAAGCGGCTCACCGAAAAAGAAGTGGCGCTACTTTCCTTCTGGATAAAAGCGGGCGCTCCCTGGCCAGGCGGTGCCGAAAAAAGCATCTACCGCGTTGCCGCGCTGGAGCCACGTTTGCCCGTACTTCCGGCTGCCACCGTCGATATTACGAACCCCATTGATCGACTGGTCAACGTCTATTTTCATAAAAACAAGATTGAGTGGAAGGGCGTCGTTGACGACCGGACTTATATCCGCCGGGTATATCTGGATATTATCGGGTTGCTGCCTACCCCAACGCAGATTCAGGAATTTGAGGCTAGTGAAAAACCCGACAAACGGGAAGCTTTAGTCAAGGCACTGCTCAGCCGAAACAGCGATTACGCCCAGCATTGGCTGACCTTCTGGAATGACGCGCTCCGTAATGATTACTCGGGAACAGGCTATATTACGGGCGGACGCTACGACATTACGAAATGGCTGTACGGATCGCTTCGAAAGAATAAACCGTATAACTGGTTTGTGCGCGAACTCATCAGCCCGAACAAAGAATCGTCCGGATTTATCAAAGGCATTAAATGGCGCGGAACGATCAATTCGAGCCAGCGGACAGAAATGCAGGCGGCTCAGAACGTAGCGCAGGTGCTGTTGGGTTTGAATCTCAAATGTGCTTCCTGTCACGACAGTTTTGTCAGCGACTGGAAACTGGCCGATGCCTACGCGTTTGCGAACGTATTTTCGGATAGTACACTGGAGATCAATCGCTGCGATAAGCCTACGGGAAAGATGGCCGGCCGTAGCGTTTTGTACAAGGAACTGGGTACCATCAGCGTAGATGCACCCACCGAACAACGCCTTCGTGAACTGGCCGATTTCCTGGTACAACCCAAAGATGGCCGGCTTTACCGGACGCTGGTCAACCGGATCTGGGCGCAATTGATGGGGCGCGGCATTGTCGAACCTGTCGACGTGATGGACAACGAACCCTGGAGTCAGGATTTGCTGGATTGGCTGGCCTATGATTTTGTGCAAAATGGCTATGACATCAAAAAGCTGATTTATACCATTACTACGTCGAAAACGTATCAATTACCTTCAGTGGGTATCAAAGATGCGGGGTTGGTAACGGCTCCTACCTACGTTTTTCAGGGAATGGTCCGTCGGCGGCTCACGGCGGAGCAGTTTGCTGATGCGGTAAGTCTGGCGTTTAATCCTATTTATCAGGATACGTCGGTGGTGAAGATGCTGCCGAAAACGATCCAGAAAGAGATTGTATTTCCACGGGCGTCGCTGGTGAAAAACGATCCGTTCCTGACGGCCCTGGGTCGGCCCAACCGCGAAACGGTCAGCACCAGCCGAACCTCACAGGCCAATCTGTTACAGGCGCTGGAACTAACGAATGGTGTTACGTTCAACGAAGCACTGAAGCGGGGAGCGGAACGTTGGAAGGCAAAATACCCCTCGTCGGACCTACTAGTTAAAGAACTCTACCGCAAATCGTTAGGGCGCGATCCGATGCCTAAGGAAATGGCCATAGCGCAGAAAATTGTAGGAACTCAGCCCAGTGTAGAAGGTATAGAAGATCTGGTTTGGGCCATTGCGCTCCATCCAGAGTTTCAATTGATTTATTAACGAAAATACCCCCAACCCCCTAAAGGGGGCTTTTCCAGCCGGAGGTTTTAGCCCCCTTTAGGGGGTTGGGGGTTTTAAAACTAATTGAGATTGTTTAGAGTAACTATCGTAACGCTATGATAAACAGATGGAATCGGAGGGAGTTTCTCCAGAAAACGAGCGCTGCTACGTTGGCGGCTTTGGCGGCTGGGGCACCCATTGCGAGTTTGCTGGCGGGCTGTTCAACCGATGACAAAGGCAAGCCGAAACTGGTTGGACAGCGTGGCACCGCCGATACGGTCATTCTGCTCTGGATGGCCGGTGGCATGGCCCATACCGAAACATTTGATCCCAAACCCTACACGCCCTTTGAAACGGGGATGGAAGGCAATCGGGTGCTCAGTACGTTCAAATCAATGCCGACCGCCTTAGATGGTATTCACTTTTCAGAAGGGCTTCAATCGATCGGCAAAGTCATGGACCGGGGCACGCTGATTCGTTCCTACGTAGCGGCTGACATGGGCCACATCCTGCACTCGCGCCATCAGTATCACTGGCATACGTGTTACGAACCACCGCAAACGGTGGCGGCTCCGCACATTGGTTCCTGGATTGCCAAGGAATTAGGCTCGAAAAATCCGGTTATACCTGCCTTCATCGACATTGGGCAGCGGTTCACGGTAGGGGAGGCCGAGGAACTGAAAGCGTTTCATACATCGGGCTTCCTGGGAAATGAATTTGGTCCGTTTTTTATCCCTGATCCGAGCCAGGGATTAGAGAGTGTTCGTCCGCCAATTGGCATGGACGCGCGCCGGTTTGAGCGCAGGAATCAGTTATATAACGAGCTGATCAGCAATAGTCCGGTGGGCGAGTTTGGCAGCGATTATCAGAAAGAATCGCTACGTCGGTCGATGGAACAGGCGTATCGACTGTTGAATTCACCGGAAGCAAAGGCATTTGACCTAAGCACTGAGCCTGCTCATATCTACGAACGCTATAATACCGGGCGTTTCGGCTTGGGTTGTTTGCTGGCCCGCCGACTTACGGAACAGGGAGCGCGGTTTATCAGTGTAACGACTGAATACGAGCCCTTTAAAGGCTGGGATACGCACGAAAATGGGCATACGCGTCTGGAAGAAATGAAATGCCAGATTGATGGACCGATCGCACAATTGATTCTGGATCTGGAGAAAACCGGGCACTTAGACCGTACCCTGATCATTCTGGCTAGCGAGTTCAGTCGAGACATGATGGTAGAGGGGAGGCCGGATGCGAAAGTACTGGAGCAAGTGAACCAACCCGATATTCTGTCTGATCTGAAATTCTATGGTATGCATCGTCATTTCACGGATGGCTGTTCGGTTTTGATGTTTGGTGGCGGCATTAAAAAGGGATTCGTGTATGGCAAAACCGCCGATGAACGTCCCTGCAAGACCATCGAAAATCCGGTACGTATCGACGGCATTCACCAGACGATCTACCACGCGCTGGGCATTGCACCCGACACACAGTATGAAGTAGAAAAAAGGCCCTTTTACACAACACCGGACGGAAAAGGAAAACCCGTAATGGAGTTGTTGGCATAAACGCGCTGAGCGTAGTCAGAGACTACCGCACCGGCGGACTTCTGCTGAGTGTAGTCTCTGACTACGTTCGGGTGTTACCCGGTCTCTGACTGGAATTGATTAATTATTTTACACCGGTCAGAGACCGGGTAACACGCCGACGTAGTCAGAGACTACGCCGAACACGTATAGAGACCAACTTTTAACGAGAAGAAAGTTGAAACAGCCATTTCATAGCTTCGGAAGGCTACGGTATGTGATCGCCATGATCGTTGGTTTTGTATGGATTTTTCAGTCCTGTACAAACCACTCGGCGGACGAGGAAAGTTTGCCGGATGTGGTCAGTTATAACTTCGATATCCGGCCCATTCTATCCGACAAATGTTCGGCATGCCACGGTCCCGATGCTAACAAACGGGAAGCGGGCTTGCGACTCGACGTGCCCGAAAGTGCGTTTAAAGCGCTGAAAGAGCATCCTGGCGCACACGCCGTGGTAGCCGGAAAACCTGAATTGTCGCAGGTGTTTTTGCGAATTTCGTCACAGGATACGTCAATGCTGATGCCGCCCGTTAATTCGGGTCTTAAATTGTCGACGCGCGAAATCAAACTGATTGAAAAGTGGCTCAGGCAGGGTGCTACGTATGAAAAGCACTGGGCGTTTGTCGCACCGAAGAAACCCGCCCTACCTGCGATCAGTAAGAAAGACTGGCCCAAAAATGAGATCGATTATTTCATTTTGCAGAAGCACGAACAAAAGGGATTAGCACCAAATGACGAAGCCGACAAAGAACGGTTATTGAAACGATTAAGTCTGGATTTGACCGGGTTGCCGCCCAGTCTGGCCATGATGGATCACTTCTTGGCTGACAAAAGTGCCAACGCTTACGAAAAAGCCGTCGATCAGCTCTTGAAAAATCCGGCTTATGGTGAAAAAATGGCGCTTCACTGGCTGGATCTGGCTCGCTACGCCGATTCGCACGGGTATCAGGATGATGGATACCGCACACAGTGGCCCTGGCGCGATTGGGTGATTCATGCGTTCAATAAAAATATGCATTATAACGACTTCGTAACCTGGCAACTGGCGGGCGATTTCCTGTCAAGTCCCAAAGGCTGGGGTGGTCCGGGAACGCCCGACAAGGAACAATTGCTGGCTACGGGTTTCAACCGGAATCATAAAATTACGGAAGAAGGGGGCGTCATTCCGGAAGAATACCGGACCATGTATGTAACGGATCGGACAGACTTATTCGGAAAAGGGTTGCTCGGCGTGACGATGGAATGCGCGCATTGCCACGACCACAAGTACGACCCGTTTTCGCAGAAAGAGTATTACAAGCTCTTCGCCTTTTTCAACAACGTCAAGGAAATCGGGATTGAGTCGGTGATTGGCGGGCCTGATACGTATGCCAAAAAGCCGCTGATGGAAATTTGCGACGAAGACGTAAAGGATCTTCTGTCGTTCGTCAATAAACTGGATACCAACAAATTAATTGTCTCGGTCATGACTGACCTGGACACTACAAGAAAAACATTTATCCTGAAACGCGGTGTGTATGACGCGCCGGGCGATGAGGTCGAGCCTGGTACACCAAACGCTATTTTGCCTTTTAAAGATAGCTATCCTAAAAACCGTTTGGGACTGGCCAAATGGATGTTCGACAGACAGAATCCGCTGACGGCACGCGTCTACGTCAATCAGGTGTGGCAGGAGTTTTTCGGGAAAGGTATCGTCAAAACGCCCGGCGACTTTGGTATGCAGGGCGAACTGCCATCTCATCCCGAATTGCTGGATTGGCTGGCGGTCGATTTCATGGAGCACAACTGGGATATCAAACGGCTGGTGAAGCAGTTGGTTACGTCTGCTACGTATCGGCAGTCGGCGGTGATCAGTCCGGAAAAATTGCGAACAGACCCGGACAACAAATACCTGGCTCGTGGCCCGCGCTACCGCATTGAGGCTGAATTTGTTAGAGATCTGGTTTTGTCGAGCAGCGGGTTGTTAAATCGAACCATTGGCGGGCCTAGTGTAAAACCGTATCAGCCACCGGGTTTGTGGGAGGGCGCTACGTCAGGGCGGGGATTGTTGTCTATGTATGTGCAGGATCACGGTGCAAAGCTGTATCGACGGGGTATGTATACGCTGATCAAACGGACTGTTCCACCGCCGTCGATGGCTATTTTCGACGCCAGCAACCGCGACCTGTGCGAAGTTCGACGCTTGAAAACCAATACGCCCCTGCAAGCGCTGGTGATGCTTAACGACCCGACCGTGCTGGAGGCATCCCGCGTGCTGGCTGCCAATCTGCTACGTGAAAAAAACGGGGTAAACGATAAAATTAATAAAGCGTTTCGCCTGATTGTGAACCGCAAGCCAACCGAAAAAGAAACCGCCGTCCTGACTTCATATTACGAAAACGAGCTAAAGAAACTCGATAAAGCACAGGCGGAAAAAGCACTGGCCGTTGGCGAATATCCCATTCCTAAAGAAGTGGATAAGGTGAAACTGGCAGCCATGATGCGGATTGTTTCAACCATTTATAATCTGGAAGAAACGATTACGAAGACATGACGGATCGTAAACCCCTAAATCCCCTGACGGGGACTTTGTTTGCAAGCGAGTTAAATCCCCTAAAGGGGGTTTAGGGGTAAAAACTTGATCATTTATGGAAAAGGAAATAGTAGAACACGGACTGAATTTTAATCGACGTCGCTTTCTGTCACGGCTGAGTCTGGGGTTGGGGAGCGCGGCTTTGGGATCGTTGTTAATACCCGATCTTTTCCGGGGAAGCGGTGCTGAGGAAGACGGTTTTACCCCCGGCATCCCGCACTTCGCGCCCAAAGCCAAACGGGTCATTTATCTATTCCAGAATGGGGCGCCTTCGCAGCAGGAACTGTTTGATTATAAGCCGAAACTGCGGGAAATGATGGGGCAGGAGATACCGCCGTCGGTACGTGGCACTCAGCGTTTAACGGGCATGACGGCGAATCAGAAGGAGTTTCCCCTGGTGGGTTCGTTCGTGGATTTCAAGCAATATGGGCAGTCGGGTGCGTGGGTCAGCGATCTGTTTCCGTATACGGCTAAAATTGTGGATGACCTCTGCATCGTGAAATCCATGTTTACCGAAGCCATCAACCACGACCCGGCACTAACGTTTCTGCAAACGGGTTCGCAGCAGGGAAATCGGCCAAGTATGGGTTCATGGCTGAGTTATGGGCTTGGCAATGAAAACAAAAACCTGCCCAATTTCACGGTGCTGCTATCGCGGGGAATCGGGAACGGTCAGGGGGTGTATTCTAAATTATGGTCCAACGGATTTCTGGATTCCATTCACCAGGGTGTTCAGTTTAGCAAGGGTGAAGACCCCGTACTGTACCTGCGCGATCCCGAAGGAATGGACCGGCAGGAGCGTCGGGAAATGCTCGATAATCTCGCCCAGCTGAACGATCTTTCCTATCAGGAATTTGGTGATCCCGAAATAACGGCCAAAGTAAAACAGTACGAAATGGCGTATCGGATGCAAACGGCCGTTCCCGAGGTAATGGACTTATCAAAAGAGCCAGATGACATCATTAAGCTCTACGGGCCGGATTGCCTGGTGCCTGGTACGTTTGCGGCTAACTGCCTGCTGGCCCGCAAACTATCCGAAAATGGCGTTCGTTTTGTACAGCTTTATCACCAGGGCTGGGATCAGCACGGAAACCTTCCATTCGAAATCGCAAGGCAGGCTAAAGACGTCGATCAGGCATCAGCCGCACTGGTTACCGATCTCAAACAACGCGGTTTGCTGGATGATACGCTGGTGATCTGGGGCGGTGAATTTGGGCGGACCAGCTACACGCAGGGCAAGCTGACTAAAGACAATTATGGTAGAGATCACCATCCCCGTTGCTTTACGATCTGGATGGCGGGCGGAGGGATCAAGCCCGGCATTGTGTACGGCGAAACGGACGAAATGGGCTACAACATCGCCCGGAATCCGGTTCACGTTCATGATTTTCAGGCTACGGTTCTGAACCAGTTAGGGCTTAATCACGAGAAACTGATCTTCAAGCATCTGGGTCGTCGGTATCGCTTAACGGACGTATCGGGAAAGGTGGTTCACGATATTATTGCGTAAATATATTTACCCCTAAATCCCCTGAAGGGGACTTAACTCGCTTGCAAACAAAGTCCGGCAGCGGCCGACCGTCCTTCAGGGGATTTAGGGGTAATTGCAATCTATTTCCTCTCTTCCTGATGCAGAAAAAGTTAATTGGAATAGCAGAGCAGGGGTTGTTTGCTTCGGCGGTGTTCATCTTGTTTTTGCTCGTGTTCGAAAGCAAAATCGCTGTGCCCATCTGGTTGCAGCCCATCGGGCGGATGCATCCCTTGATTCTTCATTTTCCGATCGTCATACTGCTGCTGGCGGTGGTCATGGAAGCGTTTCGCTTCAATAAGGCGAATGCGACGAATGAATTTTATCGTACTTTTTTAACAAATCTTCTTCTGGTTGGCACGCTGCTGGCTGCTGTTACGGTCATTATGGGGTTGTTTCTGTCGAAGGAAGACGGCTACACCGGCTCGGTCGTGCAATGGCATAAATGGACAGGAGTAGGAGTTTTTTACGTATCAACCCTCATTTACTGGACTCGAAACAAGTTTTGGTATTCTCCAATGATTGCTCAGTCAAGCGCTGCTTTCATGGGCCTGGTTCTAATCGTTGCAGGGCATTACGGCTCAGCTATTACGCATGGTTCCGATTTTATCCTTGGACCGATAATAAAAAACAAAACAGCTGAACCCGTCGATCTACAGCAGGCACTCGTTTTTAATGACGTAATCAAACCTATTTTTGAGCAGAAATGTACCAGTTGCCACAATCCCGACAAATTAAAAGGCGAGTTAGCGCTGACAGATGCCAAATCGATCAGGCAGGGCGGCAAAACGGGAAAACTCTTTGTTGCCGGTAAACCTGAAATCAGTTTACTGTTAAAACGTATACACCTACCGGTAGAAGAAAAAAAGCACATGCCTCCTTCGGGGAAAGCCCAGCTTACGACAGATGAAGTTAAACTTTTGTCGTTGTGGGTAAAGGGTCGGGCCGAATACAATAAGAAAGTAATTGCGTTGCCCGCTACCGATTCGCTACGTATCATGGCAGCCGCTATGTTTAAACCGATTAAACAGGTCGAACCCGGATATGCGTTTGATGCGGCTGACGAAGAGACGGTTAAAAAACTGAATACGGATTATCGAACCATTGCACCGTTGGCCAAAGAGTCGCCGGCTTTAGCCGTCAATCTGTACAACAAAGCGACGTATTCACCAGCTCAGTTAAAGGAACTGAGCCCAATTAAAAGCCAGATTGTATCACTGAATATGAACAAGTTACCTGTACACGATGCAGATTTGAAGTACGTTGGGCAGTTGGAGAACCTGCAAAAACTGGATATAAATTTCACTGATATTACCGGCAAAGGGTTAAAAGAACTGACACCGCTCAAACAGTTGCAAAGTCTGGCGCTTTCGGGCACAAAAATAACGTATGCGGATTTGCGCAGTCAGATTGGTGGCTTCAAAAATTTGAAAACATTGGCACTTTGGGAGACTGGACTGACTGATAATGAGGTCCAGCAGTTGAAGAAATCAAATCCGAATATCCGGTTCATGGCGGGATTTGACGGCGATAAGAGCGAGCCTATCCGGCTCAACGTACCACAGGTAAAAAACAGTTCTATCATTTTCAATCAGTCAATTATTCCGCAAATAAAACACCCGATCAAAGGCGTTGAGATACACTACACAACCGACGGCACAGAGCCCGACAGCCTTAAATCACCAGTATTGGGTGATAAAATTATACTGACCGAAACCACGAACATCAAAGCTAAAGCCTATAAATCGGGTTGGTTGAGCAGCCCCGTTGCTACGTTCAATTTTTACAAAAGTAACTACAAACCCGACAGCGCGAATCTGTTGATGCCACTCAATCCGGTTCATCAGGCGGATGGCGCAAATACATTCTTCGATCATAAATTAGGCACATTTAGCCCCAACAGCCCAGCCTGGGCCAATAATTGGGCAGGTGTCAGAAAAAACGATCTGGTGCTGGTTGCGGAGTTTAAAAAGCCAGTCAGTGTTACGTCCATCGGCTTGCGAACGATGATCGAACCTGAAACGGGAATCTTTCCGCCAGAAGCCATCGAAATCTGGGGAGGCAACAGCCGGGATCAGATGAAGTTGATTGGTAGGACAAAACCCAGTTTGCCCACGAAAAAGAGCGATCCCAACCTGGCTGAGATCGAATGCACGTTCAAGCCACACACAGTTTCCTTTCTGAAAGTTGTAGCCAAACCAGTGGCTAAGCTTCCCGAATGGCATAGTAGCAAAGGGAAACAGGCACTGCTATTGGTTGATGAAGTATTCATAAATTAAGCTCTGCTTTGTAGGATTCAGAAACGCCTTCATATAATAGGATAAGGTAAGTTGTGTTCTGTAATTGTCTATAAAACAGGCGATTGTAAAAAAGAGATATTAAAATTTTAATGAATTTTAATCGAATGCTACTAATGCTGGGTAGGTGTAGGAAAGTTACAGGACCTCAACTGGTAATATTTGGGTATTGAATTGGCTTTTTCTTAAGTCAAAACATACAAAAAGTCCTAATCCTTACTCTGAAATCCATGAAAAGACTCTATCAGGTCGTAGCACTGAGTATGATGGCAGGCTCTTTTAGCAGCTTTGCTCAACAGACCAATCCAAGTTTACCGGTGAGAAGCCTATCTGCAAGGGGGCAGTTGATGGCGCTGAACGCTCCCAGACAGGAGCAGTCTAACGTGAATACCAGTTTGGCAGACGTAACAATTTTTGGGAAAGTAGTTGATGAAAAAGGTTCCGGACTGCCAGGCGTGAGTGTGATTGTAAAAGGGTCTACGCAGGGTACCAATACCGATGCAACGGGTAGCTTTAAAATTGTAGCGCCAAATACCAGTTCGACACTCGTATTCAGTTTTGTTGGGTATGCCAGGAAGGAAGTCGTTATTGGTAATCAAACGTCAATAAACGTTACACTGGTTCCAGATGATCAGACCCTGAATGAAGTGGTTGTCGTTGGTTACGGTAGCCAGTTGAAAAAAGAAATTACGGGAGCTGTTCAAACGGTAAGTGCGGCTGAAATCAAAGATTTACCTGTTTCGCAGATCGGCCAGAAATTGCAGGGCCGGTTAGCGGGTGTTCAGATTAACCAAACGACGGGCAAGCCGGGTCAGGGAATATCTATCCGGATTCGTGGGCAGGTATCGGTTACGGCGGGTAGCGATCCCCTGTACGTTGTCGATGGCTTCCCCATTACGGGAAATATTGCCCAGCTTAACCCCGATGAAATTGAGGATTTGACCGTGCTGAAAGATGCGGCTTCTACGTCGCTCTACGGTTCGCGGGCGGCTAACGGCGTTGTCCTGATTACAACCAAAAAAGGCAAGCCTGGCCAGACAAACGTGAGTTTCAATACGTATGCGGGTGTGCAGCAGGTACCGATGAGAGGTCGGGTTAAAATGCTGAATGCTGTTCAGTTTGCGCAGTTCAAGAAAGAGTATTATGAAGACCAGTTGCTGCCTGTGCCGGATATATTTCAAAAGCCTTCTGATTACGAAGGTAAGAACAACGACTGGTACGATGCCCTGCTTCGGGTAGCGCCTATTCAGAGTTATAATTTGAGTGTGTCAAACAATACAGAACGGTCAAATACGTCCTTAGTCGCGGGGGTATTTAGCCAGGATGGCGTTGTGCTCAACAACAAATACAAGCGGTATTCGCTGCGGATGAACTCCAATTATAATTTATCGAAGAGCGTGGCTGTCGGCTTCAACGCAGCGCCATCCTACGTGTTCGATAATACACCCAGAACGGATGGTGACCGGGGGACCGGGATTTTGTTCAATGCTCTCCATACCTGGCCTATTTATCCGATCTATGATGCCAATGGTGAACTGACTAAATTCAACAAGCTTCCCGACAATACAGGTAATATTTTCGCTTATCCAAACTGGGTGCGTGCCGCGAATGAGTTGATCAATGAAACCAAGAACACGAATTTACTGGCAAACGCGTACGTTCAATACCGGCCGATCGAGGGGTTAACATTGAAATCGACCATCAACATTGAATACCAGAACTCCAAGTTCTTTTACTTCAACCCATCGACCGCCACGAGTGCTATCAACGTCCCCATACCCACAACGGCCTCGTCGACGCGGCAGAGCCTGGAAAATGTATCCTGGCTGAACGAAAACCTGGCGACGTACACAAAAAGTTTTAACGATCACAATTTTGAATTACTGGCTGGATTTACCAATCAAAAGTACCGACAGGAATTTACCCGGATTTCAGCGAATACCTACGCCGATGACCGGCTTCCAACCATTCAGGGAGCGCTCAACATTGATCGCGCGGGTAATCCACCCAATACACGTAACGATATTCAACAGTGGACACTGAGGTCTTACCTGTCCCGGTTAACGTATAATTATAAAGGAAAATACCTGTTTACAGCCGCTATACGTAGCGATGGTTCTTCACGTTTTGGGGCTAATAATCAGTATGGTACGTTCCCGTCGGCGTCAGTAGGCTGGGTTTTGTCGGATGAAAATTTCCTCAAGCCAATTCAGCAGGTTTCGTTTGCCAAAATCCGGGCCAGCTACGGGGTAATCGGTAACAACAACATTGGTAACTACACCTCATATGCGCTGGTTAACAATACGACCAATGCCGTATTTGGTAGCAACGTAGCGACGGGAGCGGTTGTAACCACATTGGCTAATCCCAATTTAGGCTGGGAAACGACCAAGCAATTTGACATGGGCCTCGACCTGGGTTTGTTTAACGATCGTATTCAGTTCATCTATGATTTTTACACAAAGCGTACCACCAACTTGCTCTATAACGTGCAGATTCCACAGGAGTCCGGGTTTACTTACTTCTCCGATAACATTGGCGAAATTAAATTCTGGGGCCATGAATTCTCGCTGACGAGCAAAAATACCGTGGGTAAGCTGAAATGGACAACCAATGCCAACATCTCTTTTAACCGCAACCAGGTGGTAGCGCTGGCACCGGGTATTGACCGGGTATATGGGGGTACGGGCTTTCACATCACGCAGGTCGGTAAGCCGTTTGGCCAGTTCTACGGGCTGGTGAAGGAAGGATATTATCAGAGTGCTGAAGAACTCAAATCGTCGCCTGTCATTCCAGGGCGTTCGGCCATTGGTACGATCAAGTTCAAGGACATAAACGGTGATGGCGTCATTACGAACGGCGGTGATCAGGACGACCGGACTATTCTTGGTAGCCCATTCCCGAAATTTACTTATGGGATTACGAACGACCTGAAATACGGCAACTTCGACTTGTCGATCACCGGTTCGGGTTCCTACGGCAACCAGCTATGGGTTCGCCACCTGTATAGCACCGCTAACCTGGATGGTGTTTTCAACATGGTTGAGGGCGTAAAAGACCGTTTCCGTGTTCAGAATGCAATCGTAGACGTTAATGGCGTCAAGACCGGTGTTGCCACCAACGTGATTTCAAAGGGAGCCGGTCAGTTTGGGGCAACGAACAATGGCGGGAACTTCACGGGGGTTGAGCGTGACTGGCACAGTTCGCAATTCCTGGCCGATGCGTCGTTTTTTACCATTAAAAACATAACTGTCGGCTATAGTTTCGGTCCGTTGAACAAGTTCTTCAAATCGGCCCGGCTTTATGCATCCATACAGCAGGTATACGTATTCACCAAATACTGGGGTGGACCTAACCCGGAAACCAGTGGTAATGGAGCTGGTGACGGCCCTGGAGACAATCTGAGCCAGGGTGTTGACTTCTCCAACTACCCGGTTCCACGTACGTATACGGCAGGTATTAACCTGAATTTTTAAGCCAGCACGCGAATCAAACTCATTTTTAACATTCTTATTTCCTATATAGAATGAAAACAAGACTTATAGCCACCTGGTTGCTAGGCATTGCGCTGACCGGTTGCCAGAAAGATTTTTTGACCGCAGTGCCCGAAACGGCGTTGAGTTCGGCAACGTTCTTCAAAACCGAAGCCGATTTTCTACAGGCCGTCAATGGCGCTTACGTTCCGCTTCGGCAGATATATAATGAACGGGCGTGGGTGCTGGAAGAAATGCACTCCGACAATACGTATTATGCTCGCAATACACTCTATGGAGCAGTTGACCCCACGGAGAACGTGGCCGATTTTGCTGTTCCAACCGCCAACGGCGTCACCGCGAATGATAACGTGCTGCAGCAGTTTCGGCTGGATTATGTGATCATTTCACGGGCTAATCAAATTCTGGCGCTCATGGATGGTGCTGGCATAACGTACACGAATGATGCGACCAAAAATAATATCAAAGGCCAGGCTCAGTTCCTTCGGGCATTAGCCTACTTTGATCTGGTACGTCTGTTTGGTAAAGTGCCACTGCATTTGACGCCGGTTACGGGGCGGGAGGATGCCGCCTTGCCGCTGTCGACAACCGACGAGATTTATGCTCAGATTGAAAAAGATGCGCTGGCTGCCAGCACAAATTTACCGAACAAAGCCACTCAGGAACCAGGTCGGGCTACGTCGGGAGCCGCTAAAACGCTGTTGGCAAACTTATACATCACGCAGAAGAAATGGCCACAAGCCGAAGCCGTGCTGAAAGATGTGGTGACCAAAGACGGTTACTCGCTGAAGGCTGATTATAATGACGCGTTTTCATATACCAATACGAATAAAAACAATGAGGAGTCGGTCTTTGAGATTCAGTATCTGGAAGGATCTGCCGGGTATAATGGTAATCAGATTTACCGTTTTCTGCCGTCTCCTATAACAGCCGATGAAATCAAACCGATCGTTGGTACGTCCAACCCGCAGCCGACCTCGCAGGAAAGCAATAATATTCCGACGCCGGATCTGATTGCCGCCTACGAACCCGGCGACAAACGGAAGGATATTTCCATTGGAACTGTTACGTTAAGTACCAGTCTACGAGCTGAGAAGACGTATCCGTATATCAAAAAATACGCACGGCCCCATGCCCTGAACAACAACACGGGGCAAAACTGGCCGGTGTATCGCTACGCTGAAGTGCTGCTGTTCCTGGCTGAAGCGTTGAATGAACAGGGTAAAACCGGCGAAGCTGCTACGTACATCAATCAGGTGCGAGTACGTGCGGGTCTGGCAGCAACGAAAGCCTCGTCGCAGGCTGATATGCGGGAAGCCATCTTCAAGGAAAGACGGGTTGAGCTGGCCTTTGAAAACAAACGCTGGTTCGATCTGACCCGAACAGGTCGCGTGAAGGAGATCATTGGTGCGTACGGCGCTAAGGTAAAAGCCAAGCCAGCCGATTATTATTTCCCGGCTGGAGCCGTCCCGCCACCGAATGCCTTTACCGTGCTAGACGATTATTATGGTCTTCCTGCCGTTGAGTCAGCGTTGACGCCTTATTTCTGATTAAATCAAAACTATAACCCAGAGATGCACTGAGTTTTCTTTGTACATCTCTGGGTTATAATTAGTACCTCATCCTTCGTTATGAGAAAAATACGTAGGTCTCCTTTGTTAATGACTTCATCGGTTCGTTTTATCAGTAGAAAACGCTACGTACCTGTTTCTTATTAAGTGAATACAACCAGAAACCGCATCCCGGCTGGATTCCATCTGACGGCTACCGGTAACAATCATCAAACCTTATCTATGAAATACTATGCTTTCTCAATTCAACAAGGCTAAACTCGGATTGGCCGTCTCAGGCCTCATTCTGCTCGGGGCATCCTGGATCAGCTTGAACTATCCGGAAAATAACCGACAGGGAGCCGAAAACCCTAAGGTCGATAAACTAAAACTCCAGCCCGGTTTTAAGGCGGAACATCTGTACAGCATTTCGGAGAATCATGAAGGGTCCTGGGTATCCATGACCTTCGACGATAAGGGACGTATCATTGCTTCCGATCAATATGGCGGCCTCTATCGGCTGAAAATTCCCGCTATCGGTGCTGGCTCGACTCAGCCTACGGTTGAAAAACTAGTGATCAGCAAGGATACCAGTGCCAAAATGGGCTATGCGCATGGATTGTTGTATGCGTTCAACAGTTTATACGTAATGGTCAATAACCGGCCCAGCAAGCAGTTTCCCAAGACCAGCGGCTTGTATCGGTTACAGGATACCGATGGTGATGATCAGTTCGATAAAGTAACGATGATTCGGGAGCTGAAGGGCGAAGGAGAGCACGGGCCGCACAGTATCGTGCTGTCGCCTGACAAACAATCGCTTTACGTCTGTTCGGGTAACCACACCGACGTACCACCGATGGATGCCTATCGCTTACCATCCAACTGGAAAGAAGATAACCTGTTTCCGCTGATCAAAGACCCGCGCGGCCATGCAAATGACCGCTATGCGCCGGGTGGCTGGATCGCTAAAATCGACCCCGAAGGCAAGCGCTGGGAGCTAATGGGTGCGGGCTTCCGCAACGAATTTGATATTGCGTTCAATGAAGCAGGTGATCTGTTTACCTACGATTCGGACATGGAGTGGGACTTTGGTCTGCCCTGGTACCGTCCCACCCGCATTTGCCACGTTCCCAGCGGGGCTGAATTTGGCTGGCGTACGGGCAACAGCAAATGGCTACCCGGCAATCCGGATAACCTGCCACCTGTCGTGAACATTGGCCAAGGGTCGCCAACGAACGTAATGTCGGGAATGACCGCTAAATTCCCGCAAAAATATCGTCAGTCAATCTTTGCTTTCGACTGGAGTTTCGGGATTATTTATTCCATTCATATGAAGCCCAAAGGCGCTACGTATGAAGGCGAACGCGAAGAATTTATTTCGGGCACCCCGCTGCCATTGACCGACGGAGTTATTGGCCCGGATGGTGCGATGTATTTCATGACGGGGGGGCGACGCCTGGAGTCGGACATGTATCGGGTTTATTACACTGGTAACGAAGCGACTACCGCGCCAGCGCCCGTGTTCACCGCCGAACATAAACTTAGAACCAGCCTGGAAAAATTCCATGAAGGGGCAAATCCTGCCGCCATTGCCGCTGCCTGGCCGAACCTCAATCACCCGGACCGTTTTGTTCGCTATGCGGCTCGTATTGCCGTTGAACATCAGCCGGTGGCGCTATGGCAGGAGAAAGCACTAGCCGAAACCGATCCGCAACGGGCAACGCAAGCCATCGTGGCCCTGGCCCGGCAGGGGGGCGCTGATCTGAAAAGTAAAGCCATCGCTACGTTGCTGAAAATTAACTATGACAAATTACCTGAGTCGCAGCAGTTCGATTTGTTACGGGCCTTCGAGCTTATTTTCCTGCGTATGGGTGCGCCTGAAGCAGCTGACAAAGCAAAAATTGTTGCCTATCTGAATCCGCATTATCCGGCAAAAAGTGCCCTGTTGAACCGGGGCCTGAGCAAGGATCTGATTTATCTGGAAGCGCCTGGTGTTGTCAACAAAACGCTGGCATTGATAGATCTGAAGGAAGAGCCCGGCATGAAAAATCTGGGCCTGGAAACCACTACGGCTTCGTCTGACCTGATTCTGCGTAACCCACAGTATGGTATGGATATTGCCAAGATGCTGGCAAAAGTACCCCCGCTTCAGCAAACGTACTATGCTGTAATGCTGAGCCGGGCTGATGAGGGATGGACACCTGAACTTAGAACAAAATACTTTAGCTGGTTTGGCAATGCGTTCAAATATGAAGGGGGACGAAGCTACGTAGGCTTCATCGACAGAGCCCGTAAGCTGGCGCTTGTTCATGTTCCTAAAGATCAGTTTGAAAAATTCAACAAACTGTCGGGCGCTGATCTACTGACAAGTAATGGAAATGATATCGCCCAAACGGGTTATACACCTAAGGGCCCTGGCCGACGCTGGACGCTGGAAAATGCCGTGGCGGCAGTCGATAGCGGTAAGTCATCGCTCGCTTTCGAAACCGGCAAGAAAATATATGGCGCCATTTTATGCGGCAATTGCCATGCCATGCAGGGGTCGGGTGGGGATATCGGACCCGATTTGACCCAGCTCGGGACTCGTTTTTCGAACAAGGATATTCTGGATGCCATTATCAATCCAAGCAAAGTCGTTTCTGATCAATATGCGTCAACGGTTTTTGTGCTGAAAAATGGTCAGTCTGTTGTTGGCCGATTAGTAAACGAGGATAAAGTGAATTACTCGATTTCTCAGAATCCCTTTGCGGCCAATGAAATCCGGAAAATCCCGAAGAAAGACGTTACCGCGAAGCGCTATTCGCCTGAGTCAATCATGTATCCGGGCCTGATTAATAGCCTGAATCCTGAAGAACTCCGGGATTTGATGGCTTATCTGAAATCAGGGGGTAATGAGAATAATGAAGTATATAAAGGTGGTGGGAAATAGGTGGTTTTGTCATGCTGACGAAGGAAGTAGCTCAAGCTTGATTTATAAGCAACATTGAGATGCTTCCTTCGTCAGCATGACAGAAACTCCTGACTCACCAACAATCAAAAACAGAATCAAGATGCTGATAAACATAAATAGTAAATTCCTCTCGGCGGGGCTTCTGCTGGCGGTCGTATTGACGGGTGGTATCGAGACTTCCTGCTCGGGGCAAGCCAAAAAGGGAAAAGATGGTTATGTGCAGATATTCGATGGCAAAACGCTTAAAGGCTGGGATGGCGATCCTACCTACTGGCGCGTGGAAGATGGTTGCTTAACGGGCGAAATTACTCCCGATAAATTATTGAAAACCAATTCGTTCATCATCTGGAAAGGTGGAGAACCTGCCGACTTTGAGTTTAAAGGAGAGTTTAAAATTACGCAGGCAGGAAATTCGGGCATCAATTACCGAAGCGATCAGCTAACCGACGTACCGTTTGCGCTGCGGGGCTATCAGGCCGACATCGACGGCCGGATTATGTATACCGGCCAAAATTACGAAGAGCGCAAACGGACCACGTTGGCGTACCGTGGTCAGAAAACCGTTATTGCTCCCTATACGGGGGAAAATACACCGGAAGCTATTCGAGCTAAGGTTAGTAAAAATGCCTGGACGGGCATGAACGTAGTAGGCTCACTGGGCAGCTCCGATTCGTTGAAGACATTGATTAAAAGCGAAGACTGGAATACATTTCACCTGGTTATCAAAGGCAATCATTTACAGCATTACATCAACGACGTACTGATGAGCGATGTAACCGACGAAGACACCGTAAACAGAATGTCAAAAGGGTTACTGGGTGTACAGGTACACGTTGGCCCACCTATGAAAGTGCAGTACCGGAATCTGATGCTGAAGCAATTGTAGTTCCAGTTTGCGGTATTCGGTATACGGTGGGCTGAGGAGTCAATACCATTTTCGCGTCAGCCCACCGTATACCGAATACTGTAAACCATAAACCTAAAATACAACCAGTCTTGACTCAACAACCCTGGAAAGATAAAATAGGAAATCCAGCACAAGTAGGAGGGATAGAAACCTCCGTGCTGGACAATGGTACGGGTCGCGGAACCCGTGTTGCCTGGATCAATACCGGAACGGGACTACGTTACAAAGTGGTCATTGATCGGGCGATGGATATTTTCGACGCCTTCTACAATCAACATAGCCTGGCCTGGTTGAATCATACGGGAATAACCCCACCCGAACCGTTTTCTGATAAAGGGGCTGACTGGCTTAGAACCTTTGGTGGTGGCTTGCTGACGACTTGCGGGCTGTCGCATGTGGGAGGTCCCGAAACGGATGAGTATGGTGAGCGAGGGGCGCATGGGAAAATCAGCAATAGTCCGGCTGAGATCGAATCCATCATTCAGCCTGATCCAGTAATGGGTAAACTGGACATGAGCATTACAGGGCGTATTAAGGAAACGAAAATATTTGGCCCCAGTCTGGAATTGAAACGGACTATCTCTGGCACACTTGGACAACCCACGATACGTATTCACGACGAAGTGATCAATCGGGGCAATACGTCAATGCCCCATATGCTGCTCTATCATTTCAATTTCGGGTGGCCGTTGGTCGATGAAGGAACCGATATACTCTGGAAAGGTGCCTGGGAAGCGCGGGAAGGCGGTATAAATGATAAGATTTTCCGAGAAGGCAATGAGTTTAAGAAATGCCCGGCACCCTTAGAAGAGCATAGTGGCACGGGCGAAGCCGTTGCCTCGATTGACGTAACGCCCGATAGTTCTGGTCTCTGCACAGTTGGATTGCATAACTCCAGGATAGGCATCGCACTAGCCATGCGGTTTCATAAAGAACAATTACCTTGGTTCATTAACTGGCAGCACTGGGGAAAAGGCGAATACGTAACGGGGCTCGAACCTGCCACAAATCCACTCATTGGGCAGACTAAAGCCCGCGAAATTAATCAACTTCTATTTCTGGCACCGGGCGAAACCCGCCAATACGATTTAGAACTTGAGATTTTAACCGAAGAGATAGCAATCAGGAATTTTTTGAACACACAAGTTTAGTCGACTAATAATCAACTCCTTATGGAAACAACCTCAACACTAAGTCTTGCCGGGAAGGCATTAGAACAGGGAAAGGGAATCTTACGACTGTCTCCAACCTGGGTACCCCGGTCTTTCTGCGTCCCTGGCCGACGTATCAAACTCCACCCCGATGATTATTACGTGCTGGGTGGCGAACGGGGTGGCATTGATGAACGCTGGTTCTCATCGACCACACCGGCCAAAAACGGTCCCCTGACTGGTGAAAATGAAGGCTTGAGCCATATCGTTTTTACGGATGAAGACGGAAACGAACACCAGTTTTTATTGAAAGACGCTGTTGAGGAGTTGAAAGGCGAACTCATTGGTGACCGCTTATGGGATGAATACAAGGCATGGCCGATGTACTCCAAATTTTTTGATAACATGGGGCCATTGCCGCATCACCTGCACCATAACGACGAACAGGCGGCTCTGATTGGTCAGTTGGGCAAGCCGGAAGCGTATTATTTCCCACCTCAGGTGAATAACCACGGTGGCGATTTTCCATATACATTCATCGGTATCGCGCCCGGAACCACAAAGGAACAGATTAAAGAGTGTTTGCAAAACTTCACTAAAGGCGATAACAAGATCACGAATTATTCGTCGGCGTATCGGTTAGAGCCGGGCACTGGTTGGGACGTACCGCCCGGATTGCTTCACGCGCCCGGAAGCTTGTGTACTTACGAGCCACAGAAAGCCTCCGACGTTTTTGCTATGTATCAGTCGCTGGTGAACGAAGCGATCATTCCGGAAGAATTGCTCTGGAACGGTACGCCCAAAGAACGTATCGGTGACTATGATCAATTGATGGAAGCTATCGACTGGGATCTGAACACCGACCCGCAAATGATGGCGAACCGGTTTATGCGTCCGAAGCCCGTTCGGGACGTAGCAGAAATGGAAGCGGCAGGCTACAGTGAAGTGTGGGTTTGCTATTTAAACGAAGCGTTCAGCGCCAAGGAGTTAACCGTCTTTCCAGGCCAGACAGTGACGATTAAAGACAGTGCCGCGTATGGCCTGATCATGATGCAGGGCCACGGTAAAATGGGCGATTGGTCCATTGAGACACCAACCATGATCCGCTACGGTCAACTAACCAACGACGAGTTTTTTGTGAGCGAAAAAGCAGCTAAAGAAGGTGTCGTTATCACCAATGAGTCAACGACAGACCCAATCGTCATGCTGAAACATTTCGGCCCCATGAATCCAGACCTAGTATTATAGTTTACGGTTTATGGTTGGCTGGCTCATAAATAGGTGTCGCACCAGCCAACCGAAAACCATAAACGGAAAACCGTAAACCTTCTAAAAACCTTAAACCATACAACTTCATGAACGAGAATAATTATCCGAAGCTTCATAACGCTATGTGGCCGGGTGTGGTCGGAAAAGGTGGTGACTCCGAGCCTGTAATCCCATTCGACACCATGCTGGATTTAACCGCAGCTGCCGAAGTTGATGGCATAAAATTTGACGGCGTCGACCTCGCTCTTTTCGAACACATTGACGTTAATTTATCTGACGATGAGATCAAAAAACTGGCGGATAAAGTAGGCGGCTATAATTTGAAAATCGGCTCGCTGGTCGCACCAATTTGGGGGGGCTCGGCCATGGGTTCTAAGGAGGAACGGGCAACGTTTGTCGACATGGTCCGTAAAGCGTGTCACATTGGCCAGAAACTTACGGAACTTGGTATTCGACCCAGCGGGGTTGTCCGGATTGATTCGTCTACCTCGCCAACCGTCTGGGACGCTGATCCAACCGGCAATTCAAAACTGATCGCCCAGACGTTCCGCGAAGCCTGCGACGTAGCGGCTGACTACGGCGAAAAACTGGCCGCCGAAGGTGAAATCTGCTGGGGCGGCATGCACAGTTGGAAAACTATGCTCGAAACACTGGAATTAGTCGATCGCCCGAATATGGGCTTTCAGGCCGATATGGCCCATACCTTACTCTATACGATGGGCTACAATCGCGAGCAGGACCGTATTTTGCCACCCGACTTCGACTGGAGCGATCGCAAAGCGCTGAGTGAAGCATTACGCACCTTAACGAATGCGCTACGTCCCTGGACAATCGACTTCCACGTAGCTCAGAATGACGGAACCGTATTTGGGTCGGGTTCACACGATAAAACAGGACGTCACTGCCAGGCTCTAGACCCGAACGGTAAACTCGACGTCGTGCATGATGCCGGTTACTGGCTGCGCGACGAAAACGGGCAACTGACCAAAGCTTTCAAACACATTTGCTGGGATGGCTGTATGTTCCCGAATAGCGTCATGACTACTCAACAGACCTGGAACGACATCCTGGCAACCATGATCAAAGTCCGTCAGCAACATGGCTGGTATCAAGCCAGTTAAACCGTTTACCGTTTTCGGTTTACTGTTGGCTGACGCATAAATAAGTGACGTGTCAGCCAATTGTAAGCCGAAAACGGCAAATCGTAAACTTCTATAAATATGACAACAAAAAAAGAAATACGGATTGGCTTGATCGGCACCGGGTTTATGGGTCGGACGCATTCCAATGGTTATAATCGCGTACCTAATTTCTTTCCCGAGCTGGAATATACCCCCGTTCTGAAAGCAGTTTGTTCACGTAACGCCGAAAAAGTACAGGCATTTGCCGACCAGTGGGGCTATGAATCGATAGAAACAGACTGGAAAGCCCTCATTGCGCGGGATGATATTGACGCCGTTGATATTTGCACACCTAACGATACGCACGCTGAAATTGCGATTGCTGCCGCTGCCGCCGGGAAAATGATTCTTTGTGAAAAACCGCTTTCCCGAACATTGGCCGAAGGGCAGCAGATGGTGGATGCAGTTGAAAAAGCGGGTGTAAACACAACGGTTTGGTATAACTACCGACGTATTCCAGCCGTTACGTTAGCCAAACAGATTGTCGATTCGGGTAAGCTCGGGAAAATATTCCACTACCGGGCCAACTTCCTGCAGGACTGGACCATCAGCGCCGACGTGCCGCAGGGCGGCACTGGAACCTGGCGCATGGACGTCGAAGCGGCTGGTTCAGGTGTAACGGGTGATTTGCTAGCTCACTGCATCGACACAGCCATGTGGATCAACGGGGCTATTGTCGACGTATCGGCGGTAACTGAGACGTTCGTTAAAGAACGGATGCATCAGCTAACGGGTAAAGTTGAACCGGTTGGGATTGATGATGCCTGTATTTTTCACTGTCATTTCGAAAACGGTTCGCTGGGTCTATTTGAATCAACGCGTTATGCGCGTGGTCATAAAGCGCTGTACACCTTCGAGATAAATGGCGAAAATGCGTCCATCCGGTGGGACTTGCACGACCTGAACCGACTTGAGTATTTCGACCACGCCGACGAATCGATTGTGCGCGGCTGGCGGTCTATTCACGTAACGGATGGCGACCAACCGTATATGGATAAGTGGTGGGTGCCGGGCTTAGGCATTGGCTACGAGCACAGTTTCATTCATCAGGTTGCCGACTTTTTCAAAAGCCTGGAGTCGGGTGAAAAGCCCTGTGCACCAACGTTTAAAGATGCCTTGGAAACCCAAAAAGTCTGTGAAGCCGTGCTGGATTCGGCTGCTTCCAGGAGCTGGAAAGACACGGGTGTGGCTGGTAAAATCAATTGAGTTTTTGATAGCTGCTACACCACGCCACAAATATAAAAGCGCCGGACCTCATTTGTGGTCCGGCGCTTTTATTGAAGGCTTTTCGGCTAATTGCCCTGATTATTTAATCGCTTGAGCAGCATATTATTAAACATCTGCTCGGTCTTATATAATTCAGCCAACTGGGCAGGACTGATAACTTTTAGAAACCGGCTCATATATTCCTCGTCCAGATCGGCAATCTTCTGCTTGGTCGCATTGACCTCCCGCAAACCATCTAATAATTGATTATTATTGAGGTTGCTACGTGATGGTTCATTATTTAGTTGTCGAACCCGACGATTCAACTCCTGTTTTTTAGCGTTGTACTCGTTGTAAACAGCCCAAAACTGGGGTGCTTGATCGGGTGTCAGGTTCAGCCGGTTGGTAATCAGGCCAATCTTAGCCGATTCGATTTTCTGGCGTCCGTTGAGTTCATTCTGTGCGTTGGCTACCTGCGTCATCAAAAACAGGCTAACCAGCCAACCAATCCATACGTATCTCATTGTGGTAAAGTTAACCATTCTAAAAAATCAAGAGCCGACATTCAGATTATCCAGGGCATTTTGGTCTTCAATGTGTTGCTGAATATCAGTCGGCCTCACGTTTAAGAACTGAATTGCCGTGGTATCATTACCCAACGAGGAATGAAGTTGCTGACTGTCAGCCAGCTCGTCGGCACTCACTCCCTGTTCATCCAGATAAGCCGTAATGACCTCATTACTTACGCCGGCCAATGCTTCGCTCCCCAAAGTTTCCTGACGTTGCGGTAACGTTTGCCACACGAGCACTGCAATCAGGCTTGCACCCGCCAGCGAAGCTGCCGTCCGTTGCCAGGACCAGCTAATACTGAAGGCTGGTTTAGCTTTACGGGCTACGCGGGCCTGAACCCGCGATGGCAACGTATCGAAGTAACCATCGGGTGCCGCAAATGGCAATTGCCGCAGAGGATGTTCAGGTGGTAATTCATCAATCCGGAATTGATTCTTATCGTTCATTGCATTTGATGTGTATCTACTACACTATTCAGGCGTTGTACTTTGAGGTTTGACAGTTAGCTACGTTCGGGGTTTAATCGACCGTATCAGTTTTTGTTAGATAATCCTCGATTTTTTTAACGGCCAAATGATACGATGCTTTCAAGGCCCCCACGGATGTACCGGTAATGTCCGCAATTTCTTCGTATTTCATATCATCGAAGTATTTCATGTTGAACACTAGCCGCTGTTTGTCGGGTAGTTTCAACAGGGCCTTCTGCAATTTCAACTGAATTTCTTCACCACTTGGTTCGTTGCCGGACGTAACGTAGTCGGAGTTGCTTTCAAGCTTTTCCATCAACTCACCTTCCACATCGCCAATCGGCAGAAAAAAACGGCGACGTTTTTTGTTCAGGAAGTTAAGACACTCGTTTGTCGCAATGCGATATATCCACGTATATAACTGACTATCACCCCGGAACTGTTCCAGGCTGTTCCAGACTTTTATGAATGTTTCCTGCACCAGATCATCGGCATCGTCGTGGTCAATAACCATTTTGCGGATATGCCAATAAATCTTCTGCTGGTACTGGCGTACCATCAGATTAAAGGCATAATTCCGGCTCGACGGGTCGCGGTATTTAGCGAGGAGTTCTGCGTCAGTCATTCGTTATCAGTTTACGGTTTACAGTTTACGGTTGTCAGTTGCGCAAAGCGCTCTTGCCGGTCCGTCGTCGCGGTCAGCTAACTGTAAACCGTAAACTGTAAACTGAAAACCTTATTTTCTTGCCATTACTTTCTTCACCTGCTCGATAATTTTATCGGCAGTTAGACCGTATTTTGTCATCAGTTGATCAGGTGTACCGCTTTCGCCGAACGTATCATGTACACCAACATATTCGAGCGGAGCTGGATAATGCTGCGCCAGTACCTGCGCTACGCTGTCACCCAAACCACCATTCAGCATGTGCTCTTCGGCTGAAACAGCACAGCCTGTTTTTTTGACAGACGCTAAAATGGCCTCTTCATCTAACGGTTTAATGGTGTGAATGTTGATAATGTCAGCTTCAATACCCTCCTCTGCCAGAATTTCACCTGCTTTGATAGCTTCCCAAACGAGGTGACCCGTACAGAAAATTGATACGTCTGATCCTTCATTCACAACCCACGCTTTACCAATCTCGAACTTCTGATCGGCAGGTGTGAAGACCGGAATCACGGGCCGACCGAAGCGCAGATAAACCGGACCAACGTGGTCGGCAATAGCAATCGTTGCGGCTTTCGTCTGGTTGTAATCGCAGGGGTTTATGACGGTCATGTTGGGCAACATTTTCATCATGCCCAGGTCCTCCAGAATCTGGTGCGTGGCACCATCTTCGCCAAGGGTTACGCCCGCGTGGGAAGCGCAGATTTTAACGTTCTTGTTTGAATACGCTACCGATTGCCGGATCTGGTCATAAACCCGTCCTGTAGCAAAGTTGGCGAACGTAGTGGCAAAGGGAATGTGCCCACCGATGGTTAGACCCGCCGATACGCCAATCATGTTAGCCTCGGCAATGCCACATTGAACGAACCGCTCCGGATTGTCTTTGATAAAAGCCTCCAGTTTGAGCGAGCCAGCCAGATCGGCGGTGAGGGCTACTACGTTCGGGTGCGATTTGCCCAGCTCAGCCATTCCCGCACCAAAACCTGAGCGGGTGTCTTTCTTCTCGGTATACTCGTATTTTTTCATAATCTGTACGAATGGTCTTTGTTAGTTCGCCGAAGCGAGGGTTTGCAATTTGGTTAGAAAATAGTTTGCACTGGGGCAATTCGGGTGTTGGGCCGCCTTCTCGATGGTGAAGCCATATTTGAGCATTCGACTTACCAAGATACTTTTACTGCCAACACCACGATTGGTTTTCGTCAGAAGTAATTTCTGAATTGTCTGAAATGGGTTGGATTCATGTTCTGGCCGCTCGAATATAAAAGTGGAATCATTGAACAGTGCTTGCAAAGTCAGTGTATCACTTAAAAACCAAGACTCAATCTGTTTCAGGGCAACAATGATAATTTGGTCATCACGTTCACTAATGCGTCGGCGAGTTGAAGAAATACAACTGTCGACGTCCAAGTCTGTAAGGATAATTATCTTCTGCACATCTCGATCAAGTAGTTCCTGACGTAACGCTTCTATGCGGCCAGAAAGCAAATTGCCATTACCTTTCGAATCAATGACTGGTAATAAACACTCGATGTTATGTTGGTGTAACCATTCCTGAAAATTACTTGATTCGATAATGTTTTTCTCGGTCTTGCCTTCACATATGAAACCAATTCTTACCATGGAAGCCCACCTCCTAAGACATTCATTAACCAGGCTTCATCCATTCTCAAACCGTGAAAATCACGTCCTTTAAATTGCTTAGTTTGAGTAGCACCTTTTACCTTATCAACTACAACAATTTCGTCGGATGTTAATTGTGAAACGAGCGTTTGGGAGTGTGTATTAAGCCAAATATAATGGCCTTTCTCTTCACATTTATAGCGAAAGAATTGTACTAACTCCTTAATAACTTCTGGATTTAAACCATTTTCTGGTTCTTCAATGCAAAGAAACTGCGGTTCATCGCTTTGGTAAACTGAGGTAAGTAGGGCAAGAATATTATACGTACCGTCGGAGATTAGGTCTTTCGTGAAATAGTCTGGTGCAGATTTCTCAAACCAATGTAGCTCATCACGATCATCAACTTCAACGGCTTTGAACCCTGGTATGAATAGGTCAAGCCATTCGAAAATTTCATCTTTGAGAGTAGTATTTGTTAAGATGCGTTTGAGTACTTTTTCTAAATTGGCCGCTGATAATGATAATCTCTGATTATCGTTTAGTCGAAATTTCTCTAACCCTTCATTCTTTATAAAAAGTCGACTAAAATTATCGAACATCTTAACGCCTGGCTGATTAAATGGACGTTCAACTTCATCATCAAAACTGGATAGACGTTCTTCTAATGGTTGGGAAGGGGAAAATTTATAATGTTTTTCTAGCTTGGCAGAGCCAAAATCAATCAAAAAATAAGCAGGTAGCCCTTTCCCATTTCGTCTTAAAAGCCTTTTGGAACCACCAAATAAACTTCCAACTAATTCTGAAGAACGAACGCGCCCTAATGAGCTCACAAACTCCAAAGCCTCGAAAATATTCGATTTGCCCGACCCATTAGGGCCGACAAAGACCGTGAACGGATTGGGCTCAATCAGCTCAATCCGTTCAATGGACTTGAAATTTTCGATAACTAAGCGTTTGATTTTCATTGCTTATGAAGAGCCACAACGTAGTGCGTCACTACAGGGCTAATAATCCGACATGCCAACCGTTAATGGCAATTCGTTGAGGGCCTGGGTCAACTGCTCAGCATTTGGAGCGGTGCCGTGCCACTTATAGTTCCCTACCATGTAATCGACGCCGAAGCCCATTTCGGTATGCATCAGAATCATGGTCGGTACGTCGGGATCTTCCTGGGATTTCTTCAGCGTCCGAACCACATCAGCCATATCGTTACCTTCCATTTCGTCGACGTGCCAGCCGAAAGCCCGGTATTTAGCCCCAAGATCGCGGTTGCTGTTCACATTGTCGGTGGTGCCGTCAATCTGCGCGTGGTTGAGATCGATAATAGCGGTCAGGTTGCCAAGTTTTTTGTTGGGCGCAAATTGCGCAGCTTCCCAAACCTGGCCTTCCTGCTGCTCGCCGTCGCCCATCAGTACATAGACATGATTTTTGTCGCCGTTGAGTTTTTTGGAGTAGGCGGCCCCGTTGGCTACCGACAAACCCTGGCCTAGTGAACCGGAGGCTATGCGGATACCGGGCAGATGCTCGGCCGTGGTGGGGTGGCCCTGCAAGCGACTATCCAGTTTACGGAACGTAGCCAGTTCGGCAATTGGGAAATAGCCCGCGCGCGCCAGCACCGAATAAAACACTGGCGAAATATGCCCGTTCGATAAAAAGAAAATGTCCTCATCGCGACCATCCATATCGAAAATGGGCTTTCCATCGGTATTGACTTTACGCTTCATCACCTCAAAATAGAGGGCGACAAAAAAATCAGTGCAGCCCAGCGAGCCGCCTGGGTGACCAGAGTTAACGGCCGCAACCATGCGGAGAATGTCGCGCCGAACGGCGGTGGCAGTGTGTTCGAGTTGTTCGATTTCCATGTAGTAAGTAGTGCGGGTGGAAACCCGCTTTAGGTGGTTAATATGATAGACGGGTAGATTGTCTGTGTTACGTTAAAATCTGTTCTGCGTGGTTCTTGGTATCTACCTTGCCGATAATATCCGTGATAATTCCATTTTCATCAATCAGGAACGTAGTCCGGACTGTGCCCATGAAGTTGCGGCCATACATCGACTTTTCGTGCCAGACGTCATAGGCCTCTACCACTTTCTTATCCGTGTCAGATACGAGCGTAAAAGGTAAATCGTACTTGTTAATAAACTTCTTATGTGCCTTCTGATCATCGACGCTTACGCCCAGAACTTCGTAGCCAGCCGCTTTTAAACGGGCATAGTTGTCGCGTAAACTACACGCCTGAGCCGTACAGCCTAGCGTATCATCTTTAGGATAAAAATACAGAACGACCTTCTTCCCCCGACAATCGGAAAGTTTGATGGGCTGGCCATGCTGGTCAGTACTGGTAAAATCAGGGGCCGGGTCGCCGATAGTCAGGCTCATTTAATTTAGGTTTATGGTTTTCGGTTTTAAGTTTACGGGGTTGCGTTAGTCTTCCATAAACTTGAAACCGAAAACCTATACAGTGTTATCGTCTTTTTCGCTGCTTTTTCGGAGCCGCTTTCCGCCGAACTACTGGATCGGCAATGAGCGTACTATCAGAACCAATGTTTCCAGCTCGGTCTTTGACCTGCACCAGCACTTCAGCACCAACGTCAAACGGTTCGTCCGGATTTAGTTTATCCGACCACAGCAACGCCCGTTTGTAATCGTACTGCATCAACACCCATTCGCTATTTACCAACGCCCGAAATTCAGCAATTCCTGATAAATCATCCCGGATTTTGGCTGTAATACCTTTCGGCGTTGCCGCCAGAATGTCCACTTTAGGTGGCGTCGCATCCGTTAGCAATTGAAACCGGCCCAGCGTCTTAGTCTTGAATTCAATCCGCCCTTTATTCCAGGTTCCGCCCAGGAAACTCTCCCGACCGCTACTAATCGAGTAAGCCTTGGTGCGCATTGTATCAACAGCAATCGGATAGTTCGGCACGTACTGAACGGTCAGATAATCATTTATCGGAATAATTGACTGGTTAATTTCCAGACCACCACCTGGTAATGATCGCATGGCCAGATGTAACGTATCAAATAAGGTTTTCGGGCTAAAGTCAAGCCGGGCAACTTTATCGATAACCACTTCACGTTGACCCGGTACGATGCGTTTCCTAAAATTGGTTCGCACAACGCCCCGGCCGAACTGAACCGAGTCGGGCAATGATTGCCGCAAATCTATGAGATAAACGGCTTGGTTGTTACGTATATAGCTAACAGCTTGTTCAGTTACACTACGTCCGGTAATCAGCTTAGCCACCGGAGGGTTGCTGCCAAGATTTTTAACCGCAATTTTCAGTACGTTCTCGTCAGTCGAAACGGTTGCTGTGGGTTCCGGTTCATAGCTGGCTGGCTGAACCGTGAGCGAGTCTATCTGAAGTGGATTCGCCGGAGCTACTTCCGGAAGAATCGTGAATGTTAGCTGAGCCGACTGATCAAAGGCGTCATAAAGGATGAGCGTAACTTCGTGGGACTTGCCGTCGAGCAAAGGAAGCCGTCCGCGATAGGCAGCATTACTTTGTAATTTATAGATGTTCAGAATATTACCATCGGCAATGTACCCTCTGTGGTAGCGTTGCCCGCTCACCTGCTCCATTTCATAATTCTCATGGATATTCATGAACCGCGTCTGCTCATTCGGGAAACTGTTCATGTTATAAGCAAACACCTCGTGCCCATCGAGCCGGATTTCCAGACAACTTATGCCGTTTCGATAGGGCGAACCACTGGTTTTGTCGTAACCCAGTACCTCCATGCCAACCAGCCCTGAGGCCGTAATAGGCTGGGTGATTGTATACGTACCATCCGCTTTGCGAACTGGTGTATACGTAACCCGCTGGTATTCCCCATTTATCCGGGAACTCGCGGTCATGGTTTTCAGCGCAACGCGTTCAAAATAGGGGGGGACTTCATCCCGGATCTCGGGAAAATCGTACAGGAGTGGATTAAAAAGATTGTCTTTCGAATCACGAATCTCAAAGTGAAGGTGCGGTCCACCCGATCCACCGGTATTTCCTGATGCCGCAATTACATCCCCTTTTTTGACCGGAAACTGACCCGGCGTCGGACGTAGATCAATCTCAAACGTTTTTTTCTGGTATTGCTGAGCCCGCAGATACGTGCCGAGTGTATCATTCAGATTCCTGAGGTGGCCATAAACGGTCGTTAAGCCATTTGGATGCTTGATGAAGACGACATTTCCATACCCCCCCGTGAAGACCGCAATACGTGATACGTAGCCATCTGCAGCCGCATGTACGTCCAGGCCCTCGCGTCCGCCCGTACGTATATCGATACCCGCATGAAAATGATTGGGCCGCAGATCGCCCAAACCGCCCGCCAGTGAATTCGCAGAACCTGGCTGAATGGGAAACATAAAATAACGCTCCGGTCCGACAAGCGCCTGATTTGTGCCCGACTCAAGGGTTGTGTTGGTTGGTGTGGCAGGGGCGCTCTGCCCATGTACCACACCACAACGTAGCACTACGGCGACCAGACTCGGAATTAGCAAGCGTCTCAAACAATATGGCATTAAAAAAGAGCAAAAATGAAATTACTTTACGTCGAATGTCAGCATGGGTTTATCGTCAATATACGCCGTTAGCTGGTCCCCGATTTGTACTGGTCCCACGCCTTTAGGTGTGCCCGTGAACAGAATATCACCCTGTTGTAAAAGAAAATACCGGGATACAAATGAAATCAGGTAGTCGATTTTAAATAACATCAGGCTCGTATTGCCCAATTGCTTTGTTTCTCCGTTGATATCCAGGTGGAAATTTAGATTCTGTAGATCGGGGAAATCCGTTTTAGGCACAAAGGACGAAATAGGAGCGGAGCCGTTAAAGCCTTTGGCCAGTTCCCAGGGCAACCCCTTTGCCTTTAGTTTGCTCTGTAGATCGCGCGCCGTGAAGTCAATTCCAATCCCGATTTCGTCGTAATATTTGTGCGCAAACTTTTCGTCGATATTCTTTCCAACCCGATTTATCTTGACCAGGATCTCCACCTCATAATGAACATCGCTGGAGAAGTCAGGATAAAAGAACGGTTCGTTCTTCAGCGGAATCGCCGTTTCTGGTTTCAGGAAAATGACCGGATCTTCGGGCTGTTCATTATTGAGTTCTTTGATGTGTTCAACATAATTCCGGCCAACGCAAATGATTTTCATATAAAGTAAAGCGGAGGTACGGTATTTCGATGGAAACCCGTACGTATTTATAAACAGTGAGGGGTTTCTGCCCCATCACATTAAACCTAAACAAATGCTACAAATCTAAGGACTAAAGAAGGGCTGACCGCACTCGTTCAGAAAAATTTGAACAAATCTGGTACCTTGTGGGTCATATAATGTCATAACACCTAGATAACTCACATACACAAATGAGAAAAGTACTAATTATAACATTGCTGGCAGGATTTGCTATTGGTTGCCAGAAAGTCCCCATTACTGGAAGAGCCCAGTTGAAACTAGTGCCGGACAATGATATGCTGGCGATGAGTTTTACCCAGTATAAGGCATTTTTAGATACGAGCAAAGTCGTTAGTACCAACAATGCCGATGCGGAAATGGTTAACCGGGTTGGGAGTCGTATCCGTCAGGCCGTTGAGAGTTACATGAACAGCAACGGCTTTAGCAAACGACTGGAAGGCTTTAATTGGGAGTATCACCTTGTACAAAGCAATCAGGTCAATGCCTGGTGTATGCCCGGCGGCAAAATTGTTGTGTATTCAGGTATTTTGCCCTACACGCAGAACGAAGCCGGATTAGCAACCGTGTTAGGGCATGAAGTTTCGCACGCCATCGCTGAACATGGTAACGAACGCATGAGCGAAGGCTTGGTCGCCAATGGATTACTCCAGGCTGGTCAGGTTGCTACAGGAATTGGTACATCGAATAAGAGCCCACAGACGCAGGCTTTGTTTCAACAAGCCTTTGGCGTGGTTGGGCCCCTTGCCTATCAGTATGGGGTGGGATTACCACACAGCCGAAAACAGGAATCGGAAGCTGATCACCTCGGCTTGATTTTCATGTCGATGGCGGGTTATAACCCTAGTGAAGCTATTACGTTCTGGCAAAGGATGGCGAAAGCGGGTGGTGGCAAAGCACCCGCCGAATTCATGTCTGATCACCCATCTGACGCACGCCGGATTGCTGATTTGCAGAAATTACTACCCGACGCCCAGAAATACTATGCCAGTGCCCGTCGATAAACTACAAGAGGAAACTAAAAAAGCCGGAGCGAAAGCTCCGGCTTTTTTAGTTGTAAAAAATCTATTTGAACTTTCGCTCAGAGGCTGGTTTTGTCATTCCGACGCAGGAGGAATGACAAAACCAGCCTATTTTTACTTAATTTTTAACAGCATAAACCTCTTCAAAATAGTAAAGTAGATTACTGCAATGATAGTATAACCTGACGTACTTTTTCAGCGGCTTCTTTCAGTTCAACTGCTGATTGCACTTTAAGGCCTGAATCGTCGATGATCTTCGCACCTTCGGCTGCATTAGTGCCTTGTAAGCGAACAATGATCGGCACAGGAATGTCGCCAATAGCTTTGTAGGCTTCCACCACTCCCGTCGCTACGCGGTCGCAACGCACAATACCACCGAAAATATTAATTAAAATAGCTTTTACATTCGGGTCTTTCAGAATAATGCGAAAACCGGCTTCTACCGTTTTCGCATTCGCACCACCCCCAACATCCAGGAAGTTAGCCGGTTCGCCACCCGATAGTTTGATGATGTCCATTGTAGCCATAGCCAGCCCAGCGCCATTTACCATACAGCCGACATTACCATCGAGCTTGACATAGTTAAGATCATTGGCAGAGGCTTCCACTTCGAGAGGATCTTCTTCAGCCAGATCGCGCATGGCTTTCAGATCGAGATGGCGATAGAGGGCATTATCGTCCAGGTTAACTTTTGCATCAACGGCCAGTATTTTATTGTCTGACGTTTTCAGCACCGGGTTAATTTCAAACATGGAAGCATCCGTATCCACATACGCTTTATAAAGCGCGGTCACGAATTTTACCATGTCCTTGAAGGCTTCGCCTTCCAGTCCCAGTCCAAAGGCTACCTTGCGGGCTTGAAACGGCTGTAAACCTACAGCTGGATCAATCCACTCCTTCACAATCTTTTCGGGGGAGTGTTCCGCCACTTCCTCGATGTCCATACCCCCTTCGGTACTGGCCATAATGACGTTGCAGGCTTTGGCACGATCCAGCAGAATACTGATGTACATCTCTTTGGGATCTGACACACCAGGATAGTACACATCTTCAGCGATGAGCACTTTGTTGACCCGTTTACCTTCCGGACCTGTCTGGTGGGTAACCAATACGTTGCCAATGAGGTTTTTAGCGATGTCGCGCACGGCATCGACTGATTTGGCCAAAGCGACTCCTCGCTGCTCAGAGCCGACAATCTGGCCCTTACCGCGCCCACCCGCATGAATCTGGGACTTAACAACCACCCATTTCTGACCTGATTGGGCAATAATGAGTTTGGCGGCTTCAACGGCCTTCTCGGGCGATTCTGCTACGATGCCCTCCTGAATGCGGACGCCGTACTTTTTGAGAATTTCTTTACCCTGATACTCGTGTATATTCATGACAACTGCAACAAGGAGAATGGGAAATCGTATTTTTGTGCGGCAAGTTAGCACCAAATGATGAATGATGAATGCAGAATAATGAACGTTATCGGCTAAAATCAATTACGCTTCGTATTTCTTCAGGCATCATTTATCATTCATCATTTAACATTCTTTATGCAACCGCTTCTCCAAACTACTGATATTCGCCGAAACTATGGCAATTTACCCGTTCTGAAAGGAATTGATCTACGCATCGAACCTGGTGAGGTTGTCTCTATTGTTGGCGCTTCGGGGGCAGGTAAAACAACCTTGTTGCAAATTCTGGGTACGCTCGACCGACCAGATTCGGGCGAGTTACATATTGCCGGTCAGAACGTATTCACGTTGAACGATCGCCAACTAGCCCAGTTTCGTAATGAGCGAATCGGCTTTGTCTTTCAATTTAATAACCTGCTGCCCGAATTTACGGCGCTTGAGAATGTTTGTCTGCCTGGATTTATTTCGGGGAAGGATGAACAGGCCGTTCGGCAACGGGCTGAATCATTATTGAACACACTTAGTTTAGGACACCGACTTAATAATCTACCTTCGCAAATGTCGGGTGGTGAGCAGCAGCGGACGGCTGTAGCGCGGGCCTTGATTAATGAACCCGCGATCGTTTTTGCTGATGAGCCCAGCGGTAATCTTGACTCACGTAACGCCGAAGATTTACACCAGCTGTTCTTCCGGCTTCGCGATGAACTTGGTCAGACATTCATTATTGTGACACATAATGAAACGCTGGCCGCTCTGGCTGATCGCACCGTTACCATCCGGGATGGTATTCTGGTTAATTGAGAATAAGCTTGTTGCTAGGGAGAATTAAGGTTTTTTTGATAAGTAAATTTACCTAAATTTTGAACAAATACGGATTGTCTTTTTTGAGGTAAATAACTGCAAATCAGTTATTTGAATTTTTGGTTAAAAAATTATTTCACCAAAAAGAATCAATCTTCCTGTTTTTTGTTTTATAATTGTGTCGAAAAGAAAAGTTTTTCATAACGTTGAGTAAATCAGAAAGCCAAGAGAGTGTCTCGCTTGGCTTTTTTCTTTGCCTGAAATTTTCTCTCTCTAGTGCTCTAATGCTAGAAATACGGCTTTAAGCTCTTCGCTTTTGAGTTATACCTAGTTCTTTTTCCTATAAATAGCTTATAAAAAAGGCCACCGATCGAAAGATCGGTGGCCTTTTACAAAATCAGGAAAATCTTTTTAGTCAAAAGAATCCCGGTCAAGATTACATCATGCCGCCCATGCCACCACCGCCGTGACCATGTCCACCGCCACCGGCTGGAGCTTCCTCTGGCTCGTCGGCGATTACACACTCGGTCGTTAGCAACAGACCAGCAATCGACGCTGCGTTTTCCAGAGCCAGACGAGTTACTTTTTTCGGATCAATGATACCGGCTGCAAACAGATCTTCGAACGTATCATTCTTAGCATTGTAGCCGAAACCACCTTCGCCATCTTTCACTTTGTTCACGATAACCGAACCTTCGCCACCGGCGTTCGCTACGATCGTACGAAGTGGCGATTCGAGGGCTACACGGATGATGTTGATACCCGTTTTTTCGTCTTCGTTGATGGCCTGGATGCTATCCAATGCTGAGATAGCACGGATCAGGGCAATACCACCACCGGTCACGATACCTTCTTCAACGGCTGCACGAGTTGCGTGCAGGGCATCGTCAACGCGGTCTTTCTTTTCTTTCATTTCTACTTCGGTGGCAGCACCAATGTAGAGGATAGCCACACCACCCGACAGTTTGGCCAGACGCTCCTGCAATTTCTCGCGATCGTAGTCTGATGTCGTGTTTTCGATTTGGGCTTTGATCTGGTTTACACGACCCGTGATGTCGTCTTTCTGACCAACACCGTTCACGATGGTCGTGTTATCTTTATCAATCAGGATTTTTTCAGCCTGACCAAGATAGTCGATCGTTGCGTTTTCAAGTTTGAAACCGCGTTCTTCACTGATAACCTGGCCACCCGTCAGGATAGCGATGTCTTCCAGCATAGCTTTCCGACGATCACCGAAACCAGGCGCTTTTACAGCGGCTACTTTCAGGGCACCCCGGATTTTGTTAACAACCAACGTAGCAAGGGCTTCGCCGTCAACGTCTTCAGCGATGATCAGCAACGGCCGGCCGGTTTGAGCTACCTGCTCCAGAACTGGCAACAGTTCTTTCATCGATGATACTTTCTTCTCGGAAATCAGGATGAATGGACGCTCCAATTCAGCTTCCATTTTCTCCGTGTTCGTTACGAAGTAAGGGGACAGATAACCACGGTCGAACTGCATACCTTCCACGGTTTTAACTTCCGTTTCGGTACCGCGAGCTTCTTCAACCGTAATAACGCCCTCTTTGCCAACTTTCTTCATGGCTTCGGCGATCATTTTGCCAATTTCCTCGTCGTGGTTAGCCGAGATCGTAGCAACCTGCTGGATTTTACCGAAGTCGTCACCAACCGTTTGCGCCTGCGTAGCCAGATTAGCAACAACGGCCAGTACGGCTTTCTCGATACCGCGTTTCAAATCCATTGGATTTGCACCAGCAGCTACGTTTTTAGCGCCAATTGAGTAGATGGCCTGGGCCAGTACGGTCGCTGTAGTAGTACCATCACCAGCCGAATCAGCCGTTTTAGACGCTACTTCTTTTACCAACTGAGCGCCCATGTTTTCCATGGCGTCTTTCAGTTCAATTTCTTTCGCTACAGTCACACCATCTTTCGTGATGGTAGGTGAGCCGAATTTTTTGTCGAGGATTACGTTCCGGCCTTTAGGTCCGAGAGTCACTTTAACCGCGTCGGCCAGGGTATCAATACCCTTTTTAATACGCTCACGGGCTTCGGTATCGAAGATTATTTTCTTTGCCATGATTGGTATAATGATGAATTATAAATGATGAATTAAGAATAATAGAATGGAGTGAGATAGACGAATAGTGGCTATTCTTCACTATTCACTCTACATTCCTGACTCAATTACAGAATTGCGAAAATGTCTGATTCGCGCATGATGAGGTACTCTTTGCCATCAACGGTTATTTCTGTACCGGCATATTTGCCATACAGAACCGTATCGCCTACCTGAACCGTTAGGGGTTCATCTTTCTTGCCCGCACCAACGGCTACGACCGTTCCACGCTGTGGTTTTTCCTTGGCTGTATCGGGAATGATGATCCCGAATGAGGTTTTTTCTTCAGCCGGTGCGGCTTCTACCAGCACCCGGTCGGCCAGCGGTTTCACGTTCACTTTAACGCTTTCCGTTTCTGCTACCATGATAATGAGATGATTAAGGTTATTAACTGTTTGTGCAATACGTTACACGACTCCTCACTTGCGCCAATTTCTGTGCCAACACGGCCAGACTGTCAAATTTTCAGGCTTTGGTCTGACATACTGCCATTGGCCACTTTAGCTAAATTTCATTCGGTGAACGTAGTAATAATGGCTTACAGAATTTGGTTGTTTGCCAAAAAGCACTTAGATTAACCTAGTGATACACGGATAAAGTGGCTACCGACGGTTTATGAAAAAATTACAACCTGACTGGTTTACGCAAAATTGGCTTGATGCCGAATATCAGAAATATGTCGTGATGGCATATTTACAAGCTGTTCAACAGAATTTCACGGAACAAAAACTCTGGCCTGATCTGCCCGAACTACGCAATCATTACGATGCTGGTATTCGTTTTTCGAGGGGCAAAGGTACGCTAAATGCGGCTTTCCCCAAGCGAATAAGTAGAGTTACCGGACCCCCGCCCCGAATTGAGTACAAATCTGAGGTAACGGACTCGGCGTTTATGATGGAAATGGATGCGATCATGGAATTCGCACTGCCGCGTTTTCAGTCGATGCTGACAGAAGGACAGCAACGCTGGGCTGATATTGCCCGGTCGTTGACGCTTACACCCGTGGGCATGTTACCACTACGTCCAGAAGAAGGCTATCTGCTGATCCATACCACAAACCAGTCCGAAACGCAGATTTATTACTTCTCGTTGAGTCTGTATTCGGAGCAGGAGCCCGGTGGACGGGTTGTAAAACTGAATTATGTGGAAGCTGTACGGAAGAGTCTGGTCAATACGTTTGAGAATATTAAACTTGACCTGATCCGGCGCTATACTTATCTGCCTAATCCAGCAACGTTTATGCTGGAGAGTCAGAAAACATATCCTGTTCAGGAGACCCTGTTGCCCATTGCCCGGCAATTGCTGGCGCAGGCAGCCGCATAATTGGGCATCAAAAAAGCCATTCCGTTTCGGGAATGGCTTTTTTGATGCTTGACATTAATACGTTACTTCTTAGGTGTTAGCGCTGAGCTCGATGTACCGGGCGTAGCAGCCGCACCAGGCGTAGCCTGACTAGGTGCTGGGGCTGGTGTCGGGGCAGCCGCACCAGGAAGCGTTTGCGTTTGGGCCCGATCTACGTTTGCGCTGTTGATACCACCCGCCTGATTGCGGTCAATCATGATGTAGGAGGCCAGCGAAAGGACCATCACACCGATGCCAAGGCCCCAGGTAATTTGTTCCAGCAGGTCGGTAGTTTTCTTAACGCCCATTAACTGATTCGAACCCAGACCGCCGAACTCACCAGCCAGTCCTCCACCCTTTGAGTTCTGGATAAGTACGATAAGAATAAGCAGAACGGTGAGAATGCAAATGATGACAATGATTGTCGTTACCATGAAGTCTGTTATCACCGGGACGCCGGTGCGTTTTATCTGTAAAGAGTTGTTAGTAATCAGGAAAGGTTTTTAGGATTCAGTTGCGTCACCTTTCGCCCTCGTTAATTCGCTGATTTTTGCCGCAAAGTACGTCTTTTTTTCGGGATTTTTCACCATTAACTTCCGATAGATTTCGCAGGCCTTATCAATTTTGCCCTGCTTCTCCAGGATTTTAGCAAAGCTCTCGGTTACCAGTCCACCACCAGCGGCCGCTATCGTTCGTTTCGTCAAATCTTCCTGTTCAAGTTGTTCATCTGGTTTGGTGCGCACGGGTGAGATGCGCGGCTCTTTCCTGATAAAACTGTCGATCAGATCAAATTGACGCTGTCGTTCAATGTCAGCCGCAGAGAGAACAGGTGGTGCTGGCGTTGTTTCGACAATCTGGGCGAGGTCGTTTTGCAGATTTAGTTCGGTGAGGGTCAGGTCTTCAGGTGTAGGGGTCGTAACGGCAGGTTCCGGCTCGTTTTGATTGGGTATATGCAGCAGCGAAAACTTAGGAAACCCGTTGCTGAATCCGATCTTCGATTTGAAGAACGCATAACTTTCCTGCTGGTAATCGTCGGGTATGTGGACGTGCTTGGACGATAGTTCGTTTAGCTTCGTCAGTAGGTTTTCTGACCATTGAAACTCATTATCAATCAGCTTACGTAGTGCATTCCGGCTCAGCGCATGGGCAGCTGCCTGACGAACATAAGGAACGGTCTGGCTACGTTGATGTACCGAAGCTGCTTTAGCCATCAGGCTGTGCAGCGACTGACAATACGGGTACGTTGACAGACTTTCCTGCAACTGCACGAAGTCGGTAGGTGTAAGATCGTCGGGGTGAGTGACCCAGTACGAGAAAGTTTCTTTATCGAGTGCCAGCATGAGTCGAAAGTAATGATGAATGGTGAATGATGAGTGATAAATGAAAAGAAGTTTTTGTATGAACCATTAATCATTTATAATTCATCATGCCAATTTTACCAGTCGGCGGCTGTTTTATTAAATATATCAAGGACAATCTGATCTAGAATAATCGGCACTAGGCGACTTTCGTTTTGGCTGAGTGTTTGATTCTGCGGGAAATCCTTGTAAAAGGAGAAAGGTTGCTCAAAATTTTTCGTCTCGTCTTTATTATTGTAAAATCTGGCCAGCACCGTGATTTGTAGCCGGTTGACACCCGCCTGATCAGTGGCCGTTGGCGCTACTGCCACCAAATCATAGCCTGTAATGTTGCCTTCCAATACCATGTCGCCATTGGCAGGAACCACTTTTAAATTCGTATATCGCTGGTAATATTCCTTTAATTTTTCATTGAACGTCAGCGGTAAGTTTGCTGGACCACCGGCCGTCGCCAATACGAAGTTATTAACGGTAACCGTCTTTATATCAGGAGATAGGGTTGTACCCGTGAAGGAGTAAACCCCGCAGGATTGAATGATGAATGATAAATTAAGAAGGATGAATGACAACAGGAAACGTAGTACTTTTCGATTCATCATGCTTAATTCATCATTCTTAATTAACTTACTCTTCATCAATCTCATACTGTTTGATTTTGCGATATAACGTGCGTTCGGAGATGCCGAGTGCCTGCGCTGCATACTTTCGTTTGTTGTTGTTCCGGCGAAGTGCTTTCAGGATCATTTCTTTTTCCTGCCGTTCGAGTGAGAGCGAGTCGTCTTCCTCCGTTTCATGCGTTACGTCTTCCACCGTTACATCATTGATGTCGCCGTCTACATCATCAAAAATCTGTACGGGTGGATGACTGCCATACGTCTCTACCGGTGGAGCGGCTGGCCCGTTGGGCCGGTCGCGGGGTACTGCGGTTGGTGGAGAGGTCGAGTTGTTAACGGCTGGCAAAAAGCGAGTTACATTGGGGTCAACTGCTGGGCGACTGTCGGTATCCGACGAAATAGAGTCGAACAGGTCTTTATGGGTATGCAAAATCTGCCGGCCATCCTGTTCATTACCGAGTACATCGCGGACAAGTTTCTTAAGGTCATTGACATCCCGACGCATATCGAACAATACTTTGTAGAGTAGATCCCGCTCCGAAAAGTTCTCGCCATTACTGCCATTTGCTTGTGGAAACAGAGCTAACGTGCGGTTGGGCTGCTGCGATTGAGGAAGGTATCTACTCAGGGTCTCGGCATCTATGGGTTTGTTCTGCTCTGATTCGAGGATAGATATCTGCTCTGCCATATTTTTCAACTGCCGGATATTGCCCGGAAATGGAAAACTCATCAGCAACTGCTTCGCTTCGTCGGTGAGTTGCAGTGGTTTGATGCGATACCGTTCGGCGAAATCGGTCGTGAACTTGCGAAACAGCAGTTCGATATCGGTGCCACGCTCACGCAGGGGGGGCACAAAAATGGGAACCGTGTTGAGCCGGTAGTACAAATCTTCCCGAAACTTACCTTTTTCGACAGCTTCCAGCAGATTAACGTTCGTAGCCGCTACAACGCGCACATCGGTTTTCTGGGTCTTGGACGAGCCAACGCGAATAAACTCACCGTTTTCAAGAACACGCAGCAGACGAGCCTGCGTACCAAGGGGCATCTCGCCAATTTCGTCCAGGAAAATAGTGCCGCCGTTTGTCGTTTCAAAATACCCTTTTCGCGAATCGACGGCGCCAGTAAATGACCCTTTTTCGTGACCAAATAGTTCAGAATCAATCGTACCTTCGGGAATTGCCCCGCAGTTGATTGCAATAAACTGACCATGTTTCCGGGCACTCAGGCTGTGAATAATCTTGGAAAATGATTCTTTACCACTGCCACTTTCACCCGTAATGAGCACGGTCAGGTCGGTAGCCGCTACCTGCATCGCTACGTTGATGGCGTAGTTGAGTGCCGGTGCGTTACCAATTATACCGAAGCGCTGTTTAACGCTTTGAATTTCCTGTTGATTCATAAATGGTTACTGAATTCGGTATTCGGTGTGTGGTTTACGGTGGGCTGACACAAAAACAACAATCGTAAACCATAAACCGAATACCATAAACGCTAAACTACGTCCCCGCGCAACGTTGCCGATGTGCATTCGGTTACTAACACATTGACATACTGACCTTTCTGGAGATCGCCTTTTGGGAAGACAACCATTTTGTTCTGGTCATTCCGGCCGCACAGGAAATCGTCGGAACGTTTGGACGGACCTTCAATAAGTACCCGTTGCACTTGCCCGATATGGCGCTGGTTACGTTTAGCGGAATGCTCCAGTTGCCGGGCGATGATTTCACTCAATCGCCGTTTCTTAACGTCTTCCGGAATATCGTCGGGGTATTTTTTGGCTGCCAACGTACCGGGGCGTTCCGAATAAGCGAACATGTAGGCATAGTCATACTGCACGAAATCCATGAGTGATAGCGACTCCTGATGTTCTTCTTCAGTTTCGCTGCAAAAGCCTGAAATCATGTCAGTTGAGATGCCGCAGTCGTCACCGAGAATCCGGCGGATGCTGTTGATTTTCTCGATATACCAGGGCCGATCGTAGGTCCGGTTCATCAGCTTCAGGACCCGGCTGTTGCCACTTTGGGCGGGCAGGTGGATGTACTTGCAGATGTTGTCATAACGAGCCATCGTGTACAATACGTCGTCCGTAATATCCTTGGGATGGGAGGTCGAAAACCGTACCCGCAGCTCGGGATGGATACGCGCTACCATTTCGAGAAGGTGAGCGAAGGTGACAATGGGCATGGGGCTCGGGGCAGTGGGCATAGCGGCTGAACTATTCTCTACCGCAAGCCCTTCACTCTCGCTCCCCTGCCATTTGTACGAATCCACATTCTGCCCGAGCAGGGTTACTTCGCGGTAGCCGCGGTCGAAGAGATCCTGGGCTTCACGAACGATGGAGTAGGGATCTCGGCTACGTTCCCGGCCCCGCGTAAACGGCACAACGCAAAAACTGCACATGTTGTCGCAACCGCGCATAATCGATACGAAGGCCGTTACGCCGTTGGAATTCAGACGAATAGGGGAGATGTCAGCGTAAGTTTCTTCGCGCGACAGAAACACGTTGACCGCTTTCTGTCCTGATCCAGCTTCTTCAACCAGTTTGGGAATGTCACGGTAAGCATCAGGACCCGCCACAATGTCCACCACTTTTTCTTCTTCCAGTAACTTGGTTTTCAGGCGCTCAGCCATACACCCAAGCATACCGACCAGCAGTTCGGGTTTTTGCCGTTTCAGGCCGGTAAGGTGTTTTAACCGGTGCCGGACTTTCTGCTCGGCGTTGTCGCGAATGGCGCAGGTATTCAGGAAAATTACATCTGCTTCTTCAGCCGTTGACGTGGTTGCATACCCCGCATTACGCATGACGGCAGCGACAATCTCACTATCGGCAAAGTTCATCTGGCAGCCATAACTTTCTATATACAATCGTTTTTTGCCAATGGCTAATTCATCTTCCAGCGTACGCGGTAGGTCAACCTGCTCCTTATCAGCAGCTTGCAGTATGGTCAGTTCGGGGATGAGCGTCATAGTTAATCGATGGTCGTCGGTCAATAGTCGTCAGCAGCTATCGATTATTGACTGATAGCTATCGACTCCTTTTTGCAAAATTACGAAGAAAGCCCCGATTACGCTGTCATTTTGGCAGGATCTGTGCGTTAATTTCTCTTAAGAGCGTATTGAAGGACTTATGAAGAACAACGTGCGTCACTCTTCGTCTCAACTGAATTTACGGTAAGTTACTGACTCAACTTTTGTCTACTAGGCGGAGATGGCTTTCAATCGGGGTAGTAAGCAAGACCAATACGTATCAGAAAGGGTAGCCAATCCCGAAATTAATCACCAATGGATTGGGACCGCTTGACAACCTATTGAACGAGAATTTTGGCAAAATGAAACGTTGATCATCAATACCATCGGGTTTATTACTGTCCGGAATGCGCCGGGCGGGGTCCCATACTTTAATGCCTCCATCGAAACGGATAACAAAAAATGAGAAATCAAACCGTAAGCCAACACCGGTGCCGACGGCAATCTGCGGGAAGAACGTATCGAACTTAAAGACCGTACCGGGACGATTAATATTATTGGTTAGCGTCCAGACGTTGCCCGCATCGATAAATATAGCCCCGTTTACGTCGGCGCCTAGGTGAAACAGGCGGCCACGTAGCTCCGCAGAACCTTCGATAATCATGTCACCCGGTTTTTCAACAGGGTAGTAGAACTGTTGTTGGTCGGGATATTTTGGATTATAAACGGGCTCCCTGTCATCATTTTTTTGCGGCCATTCAGACCCAGGCCCTAACCGACGAGGTAACCAGGCCCGAATACTGTTACTTCCACCAGCAAAAAATAATTTTTCGTAAGGGGCGGTTCTGTTGGAGCCATACCCATATACTAACCCTGTATTGAACCGAAACGCCAGCGTAGTACGGGAACGGAGCGGAATGTAATGCCGGTAATCGACGTTGACGCGCAGAAACTTATAAAATTGTAAACCTGTAGTATCAGTCGTATTGAAAAAATTACGTAACTGCGCATCGCTGAATAAATTCAGGGTCGTTCCGCCCGACTCAACCACGGCACGGAGGAAATTAGCGCGCCGATTTTGCCCTGGCGTATTCGTATTGTACGTATACGCGAAACTGAAGCTTGAACTAAGTGATCGCCGAAAACTCAGGTAGACGGTACTTCCCTGATTTCTCAGTGAATCGAGCTGGGCTTGAAATGCTTCGCTAATGGCCTGGCTTGTACCTCTATTCGCATTGATCAGATTAATGTCTGCAATCAGAAAGCTGAATTGTTTGGCGGCTGTTGTTTGCCAGTTATAAGCCATACTTGCCCGCAAAAGTGATCGTTTGAAATCGGGCCGATACGTATTGTTATAACTTAAACTTATCTGTGTACGGGGCGCATAGCGGTTGAACTTGAACCGGATAGGGCCAGGGAATAAAATCTGTGGAAAGATAAGCGAACTGCTGATCCCCAATTCCTGAGACGTGTAAACAACCCGATTGCTATTAGGGTCCGGTACAAAGCCAGTTTGCGCTTCCAGCCCATAGCGGACGGAGGTTTCCAGCGTTTCAAGTCCACCAAACAGATTACGCACCCGGAAAATCAAACTGCCAAATCCACCGGGAAACCCCTTTCCCTGATACAACAGACCCGTAGCGCCCCCTTCGGCTGTCGCTTCGTATTTGTCTAGAGGAGTGGCCGTAATAAGCGTTCGCAATTGGCGGTTCGTGGTATCAACGAAATTTAGATTGACGAACTTGAATTGGTTCAAGACGAATAATTGCCGTTGCGTATCGCGATAATCAGTCTGGCTATATAAATGGTTTGGCCTGACCTGAATTTTGGCATCCAGTAGCCGGACAGAAATATCGCGCCCACCGAGCAGATACGTAATACCATTGCGTTTGACCGTGTCCAGACTCACCCCAGCCACAATAGGTTGAGTGGCATCGGGGCTGATACGTACGTCTACCTCGCCAAAATGGTAAATCGGGTGAGCGGGTTTGCCCGGCGGATTGGCAATTTGCAAGGCCACATCGACATTGCGCCGGGTGGAGTCGCCCGGTTCCAGGCCATCGCGGAACCGGCGGTCATTCCCCCGCCGAACCGTATCGACGTCGGTTGCCCGGATATATTGACGGGAAAAGGCATAATAGCCCTGATCACGTAGCAGCGACTCAATTCGAATGCGCTCGCCCGACATATTATCGAAATCGAATCGCTCACCCACCTTAAGCCGTGACTTATCAAACGATTTACGGACGATGGAATCTACGCGCGGATCAGCGATGTTATAGACGATGTTCCGCAGGTAAAACCCTTCGTTCTCCGCAACCAGGTAGTTGACCCGGATCTGCCGGCGACGTAACGTATCGAGCTTATACGTGGCTTTTGCATTAAAGAACCCCTTGTCCGACAGATACTTCTGCATCTTGGCGGCATTGGCCTTTGCATCGGCTTCGGCAAAATAGGAGGGTGGCTCGCCAAGACTGCGCATGATCCAGTTGCCTTCTTCAGCCTTTACACGAAGGCGCTTTAACTGCCGTCCATATTGTCGGTTTAACTTTTTAAGGGCATCTGGTTGATTCGCTAGTTGCTGGCTTTGCTGCTCAAATTCGTTAGTTTTGGCCTGAAACTCACGCACGGCGGCTTCGTGATTATACTTGCGCAATCCCAATTGGTAAAACCAGAGCGGAGGGGTAATGGGCAGAGCCAGAATCCGGCGATTGGGTTTCTGGGGAATCAGGCTCTCCAGCGACTCCGTAGAGATCCTCTTGTTGCCCCGCACCGTTTGGGACGTCAGTAAATAGACGTTGTTGCCTAATTGTTTGGAACTCAGACAGCCGGATAGGAAGATAACGATCAGGAAGAGGCTTACTCTCGATATATGATGTATGGTGTACGATGTATAGCGCCTGAGCCGATCATACATCATATATTTGACATCATACATTTTTTTCATGCTTTCTAAAAATCAACTTAAATATATTCAGTCGCTGCATCAGAAAAAATTCAGACAGCAACACGGCGCGTTTTTGGTCGAAGGCGCCAAGAGCGTGCAAGAGGTGCTACAGTCCGATTTTCAGACCGAACTGGTCATCGCCACCGAAGCGTTCTACAAAGAAAACGTTCGCTTCACAGAACGCCAACGAACACCGGTCGAAATCGTATCGATGGCTGAACTGGAACGGGCCGGAACACTCGAAAGTAACAACGCTGCCCTGGCCGTTGTTAAAACGAAAGAGAACCGTCCTCTATTGGCCGCCCCAGACGAGGTTGCCCTTATTCTGGATGACATCCGCGATCCTGGCAACTTAGGCACGATTCTGCGCATCGCCGACTGGTATGGGGTTCGGAAAATTCTGTGCTCCGAAACGACCGCCGATGTCTACAACCCCAAAGTGATATCGGCCAGCAAAGGGTCGTTCACGCGGGTGAACTGGTGGTATGGCAACGTAGCAGACGTCCTGAAGCAAGCCAATGATGAGCCGGTTGGTAAAGTAGCCGTGTACGGCGCTTTTTTAGATGGTGAAGACGTGCACACGATGGCTTTCAGTAACTCGGGTTATTTGGTCATGGGCAACGAGTCGAACGGAATTCGGCCAGACACGGCGCAGTACGTTACCCAACGCGTCACGATTCCCCGGTACGGAGACGCCGAGTCGCTGAATGTGGGCATCGCAACGGCCATATTGCTGGACAACATACGACGGGTCACCCAATAACGTTTAGCAGCCTGGACGGCCACGTCCGGATAAACAACAACTGGCTTCACCCCGGAGGCTACTACTTCATATTTGCCAATGTATCGGTTACTGGGTTTACTCTTCGTGGTAGTATTTATTGCGGCCTTTCTACCGAAGGATTCCCCGTCCGACAGTAATGGGGTTTATGACCAGTTCCTGATTGACAAAGCACGTTTTCATCAGCAGGTGCAACAGTTGACCGCTTACGTACTCGCCAATTCACCCGCCGATTCGCTCAGGGCCGCTTTTGTGCGAAGCCGACAGGAGTATAAACGTATCGAATGGTTGCTGGAATACTATCAGCCGTTTCTGGCCAGTCACGTGAATGGACCGCCGATGGTGGAGGTGGAAGAATATGAACCGGGTCAGACGCCCATTTTGCCCACCGGCCTGCAAGTCGTGGAGCCGTATTTATTCCCTTCGTACGACCCCAAACAAAAGGCTGAATTAACCCGTGAGCTGAACGTGTTGATGGCGTACTCATCCCGGCTGGAGCAGGGTATACCCGCCGATCTTATCAACGATATCGACGTAGTGGAAGCCATTCGGCAGCAGCTATTCAGGATACTAGCCCTGGGCATCACGGGTTATGATGCGCCCGGTGCCCGGACCGGCCTACCCGAAGCGGTCATATCGCTCAGAAAGCTCCATGATACGTTTCGACCTTACGCAGCGCGGTTAACGCAGCCGCTGCGTACTCAATTGGAGCAGCAATGGAGAGAAACCATTCAGGCTGTTGAGCAGGCACCCGGCTTTGACAAGTTCGACCGGGTTGCCTTTACCAAAGATAAACTGTATCCACTCTGCCGATCGTTAAAACAGGCCCGTCAGGCGTTGGGTATTCGCCCCATCAGCAACGCCCGCTTCCTGTCGCCGAACGTAGCAACGCTCTCTGATTCCGGTGCGTTTCGCCCCGACTTCCTGATCAACTTTGGCGATTTTGTTAGCACGCCCAAAAAAGTTGCGTTGGGGAAAGTGCTGTTTTTCGATCCGCTGTTATCAGGAAACAATGCGCGCAGTTGTGCGTCCTGCCACCAACCCGAACGAGCGTTCACTGATGGCCGGCCGAAAAGCCGGGCGTTTGGTGGCCGGAAATCGGTGATGCGTAATGCGCCGACCCTGTTGAATGCGGGCTTGCAAAATGTTCAGTTCTACGATTCACGGGTGTTTTTTCTGGAAGATCAGGCGCACGATGTACTGAATAATATTCACGAGATGCGCACCTCGCCCGATTCGGTAGTCAAAAAACTGGCGGCCAGCCGTGAGTACAAAAAGCTGTTCAGTGATGCCTTTCCTTCGGGCCTGACCGCCCCAAATTTGCGCAATGCGCTGGCGAGTTATATTCGCAGTCTAACGAGCCTGAACGCCCGGCCTGATCAATACCTGCGTGGCGAATCAGTTGCATTGTCGGATGACGAACGGGACGGATTTAATTTGTTCCTGGGGAAAGCCCGTTGCGCCACCTGTCATTTCTTCCCGATTTACAACGGGTTTGTGCCGCCCATTTACGATAAGAAAATGGATAGCGAAATTATCGGCGTACCCCGTCGGCCGAAGAAACGACGCGCCCGAATTGATACGGATGAGGGGAAATTCAATACGTATCAAAAGAACATTCACCGCTTTGCTTTCAAAACGCCAACCGTGCGTAATGCTGGCCTGACGGCTCCGTACATGCATAATGGTGTGTACAAAACGCTGGACCAAGTGGTTGATTTCTATAATCGGGGCGGTGGTAGTGGAATCGGTATTGCCGTGGAAGGGCAAACTTTATCCGAAGATCCGCTGAATCTGACCGTGAAAGAACAGAGCGCACTGGTTGCTTTCATGAAGTCCTTGACCGACACCACGGGCCTAACCCAACGCCCCAAACACTTACCCGCTATTGAGGGAAACCCCGTGCTGAATGCGCGGAAACTGGGTGGGAGGTATTGATCGAGAAATTCACCCCACCCCCGGCCCCTCCCCTGAAAAACAGGGGAGGGGTGAGAACTCGGCAGTGTTAGTAGCCCCTCCCCTTAGTTCAAGGGGAGGGGTGGGGTGAATTCAACTCAAAACGCCACCGCATACCGCACTGATACCGCTCGACCCGGCAGGTTATACCCCCGCTTTTCAAAGTAGTTTTCATCCGTTAAGTTATTGACTTGCAGGGTCATCGTGTGCCGCTTGGCCAGGTTGAACGAAGCGGAGAAGTCCAGGGCCATATAACTCGGATATTCGATTTCGGGGCTGGCGACATCTGTAAAATCGGTGTCTTTGCGCGTACCAACGTAGCGGCCCGATAAGCGCATTCGTAACCAGTTAAGATTATCGTATTCTAACCCATAATTGACGTTTGTTTTCGCTACGTTGGCAATGTCCCGCTCACTGCGCGACGCATCCGTTCCGACAATAATTTCGGTTGCGCTGAACATCGACGTAGCATTGGCAAAGGCCCGAAGCGAGTAACGATAGGTTACCAACGCACCAAAGTCATAGGCCACTTCCGTTTCCAGACCCCGAATGTCGGAGTCGGCGGCATTGACGTAGCCCGTGCGCGACACGATCACATCTTTGTTAGGTAACACCTCATTGACGGTCGAAACCACGCGGGCAATCCGGTTTTGGACGTGCGTGGAGAAATACGTTACGTTCGCTGAAAGACCCATTTGAGGTTTGCTGAAACTCAGGCCCAAATCCCAACCCAGGCTACTTTCATTGGTCAGGTTTGGATTGCCTTCAATAATGGAAATTTTTCCCGCTGTCGTTCGGATTTCGGAATACCCCGCCACGCTGAAGGCATCCGGCGTTACGAATGCCCGGCCAACGGTTCCTTTCAGGCGTACCGATTGGAGCAGTTGATAACTCAGCCCCAGACTTGGACTCACAAACGGATTCGTTTTTTTACCGCCCTGATACGTAGTGAGTAGGGGCGTATCTTTCACATCAAACGTAATGTTATCGTAGCGAATACCCGGTTGAATAGTCAACCGATTGACCGTCAAAAGCAATTGGGCGTAGAAGGCCGATGAAATCAGGGCATAGTTGGGTTGAGCAGGTGCCCGTTCTGTCGTGTCATTCGTCCACCGACGGCTCCGGGTCGATGCATTCAGGTAATCGTACCCTACGATCAGCGAATGACGCCCGAGCTGCCAGACGTCTTTGAGTTGAATGCCCTGCCAGTCATTCGTTGTCTGGGTTGACCGGTATGGTACAATGGGTTTTCCTGATACGTTGGTTGTGAGGTTGTTGGTCGCTTCTTCGGCCGTAAAAACGGTTAGACTGGGCCGGTGCTGACCAACTTCACCCGTTAGTGAGGCTTCTCCTGTATTCCGATCAACATCTTTGCTGCTAGCTTCAGTAGTGCCATACGTAATATCGCCCGGCGATTCCACGTCGCGTGCCTGAAAGCGTTCGCCCCGCACATCAACCCGCCATTTGTTGCTCCATTGATACCCTACACGTAGGGCGCCGGAGTAATAATGCATCTGGGTGAAGGGGCGTGTCTGCCCATCGCTTTTAGATTCATCAACGGTTTCGGCTGGTTTATTGGCGTAGTTACGCTGGGACGTAGTGAAGCCAAAGGCATTCCGCAGGAGGTTGTCTTTCCCGATTTTATAGTCGCCCGCCCGTTCGAAATAGGCGAAGGAGAGATCATAATCCAATCCTTTCGTTAGGTTGCCGCCCACGTTCATACCCGCTTGAACAGTCTTGAAACTGCCGTATTCCAGAAATCCCATCCCCCGCGTTTCGCCCCTTGATCGGCGGGTTATTACGTTAATGACGCCCCCCATTGCCTGTGAGCCGTATAATGACGACGCGGGGCCTTTCAGGACTTCAATTCGGTCGACGCCGTTGAGGTTGATGAGCGACAAATTAGTCGCCCCCGCCGGACGCCCGTTAATCAGCAATAACGTACGCTGATTCAAACCTGAAAACTGTGGCCGAAATCCTCGAATGCCAATGCCCGACGAAAGACTTGGGTATTGGATAACATTTACTGAAGCCGTTTTTTTGACAATGTCCGTCAGGTCATAGGCCGGTGTCAGCGCCATGTCCTGTTGGGAAATAATATCCATTTTCTGCGGCAGAATTTCTTTGCGCGTCTCGTAGCGGGTTGCTGTCACGACCACGGGATCGAGGGCGCGTTCCCGCGTGGAGTCGGGCGTGATACGTTGCCCACTTGCGGTTGAACAGGTAGCGAACAGGCTGACAGATGTCAGAGCGGTAAACCAGAGAATAGGTATAAACTTCTGGTAAATAAGATGTTGCATGAAATTGGGTAGTGACTAAGAGGGGAAAATTTCGAGGAATGTGTATAGGCCGATGGCAATTGAAAAGGCACCTACTACGTAGTTGATAGTGCGCAGGGCAGCTTGCCATTTTACGACGACCTTATTCAGGGAGAAAGCCAGTAGACATCCGTAGAGGGTCATGGCGACAATAATACCCAGACTTTGCAGCACGATAATCCAGACGGCCGTCGAGGCATCGCGGGCGGCAAGGGTCAGCGCCAGGGTGCAGGCGCCACCCGTACCCGCCAGGCCATGCACCATGCCCACCCAAAATGACCGGCTCAACGTAGTAGATTGCGTCGGGTGCGCATGAGACTTTGCCCGGGTGAAATTTCGCCGGATGGCGACAACACCCAGCCAGATCATGAGTGGGCCAACGGCCAGTTCCACCTGGGCGGCAATGTTGAGTGAAAGCGTTGATTTAAGCAGTAAAATAAGGCATGCGAACAGCACCAGCGTAAACGAATGGCCCAGCGCCCAATGCGATGATCGCCAGACAACCCGGCCGAGATGTCGACCGGTCGATACCCGATTCGTTTTATCTTTTTCGGACGCCAACACCGAAACGGCCGCCATATGGTCAGGCTCAAAGGAGTGCTGAACGCCAAGCAGTAATGAATCCAGTAAAAGAGGGTTAATCATTCGTTTGCGCCTTCTGGTTGGAAATGCCTGTGGTAGAGGCCGGTAACCGACGGGAAACGACAAACGGAGATAGGGGCTACAAAACGCAGCCTGCCCTGGGTCTCCGTTTGCTTTTCTTCCCGAAAGCAAACCGGATATCATGTCGACAGGCAGGTCTTCTGGCTCGTTCAGTTTTGACGCCTTCCCATTCCTTCTGGAAGAACAGTGGCACTACGTGTCAAAACCCCTTTGTGAACATACAGCAGCGGGAACTGCTCCGATTAGAACCGATTACCTGGTTCGATGGATTCCCTTTTAAGCACTTCGGATGAGGAAGTGCACCCATTGACGGGGCAAAAGTAGTCTTTTTAGGCAGAAATCGCTGATAAAATCAGTAATTAGGCTTCCTCGGCCATCGAATACGTAGTAGCGGCTTTCAGTACGGAGTCTAACACGCCGGGAAATTTTTCCTCTAGTTCGTGCTGGCGAAGCGACGTCAAACTCTGAGTGCCTTCGGTGCGGATATGAATAATGCCAGCCTCGCGCAACACCCGCAGGTGGTGCGACATGGTCGATTTAGCCACGGGCGACGGAATGGCCCCGCAGGGTGACTCGCTCGTCAGCTTTGCCAGACACTGCACAAAATTAAGCCGCACCGGATCACTTAGCGCGTGTAATACGCCGGTTAAGGTAATCTGATCTGTTGTGGGGTGCTGGTACGTCTTCATAATCTATTCCGTCTGCTGCTTGTCATGCTGTTGCCAAACCGAAAAAGGAGTAGCTACAGTAATTGCTACCACAACAATCGGACGCGTTAAAATAATTCAATAGATTTTAATCTTGATGAACCATCCCGCAAGCCACCTTGTTCGATACCCATAAAACAATTTAAGTTCGATAGTTGTAGAACAATAAAATAATACAACCATTAATACCATGAAACCGATCAGAAATCGAACAAAATCAGTTATCGCCGGGGGCATTGCACTGGCTTTCGCGCTTTTCTTCATTACACCAAAATTGTTCTCCAAAAAAGCCGACCCATCGGCAGAAAAGGCCGCAGCCGCGCCACCATCCGATAATAAGGCCGCAACGGGTGTTGTCGCTTCGGATGCTTTCGTGGTGAAACGCGAAACGATCACCGATGAACTCCAGACAACGGGAACCATCGCGGCCAATCAGGAAGTCGATCTGGTGAGTGAGGTGGCTCGGAAACTCGTTCGGGTATATGCTCGGGAAGGCAGCTACGTTAGTCAGGGAACCTTGCTGTATAAACTGGATGACGCTGATTTGCTGGCTAAAAAACACCGGGTAGCGCTCCAGGCAAAGCTCGCCCAACTGGATGAAAAACGGTTCCGTGAACTCCTGGCAACCGAAGCGGTCAATCAGCAGGAATATGACAAGGTGCTGACCAACCTCAACGTACTGCAGGCTGAAATGGCGATGATCGATGTGGACCTAGCCAAAACCGAGATCCGGGCACCGTTCGCCGGAAAACTGGGCCTGAAACGGGTAGACGTTGGCGCCTACGTAACGCCGTCTACGGTGCTGAGTTCGTTCGATGATGTTAGCCGAGTGGAGGTTAATTTCACCATTCCCGAAAAATATGCATCCGACGTTCGGCCGGGGCAGGCTATTCAGTTTACGACCGAAAACAGCAATCAGCCGTTTGTCGGGAAGGTTACGGCTACCGAACCCAAGATGGAATCCAACACGCGGAGTCTGCTGGTGAAGGCCATTAGTGAAAACAAAGGGGGCAAACTCGTGCCTGGTTCATCGGCTAAAATCGCCTTTGCGCTGCACGTAGCACAGGATGGCATCCTGATTCCGACAGAAGCCCTGATTCCCACGGCCAAAGGCTATTCATTATTCCGGCTCAACCACGGCAAGGCCGAACGTCGCGACGTGAAAACCGGTAGCCGCACCAAAGGAACGGTTCAGATTCTGGACGGTCTTTCCATCGGCGATACGTTGCTGACAACCAATTTACTACGTCTCGATACGGGTGTTCCTGTCACGGTGTCTACGGTCGAATAGTTGACGTCTCTTTTATCGATTTAAAAAATTACTCACATGAGTTTAGCGGGAATTAGTATTCAGCGGCCAGTATTGGCCGGGGTACTCTCGGTATTGATTATATTATTTGGTTTCGTTGGGCTTACGTATCTGGGCATCCGGGAATATCCCGTCACTGATTCGCCCATCGTCACCGTCACCACGACATATCCGGGAGCCAGCCCCGACGTGATTGCCTACCAGATTACCAAACCGCTGGAAGAGTCGATTGGTGAAGCCAACGGCATTCGTACCATCTCGTCCGTTTCGCGGGAAGCCGCCAGCGTAATTACGGTTGAGTTCAACCTCGACGCCGATCTGGAAGCAGCTGCCAACGACGTACGCGATAAAGTGACCAAAGCCCGGCGGCTGTTGCCCGGCGATGTTGATCCGCCCATCGTGGAGAAGGCAAACAGTGGTGATATCGTGATTTTCATGGCGGTGGAAAGCAAAACGCGGAGCATTCTGGAAGTCAGCAATATCGCGTCTACAGTCATCAAAGAGCGGATGCAAACCATTCCGGGCGTAAAACGGGTGGGTATCGCGGGCGAGAAAAAATACGCCATGCGCCTGCGAATCGACCCGGCCAAACTGGCGGCTTATCAGTTGACACCCTCCGATATTGAGCAGGCACTACGTAAAGAAAACGTGGATTTGCCATCGGGTCGGATTGAAGGAGACCGGAACGAACTGACCGTTCGGACGCTGGGCCGACTGACGAAAGAGGACGATTTCAACAACATGATCCTCAAGCAGGAGGGCAGCAGCATTATTCGGTTCAGAGACATTGGTTATGCCGAATTAGGGGCTGAAAATGAACGCACGGCGATCCTGAACAGCCTGAAAGGAAACTCGCCAACGATCGGCGTTTTTGTCGAACCACAGCGGGGCGCCAATGCCGTAGCGATTGCCGATGAATTTTACCGCCGACTGAAAGAACTGCGAAAGGAAATTCCCGCCGACTATCAATTAACGATTGGGAAAGACTTTACCGAGCCGATTCGGGATTCGATTTCCGAAGTGGAAGAAACGCTGTTCGTGGCCTTCGGGCTGGTGATTCTAATCCTCTTCCTGTTCCTGCGCGACTGGCGCTCGACCATCATTCCGGTTGTGGCGATTCCGGTGTCCATCGTGTCGGCTTTTTTCATCATGTACGTGGCTGGCTATTCCATCAATATCCTGACGCTGTTAGCGTTAGTGCTGGCGATTGGGCTGGTGGTCGATGATGCCATTGTGGTGCTGGAAAACATCTACGCCAAAGTGGAAGAAGGCATGTCGCCGTTGCAGGCTGCGTTCAAAGGATCGTCGGAGATTTATTTCGCCGTTATTTCCACGACCATTACGTTAGCCGCCGTTTTCCTGCCGATTCTATTTCTGCCGGGTGTAACGGGTAAGCTGTTTCAGGAATTCGCCGTGGTGGTGGCTGGTTCGGTACTCGTATCGGCGTTTGTCGCCTTGACGCTTTCGCCGATGATGAGTGCCTACCTGCTGAAACGGCAGGAAAGACCAAACTGGCTCTACCGGACAACCGAACCGTATTTTGTCGCGTTGAACCGGGGCTACGAAAAATCGCTGGGCTGGTTTCTGACGTACCGCTGGGTCGCTTTCCCAACGCTGGCCGTTACGTTCGGATTGATCTACTTCATTGGTAAGCAGTTGCCCTCGGAATTGGCTCCTCTGGAAGACCGTTCGCAGATCAGCCTGGCGGTGGTTGCGCCGGAAGGGTCGTCATACGAGTACACGGAGAAGTACATGAAGGAGATTGCCCAATTTTCGGTCGATTCGACAAAAGGGTTATTTCAGACGTATTCGATTCTGGCCCTGACGTTTGGCCCGCCTGCACCGGTGAACATAGCCATTCAAAATACCTTCCTCAAAAAAGCCGATGAACGAACGACAACCCAGGCCGATGTCTTTGCGACTTATTCCAAAAACGCTCAGAATTTTAGGGGCGTCATGGTATTTCCGGTTCAACCGCCAACCATCGGCAGTCGATTTGGTCAGGCGCAACCCGTTCAATACGTATTGCAGGCGCCGAATCTGGCCGCTATAACGGAGGTGCTGCCCCAATTCATGGCCGAAGCGGGTAAAAGCCCGGTTCTTCGGTTTGCCGATTCGGATTTGAAAGTGAACAAACCCGAACTGGTGCTGAGTATCAACCGCAGTAAAGCCGCTGAGTTGGGAATTTCGGTGGCTGAAATCGCCCGCGGGTTACAATTAGCGCTTAGTGGTCAGCGGTACGGGTACTTCATCTACAATGACCGTCAATATGAGGTAATAGGGCAGTTGCAGAAGCAGGATCGCGATACGCCTTACGACCTGAAAGCGATGTATGTACGCACCCGAACCGGGGAGGTTGTCTCGCTGGATAATCTGGTTTCGTTCAAGGAAAGCATCAGTCCGGCGGCTATCTATCGCTACGATCAATCGATTTCGGCGACGGTTTCGGCCGGATTGGCACCGGGAAAAACCATTGGGGACGGTGTCGCAGAAATGAACCGGATTGCTCAGAAAGTCTTGCCGCCAACTATTAAAACGTCGCTGGCGGGTGAATCGCGCGACTTTGCCGAAAGTTCATCGAGTCTGTTGTTTGCGTTCGTGTTCGCCCTGATCCTGATTTACTTGGTGCTGGCGGCTCAGTTCGAAAGCCTGGTCGATCCGTTTATCATTCTGCTTACCGTGCCGATGGCGATGACGGGGGCCCTGCTCAGCCTGTGGCTTTTTGGTCAGACGCTGAATATTTTCAGCCAGATCGGGATTATTACCCTCATCGGGCTGATCACCAAAAACGGTATCCTGATCGTGGAATTTGCCAACCAGAGCAAAGAGCAGGGATTGAGTCCGCTGGAAGCTGCCAAAGTGGCCGCTGCGTCCCGGTTCCGGCCCATTCTGATGACGAGTCTCGCGATGATCTTCGGTACCATTCCAATTGCGCTCACCGAAAACAGCCGCAATTCGCTCGGCACTGTCATTGTTGGCGGCCTCTTGTTCGCTGGCTTCCTCACACTTTACATCATCCCGGCGGTGTATTCCTACTTTTCCAGAGTTCACAAACACGCTGAAGTTGCGGAACTAGAAGAAGTACAATAAGCAACTGATGTAGGCTCACAACACCGGGTTGAAATCCGGTGCAAGTGACAAAATTTGATGCATTGCGCCGGGTTTCAACCCGGTGTTTTGATACCCAAAATTCAACAGAATTCATGAAACATCTTATTTATAGGCTCCTCGCTACCCTGTTGATTTGGGGTAGTGCCGGGCAAGTTCAGGCCCAGATTCGCCCATTAACGATGGAAAATGCCGTTAAGCTGGCCCTGGATAAAAACCGTGATTTGCAGGTTGCTACGTTGGAAACAGCCAAATCGGCCCAGAAAGTAGTGGAAGCCCGAAGCTATTCGCTACCGAACGTAGCAGGTTCGGCTCAGTACCTATACTATTTCAACAAACAGGTTTCGTTTTTGCCGGGCAGCTTCGTGGGTCTTCCCGAAAATCAACTGGCGACCTTCCGCGTCGGTGGATCGAATGCTTTACTGGGTGGTATTGCGGCTACTCAACCCCTTTTTCAGGCAAGCGTTCGATCGGGAATAAAGGCGGCACAACTTGATGAACTGGCTACCGGCGAAGCCCTGGCCGACGTTCGGGCCAGCATCGTTACGGATGTAAAAAAAGCCTACCTGGACGTACTGATTACGCAGGAGCAGCTTCGATTGCAACAGCAAAGTATCGCCCGGAATGAGCAGGCGCTGAAAGATGCCCGTTCACTGCTGGCACAGGGACGGGCCTCCCGCGTCGATACGTTGCGGGCCTTCGTTACGGTCGAAAACCTGCGCCCAACCCTGATCCAGTTAACGAACCGGATTGGTATCACCAAAACCGTTCTGAAACGGACAATGGGGCTGGACGAGCAGGAAACCATTGATCTACAGGATTCGCTACGGTACGACGTATCACTGTTTGCCTTGCCGGGTACTGATGCGTATTTCGAGGCCGTTCAGGCCCGGCCCGAAGTGCGCCGACTGGAATTGATCGAAAAACTGAATCGGGAACAGGTCGCGATACAACTAGCCGAGCGTCAGCCCAAATTGTCGGCCATTGGGCTGGCTCAGTCGCAGTCACAGGCCAATAATTTTCGGGTCGACGACTACAAATGGCCGGTTAGTACGTATCTGGGACTGCAATTGAGCGTGCCCATCTTTACGGGCTACCGAACGAATTCCCGCATCCAGCAGGCACAGATTACGCGTCAGCAGACAGAAACCCAGGTTGCGAACCTGAAAGAGATTGTTCGGGCTCAGGTGAAAATCGGCCTGGCAAATGTAGAGGAAGCACGTTTACGGATCGAAACCCAGCGGCAAACCATTTCGGTGGCCGAACTGGGTTACCGCATCACCCGCGACCGCTGGAAACAGGGAATCGCATCCCGGCTGGATATGTCAGACGCCGAACTTTCTCTGACACAGGCTAAATCGAACTACCTGCAGGCTGTGTACGACTACCTCACTGCGACAGTCAATCTGGATAAGGTGCTGGGGAGAATTAAATAACAGAATTCTTTGTCTGAAAGGATTTATGGGAAAACAGGATTGGTACTAAATACAAAAAACCATATTTATTGCTGGGAATCCTGTCAGAAAATAACAACCATACATCGTATGAAAACCACAGTCAAAGAACTTCGTCTTATCCTCACCGTCGATAATCTGGATGAACTAATCCGTTTTTACCGCGATACAATCGGTCTGGAAACATCGAAAGAATGGCACGAAGACGCCGGTAATGGCATCATTCTGGACGCTGGTCGCGCTTCGCTGGAATTGATTGACAGTAAACATGCCGAGCGCATTGACCAGATCGAAGTAGGCAAACGCGTAGCGGGTCCGGTTCGGCTGGCGTTGCGGGTCGTTGAGCCGATCACAGCCGCAACGGAATCCTGGATCGACGGTGGCGCTACGTCGATAGCTCCGCTCACAACCGCGCCCTGGAGCGACGTGTCGCGCGTGCAGGCTCCCGATGGCATGCAGATTACGCTGTTTGCTACGTCGACACTGGCGGACTGATACGAACGAACTAGCGCGGGTCGGTCCGGCGTTCCGGTTCGATCGTGCTAGTTCATAAACCTTATTTCACTTAAGATTGACTCTTTTCTTTTTTCTTAAGGACTTCGCGACAAACCACGCACTGACACCCAGGGGAAGCGCGAGGGTGATCCAGGAAAGTGCATCCAGAAAATCGTCGCCCACCAATGCGGAAATCAGCCCGAAAAGACTCACGACGGCGAGCAACATTGGAATGGTCCAGACATGCCAGAAACTGTTCTTACTTTTCTTGTTCATTCTCAACGCCTAGGCTTACGATTTCTGACTCTTCCAATTGCTGACGGGTTACTTTCTGCCGACTGGTTTCCATCCGGGCGATCTGGGCTTTGGTTGCTTTATTGCGCGCAAACCACAAGTACAGGCCACTGCCGAGCACTACAATCGTGATCAGATCGAAAATTGCCCAGATGATTTTGAGCGGCAACCCGCCGTAATCACCAAAGTGCAGCGGTTGCGAAAGGAACAGCGCGTTGACGTACCAAGGCATATCCCGCATGTCGGTCAGTTTGCCGGTTTTCGCATCCACCAAAGCCGGTTTGATCAGTTTCTCGGTCAGGGGCGTATTGCCCTTCATAAAAATGGCGTAGTGGTGCTGGCTGGAAAACAACGTGCCCGGATAGGCAATCAGCGAAGGCGTCATGTCGGGCGCTTCTTTTCGGGCAATCGCCACCGCCTGATCAAGCGAGCTGAGTTTCCCGCTCAGGGGCGCGGCCTTTTTATAGGGTGCCACCATTTCGGCCAGTTGACCTTGCTGCCATACCCCCAGCACCACTTCCGACAACGTGTTGATGACGCCCGTAAAACCAACTACTACGGCCCAGGCCACGGTAACAACACCCAGCAGATTATGTAAATCAAGCCATTTCAGGCGAGTCGATTTCTCGGTACGCACCAGTCCGAAATCGAAACGTTTCATGATCGGGCTGTACAACATCAGGCCGGAAACGATAGCTACAACAAACAACAACCCCATCAGGCCCAGAAACAGTTTGCCGCCAATACCCATGAACATGTCCACGTGCAACTGCAGCATGACGTACATGAATCCTACGTCGTATTTAGGTTCGTCAAGTACTTTCGCCGTACGGTCGTCGAGGATGACGTTCTTGAAGTTGTCGGGTGGAGCTGTTAAGGAATCGGTCAGGCCAAAGGTTGTGGTGTTGGGCTCGTGTTCATCCCAGAATACGTAGCGCGTCACTTTATTCGGAAAGGCCGCTTTAACCGTTTCAGCCTGTCGGTCTAACCCCACATTTGGTGTTCCGGCGGGCATGGCGGGAGCTAGCTTTGCCGCGCCATCCAGGTGCTCAATTTCCTCGGAAAAGATCAACGGTAAGCCCGTCAGGCACAGCATGAGCAGAAAAGCCGTGCAAATCAGGCTAGTCCATTTGTGAATCTGAAACCACGTTTTAACTCCTTTTGTCGTACTCATGGCAGTCTTGTTTACTCTTCGATTATACAGAATCTGTCAAAACCCCTAAACCGCATCGGCGGACCGCCCCTGAAGGGGACTTTATCTATTCGCAAGCAAAGTCCCCTTCAGGGGCGGTCCGCCGATGCGGTTTAGGGGTTTTGACAGGCACTTACTTAAAACTTATAACTGATGCTACCGACAACGCTTCTCAGTTTTTGCGGATTCATCGTCGTGTAGCCAATCCAGTAGTGCTGGTTGGTGAGGTTATCCACCTTTGCCGAGATTCTGAATTTTTTCTGCTCATAAAAAGCGGTTGCGTTCAAAACCGTGTAGGCGGGCAGGATAAAGACGCCCTGGCTAACACTGTTCAGGATTTTGTTGTCGCTGGCGTAGTTGCCGCCGAAACCGAAGCCTAGGCCTTTGATTGTGTAATCACGCAACCGGTAGCTGAGCCACAGGTTGGCCAGGTAAGGCGAGGAGGCAGTAGTTGGCCGACGACCCGCTACGTCAGCATCGGCGTTCACCAGTTTGGAATCATTGTAGCTGAATCCCGCAATGATATTAAATCCGTTGAACGGGTTGGCAATGACGTCCAGTTCAATCCCTTTGCTCAACTGCGTTCCATCCTGCGTTTGGGCAAACCGGGCGGCTGCCAGCGGGTTAGGATCGGTGCGGAGGATGTCTTTCACTTTGATATTGTAATAGCTGATCGTGGTCGTCAATTTACCGCTAAACGCATCGAGTTTAACCCCCGCTTCAAACTGGTTTGCCTGCTCCAGCTTGGCAACTTTTCGGGCAATACTGTCCGGTGCCGTTACGTCGTAGGCGTTGTAGACGCCCTTGTTATTGAAGCTGTTCTGGTAATTGGCAAACAGCGAAACGCGATCTTTAATCGGTTGAAAAACAAGGCCGAACTTGGGCGATAAAGCGGTCTGGTTGTATGACGTAACGATGTCGCTGCCCACCGATCCACCCTGGTTCTGAAACTTATCGACCCGTAATGCTGCCAGTATGCTTAAGCGATCCGTCAGGTTCAGCACATCCGATACAAACGCGCTGTACGTATTGGATTTGTTGATAAGCGGATACGTAAACTGGGGTGGACCGCTGGCGTAGAGCGAGTCCATCCGGGGGCCATTGAACCGGCTGTAATCATAACCCGGCACATTGAGGGGCACGACGTCGAGCTGGCTACCAAAAAAGTGCTGATCCGAATTTATACGTAGGTAATCCAGCCCTAAAACGATGCGGTTGCGCATGGCGCCGATTTTGAAATCGCCGTTGAAATTCTGCTGGATTTCAAAAACCCGATTGGTGCTATGGTTCGTCGATTGATCGGCTCGGGCCAGGTAGTTCGCTTTTCCGGCATCAGCCGCGTTGCCGGTAATCGCGGCATCGGGCATCAAATAGAAATAAGGACCAAAACCGTTTGAGAAACTGCTGCTGTGGGTAAAATTGGTTGTCGAGGTAAAAGTCGACGACATTTTGTACGTCACCTTGCCAAATAAATTGACGCTTCTTGAGGTCTGCTCAAGGCCGCTCCCCATGTACGAATTTTGATAATCGACGTTCAGCTGGTCGGCCCGTGAAGCACCCAGCGCGGCTGCGGGATAATAAAAGAAGAGAATTTGCTTGCCTATGTTACGTCCCTGAAACAACTCGGCGTCTGCTAGGAGAGTTAAGCGATCGTTGACTTTATACGACAGGCTTGGCGCCACGGCGAAGGTTCTGGAAAACCCCTGTGTCTGGAACGTACCTTCGTAATTGAAGGCCGTATTCAGGCGGAAAAGTAGCTGTTTTGCCTTGTCGATAGGTGCGTTGACATCGGCGCTCACCCGGTTGAACCCGTAGCTGCCACCCGCGTAGGTGATTTCTCCCCCAAAGGTGTCGTATGGTTTTTTAGTAATGCGGTTAATTAAGCCACCGTATGATGTCAATGTGCTCCCAAACAACGTAGCCGATGGCCCTTTGATAACTTCCAGTTTTTCCAGATTGGCCGCATCAATGGTACTCGTTACGTTACCGGCAAGCCCGTTTCGGAGCTGACTCTGCACAATAAACCCACGCGTATTGTAGAAACTGCCACCGTCGCCCGCGCGTCCCGTGGCATCCCACATTTTCTGAAGACCGGGTGCATTCCGCATGGCGTCATCCACCGAAAAGACCAGCTGTTCAGACAGTAATTCTTTGCCGATGGTGTTATAAACCTGCGGATTTTCCAGGTTTCTCAAAGGCATTTTGCCCACGTCGTCGCTGCTTTTAGCCGCAAATCGATTCAGTTTACCCGCCCGAATAATGACTTCCGTCAACTGAGCCGTGTTCTCCGACAAGGTAAAATCAACCGGTGCTGTTTCCCTTCCGGAAACCGTTACGGTTTTCTCCTCAGAGCGCAGGCCGATCGCCGAAACCAGCACTGTATATGAACCCTCTTTTACCCTGGTAATTGCATATTCGCCTTTGCCATTGGTAATGGCACCCTGGCCTTTTCCTTTCAGGACGACTGTAACATACTCCGCCGGGTTGCCATCAGACGTCAGGATTTTCCCTCGTACCGTAGCCACTTGCTGGGCATTCGTGAGTAAAGGAAAGGTAACGAACGTGGCAACGATCAACAGGAATTGTAAATACTTAACCATTTTCACTCTTATTTAGACTAATTATAAAAATGCAAATGACTATATAAACAGGAAACCACGCAAGTAGTTTGCATGATTTTCAGGTAAAGTGATACGGAAAGTTTGTATTGTCTTGTTTTTTCTGACAGCAAAGTTGACGGCCCAATTGTCTAGATAGCTATAAAATTTCCTATATCCGTCAGGCAATTCCTTGAAAGCGTTGGCTGATATGATGACTAGCTATATAAGGGTTGTTTACGCTTTACTACGTTTTGCTGAGTGGATAGCGCCAAAAGTGGTATCTTCGCCCGATAGTTATATTTGTTTCTCCAACAGAGAAGGGTTTGCTTCGCTGCAATTAATAGGGAATCGTGTGTGAGTCACGAGCTGTCGCGCAACTGTAAGTAACGCTGAAATTTCTGCCGGGGCGAGTCATCGCCGGGTACGTCCACTGGTCCGATTTGCCGGGCTGGGAAGGTTGGCAGAGATGTTACAAGCCAGGAGACCTGCCTTTTTTTGTTGACAATGCTTTCGCGTTTTGAGGCATGGTCAAGTTGGGTGGTATTAGTCTTCAGGGATCATTTTAGCCCGTTGGTACGCCTATCCTGTCCGTCCTCTCACTCGTTAGTGCTGGAAGCAACCCAGATTCAGCCTAAATCAGTTTATTGAGGTGACAAGCGATCAACCCATCTTCAAATCCCACTTCCTGATTGCCGCACCATCCAGTGGTTCCGGCAAAACCACGCTGACGCTGGGGGTGCTACGTGCTTTGGCGAATCGGGGCTTGCGGGTACAGCCGTTTAAATGCGGGCCGGATTACATTGATAAGATGCATCATACCACAGCGGCTGGCACCCCAAGCATCAATCTCGATACGTTCATGGCGGCCGAACAACACGTAGCGGAGGTTTATGCGCAGTACGCTGGTTCTGCCGATGTGGCGGTGACGGAAGGGGTGATGGGTTTGTTCGATGGAGCGGACCGGATGCAGGGGAGCAGTGCGGCCATTGCCGAGTTACTGAATAGTCCGGTTGTGCTGGTTATCAATGCAAAGGCGATGGCCTATTCAGTCGCGCCGTTGCTGTATGGATTCAAGAATTTCTACAAAGGCATTAACCTCGTCGGGGCTATTTTCAACTTCGTCAACACAGAATCGCATTATCGCTTTTTAGCCGAAGCCTGCGCCGATGTGGGCGTCGAAGCATTAGGCTATTTTCCGGCCAATCCCGCATTTGCCATTCCGTCGCGGCATCTGGGCCTGCATATTTCGGACGAGACACACTATGAAACCATTATCCAGACCATTGCCGAAGCGATTCCAAAAACCATTGATATCGATCGACTTCTGGAAATTACCCGCACAGAGCTGACTCCAATTCGATACGTACCTCGTTCGTTGCCCCGCGCTGCGCCTATCAGGATTTCCATTGCTCGTGATGAGGCATTTACGTTTATGTACCACCAAAATATAGACGTGCTGACTCGGTTTGGCAAGGTTACTTTTTTCAGTCCGTTACACGATGCGGTTCTTCCCCAAACGGATTTTCTGTACCTACCCGGCGGCTACCCCGAACTTAATGCCGAAGCCTTGAGCCAGAATGTTTCCATGCAGGAGAGCATTCGAGCGTATTGTCAGTCGGACGGGTTGGCCTATGCTGAATGCGGTGGCCTGATGTATCTGGGCCAGTCGATTACGGATGCTGACGGAAACTCGTTTTCGATGGTTGGCGCATTGGATACCACTACGTCGATGCTCGCGCCCAGAATGACACTCGGTTACCGGATTATTCAGTGGGATGAACTGACGCTGAAAGGCCATGAATTTCACTATTCAACCTTAGAAGAACGTAACGTGCAGCCGTCCGTCGCATCGGTGACAAACGCGAAAGGAGTGCCCGTTGAGACGAAGTTATACCGAGTGCAAAACACCTTTGCCTCGTATCTGCATGTGTATTGGGGCGATAAACCGGAATTTATCCAACAATTGCTGTCGGCCAAATCTGTTGACAAACGTTACGTTACGATGTAAAAGTATGACTGAAATCAAACGCCAGCGGGTGATGCGGCCCGACGGAAAAGCCATTAATCTTGTTCAGCGACGGGGGCATTTGTCCTATTGCTATAATGCCTGTTGCTGCGGCCGAACGGATCGGGGTTTTGCCGCCGTGCCGGTCGATCTGTACAAAACGGAATGGCTACGGCGCAAAATCCGGAACGTAGTGCACATGACCAAAGGCGGTTGCCTCGGTCCCTGCACGCTGGCCAATGTCGTTACGTTGCTGTTCGACGGTAATTCGGTCTGGTTCCAGTCGATCAACAGCGACTGGCAAGTAATCGCGATTTTCGACTATATCGAAAGCATGATTGCTGCCGACGGATTTCTGGTTCCCCCCGCCGAATTGTCGGAGTACGTCTTTCAGTTTTACACCTGGAAAGGTTCGGAAATAGCCACGCAACTTGGTCAGACGGCCACGCCATCGGGCGGCATCGTGTTTCTGACCCACGCCGACACCGATTTGCTGACGTTGAGTCTTGTCCTGCAGGGTTTACCGGACGACTTTCCGAAAACGTCGGGAATCAGTTTACTGGCGATCAGGAGTGAAGCACAAATGGCACAGTTGCTGGACCGGGAAATTGGCGCAGCCCAGATCATCGTGCTACGTATCCACGGTCGGCCGAGCAGCGTGCCGGGCTTCCACGAACTGGTTCGTCGGGCGAATGAGAAAGGCCAGCACCTCATCGTGATCAGCGGTACGGGCGATCTGAACCCCGAGTTTGCGGCTGCTTCGACGGTTTCGCCCGCTATTCTGCATGATACGCTGGCCTACGTTCAGGCGGGTGGTTACCAGAACCTTAACTCACTACTGTACTTCCTGTCCGATCATTTGCTGATGACGGGCTTCGGGTCGGATGCGCCTATTCAGCTACCCGAGCACGGCATCTACCATCCCGATCTGCCCGAAAACGCAGACCTGTCGGATTGGGTGCAACGGCATAATCCCGACCAGCCAACCGTTGGTATTACGTTCTATCGGTCGCACTGGATTAGCGGAAATATGGCCTTTATTGATGCCTTGGTTCGTTCGCTGGAAGATAAAGATGTCAATGCATTGCCCGTTTTTACATCCTCGCTCAAAACCGTCGATCCCGAAACAAACGAACCGTTCGCCTTTCAGTTCTTCACGCCCGAACGGGGAGGCATTGCCATTGATAATCTGATCAATACCATTTCGTTTGCCATGACAGACGTCAGGCCAATGGGCGAAGATTCTGGTTCGTCAGTGGCATTGATGCGGTTGAACGTACCTATCTTTCAGACGATTACCAGCGGCATGGGACGTGGCCCGTGGGAGTCGTCGAGTCGGGGACTGAATCCGCTGGACACGGCCATGAACGTAGCGATTCCCGAATTCGACGGACGGATTATCACCGTCCCGATTTCATTCAAGGAGAAAGATCGGGCGACAAAGGGCTACGAACCCGTTGACGACCGGATTGAGCGCGTAACCGGACTGGCAGTACGTTTCGCCCGCTTGCGACGCTTGCCGAATAGTCAGAAACGTATCGCGTTCATTTTTACCGATTCCAACACAAAAGCCTCGCAGATTGGCAACGCGGTAGGGCTGGATGCTCCGGCGTCATTGATGAACATGCTGCACGCCATGCAGGCCGAAGGGTATCGAATCGAGAACCTTCCCGAAAGCGGCACCGCTCTTATTCACGAGCTAATCGACCGCTGTTCCTACGACCAAACGTACCTGACCCCGGAGCAACTGGCGAATGCCGCCGGGCACGTATCGACTGCTCAGTATGCCCACTGGTTTGCGGATTTGCCCGACATTTTACAGGCTAAAATTCTGAAACAGTGGGGGCCACCGCCCGGCGAAACCTACGTGCATAACGGTCAAATTGCGCTGGCCGGTCTGGACCTGGGGAATGCGTTCGTCGCCTTGCAGCCTCCGCGTGGTTATGGCATGGACCCCGACGCTATTTACCATCAACCCGATTTGCCACCGACCCATCACTATTATGCGCTCTATCGCTGGTTGCGTGACGACTGGAAAGCCGACGCCATAGTTCATGTGGGCAAGCATGGTACGCTGGAATGGCTGCCGGGAAAAGGCATCGGTTTGTCATCAACCTGTTTTCCGGACGCGTTTCTGGGCGATCTACCCTTATTTTATCCCTTCATCATCAACGATCCGGGCGAAGGGGCACAGGCGAAACGGCGGGCGCATGCGGTCGTGATCGATCACCTGACGCCCCCCATGACGTCGGCGGACAGCTACGGCGAACTGGCGCAACTGACGCAGTTGGTAGATGAATACTATCAGGTCGAAACGCTCGATCCGGCCAAATTGCCCCTGCTTCAGCGACAGATATGGACTCTTATCAAGCAAACCAATCTGGACAAAGATCTGTCGGTCATGCTGCAACGTGATCATGGCGACCATAAACACGATTGGGACGACGACATGACGCCGGAGGGAGTGCCCGTGAGCCTGACTGAAATGGATGGCAAAGACATTGCCCACCTGATCGAAGACATCGACGGTTACCTCTGCGAACTTGGTGCCGCGCAGATACGTAATGGTTTGCATACACTTGGCGAAATGCCCACTGGTGACGCGCTGGTCGATATGCTACAGTCGTTAACTCGCCTGCCGAACGTATCAGTGCCCGGATTACAGACTGAGATAGCGACCCTTTTCGAATTTGATTTGCCAACGCTGCAAACGCAGAAAGGCCAGAGGCTAGTATCAGTACCACAGCAGTTTATTGAATTAGCGGGTCGTCCGGTCGTGACTGGAGCCGACGCACTGGAAGTCATTGATGAGTTGAGTAACCACCTGTTTCGGATTTTGCAACAGCATCGATTTCAGGCAAAACGTATTGATCCGGTCTTGTTTGAGACGTTTAACGTAGCGCCGACTGGGGAAGGACTGGCTGGAATTCGACAGGTGCTGATGTTCGTGTGTGAGCAACTCCTGCCCAATCTGGCCCGCACCGATGAGGAAATTACGAACCTGCTGCACGGGCTTTCGGGTGGGTATATTCCTGCCGGGCCAAGTGGCGCACCCACGCGCGGCATGGCGCACATTCTGCCAACGGGGCGTAACTTCTATGCGGTCGATCCGCGTGCGTTGCCGTCGCAGGCCGCCTGGGAAGTGGGGCAGCAACTCGCCCGCGAAGTTCTCGCCCGGCATGTGAAAGAAACCGGTACATATCCAGAAAGCGTCGGGATCAGCATTTGGGGAACCAGCGCCATGCGCACCAATGGCGATGACGTAGCAGAAATTATGGCCTTACTGGGCGTTCGTCCGGTGTGGCAGGTCGAAAGTCGCCGGGTGGTCGACGTGGAGGTGATTTCGCTGGAGGAGTTAGGGCGCCCCCGGATTGACGTAACAACGCGCATCAGTGGCTTTTTTCGGGATGCGTTTCCGCATCTGATTGATTTACTGGATGATGGTGTCCAGCGCGTGCTGGCCCTTGATGAACCATTGGAGCAGAATTTTGTCCGCAAGCATTACCTGAATGATCTCGCTGAGTTACGATCACAGGATATGCCTATCGAAGAAGCCGAAGAACGGGCGAGCTACCGGATTTTCGGCGCGGCTCCCGGTAGTTATGGGGCTGGAATTCTGCCCCTTATCAATGAAAAAAACTGGCATGCCGATGCTGATTTCGCGCAAGCCTACGTCAATTGGGGCGGCTATGCGTACTCAAGAACGGCGCAGGGCGTTGATGCCCGGTCGGAATTCAAACAGCGGCTTTCGGGCGTGGAAGTGGCCTTACACAATCAGGATAATCGTGAACATGACATCTTCGACAGTGACGATTACCTGCAATTCCACGGCGGAATGATCGCCACGATACGTAGCCTGACCGGGCAGCAACCGAAGCATTATTTTGGCGATTCGCAAAATCCCGCCCAACCCGTTGTGCGGGATTTGAAAGAAGAAGCATTGCGTGTGTTCCGGTCGCGGGTTGTCAATCCGAAGTGGCTGGAAAGCATCAAAAAACATGGCTACAAAGGCGGTCTGGAACTTACGGCTACGGTCGATTATTTGTTTGGTTATGATGCTACAGCTCAGGTTGTTGATGACTGGATGTACCAGAAAGTAGGTGAAACATATGCCCTCGACCCGGCCATGCAACTGTTCTTCGCCGACAGCAATCCGTGGGCACTGAACGCCATCGCCGAACGACTCCTCGAAGCTGCTCAACGGGGTATGTGGGCCGAGCCCTCACCGGACATGGTACAGCAATTACAGGCCGTTTATTTACAAAGCGAGAGTTTGCTGGAAGTTCGAAGTGAGTGAGGTTAAGCAGGACGTAGTAAAGTCAATTGGCAGGAATAAAAATGCGTCGAAGAATCTACGGAAAGATCAACGTAAATCTATTACGTTGAGCAGCTACTTTATTTGTATGTAATACCAACTGTAGGGAAATCATTCACTTTAAACGACGCACAAATGAAATTTACCAAACTAGTTCCGAACCTATTCTACACGGACATTCAAGTAGGATTGACCCTTTTTGTGGACTGCCTTGACTTTAAAATTGGGTATGAAGAATTGTCATCAAAACAGCCTTTTTGTGTCGTAGAAAAAGATGGGTTGGCTATTCACTTGATTCAAAATAAGGAATACGCTGAAAAAGACAGACCAGAACTCAGACTTGTTACAACGGATATTGAGGAAGTTTATACGAAAATAAAATCGTCACATCCAGAATTAGTACACCCTAACGCAAAGGTGGTATCGATGAGGCCGTGGGGAGCAAGAGAGTTTGCCTTGAAAGATGAGTCCGATGTTTGTGTAATTATTCAGCAGTGGTAAGGACAGTAACTAAAATTGACTGCTATGAAAAAAGTAACGGGCCTGGGCGGCATATTTTTCAAATGCAATGACCCGCAGGGCATGAACGAGTGGTATGCCAAAAACCTGGGATTGACGACCGGCGAATACGGGACGACGTTTGAGTGGCGGCAGGCCGATGATGCGTTGAAAAAAGGATCGACCGCCTGGTGTGCGTTTCCCAACGACACGACCTATTTCAATCCGTCGACTAAGCCGTTTATGATCAATTATCGGGTAGAAAATATAGCTGCGTTGGTTGATGAATTGAAGCGGGACAATGTGACCATTGTGGATGACATAACAGCGTATGATTATGGCAAATTCGTGCATATTCTCGACCCGGAAGGCAACATTATTGAGCTTTGGGAGCCCAATGGTGATTTTGAGTGACAGTGAATCCACAGAATTTATTCAGAAAAGACGCTAATGATGTACCCGTTCTCAGCCCTTGTTGCTCAACAAAAACTCAAACAGGCGCTCCTGCTTTGCGCGGTGAATCCCGGCATTGGCGGTGTGCTGATTCGGGGGGAAAAGGGGACGGCGAAAAGTACGGCGGCTCGGGGTCTGGCCGACATTATGCCGACTATTCAGCGGGTGGCGGGGTCGCGCTTCAACTGTCCGCCCGACGAACCACTGGATTTTTGCGAAGCCTGTCAACAACCCGATTGGCAGGTGGAGGACGTAGTAGTGCCGTTTGTGAACCTGCCGCTGGGCGCCACTGAAGACCGGGTGGTGGGGAGTCTGGATCTGGAAGGCGTATTGGTCGAGCGGAAAAGGAAACTACTGCCTGGTTTGCTGGCCACCGCCCATCGGGGCATTCTCTACATCGATGAAGTTAATCTCTTGCCCGACCATCTGGTCGATGTGCTGCTGGACGTAGCAGCTATGGGTGTCAACACGGTTCAGCGGGAAGGGCTTTCCATCAGCCATCCGGCCCGATTCACACTCATCGGAACCATGAATCCCGAAGAAGGAAATCTGCGGCCGCAATTTCTCGACCGGTTCGGGCTGATGGTGGATGTTGACGCTCCGCGTGATGTGGCCGAACGGACTGAAGTTGTCCGCCGACGTATTGCTTTCGATACTGACCCTGCTGCATTTGCTGCGAAATGGGCTGACCAGCAAAAAACGCTGCATAATCAGATTCAGGCCGCCCGTACATTACTGCCTTCCGTTACGTTAGCTGATGGCTTACTAACACTAATCAGTCAACTTTGCACTGATCTGAACGTGACCAGTTTACGGGCCGATATTGTCATGTACAAAACGGCCCTGACGTTGGCAGCTCTGGCCGGACGTACCGACGTAACTGCGGATGACATTCGCCAGGCCGCCGAATTAGCCCTCGTGCACAGGCAGCGTAAAAAGCCGTTTGAGGAAAGCCGGTTACCCGATACAAAGCTGGACGAATTGAGGCAACAGGCTCCGCCAGCCCGCCAGCCGGAATCCCAACAAGTATTAAATTCGCCGTCTGAACCTGCTCAGGAGAAAGTGAATGGTTCACCCTCGGAAAGTGATGGTGAACCCGCCGAGCCGCCCCAACAGGAGCAGGTTTTTGGAGTAAGGCTGCAAGCTGAAGTGGCTCCAATATCAATGGAACCCAGTCCGTTTCGGCAGCAAGTGCCCGTGGGACGCCGGAGTCCGGTGATGAATCCCCAGCGAGGCACTACGATGCGCGCCGTGCCGGATAAAGCCCCGACGAACGTAGCTATTTCGGCCACCGTGCAACACGCCCTGCTTCGGGACGCCGACGATTGGGGCATTATTCGGGAAGATCTGCATCAGAACCTGCGTATCGGCAAAACGGGCAATCTTATCCTGTTCGTTGTGGATGCGTCGGGGTCGATGGCCGCGAGCCGACGCATGGAGGCCGTTAAAGGCAGCGTCCTTAGTCTGCTGACAGACGCTTACCAGCGTCGGGACAGCGTAGGCGTGATTGCTTTTCGGGGCGTCGAAGCGCAGGTTTTGCTGGAGCCTACGCATAGTGTTGAACTAGCCGAACAGGCGATGCGTACCCTGCCCACCGGCGGACGCACGCCGTTGCCCCACGCCTTGCAAATGGCTTCGCAGGTGATAAGCCGTCTGAACCGTCAGCAGGATTTGCAACCCCTGCTGGTCATCCTCAGCGACGGGAAAGCCAACGTAGCGCTTCCCGGTGGGGGTGATGCGTGGCAACAAACACTAGCCATTGCCGCCCAATTACGCGAACAGCAAATTCCGGTGCTGGTACTTGATACCGAACATGATTACCTGCGCTTAGGCCGGGCGGCTGAACTGGCAAAAGCCCTGGGCGCTGATTGCCTTTCTCTCGACGAATTGTCGGCTGAGGCAATTACACAGACTGTTTCGGGACGGATTCGGGTTTAAACCGACCATTGATTAAGCCTGTAGGCATCGTCCCAGAAGTGCCATTCCAACCGGCTGGATTGCTGGAATGCCTCTGCCATTTTGGCCCGCTCGTTGACACTGGCTTCACCGGCCAGGTGGTTGGTCAGTTCCAGCATCTGCGTAACGACCACGTCAAAGGCGTCGCCCGCGTAGGTATCAATCCAGGCCTGGTACGGATTTTGGGAAACAGCTTGTTGGTGGATGGCTTTTCCAACCTCCCGGTAAATCCAGAAACAGGGCAGCAGAGCCGCTGTCCCTACGGCCAGCGACTGCACCGACGTAGTAGCCAGCATATAATTGGTGTAGGCAAAGCAGGCTGGCATTTTCGTCGTTTCTGGCTGAATGTCATAGAGCGAGAAATAGGTTTCGTGCAGCACCCGTTCTACCCGAATGGCATTCTCGGCCAACTGCGTCAGGAGCAAAATAGCATCGGGCGTATCGGCTTTGACGGCTAACTGTGCCAATGCCCGGCTGAAATCGATCAGATAGAGAGCATCCTGTTGAATGTAATAGTGGAACGTAGCTAACGGCAAGGTTCCGGTGGCTAATTCAGACACAAAGCCGTGCGTTAGAATAGATTCGTAGATAGGTGAAATCTGTTGCCAGAGCTGGTCGGTAAAACGCATGAATTGAGAGAGTTAATAGGTGGATCACCCCGCCCCGGCCCCTTCCCTTGAAATAAGGGGGAGGGGAGAAAATTCGACAATTTTTTAGCCTCTCTCCTGAAAACCAGGAGAGGGGTTGGGGTGAGGTAAATTATGATTACGACCAAAAATTAAAAAAATGGTGAACGGGGCCATGTCCGTGCCCGAGTGAATAATCAGCCCCGGCTTGCAACGCGTTGGTCAAATAAACCTTTGCCGAGCCGACAGCCTCGCGCATGGGAAGCCCTTTTGCCAACCCAGCCGCAATAGCTGATGAAAGGGTGCAGCCTGTTCCGTGGGAATTCTGTGTATCAATACGTTGCGTTGGAAACCAGTACGTTTCTCCCGGCGCTACAAAGAGTAAATCCGAACTTTCCTGCGATTCCAGATGGCCGCCCTTGATCAGAAGGGCACCCGGAAATAATTGGGCTAATTCGGTGGCCGCCTGTTCCATATCGACCAGATTTTCAACGGGATGACCCAATAAAACACTGGCTTCGGGAAGGTTTGGGGTGATAAGCGCAGCGAGAGGAAGAAGTTCGGTTTTGAGTGCATCGATGGCCTCATCCTGCAACAGCTTATCGCCACTTTTGGCGACCATCACCGGATCAACCACTACGTTGGTCACGCTGAATTCGATCAGTGTTTTAGCCACGGCAGCAATTACTTCGGGCGAGTGTAACATGCCAATTTTAACCGCATCGGTGCCGATATCGCTCAGAACAGCTTTTAGCTGTTCCACAATAAACGCCGGTGGTACCGGGTAAATGGCCGTAACTTTTTGCGTATTCTGAGCCGTTAACGCCGTCAGCACCGACATACCGTAGCAACCCAGCGCGGCAAACGTTTTCAGATCGGCCTGAATGCCCGCTCCACCGCCACTATCCGAACCGGCGATGGTAAGCACTCTGGTGTACGTTTTCATAAAGCTTGAGAAAGTAAATGGATCAATTCGCGGGTGGCTTCGTAGGGTGACGGCTGGCCACAAATGGCCGAAACAACGGCAACCCCCGTTACGCCCGACAGCATGACGGCCTGAATGTTTGAAACATTAATGCCGCCAATCGCGAACGTAGGAAGCTGGGTTTGTGCACAGATACGTTGCAGGCCATCGATGCCTAAAATACTGGCTGTATCCTGTTTGGTGCCCGTTGGGAAGATCGTTGCAATGCCCAGGTAATCAACACTCCAATCGTGAGCAGCCCGAAGTTCAGCTTCATTGTTGATGGATAAACCAACGAGTTTGTCTGGCCCAACCAGCGAACGTACCATGGGAAAGGGCATATCCTCCTGACCAATGTGAACGCCGTCGGCGTCAATGGCTAGCGCCACATCGACCCGGTCGTTGATGATTAATTTAGCTCCATATTGCTGCGTAATCTGTTTCAACGTAAGGCCCAATGCGATGAACGCCCGGGTTGACAACTGCTTTTCCCGCAACTGAATCCAGCGAACTCCCGCCCGGCAGGCTTCGGCAACTACAAACGGTACGGAATGGCCCGCCCGCTGGCTGATGGCACTGTCCGTTACCAGATAAAGTTGATTCACAAGTACGTTAGTTTGAGCGTATCGGCAATGCTCTGATACGTAAGCTGATACAGCCCATCCAGAAAATTCAGTTGCAGGCTACCGGGGCCGGGCGATTGTTTGGCCGCTAGTTCGCCCGCGATACCCATCACCGCCATACCGTGTACACTGGCTATGAAGGGGTCGGGATTAATGGCGGCAAAGGCGGCTGTGAGTGCTGTTGCTGTACATCCCATACCCGTTACTTTCGTCATCATCGGATGCCCATTCGCGATGACTGCCACCCGCTCCCCCTGAACGATGTAATCGTCGGCTCCACTAACGACGACGACACTGCCCAGGCCCGTACTCAACTGACGAGCACTGTCCAGCGCAGCCGACGAGCCATGGGTGCTATCGACTCCTTTGGTATAGGCATTCAAACCAGCCAGCGCCATAATTTCGGAGGCATTCCCCCGGATAATCGTGGGTGGCGCAATGGCCAGTAGGTCCCGGCTCACCTGATTTCGATATGTAGTAGCCCCGACGCCTACTGGATCAAATACAATCGGTTTACCCAGGTCCCTAGCCTTCTTCATGGCTAATTTCATGCCCGCCACAAAGTTGGCGTCTAAGGTGCCGATGTTGACAACCAGTGCGCTGGCGATAAATACGAATTCTTCTACTTCGTCCACAGCGTGGACCATAGCGGGCGAAGCACCCAGCGCCAGTAACGCGTTGGCGGTGTTGTTCATCACCACAAAATTGGTAATGCTCTGAACAAGAGGAGCCACGGAGCGAATTTGCTCCACATCCTTCCAGATGGATTGGGCTGATAAAGACATAGTGCTGTTTAGATGAATGAAAAAACAGCAACTTCAAGGGGCGAAAAGACAGCGGCCTGACGAAAATGAGAGGAGAGCTAACTTTTCCCTACGGCCGTACAAACGGCATCAGGTTATGAGGGTATTATCTCAGTCAGTTCAGTACCCGAACCGACACCCCTAAAGTTGTCTGCCAAAGGTAGGGTATTTGTGAATACAGGAAAGGCTTACCTTCGTGGTTTCTTACGTAAATAAGTTCATCGATCCTCAAAGGTCGATACGTAGCATGCCCACTCTTCGTCCCATTATGTTTGTCGGTACAGCCTCCGACGTTGGCAAAAGCGTCATTACGGCTGGGTTTTGTCGGATTTTCAAACAGGATGGCTATCACCCCGCTCCGTTCAAGGCGCAGAATATGTCGCTGAACAGCTATGCGACGCCCGACGGCTTGGAGATTGGCCGGGCGCAAGCCGTGCAGGCCGAAGCGGCTGGTATTCCCTGCCATACCGATATGAATCCGGTGTTGCTTAAACCGACAACCGACAAATCGTCGCAGGTGATTCTGAACGGCAAACCCGTTGGCACGCAGTCGGCTTACGAGTATTTTATGACCAACGACCGGAATGAATTGTTCACTTCGGTGAAACAGGCGTTCGACCAGTTGGCTAGTCGCTATTCGCCCGTTGTGATGGAAGGGGCGGGGAGCATTTCGGAGCTGAATCTGAAACACCGTGATATCACCAACCTGCGCATGGCCGCCCACGCCGGGGCCGCTACGTACCTGATTGGCGACATCGACCGGGGTGGCCTGTTCGGGAGTGTATACGGCACGATTGCATTGCTTACGCCCGACGAACGGGCGTGTATCAAAGGCATTATTGTCAATAAATTTCGGGGAGATGCCCGGTTGTTTGAGGACGGCAAACGAATGCTGGAGGAGTTGACGGGTCTGCCCGTTGTGGGAATTCTACCGTATTTTCGGGATATTTTTATTGAGCAGGAAGACTCCGTATCGCTGGACGCCAAGTATCGTTCGGCGGTTTTGGGGAAGGTGAACGTAGCGGTGATTTTATTGAAACGCCTGGCCAACTTCACCGACTTCGACCAGTTGGAACGCGATCCCCGCGTCAATCTGTTCTATACCAATCAACCCGACGAAATTGAAAAAGCTGATATTGTGATTCTGCCCGGTAGCAAAAACACCATTGAAGACTTACTGGCGATCAAAAACAATGGCGTTGCGCAGGCGATTTATGCCGTGCATAAAAAAGGTAAAACGGTGATCGGCATCTGCGGAGGCTACCAGATGCTGGGCGAAACTATCGAAGATCCCGATCATCTGGAAAGCACCATCGAAGCCATTCCCGGCTTAGGCTTGCTGCCCGTTCAGACAGTACTTAAACCGACGAAAATAACCGAGCAACGCCAGTTTACGTACCGGGCCAGGATGGAATCCTGCACAGGCTACGAAATTCATATGGGCGAAACCACTACGTCCGGCGAATCCCGACCGGTTACATATCTGTCAGATGGGCGACTCGATGGTTATTTTCTAAACCAAAAATGCTGGGGTACGTATCTGCACGGCATTCTGGATAACGCTGTCGTGATCGACGATCTACTCGCTGATTATACCACTGAATCGGGCGGTAAGATCGATGATTATCAGCAGTTTAAAGAGCGGCAATACGATCGCCTGGCTGACTTGATCCGGGTGCATATCGACATGGATCAGATTTACGCGGATTTGCAGAACTGAAACGGATACCTTCCGAACAAGTATCTTTGTCAATGTATATAGTAGTTAACGGTATTTACGAAGACGGGAAAATTTACTGACCGAAATGCCACCGGCAACTGAAAAGTCGAAGGTTATTATTTTTTTATGGAAGAGATAAGCCAGGCGAAGGAATCTGAACAGCTCGTTTCAGAAGATTTATCTACTGATCTGACCGAATAATGCTACAGGGACATGGCGACGATGGCTATCGCTACGCAAATGAAATAAAAGCCGATTTCAGCACGAACGTCTGGTATGGGGGCGAACCCAAAGGATTGAAAGAACACCTGTTCAATCAATGGGAACGTATCAATCGCTATCCCGAAGTGCTGGCCGAATCCCTTGCCAGACAGGCGGCTGAACATCACCAGGTTTTGAGTAAACAGGTATTGGTCAACAGTGGCACTACCGAAAGCATTTACCTGATTGCGCAGGCATTTTCTGGTAAGAAAACTTCCATTGTGGTCCCGGCTTTTGCGGAGTACGAAGATGCCTGTCAGATGCACAACCATCAGCTTTCATTTCTTGACTGGGATAAGCTGTCGACGCTGCCTCGCCTGACGAGCGAGCTGGTTTTTATCTGCAATCCCAATAACCCAACGGGTGCTGTATTTTCGCAGTTAGATGAGTGGATGACCAAAAATCCGCAGACTCTTTTTGTGGTTGATGAAGCGTTCATTGATTTTACGGACCGCCTGCCAACAGCCATCCCGTTGCTGAATCGCCACGCCAATCTGCTGATTATGCGCTCATTGACGAAGGCCTACGCCATTCCGGGGTTACGGCTGGGCTACGTAGTAAGTTCGCCAACGGTCATCGACAAACTGAAAGCGGTGAAGCAGCCGTGGACGGTGAATACACTCGCGCTGGAGGCCGGGCGATTCATTTTTGAAAACTTCGAGAAAATACAATTGCCCTTATTAAACTTACTGGCCGACAAAGAAACCTTCGTCCGAAACCTGCACCAGAACGATTCCATTCGCGTTTATGACAGCCAAACTCATTTCTTCATCGCCGAAACTTTGGTGAGAACAGCAACTGATTTGAAACGTTTTTTAGTTGAGAATCATGGTCTTCTGATCCGGGATGCAAGTAATTTTCGATCATTGGGGAAAGGTCATTTCCGGATGGCAACACTCTCCCCCGACAAAAATGATCTGCTGATAAATGCCTTAGCTAAATGGAAAAAACAATGGTAGTTGTGTTGCCATTGGTCATTGGCTACGTACTGGATCTGCTGATTGGCGACCCCGAAAACTGGCCCCACCCTGTTCGGGTTTTCGGTACGCTGATCGCTAAAGGTGATGCCATTTTAAATCAGGGCACGTTTCGTTTTCTGAAGGGCGCGTTGCTAACCATCGGGCTGTGTGTTTCGGTGTATCTGTTTTTTGCTACGTTAAATCGGCTGGTTCTTTTCGTGCATCCCTGGCTGTATATCGTCCTGAACGGAATATGGGTTTGGTACGGATTGGCCAATAAAGGCTTGATTACGGAAGGTCAGAAAGTATTTTCGGTCTTGCAGGCCGACGGACTTGAAGCCGGACGGACGCAACTTTCCCGGATCGTGGGTCGTGATACGTCCCGGCTGAGTGCCCAGCAAATTCGCATTGCTGTCCTGGAAACGATGTCCGAAAACCTCAGCGACGGTGTCATTGCTCCGTTGCTTTTCTGCGCAGTAGCGGGCGTTCCGGGTATGATGGCCTATAAACTCATCAATACAATGGATTCAATGGTAGGCTACCGAAGCGACCGATACGAACAGTTTGGCAAGTTTGCTGCCCGGCTGGACGACGTAGTGAATTTCATTCCCGCCCGACTGACGGCCTTATTAATGGTGCTTGTAGCGGGTAGTGTTCGTGGATTTCAATTTGTACTTCGCTACGGGCATCGGCATAAAAGCCCGAACGCGGGGTATCCCGAAGCGGCTTTAGCGGGAATCCTCAACTGCCGATTTGGCGGCCCAAACGTCTACCACGGCGTGCTGGTCGAAAAGCCGTTTATTGGCGAACAGGAGCGAATCATTGAACCTGACGAAATCAATCGGGTCAGCACCATCAATCAACTAAGCTGTTTAGTTATGGTGCTTGGGATTTGTGGCCTCTATCTTTTACTACGTGTCTGATGCATAAGTTTATTATTTCCGGTGGCCCCGGTGCCGGTAAAAGTACCTTGCTCAACGCGTTGCGAGACAAGGGATTTTGTTGCGTAGACGAAGTGTCGCGGCAGTTGATTCAGCAGGAAGTAGCCGCCGGTAGTCATTGCCTTCCGTGGGTGGATCTTTCCTGCTTTGCCCGAATGGCGCTGGATCGTATGATTCGTGATTTTGAAAAAGCGTCAGATAATGAGGAGGTTACGTTTTTTGATCGGGCCATTCCAGATATTATTGCCTATTTGAGAATTGGGGATTTGCCCGTTGGTAAAATCTATTATCAGGCTGTTAAGCAGTATGCCTATCAGCCACAGGTTTTCATGGCTCCGCCCTGGGAGGCTATTTATGTTAACGATAACGAACGCTGGCAGACCTTCGCCGAAGCTACTGCATTACATCAGGCACTGGTAACCACGTATCGATCACTCGGGTTTGAGATCATTGAACTTCCCCTTGTTTCGGTTAGCGAACGGGTTGAGTTTGTAGAGAAGGCGATTGCTCCATGGGTAGAACGTAGCAACCAGGAAGATTTAACTTTTCTTAAGTAATGGCTTGTCTACCATTGTCTTACTTTTGGTTTTCACCATATCAGACGTGAGACAATGAATAAAGTCAAAAGGACAAAATGGCTAGGGGCAGGGTTGATGCTGTTCATTTTTTGTTATGCAGGAAGCTACTTGTTCTTATACTCCGCCAGACCAGAGCAGGCAAATCGCTATCGATCCAGTTCACTTCCTTCTGATTACAAATTTAGTTTTGAGCAACCGTTTGAGGAACTGACTATTAAAACCCCCCAGGGAGGTTTGTTGAATGCGCTCCTTTTCAAAGCTTCCCAATCGAAAGGGGTGGTCTGTTTTTGGAAAGGTAATGGCGGCACGCTTGAAAATTGGGGGAAAATGGCACCTGAATTTCTCAGATTTCACTATGATGTACTCATCACAGATTACCGACAACATGGTAAAAGCAGAGGAGCCATTACGTTAGCAAACTTTTACAGTGACGCACAAGCCGTTTATGACTCGCTGAAACTGCGTTATTCGGAAGATAAGATCATTATCATCGGTTATTCGCTGGGCGGACGGGTTGCGGCTCATTTGGCGGCCACTAACAGGCCGAAGTTGACCCTGTTAATTGATCCTGCTTCGCAGGGGGGCGACTTCAGCGACCGCGTTGCCGATGTTGTCTATTTCCCATTCCCCTCTGTCACCGATTTTGTTTTTCCAACCGAAAAGGATGTGCAACAGACCCGGCGGCCGGTTGTTGTGGTGAGCACTGAAAATAAGCATAGTCTGGCCTATCAATTGAACCGTTCGCTGGCTGAAAAAGACCACTTTGTGGTCATCCCCGGTGCCAGTCACCAAACCATTTTGACGCATCAGGTAACCGCGCGACTTATTGCTCAATTGCTGAAATCCTAACCCACCGCAGCGGCCAATATCATCTCCACTTTTTTAAAGCCCACAAATCGTAGTAATTTTGACGGCTATAAAGGTAGTAATGCGGGCCAACCCTGGCCTATATTACTCGAAAAGGGAATGCCGGTGTAAGTCCGGAACAGTCTCCGCTGCTGTAACTCCGTAAAAATGACCGACATACATGTGCCACTGTTTCTTTGGAAATGGGAAGGTCGTCGGTTTTGGGGAAGTCAGAAGACCTGCCTTTATAAACATACACAAACAGCTTTCGGAGGAAAAGCTCGTATACTAATGACGATACAAACAATCCCCTTTCCACGGGCGGAGCAGAAAAGCCGTATCTGGCCGATGCTACGTTCCTCCTTTTTCTTTTTAGCCATTCCCTGGCTTTTTCTTGGCTGTAGTGCATCGGCTACGTTATCTGAGCAGGCCGAGTCTCCCCAAACCCAGAAAGAATACGTTGGTGAAAAGGTTGTCATTCATCACGCCAAAGGCTTTTCAATCAAGTACTTCACGAATTATAAAGTTGTTACGATTGTCAGTCCGTTTGAAAAAACAGCCGATACGGTTCGTTACGCCCTCGTTCAGCGTGGCACGGCTCACCCAAAAGGATTTTCCAGCCATCAGATCATCGAAATCCCGATACGTAACCTGGTGGCGATGTCATCTATGCACGTAGGACTGGTCGGCTTTCTGGAGGCTGAGGACGTACTGGTTGGGTTAGGCGATCTGAAATACGTTTCGTCGCCGAAAGTGATCGAGCGTATCAGGGCGGGTAAAATTGCCGAGCTAGGCAAAGGGCAGTCCATTAATGAGGAAAAGCTAATCACGATGCACCCCGATTTACTGATGGCGATGGGGAGCCCCGTTGCCCGGATGGATCGATATGCAACGGTGAACGAAGCGGGCGTGCCCGTCCTGATCAATTCGGAATGGGTTGAGACAACACCGCTGGGCCGGGCCGAGTGGGTGAAATTAATGGCGGCTTTGCTCAACAAAGAGAAAGAAGTCAATCAAAAATTCGCCCAGGTCGAGAAGGAATACAACCGACTAACGGCGCTGACACGCAATGTGTCGCCCAAACCCAGCCTGATTAGCGGCATCAATTCCAAAGATGCCTGGTTCGTACCCGACGGAGACAGCTACATGACCAAGTTTTTTCAGGATGCGGGTGGTACATACCACTGGAGCAAAACCAAGGCCACCGGAAGTTTACCGCTGAATTTTGAAGCTGTTTATCCTATTGCATTAAATGCTGATTTCTGGCTCAACGTGGGTATCGGCAACCTGGAGTCCAAGCAGGATATTCTGGCAAAGGACGCCCGCTACGCTGATTTCAAGGCTTTTAAAGCTGGACGGATCTACAGCTATGGCAAACAGATAAACGAGCGCGGTTCCAACGCGTTCTGGGAGTCTGGCGCGGTGAATCCGCAACTCATTTTGGCCGATCTGATAAAAATCCTGCATCCGGATTTGCTACCGAAGCACGAACTGGTCTATTACAAGCAAATCAAGTGATGAATGTATCAACTTCTTCACTTGCCGATGAGCAGGTGCCCCAGCCATCCTGGCGCCAGCGTAATCGATTGGTCATTGTAGCACTTTTTGGTTTGGTCATCCTCTTTTTTCTGTTGGATATCACGCTGGGTTCGGTACGTATTCCACTGAAAGAAGTAGCCAGGATCGTTTTTGAAGGTGAATCCGAGAATCGGGCGTGGCTGTACATCGTTCAGAAAATACGACTACCCAAAGCCATTACGGCTATTTTGGTGGGCTGTGGCCTGTCGGTAAGCGGGTTACAGATGCAAACGTTGTTCCGGAATCCGCTGGCGGGCCCGGCCGAGCTGGGCATTACGGCCGGAGCGGGCTTGGGTGTGGCCGTCGTGATGCTGGGCGGAGGTGGGAGTGCGAGTTTGTACGCCATCCGGGAGTTGGGCGTTTCGGGAAGCTGGCTACTGGTGCTCATGGCCTCGCTCGGCGCTGCGCTGGTTTTGCTACTGGTTCTGCTCATTGCCGGACGATTGCGGGATAACGTAGTGCTCCTGATTGTGGGCGTCATGGTGGGCACAATTACTGTTTCGCTGATCAGCATCTGGCAGTATTTCAGCCAACCCGAACAACTTCAGGAATATTTACTCTGGACATTCGGGTCGCTCGGCGGAGTCGTGCAGGCTCATCTTTACGTTCTTTCGGGGGTCGTCATCGTCGGTTTGCTGCTGGCGTTTGTGTCTTCCAAAGCGCTGAACGCCCTACTGTTAGGCGAAAATTACGCCCGTAGCATGGGCCTGACAGTAGGTCGGTCAAGGCTGATTATCCTACTTAGTACCAGCCTGTTAACTGGAAGTATAACGGCGTTTTGCGGACCGATCGGCTTTGTCGGCATTGCTGTCCCGCACATCACCCGGTCCCTGCTCGGCACGTCCGACCACCGGATTCTGATTCCCACTACGTGTCTGGTCGGCACAATACTGCTGCTGGTTTGTGACAGCATTGCGCAATTACCGGGTACCGGCGCTGTCTTGCCAATCAATATCGTTACGTCGCTGCTGGGAGCACCCGTCGTCATCTGGATCATCGTCAGTCGGAACAACCTTCGCTCCTCATTCTCATGAACGAAACGCTGCCGTTGCTCTCTGCCCGTGCGCTGACTATCGGGTATTCGTCCAGTAATCAGTCGGTTATTCCTATTTCACATTCGCTGAATCTGGACTTGTGGCCGGGAAAAATGGTGTGTTTGTTAGGACCAAACGGCGCGGGGAAATCAACGCTGATGCGAACCCTGGCCGGGCTTCAGCCGACACTGGCCGGAACGGTTACAATTGCCGGAAAACCGATGCAGACGTTAGCTCCGGTCGAATTGGCTCAGCAGTTAAGCCTGGTTCTGACCGAACGGGTTGAAGCGGGTAATCTGACTGTTTCAGAACTGGTTGCGCTAGGTCGAACACCGTATACGGGCTGGCTGGGAACCTTAACTCAACAAGATAAAGAGCGGGTGGACTGGGCAATGGACGTGACGGAAACGGTGGATTTCCGACAACGGCGGTTGCATCAACTGAGCGACGGTGAACGGCAGAAGGTGATGCTGGCCCGCGCGCTGGCTCAGGATACGCCGTTGATCTTACTGGACGAACCTACCGCCCATCTGGACTTGCCTAACCGGGTGGAAATGATGCGGTTACTGCACCAACTGGCCCGAAAAACGGGTAAAGCCATTCTCCTGTCAACGCACGAACTTGACCTGGCCTTGCAAGCCGCCGATCAGTTGTGGCTCATTCGGCAGACTGGCGAGATGAATACGGGTGTTCCCGAAGATCTGGTTCTGAACGGCACGTTTGAAGCCGCTTTTGCTAAAAATGGGTTCCACTTTGACCGGACAACGGGCACATTTGCCATGCACAACGAAGCTAGTGGGCCGCCAATTTCTCTTGATGGCACGGGAAGTCTGGCGTTCTGGACACGCCGGGCGTTGCAGCGTGAAGGCTTTGTGATCGACGCATCGGATACCGCCATTTGCCAGATTGAAACCCTGGACGTAGCCGGAAATTCACACTGGGTCCTTACCCGAAATAAGATACGTACTGACTACACCACCCTGGCCGACGTACTGACTGCATTGCAGGAGTTGACATAGGTTTCGGCTGATTTATAGCTTATTACCTTACAATCACAGATTCGATGAAAATATACACGAAGAAAGGCGATAAAGGAACCACAGGACTGTTTGGCGGGAGCCGGGTTGATAAAGACGACGTGCGCGTGGAGTGCATCGGCACGCTGGACGAAGCAAATTCGACGATTGGGTTGCTACGGGTCAAGCTGGGGAATGACCACGAATGGCAGGCGAATCTGCACAAAGTTCAGAAAGACATGATGGACATGATGTCGCACCTGGCCCGGCCGTCTGACGCCAAAAAGGAAAACAAGAATCCAATGCCCGAAGATGGTGCCGAATTCTGTGAAACCTGGATTGACGACCTCGAAGCCGCCATGTCGTCGCCCTCGGATTATTTTTTGTTGCCGGGCGGGAATGAGATTTCGGCCTTGTGCCACGTCGTGCGGACGCAGATGCGCCGGGGCGAACGGCGATTGACATCTTTACGTAAAACCGATGCGGTTCACGAAGCCATTCCAGCGTACATCAACCGGTTGTCCGATTTGTTTTTCACGCTGGCCCGCGCCGAAATGGACAAAGCCGGAGTCGCCGAAGAAAAGTGGCAACTATTTCTCTATAAACGATTTAAGAACGAAGGTGTCGAATGATTATTTACATTTCGGGGGGGGCACGTAGCGGCAAAAGTCGGTTCGCGCAGGAGCGGGCGCTGCAACTGAGCGCGGAGCCCGTCTACGTAGCAACGGCCAAAATCTGGGACGACGATTTCGCCGAACGGGTGCAACGGCATCGGGAAGAACGTGGCCCGGAATGGACGACCTACGAAGCCGAGCGGAATTTGTACCAGCTTCCGCTAGAAAACAGAGTCGTCGTCATCGACTGCGTGACGCTCTGGCTGACGAATTTGTTTATAGCATTCGACAGTACTATCGATTTATCGCTGGCCGCTTTCAAAGCAGAAATCGACGCGATTCGGGCATTGTCAGGCACATTTATCATTATCTCCAACGAGATTGGGATGGGTCTTCATGCCGAAACGGCCATCGGGCGGAAATTTACCGACCTGCAAGGGTGGGCCAATCAATACGTAGCAACCCAGGCCGACGAAGCCATATTTATGGTTTCCGGATTGCCTCTATACTTGAAAAATAACGCATGAACGTACCCATACAACCCATCCTTCGGCAGCAAATTCAGGACAAGATCAACAACAAAACAAAGCCATTGGGTGCTTTGGGCAAACTGGAAGAAGTGGCACTGCAAATTGCGCTGATTCAGCAAACGGAATCGCCACAACTGGTTAATCCTCATCTGGTTGTGTTTGCGGCCAGTCATGGCATTGCCCGCGAAGGCGTCAGTGCTTATCCGTCCGAAGTGACGTATCAAATGGTGCTGAATTTCCTTCAGGGCGGGGCCGCAATCAATGTGTTCACCCGGCAGCACGGCATCAGGCTATGGCTCGTTGACGCCGGTGTTGACCATGATTTCGAGCCAACTGATACGTTGATCAATGCGAAAATCAACTACGGCACCCAAAGCTTTTTAAGTCAGCCCGCCATGACGGCCGACGAATGCCAGCGGTGTATCGAAAAAGGTCGGGAACTGGTGCGGCAAATTCAGCAAACGGGTTGTAATGTCGTCGGCTTTGGCGAAATGGGCATTGGCAATACATCGTCGGCTTCGGTTTTGATGAGCAAACTGCTGAATATTCCTATCGACGAATGTGTTGGCAGAGGGACGGGCCTCACCGACGAGCAATATGACTATAAAGTGTCGCTGCTTGGTCAGGCCTTAATGTATCATCATACCATAGGCCCTGATGTCAGGGGGATTTTGCAAACGTTCGGCGGTTTTGACATCGCTATGATGTGCGGGGCATTTCTGGAAGCCGCCGAGCAACGAATGGTGGTCATGGTTGATGGATTTATTGCGTCGGTGGCCTTTCTATGTGCGTTCAAGCTGAATCCGTCCGTAAAAGAAAATGCGGTTTTCTGCCATCAGTCCGGTGAAAAAGGCCATGCTCGTTTACTTGTTGAGTTGGGAGCAGAACCTCTATTACAGTTGAACATGCGCCTTGGTGAGGGCACGGGTTGCGCCGTGGCCTATCCGTTGTTACAAAGTGCAGTGGGGTTTCTTAACGAAATGGCCTCGTTCGAGAGCGCCAGCGTGAGTCGTAACGACTGACATGAAAGACGAACTCCGGTTATTTTTCACGGCTATCCAGTTTTATACGCGGCTGCCCGTTCCGCACTGGGTCGGCTATTCGGAAACGGCGCTGAATCAGGCGACGCGTTACTTTCCCCTGATTGGCTGGTTGGTGGGATTGCTGACGGGAGTTGCCTGGTTAGCAGGAACGTATCTGGTTGATGCGCCGACCGGATTAGTGATTGCCATGATTGCATCCGTTCTGATAACGGGTGCTTTCCACGAAGATGGTTTTGCTGACGTGTGTGATGGTTTCGGTGGGGGCTGGACGAAAGAAAAAATTCTGGAAATCATGAAAGACAGCCGCCTTGGTACCTATGGTATGGTCGGGATTGGGTTGCTGTTAAGCCTGAAATTTTCTGTGTTACTACATCTGGCTCCGGGTTTGTTGAGTCAACCACTGGTTCTCCTTTTGCTGCTAACTAGCGCCCACTCATTAAGTCGGTTTATGGCGGCTACGTTCATTTTTACGCATCCATACGCCCGCGATTCGGCGGATAGTAAAGCCAAGCCGGTTGCTCAGGCGGGTACCATCACTACGTTGCTGATAGCGGGTTTAGGGGCGCTTATTCCACTTCTAGGGTTGACTTTTATAACAGGAGAGCCACTTCTGCTGATGAGTGTTTTACCAATGCATGGCCTGAAAGTCTATTTAGGCCGGTATTTTACGAAGTGGATTGGGGGCTATACCGGCGATTGCCTGGGGGCTACCCAACAGGTATGTGAAGTCGGTTTTTACCTTTCCGTCGCTATCCTGTGGAAATTTATCTGATCCGGCACACAACGCCCAACATCACACCTGGGCTGATTTACGGCCACCTGGATGTCGATTTGACCGACAGCTTTCTGGAAGAACTGGCAATCGTCAAACAAAAACTTCCGGCTACTTTCGAAGCTGTCTATTCCAGCCCTTCCCGGCGTTGCACGCAATTGGCCCGGCAACTGGCTACCAATTTTGTTGTTGATGACCGACTTCGGGAACTGCATTTTGGCGATTGGGAGGGAAAAACCTGGGACGCCATTGACCAGCAGGAATCACAAGCCTGGATGGATGATTTTGTAAACGTGCCCACGCCGGGTGGCGAAAGCCTGAGGCAGATGCACGAGCGGGTTGCCCAGTTCTGGCAGGATTTGTTGAAAACAACCCACCGGAACGTAGCGGTTGTCACGCACGGGGGCGTGATTCGCCTTTTGCTGGCTGAAGAAAAACAACGACCACTTACGTCGGTATTTGAGCAAAAGGTGGCCTATGGGGACGTCGTGTTGGTAAGGAGTTGAGCGCTATAAAGTCGTTCAAACCTTATAGCGCTCAACTCCTTACGCTTCAACCCACGTCAACTTTTCTTCGATGGGTTTGCGAACGGCGGGTTTTTCTTTTGCCTCATGGTAGCCCATGTAGAAGAGGCCAACGCACTTTTGATTGTCGCCCAGGCCTAAAAATTCACTCAGCGTGGGTAAGTTTCCGGGAGTGCTCCAGTAGGCACCAACCTCTAACGCTGTAGCTGTCAACCACATATTCTCAACGGCGCAGGCTACTGCGGCCAGCTCTTCCCATTCAGGCACTTTTTCGGGATGCAGTTCCATATTGATGGCCAGAACGCAGGAGGATTTCAGCACTTTGCTACGTAGTCCCTCGTATTTAGCCGTGGTGAAACTCTCGGCGGGTGTTTGCGAACGATAGGTTTCGCCTAAAAAATCGGCGAGTTTGGTCAGACCTGCCCCCCGGAAAATCGTAAACCGCCAGGGTTGCGTCAGGCGATGGGTAGGCGCGAAGTTGGCATTCTCAAGAATCACTTCAATAACCTCGCGGGGAATTTCTTTGTCAATATAATCGGGTGGAAAAATACTTCGGCGACGGCGAATAAGCTGATTTATAACGTCTACGGATTGATTCATGCGTGTTTTTAGTAGGTCAATTAAGCTGTTGTTCAGCGATAGTAAATTCTTCCTTAAATATAGTAACCGATGTAGCCGGTGCTAGGGGTGCAAGGTCACCATTTTTGCCAGAATATGTGTACAGCTTTCGAGCGTTAACTATACATTGGCTTCCTGGTTTAAATCTCTAAAATCAAAAAAAGCTACCGGTAAAACCAGTAGCTTTTAAAAAAATCCCATAAACAAATTAACGTCACTTCACTTACTCTTTCTTAATTTCATCGACTATATGGCCGAAACAATCGTTTTCAAAGTCGATGTACTACTTGCACAATCGGGTGAAGCTGAGTATGAATGGTTAATTTTTGATAAACCGTTGACGGTATATCGCCCCCGCGTCTGTTTTTACTTCGATCACATACGATCCCGTTGGTAGGTGCTGCACGTCTACCAACGGCGCGGTGCCTACCTGATGCAGCACCTGTTCACCCGCCAGGGTATACAGGTTTATTTCGGTAATAACCTGATCAACAAGTGTTAGGCGAAGCTTATCCGTTGTTGGATTTGGATAAGCAACCAGAGAATTCGCTACGACGCCCCGGCGTACACCGATAATGGGTGAATAACTGATGCTACCATCCAGATCAGTCTGCTTCAGGCGGTAGTAGGTCAATTCGGCTAGTGGTTGTGCATCGACAAACGTGTAGGTCTGAAGGGCGTTGGTTGTGCCTTTTCCTGCAATCCGACCAATCGATTCAAATGCCTTGGCCGTCGAGCTGCTTTGCAATTCGAAATGATCATTATTTTTCTCCCAGGAAGTAACCCAACTTAGCTCATTGCCCGTACCCTCAGTCCATTTGCCCTGGAAACTGACCAGATGAACCGGCATGGCTGCTGGTATAAAATTCAGTGTGGCCGTGCCGGTGTTGGTCGATTCCTTACCCGCATTGTCAATAGCCTTGAATGGAATAACGACCGGATTCGCATCAACCGTTGGATCTACCGCGATCGTTACGGTAGGATTACCGCTACCGTCAGTAGGAATCACCACACCAGAAGGCGTTGCCCCCGTAAATTCGGGTGAAGCAGCCGTATACACCGTGCCATTAATTGTCAAACTCGTGGTATTGCTTGGAAACGCCGTGATGCGAATGCTGGTCACCGTACCCGGCGTTACGTCGCTGCTGAGTGTAGTATTCGTGAACGTATTAGCGGGTGCAGTTACTGGACTCGTACCGCCAGCGTTGGCAACTGTATTCACTCCACCACCAGCGGTAGGCAGTTGTTCGATACCAAAATTGGCATTGGTCAGCGTTACGTTTACGACGCCCAAAGGTAGTATACCATTCACGGTGCCATCATTGCCTGTACCCGTACCCAGGTGTTCACCCGTGCTTACCCAACCCGTTGGCAAGGAAACTGTTGGGGCCGTTGTTGAGCCTACGGTCGCTGTATTGGTTGTTACGTAGACGCTGTAGTTATCGTTGGCCGTGGCCGTAAAGCTATATGTACCATCGGCAGCAACGGGCACTATGGCGGCTACCTGACCCGTTGTGTTATCATATAATATGGCATTGAGGCCACCCGCATTGGTTCCCGTGCCAGATACCATATTGTCGGTCAGGCCATTCACATCGTTATAAACCGTACCGCTAATGTTTAGGCTGATAGTCAACCTGTAGTCTTCGACTTCCCCATTGTCGGCCGCACCAGTAGGTAGGGCTACATCTGAGTCTAGTGTAGCAAGGCGTAGGCGGGCATACGTAGGGCCTGCCGAAAGCCCGCTGAGACCTGTCCAGTGCAGGGTGACGCTCGTCGCGTTATCGGCCACGGTGGCCTGAGCGCGCTCGCCCGCGTCGAATGTGCCGTTACGGTTGAAGTCGATCCAGCCCGACAGGGTGGCATCCGTACCGATTGTATTATTGACCGCTACCGTCAGGTCATAACTGGTCGAATTGGTATTTATTGCCGGGAAAGACGCCACGCCATCTTCATCGTCACTGCCATTCTGGTCATCGCCCAGTGCCGTAGTACCAGGAATACCATCGGGCTCCTGATCAACGGTAGCGCCAATGGTCAGAGCGGGTGTAATGATATGCCCTACGCCAAGATTCGCATTGGTCGTACCATAACTGGCTGGTGCATCACCGTGGTCGCAGGTCAGACCAAAAGAGATATCATCAATTACCAGATCATTGCCATCGCCCCCAATATTGTTGTTACGTAGAACAATGTAAATGTCGGTTGTGGTTGGCGTAAAGGGCAGGTGAAAGTTTAGCCACGTATTGTCCGTTGTAATATTTCCCGTAGCGGTTGAGGCTAACAGAGAATTGTCAGCCGCGTCATACACCTCCAGGTTAATGTTAGGGTCGAGTCCCGTCGTCACACTACCGGCCCAAAGGCTAAGGTCATAGCTGGCCCCGATAACCATGCCCGTGAACTGACGGATATAAAAAATGTCTTTGGCGTACGATGCATTGACCAGTAACAGCCGTCCGGTTCCATTACCATTTGTATGGTCAAACATAGACCCATAGCTGGCGTCCTGTGAGCGGCTAATGATCGAATATTCGCCATCCTGCACCTGTCGTACAGACGTAGCGTGGTGATAGGAGGTAAGCCCCAAAAGTGGTGATCCAACGGTGCCTACCGCACCCGTGCCGAATGTTTCCGTAAAGGTATTCCCGCAGTTTGAGGCCACAGTTGTGGTCTGAAAAAACGTATTCTCCATAACGACATGAACAACTTCGCCCGCTGATACCTTAATACTGGCCGTGCCGTCGGCCACATTGGATGTCGAGTTGTTAGAAGGATCGTAGATCGTTATATTCGTCACATCCCAACCTGCTGGAATGGTTTCAGCCAATGAATAAGTGCCCGGTTTCACCGGAATCATCATAGAGTTATCATTGTGGCTGGTGCGCACGCGCTCGTCATCAATCCAGAAGGCAGACGCTGCACTGCTTGGCCCCGTGCCCGTGTAGGTGCGGGTAAGAATGGTATTCGGTTTGCCGCTAAGGGAAAAGCCGCCCCACATCTGCCCTCCGGGTCCCCCCGTCAAGGCGTTCATTCCTCTGGATTCTGGTTCCACTACCCAGGTACTACCCGTATAGTGATAGGCTGTGAAAAAACCACCAAATATAGCTTCCTGAAGGAGCACACTCCCGTCATCGGATACGGCCAGGTCACCCGTGCTTGATAAACCACCGGTGGCATAGGGTGTAAACACACCGGAAGCCGTCAATTTCGAAATCTGGTTTGCATGCAGACTCGTCGGTGTTTCTCGGAGGTAGACATTCCCTGCCACATCCACATCCACATACGTTGCCTCCACCTTCGTAGGTAAAGCTACAGGTACAAAAGCGCCCGAATTGAACTGATATAATAACCCATTCGCATCGGTGACGACCGTATGTGGGCCATTGCTGGCAACATCAGTCACATTTACCCCGCTTGGTTTGCCAAGTAATGTGGAACTCGTACCATCAAAATAATAAAGTGAATTAGCTTCTATATAGTAGCATTTACCGGCTAGCCCCCCATCTACGCGTTGCACATTGCCAGTTGCTACCTGGGTCCAGGTTGAGCTGCCTGCCGCACGAAAATAAAGGCCGTTGCCACCGGTTGCTGCCCACAAACCCCCAGCCCGATCGGCCCCCAGATCAACAGGCGCTATATTATCTGGCTGATCATTGAGGGTAAAGGTAGGTACTGTGGTAGGTCCGCCGGTTAGAGTGAACGGAAAGTTAAGACTAGACTCTTCATTCAGGGTTTTCTTGTGTACATAAATATACCCGGTTTGGGCGAATGAGGTGTTTCCTAATGCCAGGGCTAGTAGAATGACATATATACTGCTGATATTCAGTTGATTATGGTCAATTTTTTTTGTAGTAAACAATAAATGCATACGCTTGGATGATAGACTGGTGAGAGGGTTGAGCCGTGTTGTCTTGCTTCTTGTAAAGCGGGAATTGGTACCAGTTGATAAAACTGGCTTTCGAGTAAGCTTGAATGGCATACGTAATAAGTTGAAAAAATTTCTATACAGAGAATGGATGGAACATGTATCAATGACACATTTAAGTAAAAACAGGTGAAGTCGAGGCTATTGGCCACTTATCAATTCTATTAGAAATCGACAAGCAGTAATCTCTCGTTTCACTAGCTAGCCAGCCAATATGTTTTTAATCATTTTTGAGACTAAAGTATATTAAACAAGTAACAGATAATTTTAAATTAATTTATTTACTGAGAAACTAATTTAAAATTACAGTATAAATACGGGTATATATATTCTTTTTATAATAGATATAAACGTAGTATTATATAGTGTGAAGACTTAAACGTCTATTAATCAAAGGCCTATAATAAGTCTCCGTTTAATTTAAATAAATTATACTTACTTATTGTATAGTATCAAATGTTACATTTGTGATAGTTGCATATAGACATGATATATACAGCTATCAAAGACCCATTGGTTTTTGATAATTTCGACTGAATCTTAGTGCAAATGGAATAGTTAGGGGAAGGAAATCTGATCTGTGTTCAGTAAGATGAGCAAACCAGCTTGTGAACGCGTTGTCGTTTACTGGTAAATAGCTGAAGGGTTAGGCACTAGAAGTGCTCAGCCATCCTCGATTCAGGAAGCAGGCATCGTACCAAGAATCTCCACGAATTTTATAGTAAAGTGAGATTGATAGATAATATTAACCTCATTACAGCATCAGCCGGGTAATTACCCGGCTGATGCTGTGGCTTTTTAAGAAGCACTAAGTATGAAAGGAGTACCCGTTTCGAAACGGGATAATGTGGTTCTGTCTTATACCATCAAAAACAACGTCATCGTCTTGGGGCCGTGGGCGCCCATGACCAGTGATTGCTCGATATCGGCGCTTTTGGAGGGACCCGCCATGAACAAACCAAATCCGTACTCAGCATCACCAATCCGTTCGTAGGCGTCGTGCATGGTGGGGACAATGTCTCTGGCGTCCAGGACAATGGCCAAATGCTGACAGATAAAAGGTGCCGCCCGGTGGCCCAGCAGCGATTCTGTGAGCCAGACGGCTCCATTTTCGGCAACACCAAAATGGGCACCGATAACAGTAAGCTCCGCATCGGCCAGCAGGTGCGGAGAAAGTCCAGACCAGCCAACCTCCGCCACAGCCGAGAGTTCGGGTAATGTGGTGACGATCCGATGCGCCGGCGAAATGGAGACCTGGCGATATGTTTGCTCAATGTGCTGAATAACATCGAGCCAGTCCGTAACACGCACCACCTGCCCGCCAACCCCGGTTAGCGTTTCGCTGAATCGCTCGATAAGGCGGTCGTTGAACGTATCACTCGTCGGAATTTGGGGTAGGGGAGACGGCTCCCGATCGTTCCGCTTCGTTTTGCCGATGGCGGCCAATATGTTGTCGCGGCTGCTCATGCGTTCTTTCGGTTTTGAGCGTACCACTCCTGAAACGATTGTTCGGGTGGAGTGGGCATCTCGCGGTGTTTATACCACGGATTCAGCTTGTTGCTCACTAACCCGGGAAACCACCCCATGAATTTCCGCCCAATGCTACCACCCCACTTATAAAGCCAGTGATTGGACAGGACGGTACTCATCACCTGCATACTCGCTGACTTTGCAGCACTCGCTTCCCCTTCCTGCGTGATGACCTGCCGCCATTTATACAACTGCTGGTGAATGTCAATTTTTACCGGGCAAACGTTGCTGCATGACCCGCAAAGCGTGGAGGCAAAAGGAAGATCAGCGTGTTTTTTCATGTCCAGGTTAGGCGCCAGAATTGCACCGATAGGCCCACTGATGGCGCTGTGGTAACTATGCCCACCGCTACGTCGGTAAACCGGGCAGGTGTTCATGCAGGCGCCACACCGAATGCACTTGAGGGAATTCCGAAAATCCTCCCGACCGAGGTGTACCGACCGACCATTATCCACCAAAATAAGGTGCATCGTTTGGCCCGCGCGCGGTTGCTTGAAATGACTCGAATAAGCCGTAATAGGTTGGCCTGTTGCCGAGCGGGTAAGTAAACGGAGAAAAACGCCGAGGTGTTTGCGCTGAGGAATAATTTTTTCAATCCCCATGCTGGCAATGTGTACGTCGGCCAGGTGCGCGCCCATATCGGCGTTGCCTTCGTTGGTACATACGACAAATTCACCGGTTTCGGCGATGGCGAAATTCACCCCCGTTAGTGCCACCCGGCGCGTCAGGAAACGCTCGCGCAGGTCGGTGCGGGCCAAACCGGCCAGCATTTGGGGATCAGATAAGCCCGCAGGCGTCCCCATATGCTGATGGAATATCTCACCGATTTCTTCTTTCTTTTTGTGAATGCATGGCAACACAATGTGGCTGGGTGGTTCACCAGCCAGTTGCACGATGCGTTCTCCCAAATCGGTATCCACTACGTCGATGCCGTGCTGTCCCAGGTATTCGTTGAGATGGCATTCTTCGGTGAGCATGGATTTACTCTTGACCATCTGATTTACCTGATTGTCGGTCAGAATCTTATAGACAATCTGGTTGTGTTCGGCAGCATCAGTCGCCCAGTGAACAATGATCCCGTTCCGTTTCGCATTGGCCTCGAACTGGATCAGATATTCGTCTAAATTATCCAGTACGTTGAGCTTGATCCGCGAAGCGGCTTCGCGTAGGGCTTCCCATTCGGGTAAGGTATGGGCGGCCTTATCCCGTTTCTGGCGAATCCACCACAATGTCTGATCATGCCAATCTACGCGTTCTTCGTCGCGGTTGAAGCGTTCGGCCAGTTCGGGATGATCGAGGGTTTCGGTGTTCATGATACGTTACTGTTGAGTATTTCGGCAATGTGTACCACCTTCGTTTTACTCTTTTGCCGTCGAAGCAGCCCTTCGAGGTGCATCAGGCACGACATGTCGGCACTGGTAATGTATTCGGCGCCATTCCGTAGGTGATCGGCCACGCGGTCCTTGCCCATTTTTGACGAGACGGCTTCCTCCACCACGCAGAACGTGCCGCCAAAACCGCAGCATTCATCAGGTCGGTCCAGATCAATTAGCTCCAGATCATCGACCAGATTAAGCAAAGAAACGGGCTTGGAAAACGGCGGAGCGACCAGTTCGCTCATCTGCGAAATATGCAGTCCCCGCTGACCGTGGCAGCTCTGGTGCAGGCCAACCCGGTGCGGAAAGCGGGCATTTAACTGCTTTACTTTCAGGACGTCGGTCAGGAATTCCGTCAATTCATAGATGCGGCTTCGCAAAATTGTGGCTTCAGCTTCGTGATTATCATTGGTATGCAGATGTTCTTTCAGATGCAATACGCAACTACCCGACGGCGATACCACGTAGTCGACACCACCAAACTGCTTAACGAACTTTTCATTAACCGAGTGAGTCAGGTGCTCGAACCCGGAGTTGGCCATTGGCTGGCCACAACACGTTTGACCTGATGGAAAAACAACCGACACGCCTACTTTCTCCAGTAATTCGAGGGTGGCAATAGCGGCTCTTGGATAAAATTGATCGACATAACAGGGAATGAATAAACCCACTTTCATAACGTTGTCCGCTCTAACGCGGCATAATGTTTCAGCTCAATGCAATCGCCCGGCACGGGGCGCGTATTCCAATGGTGATGAATGGCTAAAGCAGCTCCCAGCGCCGTAGCCTGGGCAACCGAAGCCGCAAATACCTCTATTTCGGGGAAGGCAGCGGCCAGCAGATGCATGTAAATGGTATTTTTGCCGAAGCCACCATCTACAAAGATTCGCTTCACCGGCGAATTGGCCAGTACCAGATTGGTTGAGATCAGTTGCTGGGCCATAATGTCCAGAATCAACTGATGGTACGCTTCTTCATACGTACTGAAATTGGCCAGATTCCGATAGGCAAACAACGATTCCTGCAAGGGTGGTGACTTTACGTCGTGAAAATCGCCCCCTATTCGCTGCGAACGCAGGTGATTGATGATGTCAGGCTCATACGCAACGGTGTAGTAGTAATTGACGTCCACCTGGAAATGCTCTGCCAGCCGTTTCACCTGCTGCTCATGCTCATAGCCGGCAAACAAGCGGGATGCTTTGACGGGCCGTCCTTTGTAATGCATGAAGCGCAGGCAATCATACTGCAATTCTTCGACGGTTAACGGGCTGTTGTTGAACGGGTTCAGGCTAATGCACCAGGTTCCGGTCGAAATCAGTACGAAGGGTTCCTGAAACGAGGCCAGATACGGAATTAAGGCTGATGAGCTATCGTGCAACCCCACACCAACTTTCATGGGGTGGTTTAACCACGTAGCATTCATCACATTGTCTGAGGTGGACAATGGTCCCAGAATTTTATTGATCCCCTCCGCCGTTACCCATGGATGGTACTGATTCTGATCAAAATCCCACAGCATGGTGTGGCAACCGATACTGGTTACGTCTGATAAAACCTGTCGCGTAACAATAAAGCTCACATACTGAGGGAGGTGCAAGGCGTACCAGATTCGCCGAAACAGCTTCGGCTTATCGTATTTAATCCGGTACAGCATCAGCCCTGAGTTCAGGCTATCCAGCGCAGGCGACGCCGTTTGCAGGGAGAGTGTAGCTTCATCGCCGTAGGTATCGTAAAACTTCTTCCTGATGTCAGTTGGGAAGGGTTTCAGGTAGTTATACAGATACCCAATCGGACGGCTCTCCCGGTCCAGATAGACAAGGCTGGCGCCGTAGGTAGAAAAGTTCAGCGCCCGAATGTCGAATTCCGGGAGCGCCATGATTACTTCCAGGGAGGCCGTAATCCAGCGGGTCAGTTTTTTAAGATTCTCACAAGGATACCCATCGTCATCGACACCTTCGGCAAATTGCTCCGTTTTCTGCCAGACAATTTCATACCGTTCGTTAAAGAGAAACAGTTTTTTATTGGTCTTGCCAATATCGAAAATGGCGATAACAGGGGTCATAAATGATGAAGTATGAATGATGAATTATGAGTGTTTCAGAGACCCTACTAGCCGCATTTATCATTCATAATTCATCATTAGTTTACAATCCGGTTGCTACGGCTTTTGCACCCCGTTCGCCAATTAACTGCTGGCGCATGTTTAACTGCCGGTACAGCGCTAACGGTTGCAAAGCACCACCAACGCGCAGCCGGGCTTCGGCGACCAATGGCCGGGCGTCGGTGCGGAACGCATCCTGTAAAATTTCCTGGGCCTGCGCTACGTCGTTGGCTTCCCGGGCGTTTTCCAGTGCGACCCGATCCACTAACAAAGCCTGCGCATACGCCAGTTGGATCGCTTCCACCGATTGCAGTAAATCTTCCAGTGGGTCTTTTACGTTATGGCTGGCATCGATCATCCAGCCCAAACTGCTGGCATGATTCATCCCCCGCGCATCCATGCCTTCGATCAATTCGTTGAAGATCAGGAATAACTGGTAGGGTTTGATGCTTCCGGCAGTTAGGTCGTCATCGCCGTATTTGGAGTCGTTGAAATGGAAACCCCCGAGTTTTCCTTCGTTCAGCAGGATGGCGACGATCTGTTCAATGTTAGCGTTGGGCAGGTGGTGACCCAGATCAACCAGCGTATAGGCTTTTGGTCCCAATTTGCTGGCGTAGAGGAATGAACTGCCCCAATCGCCAACGGTCATGGAATAAAAATTGGGTTCAAAGGCTTTATACTCCACGAACATTTTCCAGTCGCTGGGCAGGGCAGCATAAATTTCACCGAGGCTGTCGAGAGTGCGCTGAAACGCCTTTCGGAAGTTTAGCTGGCCAGGAAAACTGGAGCCATCCGATAACCAGACTGTCAGTGCTTTGGAGCCGAGGGCTTCGCCGTGACGAATAACGTCGATGTTGTGATCAATGGCCTGTTGGCGCACAGCGGCATCGGTATGCTGCAATGACCCAAATTTATAGCTCAATTCCTGGTCGGGCTGATCCTGGAACGTATTGGAATTTACCGCGTCGAACACCAGACCGTATTGCCCGGCCAATTGCTGAATGGCTTTCGGATCGCTTGGAATGTCCCAGGGAATGTGCAGCGAAATAGCCCCACTGGAGCGGTTCAGGGCATGAAGCAGGCCAACATCAGCCATTTTTTCTTCCAGATTTCGCGGTTCTCCACCGCCCGCAAATCGACCGAAGCGAGTGCCGCCCGTGCCGAGCGCCCAACTGGGAATCGCAATCTGGAAATCGATTAATTTCTGAATGGTTGCTTCGGCTTTTTCAACCTCGTCGGCCCAGTACGACAGCCTATTTTTGTGAGTGGTTAGCCGGGACTGATTATGATTGTCAATGGAATTGGTGTCGAGTTGCATATGAGTAGGAGCTTTAAGGAGTGAAGAATGTAGAGTGAAAAATGAAGAATAATTAATTATTCTTCATTTTTCACCACACGGGCGGCCCCGTCTTCATTTTTTACTCCATTACTTATCGAACAAAGGCCATCGCTACACCACCGTCTACGTTCAATACGTTGCCGGTTGACTTATTGAGAAGGCCACCGACGAAAGCGAAACAGGCATTGGCAATGTCATCCGGTAAGATGACCTCATTTAGTAATGTCCGTTTTGCGTAGTAAGCTGGAAGTTCGTCCACGGTAATACCGTACGCTTTTGCCCGCCCTTCAGCCCAGCCACCGGCCCAGATGTTCGAGTCGGAGATAACAGCGTCAGGATTAACGGTGTTAACCCGGATATGATCTGCGCCAAGTTCGGCAGCATTTAGTCGGCTCAGGTGAAGCTGAGCAGCTTTGGCTGAGCCATACCCAGCATTGTTCGGACCGGCTACCAAAGCGTTCTTAGAAACGATGTTGATCACGTCGCCCCCCAGATCCTGCTTGCGCATTACCTCAACGGCCGCTTTTGTCACCATAAACTGGCCTTTCACGAGGATGTCATACAGCCGGTCCCATTCCTCAATCGTGTGTTCTGCGATGGGTTTCGAGATGCTGATTCCGGCGTTGTTGATCACGATATCTACCCCGCCAAACGCTAAACTAGCGGCTTTGAACGCTTCTTCGATGCTTGACCAATCGGTGACATTTAACGTAGTGGTTGACACAGCATCTTTCCCAAACGTACTGACGAACTCGGCTTTGGCGCCATCCAGCCGTTCCTGATTAATATCGTTCAGCACCACACAAGCGCCCTCCTGAGCAAACTTCCTGGCAATCGCCTTGCCGATACCACCTGCGCTACCCGTGATCAGGGCAATTTTACCCGACAGCGGCTTTGGTTTAGGCATCCGCTGAAGTTTAGCTTCTTCGAGCAGCCAGTATTCAATATTGAAAGCCTCCTGACGCGGAAGGGAGGTGTATTCCGAAATGGCTTCGGCCCCCTTCATGACATTGATGGCGTTGATATAAAATTCAGCGGCTACCCGCGCCGTTTGTTTGTCCTTGGCAAAGGTGAACATGCCCACACCAGGGTACAGGATCACCACTGGATTGGCATCGCGGATGGCCGGGCTATTGGGATGTTTGCAGGTTTCGTAATAAGCCGTGTACATGGCCCGGTAGTCGGCAAACGCGGGATTCAGTTTGTCTTTAAGGGCTGCTACGCTGGACAGGTCTTCGTTGGGAGCCAGCTCCAGCACTAATGGACTGATTTTAGTACGCAGAAAGTGATCGGGGCAGGAGGTTCCCATGGGTGCCAACCGCTCCAGATCGTTGGAGTTGATGAATTCCAGCACCCGCGCATCGTCGGTGAAGTGCCCAATCATCCGGTTCTGACCCGACGCCAGGCCACGTAGCACCGGAGCCAGGGCAGCCACCTGTGACAGCCGGTCAGCCTGCGGCAGGCTTTCCAGTTTCTGTCCACCAAAAATTGGCCCTTTCTTGCCGTAATTTTCTTCGAGGTATTCAGCACAGCGCTCAATTACTTCCAGCGTATTGACGTAGCTTTCATAGGCCGTATCCCCCCAGGTAAACAGTCCATGTGAGCCGAGCATGATGCCCCGGATGCCCGGATTTTCATTCAGGCACTGTTCCAGCTGCAGGCCCAGATCGAAGCCTGGTTTCTGCCATTCGACCCAGCCAATCTGGCCGTCGAATAACGCCTGGGTGATCCGTTTTCCGTCTTTGGCAGCCGCAATCGCGATGGCTGCGTCGGGATGGAGGTGGTCAATATGTTTGAACGGCAGAAAACCGTGCAGAGGTGTATCAATGGAAGGGGCTTTCGAGGCTAAATCGTAGATACAGTGGTTGAATAATTCCACCATTTCGTCTTCGAATTCAAGCCCCCGATAGCGATTTTTGAGCGCCCGTAACCGGTCGACATACAAGGCCGCCAGCCCACTCCGTTTAAGTGTACCAATATCGCCCCCAGACCCTTTTACCCACATCACTTCGGTCAGTTGACCCGTGAGTGGATCTTCGGCCATTGCCTTGCAGGACGTATTACCCCCACCATAGTTGGTTAGGCGCAGATCGGCTCCGAGCAGGTTTGACCGGTAGATTAATAAGCCTACTTCATCGCCCTCCAGTTCGGCGGCCTTGGCATCGTCCCAGAGGTAGCTAACGTGCCGAAATGATTCAGCTTTGGGGGTATTGGATGTGCTAAGCATATGGTTAAGTTATGTTGGGGTCTTGTTTAAATGCCATTATTTTTAAATTTCTTAACAAAAATAAGCAGATCAACACTATATACTTTCATCTACTTACCCTGTCCAGCCAACAACGATGGTAGATGGCTCTGGATGTCAGTGCATTGGCAGAAAATAAGCGTGAAATTTTGTGCCCACTTGGGTTTAAACTAACACGTAGAATGGGTAAAAACAAAAACGCTATGGTCGATGGTGGCCATAGCGTTTTTTCAATGAAGTGAAAAGATAGAAGCGAATGCGCTTTGACTAATTCAGATGTGTTCTGTTGTTGATCAGTTGCCGACGTACCATGCTCCACCGCCGACGGGAAACGGGCAGTGTTTCGCCGGTTGTTAGATGGACTAGACCACCTGTCTCGGTACGTTCGAGACGCTCAACAAATGAGCGGTTAACAACGCAGTTCCGGTGGAGTCGGATAAATAGCTCCGTTGGTAATTTGGGTGAATAATATTTTAGGGTGCGGGGCATTAACATGCGTCGGCCATCTACCCAATTTAGCCAGCTATAATTAGCTACGGCCTGTAGATAAACTAAATCGTCAACAGGAAAAACCTGCCGCCCCGTTTCACGTAAATAGAGATTCAGGGGGGGCCATTCTGCGGGAGCAGTGCGGACTGAAAACGAGAGAAAGGTCATAAGCTTTGATTGTGGAGGTTACTTCAATAATTTATTATTGAATGATGGCACAATACTAAAGCCAATCTCTGCTTAAGGCTTGCTCGCACGTAACAAGGGCTATAAAATTTGTAACATGTGGTATGAATAATTTGTCTAAACGAACATATGTTATCTAAAGCACTTGAGTAATAGCGTGTAAGATTTTGTGAGGATGATAACAGAGGAGAATTTGCCCGGAAAAAAGGGAGCGATGCGTCAAACCTAAACCATCTCGTGGCGGTTCTTTTCAACGTATTCGGAAGGGGTCAGGTGGTACTGGTCCTTGAATACTTTTGAGAAATAGGCCGGCGTATCGAACCCGACCCGGTCAGCTACTTCGGAAATGGATGCGCCGGTCAGAAGCAACTCTGCCGCCCGATTTAGACGCACCACGCGTATGAGCTCGTTGGGCGTTAAACCAGTCATGGCTTTTACTTTTCGATTTAGGTGCATGCGGCTCATGCCAATGTCCATAGCCAACGGCTCGACTCCGAATGTCGTATCGTCCAGTCGGCTTTCCAGTACGTTATAGACCCGATTCATGAACTCGTCGGCGGGTGCCTGACTCGCTACTGGTAAATGGCCTTCTCCCAGCAGTTGCGTTCGATAATACTGGCGCATGCGGTGTTGGTGTGCCAGCCGATTTCGAATACGTCCGCGCAGTTCATTGACCTGAAAAGGCTTGGCTAGATAATCGTCAGCACCGGCTGTTAATCCCTCAAGCCGGCTTTCAACAGCAACTTTAGCCGTTAATAACAGAATTGGTATGTGGCTAGTAATAGGATTATTTTTGAGTTGACGACAGAGTTCGTACCCATCCATTTCGGGCATCAGTACGTCGCTGATGATCATATCAGGCCCATCAGCAATGGCGGCTTCCAGCCCCAACCGTCCGTTGTTGACCCGCTGGACGGTCCATTCCGTATCCAGGGTAGAGATCACGTAGTCAGCAATCTCGTCATCATCTTCTACCAGCAGTAATCGAGCCGTATTTTCAGCATCGGTTGCTTGGCTGGTGGGTGTATAGTTGCCGGTTGAGTTAGAACCAGCCATAGGGGTCGTAGCGGTTAGCACCGCGGGGGGGACAACCTGAAGGCAGGGCAATTCGACACTGAACGTAGTACCCTCCGACGGGCTACTTGTTACAGAAATTGTGCCCTGCATGATCTCAACAAGCTCTTTCACCAGGGCCAGCCCAATGCCTGATCCGTTTATGGCGCTGTCGGAAGTTGGGTCGACCTGATAAAAGCGGTCGAATACATTGGCGAGTTTATTGGCTGGAATGCTGGCTCCCGTGTTGTGAACGGTAAGACGGATCAGATCTGTAGTGGATACAATGGCTGATAGAGCCTCAATGGGATGAACCTGCGTGGTAACCGTTACTGAGCCATGTTCATTCGTGAATTTAAGGGCGTTCGACAGCAGGTTGGTCAGTATTTTCTCAACCTTATCGGCATCGAACCAGTAATGGTGTTGCCTGATGTGGTGGGTGAGTTGTAATGAAATGTGCTTACGCTCAGCTTCTTCAGCGAAAACAAGTACGGTTCGGTCGATGAATTCCGGCAAATTACCCGGTGTCGGTGTAACGGTTAAATTTCCGGCATCGAGCTTCGCCAGATCGAGTAATTCGTTAATCAGTCGCAGTAGCCGATTCGCATTCCGGTAAATTATCGTTAGTCGGTTGTGGACTGGTGAATTAAGCGTTTCTAGTAGTACCTGCTCTAATGGACTGATAATGAGTGTTAACGGTGTGCGGAGTTCATGAGTGATATTGGCAAAGAAGCGCGTTTTTACTTCATCCAGATGTTTAAGCTGAACAGCTTCCTGCTCCCGTAATTCCATTTCACTTATTTGACGCAATCGGCGGATGCGTATCCTGACATAGGAGACAAGGGCGCCGAGTAAAAGCAACGAATACCCCAGATACGCCCACCAGGTTGCCCACAAAGGAGGCTCAATAACGATGGTCAACGAGTGTACATAGGGACTCCAGATGCCTGATGTATTCGATGCGTTTACCAGGAACGTGTACGTTTTCGGCGGGAGGTTTGTATACGTAGCGGTAGCCTGATTTCCGCTGGAAATCCAGTTATCTTCTAATCCGATGAGCTTATATCGATACTGATTTTTTCGGCTCTGGTTAAACTGAAGCGCCGAAAAGTCAATAGAAAGAAAGTTCTGCTGATGATCCAGAACAACCTCCTTCGTTTCGTCAATATCCCGCTGAATGGGTGAATCCGGGGTGTTTGTGCTGATCAACTGGTTGTTGATACGAAGTGCCGTTAGGGCGACGACCGGTTTAAAATGATCTTCACGAACCCGTTGCGGATCGAAAATAGTGTAGCCGCCAATACCACCGAAAATCAATCGTCCGTCGGGGAGTGCTACGTCATGAAACAGGTTAAATTCATCACTCGGCAACCCATCGTCGGCGGTGTAGCTTCTGGCTTCGAACGTTCGGGTATCGAACCGGCAGAGACCTCGGTTGGTGCTGAGCCAGAGATGGCCATTTCTATCCGGAAGGATCGCGTAGATCACGTTGTTGGGCAAACCCTGGGCCATGGTAAACTGGCGAATTCGACCAGTCAACTTATCCAGCAGGCAAAGTCCTCGACCAAATGTGCCAATCCAGAGATAATTATATTGAACGGGGTCCTGTGTCAGACATAAAAGCGAATTGCCTGGCAGCGATTGCGGATTTTTCTCGCCAACCTGCCAGCGAATTAGCCGCTTTGTTGATAAGTCGGCCCGTAGTAGTCCGTGATTTTCGGTAGCCAGGTAAACACGTCCACCATCAACCATCATGGCCCGGATAATGTAGGGATGGTGGTCTGGCAACGGCAGGGGAAAGGCAGTAAACGTTCGTTTGTCAGCGTTGTAGCGAACAACGGCCCGATTGTGCGGAGCCAGCAGGCCCCATGTATCGCCCTGTGTTCCGGCCGAAATGGCAGTCAGGCGGAAATTGGCGGGTGATGGTAACCAGCGGGCTTCAATACCGGTAGGTGCAATTGGCGCAAATAATTTTTGACTGGCAACGTATTGATAGGGAGGGGTTTTGGCGCTGCTGATCCACAAATTTTTTTTCGAGTCAAATTGATAACGGATGTCGTAAGCTGACTGCTGTCTGATTGACTCAGGAATGGCATCAATCGGAACGTCAAATTGTTGCGTTAGCCAGTCGGTCTGGAATTTATGGACATAAGGCCAGGTTTGAAACGAACGTTTGTTAAGGTCATACTTAATGACGCCATCGCCATCGAGACCAATCCAAAGAACGTTTGTTCGGTCAATCAGTAGCGACAGGGGGGAAAAGTGAGCTAGTTTGGGCGAGCGATACGCTCCTGCCGATGGATTATTCGAGTCGGTGAGCAACGGGACCAGGCCTTCCTTATCCGTATAGCGGCCCTGGTTGATGTAGTCGATCCCTTTTGCGTCCCGCGTAAATAAGGGCAAGCCGATTGGGTCGGCGGGTAGCGGTACTACTTTGCGAACACGCCCGCTCCCTGGATTCAGAATTGCTACCTGACCCGGAAATCCAAGCATCAACTCACCATTGGCCCGCTCATGCAGTCCATACACATCGTTACCGGGCAATCCCTGCGCCATCCGAAAGCCGATGAATTTCCCCGTCGCTATATTATACTGAAATAAACCATCCCGGGCGGATAACCACAGGTGGTTATGGTTGTCGAGTAAAATCGAATGGAGCGTCCGTTGAACCGTATCGCCCAGCATCCCCCAGAACTTGTGTGAAATGGAGCCGTTCGCATTGAGCCGGAAAAAACCATTTGTTTTCGTGGCCACCCAAACATTGCCCAACTGATCAGGCCAGATACCAACGAGCTGGTCCCGGCCAAGTGCCTGCCGATAAGAATGTGAATTGGAAATTCGATTCGATTTTTCGGTAACCGGATCGAAACAATCAATACCATTCGTTTCTGTGCGAATCCACAAGCGGCCTTTGTTGTCTTCCTTTATGTCGTATAAACTGCTGAATGACAGGGAGTGCTGTTGCTGAGGATCGTTGGCATAAATGCGAAACCGAACGCCATCGTAGCGACATAAACCATCGCGCGTGGATAGCCAGATGAAGCCGCGCTGATCCTGAATTATTGAGTTGACGAAGCCCTGCGGTAAGCCACTACGTACAGTAAGGTACTCTGGTTCGGGAAAACTAGCCCTGGCTGGCAGTACTCGACCGAGTAATCCAACGACCCAAAAACAAGCTATCCACCAACTGAACCTGTGCATATACTGACTGGAAAATTGCCCTGCCCGGTTCATTGGAAACCTGGAAAGGAAGGACAAATTCGTCTTCTTCACCATAATTATCAATGTTACGGTAGTTTTTTTAATAAAAGGTAAGGCTTTTGTTTTACAATTTGATCAACAATTTGTTTACCCTTTATGCGTCTTCGTCTTGTTACTCAGGTTCGTCAGCCACTGCCCATTGTCTGGGCTGGGTTTAATCTTGCTCTATTTGAACGACTTAATCCCCCGTTTCCACCCGTAAAGATCATTCGTTTCGATGGTTGCCTGCGAGGGGATATCGTTCACCTCCGGCTGAATTTTTTTCTGTTTCGACAGGATTGGATAAGTCACATTGTTGACCAGCAACAGACCGACACTGAAATCTTCTTTGTTGATCAAGGCATTCAACTCCCTTTTTTCCTGAGCTTCTGGCAGCATCACCATGGGCTGCTACGTGTGGTCGATGAAAAATACGGGAACCAGACGAGCCTTGTTGATGACATTACGTTTAAAACGCCATTTCTGCTGACAGATTATATCCTGTATCCGCTGCTCTGGCTTCAGTTTGCTTACCGCCGTCCCATCTACCGGCGAGTTTTTGGCCAACCGTGATGCGTTTATCCGCTAATCAATGAAGCGATAAATGATACTGTTTTACTGGGAATTGAGGAATATAAAGTATCTATTTTCTTGTAAAATGCCGTACTATACTTGGTCGGACGGGCTCATTCTATATAAACTGGCTTTCTCAACTGGTCAGATTCCTATATATTTGTTCACTACCGTATTTTTTATCTTAGTGCATGAAACTTCCAAATCTGACAACCCGTATTTTTCTGGGCATGGTGCTCGGCATTGCAATCGGTTATTTTTTTCCGGCCACCACCTCGGGTTTTTCGGGAACAGACCTCAATATTCTGTCCAAAATTTTCCTGCGGCTCATCAAAATGATCATTGGGCCACTCGTATTCGCTACGTTGGTTGTGGGCATTGCCAAACTCGGTGATTTTGGCACGGTTGGACGTATTGGTTTGAAAACATTAGCTTATTTCTACTTTGCCACCATTTTGTCGTTAGTTGTTGGTTTATTGGTCGTTAATATTTTGCGGCCAGGCGAAGTGATGAATATAACCCAGTTGCCTGCCAAAGGCACGGATGTTGGCGTTGAGGTTCAGAAAATGTCATTTGAAAATTTCATTACCCACATTGTTCCAACGAGTTTTATAGACGCCCTGGCTACCAATGAAATCCTTCAGATCGTGGTCTTCAGTATCTTCTTCGGAATCGCCGTTGGCGCTGTTGGGGAACAGGGGAAGATCATGATAAAGGCCCTGGATGCACTTTCGCACATTATGTTCAAGATCACCAGTTACGTAATGGCTTTTGCGCCGTTTGGCGTACTGGGTGCCATTGCTGCTATTGTAGCCCAGCAGGGACTGGGTATATTAGGGGGGTACGTCTACCTGATTCTTTGTTTTTTTGGTGGTCTATTATTCTTTATTTTCGTAGTCCTAGCCGCCATTTGTTTAGTCGTCGGGATTCCCTATATTGCCTTATTGAAAGAAATTCGCTCGGCGATTATCCTGTCCTTTAGTACAGCCAGCTCAGAGGCTTCCTTCCCGCAAACTATTGAAGCACTACGTCGATTCGGCTGCTCCGAGCGTATTATTTCGTTCGTGTTGCCATTGGGTTATTCGTTTAACCTGGACGGGTCAATGCTGTACATGACATTCGCTACGGCCTTTATCGCCCAGGCCTATCACGTACCGCTCAGCATTGAACAGCAAATCACCATGATGCTGACGCTGATGATTACCTCTAAAGGGATCGCTGGTGTGCCAAGAGCCTCACTGGTGGTTATTGCCGGAACGATGTCGTTATTCAACCTGCCAATTGAAGGACTGGCACTTTTGCTGGGTATCGATCAGGTGCTGGACATGGGTCGTTCGGCTACGAGTGTGGCAGGTAACGCCGTAGCGACTTGTGTCATTTCCAAATGGGAGGGAGAATTCCGGACGCAGCCTGTTGAGACTGACGAAGTTGCCGTTTAATAAAACCTTACCGGTTTGGAAGAGATTGCATTGGCATTCCCTATCGATTTCGTAAGTTGGGCAGGTGATATTGATTCATTTCACTCTAAACCCAAAAGACTGTGCAACCCTCCTACGTTCCCGTGACTGCTTATGTTAAGGCGACTCCTTTACAGCGTTTTATTGCTGCATTTATCGATGGTATAATTGGTAATCTAGCCGTCTGGCTGTTAATGATTGTATCTTACAACCTGATTACAGTAGGCTATATAATTACCATTGGCTATTTACTTACAAAAGATGCTTTACCCGAAATGGGAGGTTATTTAGGCGGCCAAAGCATAGGTAAAAAACTGATGGGCATCAAGGTCATTAAGGAAGATACGGGCGGAAGCCTGGTTGGCGATTATGGAACAGCCATTACCCGTCAGGTATCCTTATTGATTCCTTTCTTCAATATTATCGATGCCCTGATGGTGTTTAGTGCCGATAGCAAACGGTTCGGTGATAAATGGGCGAAAACCATTGTCATAAAGGCATAATTATCCTTATTTTTTAATTGATTTGGGCCACGATCTAAACAGGTTGTGGCCTTTTTCGTGACGACCTGGCCAGATTAAGTAATACGTTGATTGTCAGTTTTTTGTGCGCTTGGCTGACCGGTATCACCTCATAAATACGTGACCAGGAAATTGATCAGCTTCTTAACCTTCTCTGTATAAGGAGGATAAATGAATTTCATGGTACCAAAGTCGCGCTGCATGACACCCCGCTGATTGGAAAACTCCTGGAAACTGAAGAAGCCGTTCGATTTTCCCAAGCCGCTGTTATTGACTCCGCCAAAGGGTAGTTCTACATTGCCAAATTGAATTAACGTATCGTTGATAACCGTGTCGCCCGCTGAGGTGCGATCCAGAATGTACTGCGTGTTTTTGCGATTTCGGCTGTGGATGTACAGCGCCAGTGGTTTCTCGCGCTGGTTCACGATGCGTAAGGCATCGTCGAGGTTAGTATAGGTCAGGACGGGCAGCACCGGACCAAAAATCTCGTCCTGCATCACCCGCATATCGTCGGTAGTTCCTTCCAGAAGGGTCGGTTCAATGAAATTCTCATCGGGGTTCATTCTGCCACCGTATGTAATCGTAGCGCCCTTGCTAACCGCATCGTCCACCAGGTTCTTTATCCGTTGAAAATGTAGCTGGTTCACAATACGGGCGTAGCTATCCGACGCTTCGACAGGCTTTCCGTCCGGGCGATACATGCTGGTCAACGTATCCTGCATAGCCTGGATGAACGGTTGCTTAACCGATTGATGGACAAGAAGATAGTCAGGGGCAATGCAGGTCTGCCCATTGTTCAGGCATTTGCCCCAGGCTAGCTGCCCAGCGGCTTGTTTAAGATCGGCCGTCTCATCGACAATGGCTGGCGACTTGCCGCCTAATTCGAGCGTAACCGAAGCCAGATGTTTGGCGGCTGCCGCCATCACGATACGCCCAACGGCTGGGCTGCCTGTGAAGAATATATGGTTAAACGGTAGCTCAAGCAGTGCTTTCGATACGTCGGCATCACCTTCAAAAACAGCTACTTCCTCCGGTGGAAACAGCTCTGTAATCATTTTATTGATCAAGCCAGCTGTGTGGGGTGTCAACTCGGACGGTTTAAGGATCGCTACGTTCCCGGCGGCAATAGCAGAAACCAACGGCCTGATTGTTAACACAAACGGGTAGTTCCAGGGAGCAATGATGAGCACATTGCCCTTGGGCTCGTGGCGGAGGTAACTTTTAGTGCCCATAAGGGCTATGGGCGTTGGCAGGGATTGGGGCTTCATCCACTGCTTTAAATGCCCGATGGTGTGCTTGATTTCAGCCTGTAGCGCCATCAATTCACCCAGCAAAACTTCCGCCGACGGCTTCCGGAAATCATCGTACATGACCTGCTGAATGTCAGATTGATGGTTTTTTATCCAGGTCTGAATGCGCCTGATACGTTCGATACGCTGGCTGGCACTTATTAGCGCCATTCTGGAAGCATGTCGACGTTGGGCATCGAACGTGGTTCGGATCGGCGTATGTAGGTCAACTTTGGGCGGTAGAGTTGTCATGGGCGCTAAAGTCAAAATAATACGTTAAAAGTACAAAAAAGGTGGGGTAGTGTTGGGTATTGGCATTTAAAACGTGAATCGTCTATCTTAGCTGAAACTTTAGCAAACTTTATACCGGATGACGCTCGTTAGTGATAACATCCGCTACCTGCGCAAACTCAATGGTCTGACACAGGAGCAATTCTCTCGTAAAATAAGCATAAAACGTTCGTTACTAGGGGCCTATGAAGAAGGCCGTGCTAATCCGAACCAGGAAAATATACAGGCAATTGCTAAAGCGTTCAATACAACCGTTGAACTGCTGACGCGGCAAGACCTCCGAAAACTTCGCGAAACACCCAATCTTAGCATTCCGCTCGGCCAGTCGGGCAAACCAGCTGATACGTATCGAAGCGCCGAAACCGGATCGGCCATTCGGTCTGATGGCAAACTGACGTCGGATGATGACCCCTTTCAGCATCCCGATTTTCCCGATATTTTTGCTTCACCCACACCGCCGACGCCCGAACCGCAACCGTTGTCGTCGGTTCTGAACAAATACTACCAGACGAAAGAGGAACCCCGACGAAGTCCAGATCATCCGATTCCGCCCGTAATCACGTCCCCAGTGCGTCCCGTTCAGGAACGAACAGTCTCCGAGCGCCAGCCATCGAATACGTTTCAGCCCGTTGATAATCTGTTTAATCCCAAACCCGACTTGCGCGCTGGCCAGACTCGTCCTGTGCCGACGCGGCAGCCTGAATCGCTGTCATTCAATAATGTATACGAGGGGTCGGCATCGTCGGCTCGCCCGAGTCAGACATCACAGTCGGTTGCGCCTACGATTCCGGTCGTGATGCAGCGGCAGTTTATGGAGTATGGGCAACGGCACCAGCAAGCCGATTTCCTGCAACGGCTTCCGGCTATGCATCTCCCTACGTTACCCGAAGGGCACTACCGAGCCTTTGAAGCGGGCGAGGATTTTACCTTTCCGGGAGCCCTCCTGGTTGGAACGTTCGTTCGGAACTGGTTCGACATTGCCGATGGCAAGATGTACGTACTACTCATTCAACCCCAGCGGGCCGACAACATGAATTCGGGAGTTTATTGTCGTCGGGTGTATAATCAGGTAAAAGTAAAAGGCAGCCTGCTGCTGACAGCCGATCGGGCCGACATTCCCAATCGGGAGATTGCATTAAAAGATGTACTCGAAGTATGGGAAATCTGCGCGTTTGTGAGCCAGCAAATGCCCCAGCCCGCCCCAAACACCGATCGACTGAGGCAATTAGTCGATGAGCTAAAATTTGAAGTTGAGCGCTTGTAAATAAAGCGGTTGCCTTCCGCAATGTAGCCACAAAACACCGATTACTAAATTTCGATGTTTATAGGAAACTCTGTTCATGTCAGGTAGTTACGAAATAAAGTAAACAGACTCGTCGTCATTTTTAGCAGAGACGGTCGCGTTTCCTGAAAAGGAACAAGTCTGTTAACCTCGTTTGTTACAGGGGTTTTCCTTTCTCTTTTGATAGGGGGCTTTGGCAGTAAGGCGTTGTTTCCTGAAACCAAAGCCCCTCACCGTTTTTATCCGGCCGACAACCCGTACTTTTGCGGCTATCATGCGTTATTTTCTTCAACTGGCCTACCGGGGAACGAACTATCACGGCTGGCAGCGGCAACCCAACGGTCTAAGCGTGCAGGAGGTTCTCGAAACGGCACTGACAACGGTTTTACGCCAGCCCATAGCGATTGTAGGTAGTGGCCGTACGGATGCCGGTGTTCATGCGGGGGAACAATTTGCTCATTTCGAGACGGATGCTACGTTGCCTGACCACTTAATCCGGTCATTAAATAGCCTGATTCCATCGGACATTGCCGTTTATGATTGCTTTCCGGTCCGGGCTGATGACCATGCCCGTTACACCGCTACGTTTCGGTATTATCAGTACCAGATCAGCCGCCGGAAAGACCCGTTTCGGGATGGGTTGGTCTATGTGTTTTCGCTACCCCTGCGTGTAGACTTGATGAACGACGCGGCTAGTCGGTTACTCCAGTATGCTGATTTTGAGAGCTTTAGTAAAGTGAAGACCGACGTTAAGACATTCAACTGCCGAATTGATAAAGCTTACTGGGAGCAAAAAAATACGGGTGACCTGGTCTTCCACATCCGTGCGGATCGCTTTCTGAGAGGCATGGTACGGGCCATTGTCGGTACGTTGCTGGCGGTGGGGCAGGAGCGTCTCAGCGTGGCTGATTTTGACGAGATTATTCGGGCTAAAGATCGGAAACGCGCTGGGCGGGCCGCTCCCGCCGATGGGTTGTCATTGGTCAAAGTTGGCTATCCGGACGAGGTATTTGCCCAGCGAACGGGTGAAAAATAGTTTGTGCCGACGTTCCACTCATTTACTCGTTCATTATTTCTTTAGTATCTTTCTTCTTTCTAAAAAGATTTCACTTGAAAATCGGAACAATCATATTAGCCGCTGGCGACTCGTCGCGAATGGGTGGTGAACCGAAGCAACTGCTTACCTATAAAGGGCAGTCGCTATTGCGTCGTATAACCGAAAGTGCGCTGGCGTTGCAATGCGGCCCGGTCGTGGTGGTGCTTGGGGCCTATCGTGCCCAAATTGTGCCCGAGCTAGCCGGATTGCCGGTTACGTTGGTCGATAATCCAAGCTGGCCAACGGGGCAGGCATCGTCGCTGAAGACGGGATTAGCCGCTTTATACCTGACGCACAAAGACATTGACGCGGTGCTCGTGCTTCATACCGACCAGCCCATGGTATCATTGGGCTTGCTCCTGCATATGCTCGAAGTGCGGAAGGAGGAAGCTAAAGGCATTGTGGCTTGCCGCTACGATACGCAACTGAGTGTGCCCGCCCTGTTTGATCGCGACTACATTGCCGAACTCCTTAAGCTGGAAGGCGATAAGGGCGTAAAATGGGTTATTGTTAAACACCGCGCTGATTGTTCGGAAGTTCCTTTTGAAGCCGGGGGTATCGACCTCGACTCGAAACGAGACGTTGAGTTGTTTCAGCAGGTGCTTCAGGCAGACTGAGTAATTCTTGATGAACACAGAGGCACAAAGAACACAGAGTTTTTCAATATACTTTCAGGTAATCTCTGTGTTCTTTGTGCCTCTGTGTTCAAATAATCTTCTCATGCAAAAACTCACGATTGCCCACGACCTGCAACACCGACTTAAGATCGTTCTGGAAACCGTAGAACGGGAATTTATTCCGCTGACTGACGAACAGCTCCGGTGGAAATCCGCGCCCGATCGCTGGAGTATTGTCGAGTGTTTGCAGCATCTGAATCTGGCAGAACGGTTCTACATCCGGAACATTCAGCATAAAGTTGATAGGCTTGGGCTGTTGCAAACCAACCCCACAGACCAACCTGTCGTCAGTGATTGGGTTGGGAAGGCCATGCTGTTTGCTGTTGATCCCACCGTGAAAATTAAACTGCCAGCACCCGGCATGATACGTCCCCGGCCAGCGGCAGATCTGACTCCTGCCGACGTACTGAGGCAATTTGTTGAGCTGCAAACGTTGCTGCTTTCGCTCCTGGATAAAGCCGTTTATCTCGACTGGAATCGGGAAAAATTGATGAGTTTATTTGGTAATTGGCTCAAGATACGGTTGGGTGATGCCCTTCGGATGCTGATTGCCCATACGGAACGTCATCTGAATCAAGCGATGCGGGTGAAAGCGGAAATGGCTATTTTTACGCCGTAGAGACCTATAACTAACCATTGATGAAACACTATTTTACTGAAGACCCCTGGAATATTGTTGAAGAAGGATTTCACCGTGACTACAACGAAATTACCGAAAGTGTGATGTCGCTCGGTAATGGCCGGCTCGGTGGCCGCGGTTCATTTGAAGAGAAATTTACGGGTAAAACCTTGCAGGGTAACTACGTGGCGGGTGTTTATTATCCCGACAAAACCCGCGTTGGCTGGTGGAAAAATGGCTACCCCGAATACTTTGCCAAAGTGCTGAATGCCGCCAACTGGATTGGTATCGACATTGATATTGAGTACGAAACTCTTGACCTGAATCATTGTGAAGTTCGTGATTTTCGACGGGTGCTGAACATGCAGGAGGGCTACCTCGAACGTTCGTTTATTGCTCAGCTTAAGAGCGGAAAAGAAATACAGGTAACTACAAAACGGTTCTGTTCCATCGTCGACGACGAGGCCGGGGCCATTCGATACGCCATTAAACCGCTGAATTTCGACGCTAAAATTACGGTTACCCCCTACATCGATGGCGATATTCGGAACCGCGACGCCAATTACGATGAAACGTTCTGGGACGAAGTGCGGAAAGAAACGGCTTACGGTGAAGCCTATATTGAACTGCGCACCCGCAAAATGGGCTTTCACGTAGCGACTGGTATGTGCGTTGAGATTGAGCAGGATGGTGTAAAAGTTGATTACCAGTCGCAGCCAATTAAATACGAAAAATACGTAGCGAACCGCATTACGCTCGATTGTCGGCAGGGGCAGGAAACGGTCATGTACAAGTACGCCGTAAACCTGTCGTCGCTCAATTACGATTCTGATACCATCATCAAGGAAGCGCATCAGTACATTCAGCGTATAACCCGGAAAGGCTTTGAAAAAATGCTGTTCGAGCAGAAGCAGGCCTGGGCCGATAAGTGGAAAACGAATGATATCGTCATTGATGGCGACATCGTGGCGCAGCAGGGTATCCGGTTCAATATTTTTCAGCTCAACCAGACCTATACCGGTGAAGATGAGCGACTGAACATTGGTCCGAAAGGGTTTACGGGTGAGAAATACGGTGGGTCGACCTACTGGGACACCGAAGCCTACTGCCTGCCATTCTACCTCTCGACGGCTGATCAGAAAGTGGCTAAAAACCTGCTGGTTTACCGGTATAAACAACTCGGTAAGGCCATCGAAAATGCTCAGAAACTTGGCTTTCGGGCGGGCGCTGCGCTGTATCCGATGGTGACGATGACGGGCGAGGAGTGTCATAACGAGTGGGAAATCACCTTTGAGGAAATTCACCGGAACGGGGCCATCGCTTACGCCATCTACGATTACGTTCGCTACACGGCCGACGAGCAGTATCTGGTTGAGTATGGTCTGGAAGTACTGATTGCCATCAGTCGGTTCTGGAGCCAGCGCGTCAACTGGTCGAAAGCCAAAGAGCAATACGTTATGCTGGGCGTAACGGGGCCGAATGAATACGAGAATAACGTTAACAATAACTGGTACACCAACTACATTGCCGCTTGGACGTTGCGGTACACGACCGAAGCCGTGGCGAAAGTGAAAGCGCTGGACCCCGCTAAATACGCCGAGCTGATTGACCGGATTCACTTTCGGGAAGAAAAAGAACTGGCTACGGCCCGGCACATTATCGAGAAAATGTACCTGCCACAGGATGAGACGCTGGGCGTTTTTCTACAGCAGGAAGGCTTTCTGGATAAAGATCTGATGCCCGTGTCGGACATTCCGAAGGGACAACGGCCCATTAATCAAAACTGGTCGTGGGACCGGATACTGCGTTCGTGTTTCATCAAGCAGGCCGACGTCTTGCAGGGGCTCTATTTCTTTGAAGATGAGTTCGATACCGAAACGCTACGGCGCAATTTCGACTTCTACGAACCGATGACGGTGCATGAGTCGTCGCTCTCACCCTGCGTTCACTCGATTCAGGCGTCGAAGCTAGGGATGAAGGAAAAAGCCTACGAAATGTATCTGCGCACAGCCCGGCTCGATCTGGACGATTACAACAATGACACCGAAGATGGCTGCCACATCACGTCAATGGCCGGTACATGGCTGGCCGTGGTGAAAGGTTTTGGTGGTCTGCGGATTGAGAACAAAGGCGGCACTGACCAGCAGTTATCGCTGAATCCGTACTGCCCCGATAACTGGCAGGCGCTGGCGTTTAAGATTCGATTCCGGGGCGCGTTAATTCAGGTGACAACCACCCAGCAGGACGTAACGGTACAGAATTTCTCGGCTTCTCCAATCACCATTAGTTTGCATGGTAAAGAGTTGGTTATTAAGGCTGAAAGTCAGAAGACGGTGGGCGTGACGGCTATTGCTTAGAATTGATTACTAAAAATATTAACTTAACGTCATAAACGGGAAAGGATATGAACGATAATATTGTCTACATGGGCGTTAATGCACCAAGGATTCATCAGGCTATTATTGCTCAGCTTGTTACAGGCTTAATGAATCTATATCGGAATCGTCAGACCCGACTTTTTGCCTATCCTGAAGCCATGATTGATCAGAGTCAGACCAGTCCTGTGCCAGATTTGCTGTTAGCTGACCCGGACACAGAATTGACATCCGTATTAATTGAAGTGACGCACACACAGGGCGTTAAGAAAGATACTCAGAAACTGAAGGAGTTGATGGTAACTTATGAGGTGCCGGAGGGGTTTGTCTATGACTACAAACTTAATATTTGGCATCGTTACGAATTAGACGGGCCAGATTCTGGTGAAGAGTCGTCATTTTGTAAAGCAGTTAACCAATCACTTAGTGAGTTTCTGTTTTAGATACCCTGATCTCACAAAAAAATCCCGAACAAGTACGTGCTTGTTCGGGATTTTTTTGTGGGGGTAACGTGTAATTTATCTGGTTTCGCGTACTAGCTATCAGCACATATAGACCACACAGTAAATACCCTTGTTAGATTCGTCCTGTAGCAGGTACTTTTGGAATCTGTGTATTGATTTGACATGCTTAATGAGTTGTAATTATCTCACAAATGGTAAAAAATGGGGGCAACTATTACATCATATTGTTTTGCTGCTGATTGGTTTGTGTCTGACAACTTGTCAATCGTCGGAGCGCCAGACTACCGAATCACCCAAACAGATCACCCCCGCCTTTTATCATTGGAAAGTAGCCTACAACCCAACTCATTCGGAACTAGAGCAGCTTAAAGGTCTGAAAACCAGTAAGCTGTATCTCCACTTTTTCGATGTAGACTGGGACGCAAAAAACCGTCAGCCAATACCGAAAGCCTTTGTTCAATGTCGGCAAAAGCTCACTGGTAACATAGTGCCGGTGGTCTTTATCACAAACCGGACGCTGAGCAACGTAGCGCCTTCAGCACTGCCTGTACTGGCTACGAACATTACCCAGGCCATCACCCGCATCAGTCAGAAGAATGCGATCCGGTTCGAGGAAGTGCAGGTTGACTGCGACTGGTCGACCGGCACGCGCGATCGCTATTTTAGGTTGCTTACACTGCTGAATCAGCAACTTCATCGCCCACTTTCGGCAACGATTCGGCTGCATCAGATCAAGTACACCGATCAAACGGGTATTCCGCCCGTAGCGCGGGGCATGTTGATGCTCTATAACGTAGCGGACTGGAAACGGGCTGATACGCGCAATTCCATTTACGATGCCGATGTGGCCAACCAGTATCTATCGTTTGTGCCAACCTATCCATTGCCGCTCGACGTCGTGCTGCCGCTTTTTCGCTGGACGGTGGTATATCGGAATAATCGTTTCCTGACGTTTTTGAACAACGTGGACCGGACGTCACTGGCGAGTCGTAAATTTCTGGCCGTTCAGTCCGATAGCATGCGGTTTCTGACCACGCGTGATACGTCGGCGTTCGGCTTTTCGATTCGGCGGGGCGACCTGTTTCGGGCTGAAGCTGTTTCGTCCGAGACGCTGCTGGCCGAAAAAAAGCGACTGCTAGGCCAGATTCGCAACCAAAAAATTACATTTGCTTTATACCACCTCGATTCCACTATTCTTTCTGCGTATTCTCGTGAAACCCTTCAAACTCTTTTCCTCCCACAGACACTTCCGTAGACCTGTTTTACTCGTTGCGATCGTTCTTGGATTTGCCTGTGGCCCATCGTTCGACCCGAATGAGTTTATGAGCTTCTTTATGCCCGAATCGACCAATGCTCAGCCTGCAGATCGACGCTATTTTTTTACACCCCAGTTTTATAATGACGCCGAAATTGCGGAGCAGTTTACCGATAGTATTATTGTGGACGAGAACATAGGGGCCTGGGCAAGTTACGCGGGGGGCAATCTCCCGCAAACGCTCATTAGTAAAGCGCTCTATGCTGAAAATTCGGAAGCGGTCAGTACGTTGAAAGCGGCATTGAATCGGACCAATCCGCAGGCGGTAACCTACCTGGATTTCGCCTGGGCAGCCGACAACGGACAGGAGAATCCGTGGCAGGTTGGCGCTGCCCAACCCGACAGTATGAAGCTGCTTCAACTGTTTAATAACGCCCAAAAAGGGTACGAAAGCGTAAACGATGCTTTTTTGAAGGAACGCTACGGCTTTCAGCTGGTAAAGCTGGCCTGCGAAATGGGGGATTATAAACAGGCGCAACTCGTGTATGATAAACTCTGCAAGCCTTTGCCAAAACGTACGTTTATCAGCGATTGGGCGTTGTGCCGACGAGCCGGTGCTACGTTGGCGCTGGGCGATACGGCGCAGGCGATCTACGAATTTGCGCAGGTATTTGATCGGTGTCCATCGCGTCGGAAAGCGGCCGAAACGAGTTTGCGCCGATACAACATCAAATTTCAGGAGGGCGCCATGCAATATGCAAAAACCGATCGCGAACGAGCGGCTGTGTATGCGCTCTGTGCGATTCAGCCGGGCCAGGATGGACTGGATTTACTTAAATTGCTGGTTCACTTGGCGCCCAAAAATCCATTAGTTGAGCTGGTGATGGCGCGGGAAATCAACCGGAATGAATATTACTTCTTTACGTCGGCGCAGGAGTACGTGAATGATGGTTTGCTGAATCGACCAGATTCAACAATGTTTGAAGGCCGAAAAACAGAAGCGGTATCGTATTTCGATAAACTCCGAAGCTTTGCCGTCGAATCGGCTGAAAGCAAGGAACTTGGTGATGGTGCATTCTGGTACACGGCGGCTGCTTACCTGGATTATATCGGAAAAGACTATAAGGTGGCTCAAACGCATCTTGATCAGGCAGTTCTGTTGCCGACAACGAACAAAAATCTGAAGTCGCAAATTACCGTACAACGCATGTTACTGCTGGCCGCGCAGACCGAAAAAATTACACCAGACGCTGAAAGTCAATTGATTGGTTATCTGGAATCGTTTGATAGTACCCAAAATTTTCGACTTAACAACGCCTTTGTAGCCGTCTGCAAACAGTTCGCCGATTTATATCAGCAAAAAACAGCGAAGAAATGTGGCTGGTTATCGAGTTGTAGCCGGTCAACGGATGACGCTGTTGATGGCCCATGTCAGGCGAAAGCATATTTGCTGACTATGCTCACGACGCAGGCGAACCCTGCTACGTATTTCGCCAGCACGGTCGACCCACATACCATCGAGGATACGATACCGCCAACAGTTGTTCAACAGACCATCGCCTTTGCTAACCAGCCTAACCCGTCTGATTTCGACAAGCGGTTGCTTAAATTATCCGGCTTAACGGGCGATTACCTGAATCTGTTGCTGGGGCGTCGTCTAATGATGAATCACCAGTATGCCGAAGCTGCCGATGCCTTCGCGAAGGTGGATCCTAAAACCTGGAAAGATGAGGCCTTTACGCTGTATTTTCAGCGAAATCCATTCGCCGTAAAAATGCCCCGGTTGGCCGCTCCGGTAAATTTTCCAGCTGAATCGGCAAAGAACCCTTACTCGCCGGTTCAGTTTGTCCGGCGGATGGCCGATCTGGAGCAGCAGGCCAAAGCCGCTACGGGCGACAAGGCTGCCGAATTATATTATCAGCTGGGCTGTGGAGCCTGGAATCTGACTTGGTATGGCAATGCCTGGCTTCTGGTAAAGTCGTATTGGAGCGCGGGTGAGCCACCCGTTTACGATGTGCCGACTAATCCCGTTGCCAAACAAAAACGCTTCGATGCGCTTATGAACACGGATTATTATACGACTACGTATGCCAGAAATTATTTTGAGCAGTCTGCAAAACTCGCCAAAACACCTGTCATGGCTGATCGATCGGCTTACATGGCGGCCCGTTGCGAATCCAATGCGTTTTCGGTGCAGCGATCCATTGAGCAAATTCGGAATGGCTACGTCTATGAAGAAGATTCAACCTTTGTGAAGAATATGCGGGTGTTGCGTAAAACTAAATACGCTACAGTATACAACGATTTTTTCAAAAACCACACCCACACGATGTTCAATAAAGAGATGATTCGCGAGTGTGCAATGTACAGGGATTTTCTGTCGTTTGGTGAACAGACCGGGGAATGAACGATGAAGCAAAAAGGCTTAAATCGAACACGGGAAGCGGTTTCGACTGGATCGCTCCTATATATGATGCCCTGGCGTTTGTCGTGTTTGGGAGAAAGCTGCAACAGGCACAGCTTACGTTTCTGAATCGAATTCCCCACGACGCCACTATTCTGCTGGTGGGTGGCGGAACCGGCTGGCTACTTGAACAGGTGTTGACGCAGTGCAAACCTCGTCGCGTACTTTATCTCGAATTGTCGGCCCGGATGGTAGCGCAGGCCAGCCAGCGAATGGTGAAAAACGGAGTAGTAGGTTCCGTTGAATTTCGGGTCGGAGATGTGCGTGACTTGCCCACCGACGAACCTTTTGACATCCTCATAACGCCCTTTCTGCTGGATCTTTTCCCTGAATCAACCGTACAAACCGACGTTATCCCTAAACTGCTACGTATCCTGAAGCCGACTAGTTTATGGCTCGTCACTGATTTTGTTACAACCGATATTTGGTGGCAAAAAGCCCTTTTATGGAGCATGATCCAATTTTTTCGCCTAACCGCCGGGATCGAAACGGCGCAATTAGCCGATTGGCAACGACTCCTTTCCGAAGCTGGATTGATACGTCAGGAAAGCCAGCCGCAGGTAGGAGGGATGGTTCGGGCGGAGATTTGGGGAAGGTAAGGAATCTAAACTGTATAGTTTTGATAATCAATTTCTTCCGGCCGTGCCACAGCAGAAGATTGTACGCCTTCAAATTTAGGATGATTGTTAACTGCATCCCGAAATGCCTTGTCAATAATGACGGCTATTTTACGATTGGACAAAAGAATCGCTTTCAGATGCCAGTAATCTTTCTTTAGGCGCAGACACTTCTTTTCAGTTGTCTTTGAAAATTTGAGTTCATCCAATTGAGCATTGGTTATGTTCACTAGTCGTTCATCTTTTGTTAATCGACTAATTATACTTAGTATACTTTGACCATAGTTTCCTCGATTACTATCATGATATTCTTTAAAAAGCTTTTGTGTAATAACAAGAGAACCTGTTTCATAGAGCCATTCAATTAATTTCTTATATTCTGGATCAATAGGATTTTTGAAATTTTTGGCAATATTATTATCGACGAATAAATCTTTGATGTCTTTTTTCATTTTATAGAGTTCATTGCAATATCCATTACATCCATTTCATATGTTTCGAAAAAAACTCTAGGTGCTCCTTTAATTGCACCTTTTGTAGTGAATTCTACATCATGAACTACACTTTTGACCCCATCGTTTTCGAAATAAAGAACTTGCACGTCTTCTGGTTTAAGTTCACCAGTGACTAGTAAAAGACGTATTCTATTGAGTAAATATTCACTATGTGTTTCGACGATATATTGCTTTTCAGTTCGCTTAATTTGGTGGGCTAAATAGTTGCCGAAAGATGCTTGAATTGGAGGATGCAAGTGTATTTCAGGCTGCGAAATAGCTAAGCATGAATCATTACTAAGTTGAAAATCGGCTACAATTATTGGCAAAAACTGGCTCACCCCAAAACCAGTATCAGCTAAGAGCATGTTGGGAAATCACATTTGGTAATAAGTCTCAATGCGTTGTAACATAATCTGGCTATTAGCCAGATATAGCCAACTGGCCGAAGAAGAT
>NZ_BAAHAD010000009.1:0-231935 GCF_054777855.1 Spirosoma jeollabukense
TCAGTGGTTGCCACTGCTTGGTCATTACTTTGTTTCTTGGTCGATACAAAGTTGACTCGGCTACCAGTCCTTATCAATTCCCCAACAAACTCTTAGTAATTCTGTCAGCGCACAATTTAAGAGCATAACTGAAGGAACTGCAGGATAGTATCTGTTAACAAACTCTTTCGCATATTCTTGACCTAATTCTGTCGATATAAAAAGTCCAAATTCAGCTGTTGACCAATCCGTTTGCATTAGCCAAGATTTTTCAGTTGAAGGCACATACGTTTCTTCAACTGAAATAACAATCTCCATTAGTCTATAAAAATAACTATAGTCAACCGTTAAAATCTCCTTAATAAAAGCGTTTAATTCTTTCATGTTATAACCAGAAAATATGGTTTTTTACAGCGCGTTTAAGAATTCTTTAGCTTCATCATCATCAAATGAGCCTAGGTAACTTTCTGTCGTTTTGAGATTAGTATGGCCTAGGGATTTAGAAATAAAGGCAAGAGGAGTTTTACTTTTCAGTAGACTGGTAGCAAAGGAATGACGGGCCGAATACGTGTTTACGTCGGCTTTAATTCCTAGCTGGATGGCAATCTTACCCATCCATTTGTTCGTCATTTTCACAACTTGGTGAACGGCCTGTTTTTTCTGGTGGTCAGTCATATCAGTATTAAGAAACGGAAAAACGTAACTATTGGCGCGTCTATCGCTAGTTCCCCACCGCTCGATAATGGCAAGGGTTTCCGGTCGCAAATGAGCAATAACTGGCGTTTGATTCTGTTTTTTACTTCGGGCAGTTTTTTGTCGGACAAAGGTCAGTTTACTTTCTTTTAAATCAACCCGGTTCCAGGTCAACCGGCAGATATCGGTGAGATTAGCCCCATTACAGAAGTAAGAAAATAACCATAAATCATGGCTACGCTTTTCCATTGTTCCCAGTATAGGCTGATAAGCTTTAATCTGATTAATGATTTCTCTGGACAATGCTTTCTTTACATTAGTTCCGGCTGGAATAACGTACCGATTACGCCCAAACGGATAAGCGTCTTGGCTCATCTGACCGGTTTCTATGGCATCATTAATAACCGCTCGTACATGGCGCAGGTAAATTCCAACAGTAGTTAAACTGGCACCCGTTGGCGCCTTTAGCTTACCCTGTGACGTTTTGCCGTAGTGTTGCATCCACTGTTCATAGGCATTTAGAAAATCGGGCGTGAGGTGGTTAAAATGCAGGGTAGCAATAGGTCGCACCTGATTCGATCTGCGGGGAATGGGAATATTCAAAAACTCTTTACGTTCTTCATCGGTGAAAGAATCTACAAACCGACGTAATGACTTTGCGGCTAATTCATAATTGATTGCATTACCGATACGTCCAGCGTTGCTCATTACAGTAGCCTTAGTCAGTATTGCAGATATAAAGTCTGTTTGCTCAGCGGGTAGTAGCTTTTCTTTGCCATAGTTGGCAATAGCTTCGGCAAAGGCATCAAAACTGAAACGGTCGTCTAACTGACCAATTACCATCTGTGCCCGTTTCAGATAGCTGGTTTGTGGCTTGCCAGTTGATTCATCCTGAAATGTTTCACCGTATACCTCATGCCAGAGCCGTATTTTATCCTCGTCTTTAATTCGGTTATCCAGCTTGCTTTTACTATCCTGCAAAAATGACCATTCCACATATTTGATCTTTCGCCCAGTACTGAACAGCCGTTGTTTGCGATCAAGGCAGACAAGCCATTTTATTATGCCTTCGCCGTTTTTGCTAGCTCGTTTGTCAAAAAACAGATTAACTGTTGCTTTGCTCATAATGTATTGCAAGCAGTTTGTATGTTGCAATACAACTTGCAATACAAAAATACATAATTAACGCACAGTATCAATAAATAGAAATAGGAGAATCACATATAATGTACTGTATATCAAATGAATAACCTAATGATTATAAGGAGACGAATAATAGAAAATAGAGCATTGGATACGACTGTTAATCAGAGGGTCGCTGGTTCGAGCCCAGCTTCGGGAGCCCTGTGGATCAAGCACTTAACAGCAATGTTAGGTGCTTTTTTCATTTCTGTGCAATGCAATGTGTTAACGCAATTACTTCGCTATATTAACAAAGTAATCCCTGAGTGTCTTTACTTGGACTTGCCCATACTGTCAATATAAGGCGGTTATTACTGATGAACAACGATCAAGCGAGGATCATGATTTTTTTAAAATAATAAAGATGGACGCTTGACTTTAACAAGTACTATTATCGTATGTCCGAACCCTGATTGTAAAGAATACTTTATCACCGCTTGCCTTTTTAGAAGGGAGGTTAATCCTGGCGTTGGATTACGAGTAACAGGATAGCCTTTGTTGGCCCCTTAAGCCCCAATCAGAATCTAAGCCATATCCAGCCTATATACCAGAAGTGATTAGAAAAGACTATGAGGAAGTTTGCTCAATTGTTAACCTAAGCCCTAAAGCTTCTTCTACTCTCTCCCGCCGTTGCCTTCAGGGTATTATTTGAGATTATTGGGGTATATCGAAGAATCGATTAGTAGATGAAATAGCTGTCATTTAAGACAAAGTTGATTCTACCACTTGGCATACATATTGAAATAGCTGGACAACTCCAATGACGACTAGCGTGTCAAGATAATGATAGTCTTGGTCGTCAACTGCTAACTCATCAAAAGAACTGTCAATAAAAATATTGACAGTTCTTTTGATGTAGTTTGGACCTAATCTATTGATTCATTACGAATTAATAAAAGCCAGTAAGTCCGCATTAATCGTATCAGCTTCGGTGGTGGGCATGCCATGCGGAAACCCTGGATACGAAATCAGTTTCCCGTGTTTTAACAATTTAACTGCTTTTGCCCCAGAAATGGGGAAAGGAACGATCTGGTCATCTTCGCCATGCAGAACTAGAACCGGTATATCCACACGTTTGAGGTCTTCCGTAAAATCGGTTTCTGAAAAAGCTTTTATACCATCATAATGGGCTTTTATGCTTCCCATCATGCCCTGACGCCACCAATTATCCCGGATGCCCTGCGAGATGGTTGCCCCCTCCCGATTGTATCCATAAAATGGCAGGGTAAAATCCTGGAAATATTGGGGGCGGTGTTTAGCCGTTCCTTCCCGTATTTCATCAAATACCGACATCGGAACACCGTCAGGGTTGGCTTCTGTCTGGACCATTAGGGGCGTAACCGCACTAATAAGCACCGCTTTAGCGACCCGGCCCTGTCCATGTTTGGCCACGTAATGAATTACTTCGCCACCACCCGTTGAATGGCCGATGTGTATGGCATCTTTTAAATCAAGAAATTGGACTAGCTCCGCCACATCGGCGACATAAGTGTCCATATTATGGCCCTCAGATGTGTGCGATGAACGGCCATGCCCCCGGCGATCATGGGCAATAACGCGAAATCCACGCGATACGAAGAACATTAACTGTGTGTCCCAGTCATCGCCCGATAGAGGCCAGCCGTGGTGAAACACAAGGGGCTGTCCTGTTCCCCAGTCTTTGTAAAAAATTTCGGTACCGTCTTTTACTGTGATCTTGCTCATGATCGTAGGATTAAATTGTTGAGAGTAGATAAAAATTAAAAATTGGTATTCTTCGTTTATAAAGCCGTTACTCTTTATTGATCAGGTTAAGCGGTAGTTATTAAGGCCTTCAATCAAAGCGTAGTAGGGTCTTGACTTGGTTATTTTCGTTGGAACAAAACTACAGGCCTTCTACCTGTAAAAAGCGGTATAAAAAGATGGTATTCCAGTAAAAAGAGAGGATCATAAAACAGACTTTTCAGTCATGATCCGCTATGTGATCTCGTCCATAACTCGTTTACAGAAGCCATCAGGAATCTATTTCAGGCTATATGTCAGTACCTTGTAATTGTATCTCTTCCCGATCCAGTTCGTTTTCTAATTCATGGAATAAGTCAACGTCGATCAATTGGTCGTCCCGTAAGGATAATAGTTCCGCCCGTTGCGCCTGGATGGATGATAGGGTCAGTTTTTGACTTAGTTGATGCTGAGACAGCGTCTTGTCTGAATCTCCGCCTTCAAGTGAATCAACACGCTGCTGATGCTGGCCAATGATTTCCTGGACAGTGTTTCCGGTAAGCCCTTCCTGATTAACCACACGATGAATCATCGCCAGCGCTTTTTGGGAAAGTCTTTTACGGATCTCCCGGCGGGAAAGATAGTCGGTGGACGGCTGACCGAATTGCAAAGCCCGAATCACAACGGGTAGCATACTCCCCTGACCGACCAGCGTAAAGAGGATCACGCAAAACGTAATAAACAGGATTAGATTCCGACCGGGGCACGGAAGGCCATTGGGGAGTTGTTCAGGTATCGATAGCGCAGCCGCTAGAGATACAATGCCCCGCATGCTGATATACGCCAACAAAGTTGTGTGTTTGTAGGACGGAAATACAGGAGCAAGGTGCAACGTCTGCCGTATCCGGGTCGAAACCGTATCGGCAACAAAGATTCCCAGAAAGCGGATCGCCACAGCGGTCAGGCTAATGAGTAATCCGAACCAGGCGAGTTGCCCCAGCGACTGCCCTTTGATGGAGGCCACCACATGCGGTAGCTGCAGCCCAATCAAAATAAAGATCAGCCCATTCAGCAGCACAACGACAAAATCCCAGACCGCTACCGCCTGCATCCGTGTGGTTGGGCTATGTACTCTTGACTGCTTATGGCCTAACAATAATCCCGCCGTAACCACACTAAGTACCCCACTTAGCTGAAGGTGTTCAGCGGTAATATAAGCCGAATAGGCCGTCACGAACGTCAGCACCGTTTCCAGCGCGGGCTCCAGATTGCCGTACTTGTGCAACCAGAACGATAAATAACCAATGACAAGTCCGGTAACGACTCCACCCCCGGCTAACCAAATGAAATCCAGCAGCGAATTGGTCAGACAAAAGCGCCCGGTATTCATGGTAGCCAGGGCCAGTTGGAAGAGTACTAATGCGGTTGCATCATTAACCAGACTTTCGCCCTCAAGGACAGCGACAATTTTTCGGGGAACCGTCAGCGTCTTCATGATCGCCGTAGCGGCTACGGCATCGGAAGGGGAAACAATAGCCCCCAGCAGTAGGCCCGTAGCCTGCGTAAATCCGGGAATAAACGATTGCGCTACGTAAGCTATACCAACGCTGGTTGCCAGCACCAATCCCAGGGCGAGCACAACGACAGGCTCTAAATTTCGGCGAAAGTCGCTCCAGTTGGTATACCAGGCCGCACTATAGAGAATAGGTGGTAAAAAAACCAGCAGCACAACCGACGAGTCCAACCCTACGTTTGGCAGGCCGGGAATAAAGCCAATAATCAGGCCGCCTACCGTCAATACTATCGGGAAGACCAGGTTGAGTCGTCGGGCTATCAGCGCCAGCCCAATGACAAAAATCAGTAGCAGTAAAACCGTTTCAAGTGGATGCATTCCTGTTTTTAAGTAGGTGTGCTACGTGCTAGGGCCTACTGCTTCCATTCGCCGTATTATGCCCGTTTGGCGGGAGAGTAGTGCCTTTATTCGCCTGTTGCAATCGGTTGAGGAGCTTGGCGGAATCCCAGCTAAACGCCCTTAGTTCAATTACCCGATCATCTTTTATTTGCCAGCAGTGGATAAAAGGGACAACAGCGGGTTCGTTGTCAGCCAGAAGTTTACCTTCAAAAAAACCGGTCGTAATAATAGCGTTTTGTTGAGCGTCATTTTCCGGCAGGAAATACACGAGCGAATTCACGCTGAGGTTTTCGCAAACCGTGTAAAGTCTGGACATCATAGTCAAAAAACCGCTTCTGCCATGGTACTCGCTACCGGTAGGGCCATTCTCAGAAATATAGAGCACGATTTTCTCATCCAGCACAGGTAGTATTCGGCTTAGGTTATTATCCGAAAAAACACTATAAACTACGTCGATTAAATGTTTGGGAATGGCCATATGAACAAAAGGTAAGCGTCATGACCATACGCTCTATCAAGGTAAGTGCCAGCCTCTGCCGACTGCGTAAAGTAACAATTTAGTGCGGTGGGGAATAGCAAGCCCCTCATTATCAATAGCCCATAATCGTCTCCAAGTGTTAGCAGGTCCACTGGTCGGATTTTTCAATTTGGAGTTCTCCAGAAAAACTGGAGTTTTCTGCTTTTTCCGTAGGAATAGTTGTATTGAGTATCCGATTTGGGTCTAAGTAAGGCTGAGATTCAATTAATTTTTACTCGATTTGTGTGCTTTTTATCCCTGTTCTTAACCTCTATACCAAATAAAGTAGTTAGCTTAACAAGCGTTTTTATGCCTTTTGTGCTTCTCAGCCATGATTGGGACTAATTCTTGCAAACAGATGGAAACGCGGTCTGTGTATGCAATCCTTTAACCCATTTCGGACTATGCAATCATCAGTCAACCCTCCTCTTTCCTCACCATCGGCCTGTAAGATTTTAATAGTTGAAGATGAATATATTATCGCGAATGACCTGGAACTCATTTTACAGGAGGCAGGCTATCCGGTCATTGGTGTTGCCGACTCTGTTGCCGAAGCTCTGGCGCTAATGGATCAACAAAAGCCCGATATCATCTTACTGGATATTTACCTGAAGGGAAAAGAAACCGGCATTGATCTGGCAAAGCTGCTGGAAGATCTTGGTATTCCCTTTATTTACATATCGGCCAACGACAATAAGAGTGTGCTGGAAGCGGTAAAGGCTACACAGCCAATTGGCTATATTGTCAAACCGTTTCGGGAAAAAGATATACTGACGACGCTGGAAATCAGTCGATACCGTCATGCACACAGTGTGGAAATGAAGCTCCGGGAAGAAAAGGCGCTTCAGATTGCCCTGATGGATGCGCTGTCGGCTCCCGACACGTGGGAACAGAAGCTGCTGAAGGCTACGGTGGTTCTTCAGCAGCACGTGCCGTTCGATTTCATGTCGATTCAATACCAGAAAAACGGCCAAATCCAGCATTTCAATTACTACCGGGTTGGATTTGAGGAGTATCAAATTATACGTCTGGCCGATGTCCAGCAAATGACCAATACCCCCGTCGATCAACTTCTCCGGCTACAAGTTGACCAGCTATTTTCCGGCCCTGTTCGCTATAATGACGCTTCATTTAGCGTTTTCTGTAAACAGAGTCAGTTTGGGCAGTTACTGGCTAAAACATTCCGGTTTGAGTCGGCATTAACGATGCCGCTACGAATAGGGCCAGTTGATACGTTCAGTATCTCTTTCCTGAGTCGTAAGTCCGACGCTTACCTGTCCCGGCACGTTAGTCTACTGGAGCGGCTGGAGCAACCTGTTGTATTAATGCTGGAGCGGGTACTCGCCTTTGAGGAAGTGGCTCGACTGAGCGAACAATTAAAACGGGAGAATAACTACCTCCAGGAAGAGGTCAAGACATTAGCCAATTTTGAAGAGATCATTGGCCGGAGTCAACGCCTGTTACGGGTTTTTGATCAGGTCACCCAGGTCGCCAATACCGACACGACCGTACTCATTCTGGGTGAAAGCGGCACTGGAAAAGAACTCATTGCCCGGGCGCTCCATAACCTGTCGGCCCGGAAAGATAAAATTCTGGTCAAAATCAACTGTGCAACGCTACCGGCGACGCTAATTGAGTCTGAACTTTTTGGCCATGAGAAGGGGGCTTTCACGGGGGCCTTCGAGAAGCGGATTGGCAAGTTTGAACTAGCGCAGGGCGGCACTATTTTTCTGGATGAAATTGGGGAGATGCCCCTCGAATTACAAGCAAAACTGCTGCGCGTACTGCAGGAGAAAGAGATCGAACGAATAGGGGGCCGCAGCCCCATCAAAACGGATGTACGCGTGCTGGCTGCCACCAACCGGTATCTGGAAAAAGAAGTAGCCGAAGGTCGTTTTCGGATGGACCTGTACTACCGGTTAGCTACGTTTCCCATTACCTTACCAACGCTACGGGAACGACCTGCCGATATACCGCTCCTGGCCCAGTTTTTCGCCCAACGTTCGGCCCGCAAACTGGGGAAACCCTTTCGAGGCATTGGTGAGGCCGTACTCAATGAACTGATCAATTACAGTTGGCCGGGGAATATCCGGGAATTAGAAAATGTGATCGAACAGGCGGTCATTATCAACGATGGTCATGCACCGTTAACGCTGGGCCGCCCCCTGGTAAACAGCCTGTTTTCCCGAGCTATGTCTGGCCCCATACTTCATCCAGACACCAGTTTGACTGGGTATGGTCAGTCAGGAACGTCAACGCCAAAAGATTTGGAGGATGTAAAACAGATTCAACAGGAAACGGAACGGGAATATATTCTGACAATTCTGAAACAAACGAACGGGCGTATCCGGGGCAGTGGTGGAGCCGCTGAATTAATGAACTTAAAGCCAACCACACTCGAGTATCGGATGGAAAAGCTGGGTATCCGAAAAGTACTTTCCGCCCAGCCGCCAACGTCCTCATCTGGTATCAATTAAGGTATTGGACATAATGAAGCAGTACATTTTTCTGACCCTATGGACGCTGTCAACCTTATCAGTCAATGCGCAATGGTCTCCGGCTCAGATTGATAGTCTACAACGATTATTGAGCGTTCATAAACTGGATACCAATCGGGTGAACTTACTCCTTCAACTGAGTCAGTGTTACGTCCTTAAACCAGGTGAAGATGCTCATGATCTGGACACCGCGCTACGGATGAGTCAGCAGGCCAAGGCATTGGCTCAATCGTTGCATGATCAGACCTGCCTGGGTGAGGCCGCTTATACTTCATTCCTGATCTGGCTGGAAAAAGGGAACTTCGCAAAAGCCAGCATGTATGCCGAGCAGGCAGATAAATTTTTCCTGCGCCATAAGAAATGGGATCAGCTTGGCTATGTGTACATGAATCAAGCTCGTTTCTACAAGCTCGAAGGAGATGAACTGCCCAAAAAAATTCATTTCTACGAAAAAGCACTCGCTTATTTTATCCAGGCCAACGATAAAGTTAAACAGGCTGATATGTATAAGGAGTTATCTGATCTCCATCAGATACAGGAAAATTATGCGTTAGCCCTAACCGAACTGCAAAGTGCCCTTCGGTTATTTCGCGCGATTGGCCATACAGATTTAGCCACAGTATATGATTTGCTTGGGTTCGTATCGGCAAAGCTGGGCGATTATAAAGAAGGACTGGCGTTTGGTTTGATGGCTGTTCGGGCGGCCGAAGCGAACAAAGATAGTTCGCTGACGCTCTGTACCATCTACAACCGGGTGGGCCTCACGTATTATGGACTGGGTCAGTTCAAACAGGCGGAAGTTTATTTTCAGAAATCGCTGTCCATTGCCTTAAAACACAACAACAATGCCTATATCCTGCACCTGGTGGGCAACCTGTCTGATTTGCTAGTTCAACAACATAAACCGGAGCAGGCCCTTCGCTTTTTACGGCAAAAGTCCAGGCAATATCCGCCAACGACAGCGGAAAGCCAACTGCTGGTCGACTTTCGTTTTGTTACGATTTATACGGCACTAAATCGGTTTAAACTTGCTCAGACCTACTGCGATCAGGCATTGGGCATACTGGACAAAGGAGGCATTGGGAGTTTGGGACACGCCCGCATTTATCAGGCGGTTATCAACTTTTTTATTAAGAGCGGGCAGTTTCAGCAGGCCCGACAGTACCTGGCCCTTAATGAATCGCGCTGCCAGTTAAATGGATCGATCATGGCGTTAGCCAAAAATCACCTGCAATGGTTCAGGCTGGATTCGACCCAAACCAACTACTTCTCCGCTATTCGGCATTACCAACGATACAAAGGATTACAGGATTCTTTGCTTAATACCACAAAAAGCCGACAGATCGCCCAACTGGAAATTGAGTTCGAAAGCGAGAAGAAAGATCAGAATTTAAAGCTTAGTCAGCAGAACATTCAATTCCTGACAAAGCAAAGCCACTTGCAGCAGAATCAATTACAACAGGCCCACACCATCCGAAATGGTACTATTGTCGGCATCATCATGCTGATTTTACTGTTAGGGCTAAGCTACAATCGCTATCACCTCAAGCAACATAGTAACCAGCTCCTGGAAGCCAAACAGCTGGAGATCAATCAAAAGAATATATTCCTCCAAAAGGCAGTCGATGATCAGGAACACTTACTACGGGAGCGGGAATGGATGCTTCGGGAAATTCACCACCGGGTAAAAAACAACCTGCAAATCATCACCAGCCTGCTTCATTCTCAATCCACATACCTTAAAGATCAGGCTGCGCTGGCCGCAATTCGCGAAAGCCAGAACCGGGTTCATGCGATGGCCCTGATTCACCAGAAATTGTACCAATCGAACCGGTTGTCCAGCATTCCAATGGCGGAATACGTCAATGAAATTGTTGAGTACCTGATGGGGACGTTTGATTTAAAGGGGACTGTCAAAAAGCAGGTTGCCGTTGCACCGATTGATTTAGACGTTACGTTGGCCGTTCCGCTGGGGCTGATCATCAATGAAGCCATTACGAACTCCCTGAAATATGCGTTTCCGATGGATAGCACTGGAACCATACAAATTGAGCTTAACCGGGTGGATAATCAGAGCTTCTGGCTTTTGATTAGTGATGACGGTGTCGGTTTACCAACCGACCTGAATCCTTCCCGCAGTCGCACGCTGGGCATGAGTCTGATTCGGGGGCTGAGCAAACAGCTCGGGGGCACGCTGCAAATCAATCAGGTGAATGGCGTACAGATTAGCCTGCTGTTCGCCGAAGATAAAGTAGGTCAGCCAGCGTTGGTCAGTGCGTAACGTTCATCAATTGACGATGTGAATACGTTTGGACAGAAAAAGGATTTTTAATAAAAACAATCGATGCGGAATTGGGCACGACTTTTTCAGCGAGTGAGAAAATTGGCAACATTGTACCCTACAAAAATTGCCTGGTTAAGCCTGTTTAGTATTACGTTTCATATTTTGGGTGTTGCCTCGTGCAATGGCCAAAATATTACACGAAAAATGGTCAATCAATTATTGACCAAACTACAAAAAAGTGAGCTCGATACAGCCCGCATTTCTACACTGATTAACTTAGGAAAATTTCACGTATATAAAGCGGGGGAGGCTAAAATTGACCTGGACAGTGCGCTGCTTTATTTACATCAGGCAGAAGAGTTAAGCAACAGGCTGCATGTTTCAAAAGAAAAACACCAGGCCGAAAGTATATTGGTTATTGCCTATATGGAGCGGGGAAATGTCCGGCTTGCCGAGGCTGTTTTTTCTAAACTCATTTCAGACTGCCATCGAACGGGTGATAAAGAAACCGAAGCCGACGCCCTATACAGATTCGCCACTGCTCAGCGGTATATCACCCGAAATTATCCTAAAGCTATTGCTGGATTTCGTCAAGCCGCATCGCTGTACAAAGCACTCAGAAATCCGGAAAAAGAAATTCAGATGTACGAGCACATTGCCGGTCTCCATGCCGATCTGGGCGAGCTGGATCTGGCAGAAAACGAGTTTCTGGATGTGTTGAAACGGTATAAAGCGATCAACTATACTAAGCTTCATTACACCTATAGCTGGTTAGCCAGTGTTAGTCGATTAAAGGGAAATTTCGAGAAAGGCCTTTATTACGCACTGCAATCCCTGGAAAGTATGAACAGGACCCAGGACACTTTAGCGGCTGCCAGCTTTTACGGGACGATTGCCGAGGTATACATGGAACTGGGTAAACCCGATCAAAGTACGTACTGGTTTAAGAAAACACTTCAGCAATGGCGACAGGAAAAACTACCGAATTATTCGCTGTATTATGCAGCTAGTTTTATTGTGCAGGATTTAATTGGGCATCATAAAACACAGGAGGCCCTTCGGTTAATCAACAACCTTGTTACTGAAATTCAGCCTGTTACGAATATTCAAAAAGGATGCATTGCGCAAATATTCGCGTATTGTTATAACGATTTGAAAAATTATGCGCTGGCCGAGAAATATTACCTGGAAGCAATTGCCTGGTACAGCCAGTCGGGTAATGACTTCGAAATGGCCCAAAAAGCGCCCAAAGAAGTCGGAGAATTTTATTTAAAACGTAAGGATTTGAAAAAAGCAGGCTTTTATTTACGAAAAGCCCTCGCCTTCTCGCCCCAGAAAAATGCCCCATCAACCGTAAAGGACATTCACTTTATGTTATTTAAAGTTGATTCTACGGAGGGAAACTACCTGTCGGCCATTCGCCATTTTCGCCAACACAAAGCGTTAAATGATTCAATTTTTAATGAAGTGAAAAGTCGGCAGTTTGCGGAGTTGGAGGTTAAGTATGCAACCGCTAAAAAGGTACAGCAGATTCAACAGCAGCGGAATGAACTGGAAAAAGAAAAAACAACACGTAATGGAATACTGGCGGGAACCGTCCTGCTCCTGGGTTTATTAGGTGTCAGCTTTAATCAGTACCGATTAAAGCAGCGGAGTAACCAACTTCTGGAAGCCAAGCAGCTGGAGATCAATCAAAAAAATGAATCCCTTCAGCGTATCCTGGATGAGAAGGAAATCCTTATTGATGACAAAGACAACCTGCTCGATGAGAAAGAAGGGTTGTTGGAAGAAAAAGAGTGGATGCTTAAAGAGATCCACCACCGGGTAAAAAACAACCTTCAGATAATCAGTAGCTTGCTACACTCCCAGGGCGTTTATCTAAAAGATAAAGCGGCCCTGTCCGCTATCCGCGAGAGCCAGAGCCGGGTTCATGTTATGGCCCTGATCCATCAGAAGCTCTACCAATCGGACCGGTTATCGACGATTCCAATGGCCGAGTATATTGACGAAATCGTCGATTATCTACTGGTTACGTTTGCCTGCCAGGATTCCGTTACCAAGCGAATGTCCCTTACCGCCATCAATCTGGATGTTATTCTGGCAGTGCCACTGGGCCTCATTCTGAACGAAGTCGTGACCAACTCCCTAAAATATGCTTTCCCCGCCAATCAGCAGGGCAGCCTCTACGTTGAACTTGCCGAAGTGGCTAAACGAACGTATCGACTCACCATTGGTGATAATGGTGTTGGCCTACCCCCCGATCTGAACCCGAGCCGAAGTCGAACATTGGGTATGAGCCTGATTCGGGGGCTGAGTAAACAACTTGGAGGCAAATTGCAAATCAGCCAGCTAAATGGGGTGCAGGTGAGCCTGACGTTTTCTGAAGAAAAAGTTGGCGTGTCCGACGTTGTAAATGCGTAGCCCTGGTAGTTAATTTAAGGAAGGCTGTAAAAATGCGTTTCTTACGCGAGTAGGAACAAGCAAACTTCGTCGGTACTCCGTAGGCGTCGTCTGGTAATACCGTTTGAAAAGCTTATTAAGGTGGCATATATCAGTAAACCCAAATTCGTCTGCTATCTGCGAAATTGTCATGCTACTCAACCGTAGCCTTGTTTCTACCAATTGAAGTTTATACCGAATGATGTACTGATTGATGGATTCGCCCGCCTGTTGTTTGAATAGAGCGCTCAGGTGGCTTTGGGAATAATTGAACACATCGGCCATTTTCTCCATGCGCAGGTGATCCGGCATGGTTATATGCTGGCAGATGTACATGCCAATTCGCTGCATCAGTGAAGCCGCGCTAACAGTGGACGAAGTTAATCCCTGATGTTGAGCAAGTTGACGCTCAACCAAGCTCAGAATCGTTTTCATTAGGGCCTCTACGATTTGGTTCGAAATCAATGGTCGGTGGTTTTTCTGTTCCGTTAACAGGATGTCGACCAACGCATTCAGATTTTGTTGCTCGATGCGGTCTGTAACGATACTACCCACGAGTCGATGACTGGTCGTAAGTGCGCGCTCTTTGATTTGTTGCCAGCCGTCTGTCCCGGGCGTCGTCAATCCAGTCATGTAAAGTTCAGTGAAGGAAAGACAGTAAAAACAGGTCATTTTATCAATTAAAAAATAATGGCTGTCTAAATGTCCCAGAAAGAATATATCGCCGGCCTGATAAGCGAATCGATTGCCATTAATTATATGCTGCCCACTGCCGGTTCGGATCAGGATGAGTTCAAAGTGGTTGTGGTTATGAACTGGGTAAGGCCATTGGTTCGTTTCTACTACCTGAACCTTCAAGAGTTCATGCTGCATGTTGCGTTTCATACTGGGAAGTGTTCTGGATGGATATATTGACTTAACCACTTCGAACAACTTTGCCAATAAAATGCCAAACTCAAAATAGTACTGAACAATCAAGTATTTTAAATTAATCTACTGATTGTCAATCCATTTGGAATTTTTCGCGATTTAAGCCACCTCCAAATAAATTGGAGAGTCCATTATATTTGGAGGTAGGCACTAGAGTTATTGCTTCATTCTATTGGTACCGGTTCGCAGCAGGTACTTATGTTGCCCAGAAAGCACAAGCTCACCTCGCTGATTATAAACGGTTGCAGCCGTTACGACAATGCCCGTTTCGCCCTGCGTAATGAGGTCTATAATTTCCAGAGACGGGTACAGGGTATCCCCGGAATGTACTTCTAGCAAAAACTGGCAGGATACCTCACTGAAGCTGATGAATACTTCACCGATGTAGTGTGGAAACAACGTAGCACCCGGCGCCGTAAAGGCCAGCACCTGAAGTCCGTGAACAACCGGTGCAGTATGTCCATGGCTGCGTGCCCATTCGACATCGTAGTGAACGGGATGATTGTCGCAGGAGACTGTTTGAAAAGCTGACGCATGGGCGTCCGTCAAAGTACGGCTCGGAGCGCGAAACACATCGCCGATTTGCAGGTCCTCAAACGTTTTAGCCGGAACGACCAGGTAAGTGTTCGGGTCGAATGGATTGTTGTTACCCGATGAACTAGTTGCCGTTGGTTTCATTGGATACGTTCGTTTGTTATGTGAATCGTCGAATTCAGTTTACTTTAGGTGTGCCCGTAACATCCAGGCTATTTTTTCGTGCTTTTCCATTATTCCTGTCACAAAATCACTTGTCCCGGCGTCCTGATGGGCCTCCTCGAATTCGTTGATATTGGCGCGAATAAATTCGATGATACTCTCATGGTCACTCAGCAATTTTCTGATCAGGCTATGGCTATCGTTCCCATCTTCGTCCTGCTCGGTCAGGTGAGTGAGTTGAAGAAAGTTTTTTAGCGTAGCCGGGGCGTAATGACCTAACTGCCGGATACGCTCCGCTACTTCATCGACCATCGCGGCCGACTGGTTGTACAAGTCCTCAAAGTAGAGGTGTACCGAATGGAAGTCTATGCCCTCCAGATTCCAGTGGGCGTTCAGCGTTTTTGTGTAAAGGACAAACTCATCGGCCAGCAGTTTGGCTAGCGTATGGGCAACGACTTCCCGATTCTCGGGCGAAATACCGATACTTGTTTTCATGAATGATAGTTTTATAAGTTGATCAGATTCGTTCAGCCAGAAATGTGGCAACTTCAGCCAGGCGATTCGAAAATCCCCATTCGTTATCATACCAGGCCGCTACCGACAGTAGATTACCTTCTCTGGCTGTCAGGGGTAAATCAATAATGGATGAATGCGGGTCGGCTACAATTCGGGACGAGGCCCACTCACCCTCCAGTACATCCATGACCCCTTTAAGCGGGCCTTCAGCAGCGGCTTTTCGGAATGCATCATTGACTTCCTGTACCGTGCAATCTTTTTTAGTGATTAAATTCAGTTCGGCAATACTGCCCGTGCGCGTCGGGACGCGGTACGCTTTGCCCGTAATTTTCAGGTCCTTCCAAATAAATTGCAAAGCCCTGGCCGCTCCCGACGACGAAGGAATTATATTCTCGGCCGCAGCCCAGGAGTCACGACGATCTTTCATCGGCTGGTCTGTTATAGACTGGGTATTGGTATACGAGTGTACCGTCGAAAAAAGGCCGTACTGGATACCAAAATTTTCCTGAATCACATTGACCACTGCTGCCAGCGCATTTGTTGTGCAGCTACCCATGCTGATAATGTGATGGTTAACTGGATTGAATGTGTCCAGATTGATGCCTTTCAGGAGTACGGCGTCACAATCGGCCAGGGTTTTGCTGGGCGCGCTGATGAGCACGTACTTAGCCCCTCGGTCAAGGTGTACCTGCGCTCCGGCACGGGTTGTTGCCCGACCTGTGCAGTCCACAACTAAATCAACACCAAGCGAACCCCAATCAGGTACTTCTTTCAACGAATTGATATAAGGAATTGTCTGTTCGCCTATTGTTAGCTTGCCATCGCTTCCGGAAACAGGTTTCGGCCATCGACCGTAATTGGTGTCGACAGCAAACAGTGCAGCCAGGGTCGGCTCGTCCCGAATGTCGGCAACGGCCACTGGAACAAACAGGTTTTGCTGTAAGCCTATACGCAGGAACTGCCGCCCGATGCGGCCAAATCCATACAAAGCTATTGTAGCCATGTGGTGTATTTATTAAAGATCAGTTAGTCTGGTTACTGAAGATTAGTGAATGGGTGGGTTTAACGTAACTCGCAGCAGTCGGATGCCTGGTGTATGCTTATTATGAGGCCAATACAGGAAGTGTTTTTTCAATACGCGCTCTGGAGGGTTCGTACTGCTTCGGGAGTTTTAGATGGCTGCCCAATTCCTGTAGAGGCTCATCGACGGTGAAGCCGGGATTGTCGGTTGCGATTTCAAACAGAACGCCACCTGGTTCGCGGAAATAGAGTGAAAAGAAATAATCCCGATCAATTTTCGGGGTTATCTGTAATCCTTTGCTCAGGATCTTCTCCCGGAATTCCATCTGGATAGTCTCATTGGCGACCCGGAAGGCTACGTGATGATTAGTGCCAGCGGCATTTTTGCCTGTCATGCCGGCTGGTTCTTCCAACAAATCGACTATTGATGCCGTAGCAATGGCATCGGTCACGAACCGGTAGCGATTAGCCTCCTGCGCTTGTAGCGTATACCCAAAAATGTCGGTCAGCACATGGGCAGTGGCCTCAATTTTTTGCAGGCTTAACGTTACGCTATGAAATCCCTGGGTCGCCATGTCTTGCTTGATATCGGCGGTTTCCCAGGCGGGTCGCTCATCCGAATGCTGAATCAGGGCAATCGCCAATCCATCGGGATCAGTAAAAGGTAAATACGTTTCCCCAAAGCGCTCCGCTTGTTCACCCATAGACACGCCAAACTCTCTAAATCGCCCCGCCCAGTTATCCAGGCTTCCAGTCGGTACGGAATAACCAATTTCAGTTGCCATACCGACACCGCTTCTACCGGGGCCAATACCTTCCCAGGGGAAAAAGGTAAGAATGGTACCGGGGGTTCCATTTTCGTTGCCGTAGTAAAAATGATACGTAGTGGGGTCATCAAAGTTGACAGTCTTTTTCACCATCCGAAGTCCCAGCACGTGCGTATAAAAATCGTAGTTGCGCTGCGCGTTGTTTGCGATAGCCGTGATGTGATGAAGGCCTAAAATACGGTTGTCCATACCTGGTTGATGAGTTGTCATTATTTGTATCCATTGCGGATTTACTTACCTCAGTAAATCTTCTGATTAAGAGTTAGTTATTGTGCAAGATAGTTAAGCGTTCAGCTTACCGGAAGCGAAAGAAAGCAGGTTTTTATGGCGTCGGCAATCCGGTCATATTCGCCTACCTGCATTGGTTTTTTGATAAAGGAATTTATTCCTTTCGCATAGGCTGATGTTATTAGCTCTGGCTGGTCACTGGTTGAGAGCATGACAACCGGCGTAGAAAATAGTTGATTTTGCGCCCGAATGAATACCAGCGTTTCCAGGCCATTTAATCCGGGCATGTTCATATCCAGGATGACTAATTGAATAAAATTTGTTTGCAGCAGAGCTAGCGCTTCTTCACCATTTTTGGCCTCCAAAACAGCCGAATCGTCGATGATCCGCTCAATCGCCTGACGCAGAAAATAACGATCATCGTCATCATCGTCTGTCAGTAAAATGGTAGTATGTCTTTGGTACATAGTCAACTACAGTAATCTATGAGCAGATTCTTCGTAAAAGCTCAACCGGATCTCCCACTCTTAAGCTAATTCAATCAATACTAAAAGTGGGCGCCCGGTCATTATTTACATCGGCTTTACTTTGCTGGCCGCTTCTAAAATAAACGCAGCCACTTTATCCGGCTGCGCCAGCATGGCAACATGGCTGGATTTGAGTTCAATGGTAGTAGCCTTGAGTTTTTTGGCCAGCGTTCGTTCCAGATCCGGATTAATCATTCGGTCATTAGCCGCCACGACATACCAGGAAGGTTTATTTTTCCAGGCTGCTTTAGTGATTTTTTCTTTTAATGCCGTGAACGCTTGTGGTCCCTGCGTTGCCACCAGTAACTTCCGTTCAGATTGGGGTAAATCCTGCGCAAAATCTTCATTAATTCCTTTGGGCGACATGCTGACAAACCCATAGGCATCCGGTTTTATTTCGTCATTGCCCGGTGTAGAGGCTGCGGTCTGTACCAGTTCCAGAAAAGACTGCCCTTCATCAGGAGCAGCGGCAGCTACGTAAACAAGCCCAGCCACCTTATCATGGTTACCCGCTTCGGTAATGACTACGCCCCCCCAGGAATGACCCACTAATAAAACTGGCCCCTTCATTAATTCGATGGCTCGTTTAGTAGCCGCCACATCGTCACCCAGGGAGGTAAGTGGATTTTGTACGGCTATTACGTTAAATCCCTTAGCTTCTAGTAATGGAATTACCTTAGACCAACTTGAGCCATCAGCCCACGTTCCGTGAACCAATACTACATTTTTTACTCCGGTAGCCGATGCCTGAGCCGAAACGTTCCGGGCTGTTGAAAGAAGTATGGCAATACTAAGTGATGCGCATAAAACGGCGCGATTAATTGTCCACATGGTTGTTGAGAATTAAGAATTGGTTGATTTGAATATAGGTTTTGTAAAACAGATAGAATCAAGGTGGTATTAGGTTGAGTGCGTTATTCATCGCTTATATATGGTTGAATTGATTGATTTACCGGATTGGGACTCAAGAACTTGATGAAGTTTGACTTCCGGCTTTTGTCGAAACAAACCTACCAGGAGAAGGCCTTAAAAAAGCGGTACAAACAGATGGTATTCCAGTAAAAAGAGGGGGTTTCAACCGTTGCTAAACAACGAACAATCAATGAAAGACCTGAAATGATGAAACCAGGAAGACAAGATGCCTCAGCTAATTGACTGATAGGGTCAATTGATTGTAGTATTTTTAAAATTATGCTATCCCTATAGGCTATTTTGATATACTTAAATAATATTGCCTACCAAAAGCTTGTGCTAGAATAGATTAGGAGCTCGTAATGTCCTGTTGATATGGGGATTGTGCTGCCGTTAGGAGAGAGTAAAATCATTCAGTTAGACCTCCAAATAAAATCAGAACAAGACATCCTAGCAGACTTTAATCTTCAGCCAGCCAGCTCGACGTATTTGCTAACACCAGGGTGTATGACCCATAATAATACCCGGCACTGACCTGATCAGATAGGCCCGGCTTCACGCGGGCCGTGGCTGGATAGCATAAATCAGTGGGCAGGGCTATTGACGAACTAGCCACCAGGTGCATGTACTGAGCCATTCGGGCATACAACAGTTTAAAGGAGTGGCGTTCGTTGATCAGGTAACGGCCCGCTAGTCGAGGTTCCAGATTGGTGTATAGGTTGTTCTGTACAAAAAGATTCGAATATTGAAGTCCGGTGTTAACTTGCCAGCAATGGCCCCATTGCCGATCATTGTTGGCGTACGGAGCGAATTCAATCGTGTTGATCTGGGTACCGGGCTGTGATTTGAGGGCCTCCGAAATTTCACCTGTCGTACTGACAATATTGGCGTTGAAATAGTAATTAGTGAACGGAGCTCCGAAGTGTAGGTTATTGCGGGGATCCGGGCTGAAACTAAAATTAGCTTTGCCGCCCCAATCGCGAATCGAGGAGGCAATGAGTAGCGAATTATTGCCTACATTGGCCGCTATATGGTAGCGAAACCGGGTATACTGCCCGCTGAAGTTTGAGAACAGACGGGGATCTTTAAATAGATGATTCCACCGAAGTGATCTTGTTGCATTCCCTCTCCAGCAATGGATGGTACCTTTTTGAGTAGGCTCATGGGTAGATCAATGATACTCATCTGTGTACTGTTGATGTGATTACGTAGCTTGTCCGTTGAAGCACTCACCACGACCTCCTTGATTAGTATGCCAGCCGCCTTCAATTTTATGTTTTCCAGGTTGACGTTCTATTTGCTGAGGTCCACCTGCGGGATGATTGTGGTATACCCCGTATAACTCATCCGCAACGTGATGGGTGAGGCTGGCAAGGTCAGTGAAAGTGAAAAATAATCATAAGCATTCGTGACAGTTCCTGTTTGGGTACCCGCCACCACAATGGTGGCAGCTATTAACTGCTCGTTAATCGTAGTATCAATCAACCGAAGCCTGGGAGGCTAAACCGTCGAATCACACGTATAAAAAGCGATCAGCAACGTTTAGTAGCGCGTTGCTGATCGCCGTTATTTCTTATTGACCTCAACGGCGTTTTCAAAGATTCCTTTCCAGACGATTGCGGCCAGAATGCCACCCAGAACTGGCGCGATCAAAAATAACCACAGTTGCTCCATCGCTTTGCCCCCAGCAAAAAGAGCGGGTCCGAGGCTACGGGCCGGATTGACGGACGTACCGGTAATGGGAATCGCAACCAAGTGAATTAGTACTAGAGTCAGACCAATTGCTAACCCCGCCATGGTCGGATTAGCCCAGCTAGCCGTTGTCTTGAAAATGACCAGAATGAATAAAAACGTCAGGACTGTTTCCGTGATAAACGCAGATTTCATACTGTAAGCGCCCAAATACCCCGGCCCCCAGCCATTGGAGCCTAAAGCCCATTCCGTCATCATAAAACCAGGTGCTCCAGCCTGGATAACATACAAAACCCCGGCAGCCAGGATTGCTCCTATAAATTGCGCGCTAATATAGCCGACTGCTTGACCGGGTTTAATTTTACCCGCGACCAGCATCGCAACCGTGATCGCTGGATTAATATGACAGCCCGAAATGGGGCCAATGGCGTAGACCATAACCACCACCGATAGGCCAAACGCCAACGAAATGCCCAGCAAGCCAATACCAACCGGACCGGTTGATGTAATGCCGGATATGCCTGCGGCTCCGCAACCAAACAGGACCAGCGAAAAGGTACCGATGAGCTCGGCCAGATTTTTTTCAAGGAAGAAGTTGATTTACTCGTGATGTGGTATCACGAAGGTTACTTTTTAAGGCCGAAGTTCTTTGAAATTCCAAAACCTGCACCACTCCCAAACGCTACGTGAAAACTGGTAGCTGATTCGGGGATGCCCGCAAATTTCTGCGAGCTGAAGCTGAGCGATCCGAATGTGAAATTGAGTGCGAAACTATTTTTCAGGTTCACTCCGATGGCGGGAAAGAGCGTTCCCTGGAAACCTGTATAAGAGGTCGTGTTGGTGGTTTCTCCGGATAAATAATTGGCATTGAACTGGCCATAGATGGCAAATATGCCGGCCAGCGGTTGGGTATATCGAATGAATGGACCTACGGATACATTGGATGATTTATCCGTATCCTTTGCCCCGTTCAAATTTAGATTTACCCCAGCCGTCCAGTGGTCGTTCCATTGATAACCAACGCCGGGTGCAAAGGAATAACTATTGTAAGTGACCCCATTAACTTTTTGAGAATCGAAGCCTACATTTCCGTAGAACAGTAACGTACTACTTTGTGCATTTACACCTACTGTACTCATTGCTGCTATGAACAGCAGTAAACTTACTTTTTTCATCGTCTTATTTAATACTGTTGGTCGCGATCTAAGTTAATTGGACCACCCTGTAGACGAGAATAAAGTGAGAAGTAACAAAGAAGATTGGCTTATATCACCAGGATCAATTTAGTTGATTATTTTCTAGCATATGTTCGATGTGGCGTTAAAAAAAATGTTTTCTTCCTGTTACTTTTACCCACTTACCACATCTAATTAATACGTTCGGGCAATCTTTTTCTTCATCGCTTTTGATACCGAAATAGAGAAAGACGAGTGGTTTGGCCGGTGAACCAGATTACTCTCTTTCTCGCTTGCTAAGAAATAGTAATAACAACTATTTCTGTTACAGCCAGCTCCTTTTGGGGGCTGGCTGTTTTTATAGAGGAGAATATAGGGGTGTGTTGGAAAATAAGCCTGAGCAATTTGACAGTAAAAATGGACGAGAGCGCCCTTGAATATCGAATGTATAATGCGCAAATCGACGTAGAATTATACGTCTATGTTGCCTTACCAATGGTTGTAAACGTACATACAACGTAGCAGAGGAATGAAAATTAAGAGTCCTGAAAAAAGTAGCTTGTATTTCGAAAGTTTACAGTTTTTTCAAGTTTCGGGAAAAACTCATACGTATTGCTGGTCTATTGAATAGCTGAATTTTACAATTTTCAGCAATAAAGGCTCTTTAGTTTTGCGGTTAACTCTACAGGGTTTACTAACATCTGGTATCGATTTGAGAGGCATAAAACTCTACCTCGAAAACCAGAAGCAGAACGCTAAAGGGACCTATTATTATGCGAACATTATTTATACTGGCGAGCTTTTTTGGATTAGGCGCTTGCCAGAGTACTACGCAAAAATCGGATCAGGCTCAGACCGATACCACAGCCGTTATACCGGATACCGTAGCCCAAACAGAGAAACCGTCGAACTTTTTCGTGCTAACGTCCTGGGCAACGACCGATCGGAACAAAGCAATGGCTTATGTGCCCAACCAGCAAAAACAATTAATGGGCCTCTGGCGTAAAGGCATTGTCGAAAATATTTATTACAATCAGAAAGGGAAGTTTGCCGATGGACAACCCCTGGTCCTGATTGGGTTTTTCCTGAAAGGCCTGACCGAAGCCCAAGCCCATCAGGCCCTTGATACAACGGATGTAGTCAAAACGAATCTGGCGAATTATTCGCTGCAACTGGTTGGTCAACCTGTATTTGGACGTAGTGATAAAGCCTTGACGATTTCAGCTGCAGGGACTGAAACGTATGCCGTTATCTGGGCTTTCCTGGTCAACCGGGATAGCCTGGATCGTGCCGTTCTGGGTGAACAGATGAACCTTAATATCAGGCTTCAGCGAGAAGGGATATATCGATTTACGGTCTTCCGCGGCCAATGCGGAAGGCATTCAGCCAGCGGTTTACTTTATCAATGCTAAAAGTGAAGCCGAAGCCCGTCGTGTGCTCGATGCCATGCCATTGGTGAAATAGAAACAGGCGGTCTATGGCCTGCACATGTTGGGCAGTTCCTGGCCGGGTCAACGCCTAACTAGTTTTTGATGTATCCTGCCATACCTATATAGCAGGATACATCAGTAAATCATATTCTTCCCTGGATTGGGTTTTAGTCCTCATCAATATCGGCTTCTTTCTTGCTTTTGAAGATGTTGGTAACCGTTATGCCGAAAGTGAGCAAGAAATCATAGCTAGACTTGTCCACCAGCACCACATTCTCATAGACGTACTCCAGATTACCCCGCAACGCTACGTACCGTCCAAGCGGGACCTCAGCGCCAGCCAGCGCATTTACGCGAAGGTTGTGGCTCTGAAACGCCGGTTGCCAGGCCACTTCATAGACCAGCCGCATTCGATCGCCCGGCAGCGTCTGGGTGCCAGCCGCAAACACCTGCAATCGTTCTCTGCTAATTATATCGCTGGTCCCGTCGTAGTTTTCAAAGCGGTTACCTGCATATTTACTACGCTCATACAGAACGGCGCTGCCCAATCGTGAGTAACTCTGCTGAGTACCGAATACCCGGTATGCAACGTCAGGCCCTACCTGATACTGAGCGTCGATTCCCCGTCGTAAACTTTTTGCCATCGATACGATCACAAAAGGATAGAATCGTCGTCTTTGGCCGTACGAAAGAATGTTACGGGAGGTGACATCGTTGGTTGTTACGTCATGGTCCCGGTTTTATAGGTGTACGAGGTGCCCGAAAAAAATCCCCACTGCGGTCCATTATGGGCTAGCTCTGCCCGGGAGGAGCCAATAAAATCATTCACGTTACCGCCCAGAATGAGGACAGTCGCCGTAATTCGGTATTGCCAGCGTGTAGTATCCGCTTCATTAACCTGGCTAAACGCCGGTAAGCACAAGTTCATCAATAAACAGGTAGTCAGTAGTCGCATAAAAATAAGATAATGCCCGATGTGTCACGGTCGTTCGATTGGGCCGTTTGTAAGCCGGACGCAAAGTTGACTATTCAGGCACGGGCATCCTTGTACGATTCGGCCAATGTTCGGCGGGGTTGCCAATCAAAGAGCTGTTGTAAGTGAATGCAGGGCGTTTCGGTTGGCGGAGAACAGAGAATGGTGGATACGGCTTTCACATCCAGTACTGCACGTACTGGATGTGAAGCGATACCGGGCTGTCCTAATGATAAATCGGGAGTAGTCACCAGCGGGCTAAACGTAGCACTGCCTGTTAGGAGAGACCTTAGTACGTTAGACAATGTATACGCGAAGAGCCCTGATAGGTTGCTTACGGTGTCGGTAAATTGAATCGGACTAAAATCGCGCGTAGATAAAGTGTGTATAACTCGAAAATAAAACGGACAACGTGCCGACAGCTTAATGATCGGTTGGCTTCTGGTAAGGCTATAGCGACTGTTATTCGGTTTAGTATGACCTTGATCCGAAAAATCCCTATCTTTTGGAAACGCTGCCAGCAGCTTACTGCCGCTCAACGATGAATAGCCATTCATCCCACTCCAAATTGCTCTTTTCTCCCTTATACGTAGTTAATCGAACGGTTTCGAGTTTGGTCAATCGTTCATTTATAGCCCAGACTTGGTCGGATAAAAACGCTCTATGTGGAGTTCTGGTAATGCCATTGGAAGGAAATACCGGCATCACTAATAGAAGCAGGAAGGGTATAGTTACTTTTATCAGTCTCATCGATTTTCTTCGTTTGTGGCTTATCGTAAATCAACTCATATTACCAGTAGTTGTGGCGATTGGCTCGGCATGTACCGGTAGGCTGGAAACCGTCAGGCCGACACAGGGGCAGCTACGTATTGACACTGTCATAACGGTATCGCCCAGGTAGACGGCAGAGTTCCTTTCTGACCGTCCAAGCCATAACCCAACTATCAGCTTACCAGCTAGCCAAGTACAGAAGAGCGATCGGCAGACCCACAGATGGGTCACTAATAAAGAAGTTAAAACGAAAGGGAGCATTTTTGTCAAGGTCTGGTTGAGTTAGTCTAGAAGTAGAATTACTGTGTAAAGCACTCCTAATTTCCTGCTATCACCAAAAATCAAGCATAGACAAAGTGTGTACACCTCACGTAATGTGCTGACTAAAAGGAAGATAAATTGGCAATCAGCTTCAGGTAAGCAGGGTAAGGTAGGCTTGTAGCGAACTGAGCCGGATCATTCAGTGGGGTATATCAGGTTCGCTAACCGCCATTTTCTTATACAACCGGGTTTTTGCCCGTCGTACGCTGGCCGGATCAATATTAAGCAAGGCGGCAATTTCTTTCGTCGAGAGATTGATATGAAAATAGGCGTAGAGCCGAACCTCATGCTTAGTCAGAGACGGGTGTTTAGCTAGCAGATTATCAAAAAAATCAGGGTGCACTTGTTCAAAATGGATTTTAAATTTTCCCCAGTCGGCATCCAGATACTGATCGCTTTGTAGGATTGACTCGATGCCTTTCAGCTCTTGCTGGCTGACTGTTGGATGCCGGTTGGTCAGCTTCACTAATCGTGCTTTAAGATCAGCAAGCAACTCGTTTTTCTGAACCAAATACAGGGTCGTAGAAGCCAGCTCCCGTTGGTTGGTCTCCAGCTGTTGCTGTAGCAATTCGTTTTTGGTTTTTTCGTGTCGGATATTGGCATTGATTTTTTGGTTTTCCAGTTCGGTGAGTTGGTAGCTCAATTCCATTTCCCGCATATCGAACTGGTGCTGCAGAGCTTCGGCGTCCCTGGTCGTTAGTTCCTGCTGAATTAATTTCGTTCGGGCTACCAACGGTATTGAGAATGTGAGCGCTTGTGTGATAATAGCCAGATCAGGTAATAACGTACTTTCAGCTTTGTTAAAGCTCACAAATACGTGAAACAAAGTGGTGGCCAGTATAAAGAGTAGAGGTAGAATCGTCGCCAATAAAAAAGGACTGGCTGCCGGTAACCTGCGCATATAGCCAATGATGCAAGTCCAAATAATACAAGCGATCAAAAAGAGCGCCAAAATGTTATGATACCATAACGTATGGGATTCCAGATAAACCAGACAGCTGTTAATGACCAACAGAATAAAAGAAAATACACCATAGGTGTATAACCCATACCTGAGCATGAAATCCAATCGGGGTAACGTAGTAGACGTATCTAAGTAGGTGCGGGTCAGTTGCACCAGACCAAATAAGATGAGCATAATACTAAGATGCTGCAATAAATTACCCAGGTCATAATAGATAAGGTGGCCATTGGGCAGCAATCCGATTGTGAAGACCGGGCACGGAAAAAGAACTTGGAAAAACTGTTTATAGTCCGTCAAATAGATCATTCCGCCTATCTGCACAAGTAGATAAAAAAGAACGATTTTATGTTTGAAATTAAAATAGATAATTAAGTTGTTCAGAAAGAATAGGAACAATACCGACATTGATGCAATCCAGATAATGAGCATAAATTGGTCATTCCGGTCAGTAGTAGCTTGTTTCTCAAGGCTTATTACTGGTTTGATGGCCTTGGTGGATGGGTAGCGTACGTCGACATGTATATATAGTATGGTTTCAGCGTGACCCTGAGCGGCAAAAGTCATCAGGTTCCGATTGCGACGGCCCATGTTGGGTGCATAGGCCCCTCCCTGCTGAGAAATCCAACGCTGCGTATTCTGGTTGAAATAATACAGGGTATTATTTAGAGAAGGTTGGACCGATACATTGTAGAATTCGTCATAGTGAGCTGAATTAGCTATGACCACTTTTAGCCAGTAATACGTTGCCTCGACTGGCCGGAGGGAATCATCCGGCACAAAGCGGAGAATGGTATCAGTACGAACTTGATCAAGGGTATAGCCCTGGTCGATCAGCAGGGCATAGCTTTTAATTTGCGCTGTAGAATGATCCTTTAGCGCATCTGCGGTTTGGGCATATGCCATCACCGGAATGAATACAAGCAACAGGATAATTTTAAGCAACTGGTATTGATTGATGAAAAGTTGATAAACCAGCAAATCGGTTGCTCTATATTCCAACAAATTAAGCGTTATTTAAATAGTTAATCATATAGTATACAGTAAGTTTAAAAACTTGCCTTTTTACTGTCGTACTACCTGCCGTCAGGGGCCGGCTGAACACATCGCAAAAGACGGAGTTGGATAACTATAATGAAGTCAATACAGACTTGATGGATAGGCGGCCTCTTCCAAAATGGCCAGCCAACCTGCATCTGAATTAAACTAATAAGCTTCTATCTACTGAATGAAAGACTACGAACTTACCGATTGGCATCGCATTTTGTTGGGTGAACTGCCTGGACACTTCCTGGTAGAGGTGGGGGTCAGAACACTGATTATGTTTACGGTTATTTTCATTAGCCTGCGGGCCACGGGAAAAACAACCGTCCGCCAGCTAACCGTCGTGGATTTAGTGCTGATCGTGGGTTTGGGGTCTGCCGCTGGTGATCCGATGTTTTATCATGATGTCGGCTTGTTACCTGCCTTGCTTGTTTTTAGCGTAGTGGTCCTTGTATACAGGATCTTGACTCGCTGGGCTGCTACGTCCACCAGGGCTTCGGATTGGATCGAAGGCAAAACCATTCTGTTAATTGAAGATGGGCAGTTTGCCATTGATGAGTTCAAGAAAGAACAACTGGGCCAGGATGAGTTTTTTATGGAATTGCGCGAACGCGGTATCGAACATCTGGGGCAGGTACGCAGAGCCTATTTAGAGTCGAGTGGCAACGTGAGTCTGTTTTTCTATGAGGATGAGCAGGTAAAACCGGGCTTGCCAATTTTACCTGAATTATTCTGTCAGAAATCAGTGTACAGTGCTCAGGCAGGTATATACGCTTGTAGCTTTTGTGGTCAGGTAGAAACACTGCTTTCGCAGGTCTCGGTTAGTTGCTCACACTGTCAGCATACAGAGTGGGTAGTCGCTTTAAAAACCCGGCGGATAAGTTAGCGAGCCAAGCGTGTAGTATCGGGCCGACGCAGGAATGCATGCACGACAGCCATACCGACGTTTGTCGCCAGTACAATGGCAAGGACCACCCCGCTTCTCTTTTACGGCTGCATCAGTCCTACCATAATAAAAAAATACCTCTTCAACCCATGATTACTTGTAGGCGTCAATCGGTTTAATTGTGCCGTCTGGATTATAGGTCAGTTCGGTTACTTTCACATTCCGGAGGTGGGTCTTTCCCGAGAGTTGTACATCGTGGTAGAACAGATACCATTTGTTTCCCACCTGCACGATGGAATGGTGATTCGTCCAGCCGAGAACGGGTTTCAGCACAATGCCTTTGTAGGTAAAAGGGCCGTACGGGTTGTCGCCTATAGCGTAGCAAAGGTTATGCGTATCGCCCGTCGAATACGAGAAGTAATACTTGCCATTGTACGTATGGAGCCAGGCGGCTTCGAAAAACCGTTTGTCGTTGTCCTTTTCTAAAAAGGGTTTTCCGTTCTCATCTAGAATCTGCACCTCTCGAACCGGCTCGGTGAAGCTTTTCATGTCGGCACTCAACCGGGCTACGCGGGGTAAGTAAGCTACTTCATCTTTCTGCTTCAACGCTCCTTTCGGATCGTACTGATTGTCACTCCATCGCTGCAACTGACCGCCCCAGATACCTCCGAAGTAGAGATACGCTTTGCCATCAGTATCCTGAAATACAGTAGGGTCGATGCTATAGCTCCCCTTTATTGGCTCCGGTTCGGCCTTAAACGGTCCCGTTGGGCTTTTGCTGGTTGCCACGCCGATGCGAAAAATATCCTGTTTGTCCTTGACCGGGAAATAAAGGTAATACGTACCATTCTTGACTGTAGCATCAGGTGCCCAAAGCTGACGCCCGGCCCAGGGGATGTCTTTAATATCAAGCGCTACGCCATTGTCTTTAACGGGCCCACCAATCTTATCCATCGACAGCACATGGTAGTCACGCATAGCAAAGTGCCCACCTTCGTCATCCTCTTTGACATCCTTCGCATCAATGTCGTGCGAGGGATAAATATAAATTTTACCGTTGAAGACATGAGCTGATGGATCGGCCGTATAGATATGCGATACTAAGGGCTGGGAAATTGGGGTTTTGCCTCCGCTGGTTTGCGCGAGGGCCGTCAGCGAGCAACCGGTTAAGGCTGTCAGGGCTAGTGTTGTGTATAGATGGTTCATCAGATTTTGTTACGTTACTTTAGGCTTGACGGAATAGTAGCTGGAAAGGCATAGGGCAGAAAAGCAACCTTTACGGATAGATCGCGCTGCGGTTTACTTCTTCAACGCAATCACGTTGTAAAAAGCAGGCTTGGGCTGGTTGTTCCGGTCGAACAAGAGCGGGTAGCTGGTGCGGCCCCGGATAGGCCAATTGTTCAGCCAGCTATCAGCATCGTTGACACCCCAGAAGGTGACGCGGGTGACTTTGTCTTTATGCTTGAGAAAAAGCCTGAATAGTGCTTCGTAATCAGCGGCCAATTGTTGCTGAACGCTATCGGGTAAAGCAGTAGGGTAGGGGTTCGACTCGGCGTTAGCGGTCATTCGCTGACCTACATCGGCTCCCTGGAAGTTGCGGGGCAGCACTTCAATATCCAGTTCGGTAAACATGACTTTTACGCCCAAAGCCGCGTATTGAAGAATGCTTTCCTCAATGTCTTTCAGCGGTACTTTCCCAACGTGCCAGTGGCCCTGAATACCAACCCCGTCGATACGTACCCCAGCGGCCTTAACTTTTTTGATGAGTTCAAGACAGCCCGCTCGTTTGGCAGGTTGTTCGTTGTTATAATCATTATAATACAGCTCAGTCTTGGGGGCGGCCTGTTGTGCCAGTCGGAATGCTTCGGTGACGAAATTATCGCCGAGGTATTGCAGAAACACTGATTTGCGCATCGTTCCATCCTCATTCAGCGCTTCGTTGACCACGTCCCACGAAAGCACCTTTCCGTCATAGCGACCAGCTACCGTTTTTATGTGGTTGGTAAAGAAGGCTCGGATGGAATCGGCGCTGTGAATACCCCGGATGAACGACGGTAATTGGCTATGCCAGATCAGCGTGTGCCCGTTGATCTTGATGTTATGCTTTTTGCCAAAGGCAATCAGCTTGTCCGCCATCTCAAAATTGTACGTATCCCATCCCGGATGGATCAGCGCCGATTTCATGATGTTCTCCGGCGTCGCCCTATTAAACTGACGTACGATGAAAGCTGTCATTTGCGGGTCTCGTTCCTCAATTTGGGCATTGTTCAGCGCCGTTCCGATGCCGAAATCCTTTTTGAAGGTTTCTTTTAACGAGGGGATATTTTGCGCCGACGCCTTATCCGGTACGGATGCGTTTAACAGGGCAATGGCACTGATGGCGACAAGGTGTTTTTTAAGAACCATGAGCTGTATCGTTTTGAACTAAGTCTGGTTATAATGAAGCGACCTATTTAAAAAGCACCTGAGCAAACTGAAACAGGTCATGCCGCCAGACGGGCCAGGTATGACCGCCGGGGTATTCGCTGTAGCTGTACTTGACGCCCATCTCATCGAATTTCTTCATCATGATCTGGCAATTTTGATAGGCGATATCTTCCTTGCCGCCCATCGAAATCCACAGCGGTTTCAGGTTGGTGTTGATGGCCGCTACGTTGGTCTTCATAAAGGCATATTGCGGGTCGGTCAGCGCAGGGTTATTGGCGAACCAGCCTGAGCTGAACACGCCCAGCGCCGAGAACATATCGTTGTTTTTAATGCCTGCATACAGCGTCTGTAAGCCACCCATCGACAAACCCGCCAGTGCCCGGTTTTTAGCGTCGGTTTCTACCCTGAAATTGCTTTCCACAACCGGAATGGCGGCCAGCTTCAATTCGTTTTCAAAGGCCTTCAGCACGTTTTCGTTGAAGCCCGCCAGGCCACCGGCGCTCACGTTACCGTCGAGCATCACGATTACCATCGGTTTTGCTTTTTTCTCGGCGATCAGGTTGTCGAGTATCATGTCCGTTTTGCCCTGCGTAGCCCAGCCCCGCTGATCTTCGCCACCGCCGTGCAGCAGATACAGCACCGGGTATTTCTCTGTCGTTTTGTCGTAGCCGGGCGGTGTATACACGTACATTTCGCGCCATGTATTCGAGGCTTTCGAGAGGTAGCGCTTAATGCGAGTATCGCCATGGGGTACATCTTTCATGGCGTAAAAAGCCCCGTCTTTGTCTGGAATCTCAATGCCGCTGGCCATGCGGCCCATACCGTAAAAGGCTTCGCTGGCTGGGTCGGCGATGGCTACCCCATCGATCAGCAGCGAGTAATAATGAAAGCCCCGACTGATAGAATCGGTGGTGGCGGTCCAAAAGCCGCTGGTGTCCTTCACCATGTCGTATTTCTTGCCCAGGTCGACCTGCACCTTTTGCGCATCGGGCGCTTTGACGCGAAACACGACGCGGTTATCAGGTAGAATCTGCGGGTATTTGGCGTTGCGGGCATTGGTTGCTGCGGGTGTACCCAATACGCTGTATTTGGTCAGCGAGGCCACATCGACTGGCTTGAACAGGAACTGCGAGAACATATACAGTCCGTTTTTCCAGACCTTGAAATCATGACCGCCCGGTTCGACGTAGTAGATATGGGGTACCCCATTCTGGTAGAGGTAGTCGTGGGTACGCTTGCTGAACGAAATCAAACCATCGGCATCTCCACAAGAAATCCAGAGCAGCTTCAGCTTTTGTTTAGCGTCGGCGGGGTTGGGCACCAGTTCTTCGGGGCGTTTGGTATTGGGAGCTGACGAGAAACCGCCCACCCATGCAAACTTATCCAGATTCCCCAGCCCGAAATTCAGCGACTGCCCGCCCCCCATCGAGAGTCCGGCAATAGCGCGTTGTTCGCGGTCAGTCAGCGTAGGGTACTTCTTTTCAATAAACGGAATTAGATCATTAAGCAAATCTTTTTCAAACGTAGCAAAGGCTTCGACCTTGTCTTTCTCAAATACGTTACCGATGGCCCGATCATCTTTCATGGCGCGGCCGTTGGGCATCACCACGATCATCGGCTGGAGTTTGTTTTCAGCGTATAGATTATCCAGAATAACCTGGGGTTTGCCACCGTTTAGCCATTCTTTTTCATCGCCCCCAATGCCGTGGAGCAGATAGAGGACAGGATACTTTTTCTTTTTGGAATAACCGGGTGGGGTATAAATCAACGCTTTCCGGGTAGTACCCACGGTTTTAGACGGATACGCAACCGAGTCGAGTTTTCCGGTGGCAATACTCGTCCGTGCCTGGTCAAAGCCTTTCGGAGCCTCTTTTTCGATTTGTTGGGCGTGACTGGTGACGTTTAGCAGGCTCAGGGCAGTCACTACGAATATGAATCGTTTCATGATTATAAGTTTTTGTTATACAGCGTTTTTTGTCATTCCGACACCAGGAGGAATCTTCGGTTGAGGCTTATAATACCTCCGGCTACAGAAGATCCCTCCTGGTGTCGGAATGACAAAAAAAAGCTACAAAGGGCCTAATAGAGGCCGTCCATTTATCGTCTATTTTTTAAAGATCAGCCCTGCGTACTGCCGAAGTGACCGACGCCAGGTTTGCCACTCGTGCAACGTACCCGGCGACTCGTAATACACATGCTTGATGCCCGCTTTTTCCAGCGCTTCATGGAAGCCTTTCACGCCGGTGTACATCCGCTCCGGTTCTTTAGTGCCAATGCTTACATACACTACTTTCATTTTCTTGTTGAAAGCGTCGGCATCGGCCCAGGCGCCGTCATAAAGCTGTTTTATGTCGGCGCCCGGCTGCAAACGACCCGCTCCGCTGAACCCACCGATGTAGGCAAACTTGTCGAGGTTGGTCATCGTGGTCTGGAATGTTTGAAAGCCACCCATCGACAGCCCCGCCATAGCCCGGTTATCCCGATCGGTCAGCGTTCGAAACGACTTGTCGATCATCGGGATAACCTCTTTTACCAGTACCTCAGGAAACACATTGCTGGTCATGCCGCCGGTAGCGCTGACGGGTTTAGTCGGGTCGGTTGCATAGCCGCGTTCCATGACTACGATCATGGGGGTTGCTTTGCCTTCAGCAATCAGGTTATCGAGAATGAAATCCATTTTACCCTGCGTCGGCCAGCCGGTTTCATCTTCGCCCGAGCCATGTTGTAGGTACAGCACGGGGTAGCGCTTCTTCGGATTGTCGTCGTAGCCGGGGGGCGTGTACACGTTGGCCCGTCGCCAGGCTTTGGTCATGTCGGAGTAGTAATTGACCGAACGTACCTGACCATGAGGCACATTTTTAGGTTGATAATACGCCATGTCTTTGTCTGGAATGTCAATACCGCTGGCCATGCGCCCCATGCCATAAAACGTCTGGCTCGATGGATCACAAATGGCGATACCGTCGGCAATGAGCGAGTAATAGTGAAAGCCTTCGCCGACGGGTTCCGTTGTGACGGTCCAGAAGCCGCTGGTATCTTTTACCATGTCGTACTTCTTCATCAAGTCAATTTGCAGCTTACGGGCGTCGGGTGCTTTCACCCGAAACACTACCCGATTGTCGGGCAATATCTGCGGGTATTTCTGCCCCGGAATGTTGGTCGATGCGGGCGTTCCGGCGTTTTGGGCCCGAGCCGGTACCGTCAGGGCCATACTGCCAATGAGTAATGCGATGATCGTTTTCATGGTAAGGTTTAGAACTAGTAAGGGCATTATTTGGCCTGTGGCGTAATGATCTGGTACTTGCCACTCAAATGCATCAGGCTGAATACATACAACAACCCGTCGTAGTAGGGATCGAAATAGCCATCCTCGAACGGTTCCAGTTTGGCTTTCCACAGGGCATGCACAAAATCGAGGCTGTTCTTTTCCTTGTTAATGAGCGAGAGTGTAGCGGATGTAGACACAAGGCCGATCGAGTGCCGCAGTTTTTTTACCGGTCCGGCCTGAAGAATGAACTCAGGTCTTGAACCGTCCAGGTTGAACTGATCCTCATAGGTGTCCATCCCTTTCGAGCGTAGAAAGCTTTGAAACCGTTTGGCGTAATCTTCCTGCCAGGCTTTGTCTTTGCCATACCAGGTGTAGTCCATCGCGATGTTCATGGGCACCCGCCACGAATCGTAGCGGAACGCCGAGGGTGACCATCGGGTATCGTGCGGCTTGCCACTGAACTCGGTATAATCGGCGTTGAGGCCCGTTACCGGATGACAGGCCCGGTGCAGAAACACCCGCGACGTATCGGCGCACTGTTTATAAAAGGCTTCGTGCCCGTCTTTGGCGTAAATAGCCCAGGCTTCGTAAAAAGCCGGCAGGTGATACGATGGATCGGTCCATTTATAGTTGCTTCCTTCGGGGACAAATGAAATCTGTTTGGCGTCGGTGTTGATCAGGTTATAAATGTTGCCGGTGCCGTCCTTTTTCCACATGGCGTCCAGTATCCGCCGGGCTTCCCCGTAGTAGTTAATGCCGGTATTGTTTCCCCATTTATTGGCCGCAAAAAGCAGGCTGGTGATGTAGTACAACTCGCCGTCTGAAGCCGACCCCTCCGAGTTTTTCTTCATCGTTTGTGGGTTGATGCTCCAGGCAAAGTAGGCTTCTCGCGGACCGCTCTGGTGCTGCAAATGCTTTTTGGACCACCGCCAGATTCGATCGAATACGTCTTTTTTGTCGAGCTGTACAGCGATCATCATGCCATACGACAACCCCTCCGTTCGCGCATCATGATTTTTGACGTCTGAGACATAGGCCATTGTATCGCCCACCTCGAAATAGACCTTATTGGGACCTTCAAAAACGTCGTGGTACGCTTTCGCCAGTTTCGCGTCGATGTCGGCTTGCTTGTAGCCCACTTCCCGAAACAGGTTGCGGTAGCTGGGCTGACCTGTCTTTTTGCTTTGCCCCATAACAACACTCTGGCCGCTGCATAACACCGCCAGTAGCAGCCACCAACTAATCCTGCGCTTTCCGTTCATTCGTATTGATTGTACCATAAAGTAGGTTGAGTATCTGGGAGTGAGGCTATTGTGAGTAGTTTTTTGTCATCCCGACGACAGGAGGGATCTTCGGGTGAGGCTGAGAGTACCTCCGGCTATAGAAGATCCCTCCTGTCGTCGGGATGACAAAAATGAATGGCTTATTTAAACAGCAACGGAGCCATTTCATGCAGACTACGGCGCCAGGTCAAGAATTCGTGGGCTGTGTTTTCAGACACATACGAAACCGCATTATACCCGGCGGCTTGCAGGTCGGAGGCCGACTTCTTCACGCCATCGGGCCGTTCTTTGCTGCCGCAGCTAATGAATACAAGCTTCGGTTTTGCCTTGCCGTTGAGGTCGTCCGGCGCGTAGATGCCACCGCTGAGCAGGCCGTAGTAACCAAAAACGTCTGGCTTGCTGAGGGTGACCATTTTGGTTTCCATACCGCCCATCGACAGCCCCGCCATGGCCCGATTGTCCCGGTTGGAAAGGGTGCGAAAATTGGCGTCCACATACGGGATCAATTCATCGACGAGCACTGTCTGGAACGGATCGATTTTGAATTCCCGAATCTTGCCAAATTTTACTTCATTGGTCATGCCATAAGTCATCACGATGATGAATGGCTTGGTTTTACCGTCGGCAATCAGGTTATCCATGATCAGATTAGCGTGCCCCTGATTGCTCCAGGCCGTTTCGTCCTCCCCCCAGCCATGCTGTAAATAGAGTACCGGATACTTTTTCGAGTTGTTCTTTTCGTAGCCTGGTGGGGTATACACGAAAGCCCGACGGGCTGTACCCGTGCTTTTGGAGGGAAAAAGAACTTGCTGCACATGACCGTGGGGCACGTCCTTCATAGCGTAAAAATCCTGGTCGTGAGCAGGAATCTCAATGCCGCTCTCCCACCGGATTGAACCGTAGTAATCTTTGGCACCGGGATCATTGAAGATCCCTCCATCAACGGTCAGATGGTAGTAATGGAAGCCCTCGTCCATCGGTCCTTCCGTTGTACCTGTCCAGAACCCATCGGCTCCTTTGGTGAGCTTTGTGCCGCCCCGGCCACCAAGCCCCAGGCTTACCTTAACACTATCGGCCTGGGGTGCCTTTATTCGAAATCGGGCGTAACCCTGTGAGTTTACCTGCGGGTACTCCTGCCCCGGCTGATTCAGCGAGGAGGGTTTGAAATCTTCCGCAACCGCGGGTGCTGTTTGCGAATAACTGCTTACGCTGATCAACGTGGCTACCACGAATGCCGCTAAAGTTTTACGTGTCATTTGGTTATCGGGTTATGTTAGGAAAATTTGAAAGGATTACCTTACCCCAACCCCCTGCAGGGGGCTTTGCTCGTGAGTAGAAAAAGACCCCTGCAGGGGGTTGGGGGTAAGGCCATAGCGTTCTATTTAAAAAGCTGTGGCAACGTAGTAGCGAGATACAGTTTGCAGTTCATCCAGGTATGCCCGCCCGGCACAATGAGCGGTTTGACGTTGATTTTCTTCTCAGTAAACATTGCGATGTTCTGCTTCACTGGCTCATACAGAAAGTCATCGGTGCCGACGCTAACGGTGAATAGTTTCAACTGCTTATTCATCTGCTCCGCATTCGGCGACCAGTTTGAAAAGTTCGATTTGAACTCATCGGTGGCCGTGTAGGGCGCATACGAACATACGTAGGCGAACTTGTCGGGGTTGGTCAGGCCAATGTTGAGCGTTTGTCCACCCCCGACCGAAAAGCCTGCTACGGCCCGGCCTTTGCTTTCTTTGATCACCGGGTAATTAGCCTCCACGAACGGGACAATGTCGTTGATCATATCTTTCGTAAAATCGGGCATTGGAGCCGGGCGTACATTGCCGTAGGGCATCACGATCAGCATGGGCTTCGCCTTTCCCTGCGCTATCAAGTTATCAGCAATCAGGTTGGCCCGGCCCACTTTGGTCCATGTTTCTTCGGTATCGGAACCGCCGTGAATCAGGTATAGCACCGGGTATTTCGTTTTCCCGTTGGGGTTGAAACCGGGGGGCGTATACACCAGCAATTGACGCGTGGTCCCCAGCGTACCCGATTTGTAGTAGCGGTAACTGATCTTGCCGTGCGGTACGTTCTGGAGCGAATGTACCAGCGGCTGGTCGCCGGGAACGTCGACGATGCTACGTTTGAATCGTTCGTTGGCGAAGATGTACGTATTGTTCGGGTCGGCCAGTGAGACGCTGTCGACCATAAAGCTATATGGGTAAATATCGGGCTTGACCGGAGGTACTGTCACGTTCCAGATGCCCGACGTGTCTTTGGTCATGGCAACAGGTGCCGACAGAAATTCGCCGGAAACCATCACTTTTTTCGCATTTCGGGAGAAATACCGGAACGTGATGCTGTGGTCTTTATGCACGTCGGGCGAGCTGATGGCCGGTGGGCGTTGCTGGGCCAGTACCGTGATCCCCGGAACAAAAACAGCCAGAAGAATAGATAGAATGCGTTTCATGAGCGTAGCAGTTTATTATTGGAACAACAGTGGCGTGGTGGCGGCAACGTACGTTTTCACGTTCATCCACGTGTGGCCCCCGTCGGTGATCAAGCTTTTGTAATTTACCTTCTTCGCCTTCAGGTAGTCCATAAATTCCACCGTGCCTTTGTATAGAAAGTCGTCGCTTCCAACGCTCACCCACAGCAGTTTGAGCTGCTTGTTGGTCTGGTCGGGCTTGTTCACGATCTGGCTGAAATTGCCATCCATCTCCTGGGGTGACAGGTACGAGCTATAGGCGCATACCCAGGCAAATTTGTCCATGTTGCTAAACGCCGTCCGCAGTGTTTGGCCGCCCCCGCGCGAAAACCCGCCAATGGCCCGGTTCTCCCGATTGGCAACGGCGTGGTAGTTTTTCTCAACGTATGGAATGACGTTGCTGACCAGATCGGACGCGAAATCGTTGGCCCGTTTTACCGCATCGGCCCCGTCCCGAACGGTCGGATCGCCGGGTTTTGCACCCCCTTTTTGCTCGGCCACGCGGGCAGCTATGTTACCATACGGCATCACAACAATCATCGGCTTGACCTTGCCTTCGGCCAGCAGATTATCCAGAATCAGGTTAGTTTTGCCGACTTTGAAGAAGGTTTCTTCGGTATCCGTCGTGCCGCTGATGAGGTAATAAACGGGGTACTTCTTCGACGGATTCTGATCGTAGCCCGGTGGCGTATAGACGACTAGTGAACCTGTGGTTCCTTCCATTGACGGGTAATATTCGTAGTTGATCGACCCGTGAGGCACGTCCTTCATGGCGTGAACCAGGGGCATATCGCCGGGTATATCGACCAGGCTGGCTTTGAATCGCTCATTGGGAAAGAACGCTACGTTGGCGGGGTCCATCACCGTGACGCCCTCCACCCGAAAGCTGTACGGGTATATGTCGGGTTTGACGGGGCCGACCGTTACGCTCCAGATACCCTGCGCATCTTTGGTCATGGGCACGGGCGCTTTCTCGAACTGCGCACTCAATTCCACCGCTTTGGCCTGCGGAGCCAGATACCGGAACGTCACCGTTTTGTCGGCGTTCACTTGGGGCGACACTACCAGTGGACCGCGTGGCGGCTGGGCCACCGCTCCGCTGTATAAGCAGAATATAACCCAGACAAGCCATAATCGATTGACTAATTGTTGGTTCATAGATAGGTAAGGGTAAGGGGTTAGCAAGTTGATACGTAGCACTCCAGAACAAACTGAACTCAGTTGTTAATGAGCCAGTTGTTCAGTTTCATCCAGGCAAATAAGGGGTCCATCCAACCAGGGTGTCGGAAAATGAATCCATGGTCACCTTTGGGGTAGATGTGCATCTCGACGGGCACTTTCTGATGGCGGAGCTTCTCGAAAAACACGACGCTGTTGTCTACGTCGACCAGTTTATCATCGGCCGCGTGGGTAAGGTACGTTGGGGGCGTGTTGGTCCGTACCTGTAGCTCGTTGGAGAAGAGGTCAACGTCCTGCCGCGAGGGGTTTTTACCCAGTAGGTTGTCGCGGGAGCCGCCATGCGTCAGACTATCCTGCATGCTGATGACGGGGTAAATCAGAACCTGAAAATCGGGACGCAGGTTGGTGTTGCCGGCGTTGTCGATGTAGGCTTTCTCGAAGTGCGTAGCTGCCGTTGAGGCCAGATGGCCACCCGCCGAGAAACCCATAATGCCCACCTTATTGACGTCGATACCCCATTTCTGAGCATTGTCGCGAACCAGTTTTATAGCCTGCTGGGCGTCCTGTAAGGGGCCAATTTTTTTGTCAAGCATGATGTCGTCGCTCGGCAGCCGATACTTTAAAATAAAAGCGGCTATTCCTTTTTCGGACATTGCTTTGGCAATATTAATGCCCTCGCCCTGGTACACGACTACGCCGTAGCCACCGCCGGGAATGATGATGACAGCCGCACCTGATGCCTTACCAGCCGCCGGTTTGACATACACCAGCGTGGGTTTGGTAATGCCCTTCAATACCCCCGACTCCTGCACATCCGACGCTTTTGCATTCGGGACCGTAGTCGTGTATAAAGGGATTATTTCCTGCGCGTTGGCGGACAGCGAACAAGTCAACAGCCAGCCAGCCAGTGCGGCCACTGTACGTGTATATTCTAAACTAAAGCGCTTCATGTTAAGGAGTTCAATGTAGTATAACGTTTTTGTCATGCTGAGATACGAAGCATTTTAATGCGTCTATCGAAGATGCTTCGTACCTCAGCATGACAAAAAACCAGTCATAAATACCATACCGTCAAGTAGCCTACGTACTTATCAAGGTTTAATCAGAATGCATCAGCCACGACAAAGAATCTAGTTCATGGCCGTTGGTTTATTGCCCAGCAACGACAGCATCTCTTTAGCGTATCGTTTCCCTAATTCCCGATAACCAGCGGCATCGAAATGCAGGTTATCAGCCGCGTCAGTACAGCCAGCCGAAGAAATCACGTGCGCATTTTTGATCGTTTGCGGGAGGGTAGCAATGATCTTATTCATACTCGCACAAATGCCACCCTGATCGGCATTGACGGTTTCTCCGGCCAGTAACGGCACTTTTTTGGGTTTTAGATTTAGGTCGTGCATCAGGTTATCGTAGACAACCCTCACTTTTTTCGTCCATAGCGTATCGTTGGTATTCGACTCACCCTGGTGCAAAAGAATACCTTTGATGACGCCATCTTTCTGCGCCAGTCTCGCCATCTCGACCAGTCGGGCGTAAGGGTTTCCGTCGTATTGGTTAATGAAATTTTTCATCCAGCCCGGTACGTTGGCGGTGTATGACTCGTAATGGTCTTTGTCGAACAGTTCAATTTTACAACCACCTACTGCCACATTGATCACGCCCACCCGGACCTTTTCGGGAAGATTCGCCACCAGCTCCCGGCCAAAGTAATCGGCAGGCGTAAGTCCGGTTTTGCAGCGGCATAAGGGCGGAACAGCGGTGTACCAATTCCCTTTTGTTCGATTCAGGTCGGGGCAGTCAACGGCCTCCATCACTTGAAAGCGGCTGTTCACATTGACTGTATCCTGCGGCTCAATTTTGGCGTTCCCCTCCATGTTGGATTGCCCGAAACAAAGGAAAATGTAAAAGTTTTTGTCCTGAGCCGACGCGCTCAGGGCCAGCAGGAATAGCCCGGTAAACAGAAAGCTGCTAATTCTCTTTTTCATGGATATATTCGGTTTAGAATCGGTTAGGAGGAGCTATCCCACCTGATGTATCATCGCTTTCTAGCTAGTTTATTGTCAATCCGGAAATAATCAAAGTCAGCAAAACCGCCCGTTTGCTGGGTAGCGTAATTGAACAATCCGAACCGATAACCCATAAAATGCGGGATCGTGTATGGCATTTTGAGCGGTTCGCCAATAGCGGTCCACGACTTGCCGTCGAGGCTGTAAAAGAAATGAGCGGTGTCTGTACGGTCGCGAAAATCACATTCTGCTTTCAGGTAGACCGTTTTCTGGTTCATCGGAACGCGTTGCACTTCCACTGGCTTCCCTGATCCAGCACTAACCATGACTATAGACCGGCTTCCGTTTTCGACCTTCACGCCAACCAATCCGTAGTTCTTTTGCAGGAGGCTCAACCCGGCAAAGTCGCCCTCTTTCAGATTCGATACGTTCAGTGCTGTCGAGCCCGAGCATTCAGGACCGATGGTACGTTGGGTTAGGGTATTTCGGGCCAGCACAAAAGACGTATCGGTACGTCCGGTTTTCAGGCGTAGATAGCCTTTTCGTTCCGTAACTGACCAGAGTTTATTGTCGGGGTTGTGGTTCCATTGCCAGACCAGGGGTAGGGCAGGTTCTCCTTTTTTGCGAGTAAAGTCGTCGGAGTTTACGATACCGGGAATCAGGCTTTTGTTGGCGGGCAGGTTGAGCGTTTGGGGCACTTTGCCGGTTTCGCCCAGTACCGGCCAGCCATCTTCCCAGGTCACCGGCACCAGATACGGAATACGGCCCACACCGCCGAAATCACGGAATAAATAGGCAAACCAACGGCCATCGGGTGTGTCGATCAGCCCACCCTGCGCGACGCCCAAATCCTGCAAGGCCACTTTACCTTCCCAGGGACCGGTGAGTTTATCGGCCCGATGAATGACCACCGTTCTCATACCCCCTTTGGGCCAGGTGATATTGAACAGGTAGTATTTACCGTTGACCTTGAAAAGCTGCGACCCTTCGGCAGGTAAGCCGCCACCTGTTCCCGAGGGCGTACTGGCATTTTCGATCAGGATCCGTTCGGTAGTACCCGGCTTCACGCCGGAGGCATCAGCGGTGAGTTCGACCAGCCGGAGTTTTCCTGCGCCATAAATTAGGTACGTTCGGCCGTCATCATCAAAAAACAGGCTGTGGTCGTGATAAGCCGGTTTGAACGAGACTTCTTTCCAGGGCCCTTTTTCGATGTCTTTTGTGATATAGATGTATGTTTTTCCTGTCGTCTGAGCAAACGTAGTAACGTAGTAAAGGCCGTTGTGATAACGCAGGCTGCTGGCCCAGGAACCCCGGCCGTACGTGCTTTGGCCGTTGGTCAGATTCAGGGCGTCTACATTTGCCAGCGTGTCATATGCATAGCCAACCATATGCCAGTTGACCAGGTCTGTCGATTTCATAATCGGCAATCCCGGACTTAGGTGCATAGTGGTGCTGCTCATATAATAGGTGTTGCCCACCCGAATCATAGCCATATCCGGCACATCAGCAAAAATGATGGGATTCTGAGCCGTTTGTCCCACAACAGCTACGTGCCTGAGCAGTAACCCAATTGCCAGCAGACCGAATCGGCATATCCTGTTTTTCATGGAGATAAGGGACTGTCTTTGCTATTGGAGCGGGCCGATCAGCTCAATAAAATTTCCGTCGGGGTCCTGCACAAAAACAAAGTGAGCTTTCGCGTTCAGGGCTGTCGGTGTGCTGCCCAGAAGAGGAACTTTCATCTGGGTCAATCGGTCGATAATAGGCTGTAACGCCTTCACGTTGATGGTGATATACTGCATGCCCGTATCATCCTGTATGAATCTAGGCTTTGGATGCGCTGCTTTTTTGCCGAAACTCATCAGCTTCCAGTCCGTGGCTTCAGGGCTATTTTCGAGCTTGAGAATAGTTACATCAGTCGCTGTGCCATTTGTCAACCCGGAGCGTTTGCCAAAATCTTCATTGATGGTGAAGTTGCCGGTTTTGACCATGCCAATACAGTTTACGTAGAAGTCCAGAGAACGTTCGAGGTCGGCGACAACAACCCCAACGCCAATGACTTTGCTGGTAAAATTAGATTGCGCATATCCATGAACCGATACAGCAAGCCCGATCAATAAAACACGTAGCGTTACTAGTGTAAGTTTGACACAATTGAATTTGGTCCTCATCTTTAGTACATTAAACAAAATGGTGTATTTTTCTGCAAGCCTGATTTGATGAAACCAAGGCGTTTTCTTACATCTTAGGTACAGTATTTACTTTTTAAACATCGGGTCTTCACCCTGGTATTTAAGAAATTGGAACGAAGCCGAATTGGTTGTTTGCTCCCCCGACGACGTAGCGTACATGCCGTACAGACAACCAATGAAGCCGCCCGATACTTTTGTACTCAAGAATTTGCCGTCTACCTTGTCTTTTAATAGTTTCCAGTTTTTAGCATCCGTTGATGCATAAAAACTGTAGGTATCTCCCTGGGACGTAATACGCAGACCGACTTTTTCTGATTTCGCATCCAGCGGTATTTCGGTCAATAATTCCATCTCTTTCGATCGTGGCTTGCTTTGGTAGAGTTGCAGCACATCTTTATCTTGCGCCTTCGATTTACACAGCCAGTAAAAATGGCCCTCGTCCTGTAAAATCACCAGCCCCGCTTTCTCTTTGTCCGATTTTGGCGTAAACCTTAGTTCGGTTTCTGCCGTGCTGTACAGGTGTTGCTGACGTTTCCCGATAAAAGAAGGATTGCCCATTTCCATGATCGTTTCGGGCTTCAGTTTCAGGGTTAGCCCATCCTTCTTCAATAGTGAATACGAATTTTTATCGTGGGTACGCATGAACAATAGTGCAGGGTCAAGCTCCTTATCGAAAGTCAGTGTATAACCGAAATTACCCGATTGCGGCAACGCTCCTTTTTGTTTAACTTCTTTAATATTGGTTGTATAGCTATAAGCAATGGCCTTCTCACCATGTTCGATCATGGGCCATTCGTCTTTCCAGGTTACAGGAGCGATAAATGTTTCACGACCGGTGTTGTAATAATCGCCTTCGTAGGGCCTTACCGCCAGGAAAATGCAATACATCTTACCATCCGGCCCATCCACAAACTGCGCATGCCCCGCCGACGTAATGGCGTCTTTTCGATCGGCGGGCAGCTCCCGTTGCGTCAGGATCGGATTACCGGCAAACGGAATATACGGTCCCCAAACGTCTTTACTACGTAGTATGACTTCCGAATGGTTGACCGACGTGCCACCCTCGGCCGCGTAGAGATAGTACCAGCCATTACGTCTCATAATGTGCGGTCCTTCAATCCAAACGGGCTTTTTAGACAGATCGACACCCCCGTTAACAAGTTGTTTTTCTTCGCCAGTAACCGTCAGTTTCACCGGATCAAACTCATACATTCGAATGGTGCGGTGCCCCGAATACAAGGGTTTACGGTCGGGAGCATCGCTGTTGTAGATGATGTATGCTTTGCCAGTCTCTTCATCAAAATAGATGGATGGGTCGATGCCTTTGACCTGCGGAAGTTTAACGGGATTGCTCCACGGCCCGGCGGGATTTTTGGCCGTAACAACAAAGTTGCCGTCGTGGTCGATGTCGGTGCAGGTCACGTAATACGTCCCTTTGGAATAACTGATGGCGGGGGCGAAGAGTCCGCGGGTCAGTCGTTCGCCCATAAAGTCCAGTTGTTCAGGACGATCGATGACATTTCCGATTTGCTTCCAGTTTTTCAGATCCTGGCTGTGCATGACCGGGATGCCCGGAAAATAGGAAAATGTCGAATTGACCAGGTAGTAATCCGGCCCCACTTTCACAATGCTTGGGTCGGGGTAGAAGCCGGTCAAAATGGGGTTGACTAAAGTGGTCGTCTGGGCGAACGTGTTGGTTCCCAGCCTGCAAAGCAACGCCATCAAGACGGCAGTGATAATGTATTTTTTCATGAGACGTTATATTTTCACTCTTTTGTTGTACCCCTTTTTTGTCATCCTGACGCAGGAAGGATCTTTGGGATAAGCGTTTTTTTAGCATCTACCAAAGATCCTTCCTGCGTCAGGATGACAAAAAAACTATTACACTACCAATGTATACACGTTGCCCGTTTTCCTCGGCCGTTCGTAAAGCAACGGTTTTTTCATCGTTGGTATCGTTACGTTGGCTTAAGCCGATTGAATGGCCTTTAGCGTTTCGTCAATAATTCTGCCCATCATTTTAAATAGCGCCTGCCTGTACACGCGGGATTTAGACGGCTAGGCATACCGGTTAAAGCGATCGACGACGGCCCTGAACGTTTGTGATCGCGCTATTCTTTCTATCGCCAGTGAGCACCATCGTTCGGGACGATTGAGAGAGGTAGCCACTGCCCCAGTAAAATTCCGTCTTTCGCTTTTTCCCGTCAGGTCGCGTAGTTATGGCAAAGGCATCCGTACTACGTGGTTTGATCAACGAACCTAAATGCTTGTCAAGCTTCGTGAACAGGCGCAGGCTATCCTTATTCTGCGTAACGACATACAAAGGTTGCCCGCTGGCGAGCCTTAATTCAGCCATAGCTTTAGCATCCTTATCAACTCGAAAACCACGTTGTCCCGCTTTTACAGGCGCAAACTTCCCGGCTCCATTTCCCAGCAGACAGGTACCTGTTCCCGCGTCATACCACCCCGTCAGAGGCTCTGTGCCGTATTCATTGCCGACGCCCACCAAATCAAGATTCCCATCCCCATTAATATCGGTTACCAGCATGCCCAGTAAGGGAGAGAATTGGGCTTCAACAGGCAATGGCTTTACCGTAAATCGCCCCTGTCCGTTATTCTCGATATAGGATGAGGCCATGTTGGTAGCCTTGAAAATCAAGGCGTCGTTAAGTTGGTCAGGCGTAAAAATATCGGCAAACGTAGCGTTTCCGTAATCGCTATAATGCAGGAATCGCCGACGCATACTCACCAGTTGCGTGCTAAAGGTTTCCCTAGGGTGAGTAGGATATTCTTTTCCCTGAATAAATCGGCACAGCACGGGGTCGATACGGCCGTTGCCATCAAAATCTTTGGCATACAGGCAAACGGGCTGATCGGGTGATGCTTTGAACCGAGTGTTAAGCCCTAAATTCCCCGCTACGTAGTCAATATCGCCATCGTTATCAAAATCTCCGCCCACCACCGAGTTCCACCAGCCAACGGAATTATTCAAGACAATAGACTCGTTGCCCAGCCTTTTGCCCCGGTTGTTTTTATAGAAGGTAATCGGCATAAACTCCCCAACTACCATCAGATCTACCCATCCATCGTTGTCGTAATCGCTCCACAGAGCACTTGTAATCATGCCCGCTCGCCGAAGCGTTGGGGCTACCTGATCCGTAACGTCGTCAAAATGGCCTTTCCCATCATTCTTTAGTAAATAACTGGCGGGTGCCATTGGATAGGAACCGGGAATAAGCCGACCGCCGATAAATAAATCCAGATCCCCATCTCGATCAAAATCATTAGCTACTACGCAGCTACCACTGGCCGAGACGACCGGCAACGCCCCCGTATCCAGTTGAAAAACTCCCTTTCCCGTATTTCGATAGAATCGGCTTTGGTAGGCTTTTTCATCAGTGCCAAACTCACTGCTCCCACTTACACAATATAGATCCTGATCACCATCGTTGTCGGCATCGAATACGAGCATGCCCGTGTCTTCCGCCTGCTTGGCCGGTAAACGATCGACGGAGAAGGTCTGATCCGGTCGCTGATAAAATAGGGTAGCCGAGTTGCCCGCTGAACCACCCAGGATAAAATCGTCAAGTCCATCGCCGTTCAGGTCGCCAACGGCAATGCCAGGTCCCGACTGAGAGTATTTTCTGGGAAGTAAACTGGTCCATTTAAAGTCGACAAAGTCAAGCTCAGTCTGTTTGTAAGGCGGCATCACACTCGTTGCCACCTCACTAAAAAAGGCAGGTTGCTGCACGGACTCCTGAGACGTTTCAGGTCGAGCCTGCTGTTCATACAGCGTGAAGGTCTGATTGGCTTTCACCCTTTTCAGCTTTTCAACTTTCTGGCTCGGCCAGGTTATCATCAGGGAATCAATATCAGCCTGTTTACCTAACCCGAAGTGAACCAATGACTCAACGGTCGATTTATAGCCCCGCTGTATAGCCTGTTCGGCATACTGTTGCTGTCCGTTGGACCAGATGGTTATTTTCGCCCCCAGTCCCGCTGGATTTCCTTTCTGACCGACGAGCTTTAATCGAAGGTAATTCGCCGTCGTTTTGTCTCCAGCGTCCTGAACATGATTTTCGTAAAGAAGGGCTTCACTGTTAATGGAGTTCATCACTAAATCCAGATCTCCATCATTATCCAGATCGGCATAGGCCGCTCCATTGCTGATGGCGTGTTGGGTAAGCCCCCATTCCGTGGCTACGTTGGTGAAAACAAGGTTGCCTTTGTTCTGGAACAGAAAATCAGGCTTGTCGACAGCAGTCAACTGATTAATTGCTTCGACCACACTGCGTAATTGAGCCTTCTTCGTTCCGAACATCGACGCATCCTTTGTGTAGATACCAAAGTCAAGGTTGGTTACGTCCTTTGGGTAGCCATTCGTTATTAAAATGTCACGATTACCGTCGTTGTCGAAATCCGCCAGAAGTGGGCTCCAGCTCCAGTCGGTCGCTTCAATGCCCGCTAACTGCCCAACATCGCTAAAGGTTGGCAATTCCTTATCCTGGGCACCATTGTTAAGCTGGAGCACATTTCGAACGTACTGGGGTTGGTAGTTTCTATTGAGGGCGGTCTGGAACTGGTCATAATTGATGTCGGAAAACATCGACTTCTGCCTCAGATTATCATCGGGCAGCATATCAACGGCGACAATGTCGTTCAGGCCATCGTTGTTCAGATCAGCCATATCGACACCCATTCCATTTTGTTCCTGATGTTTGAGAGACGAAGCAATTTTGTTGGTGAACGTACCATCGCGATTGTTGATGTACATCAGATCGTTCGACAGAAAATCGTTGGTGATGTACAGATCAGGGTAGCCGTCCCGGTTGATATCGTTTGTCACAACGCCCAGTCCCCACCCTTCGGACGTTATGCCAGCCTGCCGGGAAACATCCGTAAAGCGAGGTAGCGCGTTGGGCTGCAAGCCCTCATTGCGAAATAATTTGTCGACACTGCGGCCGGTGCCATCGCTCTTCTGACCAACAGCTACATTCCGGCTGTAATCTTCCAGTGCGTTGGTAACCAGATACATATCCAGGTCACCATCCAGGTCATAATCAAAAAAAGCGGCCTGGGTTGAATAACTCGTATCGGCTAGCCCTACGGTTTGGGCCTCTTCGCTAAAGGTAGGGATGCCCGCTGCGTTCAATCCCTGATTAATGTAGAGCAGGTTTGGGGCTGATTTATTTTTATCGGGGTGGACAGTTGAGATATAGATATCGAGCCAGCCATCCTGATTGACATCGACCATGGATACCCCCGTGCACCAGGACGTAGTACTTACATTAGCCGGTATCGTGATGTCCTGAAAGGTCAGATTTCCTTTGTTGAGAAATAGCCTTGAGGAAACCATATTGCCCGTGAAGAAAATATCCTGTAGCCCGTCGTTATTAACGTCACCAATACCAACGCCCCCTCCATTATAGATGTATTCGAAACTCAGGACATTGAAGCTGTCCGTTTCGGTAATTTTATTCGTGAACGTAATGTGCGATTCATCGGAGTTTACCAGCGTAAATACGGGTTTTTTACCAAACTGGCAGGCGCATACCAGATGGACAATCGTAAGAACAGAAAGTAATGAACGCGCTACCCGCATGGCAAACCTGATATAAACAAAGACGTTACGTATAAAAGATCGTATAACCTCTGATCTGTCAGAGGTTATACGATCTGACAGCTACTAATAGCCGGGATTCTGGTCCTTCTGGTCAATTTTTGAGTTATTATTAATCTCGTTTTGCGGAATGGGCAGCAATTCCGTTTTCCCTTTTTGGAAATAAGTAAGTGGCTCTCTGGCCAGCTTATTCTGTTTCCGCCAGCGCAGAATATCCAGGTTACGCACCTGTTCCCCGCCCAGTTCAACCCGTTTTTCGTGTACGACAGCGTCAAAAACCTGCGCCTTGGTCGACGCCGGAAATTTAGCGGTTGGATAATGGGGTAAACTCACACTCTTCCGGTCGCGGACCTGATTGAGATAGGATACGGCCGTCGCTGGCGAGCCGACTTCATTTTCACATTCAGCCATCATCAGTAGCACTTCGGCATACCGGATAACCCGGAAATTTATGCCCGATTGTGAGTTCTCCGACGAGGCTTTATAAATTTTCTGGTATTTCTTCCAGCTAATTTTAGGATCGGCTCCCTGCACATCTTTTACTACGTCCTTGCCATTATTGAACGGTTCACCAACCTGATAAAATGAATCCTGGTAGCGTGGGTCATCTTTGGCATCGCCCGCTTTCTGGGTTTCAAATTCAGCCAGGAGTCCATTAGACGGTATTAAATTCCGCCAGGCATTAGGGCCATATTCCTGTCCTCGAATGGTCACTTCCCCGTTTATTCCATTACCATCACCGCTCCAGTTTAACCCGCCAAAGGCTTCCGTAAAGGCTATTTCCCAGACGGACTCGGCGTTGAACTCGTTCTCCTCCCTAAAATTGTCGATGTAGGCATCTACCAATTTGTATTGATTTGATGCGATCACGGCGGCCAGTTGCTCTTTAGCCGACGCATAATCTCCCCGCTGCATATATACCCGGGCCAGCATAGACTGAGCCGCCCCCTTCGACACCCGGCCGACATCAGAATCTGCATACGTTGACTTCAGCGGCAAACCGGCAATCGCTTCTTTTAAATCGCTGATGATAAGTTCATACACCTGATCTTCGGTGGCTCTTGGCTGGCTTTCATCAGGTGAAGTAGCATAGGTTTTGTACAGAGGAACACCACCCCAGAGTGAAGCCAACTCGTAGTATGCCCAGGCTCTATGGAATTTGGCTTCGCCCAGAACCCGGTTCCGTAACTCGTCTGTGATGCTCTGTTTAACATCCGGGGCAAACCTGATCACCACATTGGCCCGATGGATTACCCGGTAAAGGCCTTGCCAGACATCATTGGCCACCTGGTTAGAAGCGTCCTGAGTGCCATTGATCAACTGCGCCCGCTGAATTTCGAGTTGCGACCCGCCTGGCTGCATATCGTCGCTCCGCAGATCGTGAATAAAGAAGTATTCCCGGCCGTACAGGTTCAACCCCTGCCAGCCAGCGTAAACCGCATTAACGCCCGTAACCAGCTCGGCTCCTGTCTTAAAGTAGGTTTCCGTAGATAACTGGGTGGGGTTCACTTTTTCCAGAATATCGGTATTGCAGGAGAAAGCGAACGTAATCGTGCTAGTCACTAGAAATCTTAAAACGTATTTTTTCATGTCGTTTTCGAGAATTGGCTGAAAACCATTAATTGAGTTTCTATGGGCTAGAATCCTATTTGAAGTCCAGCCATGATTGTTCTTGCCTGTGGGTACTGGCCATAATCAATACCGTTGGTCAGTGAAGAACCCCCGAACGAACCAATTTCCGGATCGTAGCCACTTTTGTAGCCGGTGAAAGTCAGTAGGTTAGTTGTGGACACATAGACCCGGGCTCTGGATATAAACGAAGCCCCGAGTGGTGTAAGCCAGTTTGTTGGCAGCGCATAACCCACGGTTAAATTCTTCACCCGTAGGTAGGAGCCATTTTCCACGAAGCGATTAGAAGCCCGCGCGTTATGGTTTGGATCACCAGCCACCGCCCGTGGTACGTCTGTAGCCTGCCCATCTTTCACCCAGCGATTCAGTACGGCGGTACCCGCGTTGAACAGGCGGGTCATCCCCTCCAGATTGTATTTCACGGTGCTATAAATCTGGTTGCCCTCTACACCCTGAACAAATAAGGTAAGGTCCAGTCCTTTCCATTTAGCCGCGAAATTCAGTCCATACGTAAGCTTGGGGAAGAACTGACCAATCTTCACTTTGTCGCTTGGGTCAACCTTACCGTCCCCGTTGACATCGGCAAATCGAATATCACCGGGCTGGGGTGAGTTTTTATCCGCTACTACGTCGGTATATTTCGCTTTCCAGGCATCTACCTCGCCCTGGTTCTGGAAGATCCCATTGGTCTGGTAACCATAGAAATAACCAATGGGCTGGCCCACCTCCGTTTTGGTGATATTATCACCGTACCAGTCGCCCCCGAAAATGGTGTTACCCTCGTCGCCCAGCGAAATAACTTTGTTGCGAACCGCGCTGACATTACCACTTAACTGCCAGGTTAAGGCTCCTTTGTTTGACTGGTAACCTGCCTGTATTTCAATGCCCCGGTTTCGAACGGAACCCACGTTCGACAGCGGAGCCTCATCGTAGCCCATCGATGGCGGGATAGGCCGGTTGAGGACCATGTCACGCGTCAGGTTGTTAAAATAATCAAAAGAGAATGAGACCTTCCCGTTCAGCAGGGTGGCATCCAGACCAATATTGGTCATTGCCACGCTTTCCCACTTCAGATCTCTGTTGGCCAGTTTTCGAATCGTATAGCCCTGGGTCTCAACCGAGGTCGTCTTGTCGAACTCGTAGTAGGGATCGCTCGATAAGGTTGCCTGATAGCCATAGTCGCCGATATTATTATTACCCACCAATCCATAGCTTCCCCGCAATTTCAGCTCAGAAATAGCCGGGATGTTTTTCATGAATTTTTCTTCACTGATGCGCCAGCCTGCCGAAGCCGCGGGGAAATTACCCCATTTTCTGCCGGGGGCATACTTCGACGAGCCATCGCGACGGAAGGATAAACCGAGCAGGTATTTACCCGAAAATTCGTAGTTAAGGCGGCCAACATAGGAGAGTATGGCTGATTCAGACCGTCCGGCACCAATTCGGGGGCTGGTCAAGTTGGTCGGCTCAATAATCGCGTTGGTAATGGTATTGTTGCCCCCTACATTGATATTTGAGTAGACCGAGGTTTGTTGCTCAGCCACCGCCGTTGCATTGATCGTGTGTTTGCCGATGACCTTATTATAGGTTAACTGATTGGTGAAGATCGGCGCGATAGACTGTCCTCGGTCCTGCGTAATACTGGCGTAACTTTGCGAAGCAAATCCACCCGGTCCACTATCAAAACTTGGGTTAACGGTACGTCCAATCGAATTGTATATGTTGATGCCAGCCTGAAAGCGATACTTCAACCCCGTAATCGGCTCAACTTCAACGTAAAGCGTGCTAAAAACTGTGTTTGATTCCAGCGTATTGCTGTTCAGCAGCACATTCCGGACGGGATTAGATGGGTCAGTACCATCTACGTTTTTTGCCCCTTCAAATCCACCCAGGTTATTGGGGTTGTAAACGGGCAGATACGGTATTGTATTGATAATATTTCGTATCTGGGTGCCAATTGAGCCGCCGTTCTGTTCGATGCGACGCTTGTCGTAGGCTAGATAAAGTGTTTGGCCCAGCGTTACCCGCTTCCCCAGTTTGTGGTCCGAATTAAGTCTGATATTTCCCCGCTTGTAGTTCGTACCGATCATAATTCCATCCTGGCTGAAGAAGCCACCAGAGAGATAAAATTTAGATACCTCATTCCCCCCCGAAAGTTCTAACCTGTGCTGCTGAATAGCCGCATTTCTGAACATCTCTTTTTGCCAGTCGGTCTCGGTTTGCCGAAAGGTTTGGGTAGCTCCAGCATAAATGGGCTGATCCAGGCCGGTTTGCCAGCGGACAGGCAAGCTGGTCCCTGCCGGTTTGCCGTTATAGATATCGCCATTGTTTAATAGCTCCGTTCCGTAAGCGATGTATTGATCCCGATTCAAGAGAGAAAGCTTGCGCCAGGCACTCTGAACCCCAACGTAGGAATCAAGCGTAACACTTAATTTCTTGGAGTTCGATCGTTTGGTCGTAATAAGAATAACGCCATTCGCAGCGCGGGACCCATAAATAGCGGCTGCACTGGCGTCTTTTAATACCTCAATCGACTGAACGTCTTTCGGGTCAACATTTGACCCGTCACCAACCGGTACGCCATCCACTACGTATAATGGATTCGCATTATTGATCGTACCAACGCCCCGAATACGAATAATGGGCGCTTCGCCCGGCGCTCCGTTATTCGTTACCGTTACCCCGGCGGCTCTGCCCTGGAGGGATTGGGATATGTTAGACACCGGCAATGCGCTGATCTCTTTGTCGGAGACGGAAGCAATGGCGCCGGTTAACGATGTTTTTCGCTGCGTTCCATACCCAACTACGACCACCTCGTTAAGGGTTTTATTATCAGCAACCAGTGTGGTGTTAAGTACAGAACGGGCACCTACGGTCATCTCCTGGGTAGTATAGCCAATGAACGAGAAAACGAGCACCGTCCCCGCTTCGTCTGGTATGCTGAGTTTGTAATTCCCGTTCCCATCCGACGTAGTACCACGTGACGTATTCTTGATCTGGATATTCACCCCTGGCAAACCCTCCCCGTTTTCTCCTGTGACCCGGCCAGTTATTTGTTTATCCACGACAGCTTCCGTATTGATGTCGCTGGACGCATTCTGCTGAAGCTGCGTTGCCGGAACCAGGTCTCTTTTAATGACAATTTGCTGGCCTACAACTTCATAACTCAAATTAAGTGGTGGCAGAATATGATCCAGCACCTGCGAAAGTTGTTCATTCTTGGCCTGGTAATTAATCTTTCGTTTTGACTGAATGATTTCCCGGCTGAACAGAAATTGAACGTTAGCCTGTTTTTCAATTCGTCGGATTGTCACCTCAACATCCTCATTTTGGGCTGAGATACTGACGCGTCGATTGAGCAGTTCCTGGGCCTTACCATCGAGGGCAAAGCCAATATTGGTTAACGTGAGGGCAAGTAAGAGTTGCAGGCTTGAAATTCTCATAATCCTGATCCAAACATTGCGATTGATGAAACGGTATTGCATACATTTATGCGTTTTTGTTGGTTTTAGGAAAAAATGGCAAAAATCATGTCTCGTCTCTCCAAAAAGAGACAATGTGTGTGTCTGACACATTTGTAGACATTCGAGCGATAGTGTTGGTAGCACTATCGCTTTTCTGTTGAAAAAGAGATAGTTTTTAGACCATAGGTAGCCGTTGTGTTAAAGGTTAGGAGACAATTAATTACACCCGTGACTGCGAATGATCACCTGGTTGTCAGCCACTTCGAAAGTAGACTCCGTGGTTAGACAGATAAGCCGGATTTTCTCCAGAAAAGGAACATCGTTGAGCTGCCCTGTAAAAGTGCACCTGCTAAGCAGTTGTTTATCATAGCGAATCGGCATATGATAGCTGGATTCCAATTGAGTAAATACGTCTGATACGGGCGTGAATTCGAATCTAAATTGTTGATTAACAATAACCGACGAATTGTCTTTGGATGGAATGATGGTGCGTTTACTAATCTTATCCGTTTTGGTTTCAAGACTGAGCTGTTCGTTTTTTGTCAGCAAGACTGTTTTTCCGGGTGAATCAACTGGGGTAACTGATACGCTACCCGTCTTCACTTTTACGTAAGCTGCCGTTTCCTTATCAAAGGAACGTACCTGAAAACTGGTACCCAGCACTTTAGTGGTCAGATTGGCGGTGTAAACAAGAAACGGTTTAGCCGGATTTTTACTTACCTCAAAAAAACCTTCTCCCTGGAGATACACCTCCCGAAGCGTATGGGTGTTTTGTTTATGAAAACGTAACTGGCTTCCCGATGATAGCAATACGGAGGAATTATCCGGCAACAATACGACTAAAGGCTGCCCCGTTCCGTTTCTCACAATCTTCCAGTCGGTCTTCTGTATGGGCTGCTCCACTTTTTTGTTAAATCCTGCTATATTTCTGGATATCAGGTTGTTCGCCTGCCACCAGATTAGTAGGCTAATGACCGATGCTGCAGCAACCCATCGCCCCCAGTGCCAGCTAACTAAAGGCTTTACGACGGTAATCGGTGGGGTAAGCTGATCCAGGATTTTTTTTGTATTTTCTTTACTACGTTGGTCTGGGAGCTCAGCCTGTTTTCCCTGAACAACCAGTAAAGTAGCAACGGCCTGTTCATAGAGAGGCCTTTTTTCTGGATATTGAACCAGCCATTGTTGCCAGTGTAGTTGGTCTTCCGGCCGCCTTTCACGAACCCATGTCCGAAACGCGTCGTTTTCTAAAAAATCATCAACGGTAGAAAAATTCTCGGAAGGGCGGTCCATTGGTACTTTTCTGCGATTTTCATTGATAGTATGGAGAATCGCCCGGATGATACCCTTCTTAAAGCAAATTTTTTTGAAAAAAAATGCAAATAGTCAAAAACGTGTGGACAAGCCACTGATTGCGAAGCTTGCTAAGCGCTTTCTGTAGAAAATTGGAAACTGACTGCCGGTTTACATTCATCACTTCGGCGATTTCCGGTATGGATAAGCTTTCGTAAAAGCGTAAATAAAGAGCCTCCCGTTCGCGCGCTGGCAAAGAGGCTAACTGAGCCTGGATGGCGTTGGTGAGTAAGGTGAGAGATTCCTGTTGAATCAATAATGTTTCGGAGTCCGTTTCCTCCGCTATCGAACTGTCCCAATCCATTTCTTCATGGTTCAGCCGTTTCTGACTCCGCACGTACTGAAGGATATGATGCCTGAGCGCTTTTAATAAGTAATGCCTAACCGACTCTGTGTCATTAATTTGTAAGCGATTCTGCCAGAGTTGTAAAAACAGTTCCTGAATACAGTCTTCGACGACAACTTCACCGACCATGAATTTTAGGCCATAGTGCCTTAGCGTGCGATAGTAACGTTCAGCCAATTGACCAAATGCCTGCTTATCGCCCTGACGGTATAAGTGCCATAACACGTGGTCTTCCGGAGTCATCAAGTTTAGAAATATATAGCTAAGCTAAAAATAAGAAAAAATATAAATATACAGTAAATTGTACAATAAATAGACTATCTCTTTGAGATAATTATTTGTCTTCTTCCTATATCTCCGGCGATTTATCTACACACATCCATTTTAAATCCATCCAAAAATACAGTCGGCATATGTATTGAGAATAGCTCCACTGGATTCCAGTGGAGCTTTACCAATTACTAACCTATGATAAAGTCTAAGGGTCTTACGGCCACCTGTTAAAGGGCTTTAACGCTAAGTATCAACCGTTTATGTAGGGGCAGCCTCAATCACTTTCCCTTAAAGGATCACTGGCGTTTAGGTTTCTACCAAGCCTTATGGTTCAAGGACAGGCTTTTTCAGGTTAGATATATTGATTGATGATGCTTTCGAGCCATTCCTGCTTGCCACTACGTTGTTTTGGTTCGCCGTTTTCGAGTGTGTAGCTCCGTAGGTCTTCCAATGTCAGTGTGCCGTCTTCAAACGCTTTTCCCTGACCATTATCGAAGGATGCATATCGTTCCTGACGAAATTTGAGGTAGTCGGAATCTTGTAAAATGGCATCGGCCACGATGAATGAACGGGCGAAGGCATCCATGCCGCTAATGTGAGCGACAAACAAATCCTCCAGATCAGTCGAGTTCCGGCGCACTTTTGCATCAAAATTAATCCCGCCGGGTCTAATACCCCCTGCCTGATGAATCACTAAAGCGGCTTCCACCAGTTCGTAGAGGTTTATTGGGAACTGATCTGTATCCCAGCCGTTCTGGTAATCGCCCCGGTTGGCGTCGATACTGCCCAGCATACCCGCATCAGCCGCAACCTGCAGTTCATGATCGAATGTATGACCCGCCAGCGTCGCGTGGTTGACTTCAATATTCAACTGAAAATCTTTGTCCAGACCGTATTGACGCAGGAAGCCAATGACCGTAGCCGCATCGTAATCGTACTGATGTTTAGTAGGTTCCATCGGTTTTGGTTCGATAAAGAACGTGCCTTTGAACCCCTGCTTACGGGCATAATCTCTGGCGATGGTCAGGAACTTCGCCAGGTGTTCGACCTCCCGCTTCATGTTGGTGTTCAACAGCGACATGTAGCCCTCCCGTCCACCCCAGAACACGTAGTTTTCACCGCCCAACGCGATGGTTGCATCAATGGCGTTTTTTACCTGTGTTCCGGCATAAGCCAGCACAGAAAAATCTGGGTTGGTCGATGCTCCGTTCATGTATCGTGGATTCGAGAATACGTTAGCCGTACCCCACAGCAACTTCACTCCACTTGCCTGCTGCTTCTGCTTGCCATACTCAACGATCTTCTGCAACCGGCCTTCGTACTCACTCGCCGACGATCCCTCATCGACCAGGTCGATGTCGTGGAAACAGTAATAAGGTGCATCGATTTTGGTAATGAATTCGAAGGCTGCGTCCATTTTCAGTCGGGCCCGCACATTGGCATCGTTGTCCTGATCCCAGGCGAAAACACGCGTTCCCGGGCCGAAGGGATCACCACCTGCTCCAGTGAATGTATGCCAGTAACTGATGGCAAAGCGCAACTGCTCGCGCAGGGTTTTCCCGCCAATAACTAAGTCGGGGTTGTACCATTTGAAGGCTAGCGGATTTTTGGATTTAGGGCCTTCGTAGCCAATAGCACCAATGCCTTTGAAATACTCCTGATCGCCTAACGTGATCGTCGACATGATTTGGTAAGTAGTTTTTTATGGTTTTGTGTTGGGTTGACAAAATCAAAACGGCCTATCATCAGGCAATCATCCAGTAAACCCGCTGCTTCAATGCGGCTGATTCTGTCCATTGATTTATTCGTGTAAATTTTACACTAATAATTTAAATGTCAAATCGACACATAAAAATTTTTACAAAAAAATCTGGTAATAGGTTCTACGAAAAACCTGGAACCAGACATACAGGAAGCTCGGACTGCAAACCTGCTCAGGAAGGAATAAAATTTAAGAAGGAGTCCGTATTCTGTTGGTACTTAGCCATATCAACCTGATAATAGTAAGCCCCACGTTTCGAAAAGCCCTTCTGTTTTTCATTGAGCTTGATCAACAGATTCGTCGAAAGAATTTTCCGGCTGAAGTTGCGCTTATCGAAGTCTGTGTTGTAGATAGCGTCGTACAGTTTCTTCAATTGAGGAATCGTAAATTTATCGGGTAACAGTTCAAAGCCAATGGGGTGCTGTGCTGCTTTATAGCGTAACCGCCTTATAGCCAGCTCAACCATGTCACCGTGGTCGAACAATAAGGGGGGCAAGCTGTAGATGGAAAACCAGTGGGCCTGAAATGTCTCCGAAATTTTCGACTCATAATCCGCGACTTTAACCAATGAGAAGTACGCTACCGATATGGTGCGGACAATTGGGTCGCGGTGTGGATCGCCAAAGGCAAACAATTGTTCGAGGTATACATTGGTTAGCCCGGTAAGTTCAAACAAAATGCGGGCTGCGGCTTGTTCGAGGCCTTCATCAGGTTGTAACCATCCCCCCATTAGTGACCAGGTTTTCTCCTCTACACCACGTTTAACTAATAATACCTGTAAGCTTTCACCATCGAATCCGAAAATAATGGAGTCAAGGGCCAGCAAATAAGGATGTTGCTGCTTGTATTGATCTAACATAAAAGGCTAGGGCATACCATAGGATACCCTTGTAAAATACGTACTATCGGGCTATCTATTTCGCTGTGACGAGCCTCTGACAATCAATTCGTAATTTAGCAGAATCATATTAGTATTACTTAGTCGCAATAAGCCATTCAGGTGATTTATTAAATTTTGTGCGGCTATTTCACCCATTTCCTGGCCAGGGTATTGAATAGTTGTCAGACCTGGATCGATAACCAATGAAACGGGATCATCATTGAATCCAACAACGGCAATGTCGTTCGGAATGGAAAAGCCACTCTGTTTTAAGGCGCCCATACACGTTACTGCACAAAAGTCACTGGCGATGAAAAGGCCATCGGGCGGATTAGCCATACCCTTGATGGACTCGGCGACAGCAAGGCCGTCCTGACGGGTCAGATTTGTATAGCGTTCCAGCTCATTCCCGCTGGGCAGCCCATGTTCAATCAGGGCCAGTCTGTAGCCTTTGAGCCGGTCACTATACACATTCCGTTTCAGGCTACCCGATACGTGCATAATCCGCTTGCAGCCCTGTTCAATTAGATGGCAGGTTGCATCGTATCCTGCTTTCTGGTTGTCGATGACAATGTTTGTACAGTTTTTTTGGGTCAGTACCCGATCGAACAGGATCAGAGGAATTCCTTTTTTAAAGAACGTATTGAAATGGTCGAGATTTTCTGTGTCGGATGCCAATGAAACCAGTAACCCGTCCACCCGGCTATCGAACATGGTTTTTGCGTTCGCCACTTCTTTTTTTACCGATTCGAGCGACTGGCTGATAATCAGATTGTAATTGCTTTCATTAGCTACTTTCTCCATGCCTGACAACACCGCCGACATAAAGGCACTGTCTAGCCGGGGAACAATTACGCCAATGGTATTGGTCCGTTGCCGACGCAGATTACTGGCAAACATATTAGCCCGGTACCCCATTTCCATCGCCTTGTCGGCAATGATCGCTTTGGTATCCTGACTAATGGCCGGATGGTCGTTTAAGGCCCGGCTTACCGTTGCCGGGGAAAGTTGCAACTGTTTGGCTATATCGTAAATAGTAATATCCTTCTGCATGGCGGGGTGATTGCTCAAGGCAATGAACAAAGTAAAACTTAAAACTAGTAACGCTTTATGCAATCGGTTGAGCACGATTGACTTCTACTTAGCTGATGCACGGCCTAAACCCGTTTAAATTGATTTTTAGCCAGGATTTGAGCCTGTCAGAAGGCCAAATCAATCGAAAACGTGTAGAGCACTCACAATATTACGAAAAACGAATAAGATTTTACTGTGAAAAAATTGTTATGCAACCGATTGCTTTATAAATTTTATAGTAAGAACTTTACAGAGTATTAGGCCATTATAGTCTCCGTTGGTTAGGAAAGATTGCTTCTCAATTACTTTTTCAAATGTGTATTCAGCCCGTTAGGCGCCTGGCTTGTCGCTTCAATGTTCGACATGTAGTCTCAATCCATAGCCGAAGAAAACTTTAACTCAAACAGATTTATGTACTATTTTTTACTGAACCGCTACGTTAGGAGCAGGTTGATGAAAATTTCGGGCATACAACTAGTGCTTGCCCTTTTCCTAACCCATGTGAGCTTTGCCCATAACGGCAAGGTGAAGGCTTCCCGCGAAATCAATACGGAAGCTAAGGTCGATAAACAACTGACTGGCCGGGTTACGGCTGAAAACGGGGAGGGTTTACCGGGGGTCAATATTCAGATCAAGAATACGCCCCGAGGAACCACTACCGACGTGAACGGTAACTATAAACTAGCTATTCCTGAAGAAGCGGGGACGGTACTTGTTTTTTCCTCCATTGGTTTTACGACGCAGGAGGTGACGGTAGGCGCTCGATCTGTCGTCAACGTTACGCTGGCGACAGATGACAAGACCCTTAGCGAGGTGGTCGTTGTCGGGTACGGAACGCAACGCAAACGCGATGTGACGGGCGCGGTGGCTTCGGTTACCGAAACGACCCTGAAAGAAGTACCCGCCCCGAACCTGGTGAATCAGTTAAAAGGCCGGGCTGCCGGAGTTTCCATCACGAGTAATGGCTCTACTCCGGGTTCTCAGGGTCAAATTCGAATTCGGGGAAACCGTACGCTGACGAACACGGCTACACCGGGAGTGGCTGATGCCCTGGATGGTCCGTTGGTAGTGGTGGATGGAATACCCTATAATGGCCTGAATGATCTTAACCCCGATGACATTGCCAACATCGAAATTTTGAAAGACGCATCGGCCACAGCGATCTACGGTTCGCGCGGAGCGGGTGGGGTATTACTGGTGACAACAAAGCGGGGCAAAACCGGCAAGCCCGTTATCAGCTACGATGGTTATCAAAGCGTTACGTCGATCATGGGCAAATATCCGGTGTACAATGGGGCCGAATACGCGCAGTTTAAAGCGGATGCCGCTACGTATAACCGGTCAGCAGCCGGTACGTCGTCTTACGCACTAACTCAGGCCGAGAAAGACGCACTGGCCGCTGGTGTTTCGACGGATTGGCAGGATTTGATCTACCGGAAGGGCTATACGACCAATCATCAGTTGGGTGTGCAGGGCGGCACCGAAACCACGCAGTACGGCATGAATGTTGGCTATTTCCGGGAACAGGGTATTATTCCGAACCAGAATTTTAGCCGGTTCAATATCCGGGCCACCATCGATCAGCGGATAAGCAGTCGGGTTAAAGTCGGGTTAAACACGCTGAATACACTGACTTACACGAATACGCCCGGCGGTGGGGGAGTACCCTCGGGTCTGGTACGGCTAACACCCCTGGCTTCGCCCTATAATGCCGATGGCAGCGTAAATCTGACGCCCGCCGTTGGTTCGATTGATGCCGCCACGATTAGCCCGTTAACGCTGATTACGAAAAACAATGCCATACTGGACCGCTCCCGCTCCATTCGAACCTTCAATAGCCTCTACGCGGAAGTGAATATTATCGATGGATTACGGTATCGGTTCAACGCCGGATTAAACTACAGCCAAGGCGCGGGCAATACCTATGCCGGGCCGTTAACGTACGTCAATACGGCTACGGTACAGTCATCTTCTACGGCTAGAGTTACCAATACGGAAACCTGGAATTACGATTTACAACACCTGTTGTACTACGACAAAACCATTGCTCAGAAGCACAAAATTGGGTTCACGGGCCTGTTCGAAGTTGTCAAAGATCACTCACTGGGCAATAATTTCAGTGTAACCGGTGTTCCAGCCGATTACATCAACAGTGCCAATTTCGGACTGGCCAGTGGTACTCCCCTGGCCGATCCAGCCCTGCAATCGTTCACGGAACAGGGGCTGATTTCCTACATGGGCCGTGTAAACTATAGCTACGCCGATAAGTACCTGCTAACGTTTACGTTGCGCCGGGATGGCTCGTCTACCCTGTCGCCGGGCAACCAGTACTTCAATTATCCGGCAGTGGGCCTGGGCTGGAACGTAGCAGAAGAGGGATTTATGAAGGGCGTTAGCTGGGTCACTAACCTAAAACTGAGAGGGGGCTTTGGCGTGTCGGGTAACCGAAACGTGAGTCCCTACTCTACCCTGGGTGCTTTGTCGGCGGGGTATTACAATTTCGGTTTGGGGACCGCAGGTCAGCAACTGGCCTATACGGTTACCAGTTTGCCGGCAACTAATTTAGGATGGCAATCAACCTCCCAACTGGATATCGGTGTTGATTTCGGCTTGTTCAGCAACCGCGTCACAGGTAGCATCGACTATTATAAGCAGCAAACAAAAGACATTCTGCTATCCGTACCATTACCAGCCAGTAACGGGGCAGGCTCTACGCTGAAAAACCTCGGGCGAACTGAAGGAAAAGGTATGGAGGTTTCCGTAACCGTTGACGCCATCCGGAATCCAAAAGGGTTTAACTGGAGTGCGGATGTAGTTTTCTTCTTCAACCGGGAAAAAATCACCCAGCTCACCACGCCCGCTGAGCAATCCAACATCGGGGCAGGCTGGTTTGTCGGTCAACCGCTGAGTGTTATCTACGATTACAAAAAAATTGGTATCTGGCAGACCGCCGATAAAGAAAATGGTACGTTGGCCAAGCAAACGTCACCGGTTCAATATCCAGGTCAAATCCGGATTGAAGATGTCAATGGTGACGGAAAAATTGATCCGGCTGACCGGCAGATTCTGGGTAACTTCCAGCCTAACTGGGAAGGGGGTATAACCAACCGGTTCAGCTACAAAGGATTCGATCTGTCTGTTGTTACGTTCGCCCGGATGGGTATGAAGGTGGTGGTCCCTTACCTCACCGGCAACTCGGGCGGAGCGGGTGGTTTCCCCTTCTTCAACCAGGGACGTGCCAATCAGGTGAAAGTCGATTACTGGACGGAAACGAATCCGACAAATGCCTTCCCGGCGCCCGATGCAAACAATGCTGTCGCCTATTTTGCCTCGACGCTGGGCTATTACGATGGTTCGTTCATCAAGATCAGAAGCATCAACCTGGGGTACACCTTCTCCAGTGCACTAATCAAAAAAATCGGGATGAATTCGGCCCGGGTTTATCTCAACGCCACCAATCCGCTTATCCTGTATTCGCCACTGGTCCACGATCACCTGGCTATAGACCCGGAGGGGAACGGTTATGCCGGTAATGCTGGCGACAATGGGGCAACCGTAACGACAGGGGCAGGTAATGCGGGCACGCCAGCCAGGGCGATTGTCGTAAACATGAATAATCCCCCCGTACGGCAATTCACCCTTGGCGTAAACCTCAAATTCTAATTGTCAACACGATCATGAAAAACATAAAAGTTGGGTTTATTCTCGGTCTGATCGCCTTGTCTGGCACGGGCTGCGAAAAAATACTGGAAGAGCATCCACAATCCCAGGTTGTTCCTACTTATTTTAATAGTCCGTCTGGTGTATTAGGGGGGATTGCCGGTGTTTATAACGATATCCGGTCCGATTGGGGTACCGAAGGGTTCACGGTAGAGATGCAGGTGGGAACCGATGAGTTTATACAGGGAGCCAGCTCGGGCGGAGGGCCTGCTTATACCTACAATGGCCTGAACGGGAGTAATTTTGGTGCTGCCTGGAATGTGGCCTTTCAGGATATCAACACGCTGAATGGGGTACTGCAATACGGACAAACGGTTGATTTGCCGGATGCTACCCGCAAACAGTATCTGGCCCAGGCCAAGTTTCTGCGTGGCTTCTGGTATTTTTATCTGGTGCAGACTTTCGGCGATGTGCCGCTGCATACAACCTTCATTACGGTTCCTTCTCAGGCCGATACGCGTCAACCGGTGGCTCAGGTATACGAACAGATCATCAAGGATCTGACCGAAGCGGCTGCCGATTTACCCAACCAGCCTACAGCGCCGTTTCTGGGCAAAGCGGCTACTAAACCGGTGGCGCAACTGCTGCTGGCCAAGGCTTATCTGACCCGTGGCTGGCTGAACAACACGGCGGCTGATTTTACGCAGGCGGCTGCTATTTGCGCGGATATTATCGCCAACAAAGCTACGTACGGTCTCGATTTGTGGCAGGATTTCGGCGATGCCTTTGTACCGGCCAACGATTACGGCAAAGAAACGATGTTCGTCAGCGACCACGTAGCGGATCCCAAATATGGCTACTATTCAGTGGGTGGAGCACTCGCTGGTGGGGCCGCTCAAAACCTGACGCCCTGGTTTACTCAGTGGAACTATCCGACAAACAGCACGATCAACGCGTATAAAACGGCCGCTGGAACGTTGACCTTTGCCGGTCCTTCCAGTATGATTCGGGATTCTTACTATGGACGGCCTTTCGTCCGGATGCGCCCCAACAGCGACAAGGTGAAAACAGGCGATAATGCCGGTAAGAGCTACTTCCTGGATCAGGCTTTCGTAAAACGGGACGTCGACTCGCGCTATGCCAATTCGTTCTTCACTACGTATATCGCCAACACGTCCGCGACCAACACACCGACGGCTGCCAACAACAGCCGGGGCATTGGTTACTCAACCGTAGTTGGTCAGGATACCGCGGTTTGGATGCCTGATTTCGAGGTGGCTGGCGCGCCCCAATTTGTTGGTACACGCCCCTTCAAAGGAATTGTTGTGCCGCCCAGCTTGTGGAACAACGCGATTTTCCCCGCCCTGAAAAAGTTTATGGACCCAAGCCGGGGATCTAACTTCAATGACCCGTCTACCCGGCCGGTCGTTTTGTACCGTTTCTCGGACGTTTACATGACGGGGGCCGAAGCTTATTTTAAAGCTGGTGATGCCACAAAAGCAGCCGCGTTGATCAACGTAGTGCGGCAACGGGCGGCCTACCGCAAGACGAACACCGCAGTTCAGAATGCTGCGGCCGTAACAGCGATGACGATTACACCGGCTGACGTAACTGTAGACTTTATTTTGGATGAACGTAGCCGCGAATTCTTTGGCGAATGGCAGCGCTGGCTTGATCTGGTTCGGACCCGCTCGCTGGTTCGGCGCGTAAAAGCCTGGAATCAGGAAGCGGCTCCCTACGTACAGGATTATCATTTGCTACGTCCCATTCCGCAAACACAAATCGATCGGGTGGTTGAAGGGCCTAAGTTCCCGCAAAATCCTGGTTATTAAGCCTCTTTGTACGCTGGATAACAACTGAAAAATGAACAATGTCCCTGATGATTTCCAGTCGGACATTGTTCATTTTTTATTCAAAGGGTCCATGTTGTTGACCATTCTGTTGAAAGTGAATTCTTGTCCTGAAGCAATTACACTGATTACTCATGAAAAAAATAACCGGGTTAGCCATTTTCATCGGCAGCTTTATTGTGCTGGGAGCCACGTTGCGACCTGTCAATCCATTGGCTCAGCCAACGTTAAAAGAAGCGTACAAAAACTTTTTTCCGATTGGCGTGGCCGTCAATCCGCGTATGGTACAGCCTGGCCCGGATGCCGAACTGATTAAAGCCCAGTTCAACAGCATGACGCCTGAAAATGCGATGAAAATGGGACCGATTCATCCCGAAGAGAACCGCTACAACTGGAAAGAGGCCGACATCATTGCTGATTTTGCCCAGCAGAATAACATCAAGCTACGGGGCCATACGCTCTGCTGGCACAATCAGACACCCCGTTGGTTTTTCACCGACTCAACGGGCAAAACCGTGAGCCGGGAAGTGTTACTGACTCGCCTGAAACGACATATCACCGACGTAATGGGGCGGTATAAGGGTAAAATTTATGCCTGGGACGTAGTGAACGAAGCCGTTCCTGATACCGGGACCAGCCTGTACCGTAAATCGAAGTTTTACGAAATTATCGGCGAAGACTACATCGAAAAAGCGTTTCAGTACGCCCACGAAGCCGACCCATCCGCACAATTGTTCTACAACGATTACAATACGGAAACGGCATCCAAGCGGGACCGGATTTATCAGGTGCTGAAGAAATTGAAAGATAAGAAGGTGCCTATCAACGGGGTGGGTTTGCAGGCGCACTGGTCCATTTACGAGCCTACCAAACAGGAACTGGAGGAGTCCATCAATAAATTCGCCAGCCTGGGCCTGAAGATCCAGTTTACGGAGGTTGACGTATCAGTGTATCCCAAAGAACACGAACGCCGGGCTCGTCGCGATACTGACAAAAGCGAATTTACACCCGCGATGAACGATCAGCAGGCGGCTCATTACAAAATGCTGTTCGACGTATTTCGCAAGCACCGCGACAAAATCACCGGCGTTACGTTCTGGAACCTGACCGACAAGTATTCCTGGCTGGACAATTTTCCGGTCCCCGGCCGTAAAGATTATCCTCTGCTGTTCGATCAGAATGGCCAGCCGAAGAAAGCGTACGAGAGCGTCGTGAAGTTCTAACGGCAGCCTACTCACCCCTAAGTCCCCTAAAGGGGACTTTGTTTACTCGCAAGCCAAGTCCCCTTTAGGGGATTTAGGGGTGAACGCAATCAGAAGAATAACTCTGAACAGCCTCAAACATTTTTAACTACACAACGTCAACAAAGAATGAAAATAAAGCTAATTGTTGGCTTCTTAACACTCTGGCTTTCTGCTACTAGCTGGGCTCAGGGAATCCTTGCTGATAAATCTTCTTTTGCCGTTACCGAGGCTGCGATTTACGTCGATTCCAGCGAACCCGAACTCGTAAAAACAGCCGCAATGCTTCTGCAGCAGGACATTGAACAGGTGACCGGGAAAAAGATACCCATCGTTACGTCGGTTGGCCAGGTACGCAAAAACGTCATTGCCATTGGCACCATTCAGCAGTCTACTTTCCTGAAACAACTGGCATCGCAGCACAAAATCAGTACGGAAGCTATCGATGGAAAATGGGAAGCGTCGCTGACACAAACCATCCGCAACCCAGTTGAAGGGGTGAACCAGGCCCTGATCGTGGTGGGCAATGATCGGCGGGGCACGGCTTATGGCGTGTTCGAACTGTCGAAACAATTCGGCGTTTCGCCCTGGTACTGGTGGGCCGACGTGCCCATTCAGAAGCGACCGGAAATCTATATCAAAAGCGATGTTAGCGTAACGGACGCGCCGAGCGTAAAATACCGAGGGCTGTTCATTAACGATGAAGCGCCAGCGCTCTCCGGCTGGACCAAGGAAAAATTCGGTGGGTTCAATCACAAATTCTACGAAAAATTTTTTGAGCTGGTGCTTCGGCTGAAAGGCAATTACATCTGGCCCGCCATGTGGGGCAACGCTTTTTATGCCGATGACTCGCTGAACATAAAAGCAGCTGATAGATACGGCGTTGTCATTGGTACGTCGCACCACGAACCGCTGATGCGGGCGCATGACGAATGGCGACGAGTTGGCGGTGGTCAATGGAATTATGAAACCAACAAAGACAAGCTGCAACAGTTCTGGCGGGATGGCATTAAGCGGGCTACCAACGAAAAGATCGTGAGTGTGGGCATGCGCGGGGACGGCGATGCGCCGATGTCGCGGGAAACCGCTACGGCCTTGCTAGAACGGATCGTGGCCGATCAACGGCAAATAATCAGCGACGTAACGGGCAAACCGGCCGCCGAAACTCCGCAGCTATGGGCGTTATATAAAGAGGTTCAGGATTACTACGACAAAGGCATGCGGGTGCCGGACGACGTAACGCTACTGCTTTCCGATGACAACTGGGGGAACCTCCGTAAACTGCCCCGACTGGATGAAAAACCCCGCAAAGGCGGCTATGGCATTTACTATCATTTCGATTACGTCGGCGGTCCTCGTAACTACAAATGGCTGAACACCAATACGTTGCCCCGAATTTGGGAGCAGATGCACCTCGCCTGGGAATATAAGGTTCGGGATATCTGGATTGTGAATGTCGGTGACATCAAGCCTATGGAATTTCCAATCTCCTTTTTTCTGGACTACGCCTGGAATCCGGAAAAAATTGATGCCGACGACTTGATGGCTTACACAGAACATTGGGCGGCTGACCAGTTTGGGAAACAACCTGCCAAAGACATTGCTTTCCTGCTGGCGAAATATGGAAAATACAATGCCCGCCGGAAGCCGGAATTGCTCGATGCCAACACGTACAGCTTGCCCACGGGTGAATGGAAAACCGTAGTTGACGAGTGGACGGCCCTGCTGAAAAGAGCCGAAGCCATAAATAACGTACTACCGGCTGCGTATAAAGACGCTTACTTTCAGTTGGTACTGCATCCGATAAAAGCTTGTGCCAATCTGAATGCGATGTATTACTACGTAGCGCTAAATAAGCAGGTGTATGGAAACAAGCTGAAAGAAACCAACTGGTACGCCGATAAAGTAAAGGAGTTGTATGCCAACGATTCGCTTATTACGTTGCAATACCATCAGCTCAACAACGGCAAATGGAATCACCTGATGAGCCAGACCCATATTGGCTATACGTACTGGCAACAGCCCGACCGGCAAAAAATGCCGACAGTGGAGTATATCCCGTCTGATTCGGCGGTTGCGGGCAACGCTACGCCCGTTCAGATTGCTAACCGGGGGATGTCCATTGATGCCGATCGGTATACTAAAGCCGTAAACACCAATGGCGTCACTTGGAAAGTCTTACCCGATCATGGCCGAACCGGCTCAGCTATTACGCCTTTCCCGGTGACGGTGAGTGAACAAAAACCCGGCAATAATTCGCCACACGTACAGTACGATGTTGTCATGGATCGCGCGGGTGAGTTTACAATAAATGCCTATTTTTCCCCCACATTGAATCTGTTCAGGGACGAAAACGGCCTGCAATACGCCATGTCGGTGGACGATGAAGCGCCACAGATCATCAGCCTGAATAGGGAAGATAAAACCAGCGACAAAGGCATCTGGAATAAATGGGTGTCGGAGAACATTATTATCAAATCGACGACCCATAAAATTGCTAAAGCCGGCAAGCACACCGTAAAATTCTGGATGGTGAACCCGGGTGTTGTGCTGCAAAAACTGGTACTGGATTTTGGTGGTCTGGAGCCGAGCTACCTAGGACCGGAGGTAACCGTGAAAAACAATGCAACGAACTAATCAGATGTCGTCCAGATTTATTTCCGTCGTTGGAGTAAGCTTCCTGGTGCTGCTCTTGGCAATAAGCACAGGCGTTCAGGCCCAGCTTCGTTTACCCAAATTAATCAGCGATGGTATGGTGCTGCAACGGGATGCTACGCTCAAAATTTGGGGATGGGCAACTCCCGGCGAACGCATCACCGTACGGTTCAATAAAAAGAGCTACAAAACCGTGACGGCGGCTACTGGGAAATGGCTGCTTACGCTGCCGCCCATGCCAGCGGGTGGCCCTTACAGCATGGCGATTGTAGGGAATACCCAGCTTACCGTGAAGGATATTCTGCTGGGTGATGTCTGGTTTTGCAGTGGACAAAGCAACATGGTTCACCAACTGAATATTCACGACGTAACGTATGCCAAAGAAATCAGGGAAGCCAACTACCCGCAAATACGCCAGTTCTGGATACCAACCCTGACAAACCTCCAAGCCCCACAGAGCGATCTGCCGAATGGGCAATGGAAATCAGCTGTCGGTGAAGATGTCCGGCCGTTCTCCGCCGTGGCGTATTTCTTCGCCAGAAAACTGTATGATAAGGACAAGATACCCATTGGCATCATTAACGCCAGCGTGGGCGGTACGCCCATCGAAGCCTGGACGAGTGAAGAAGGACTTCGGGATTTTTCTGACCTGAAAGCGGCCATTGAGAAGAACAAAGACACGACCTATATCAATCGTCTGACGCGGCCCGGCCTTACCCAACGTCAACCCGCCACGGTGAACAAACCCGGCCCGCCCGTCGATTTAGGGATGGCAAGCACCACAAAATGGTTCGACGTTTCGTACGTTCCCAAGGGCTGGCGACCGATTAACATTCCCGGGTATTGGGAAGATCAGGGAGTTAAAGACCTGAATGGCGTCGTGTGGTACCGAAAAGAAATCGATATACCTTCTTCGATGATGGGTAAGCCTGCCAAAGTTTTTCTGGGCCGAATCGTTGATGCTGATGAGTTGTATATCAATGGTAAATCGGTCGGAAAAACCACCTATATGTATCCGCAGCGCCGATACAACGTAGCATCTGATGTATTAAAAGCGGGCAGGAACGTCTTTGTGGTACGGGTCACCAACAACGCCGGTAAAGGGGGCTTCGTGCCCGATAAGCCATACTGTATTTTCGCGGGTGCCGACACCGTCGATCTGAAAGGAACCTGGCAGTATAAAGTGGGTACTGTCTACCAGCCCTTTGCCGGGAGCAACATAGGCGGGGGCATCAATGCCCAGAACCAGCCAACGGCGCTGTATAATGCCATGGTAGCCCCAGCCATTAACTATGCGATCAAAGGCTTTTGCTGGTACCAGGGCGAAAGCAATACGGGTAAACCGCAGGAGTACGAAAAGTTACAGATAGCGCTGATCAATGACTGGCGAAACCAGTGGGGACAGGGGCCGTTGCCGTTTCTGTATGTCCAGCTTCCCGGCTTTATGGACTATAACTACCAGCCAACAGAAAGCAACTGGGCCGTGCTGCGGGAAGCGCAACGTAAGGCCTTATCGGTTCCCAACACAGCCATGGCCGTAGCGATCGACCTGGGAGAATGGAACGATATTCACCCTGATAATAAGAAAGATGTGGGCGAACGACTGGCACTGGCTGCGTTGAAAACGGCGTATCACAAAAACCTCGTTTCTTCGGGTCCATTGTACCAGTCATCGGCTATCGACGGCAACAAAATCGTACTTAGCTTTACGAATGTCGGCAGTGGGTTGATCGCTAAAGACGGGGAAGTGCTGGGTGAGTTTGCCATTGCGGGCGCTGATAAAAAATTTGTTTGGGCCAGGGCTAACATTGAAGGTAATAACGTAGTGGTTTGGAGCGACGACATTCCTTCCCCTCAATACGTTCGCTACGCCTGGGCCGACAATCCGGTCAATCCAAACCTGTACAACAAAGAGGGGTTACCGGCTTCCCCCTTCCGAACCGACCCATAGAGTAGGTTTCCACACTTAGTATTAATAAGCCACCGGAGGCCGCTGCGATCGCTTGTTTAATGACGCCCACACTAGCTTCGGCTGAACTCTTCGGGGGTACATCGAAGATGAGCATATTCGGCTTGAAAGCGTCTGCAGACTGTTTCGCCCAGCCACGGAAGGTTTTGTTGCTCTCCGAGACAATGGCTGATTTGGGTGTAGTCGGTGCTGTAATGCCAAAGGCTAGAACAGGATGGAACTGACGGCGTTCGAAGGCTCCCATTTCCGTGTCGAGCGCTAGCATGGTCATACGCCCAACAATATCATCTGCCTGGGTCTGATAGCTTGGATTGATAATTTGCCGTTTTCGTTTATAGGTCAGTACGGCTTGGGCAGTGCTGGGACCATATAATTTTTGACTCTGCTCATCAACCGAAATGATGGCCGTATCCAACGCCATCAGCGCTCCCTGGATTAGCGTAACGTAATCCCCCCGGTCGCCTTTTTGAACGTGGGCTGGGTCGGAAACCAGACATTGGTCAAGGCGCGCATTGCCCTTGAACCAGGTGGAAGTATTCGCCATAATAACTTGATTGCTGAAAGGAAATGCTGAAAAAGATGCTAGTCGACCAACGTACTATGAATAGTCGTTTTTACTGGAGATTCAGCAAACAGAATGTATAAGGCCGTTTTGTGGAATAGACTTTACATAGCCAATCGGCAACAGCCTCACACAACGACTTCTGGCAACGTAATTCCTCATAGTCTCGCGCTAAATAATAAAAAAAGCCTGCATCCTGTAAATAACCAGGATGCAGGCTTTGCTTACGGACGTTGCCCTTATGGCTTGTAGCTCACCCGGTAAATAACGCCGTTGTTATCATCGGAGAAGAGCAAAGAGCCATCAGGCATTGTGGCAATGCCCACTGGTCGGCCAAACTGGGACTGGTTATTGTCCACCAGAAAACCCGTTATAAAGTCGTCAATACGCGTGGGTTTACCATTGTCAAAGTGGACACGTACTACGTTATAGCCCGAAGGCTGTGTGCGGTTCCATGATCCACGCATCGTAACAAACGCATCGTTTTGATACTCGGCGGGGAAATTACTGGCTGCCCCCGTGCTTCCCGTATAGAATACCAGGCCAAGCGGAGCCGCATGCGCATTGTAGGATAAGACTGGCAACGTCGTTTTAGCCAGAATCTGAGCGTAGGTCGTATCTCCCATTGGTCGGGGATGCGGATTGTAATTGCCATCCCCATAAATATATGGCCAGCCGTAAAAAGCCCCTTGTTTGAGTTGATTGAACTCTTCTTTTTGCTGTTCATCACCCAGCCAGTCAATGCCGTGGTCGAAACCGTAGAGTTCTTTGGTTTGAGGATGCCAGCCAAAACCAATCGTATTGCGAAGCCCCCGGGCAAAAATAATACGGCCCGTACCGTCGGGATTAGCCCGCAGGATCGTCGCGTTTTCAGGGTTGGAATCAGCACAGGCATTGCAAGTACTGCCCACAGTTATATACATGAATCCATCAGGACCAAAAGCAATGGTTCGATTGGGGTGCTGTCCGGCATCGGGTAAGTTAGTAATTAGTGTCTGTGGCTGCCCCAATGTACCGTCAGACTTGATATCGGCCCGGTAGACTTCGTGAATGGCCACCAGATACATCTTGTCGGTGTAAATCGTGATGCCGTGAACATCCTTGATTGTGGCCACCACCTGCTTTTGATCAGCCTTACCATCGGCATTTGTATCACGTAGCAGTGTAACGGTACCGGCCTCACGGCTGGTCACGTAGACATTACCAGAAGGGCTGACGGCCAGCATCCGGGGCTTACCGAGTTGGTCCGCAAACTTGGCAAGACTAAAGCCAGCAGGTACTTTAAGCTGGGCTACTCGTTGATCAGTAGCGTCGACCAAAGCCGGTTCAAATATATTCCCTTCCACCTGCGCTGACGTTGGCTGTTTGTTGGTCTCAGGAATCTGCGTATCAAAAGGTTCATCTTTACTACAGGCCAGGAGTAAAGACGTCATCACAAAGCCAACAAAAAGAGTTGGTGGTACCACATTTTTCATAGGACTATTCCGTTTGATGTTGAGTAAGCTGACGGAACTGCTTCAAATCGATGGGACCCAAGAGAGGTATCACCCAAGCAGCGTCTTGATTTTCGTAGGCTAACCAGTCAATACATTTTTCCCGCTTAAAACTAGCTGCCATTATGGTGCTGGTCTCGAGATACGTCAGGCACTACCAGACCAGGGCAACGGGCAGTAGTCTGTCTATGGATGCCGTTCGGGTGAAAGACGTCAGAAAATGAATAAGAATGAGTCAGTTTACGTCGTCTTATAACCTGCCAATTGTTTACCTGTGCTGAAATGTGAGGATTCGGTCCAGAACGTACTGTTCTCTAGCCATCATCAACGTCATGTCTAATTCTGTCTATTTCTAAATTAGACTGCTTTTTAGGCTTACTCAAACATTCTGACAATCTTTACTGTATAGCCTACATCAGTGACAGGTTTTATGAAATCAATGGTTGCTTTTTTGCTGGCGGGCCTGGTACTGGGAAGCAGTTTGCTACCCGGTTTTGGCGTCGATCAATCGGCTAAACTGGTCGATTTGATTCAGCATTACCAGGAGCATCGGCAGACCGAACCTGAGCTTAGCTTCCTTGATTTTATAGTGATGCACTATGGCGTAAATTCCGAACACCATAAGCACCCCAACCATTCGCATCAGAATTTGCCGTCCAGCAATCACTCCGTGCCCGTTTATACACCTGGCGCCATTCGACTGGCCGCGATCTTCCCGGTGCAGTTCCTGGTCTCAACAAAAACCGATTATTTCCGTAAGGCCGATTTATATACTTTTCTGACGGTTTTTGCCCTGATCAATCCTCCCCGAGCGTAATTTCTCTGCGCCCCAGTCCGAAGTGGGTCCATACGTATCGTATGCGTGACCCTCGCCCAACTCTATGTTTGTCTTTTCGTAAATCAGTTGTTTTCCGTAGCTAACAACATAGGCTACGCTTTAGCTACCGATTTATTCAGTTCGCTCAATGCAGACGCACTGGACGCGACTGACTAACCTGTCTCGTTGATGCGAAGTGGCATCAACGACGCTCTTACCCAACTGAACATCAGTTCCCTGGCCTACTAATCAATTCGTTTCGTATGCATCTCAATGGAGCACACTGGCACCTACTGGTGAATCACTTCCCAATTGTTGGCAGCCTGCTGGCGACTATTATACTGGGCTATGGCCTTGTTGGTCGCCATGAGGCCATCATTCAACTCAGTTTTGGGTTGTTCATTCTGATGGGCATCGCGACCCTGGTTACTAACCAAACGGGTGAGGGTGCGGAACATTACCTGAAATCAATCCATGCGCTGGACCGGCCACGACTGCGCGTTCACGAAGAAGCGGCTGACGTAGCTAATATCGGCATGTATTTGATCGCCGTCCTATCCCTGCTCATGCTGAGCTGGCAGCGGGTGAAACAATGGCGGTTTTTGCCCACCCTGATCTTCATTATCTCGCTAATCACCTGCGGTTTGATGGCCAACGTGGGCCGTTTGGGTGGACTCATTATGCACACGGAGTTGCGCGATGAATCACCCAGTGTTGTTCCGGCTAAAAAGTAGCTCATTTCGTATGAATGCCAAGTACTTTTTATATAAACAGTTCATTTTTAAAACTCAACTTAGTCAATTGTTATGGAAATTCAGTCGAACGTCGATCTGTTCAGAACGCTGAAAGTACGTATCGCCAGTGGTGTATTTGCCCTGGCCCTGGTAGTACAACCTGCGCTGGCGCAAACTCGTCGTGCCGGAGCACCACCACCCGGTAACGCCACCACTGCCGGGCCGAGTACGCAATCCGGCTCGCAACTGGGCAACTACCGGAATGAAAAAGCGGATCAGTGGATTCCGCTGGAGGCCGACAAGAGACAGGCGATCAACACCGATTTACAAGCTACGGTAGTCGAGTTGCTGGAGCTTTTCCACGACGCCAAACAGTCCCATTGGAACCTGCGGGGACCTCTTTACTTTCCCCTGCACGAAAAATTGCAGGAGTATGCGGATACGTACCGGGAGCAGGGGGATTTATTAGCGGAGCGCCAGTTGCAGATTGGGATTCCAACAGATGGCCGTACCGAAACGATTGTGCAAACCGCAAACCTACCCAAGTTTCCGGCTGGCTTCCTGTCGGATCGGCAGGTACTTGACATTATGACCGAGCGCATTTTTACTATTGCCAAACGGGTGCGGCAGCGGGTGGAGAGTACCAGTAAAAATGGTGATGAAGTCACATCCAACAAGTTTCAAGACCTGAGCTATCTACTTGATAAACAGGTTTGGCAATTCCGGGTCCACATGCAGTAACAGAACCAATCAACTGAATAATGCTCAATAAAAATAAACCAAACAAACCCCAACTAGTATGAGTACGCAACAGAATCAGGAGAATACCAACGATAAACTAAACGAGTTAGGCAGGAATCGGGAAGACAGTACCGATCAATTCCTGACAACCAATCAGGGTTTACGTATCAACGACGATCAAAATTCGCTCAAAGCCGGGCCACGGGGCGGCACGCTGCTGGAAGACTTTATTCTCCGCGAAAAAATTACGCACTTCGATCATGAGCGCATACCCGAACGTATCGTTCACGCCCGGGGAGCGGCTGCACATGGCTATTTTCAGGTCTATGAACCCCAGACTGAGTTAACGAAAGCTAAATTCCTGGCAGACCCTTCCGTTAAAACACCTGTATTTGTGCGGTTCTCGACCGTAGCGGGTTCGCGGGGGTCATCCGATCTGGCCCGCGACGTTCGGGGCTTTGCGGTTAAGTTTTATACCGAAGAAGGCAATTTTGACCTTGTCGGCAACAACATGCCCGTCTTTTTTATTCAGGATGCCATCAAGTTTCCGGACTTCGTGCACGCGGTCAAACCTGAACCTAACAACGAAATTCCGCAGGCCGCTTCGGCACACGATACGTTCTGGGATTTCATTTCGATTACGCCCGAGTCGATGCACATGATTATGTGGGTCATGTCGGATCGGTCTTTGCCCCGCAGTTACCGGATGATGGAAGGGTTTGGCGTCCATACGTTCCGATTTGTCAACGCGGCAGGTAAAGCCCGCTTTGTCAAGTTTCACTGGAAACCCCTGCTGGGCGTGCATTCAGTCGTATGGGACGAAGCACAACTTATTTCGGGCCGGGACCCCGATTTCCATCGGCGTGATCTGTGGGACTCGATTGAGGGCGGTGCCTATCCGGAATGGGAACTTGGCGTTCAGATCGTGGAGGAGGAAGATGAGCACAAATTCGATTTCGACTTGCTGGACCCTACCAAACTCATTCCCGAAGAGCTGGTGCCTGTTATCCGGATTGGTAAAATGACACTCAATCGCAATCCAGACAACTATTTTGCCGAAACCGAGCAAGTGGCGTTCCACTTGGGTCATCTGGTGCCAGGTCTTGATTTTACCAATGATCCGCTCTTGCAGGGTCGTCTGTTTTCCTACACGGACACACAATTGAAGCGCCTGGGTGGTCCGAACTTTCACGAGATCCCGATCAATCGACCCATTGCTCCGGTACATAACGGTCAGCGCGACGGACACATGCGTCAGACCATTAACACCGGCCGAACCAGCTACAGCCCGAATACATTGAGTGGTGGCTGTCCGTTTCAGGCGGGCCAGGACATGGGCGGTTTTACGAGCTACGCCGAACGGATCGATTCTCACAAAGTGCGTGCCCGTAGCAAAAGCTTCATAGACCACTACAATCAGGCTAAATTGTTCTGGAATAGTCAGTCCGATGCCGAAAAAACGCATTTGGTTAAAGCCCTGCGCTTTGAACTGGGCAAAGTGGCGGTTGAAGAAATTCGGAAGCGAATGCTCATCCACCTTTCTCAGATTGACACGACGCTGGCCACGCTTGTTGGCGAAGGGCTAGGACTTGATGTACCATCGGCGGAGGGTGTACAGCTAAACCTAGGCGTTCCAGCCGATGCAAATCCCGCTGATTATCAGTCGAAAGGTGCCCGTTCGGATGTCGGTAGTTCATCGGCGTTGAGTATGGCGAATCCACCTAATATTGGCATTAAAACGCGTCAGGTAGCCATTTTAGCCGCCGATGGTGTTGATAGAGATGCGCTGGAGACAATGAAAAAGACTCTATCGGCAGCCGGTGCCATTATCGCTATCGTTGCCCCGCGATTAGGATTCCTCAAAACGTCAACTGGTGAAGCCGTCAAGATTGACGCTAGTTTACAAACGGCTGCGTCGGTGGTATTTGATGCCGTTTTTGTTCCTGGTGGTTCCAAAAGTATTGAGTCACTCAGGCAGGAGGCCGATGCGATCCGGTTTGTTTACGAAGCATTCATGCACTGTAAAGCGATTGCGGCTACTGGTGAAGGCGTTGACTTATTGCAGGCGGCTGCCCATTCGGGAGCCGAAAAATTGTTGATTAGCGACGGAGTTATTACCAGTACGAAGTCGAAGTCGGATGAGGTTCCTGAAAAATTTATTGAGGCCATTGCCCGGCACCGTTTCTGGAGTCGGGAGAAAACACTTGTGTAAGACTGACGTGTATGTATGTCAACTGGGCCGCCGGAAGGTGACCCAGTTGACTACGTTTCAATAGACTTTCCTTTACCATCTTCCCACCTGCCTCTATGCTCAATGCGATTATCCATTTTTCTATTCGTAACAAACTCATTATCGGGTTGTTCACCCTGGCGCTGGTAGGATGGGGAATATGGTCGGCGACTCAGTTGCCCATTGATGCCGTGCCCGATATTACCAATAATCAGGTGCAGGTTATCACCAGTAGCCCATCACTGGCAGCCGAAGACATCGAACGGCTGGTCACGTTTCCGATTGAAGTAAGTCTGTCCAATATTCCGGGTATCACCGAATTACGCTCGTTCTCACGCTTCGGGCTATCGATTGTTACTGTAGTTTTTACCGATGCTACCGATGTGTACTGGGCTCGTCAGCAGATCGCCGAGCGGTTGCAGAACGTAGTGGGTCAAATTCCGCCGGGAGTTGGTACGCCCGTGATGGCGCCGGTCACGACGGGGCTGGGCGAAATTTTCCAGTATACGGTTGTCCCTAAAAAAGGTTACGAAAATAAGTACTCACTCACGGATCTTCGGACCATTCAGGACTGGACCATCCGGCGCGGATTGCTGGGTACGCCCGGCGTAGCCGATGTTAGTGGCTTTGGCGGTTTGTTGAAGCAGTACGAAATCGCGGTCGATCCCGATCGACTCCGTAGCGTAGGTATTACCATCACAGACATTTTCACCGCGCTCCAACAGAACAACCAGAATACAGGGGGCGCTTATATCGATAAAAAACCCAATGCCTTTTTCATTCGATCTGATGGCCTGATCCGGTCGGCCGATGACATTGCCGATATTGTTATTCATTTGAATACGAAGGGCTTGCCTGTACGGGTGCGTGATGTGGCGCAGGTGACGATCGGTTCGGCGGTACGGTATGGTGCCGTGACACGTAACGGCGAGGGCGAAACCGTGGGAGCGGTAGTGATGATGATTAAAGGGGACAACTCTTCGGCTGTCATCAAACGAGTTAAAGCCAAAATTGCTGAAATTCAGAAGACCCTTCCCGCAGGTGTACAAATTATTCCCTTTCTGGATCGAACGAAAATGGTCAATAGTGCCATCGGAACCGTGGAGCGCAATTTGCTGGAAGGCGCAACCATTGTCATTTTCGTGCTGGTGCTCCTGTTGGGTAATTTCCGGGCGGGATTCGTTGTGGCCTCCGTCATTCCACTGGCGTTGTTGTTTGCCATTTCGATGATGAACCTGTTTGGTGTGTCAGGTAACCTGATGAGTCTGGGCGCGATCGACTTCGGATTAATCGTGGATGGCGCCGTCATTATTGTCGAAGCGACCCTGCACCACATTACCGGGCGCAACAAAGACAAAACCCTCACACAGGACGAAATGGATGAGGAAGTCTTTCTGTCGGCGGGGCGTATTCGTTCATCGGCGGCTTTTGGGGAGATTATCATCCTGATCGTTTACCTGCCGATTCTGGCCCTGTCGGGGATCGAGGGCAAGATGTTTCGACCGATGGCCCTGACCGTTGCCTTCGCCATTCTGGGTGCATTCATCCTGTCGCTGACCTACGTACCGATGATTTCGGCCCTGATGCTGAATAAGACCATCGTGCACAAAGAGACGTTTTCGGACAGGATCATGAAACGGATTCAGCGCGTGTATGAACCGCTACTGCTACGTTCCCTGAACCACCGACTGCTCATTCTAAGCAGTGCCGTGGCCCTGCTGGCGCTAACGGTTTTCCTATTCACCCGTATGGGTGGCGAGTTTATTCCGCAGCTCGATGAGGGTGATTTTGCGGTCGATACCCGGACACTGACGGGCAGTTCGCTGTCCGAAACCGTAGATGCTACCACCAAAGCACAGCATATATTACTGAAACAGTTTCCGGAGGTAGAACAGGTGGTTGGCAAAGTCGGCTCCGGCGAAATTCCCACCGATCCAATGCCGATAGAAGCGTCGGATTTAATGGTCATTCTTAAGCCCAAAGATGAATGGACGTCGGCGACAACCCGCGATGAACTGGCCGGAAAAATGGCCAAAGCGTTATCGGTGATTCCGGGCGTAACCTTCGGCTTTCAGCAACCGGTGCAGATGCGCTTCAACGAACTGATGACGGGTGCCCGGCAGGACGTAGCGCTGAAAATTTACGGCGATGACCTGGCGCAACTGACCAAACTGGCCGACGAAGTGGGTAGCCTTGTACGGACTATCGACGGCGCGAAAGACCTGTATATTGAGCAGGTGGGGGGCCTGTCGCAAATTCTGATCAAACTCGATCGGGCTCAGATTGCCAAGTTTGGTCTTAACGTAGCGGATGTCAACCGAGTCATTAATACGGCCTTTGCCGGACAATCGGCGGGGCTGGTGTTTGAAGGCGAAAAACGCTTTGATCTGGTCGTGCGGCTGGCGGCCGATAAGCGCCAGAGCATAGAAGACATTCGTAACATATACGTAGCAACGCCTGCTAACCAGCAGATTCCGCTCAGTCAGATTGCGCAGGTTAGCCTGGAACAGGCACCCAACCAGATTCAGCGGGACGATACGCACCGGCGTATTACGCTGGGTTTCAACGTACGGGGCCGCGACGTCGAGAGCATTGTCGCTGAGTTACAGCAAAAGGTCGGTCAGCGGATCAAGTTTCCACCGGGTTATTCAATCACCTACGGCGGGCAGTTTCAGAACCTGGTGGATGCCAAGAAACGCTTGACCGTTGCTGTACCGATTGCCCTGGGGTTGATTTTTGCGCTCCTGTTTTTCACCTTCAGTTCCGTTCGACAGAGCCTGCTAATCTTCATGGCTATCCCGATGGCGGCCATCGGGGGCGTGTTTGCGTTGCTGATTCGGGGGATGCCCTTCAGCATCTCGGCGGGCGTGGGATTCATTGCCCTCTTCGGAGTGGCCGTGCTCAACGGGATTGTCCTGATCGCCGAGTTTAACCGACTGCGCCACGAAGAAGGCTTAACCGACTTAACGGAAATTATCCGACAGGGGGCTGAAGTCCGGCTTCGGCCCGTAATCATGACGGCGCTGGTAGCCTCGTTTGGTTTTATCCCGATGGCTATTTCTAACTCGGCTGGAGCCGAGGTGCAAAAACCACTGGCTACCGTTGTGATTGGCGGTCTGCTCACCGCTACGTTGCTGACTCTCATTGTGTTACCCATTTTATATTCGCTGTCGGAGCGAAAATCGGTGGAGAAAGAAGCGCAGAACGCCCGTAAGCCGGGCGCAAAATCAGTTACTTCGGCAGCCGTAATAGGCCTGCTACTCCTCGTCTTGCCCCTGCTTTCGGGGTGCGGATCGGGCAGTGCCAGGAGCGATGCTGAAGGACAATCCGAAAAAACGGATTCCGCCAGCGTAAAAAATGATTCTGCAGCCGCCGGGCCAGTTCGTGTTTCGCTCACACAAGCCCAATACAACGTAGCTGACATAAAGCTGGGCCAACCGTCATTACGCACGCTGAGTACCACCCTGAAAGTGAACGGTACCATTGACGTTCCCGCTCAGAACATGATGTCGGTTTCGGTGCCGTTTGGGGGATATATCCGACAAATCAACCTGGAGCCCGGTATGAAGGTGCGTAAAGGACAGCCGCTGGTGGTGCTGGAAAATCCTGACTACATCCAGCTTCAGCAGGATTATCTGGATACCAAAGCTAAGCTGGAATACGCCGACCTGGAATTTGCCCGCCAGCAGGAGTTAATTCGGGACAATGTCAGCGCCCTGAAAGTCTTTCAGCAAGTCCGCTCGAACCGGCAGAGTTTACTGGCGCAACTGGCCGGAATGGCCCAGCGCTTAGCCATCTTACGGATTAATCCGGCTAAGCTAAGCCCGGACCAGCTTACGCGTACGGTCACGATTCCCTCACCCGTATCGGGATTCATTACCAATGTACCGGTCAATAACGGCCGGTTCGTTAACCCGGCCGATGTGCTGGTTGAGATCACCAACGTCGATCACCTGCACGTCCAGCTCAGCATTTTCGAGAAAGACATCAGCCGGATTCATACCGGGCAGGTCGTTCGATTTGGTATGGGAGGAGATGCGTCGCTGGTACACCGAGGGGAGATTTTCCTGATCGGCAAGTCTATTGCCGCTGACCGTACTATTTCTGTGCTGGCTCATCCTGACGGGTATGCCGACGATTTTATTCCGGGGGGCTACGTATCGGCTCAGATTGACGTGAAAACGCAGCCACTCACGGCGCTACCCGAATCGGCGGTGGTCAGTTATGGCGGCAAATCACTGATCTATGTGCTGGAAAAAAAGGCGGCTAACTCGGCTACGTATCAGTTTCGTCAGGTTGAGATCAAAACGGGTGTACGGGAGAACGGCTATGTAGCGGTTACGCTACCGCCCGATGTAAACCCCCAATCAATGCCGATCGTGCTGAACGGAGCCTACAGTTTACTCGCCAAACTAAACAACAGCGAAGAAGAATAAGATGGCAACGACGAAACATACCCACGCGCATGTGCCTCATAGCGAGCATCATCTTCGCAGCTCAGACGTTATTTCCGACATCGTTATCGGCATGTCGGATGGGCTGACCGTACCCTTTGCCCTGGCCGCGGGTTTGAGTGGGGCTGTTGCCAGTTCATCACTGGTTGTTACGGCGGGCATTGCCGAGATCGTTGCCGGGTCCATTGCAATGGGGCTGGGTGGCTACCTGGCGGGACGTACGGAAGCCGATCACTACGATTCGGAACGGCGCCGGGAGATGATGGAAGTGGAAACTGTTCCGGAGCGCGAAAAAGAAGAAGTTCGGGAGGTATTTGCGGAAATGGGTTTACCACTGACGCTTCAGGTGGCCATTGCTGACGAACTCGCTAAAGACAAAACTAAATGGGTCGATTTTATGATGCAGTACGAGCTGGGGCTGGATGAGCCGGACCCGAATCGAGCGACTAAAAGTGCCCTGACCATCGGGTTGTCCTACATAGCAGGCGGGCTGGTGCCGCTATCGCCTTACTTTATACTTGCCAGTCCACACGAAGCCTTGCTGTATTCGTGCGGACTGACCCTGATCTGTTTGTTCATCTTTGGCTATTTCAAGAGCAAAGTCACTGGACAGCCACCTGTTAATGGGGCATTCAAGGTGATGCTGATTGGCGCGCTGGCAGCCGCTGCTGCCTTTGGTGTTGCTCGTTTAATCCAATAAATCATCAGGCATATGCAGCCCATCCGCTATATTATCCACCAAAATACAGTCTGGTACAACGTAATGGATTATGCCCGGTTATTACTGGATACGCATACGATCCTGCGCGTAAGGCCGTCCGTACTGCACAAACGGCATCGTTCCTCAAAAACACCCGAGCAGTTACTAATGGCCCGAATGACTCAGTTGAGCGATACGTATCAGCTTCAAATCAATCAAGAACTATTTGCCGACTGGGTTGTTTTCGAGCATCTCCATCGCGTACTAAAGCCCTTTCTTGCGCAGCCATCCGACTGGACAAATCCAGCTAGTTTATTTTATAAAATCCGGGTGTACATCGACCGTCCTAAACGGTCGGTTGAGCCTGACGCCGGGGATGAGTATTTCAAAGAAATAGTCGTCGAAATTTCTGACTGATAGGCCTGAATTCCAAACGATTAACACGGTTTTTCCAGTAGAAGTACCCGGATGTGTGTAACCCGGATAGCTCATTGAGTCGCTGGGTAAGCCATTCCGTCAAACCAACAGGGACTTCATCTGTTGAATAGGCGTTAACAACGCTTCCAACGAGATGAAGAGTGTGATCACACAAGCTCATCGCTTCGGCGGACATGGTGGGCTAACTGTGCTGGATGGCCTGGTAATACTATCACTGGTCATTTTGTTCTGGGTACTGTTTCTTCGGCGGCTTAGTCAACCTTACTTCATTGCTTACATTCTAAGCGGCCTTGTGCTGGGTCCCGATGGTCTGCGGGTCCTGACCAATCCCGAACTCATTGCCCAGCTGGGCGAGTTGGGTATCATCCTGCTCCTGTTCTTTGTTGGCCTTGAAATACGGCTGCCCGACCTGACCAAACACGTCCGTAAACCCTTGCTTGGCATGCTGGCGCAGTTGATGCTGAGTGCATTAGCCGTATGGCTGGTTGGTCTGTACGTACACTGGAGCATGCCCGTGAAAGTGCTTATTACGTTTGCGCTCAGCTTAAGTTCATCCGCAATCATTATTCCCTATCTCCGCCAAAACGGTGAGACAATGACTCCATTAGGTACGTTGACAACCGGTGTGCTGCTGCTCCAGGACATGGCTACCGTGCCGATGCTGCTGACATTGAACCTACTCGGCCCAGGCCAGTTGAACACCGTCGACATCGGCCTGATGCTGGGGGGCGGTATGCTGATTCTGCTTTTCCTGCGGCTGGCCATGCGGCAGCGTAGGATCACCTTGCCTTTTGCCGACGCGCTGGTGCATGATCATGATTTACAGGTATTCTTTCTGGCACTCTTTTTTGTGGCCATTGGCTTACAGATCGACCTTAATTTTTTGGCGGGCAACTGGCCATTGATCAGTGGGCTGGTGGTGCTGGTTCTGCTCATTAACAGCCTGTTAGGAGCGCTGGCTTTTCGGGTCGTCGGTTCGTCCTGGCGCGATAGTGTCTATGCGGGGGCTCTACTGTCGCAGTTGGGCGAGTTTAGTATTGTCCTCGGCCTGTCCGCTCGTCAACTGGGCCTTATCAACGACTTTATCTATCAGCTAACCCTCTCGGTTGTCGCCCTGACGATGCTTGTCACTACGTTATGGATTGCCATCATTCGGGCTTTTGTGTTTCGGGCCAGCAAGCCAAAGACTTCTCAGGACCTCTGAATCTCCGGACCATTAGCTCATAACTAACCAACTTCGGTAGGAAATACAGGTGTAAACCTGTGTTTTTTTGCTAACCAACTCGATTTTATTATGAATAAGCTGATTGCTGTTAGTTTTAACGAGAAGGCCCAGGCGGCCGAAGTACTCAACAAATTGGTAGGTCTTCAGCAGGATTACCTACTCGATCTGGAAGACGCTGTTGTGGTTGTGCGCGACGATGATGGGAAGGTCAGGATTCGTCAATCAGTCAACCTAACGGCCGAGGGAGCTGCGCAGGGTGGATTGTGGGGGGCGTTGATTGGGTTGATCCTGGGTGGCCCACTGGGTATGTTATTAGCCGGCAGTACGACGGCTGTTTTCGGCGCTATTGCCGGTTCACTGAGCGATTACGGGATCGACGACGAGTTTATTAAACGTGTCGGTAATGAATTAAAACCCGGTTCGTCGGCCCTGTTTATTTTACTTCGGCAACTGGTTGAAGACAAGGTTCTTGATCAATTGAATGGTGTACATGGACAACTAATCAAAACATCGCTCTCCAAAGATGCCGAAGAGCGGCTGGCCCGCATCCTGAGCGCGCCAAACGCTACGGTCCACTCAGCTCCGGCCGACGCAGCCGCCTGATCAGTTAGCCACTTTTTTCTCTAACCATAAATTTCCAACTTCTATGAACACTCTCATGCGCGCAAACAATTTGCCTTCGCTGATCGAAAACTTTTTTGGTCGAGACATGAATGACTTCTTCGGCCAGACGACCCTGCAAAGCATTCCAGCCGTCAATGTAGTCGAGCACAACGACGGCTTCCGCATTGACGTAGCAGCCCCGGGGCTAAAGAAGGAAGATTTCAAGTTGAACCTCAACCACAACAACCTGACGATCTCGGCGTATCGGGAAGAGCGGAACGAGCAGCCCGCAGCTCAGTCGGATCAGGACGGGCAGACGGACCGGAAGAATCAGGAGAAGTATGCTCGTCGGGAGTTCAGCTACACCTCGTTCCAGCGGACGTTTATGCTGCCAAATTCGGTGGAAGCCGACCAGATCAAGGCTAATTACGAAGATGGCGTATTGAAGATTGAGATTCCAAAGCGTGAAGATGCTAAAGTGAAGCCACCTCGCCAGATCGAGATTGGCGGGTGAGGGTGTCTGTCTTGTTCTCACCAGCTACTTTTTACCACTACTGTTGCTGATTAAACGCCTGCGTAAAGCCAATGGCCCGGCGGATTCAAGCGTTGATGGACCTGCCAAGTTCACTGAGCGATAGGGAGTGGTGAAAGGTTTCGTAAGTAGTGATAAGTAGCTACAGAAAGACTAAAGCCCTTGGTCTTTGTTTGATCTGGGGCTTTAGTTGTATAAAAAAGTAAACGGGTAAGTAGGCAAAACCCTCCAGAAGCGGCCCTTGCGCACCAGAAAGAAGATGCGCCATTCTACCCGGCTGGGGTGCAGATTATCGTCTGGCACCCCATAAAAAAACGACCCCAAAGTTTCACCTCTGTCAGATGCAGTTACGGGCATAAACGGCCAGCTTACCATCAGGTATTTACCTAAAAGTTAAACAAGTAATTTCCGGGAGCAGTTATAGTTCCAGTTTTATAAACCATCAGAACTACACTCATGAGAAATTATCTCGCCGGATTATTAATGCTGGTAGCCATGTCGGCTACTGCCCAGGAGTACAAACCATTTAAAGTAAACGTATCCATTGGCTATGCCAAACCCTTCAATGCAGGCGTATCGGGGGGCTTTCTAGCCGCGGTAGAACCTAAATACGGGCTTTCTGACCGGTTTGACCTGGGTCTTCGTCTGGAACTGGCTTCTGTAGCGCGGGGTATTCAACAAAACGGCAACACGACAACGGGAGACGTGGGAACCTATGTTTCTTATCTGGTAACGGGTACGTACTTGTTTGGAACGGGTGGCGTTCGCCCTTTTCTTGGTGCGGGGGTAGGGGTATACACAATTGGCGCGGCTGGTACCGTCGTCATCTCTAGCAATGGGCAGGCTAATCAGAATATTACGCTGGTTAGCGATACTAAATTTGGGGGCATGATTCGGGCGGGTATCAAAGCCGGTCACTTTGTTGCGGCTGTTGAATACAATGCTGTACCGACAAGTAAGAATAATACATCCAGCCTGGAAGTCACAAGCGAAAATGCTTATCTGGGCATCAAGGTAGGGGTAGACATCGGTGGCGGCCGTCGTTAAGTCATCCGCTCGGCTAAACGATTCTATCCTGATTGTGAAAAATTCTATCAATGGCGTGACTTTTAGGCGTTGCCTGAGTTAAGAATAGATAAAGAGAAGGTACAGGGCCCTAGCCGCATGGCTAGGGCTTTTGTTTGCCCTGTATGGCCACTCTTAAAAAGAACCGAATTGTTAATTATTTGTAAATCAGCGGTTTGTTAACATAATTTAACGAATTCAATTCTGGGCTGATGGGTTCACTACTGTAGTTTTGGCGAGGACTTACACAAACATTCATCGCTAATTCTACATTGGTATGCCCAGCTTTAAACGCCTGAACACCCTGACGGGCTGGCTCGTTTTCGCCATTTCGCTCGTCACCTATGCCACGACCGTCGAACGCACCGCCAGCTTCTGGGACTGTGGTGAATTTATTGCTTCTTCTTTCAAACTCCAAGTTCCTCATCCACCCGGTGCACCATTATTTCTGCTGCTGGGCCGAATTTTCTCCATGCTGTCGCTGGGGGATTTAACGCGTGTAGCTTACTGGGTCAACATGGGGTCGGTGCTGGCCAGTGCCTTCACGATTCTGTTTCTCTTCTGGACCATTTCCCTGCTGGCTCAGAAACTCTTGGCGAGTCAGCGAACTGGTCAACCCGACCGCGCCTATACGGCTACGGATAGCTGGTTAATTATTGGCACGAGTGCCGTTGGTGCTCTGGCGTATACCTTTTCCGATACGTTCTGGTTTTCAGCCGTGGAAGCCGAAGTGTACGGGATGTCCTCCTTCTTTACGGCTGTTGTGGTGTGGGCGGCTTTCAGGTGGGAACGTATTGACGACGTAGCATCGGCCAATCGCTGGCTCATCTTCATTGCCTACCTGACGGGCTTATCCATCGGCGTTCACTTGTTGAATCTGGTCATTATTCCCGTACTGGCGCTCATTTATTATTTTCATAAATATCCCAAACCCACCTTTTGGGGAGGTGTGCTGACGCTGGTTATTGGCCTGGCCGTTCTGGGGATCATTAATGCATCGATTCCGGGCTTGCCGGGTGTCGCCTTTACCGTCGAACGATTCTTTGTGAATACCCTCGGTTTGCCATTTAACTCCGGGACCATTTTTTTTATCGCTACGTTATTTGGGGTTATCGCGTATGGAATCGTTTGGTCGGTTCGTCAGCAACGGGCGCTGGTCAATACCGCGCTGCTGGCGCTTACGTTCCTGCTGATTGGCTACGGATCATACATGCAGGTACTGGTGCGGGCGAGTTTTGACCCGCCCATCAACGAAAACAGTCCCAACGACATCCTGAACTTCCGGTCGTACCAGAGCCGGGAACAGTATGGCAGTCGTTCGTTGCTCTATGGGCCCGTGTTCACGGCTCACCCCATCGATCAGAAGCGGGGGGCGCCCATGTGGAAGAAAGAGAAAGATAAATACGTCATTTTCGATTATCAGCCTGAGTATATCTATGCGCCCGGTGATGAAATGCTGTTTCCCCGCCTGTACAGTAGCCACCTGAACCACCCGCAGCTCTACCGGCAGATGCTTGGCTTAGCCGAAGGGCAAAAACCGACCATGATCGACAACCTTCGATTTCTGTTTTCCTATCAGTTAAACCACATGTGGTGGCGATACCTGATGTGGAATTTTGCCGGTCGGGAGAGCGACGAAGAAGGGGCGGGGTATTTACTGCCCTGGTCGTCGAATCAGCAGGTGCCTGATCTGTTAAAAGCGAACAAAGCCCGCGATAACTTTTATATGCTCCCGTTTCTGCTGGGCCTCTTCGGGAGTATATTTCAGTACGTGCGTCGTCGACACGACTTTCTGGTGGTGGGATTGCTGTTTCTGTTAACGGGGATTGCCTTGCAGGTTTTCCTGAATTCGCCCCCGTCGGAACCGCGCGAACGCGATTATATTTATGTAGGCTCGTTTTACTTCTTCGCCATCTGGCTTGGGTTAGGCGTTATGGCCGTCGCCGACGTACTGCGAACGTTCTTTCTCAAGTTTAAATCGGTTACGTTTCGCAACGAAGTTGTGCTTGGCATGTGTTTGCTGGTGCCCGTTATGATGTGCGTGAAAAGCTGGGATAATCATAACCGCAACCATCGGTTTCACTCCGTTGATTTTGCCAAAAATATGCTCAATTCGTGTGCGTATAATGGCATTCTGTTTACTGAGGGCGACAACGATACGTTCCCGCTCTGGTACGTGCAGGAAGTTGAAGGCTTCCGTCGGGATATACGGGTCTGTAATCTGAGTCTACTGGGTACCGAGTGGTACATCCAGCAGATGAAGCGGAAAACCTATGAGTCGGATGCAGTCCCCATGTCGCTGGAGTTCGATCAGTTCAACAAGGGTAAAAATGATATTGTGCCTTTCTACGAAGTACCGGGAGTGAAAAATGGTATTGATCTACAGCAGTACCTTAGTCTGGTCAAGACCAATAGTCCCGCCATTCAGGTGCCCTTGACTACGGGTGAGATGACGAATATTCTCCCCTCATCCGTGCTGTTCCTGCCCATTGATAAAAAAGCAGTCGATCGGGCTAAGTTCGTTCCATCTGCACTACGTCCATTCATGAAAGATACCTTGCAGTGGACGCTGGGCAAAAAAGATCTGTTCAAGCCCGACCTGATTATGCTCGACATGATTGCCACCAACAACTGGCAGCGGCCGATCTATTTTTCGAGTACGCTGGCCAATGAGCACTACCTGAATCTGAAGAGTTACATGCAATTGGAAGGCTATACGTATCGCCTGATGCCGGTTGCCGTACCGGGCGCTACGGATGGCTATGTCAACTCGGATATCATGTATACCAACATGATGCACAAGACCTTCTGGCGGGAATTCGATAATCCGGATGTGTATTACGATGAAACCTATAAAGGCCCGCCCGTCATCTCCGCCCGCATTGCCTTTCTGCGCCTGGCCGATCAATTGATCCGGGAAGGAAAGAACGGCAAAGCCCGTCAGGTACTGGATTATTCGCTGAAAGTCATGCCGGATAAAAGCCTGCCGTACGACCAGGTTTCGCCTAATTACGTACGGCTCCTGTTTGCTATCAGTGACAATAAAAAAGCGCTGACCATTGCTGATACGATGGTGACCCGTGCTGACCAGAATCTGTCGTATGCGTTGCGCAGAGAAGGGCAGTTTAGTAGCCCCAACACCGATTTGTATGTGCTCCAGGCGATTGTTGACGCCTGTAAGGATGCCAATCAGTTGGCAGCGGCCACCAAATATGAGGCCGTATTTCAAAAGTATCTGAAGATCTTTGGGTAACAGGGAAGCTACAGGAAGTCCGGTTATGATACCTGACAGGGCTTCCTGTGGCATCAATTCCAGCCATACTAATTAGGAAAATCAACCGACAGATTCAATCCAGTTTTTGAGGTTTACTTCATCGACTTCCTGCCCATCAATCTTGTCAAGATAGGTGGCCAAGAGACCGAACAATTCCTCATTACTGCGCGAATAGGTCACGTCTATCTTTTTGTCTGGTAAGTGATTGTGAAACAAAAATATGGTTTTAGGCTGCTGGCCCACAATTGTAATGTCATAGCCAAAAGCGTCAAATACATGTTGTTCACGGGGCCGCAACCCATCGACGACTAACGTAGTAGTGACGTTGGATAAGTTGAAGGCCTGCGCATAAAACTTTCGAAATAGGGTCAGCTTTTCCGAGTTTTCTACTTTCCATTCCCCCGTATCATAACAGAATAAACGACCTGTGGCCAAATTATACCATAAGGCCCCCTCGTTAATAGACTCCCCGGCACTGTACCAGAAATACGGTTCAGCCTCACTAAAGAATACCTGTTTTTGTGGCCTGCTACTATACATTGCAGTAGTCGTTTAGTAACCTCCCTGTGTTGGCAGTCGTCAGGATGAGTCATCAAATGGGCTCTGCTGTACTCAACCTTGCCTTAACCCCAATACGTATCCTAAACACGTATTAACTCATTCGTGTTTGAAGCGCACTGACCACCTCATGAGGTCGGCCTCTGGCTCACTCTTTGTTATCGGTCGGAAGTAAGTTCATATCTATTTTTTCGTCGGGCCATCAACGCTGATGAGTCAGATTACGTTAAGCGTTTGACGTCAACAGCTACTAGCGAACGTTGCCCCACCGCCACCTACGTGGTCATGGGAGCCTTCCCGATCCTTATTCAAACCCAACTGCCCCCTTAATACGTAAGTACTCCAAACTATTCTGTACTTTTAAAGTATATAGAATAAAACAATGAGCCTTTTCAGGCTAAGACACTTCTTGTATTTAAATGAGCGTACAATCAGCTAACAAACCGTTGAAATCGTTGCCTAAAGCCCCCACGGGTATTTCAGGGCTGGATGACATAACCGGCGGAGGGCTACCACAAGGGCGGCCAACCCTTGTTTGTGGTAGCGCTGGCAGCGGCAAGACACTATTTTCTATCGAATTTATTGTCCGGGGAGCGCTTGAGTTTAATGAACCGGGCGTTTTTATGGCTTTTGAGGAGAAAGCCGAAGAACTGTCTACGAACGTAGCGTCGCTGGGTTTTGATCTTGATCAGCTTCAGAAAGATAAGCTCATCAAGCTCGATCATGTCCATATTGAACGTAGTGAAATCGAAGAAACAGGTGAATACGATCTGGATGGCCTCTTTATTCGCCTGGGCTATGCTATTGATAGTATTGGCGCAAAACGGGTAGTGCTGGATACCATCGAAAATTTATTTGCGGGCCTCACAAACCAGGGGATTCTCCGGGCTGAATTAAGGCGACTTTTTGAATGGTTGAAAGAAAAGAAAGTTACGACCATAATTACCGGAGAAAAAGGGGAGGGTACCTTAACCCGCCACGGGCTTGAGGAGTACGTATCGGATTGCGTTATCTTGCTGGATCACCGGATTACTAATCAGATTTCAACCCGGCTGCTACGTATCGTTAAATACCGGGGGACAATGCATGGTACGAACGAATACCCTTTCCTGATCAATGAAAAGGGTATTTCAGTAATGCCTGTTACGTCCCTGACACTGGATCACCCGGTTTCGTCCGAACGCGTTTCGACCGGCATTCCGGCGCTGGATAAAATGCTGGATGGCCAGGGCTTTTATCGGGGGAGTAGTATTCTGGTTTCAGGTACGGCTGGTACGGGCAAAACCAGCATAGCGGCTACGTTTGCGAATGAAGCCTGTCGGCGGCAGGAGCGTTGTGTCTACTTCGCTTTTGAGGAGTCACCCCAACAGATTATTCGCAATATGCTCTCGATAGGGCTTGACCTTCAGGTCCACATTGATAATAATTTGCTGAAATTCCATGCGTCCCGGCCCACGCTGAACGGACTGGAAATGCATCTGGTTGCCATTCATAAGCAAATCAAAGATTTTAAGCCATCCGTTGTTATTCTGGACCCCATTACGAATCTGATCACGGTTGGTTCGGTCAGCGATGTAAAGTCAATGTTGATGCGCTTGATCGATTTTCTCCAGGCCGAGCAAATAACGGTTATGTTTACGGCGCTTGCGCTGAATAGCGTGATCAATGAACAAACGGATGAAGGTGTTTCGTCGCTGGTGGATGCCTGGTTACTGGTTAGGGATATTGAATCGAATGGCGAACGCAACCGGGGGATGTATGTTATGAAATCCCGGGGCATGAAGCATTCCAATCAGGTACGGGAATTTATGATTACCAATAAAGGACTGGAACTGGTCGACGTATTTTTGGGTCCTGAAGGCGTACTGATCGGTTCGGCCCGCGAAGCTCAGCGATTACATCAGGACACGGGTAATGTCTTACGGGAACATGCCGTTAGTAGAAAAGATCGGGAGATTGAGCGAAAACGAATGGTACTCGAAGCAAAAATAGCGGGCCTTAAAGAAGAGTTTGAATCGATGCAGGAAGAATTGAACAAGAGTTATATTGAAGATGAACTGCGAAAAGAGGTGATGGAAAAAAACCGGGAGCAGATAACCCGCAGCCGGCACAACGAGTAACCCTACCATGACTAACTGAATGGAAACAAAAGAAGAAATTTGGGAGCTGCGACTCTATGTGGCTGGCAATACACCCAAGTCTAAAACGGCTCTTACGAACCTGCAAAAGTACTGTGAGGAACATTTGAAGGATAAATATATTATTGAGGTCATCGATTTATTGGTAAAGCCACAACTGGCCGAAGGTGACCAGATTTTTGCGGTGCCTACCCTGGTAAAAAAAGTACCTGAACCGATTCGCAAGATTATCGGGGATTTGTCGAATGAAGAAAAAGTATTAGTAGGATTAAATATTCGTCCGGCCATTAAATAGATGAGCGAGCCATCACTACGAGAGGACGTTGATCCGGATGGCGAAGGCCAGCACTACGTTTTACATTTGTTTGTAACCGGGGCCTCTTCAAATTCAACGCGGGCAATCACGAATATCAAGCATATTTGTGAGCAATATCTTCCGGGCAACTATACCCTGGAAATTATTGATGTATATCAGCAAAAAACGTTGGCCGAGCAGGAACAGCTTATTGCGCTACCCTTACTGATCAAACGGTTTCCCTTACCTGAGCGACGCTTGATTGGTGACCTGTCGGACACGGGTAAAGTACTTAATGGATTAGGACTTTCTAGGTGATAAGAATGAACGGGGCTAAAACATATAAGCAACTGGTAGCCGAAAATGAAAGCTTGCGCTGGCAACTCGACGAAGTGACCGAAACAATACAGGCGATACGTACTGGCCAGATTGATGCATTGGTTGTTCAGGGAACAGGTGGGCATGAACTCTACACGCTGAAAACGGCTGACCACACTTACCGGGTTTTTATTGAGTCCATGAATGAGGGAGCGGTAACGCTGAATCAGGAAGGGCTTATTTTATACTGCAATTCAACCTTTGCTTCCATGGTTGAGTTGCCTTTGTCGAAAGTTATTAGTTTATCGTTCGACCAGTTTATTGATCCTGCGAATAAAGCCGCTTTCTACGCTCTTTTTGAAGGAGGCTGGAAAGAAGACCGTAAAATTGAACTTACAATTAATGGGAAAACCGGCAAATTAGTGCCGTGCCAACTTTCCATGACAGCGCTTGAACTGGACGGAGGGATCTGTATGAGTATGATTCTGACCGATCTGACGGTGCAAAAAGAAACACAACGATTACTAAAAGCAAATAACGAACAACTCGCTCAGGCCAATGCTGCGCTGGAAGTCAGTAATCTGGCCTTGAATCGCTCAAATAGTAATCTGCAACAGTTTGCTTATGTCGCCAGCCATGACTTGCAGGAACCGCTACGTAAAATTCAGGCCTTTGGCGACTTGTTGAGAGCCCAGTATGGTGCCCAGTTGGATGGAGGTATTGATTACATAGATCGCATGCAGTCGGCGGCCAGTCGCATGTCGATTTTGATTAAAGATTTATTGGCCTTTTCGCGCATATCGACCCAGCAGGAAAATGCTGTTCGGGTCCCCCTGACCCAGGTTATAACCTCTGTTCTGGGCGATCTGGAAATGGTTATTGAGGAATCGGGTGCCGTTGTTGACGTAGATGAGCTTCCTACGGTGCTGGGCGATCCATCGCAACTGGGTCAACTATTCCAAAATTTGATTGGCAATGCACTGAAATTCCGCAGGCCAGATATTCCCCCAAGCATTCATATACGTTCAGGATTGGTATCGGCTACAGACTTGCCTCCTTCGATAAAGCCCGCTCAACTGGCTGCCGCTTATTACCGAATCGACGTAGCTGACAATGGCATTGGCTTCGATGAGAAGTATGTGGACCGGATTTTTCAGGTCTTTCAGCGATTACACGGCAGAAATGAATTTGCCGGAACCGGTGTTGGCCTGGCCATCTGCCAGAAAGTGGTACTCAATCATGGTGGAGCGATCACCGCCCATAGCCATCCGGGCGAAGGGGCTACGTTTCAGGTGTATTTACCTGCAGAAACTTACTAGCTGTCGTTTCGGTATCTGACGTCGAGCAACGTAACGGTTTCAAACCAATAATTTCGTAAGTTGATCAGGTAGGTTTTCCATTCAGGATAACTGAAGGGTTTAACCGTAAAGGATGACGCGCCGAATGCATAAGCTCGCTCGACCAGCTTAAGTGTTTTGCTGGCCGACAACATCACGACGGGCAACAAACGTCCTTTGGGGTGAGCCCGTAGCAGGGCCAGAAAATCTAAACCGTCAACCTTGTCTTGTAGATCAATATCCAGCAAAACGATTTTTGGACCTTTCCCTTCTAAATCATTGATATAGGTTTTGGCAGCTTCAAAGCTTTGAACCTGAATAAACGAAGCTTCCGGAAAGCTCGTCTGGGCCGCCCGACTTAATATATCAGCAATTTGTGGATCGTCATCAACTAACAAAATGGGAAACGAAGGGTTCGGCATAGACGTCTATGAGTGAACGTAGTGGTTTTTGAGAGGCAGTCCGTTCGACAAATTTACTTAATTCTATGGGAAAAATGATGCTAAAACCCATTCACTTGCCCAACCGTAAGCCAAGACGGTGGATAGGGTGGGCCGCTTTACTGGCCCTGCTGATCTGGATGACTGTAGATCTGTTTGTGACACAACCACATAGCATCCGCGAGTTCGATCCGCAGGAGGTCGCTCAGCTTGAAACAGCCATGTGGCGGTCGTATTATGATAAGAAACCCGCGCTTTTATTTTGGCAGTTAGCTAACGGGTTGCGTCAACAATTTCATGCACCCTTCTGGCGATCGTTCGCGCTGGGGTTTCAGGCCACTAAAGCCGCTTTTGTTTTCAAAAAAGGAACGTCTCAGCCTGATTATCAAAAGACACTACCCGATTTAATAACCTATTATAAAGACATTCAGAAGCTCAGTACCGATTCATTTAACGTAGCAAAAGTTGCGAAGCTGGAACTCGACTGGTGGATTGTTCACCGCCAACGCGAACGATACTCGTATAATGACCTGGCTAATGCACTCGTCCAGACAAGTGCCGCGCTGTATGATCAACCTGCCGCACCGTTTGTTACCTACGGACGCTTACGGGCCAATGCTATGCGTTTATGCGATGAGGTACGTCGTCACCCGGGGGGCGCTACCGAAGCCGACTGGCAACGGATCAACCGGGAGTTGGAGCAGGCCTGGGGATCCTTACATGAAGTTGTTCGGGTCTCAAGACTATAACCATGCATCGGGTTCGTTGCGTACCTTTGAGGACGAATTCAATCGGAATCTATGAAATACAAGAAACACATTTTCATCTGTACAAATCAGAAAGCCGCGCCTAAAAAATCCTGTGGCGAAGTCCACGGCAACGAACTGGTCGATGCGTTTAAAGCGGCTCTCGCCGAACGCGGCCTGCTCAAAGAAATGCGGGCTCAAAAAACGGGTTGCCTGGATGCCTGTGCGTTCGGTCCAGCCTTAGTCGTTTATCCGGAAGGAACGTATTACGGCAATGTGCAACTCGCCGATGTAGCCGAAATTGTTGATAGCCACCTGGTGAATGACCAACCGGTTGAGCGGCTGAAATTGAACTATTAAGTCGCTAGTCGTCAGTCGCTAGTCGTTGGTCTAACTAGTTTACAGCAACGCTCGACCACTATTGACTGACGACTAACGACTTCTCATTATGTACAAACACCTCTTTTTCGACCTCGATCACACACTCTGGGACTTTGACCGGAACTCGGCAGAGTGTATTGCCGAGCTTTTCGATACGTTCCAACTGGCCGATCTGGGTATTCCATCGGCCGAAGAATTTAGCCGTCATTTCATCGCCATAAATCGTCAACTCTGGGCCGACTATGACAAGAATCTCATTGAACACGGCTACATTCGGAAACATCGCTTTCCGATGGTATTCCGGGCATTGGGTGTAGACGAGTCAGCCGTTCATGTTGATTTGAATGCCGAATACTTACGATTACTACCCCGAAAACCGCATTTGCTGGACTCCGCCAGAGACGTGCTCGATTACCTGAAAGGACGCTACACCATGCACATTATCACCAATGGTTTTGCTGAAATTCAGGCGACCAAGATGGAGAGTTCCGAAATCGCTCATTACTTTACGCACGTAATTACGAGCGAAAACGCGAATGCAAAAAAACCAGACCCCTTGGTATTTCAATATGCGATGGAAATCAGTGGCACCACAGCCGACGTAAGTTTAATGATCGGTGATAATTACGAAGCTGATATTCTCGGGGCAAAAAGCGTCGGTTTAGACACCGTTTTTTACAACCCGGAGGGCGTAGTCGTGGCTGATAAACCCACCTACGATATTCGCCACTGGACAGAATTAATGGCAATTTTGTAATCTAGCCGAAATAAGCAATTTCAGTCTCTTTATGAAGCGCTTTGTCTGCCTCTTTTTCATTTGCTGGGTAATGCCTTTTTTCCTGTATAGCCAGTCAATACGTGTGGATGTGTGCGTATATGGCGGTACATCGGCAGGCGTCATTGCGGCTTATTCAGCAAAAAAATCGGGCAAAACGGTTGTGTTGATTGAGCCAGGTCGTCATCTCGGTGGGATGTCGTCGGGTGGGCTGGGTGCAACCGATATTGGGAATAAACAAGCCATTACGGGCCTGTCGCGAGATTTCTATCGACGTATTGGACGGCACTATGGCAAGGCGGAGCAATGGACGTTTGAACCCCATGTTGCCGAGGCTACTTTTAAACAATACCTCAAAGAAGCGGGTATTGAGCCGATGTACGCCTATCGAATTACCTCCGCCGACCTTTCTGATTCTAAAATAAAGGCCATCAAACTTGAGCAGGTACAGACGCAATGGTACGAAAAGAGTAAGCCGACAGGACCTCCGACGGCAAAAATCGTTGAGGCCAAGCAATTCATCGACTGTTCCTATGAAGGCGATTTAATGGCTAAAGCAGGTGTAGCCTATACCGTCGGACGGGAGGCTGCCAGCCAATACAATGAACCGCTCAATGGCGTACAGTTTCGGGATAAACATCAGTTTCCGGATGGCGTTGACCCTTATAAGGTTCCCGGAAAACCTGAGAGCGGACTACTGTGGGGCATTGGTAAGAGTAAGCTGGCGTCGAACGGTACGGCTGACCAGACTGTACAGGCGTATAACTTCCGCCTGTGCCTGACCGACGACCCCGCCAACCGCGTTCCAATAACTCGTCCGGAAGGCTACGACTCAACAAAATATGAATTGCTACTACGTCAGATTGCCAAAAAAACGCCTAAAGAGTTGACCTGGAATCTGATGCATTTTGTAATGATGCCCAATCGTAAAACAGATATCAACAACTGCGGAGGTTTTTCGACCGATATGATCGGGGCAAATTATGACTACCCCGACGCTGACTACGTTCGCCGGGATCAGATCATCCAGGAGCATGCTCAGTACACGAAGGGACTGTTCTATTTTATTGGTCACGACCCGAGAATGCCCAAACACCTGCGCGACGAGATGTTACAATGGGGATACCCTAAAGATGAATATACCGATAACGCCAACTTTTCACCCCAGCTCTACATCCGGGAAGGGCGCCGATTGGTGGGCGAGTATGTCATGACACAAGCCAACTGCGAAGGGAAGGTGACCGTGCCGGATGCAGTTGGTATGGCGGCTTATACGATGGATTCGCACAACTGCCAGCGGCTGGTCGTAGACGGGGTTGTGAGGAATGAAGGGGACGTACAGGTGGGTGGATTTCCGCCTTATCCGGTTAGTTATCGGGCCATTATTCCAAAGAAGGGGAGTATACAAAATCTATTGGTACCCGTTTGCCTGTCGGCCAGTCACATTGCCTATGGATCAATTCGCATGGAACCGGTTTTTATGGTACTCGGTCAGTCGGCCGCGCAGGCAGCCTGCCTGGCTATTGACGACAAAAAGACAGTCCAGGACATAGACGTATCGAAATTACAGCGCTTGATTCAGGCGCAGAGCGCTCGATTAATGAAGTAATTTTTGCTGGGCTGGCGTTCCAGCATAATAAAAATTCATATGCAACTTACAAATTCAACGGCCATCGTAACCGGAGGAGCATCCGGCTTAGGTGAGGCAACGACCCGTTTGCTGGTATCGAACGGGGCCAACGTAGTGATTCTAGATTTGAACGACGAACGTGGCAACGCACTGGCTGAGGAGTTGGGCACCAATGTGTTGTTTCATAGAACCAACGTAACGGATGAAGCCGACGTACAGTCGGCTATCAATCTGGCCATCGAGACCTTTGGCGGGTTACACATTAATGTCAATTGCGCGGGTGTTGCCAAAGCGAGAAAAACGGTTGGCAAAGTGGACGGTGTCTATGGCGCACACTCGCTAGCCGCTTTCCAGAAAGTCATTTCCATTAACCTGATCGGTACGTTCAACGTAATACGACTGGCTGCTCTGGCCATGGAACACAACGAGCCCAGAACTGATGAGGTATTTAAAGGCGAACGCGGAGTAATTATCAATACAGCTTCCGTTGCAGCCTACGATGGCCAGATAGGGCAAGCGGCTTATTCGGCTTCGAAAGGTGGTATTGTGGGGATGACGCTCCCGATTGCGCGTGACCTCGCTCGCTCGGGCATTCGGGTCATGACCATTGCACCCGGCCTGTTCGAGACGCCCCTGCTGGCCAGTTTACCCGAAGAAGCCCGATTGTCGCTTGGTCAGCAGGTACCCTTTCCATCCCGACTGGGTCGACCGGCCGAATACGCCCTGCTGGTTAAGAGCATTATCGAAAACCCCATGCTGAACGGTGAGGTTATTCGCCTGGATGGCGCCATTCGGATGGCACCCAAATAGCCAACGGTTCTGTTATCTGGTTTACACACAAAAGAGTCGCCCTATTGAGCGACTCTTTTTAGTTATTCTATCCCTGTATTAATTAAAATGAAAAGTTCAACCGGGCAAACAGGAATCGTCCATTCTGACCGAATTGAGACGTATTACGTGAGTACACGAACTGATTTGAGTTTGATAAATCAACCGTTGAAGCGGCTGATCCATATATGATATTTCCATTTGATTCCACGCCCGTTGGTCGTTTAGCCGATACAGGGCCGTAGTTCTTGTCCGGGTAAATATCAAAGATATTATTGGCCCCAACCACCAGCTTCACGATGGGTGTGATTTGATAACCAACAGAAAGATCAGTAATTACGCGTCCGCCCCAGGTTGGATGCTCATTTTCGACAGCTTTCCCGTTCACAACAATTGCTCCGATTATACCATCTCCATTCACATCAACTGTGTTTGGGTCGGTCACCTTGCCGAAGTATACATTTCTCAGGAAGAAATCAAATTTGTTCATACTCAGGGTGTGGCTCAGGTTAAATTTAACTCTAGGCACGGCCTGCTCTAAATAAATTCTATTTGCTTCGGAGTAATAGTTATTGATCTGACCATTATCGACCAGAATTTTAGACGCTTTGATATCCCCAACCTGCCTGGTTTGCGAAACCGTACCGGCTAAATCACTTTTCAATGAAACGCCCTGGCCGAGTGTAGCCCGGTGTGAAATCACAAGGTCAATACCTTTTGATTGCGTGTCAATTGCATTCGTAAAGAACGTAGCGGCTGTAGCATTGGCCTGATCGAACAACTGTTGCAGCACAAGAGCCGAACCAGTTACTGTACCGCTTGGTCTTGCGAATTGATCGGTTAGCACTACTCGGTCATTAATACGTACGAAATAGCCATCAGCGGTAATTGTCAGATTGGCACTCGGTATTTTAGCCGTAAAACCAGCACTAACACTCCTCGATTCTTCCTGTTTCAATTTTGGAATACCCAGTAACTCAGCGGGTCTGGATGTGTTACTGAACGTACCTACTTCGAAAGGAACCCCCCCAACAAACTGAGTAGAGGTTGAATTAAAATAAATCTGAGCCAGCGAAGGGGCGCGGAATCCGGTTGACGCTGCTCCGCGAATATTTATGTTGCTGGTTAGTTTATAACGGGTTGCCAGTTTGAAATTGGTCGTACTGCCGAAATCCGAGTAATTCTCGAAACGGACAGCGCCTTCCAACAACCATCTGTTTGTTACGTCTAACTCGCCATCGGCGTACACCGCCATGCTCTGGCGGTTGGCATCTTTTGTCGCAGCCTCGTTTTCAGGTCTAAACCCAGGAAATACCTGTGAGCCACCCGGACGTGCATTACCGAAGAAGTCAGAAGGAGCTACCTGCGTCGAGGTAGTAATCACTTTTCCGTTTACATCGTACCTGGCCCACGAGTTTTCGTCTCCTGATTTAATCCGGTAACTTTCAAAGCGCCCCTCTGCCCCGAAGGCGAAATTCAAACCCGCAAGCACATCGAATTTGCGACTCAAATCAAGGTTGATTGTATTTTGTTTGAAATTCAATCCTCCCGCTTTAAACACAGTGGGCGACTTATCTAACAACGTAGCGTTTACCGTATTCTCTACACCATAATTGAAGGTGTTTGAGCCGAACGTGTTGCTCAGGTCATAATTAAATGAACCCAGTTTTCCCCGGAAACCGGCTGCGAACGATCCATCGACAATTTCGGAATGAATTTCTGGCAAGAAACCATTGATGAAAATACCGGTATAGGCGCGTGCCTGATTAGGCGTTCTGAAAAAACCAGCCGCGTCACCCGTCCGGCGGCCGTAGCCACCAAAAGCGTAGAATTCGTGATTTTCGTTAATTGGAATAGCTGAATTCGCGAAAAACTGAATGCTTTGTAAGTTCGACTGACCTACACGCATACTGAAATCGCTTCGTTGCAAGCCACGAGCGGCCAGTTCATTATCTGTTACATCAGTAGCCAGAATTGACTGTAAACCGGTAAGAGTGGTTGCTCCGGCAATGCTGGCCTGCGTAGCTGGATCAAAATAAGAGACACCTAAAGCACCTTTCTTGATCGCTGCAAGATCCGTAGGCAACGTATTGACATTGCCACCCGCTTGCAACGTTCTGTATTCAATAGCATTGTAACGATTTATCAAACTTGCCGTGTTTGGCATGGCACGACTTGTTGAATTCCGCATTTGCGCCGAGCCTGTGAGGTTTATGAAACCAGCTTTACCAATGCGAACGCCATAGTTGGCATCAACCTGGACGTTGCCACCATCCATACCACCTTTGAAGTTATTTGAACCTTGCGAGAAGTTACCGCCACCATAAACTGATAAGGCTAATTTACCGGTGGCTTCTTTCATTTTTACGTTGATAATACCGGCAATGGCATCAGAACCATACTGGGCTGAAGCACCATCACGCAAAACTTCGATGCGATCTATAGCATAGGCAGGAATCGCATTTAAATCAGTACCTACAGAACCACGGCCTGGCGTGCCATTTACGTTCACTAGGGACGATGTGTGTCTTCGCTTACCATTTAACAATACCAGTACCTGGTCAGGACCTAGACCACGTAATTGCGCAGGGTCAATATGGTCAGTACCATCGGCTACGGTTGTCGTATTGGAAGTAAACGAAGGCGCCACCATGTTCATAATTTGATTCAGGTTGTTCTGCGGAGCCTGGGTCGTTAGTTGCTGAACACTGATAATATCGACAGGAACAGGACTTTCTGTTTTCACACGGCCTGTACTTCTTGTTCCTGTTACAACTACTTCTGATAAAGAAGCCGTCGATTCTGAAAGGGCAATATTTACTGTTTCATTTTCAGTGCCACTAACGGTCACATTGGCTGTTTGGTTAGTGTAACCAACAAAACTAATACGTAGTGTATAACTGCCGGGTGCCAGTTTTATCGTATAATCTCCATTAGCATCGGTGGTGGTACCTGTTTTGGCATTTGTAACTGAAATGGTTACTCCTGGAATACCGGCTTTGGTGGTAGCATCTGTTATGCGGCCCCGAACGCTCTGAGAAAATACAGCAGTAAGGGTAAGCAAGCACAAGGCTATACTCAGTAGAAAACGGTTCAATGTGTATCTGTTGTCCATAAAAAATAAAGTGAATAAGCGCGCAAGTTAAGTTGAAATTTAGTAACCTTAGAAATCGCTACTATATTATTTGGCTTAAGTCTACTTTAGCCGAATATAGGAGCCAAATTCCGCTAGTTTGACGTATCTTCCCCTTAGTGGTCACTTGCAGGCCTAGTAGCCCTATCGTTTCTTCATCTTTTCAGATAAACAAAAAGGCCTGTGTGATGAACACAGGCCTTTTTGTACATGATTTGCTAAAATTATTGCACCGATACCAATTCTACATCGAATCGTAGTGGAGCGTAGGATGGAATTATTTGCCGTCCCACATTATCGGTAGCTCCCTTTGCACCATACCCTAAAATAGAGGGGAAAATCAGTGTTGCTTTTTCGCCAACTCTAAGTTTGGCAATGCCTTCATCAAATCCGGGAACGTTTTTGCCAATAGTAGTAGGATAAGTTCCTGTTGTTCCTGTGCTATCAAAGGCAGTTCCCGCGCCTAATAAAGACGTAGCCCTTATTAGTTGACCTCTGTATTTTAAAATAAGCGTTTGAGTTGATGTTGGTAAGGCTCCCGCTGAATTAGTAACTGTTCGAATGACGCGCAACCCTGTAGAGGTTACTTCTGAAGGGGTTAGTTTATTCGCAGTCATGTACTCATCAATTTGTTGATTTTCTGTACGGACTCGCTTTAACGTAACATCAATTCGAACAGGCGTGTTGGGAGGAATGGTCCCATTATTAGTGCCCGTTCTACCGAAGGCATAAATAGACGGTAATAAAATAGTGGCTTGCTCGCCCTCATGCATACGTAGTAACCCTTCTGTTATCCCCGGATTAGTAGCCACAATATAGGTGTAACTGGATTTGGTGGCATAGGTCGAATCAACAAATCGCTCTGTTACGGCTGTTGTGCTGCTACTGCGCGACAACGCATAAAATGTAGAGTTATACTCGACTTCCAGGCCATTCGCAGGACTTACTGAGGAAGTGCTGGGTTTAGTCGATACATAATATACGCCATTTGGGGTCAACGTCCCGGATAATCCTTTGGTGGTGGCATAATTAAGAATATCCGCTTCATCCGATTGAAAAATTTCCTGGTCGGTGAGGCCGACGTCATCTGTGTGACAGGCCGCCATTGTGCCAAGCAACAATGCGCCAAAAATGAATGATTGAAGTTTATGCATGAAAATAGGTAAACAAATAGTACTACGCATATTGACCCACACGTGTGGCAAAGCGATGGAATGTTAAACGGATTATTTTTTGGTACATCCTTACTCAGCCGTGTCTAATGAACAAAAAAACAGGTTCAAACAAGCTGGTTGATCTGTTTAATTACGACCAATGTTCTGCTATTATTGTGTTGATTATTAGGTGGTTGTCTGGTTCTCTGTCGTTTGATTTTACTGCGCCGAAATTAACTCGATGTCATATCGAATGGGTGTATAAGGAGGAACAACTAAATTTCCGGCCTGGCCACCAAGCCCCTTGTCTTTGTAGCCGATTGAGGACGGGAAAATCAGCGTTGCTTTTTCACCTACTTTAAGTTTCGCCAACCCTTCGTTAAATCCAGCCATGAGCGATTTTGCCAGAGCTGTGGTAATTGGACTTCCTGTACTATCGAACGGAAGGGAAGCTCGTAATAGCTTCCCTGTCGCTCGTATAGTAAGTGTCTGAGCGGTGGTTGGTTCAGTTCCTGTAGAATTAGTAACTGTTTTTATAAACCGCAAACCACTCGATGTCGTCTCTGTGACCGTCAGTTTGTTCGCTGCTACGTATTCATTAATCTGCTGATCTTCCGTTCGGACTCGCTTTAACGTAACGTCATACCGAACGGCTGAATTGGCGGGAACAGGTGGGCTTGGACTGGCTACACTGCCAAAAGCCAGGTTGGAAGGTACCAACAAAGTCGCCCGGTCGCCCTCATTCATCTTCAATAATCCCTCCTCTAATCCAGCCTTAAGTATACCGGAAAAATAAGGGATGAAAACAGAGTTCACGCTGTTGGTCGAATCAACCTTCGTATCAGTCACAATGGCTGAATTGCTGGTACTGCGGGTCAGTGTATATAAGGTATACGTAAATTCAAGTTCCTGACCTATGGCCGGTGCTGCAGGTGTTGCCGTCGATGAAGCGGCTTTCGTCACGACATAATATAATCCCGTGGTCGTCAGCGACCCCGACAGCCCTTTGGTGGTGGCATAGTTCATAATGTCTTCCCGGTTGGACTGCAGTACCGCGGGGTCTGCATCGGGATCAACATTTTCCTTGCTACAGGAAGTCATCCCGCCAATCAGCAGTAGGCCCAGAATGAATAAATGAAGGTTACTCATGAAAAGTTAGCGTACTAGAAAGATATAAATACTACGCTTATAGACTCACACGTGTGACGAAGCGTTGTGATAGCCATTCACGTTTATGGGCATCAGGGTTGTAAAATCTGGTCAATAATATGAATCACACCATTAGACACGGGTAGATCAGCCTGCTTTATAGTAGCGGCCGTTTGATTTTTATTGCCTTTAATCGTCGTCTGACTTGTTGTTACGGTCAGGGTAAATCTATTGCTATTATACAGAGAGGTGAGTGTACCCGTTTGTAATTGGTTGGAAAACAGCAAACCCGACGTAGCGTGATACAGCAACGTATTGGAGAGCGTTTGCGCATCCGCTGATTCAATTGCCGAGATCGTATTGTAGCGACTGTCAGCTTTAAATGCAGCGTCGTTTGGGGCAAAAATGGTTACGTTATTCGTTGTATTGTTTAGAGAAGCTAATAAGGTAGGATTACTGGTGGCAATACGTTTAATAGCGGCTGCCAAAAAAGTCAGGTTAGGGTTGTTCTGAATGGTTGTCCGTAGATCTCCGGTCGAAGGGGTCAATACACGATTAATCGTATGAATGTAGCCATTTGCAACGGCTATATTCGTTTTCGTCAGTTTCGCATTATTGATATAAATCGGCCCGTTACTGGTATTTGTAACAAATGAGATGCCTTTGCTGGCCATTTCCACGGATTTTTGACCCGACGGAATCTGCGTTGACGGAACGGCACCGTACAATACGTGATAGAGAACCAGACTACGTACCTGATCTTTCGATAGACTGAAAATAGCTGGAATGCTGATGCCTGATGCCAGAAAGGCGGAATCGGTGGGCGCAAACAGCGTCAGATTCCCGGCTTTAAGTGCGTCGCTTACACCCCCATACACGACAGCGGCCTTAAGTATAGTGAATTGGCTATCCTCCAGCACCCGATCAGTAATGGTTTGAGGCATGGCAACGGTATCATCATTCTTTTTACAACCAAGCGAAATGAGTGTCAGCAATATAATCATTGAAACCCGACTCAGAAGCAATGAAAACGAATTAGTCATAGTAATGTAAAAGATGAAATATCAGGTTTGTACCCTCAGAACGTAGCGAACCCGTTTATGTTTTCTCCCGACAAAGATACGACAGATAGTTAGTGCGTCCGTATAACCCGATTATACTGGCCTAAACCCCCTGCCCGGTTACCTGTTTAGGGGATAAATCCAAAAGCTGTGCGCTGTTTTTATTGTTAGTTAAGGGTTTGCCGGGTGATTGTGTTAGTTTTGTAAGATTAATTCTTAAATACTGTTAAAACTCCCCCACTGGGATGAAGGAACACATTGACCCAAGCAATCTGCCTCAGCATATAGCCGTTATCATGGACGGAAACGGACGCTGGGCGAAGCGGCAGGGACTTGCGCGGGTGCTCGGCCATAAAAATGCCATTAAGGCCGTGCGTGAGGTGACAGAAGGGTGCGCTGAGTTGGGTATAAAGTACCTTACACTCTACGCTTTTTCGACCGAAAACTGGAATCGTCCAAAATATGAAGTTGATACGTTGATGACGTTGCTGGTGCATACGATTCGGGGGGAGATTAAAACATTGATGGATAACAACGTCCGGTTGGGAACCATCGGTAATATTGAAAGCCTGCCCACCGATTGTCGGAATGAACTGGCCGAAGCTATCCGCGCAACCGAGGCTAATACGGGTTTGACGCTCTTGCTGGCGCTCAGCTATAGTGGCCGCTGGGAAATTCTGGAAGCCGCCCGTCAACTGGCAGTCAAAGTGCGCGATGGGATATTGACGCCAGATCAGATTGACGAAACCATGTTTGGACAACACCTAACGACGGGTGGTATCCCCGATCCCGAGTTAATGATCCGAACCAGTGGCGAAATGCGTATCAGTAATTTTATGCTCTGGCAACTGGCTTATTCCGAACTGTATATGCCCGATGTGCTTTGGCCTGATTTCCGCAAAAACCATCTGTACGAAGCTATTTTGAATTACCAGCAGCGCGAACGCCGATTCGGCAAAATCAGCGAACAATTAGTAAAATAAGATGAAGCCGGGACGTAGGTTCAGTATTGGATAAATACGTTGTGTAGGTTACAACTATTTGACCCTGAACGGAATCCTGATGATTATTTAAATACCACAAACTTGGAACACCGTATAAAAGTCATATTGGGAGCCGTTTGCCTGCTCGCTGCCCTGTTGCCTGCTCATCTTAAGGCGCAGGTACGCGTGGGCGTTGGGGCCGGCCGAGCTACAGAAACTCCGCTCAGCACGGATGAATTGCTCAATTATGCAAGTCCTAAAGAGTATGAAATTGCCGGGCTAACCGTGACGGGCACCCGCTACCTTGACCCTAACTCGCTGGTTTCGCTGGCTGGCCTGAAAATTGGTGATAAGATACGTATTCCGGGGGAGGCCGTTGGCTCATCGGTACGTAAACTGATGGAATCGGGCTTATTAGACAACGTCGAACTGTTTGCCACCCACGCAGGCGAAGGTAAAATATCGCTTATGTTTCGGGCCCAGGAGCGGCCCCGTCTGTATCGGGTTAGTTTTGGGGGCGTCAAAAAAGGCGAACAGGACAACTTAAAAGAAAAAGTAAAACTCAATCTGGGTAAAATCGTGACCAACACGATCACGAAAAATACCCAGATGGCTGTTCGTAAGTTTTTCGTAGACAAAGGGTATCTGAACACGAAAGTTAAAATAACGACTATACCGGATAGTACGCGTAACAACGCAACCATGCGGGTGTTAGTCGACAAAGGCCAGAAAGTTAAGATTGCGAAAATCAATTTCGAAGGCCTAAATGAAGTTGACGAGTCGGCCGTACGAATGAAAATGAAGGGTACTAAAGAGATGCGCTTCGGTCGGGTATTTTCGCCCTCGAAATTCGTCCCCAAAAAGTACGAAGAAGATAAACAGAAGCTACTTGAATACTACAACAAGCTTGGCTTTCGGGACATCGCCATCGAGCACGATACGATTATTAATGACGGAGCACGGGCAATTACCCTTAACATAAAGTTGAGCGAAGGCCACAAATATTATTACCGCAACATTGATTTCTCTGGTAATTACCTGTATACCGCAGCTCAGCTTCGGTCGGTACTGGGTGTCAATAAAGGCGACGTATATAACCCGGAGGATTTGGAAAAACGCATGAACGGTAATCCGGGTCAGGATTTAAGTTCTCAATACATGGACCTTGGGTATCTGTACTACAATGCGCAACCCATCGAAAAGTCGATTGAAGGGGACTCCATCGACCTGGAAATACGTATTTTTGAAGGAAAGCAGGCGACCATTAACCGGGTTATTCTGAACGGCAATACAAAAACTAGTGACCACGTCGTGATGCGTACGGTTCGGACGCTGCCTGGTCAGAAGTTTTCTAAAACGGCTTTGATACGTACCCAGCGGGAACTGGCTACGCTTGGTTATTTTGACCCCGAAAAAATCGGGATCAACCCTGTTCCGCAGGCCGATGGCACGGTGGACATCGAATACACAGTTGAAGAAAAGCCGTCTGATCAGATCGAACTGTCGGGCGGTTGGGGTGGCTATGTAGGGTTTGTAGGAACGCTGGGCTTGACGTTTAATAACTTCTCGGCCCGTAACATACCAAACCTGAAAGCATGGAAACCACTGCCTGCGGGCGACGGTCAGCGAGTACAGCTACGTTTCCAGGCGAATGGATCACAATATCAGGTATACTCGCTGTCGTTTACGGAACCCTGGCTTGGTGGACGCAAGCCGAATGCGTTATCGGTCAGTGCCAGCCACACGGTGTATAAGACGTTCTACGACCAAAACAATCCAGCCAGTATTTATCAAAGTTTGCAGGGCCGGACGCCAACGGGATCGTATACCAACACCGCTTTCACTGTAGGCTTGGGACGGCAGCTTAAAATTCCGGATGATTATTTTAGCCTGAGCAATTCGATCTCCTATCAGCGGTATGATTTGAACAACCTCGATTTGTTTTATATCGGCTACAAAGACGGGATTTCTAATAACCTGACGTTCAATACTACGCTGTCGCGCAACAGTATCGACAATCCGCAGTTTCCTCGTAATGGATCGTCATTTACGTTGAGTGGCTCGTTTACACCGCCTTATTCGGCCTGGCGTACCACGACCGCAACCGAGGCTCCGAAGGATAAGTACAAATTTGTTGAATACCACAAATGGATGTTCGATGCCAGCTGGTTCCAGACGGTGTTTGGGAAACTGGTTCTGAACACCCGCGCTCACATGGGTTTCCTGGGAAGCTACAACTCACGTACCACGATTGGGCCATTTGAACGCTTCGTATTGGGTGGTTCGGGTCTGGCTGGACAAGGGCAGTTCGCACTGGCGCAAGATATTATCGGCCTACGTGGTTATGATGACCGGAGTGTTTATACCGCTGATTATGACCGCGCTGTCGATCAACAGTCTCGAAGCCAGGGTGGGGTTGTGTATAACAAATTCGTAGCTGAGCTTCGTTATCCCGTTTCACTGAATCCGTCGGCCACTATTTTCGTGCTGACGTTTCTGGAGGCCGGTAATAACTGGGGTAGTTATAAACAGTATAATCCCTTTGATCTAAAGCGTTCAGCAGGGTTCGGAGCCCGGATATTTATGCCCGCTTTTGGTTTGATTGGTATTGACTACGGCTACGGCTTCGACAAGATACCGGGGGTGAAAGACAAGGCATCGGGCCAGTTCCACTTCACTATCGGGCAGCAGTTTAGATAAGATTTAGGAATGCCGGACGTTTTAATGTATTAGTCAGGTACGATAAGGATTTGAAGTGATCAAGTCCTTATCATATTTGACAATCAATTACTTCCTGCAAAAAATGACTGGCCACCGATGAAAAAAGCCCTATTTTTCGTACTTTTGTGTGCTGTTTGGACAATACCCGCTGAAGCGCAGAAATTCGGGTACGTTGATACAGAGTTTGTTTTAGGCAAAATGCCCGAATATCAGAAAGCCTTAAGCGAAATTGATAAGTTCGCGGATAAATGGTCGAAAGACATTCAGGATAAATACGTCGAGATCGACAAACTGCAAAAGGCGTATCAGGCAGAAGAAATTCTGTTGACCGAAGACATGAAACGTGACCGGCAACGTGTGCTCAGCGATAAAGAGCGCGAAGCCCGGGAGTATAACAATAAAGTGTTTGGGTATCAGGGACTGCTTTTTGAGAAAAAGAAAGAACTGATGAAAGTCCCGATGGATATGGTGAATCGGGCGGTTGAGAAAGTAGCACTTCAGAAAAAGCTTGACTTCATTTTTGACAAAGCATCTGATTTCGTTATGCTCTATACGAATCCCCGACACGATTATTCAGATTACGTAATGGAAGAACTGGGACTAGATATTAAACCAACAGCTACGACCAGCAATCCAACAAACAAAACAACCACAAATCCTAAGTAATACAAACAATCAATTCGAAATGAAGAAAAACCTCGTGATGGCGTTTGCAGCAGCTCTTCTAATGGGCGGTTTGAACGCACAGGCACAAGCTCCAACGATAACGCCAGCTGCTACTGCCTCTGCTGGTCCGCTAAAGTTAGGCTATACGAACATTGACTACGTTCTGTCGCAAACACCTGAAGCAAAAGATATTCAAAACCAGTTAACTATTCAGCGGACGCAATCAGAAAACGAACTGAAGCGAATGCAGAAAGAACTGGAAGAAAAATATGGTGCTTATGAGAAAGGCGCGGCCCAAATGTCGGATGTGATTAAAAAAGATCGCGAAACGGAACTACAGGGACTTCAGGCTCGAATTCAGGAATTCGGCCGGACAGCTGAACAGTCGTTACAAACTAAATACCAACAGTTGGTAAACCCCGTTGTTCAGAAAATTCAAAAGGCGATTGATGCTGTAGCAAAGGAAAACAGCTATCAGTACGTATTCAATTTAGATGCCGGGGCTAACACAATTCCTATTTTGCTGGTAGCGCCGGAAGAAAATAACATTACGGAGCTAGTATTAAAAAAACTGGGCATCGATCCAGCGAAAGCTGCCGCTGCTAACAAACCCGCTACGACCGGCGGTAGTACGCCAGCTGCATCCAAGCCAGCCGCTACGACTGGTGGTAGTGCGACACCAACCAAGAAAAACTAAGGTTTTTACTGGTATACCATTTCGCATAAATGATAGTCGCTCTCTACTCGTTAGAGAGCGACTTTTTTATAGCTATTCCGACGTAATAGGGCTTTGGTAACCGTGTGATTTTAATGGGTTGACTACCTAAATTAGCTACTCTTATACTATTATTTTTTCTTTGGAAAATATAATTATTGTTAGTGAAATTGGGGAAAAAGCTGTGAAAAATATCAAAACAGGTATATAAACTTATCGGGACGAAATCTTCGTCTTATTTTTACGTTTTTCAAGACAGACCACCTCTCCCCATTGCCCATGAACCGAACTGCCGGTATAATGGCATGGGTGCTCTCAATCGTTACGGTTACCAGCACCTATGCGCAGGATTCTAAACCATTACAACTCGTATTCCCTACGCAAACCAATTGGAATGTTGTGCTAGAGGGTAGTGTCATCCAATTTGATCTGAAAGCTACGGGATCGCCCACCGACACATTGAAATTTTCGATTGTACGTGATAAGCAGGATACGATGTTTTTTGATTCGCTGGGACATTTTAAATGGGTGCCCGGCTACGGTCTAGCCGATCGTATTCAGACAACCAAAACGTACCCAGTGAGTTTTGAAGTGCGCAATCAGCGTGGCCAAACAGCTACGCAGACTATTGATTTTAAAGTGCAGCATGTAAATCGTCCACCTGTTGTAGGTGACCTGCAGCCGTTCTATGTAAGTTACCGCACACAGAATACGTATAAAATTGATCCGCAGGTAGTGCACGATGATGATGGGGACCCAATTGTGTTTATTCCAATTGCTGATCAAATGCCGGAAGGCAGCAAACTGTCATCTCAGGGCGAATTAACCTGGACGTTGTCACTCAATCAGTTCAATAAGTTGAAGCAAGCGCCCCAGTATATGGAGTTCTGGGTGGAAGATCAACCTGCTAAAACGCGTACGAAGGGGCGGCTAAAAATAGAGGTGACATCAATGGATTTAGCCCCTGATATCCAGATCGTTCCAAAGGAAACGCATTATAGGTTAAAGGAGAATGCGACGGTAAACCTTAAATTCTACCTGTCAGATCCTAATGGTGAAGATGATGTCGCTACGTTTGGCTTCCTGGCCGATAACCAGCAAATTCCTAAAACTGCCTTGGTGAAGAACACAGATAATCAGTATGAATTCATCTGGCAGCCGGGTTATGATTTTGTGAAAGATCCCGACACTACGTTAAACGTTCAGCTTACATTTTATGTGCTGGACAAAGCGCAGAATCGCGAAGAACGCCGGATTACATTTACCATCATAAATACGGTCAACGAAGCGGAAAAAGACCGTTATTACTACAACCAGTATCGACAAGTACTCGTGCAGGCTTGGGGGCTGATTGAACAGTTAAGCGATAAAGAGGAGCAACTTAAGCACGATTATAAAAAAGCCAAAGGAGGCAAGCGAAACCGCTCTGTAACCAATGCGTCGCTGGGAGCCGTAACCGGTGTTACACCCGCAGTGACAGGATCCAGCACTAGTCAAACCGCTCAGAATAATGGTCGTCTAATTTCGGCTATTGGTGGTACCGCTGTGTTAACAATGGGAACGCTGGAGGCAACGGAAGTCATTGGAAAATCCATGAAGGATTTGCTGGATCGCTATAATTATGTACTCGGAAAACGTAGTGAGCTACAAAATAAAGGCGACGTATTTGCCCGTGAGTTTGCGTTGAAATCGACTCGACGCAATGGCGAATTTGTTAAAAAACTAGATGACTTTCGTACGTCGATGAGCTTGAGCGGTCTGGTTGCCTTAGAGTTGGACGCCAACTGGCAAAGCAAGAAAGAAGCCAACGACAAGGCGTTAAAGAAGACGTTTAAAGACTTCACCGCGCTGGAAGAAACGCAATAGTTTTTCTGTCATTCCGACGCCAGGAGGAATCTTGAAGCTGACTAATAAGAAAGTTTAAGATTCCTCCTGACGTCGGAATGACAGAAAAACTACGATACTAAAATGGAGAACGTAGCCTCAAAAATATCCCCCTCTGCTACGTTCTGAATAGCCTCTTTTTGCTGTATGGGTTCAGGTTGGCCTTCGCTGTCTGCGCAACCTAGCCACGGCTCAATACAAACAAAGGGTGCACCCGGTTTAGCCCACAAACCTAAATAAGGAAATTCAGGGTAATCGACCGTAACGGCATGATTGTGTCTATCGCTACGTAGCGTCACACGCCGGGAAGCCAGGTTTTTAAACACCAATGCATCCTGATCGAACAAATGCGCTGTTAGTTGAAGTTGATTTCCTTGCGTCGGAACAGCCTTTGTTTCACCGGTAAAGTAGCCACCTGCCGAAAGCATATGGGTTTCTAACGACTCAGCCTGCTCAAATTCGATGAAATAATCGTCGTAGCCTTCATTTACAAAAAAAGGCACCACAAAGGCGGGATGCGCCCCTACAGAGAAGAAAATCGTTTGCTTATCCTGATTGACGACCCGATATGTAATGCTCAGGCGTGGACCATCGAGTTCATACATAATCTGAAGTTCAAATTCGTAGGGAAAATGCACTCGTGTCGCATCGCTTGACCGGAGGGTGAAAATGGCGTGAGTGATCGTTGATTCCGTTGTTTCAAAAAGCGAATGCCGCGCAAACCCATGCCGCTCAACGGGATACGTTTTGCCATCAATCAACAGCTGATTGTTCAGACAACCACCCACCACCGGAAATAGATTTGGCGCATGCCATCCCCAAACACCCGGATCGGCTTGCCAAAGGTGTTCAATTCCACTTGATTTATGAAGAAGGCTGGTCAGTTCGGCTCCTTTGGGCCGGATGGAGACGCGAAGATGGTCGTTTTCTAGAGTTGTCATTGCGCCAAAAATAACAAAAGCCGTCCAATATTGGACGGCTTTTGCGAATTCAGTGGCCATCGGGATTCTGGCCAGTTTAGTTGGTTTAGAACCGGAAGTGAGAGAACGCCTTGTTGGCTTCGGCCATACGGTGCGTATCATCCTTCTTTTTAACGGCTGCGCCTTCGCCTTTTGCAGCGGCAACGATTTCAGCGGCTAGACGGTCTACCATGGTTTTTTCACCACGCGAACGAGCATACTTAATAAGCCATTTCATGCCTACCGCGACTTTTCGGTCTGCCCGTACTTCGGTTGGCACCTGAAAGGTAGCTCCACCGACGCGACGGCTTTTTACTTCAACTGATGGCATTACGTTGTTCAATGCCTTTTTCCACGTATCCAGACCACTTTCGCTCGTGCGTTTTGCCACTACGTCAAGTGCATCATAGAAGATGGAGTACGCCAGGCTTTTTTTGCCTTCGTACATCAGGTTGTTAACAAATTTGGTTACGAGAACCTCCTTATATTTAGGATCAGGTAATACGTAACGCTTGGGCGGTTTCGCCTTTCTCATGATTTCTTCAGATTTTTGATCTTACTCTGAACGTAGTCTTTCCAGCGTCCAGTCTTGATTTACTTACTTCTTCTTTTTCGCTGGAGGTGCACCTTTGCCACCTTTCGCTGGAGCCTGACCTGGTTTCGGACGTTTCGCACCGTATTTCGAGCGGCTTTGCAGACGACCGCTTACGCCAGCTGTATCCAGAGCACCCCGAACAATGTGATAACGAACGCCTGGCAGATCTTTTACCCGGCCACCGCGAATCAGTACGATGGAGTGTTCCTGCAGGTTATGACCTTCGCCCGGAATATAAGCGTTAACTTCTTTATTATTGCTTAACCGGACACGGGCAACTTTACGAAGAGCCGAGTTCGGCTTCTTCGGCGTCGTTGTGTACACCCGTGTACACACGCCCCGACGCTGCGGGCAAGAGTCTAAAGCAGGCGACTTCGACTTGTCGATCAGCTTTTCGCGGCCCTTGCGCACTAATTGTTGTATAGTAGGCATTATTGAATTTGTTTACAAAAAAAGAGTCTTCCCGAATTTTGAGGTGCAAAGATACGGAAAACTGTTTGAATGCCAAACCAGACGCCTAATAGATACACGAGAAAAGGCACGAAATCAATCAGTTAATTACTTAACTAGCCTTGATTCCGTGCCTTTTCTCGTTTATTTGGTTAAACTAGGCCTGACCAACCGGCCCACCGAATCCTCCAGGTGGAAACCGGAAGGTGTCATTCGGCTCGTTGATGCCGCCGTACGCTTCTTCGTAGCGACTGATATTCTCGCGCAGGGCTTCCAGTAACCGCTTGGCGTGCTCGGGCGTGAGAATGATTCGGGCTTTTACTTTTGCCTTTGGAACACCCGGCATCAGGCGGATAAAATCAAGTATGAACTCACTGTTTGAGTGAGCAATCATCGCCAGATTGGCGTAAACGCCTTCGGCAATTTCTTCACTTAGCTCGACGTCAATTGCGCCTTCGGGGTTTTGTTGTTGAGGGTTCATAGTGGCAAAATTACGAAAGTTCTACGACGCAGTCGTCCTGTTCGACAACGGTACTTTCCTTAAGCACAACTTTGGCAACTTTTCCTTCTTTCTGGGCGGCTACTATGCTTTCCATTTTCATCGCTTCAATAACAAAAAGCGGCTGATTTTTCTTAACTACATCGCCTTCTTTAACCAGAATACGCGTCAGACGGCCTTGTAAAGGAGCGCCTACATCGCCAGCTTTGCTCACTTTTGCGTTCATGGCCTTCTCCACTTTCGACGCTCTGTCGCGGACTTGTACCTGTCGGCTCTGACCATTCAGTTCGAACGTAATAGTTCGCATTCCGAACTCATCGGCTTCTGACTTGAACAGCAATCGCACAAGGATGTTTTTGCCTTCTTCGATATTGATCAGGATTTCCTCATTCTCTTTAAGTCCATAGAAAAACGCAGGCGTCGGAATAATGCTGACGTTACCGTATTGCTCGTTCGCTTTGTAATATTCATCATACACCTTGGGGTACATCTGGTACGATAAATAATCTACAAACCCGTCGTTATGAACGTATTTCTCCTGGAAGGTCTTGAAATCAGCGTCGAAGTCAATGGGTTTAAGGTGTTCATTCGGTCGGCCCGTAATTGGCTTTTCGCCTTTTAGCACTACTTCCTGAATATCTGCCGGGAAGCCTCCAACGGGCTGTCCCAGAATGCCTTTCAATAACTCTTTTACCGACTCTGGAAAAGATAAGGATTCACCTTTTGTCAGTACGTCGTTGGCTGTAAGGTTATTTGCGGTCATGAAAATCGCCATATCTCCCACGACTTTCGACGAGGGTGTTACCTTCACAATATCACCGAACAACTGGTTAGCGACCGAATAATTCTTCTTCAAGGTCTCAAACTTATCACCTAAGCCCGTTGCGATAGCCTGCGGTTTGAGGTTGGAATACTGACCACCAGGAATCTCGTTTTCATACACTTCGGCGCTACCGGCTTTCATACCCGATTCAAACGGATAGTAGTATTCCCGAACATCTTCCCAGTAGTTCGAATAGGCATTGAGGGAAGGTAAGTTCATTGGGCACTCGCGCTCATGGCCTTCCATCATAGCGACAACCGAGTTGAAGTTTGGCTGTGACGTCAGGCCCGACAAGGCGCCTAAGGCACAGTCCACAATGTCCACATTTGCATCAATTGCCTTCAGATACGTAGCGGCCTGAATACCCGCCGTATCATGCGTATGCAGGTGAATCGGGATATTTACGGCCTTTTTAAGCTCTCGAACCAGTACATCGGCAGCAAGGGGTTTCAGCAGACCAGCCATATCTTTAATCGCCAGCAGATGCGCCCCTTCGTCTTCTAACTGGCGGGCCATGTCTAGGTAATACTGGAGCGTATATTTTTTCTGAGTTGGCGACAGAATATCCCCTGTGTAGCAGATGGCCGCTTCGCAAAGGGCATCGGTACGTTCGCGAACGGCCTTTATGCTCACCTTCATGGCTTCGATCCAGTTCAGCGAGTCGAAAATGCGGAAGACATCAATGCCTGTTTCCCAGGATTTCTCAACGAATTTCTCGATCAGATTATCAGGATAAGCCGAGTAGCCAACTGCGTTTGAGCCGCGAAATAGCATTTGTAAAAGCATGTTTGGCATCGCTTCCCGAAGGGCTTCCAGACGTTTCCACGGACTCTCGTATAGGAATCGCATGGCCACGTCGAACGTAGCACCGCCCCAAACTTCCATCGAAAATAGCTCTGGATGATTTTTAGCAAAACCTTCGGCTACTTTCTGCAAATCCTGCGTTCGAACGCGGGTTGCCAGTAGCGACTGGTGTCCATCCCGGAACGTAGTGTCGGTGTAAAGCACACATTTCTGATCCTTCACCCATTGCACAAAATTCTCACGACCCAGTTCCTTCAGCCGATCGCGGTTTCCGGCCGGATAGGCGCTATACGTATCGTAGAAGGGTACAATGGGCGTACGGAATATTTTGCTATCGTCTTTCTTTTTAACCTCCGGGTTGCCATTGACGATTACATCCGCGAGGTAGTTGAGTACCCGGGTTGAGCGATCCTGTGGTTTGCGGAAGTCAAACAGCTCAGGATGCGTTTCAATGAACGACACCCGGGCTTCTCCCCGCTGAAAAATTGGGTTGCTAATTACGTTCAGCAGAAAGCCGATGTTGGTTTTAACTCCGCGAATCCGGAACTCCAGCAAAGCTCGTGTCAGTCGTTGAGTCGCTCCTTTGAGTGTACGCCCCCGTGCCGAAACCTTAACGATCATCGAGTCGAAGTAAGGCGAGACTTTCATGCCCGCATAGCTGCTCCCTTCATCCAGGCGAATACCAAATCCGGCCGCGTTACGGTAAGCGGTAATCGTACCAAAATCGGGTTTGAATCCGTTTGCCGGGTCTTCCGTTGTGATGCGGCATTGGATAGCGTAACCGTTGAGGGGTACATCCTCCTGATTGGCAATGAAGATGCGGTTATCGGACAGTCGATACCCCATCGCAATCAAAATTTGCGTTCGTACGATGTCGATACCCGTTACTTCCTCAGTTATGGTGTGCTCAACCTGAATCCGGGGATTCACTTCAATAAAGAAAATATTCTCGTGCTTATCGACCAGGAATTCGACCGTGCCAGCGTTGGAGTAGTTCACGGCCCGGCCTAGCTGCAAAGCATAGGCATAGAGTTTATCCTTTGTATCCTGCCTTAGTCCAAATGATGGCGCTACTTCAACGACCTTCTGAAAACGCCGTTGCACCGAACAATCCCGTTCGTAAAGATGGACAATGTTACCATGCTGATCGCCAAGTAATTGCACTTCAATGTGTTTGGGATCTTCGATAAATTTTTCCAGAAAAATGGTATCGTCACCAAACGCATTTCGAGCTTCATTCTTCGCTTCGGCAAACGCTTTTTCGAACTCCTCGGCCTGACGAACCACGCGCATACCGCGTCCACCGCCCCCCGCGGCTGCTTTCACCATGATTGGGAAACCGATACGTTGGGCTTCTGTCAGCGCGAATTCGGGCGTCATGTTCTCCTCCCGGGAGTCAGGAATGAGCGGTACGCCCGCTGTCGTGGCGAGGTTTTTGGCACGGACTTTATCGCCCAGCGCGTCCATTGCTTCCGGCGATGGGCCGATGAAGATAATACCTTCTTCACGACACCGACGGGCCAGTTTTACATTCTCCGATAGAAACCCATAGCCAGGGTGAATGGCGTCGATCTTGTGGCGCTTGGCTAACAGAATGATACCTTCGACGTCCAGATACGGTTTCAACGCATCCTCATCACGACCGATTTGGTAGGCTTCATCCGCTTTGTAGCGGTGAAGCGAATAGCGGTCTTCATAGGTGTAAACCGCGACGGTGGTGATGCCTAACTCGGTAGCTGCCCGCATGATACGGATAGCAATTTCACCCCGGTTGGCGACAAGTATACGGTTAATGGGCTTGATATAATCTTTCATGATTCTCAACAAAAGCAGCCTTAGGCCAGGAGAGTGCCAAACAAGATAGCAAGATTGTTGAAAATTTTGAAAATGCCGCCATTTGCCGCACGATCATTGGAAAAGACAGCTTTTTAGGGGAATAGTACAGATATGGATAAATGATCCTTGTTTATCAATATATCTCATACATGAGCAGGCTGCTTAATGTGTAAACCTTATTTATGCTTTAGCTGATTCGTTGTAAACGCGATAAATTGATCGAGTGCGGCCGGGTTGCGGAGCGTATCCCGACTGGTCGCCAATGACACATCGACCCCGGCCAAGATTTTCTTGATGGGCGTTTCGAGCTTCTTGCCGCTCATCGTATAAGGCACTTCACTGATTGAATAAATCGCGTCGGGAACGTGCCGGGGACTTAGTTGGCTACGTAGCGTTTGTTTAATGCGGTCAATCAGGTCGTCGCTTAGCGTAAATCCATTCCGCAGTACCACAAATAGCGGTAAAAAATAGTGACCGCCCGGTTGCTCCAAACCCACTACCAAACTGTCGGCGACCTCTGGTAAGCGCTCGACCACATTGTAAATCTCTCCAGTACCAATGCGGACGCCATCCCGGTTGAGGGTTGCGTCGGACCGCCCAGAAATGACAATGCCGTTCCGTTCCGTGATGCGGATATAATCGCCGTGCCGCCAGATGCCGGGATATTCTTCAAAATAACTCTTCCGATACCGGTCGTTATTACGATCATTCCAGAAGTAAATAGGCATGGAGGGCATTGGCTCCATAATTACCATTTCACCTAATTCACCACGTACCGGTTTAGCATTTTCGTCGAACGCTTCGACATGGCAGCCCAGTAACCGACACTGAATTTCGCCCTCATAAACTGCTAGTAACGGATTGCCTCCCACAAAACCGCTGCATACATCGGTGCCGCCACTAAAGGAGATCAGCCATATATTCGATTTTACCGCTTCGTAAATCCATCGAAAACCTTCCGGTGGCAACGGTGACCCCGTCGAGCCAATTGTCCGTAAATGGGTAAGTTTAACGCCAGCGCGAAAGTCTGATGACGAGGACGAGTTCGGCTTTAGGCCAGCTCGCATACAGGCCAAATAGTAAGCGGCTCCACCACCAAAGTGATTAATACGGGCATCGTCGGCCAGTTTCCAAAGTACGTTCATATCAGGATAGCCGGGCGAGCCATCATAGAGTACTAACGTAGCACCAACCAGCATGGAGCCCATGGCGAAGTTCCACATCATCCAACCCGTAGTGGAATACCAGAAATAGCGTTCGCCAACGCGCACATCCTGATGTAGCGCGAGTGCTTTCAGATGCTCGAGCAAACATCCACCTACGCTATGTGTAATGGCTTTGGGCTTGCCAGTGGTACCCGATGAATAGAGCACCCATATCGGATCATTAAACGGTACAGGTGTAAACGTTAACCCATCCGGCGCTGGCGTATCCAGTACGTCCTGCCAGCGGATAACGTGGTCGACCTGACTGACAGTCAGGTCCTTTGTACGCTCTAAATAAGGTACCCATATCACTTGTTTAAGCGTGGGTAGATTGCTTCGCAGCTCATAAATAGCATCCGTTTTGTAGATCGGCTTGCCATTGTACTGATACCCATCGGCAGCAATCAGGACTTTCGGCTCGATCTGCTGAAAACGATCGACAATGCTGGACGTACCAAAATCGGGTGAACAGCTTGACCAGACAGCGCCCAGGGAATTAGTTGCCAGAAAGGCCACAACTGCCTCAGGGCAGTTGGGCAATACGGCCACGACCCTGTCGCCAATACCGACACCCTGCTGCCGAAGATACATTGCCACGGAAGCTACCTGTTGCTCCAGGGTGGCCCACGACATGGACGTTAAGCGCTGCTGTTCCGACGCAAACAGGAGCGCCGGGTGTTGTGCAGTATGGTGACGAAAAATATGTTCAGCGTAGTTCAGCGTTGACCCTCGAAACCACTCGGTTCCGATCATGTCTTCCTGATTTGGTCTGTAAATCAACTGATGGTAAGGACTATGCCCCTGAACATCGAAAAACTGCCAGATACTCTCCCAAAAGTCTTCCAGATCGGTGACGGACCAATCCCAGAGGTCGTCGTAGTTTCGGAAATACAATCCCTTTTTTACAAATAACCAGTTAATGTACTGCTTCATTATCGACTGGTCGGCGATACGACGGTCGGGTGTGTAGAGCGGTGTAAGCGTTGGTCGCGTCATAGGGTAGTTAATCAGTCCGTGGGCCAGTTGGGTGATTTATTGATATGTCACAGACTCAGCTTATGCAGAGGTGAGTACATACAAATCCACTACTTATTTGGCTCACTACCTGTTAACGACTTCTTAGGTCTGTGGATTGTTTTTTAGCTAAAAAGCGTTCAGGTAAAAATGGGTATGGTGTGGATGTGTTTAAAAGCCCTACCTTTGCATCCCATTTTATAGTTGCTTCAATAAGTGTGCTGATAATCAGCGCTATTTTTCGAATACAAAGTAAGATTTACTGTATTTTTCCATGAATCAGGATTCAGATAAGAACGACCGGGACGCCGGAGCGAGCCGTGACGGTGAGCGTCGTTCATTTGGCCGTCGTGATGACGCCCCACGTTTCAATCGCAGCAATGACAAGGACGGCCGAAGTGCCGGAGCAGGACGTAGTGGTTCTGATTCGTCCAGCCGTTCCTCTCGTCCATCAGGACCACCCCGTTTCGAACGGGGTGGTGGTCCACGAAGTAACAATAACGGAGGAGACAAACCCCGTTTTAATCGGGAACGTACCGATCGACCTGAATCTCGCGGTAACGACCGCCCGAGTTTTGATCGAAATCGTGATAATGGTACCTCAAGTCGTCCATCACGGCCAATAGGCCCTCGTGCCGAGAGTGATAGAAATTGGGGTAATTCCGACGACCGGCGCGCCGGATCGGGACCACGCAATACCGGATCACGTCCGGGCCCTTCATCACGGTTTAGTCGTGATAAAAACGACCGGCCTGCTTTTAACCGAGATAATCAATCCCGCGACCGGGATGCAGGAGCGGCTAAACCTCGCTTTGACAGCGATCGGCGCGATAGCCGAAGTGACGACAAACCTCGCCCCCGTTTTGATAGAGAAGAGCGGTCGGCTAAACCAGAATCTCGTCGGCCTTCCTTTGATCGTGGTAACGACCGCCGGTCAGACGAAGCGCCACGTTTTGGACGTAGCACTGAACGTACGGACCGTACTACAGATCGCTTTGGTAACGACCGAAATAACCGCGATGATCGAACGGCTGGATCGGGAGATTCTGCTTCCCGGCCAAGTTTTCCCCGTAGCGCTAACCGGCCTGAGCGTTCAGCCGATGGCGATGCCCGTCGACCACGTACTACCCGGAAAGATGTCCCGCCGTCCCGCTACTCGCGTAGCCCTAACGGTGGCCCGGAGAAATTACCCTTCAAACGCGTAGGTGGTTTCAGCCGTGATGCCGACGAACGTAACAACCGCCGTTCCGACGCCCCAAGCGGTCGCCGTAATGATCGCGATGAAGACCGCAAAAATGGGGAGTCCCGTTTTTCGGGAAAACAACGCAAAGAGTCCGGGGATCGACGCACTGGAAACTTCGTAAAAGCGCCAAATTATAATCTGGAAAGCCGCGACAATACGCCAGCTGAACGGGGGCGTACTAATGAATCTCGTTCGGAAAAGCCTAAGCGGGAATCGGCGAATGATGGTACGACGCGCCTAAACCGGTATATCGCTAATTCGGGCGTGTGCTCGCGTCGGGAAGCCGACGAGCTGATTGCTCAGGGCGATATTTTTGTGAACGGTAAAGTTGTAACCGAAATGGGTTACAAAGTGAAGGAAGGCGACACGGTCAAATATGGTACGAAAGTCCTTAATCCAGAGCGTTTCGTCTATGTTCTATTGAATAAGCCGAAGGATTATATCACCACAACTGAAGATCCGGAAGAGCGCAAAACCGTTATGGAGTTAGTGGCCGATGCGGGTAACTTCCGGATGTATCCAGTAGGTCGTCTGGACCGTAATACAACTGGATTGCTACTGGTTACCAACGATGGTGAACTGGCTGATAAGCTAACGCACCCTTCGAATAATATTCGTAAAATCTACCAGGTTGAGCTGGATAAGCCCATTACAGACGAGCATTTTGAGGCCCTCAAAAAAGGTATTGAACTCGAAGATGGTCCCATAAAGCCTGATGCACTAAGTATTGTCACACCCGATGCCTATGTGGTTGGTATCGAAATTCACTCGGGGCGCAATCGCATTGTGCGTCGCATGTTCGAGAGTTTGGGCTACGAGGTAACCAAACTTGATCGTACTACGTATGCTGGGCTGACCAAGAAAGAACTACCTCGCGGTAAGTGGCGCTTCCTCGACCCGAAAGAAGTCGTGAAGTTGAAATACTTTAATTCATAAATAGCAAAGAGTAAACGTGCGAAAGAGTGAATGAGCGAATAGCTGGGGTAAACCCTTTTCGTTCATTCACTCTTTCGCTTTTTAGTATTTACCAAACATGAATCATCTCTTCCCGTACATCGAGCGGACGCTGCTACGTCCGGATATAACGATCAACGAGCAGTATAATGCGCTCGATGAAGTGATGCAGCTCGGGTTTGTCGGATTGACAGTGGCTCCCTTTTGGGTAAAGAAATTCCGGCGCGAACTGGGTGATTATCACCCGGCTATATTATCTACCGTTGTCGGTTATCCGTATGGTTATCAACGTACTGAAGCTAAACAAACTGAAATCGAATGGGCGCTGAAAGATGGTGCCAGTGAGATTGAGGTTGTGTTGAATACGTCAGCGCTGTTCTCGCCTACATCGGTCTGGCTAAAGATTGAACTCGCTAAACTGGTCGCGCTGACTCACGCGCAGGAGAAGTTTTTTACGGTAATTCTGGAAACGGCCTTGCTCAATCAGGAACAGCTTCAGAGCATGATTAAAATCTCGGCCGATGCGGGTGCAGATTTTATCAAAAATTCTACAGGTGCTCGTCAATACGGCTTACCAATGCCTGCTTTTGCGCTGGATGACGCTTTGCAATTTCGCCGATACGTACCAACTTCGGTGGGTGTTAAGATCGTGGCCGACGGCGCGACGGAGAGCCAGCTGGAAGCGTTAGTAGCCGCTGGTGTAGAGCGGTTATCCATAGAACATGTGTGAAGACATTACTTTTTACTAACGTATTTATTGCCTTTCACATAATACCGATACGGTAAGTCCGCCCCGTGCGTCAGGCCGATGCGGGTTGTCGTCACCATGTCGAAATCGTGGAGTACCGGGCCACGAATATAAATCTCTCCGCTGATCAGCGATGACGCATTATGCTCCGTTCGGCTGATGCCCATGGCAATTGTCAGTTTGCCGGGACCATTCGCCAGATTTCGCTGACCGTCGGCTGTTTCTGGATCAATGGTATTATTTCGGTACCGTTCAAAACCCGTTTTAAAGGCTTCATTACGTCGCATCCCCATCAAATCGAGGCCTTCCGTCGGTTCGAGGGCGCGAATCAGGATAGCTTCGCCCACGCCTTCCGGCCCTGTCACTACGTTGATGCAGTTGTAATGATTGTAAATCTGATATACATAGAGTGTTCCGGCTGGCCCGAACATAGCCGCGTTCCGCGTGGTCTGCCGACGGTAGGCATGGCAGGCCGGATCATCGGTAAGGTACCCTTCTGTCTCGACAATAATTCCCGCCGTTGTGCCTTCCGGCGAGTCATGAACCAGTTCGCAGCCAAGCAGTAGTTGGGCCAGTCTCAATGTATCGTGCTGTTGATAAAAAGCCTCGGAAAAGCGAACAGATTTCATAGCGTTGAGGGTCAATAAAATTGGTTCTGGTTGCTCAATAACACCGACGATAGATACGTTTTAACTCAAATAGGTAGTTTATGAAAACCTACTATGCGGGGCTGATTGTTTTGTGTCTGGCAGCCAGTTTCACCAGCTGCGAGAAAAAATGCCATCGGGTTGTACAGCCAGCTTTGTATTTTACCCTAGTTGATCAGTCGAATGCACCCCTGGTGACGGAGAATAACTCACTTAGCGTGACGGCATTGTACAAATATCTGGGCCGATCTGTTAAAGATACACTACGCCTGTCGGGTACGCTGAGCGTTAATAACAGTAAGTATGCTACTTTGCCCTTATTAGTGAGTACGGATATATTGTACCGCAGTGCACTGGTTGATTCGGCGTCTTATGAGCTCTTTCTGGATAAAAAACCAGTTGGTACACTACGTCTGTATCCATTCCAGCGATCAACGGAATGCGATACGTGGACCTACACGTCGGGTGTAACGTTTAACGGAAAATTTGTTCAACCCGTAGGGCCAACCAACGACGTATACCTGCTGCCTGTCGCGCCCTAAATCACGTTCATTGTCTGTTCCTTAATCTTCTCCAGTTCATCTTTCATTTGCACGACAAACCGTTGGATGGAGGAGTCATTGGCTTTTGAGCCGATCGTATTGATTTCCCGGCCAATTTCCTGCGAGATGAAGTTCAATTTCTTGCCGTTCGCTTCTTCTGTTGCCAGCACTTCCAGAAAATAGCTAAGGTGGTTTTTGAGCCGGGCTTTTTCTTCTGAAATATCGAACTTTTCAACGTAGTACATCAACTCCTGCTCGAAGCGGTTGTGGTCGAAGGTTTCGCTGTCCAGTAGTTCCTTCACGGAATTGCGCATACGATCGCGCACGGCCGGGATTCGCCGAACGTCCTGCTCTTCGATGTCGGCCAGCCGGTCGGTAATGATCTGGATATATTCCTGAAACTTGCTTTCCAGCACAGCCCCATCCTGCCGACGAAATTCGTCGCACCGATGCAGGGCTTCCTGCACGGCTTGCTGCACCGTTACCCAGTCCGATACGCCAGCCGTTGGATCGGCCGATTCGGTGAGGTACGCATTAGGCTGTTGCAGCGCCATTTGCAGCACGTCGCTGTCCGGGATGCTCATGAGCATGGTGTTCGCGGTTTCTTTTATGTCACTCACGTAACCCATCACCAGTGGCCGGTTAATGGTTACACCCGGCCGCACGGCGTTCGTGCGGGCGAGGTTCAGCGACAGTTCTACTTTGCCACGCTCCAGCCGTTGGGTCAGTAAAGCCCGTAGTTCGATTTCTTTATCAGAAAATTGACGCGGAAGGCGGCAATAAATATCTAAGAACTTAGAGTTCAGGGTTTTAATTTCAGCTGTTACAGACAAGCCATCGGCCTCTACTGTTGCATTGCCGAAGCCAGTCATTGATTTTAACATAGTTTATAGTTTACCGTTTTCGGTTTACTGTTTTCAGTTGGCTGGCGCGTCAGCTATCCTTGCGCCAGTCAACTGAAAACGGTCAACTGAAAACTATTTAAGTGCTCCTGCTTCCAGTTCTAAATATTCTTTTCGGCTACGTGCTACGTCGATGGCTGTGTAAATGGCTTGTAGCATGGACGTTTCATCCGCCAGATCTTTTCCTGCAATATCGTAGGCCGTACCGTGGTCGGGTGACGTTCGTACGGCGGGCATACCGGCTGTGAAATTGACGCCTTCCTCAAAGGCAATGGCTTTGAAAGGAATCAGTCCCTGATCATGATACATGGCTAGCACGGCGTCGAATTTTGTATAAGCCCTGGTCCCGAAGAAACCATCGGCGGGGTAGGGGCCAAAGACCAACTGACCTTTGTTGCGTAGTTCATCGAGGAGAGGTTTAATGATGTCCTGTTCTTCATTGCCCAGCAACCCTTCTTCGCCCGCATGCGGATTTAAGCCCAGTACGGCGATTTTTGGCCGTTCGATGCCGAAATCCTGTTTTAGCGATTGCATCATCAGGGCTATCTTCTGCAGGATGCGTTCCCGAGTAACGTTCTGGCGAACGCGCCCCAGTGGTACGTGTCCCGTGACAACCCCCACACGCAAGGTTTGGCTAACCAGAAACATCAGATTGTCCTGAACGCCAAATTCCTGCGCTAAATATTCTGTATGACCGGGAAATTTGAATTCCTCCGACTGGATGTTGTATTTGTTGATGGGCGCCGTGACGAGGGCATCAATTTTGCCATCTTTGAGATCATCGACTGCCCGCTGTAAACAAGCCAGCGCAGCCTGCCCGGCTTCAGCGGTTACCTGCCCCGGTTGAATCTCCTGATTCTGATCAGGCCAGCACGTAATGACATTCGTCAATTTATGGCTGATCTGACCAATCGTTTGAGCACCATTCAGGTTCCAGTCTTTCAGGTTGAGCAGATTACGGTACCGGTTCAAAATCCGCATGGAACCGTAAATCACCGGCGTGCAAATTTTCTGTAACCGATTGTACTGCAACGCTTTCAGGATGACCTCGGGGCCAATACCGTTGTAATCGCCGAGCGAAATGCCGATTACGAGTCGATCGTCACGTAGTTCTGGAACGACGTTTCGGTTTGCCCCGTCAGTAGCGTCCTGAATGCCGGTATCGCGCAGGCCTGATGCCGTCGAAATTTGTTCGCGTGACGAATTGCGGGTAGGCGTACGATCCCGGTCTTGCTGGGAATTATCCCGCTGACGGGCTTCGTTGGGCCGCTGGCCGTTGTTGGGCTGTTTGTCCCGCTGGTTTTTTTGTCGCTGCTCGTCATTCCGGCCATTCGGCTGTCGATTTTCCCGTTGCTTTTGTCCGCTCTGGCCTGACTCACTGCCATTATTGCGATTTTCCGGCTGAGCAGCTTCCTGCCGATTGCCAGCAGGCTGATTCGCAGACGGTTGTTTTGTCGGTGGCTGCGTTTCTGGGGCCTGTATGTTACCTGGCCGAGCATCAGGCTTTGAGCCGCTTGCTGGCACATTGCGTTGTGGGTTCGGCTCCTCAGGTTGGCGTTGTTCCATGCACTTTTTGTAGTTTCGCCAAAAGTTTGAAATTGTGTAGAATGACGTGTAAAACGTGACGAACAACTAACAAGTAAGTTTACTAGACCTGTTTATTTTTCACGTTTTATGCTTCACTTTTCACTGATATAGTCGCAAGTTACGAAAACACTACGGATGTCCCAGAACCAGCCTTCTATTCTCATTGCCGACGAAATGCACCCGTCTCTTTTTGCCATGCTCGATACGGCTGGTTTTAGGTACACATATCTTCCAAAAATCACGCGGGCCGAGTTGCTGGAACAACTGGCTCCTTTTGACGGACTCATTATCCGAAGCAAAACTACGGTCGATGAGGAAGTACTACGTCAGGCACCTAATCTACGGTTTGTTGGCCGGGCTGGAGCCGGTCTGGATTTAATTGATCTGGAGGCCGCTGAACGGCGAGGGATACGTGTATTTCATGCTGGCGAAGGAAACCGCGATGCGGTGGCCGAACACGTAGTGGGTATGCTGCTGGGCCTGCTGGCGAATATTCTAAAAGCGGATCGGGAAGTCCGTCAGGGCATCTGGGATCGCGAAGGGAATCGGGGCTATGAACTTGGCAGTCTGACAGTTGGCCTTGTTGGCTACGGGAATAACGGGCACGCTACAGCCCGGCGATTGAGTGGGTTCGGATGTCGGGTATTGACTTACGATAAATTCCTGATCAACTACGGCGATAGCTTTGCCGAAGAAGCCACAATGGATCAGATTATGGACGAGGCCGACGTTCTGAGTTTACATGTCCCGCTAACCGACGATACGCGCATAATGATTAATGATGCGTTTGTAGAACGATTTAATAAGCCCTTTTATCTCATCAGCGCGGCTCGTGGTGAAATTACATCGCTGTCGGCCGTTATTCGGGGTTTGGAGAGTGGCAAAATACGCGGGGCTTGTCTGGACGTACTGGAAAATGAAAAATTAGCTAAACTCACGTCCGATCAGCAGGCTTCTTTCGATTACCTCCGCCAGTCGGAGCGGGTCGTATTGACGCCACACATTGCGGGCTGGACGCATGAAAGCTACGTCCGAATCAACGAAGTGTTAGTAAGGCAATTGAAAGAAATTTAGGCTCTCAATGATTCACACAATACTGGGTTGAAACCCGGCGCAGTGATCATTTTCTACATTGCACCGGGTTTCAACCCAGTATTACGTAGTACTAATTCGGTATGATCGTGAACGTAGTAGTCGTTACGGTCGTCTCGTTGGTTGCATTGGTCACTCGAATAGGCCCGGTTTGCGCGTCGGCGGGTACCAGCACCCAGCGCTCGGTATCCGTATTTTTACCATCGTCGACAGCGGCTGTGACGGACCCGGCAAAAAGAATCTGAGCGTTCAGCAGAAAATCGCCCCGGATAACGACGCGTGTGCCGGGGGCTGCTCTGGCCGGAAGAAAATCAGTAACGACCGCTTTCTGAACCACAACCAAAGGCGTTACGGTGGTTGCTGAACCCGCTCGGCTGGTGACGACAATAGGGCCGGTGATGCCGTTGGCAGGTACGTGAATCAGAAGGTCAGTGCCTTCTGTTCGACCGAAAATGTTCGCTACTGTCCCATTGACACGGACGTCGGTGATGCGGTAAAGATTTTTACCCGATATGGCAACTTGCAGCCCTCTTAATTGTCTGGCTGGCGTAAAAACAAGGGAAGAGGGAGGCAGGAAAAAGAATAAAGATTCCAGCGACGTAGCGGTTCCACCGATGCTGGTAGCTGAAACAAACACTGACCCCGAAGCTGGTAGCGCAGGTAGCGTGACTTCGAGTTTTACGTCACTCAGTATCCGGAATGACGCTGGCACGTTTCCGACTAATACACTCGTTATGGGTAGGAACTCGCGGCCTTCTACAATTAATTTCTCGCCCGCAACACCGTCCTGTGCTTGCAGGTGTGTGATATAAGGTTGTTGAAAAATATGTACTGTGTCGGTGCTGGTTGCCATCAGTTTATCGAAAACCTTGACGGTCACCAGGCCAGATGTGGCATCCTGCGGAACGATAGTACGAATCTCTGTATCTGTTACTTTAGTTAATGACGGGTTGGGATATTTCCCGCTGATGCGTATATCACTATCCAACAAGTTCACCCCCTTAATGACTAACTCTGCCCCTGGCTTTGTCTGCAAAGGACTTACGCTTGTGATTTGGGGCGTTCCGGCGACAATAAAATCATTAGATGACAAACCGCCTTTGGTGTTAATGGTTAGAAATACAGGACCACGCGGTAAATTTTGGGGGACAAGCACTGTAATTTTTTTGGCAGAACTGTCTTTCAAAACCGCGTCGACATCGTTGAATTTTATCGTTTTGATCTGGTTGAGAAAGTCGCCCGATATGACAACAGGTGTGCCGGGTAACCCATTGGTTGGGGTAATTGACGTGACCTCAGGGCTCGGCTGCTGAACAGTAAACGGTAATGGGTCAGACGTTCCCTGATCTGTCTGGACGCGAATCTGCGTGATTCCGGGTGATACGTAAGGTACTTTTAGGTTGATGGTTTTATCGTCGTGGCTGGTGATGGGAGCCGTTGTGGCCGATGCACCTATACCAAATATCACCACCGGATCGGAACCGAATTGATACCCTGTCAGGACAATTTCCTTGCCAACAGAAGCCTGTTTAACCGACAAACCAATCAGTTCTGGCGGGTTATTTTTCAGGCGGCAGCCGGATAAACCAAAGACGAAACTAAAGAGGAATAAAAGCGATATAATTGGTTTCATAAGTAGCAACGGCAACTTGCCTCCGGTGCATAATGAGTAAAATTAGTCAATTTCGTCATCCAAAAACCATTTCGTTTGAATGCCTGTTAGGAATAGTATAGAATAAAGAATGTATAATGCAGAATAGGTATGTAATTAATAAAGGTGACCCGGTTACCTTTTGTGAGGCCTTTCGCTTAATTCCTGTGCATTCCTGATTGTTCACGTTTCATTTGGGGCCGCCCATGCGGTTCATTATACATTGCTCATTATTCATTAACTAAGGATGAACTACCGCAGCCTGAAAGCATCAAAATTATTGTCTATCACTACGCTTGGCGCACTTAAAGCCGCCGGGTATGAACCCCGCTCAATTAAACAGGAATTGCGGGATAATTTGATTGACCGGATTAAAGAAAAAGAGGTTGTTTTTCCGGGTATCTGGGGATATGAAGATACAGTTATCCCCGATGTTGAACGGGCCATCCTGTCGATGCACCACATCAACCTGCTGGGACTTCGTGGGCAGGCCAAAACCCGAATTGCGCGTCTGATGATCAATTTATTAGATGAGTATATTCCGGTGGTGGCTGGGTCTGAACTGAACGACGACCCATTGGAACCCCTTTCCCGTTTTGCGCTGGATTTAATCGCTGAAAAAGGCGATCAAACACCGATCTCGTGGATGCATCGTGACGATCGCTACACCGAAAAACTCGCCACGCCCGACGTATCAGTCGCTGACCTTATCGGCGACGTAGATCCAATCAAAGCGGCTACGCTTAGATTACCGTATTCTGACGAGCGGACAATTCACTTTGGCCTGATTCCCCGTTCGCACCGGTGTATCTTCGTTATTAATGAACTGCCTGATTTACAGGCACGTATTCAAGTATCGCTGTTTAATATCTTGCAGGAAGGCGACATTCAGATTCGGGGGTTCAAACTTCGGTTGCCGCTCGACATTCAGTTTGTTTTTACGGCCAACCCGGAAGATTACACCAACCGTGGCAGTATTGTAACACCGCTGAAAGACCGTATTGACTCCCAGATCGTGACGCACTATCCGAAATCTATTGAGATCGGGAAGAAGATCACCATGCAGGAAGCCATTATCAAAACGGAACAGAAAGGCATGGTGAAAACCAATGATCTTATTGCTGATCTTATTGAACAAGTGGCAATTGAAGCCCGCGAAAGCGAGTACGTCGATTCGAAAAGTGGTGTTTCTGCTCGAATGACCATTTCAGCTTACGAAAACCTGCTCTCCTCGGCCGAACGCCGGGCGTTGATCAACGGCGAAAAAGAAACCTACGTTCGCATCGCTGATCTCTACGGCGTCGTGCCCGCCATCTGCGGTAAAGTCGAACTGGTGTATGAAGGCGAAGTGGAAGGTCCGGTTATTGTCGCGCAGAATCTGATCGGTAAGGCCATCCGGAACCAGTTTTTAGCCTATTTCCCGAATCCCGAAAAAGCTAAAAAAGACAAGCGTGGCAATCCGTACAAGAAAATTACGGATTGGTTTGGTGATAACAACACGATGGAAATTCTGAACGATCTGACCAACCGCGATTACGAAGCCCGACTGCGTACGATCGATGGTCTCGACGACGTAGTGGATTTCTATCATCCGCGCCTGAGCAAGTCCGAAAAGCTTTTCATGATGGAATTCGCCTTGCACGGTTTGGCCGAACATTCACTGGTTGGGAAAAAAGCAATGGATACAGGCCTGTCGTTCAAAGATCTCCTCGGTTCTATGTTTAACCCCGGTACTAAATTTGGGGAAGAGGAAGAAGAGGACGACGATGATGATCGGTACTAGAACTAAGGTTCACTAGTAATTAGTAGTGCAGAAAAAGGGAGTCGCTGATAAAGTGCTCCCTTTTTTACTGGCTCACAAAGGCTACTAAAACTAATCAGCAGTCAGACGTTCCAGGCCGGTTGTTCAGCAACATGATACGTTATTAATGGTAACTCGCTCAAAAACAGGGCTATTACCATGTGTCCAAGGCTGTTAAGGTGCACACCGTCGGCCAAAAAATAAGCTTTCTGCCGTGGCACTGCATTGAACGTATCGGCAACGTTAAGACCTGCGCCTAGCGCCGATTCGATGATGAACGAGTTGCTTTTTTTGCGCAGCCATTGATCGAGCTTATTTAACGTAGGAAATGGCGTTAACACAACTAGTTTGTCCTGATAAGCACTCAACAATGTAAACACTTTAGTGAATTTATTTCTGAACTGATTCAGAAAGGGGATCTCTCCGTTCAACTGGTGATAGGTGTTCAAAATAGCTATCTTGATCCCATTTTTAAGTTGATCCCCCTGTGAGGTTTGAGTAGGTTTATGTGAAAAAGTTGCCGTGGCTAACGATTTTGGCAACGTTGGTGAGTATGTTTTATTGGTGACACACTCACCCGATTCTGCCTGAAAAAGCTCGCTGAACCGCTTCCGCCATGATAATTCATAGTGACCCAATTGCAAGATAATCAGGTTAGCATCCATTAACTCAGCGTGATATTGGCTTATCAGGCTGGGCATGTGCTCGAGCTTGACCATACTCAGGCAATTAATCTGGACCGCTTCATGAGTACTTATTTTCAGATGGGTCGCCCACTGCTGAACAAAGCCCAGGTGTGACTGAACGCCATAATTGCCTACATGGCAGCCGCCGATTATCACTACGTTCATGCTCGAATAAAACTAGTTTGATGAGAAATACGTATCGAGCAAACAACCTGTTGCAAATCCCTCATTAAAGTCTGGTTAATCGGTACGCATCGATTCGTTTGTCAAACGGTTAGTCGTTTTTATGAAGCAGCGAGAAAACGAATCAGCATGAAAAAAGGGCCAGAAGGCCCCATAGTAGGTTGATACGTTGTTATCTCTACTACATGCGTTTTATTATTGATTAATTCGCAGGTTTGTAGTAGCGGTGTCGTCCTGACCATCAGCAACCCCAGAATTAGGTTGACTATCAGGATCCAGTTGATTACTAGCTGAGATTTCAGCGGTTAGGATAGCCGGATTATCCGTATCGACTCGTACGAATGCCGTCAGGTTAGCTGACGCGCCGGAGCTAACTGAGCTTAAGCTACCTATGATGGCTTGCCCAGACGCGCTGAATCCGTTACCAGAAACAAATGACAGGCCATTTAGAAGAGTAAGCTTAATTTCCACGCCTGTTGCCGTCATACCTCCCGCGTTATCGACACGGAGCGTTCCTGCCACTACGTCACCTACTTTTGGGGTTAGCGTAGAGACGATCATGGCTAAACTTAAGTCAGCTTTGGCCGGGTCGGCTGGGGGCTGATTCGAGACAACGGGTGGTAGTGGAAGCTGGTTAGGATTAGGAGATATATACACGGCACTGTTATCGGGAAGCGTGCGCAAATCTACCTGGGCTGCGTCGTCCTGACCATCGCCAGTACCAGAATTAGGCTGACTGTCGGGGTCGGGCTGGTTGCTGGCCGTGATTTGAACGGCATTGATATACTGACCTGGCTGGCTCGGTTGCAATTGGTAAGTAATTGTTCTGGCCTCGCCCGGGGCTAGTGAGGCAACCGTGCCGTAGACAAGATTAGGTGAATTTGATACATTGCTACACCTGATGGAATCTGGAACGTAGCAGTACGTGATATTCCTGGATTATATGCCCCGCCAGCTAGCCAGAATTGCGTTCCCGAAGCGGACGATACTAGCTTACTCTGGAGTTGATTGCCTGGTAATGCATTGCTCCACGATGAACCGGACTAGTTATCGGCTCCGATGGTCGTTACATAGACAATAGGCTGGCTATAAAGCGAAAAGGACAGAAAGACCAAGAAGGCAGTAACGATTTGTTTCATGAGTGGGTGGACCTGTGGGTAATAACAGTAAACTACAGGAATGACAGCGAATTCGGTAATACCTATAATTCTAGAAATAAGGATGTTCCTCAGACGAGCTTCATTCCATGATCACCGCGGTGCCGTTGGCACTCACCATCAGCATAGCTCCATTCGTACCAATGGTTTGGTAGTCTAAATCGACGCCAATAACGGCATTGGCACCCAGCCGGGTGGCCTGATCAATCATTTCTTTGAGGGCGATACTTTTGGCTTCACGCAGCGCCTGTACATAAGCGCCCGAATGCCCGCCAACTACATCACGAATCGTGGTGAAGAAATCTTTAACCAGGTTGGCCCCAATAATGGCCTCACCGTTGACCAGACCAACATAATTGGCGATCCGTTTACCTTCAATATTGGACGTAGTGGTTATAAGCATATAAGGGAGTTGGAGGGTTAGACAACAATGGGGCATTCTGCCTGTAAATTTATACAGTTGTTGGTTTAGTTAAACGCCGTTCATCACATCCCTTTTCCTTATAACTGCTAAAGTGAACGGCTAAGCTGTTATGTCATCAATATAGCGGGGTTTCGCCAGCCGCTTTCTTCAGATAGGATTTTAGGTCTTTTGCGTTTTTGTCGTGGCTGTCTTTTGAAACAGTAAGCTCTGTTCGTGCCCAAACCTTCAGGAGTCAGTATTCGAAAACGGTGCTACGTAGTTTTTACTCATTTTGGCTACGGTCGTCTATCAGTCCAAACGGTATTACATTCAATTCATCCACCAAAAATGACTGCCTGCACAACTCTGCCCTACTGATGCCCGAATGCCCTGATAGATTTGCATCGTAATCAAAACAACTCAAACAAATACTAAAATGAAAACGATGAATGCAGGACGTTTACTAGCCTGGGGAATGGTTGTAGCAATGCCACTTTGGTTCGGAAGCTGTAAGAAAGATGGTAATGAAACCATAAACCCCGCGCCAAATTCTGTTGAGGGTAACTGGAAAATCTCGGGCATGAAGATAACGGCAGGTAGCAAAACGGTCGATTATCTGGATTACATAAAAACGAATGGTGGAGCGGATGGAGCCAATATTGTTGCCTGTCTGACAGATACGAAAATTACGTTTAACAGCAATGCTAAAATAACCGGAACACCTTCGCCTTTGTGCAAATCGGATGGAGCGGATGACTACAATCCCGCAGCCAATAATTCTACCTGGAAAGTTACTGGCAATAAATTAACCATTACCGATGATGATGGCCCAGAGACCTATGACCTGACTGTTACTAGTACCACGATGACGTGGAGTATGCAGGAACAGGAAGACCTTGATAACGATGGAGTGAAAGATACACTCACCACAACCATTGAATTCAAACGGGTATAATAGATTCAGTAACTTGTAAAAAGCCGTGTCACCGTTCAGAACGGTGACACGGCTTTTTACAAGTTACTGAATCACGAAGGAAGACAATCGGCTAATGTTCTGATGTACAGATCAAGATAGCTATTCAGGTCTCGGCTTCGATATTGCAGAATATAACGCGGGTGATCGAGCGTAACAATTCGCTTGAAAAATCCCTGCTGATCATTTAGTCGGCGGAGGTACGTTTCATTCTTGCGGCCCAGGCAAACCGCTACGTGTCGACTTGCGCCAAAGTCGAGTTGCGTTCGAACGGTGTTGGTGATAGCCGACCAAAGCGCTTCGGTTGTAATACGGTCGTCGTAGAAATTGTAGTTTTTTCCCTCTTTGGTTAACGCCAGCGGAAACAGAGACGTCAGGAAAAACTGCTTATAAAATTCCTGAGCGCCACCAAATGCATCGACAACCTGATAGATAAACCGACTCGATAATTCGGGCGTATCGCGCAGGTCGTTTTCAATGCCGCAATACCGACGCAGATTCTGGGGTGTCGTGAATGAAATACCCGTTACGCCCGCGCCAAAACGCCCCGGATTGATACCCAGCATGAACACCCGAGGGTTGGTATCGCTAAAAAACTTCGTGTAAAATTCCTGAACAATTCGCGTAACGTCCGGCTGTTGATATGGATTTATAACGTCAACACCTGGCGGTAGCGTAGTTGGAGCGGAGAGGTGGTTGTAATAGGCAATGGCTTTATCCGCGAACGTAGTCATCAGTGAGAAAAATGGGTATAACAGATCAACGACAGTTCGCCAATAATGCGCTCGGCTTCGGGAGTTGGAACGCCCTCGACAAAAACTGATAACAGAAACGGTTCTTTTGCGTACACAATCCCGACATCGCCCCGAACGTATGTTAACGTACCGGTTTTATGGGCCACTACCGTTCCTTTGGGCAATAGCCGGGAGATGGTCAGCGAACCAGGCACCTGTTTCAGAACGTCAATCATTTCCAGGCAGAGTTTAGGCGTAGCCACCTGATTTCGATAAATCTTTTCCACGAGTGTGCTCATCTCCTGCGCGGTAACGTAGTTCTCGCGGCCTTCCCGGGCAGCCAGCGTATCCATCATGATCCGGTTAAGCTGACTTTGTTTCAACCCGATTGTTCGTATTCGTTGATTGATGGCGCCTTGCCCCAAGAGCTTGATGAAAATATTCGTAGCGGTATTGTCGCTTTCAACCATCATCAGCCGAAGCAACTCGTGGTAGCTCATACGGCTTTGGTCTGGATAGTTTTGCAGTTTGCCTGAGCCACCAACTTTGTCGGAAGCTTTCAGGACGTAAATTTTATCCAGATTCAGCGTTCCTGCCTTTACCCGTTCCATCGCTTCGAGCATAATGGGCAGTTTAATAACACTGGCCGATGGAACGCGCTCGTCGGCGCGGTGCCTGAATGCTACGTTGTTGTCAGCGAGCGATTTAACCGCTAGACTCACTCGCGCACTCGCTGGCAAACCGTGTAAATAAGTTGTTAGCGAATCCGACAGCAATTGGCCCTGTGCAGTGAATGTCATGCTCAGAAGCAAAAATAAAGTCGGGATCACGTTCCCGACTTTATTTTTATTGTCATGCTGACGAAGGAAGCTTCTTCGGGAGAGAAAAGTAGAATAAATGCAAGAAGATGCTTCCTTCGTCAGCATGATAATAAAAATCATTTAATATTCTTGCGCCGGTTCCGCTGGAAATCCTCGAACATCATGTTGCCCAAGCCCTGCAAACCACTGTAATAAGCCCGGCCGTTATTTACCTTCGTAAATTCCTGCACGAACTGTTTCAAATACGGGTCAGACGCAATCATGAACGTAGTGATCGGAATTTCCAACCGACGGGCTTGCGCAGCGAGCGTCAACGTTTTGCTGACTACTTTACGGTCCAGCCCGAATGAGTTTTTATAGTACTTAATGCCTTCTTTCAAACAGGTCGGTTTCCCGTCCGTGATCATGAAAATCTGTTTGTTTTTGTTCTTCCGCCGACGTAGCAGATCCATCGCCAGTTCAAGCCCAGCCACGGTATTGGTGTGATACGGCCCAACTTCCAGATACGGCAAATCTTTGGCCTGAATCTGCCAGGCATCATTGCCAAATACAACAATGTCGAGTGTGTCTTTCGGGTACTTGATTTTGATCAGTTCGACCAGTGCCAGCGCCACTTTTTTAGCGGGGGTAATGCGGTCTTCGCCATACAGAATCATCGAGTGGCTAATGTCAATCATGAGCACCGTCGACGTCTGGGTTTTCTGCTCTTTCTGCGTTACTTCCAGATCGCGCTCCATGAGCGTAAAGTCCTCTACGCCACTGTTAATCTGGGCGTTACGGATAGATTCGGTCATGGAAATCTGCTCCAGTGAGTCGCCAAACTGATACGTTCGGATGTCGCTGCTCAGTTCGTCGCCCGTGCCCGTATAAGGCGTCTGGTGGTTGCCGCCAGATTTAGAGCGTTCGAGTTTGCCGAAAATTTCTTCGAGCGCCGACCGTCGAATCGTTTGTTCGCTCTTGGGCGTCATCACGATCTTGCCTTCCTGATTATCTTCGGTCAGGTAGCCTTTTTCTTTCAGGTCGTCGAAGAAATTACCAATGCCGTATTTATCGTCGGTTAAGCCGTATTGACGGTCAAGCTGACTCATCCACGACATAGCCTGTTCTACGTCGCCGGAGGTTAGGAGCAACAGTTGCTGAAAGATGTTGAGCAGTTTATCAAAATTGCTGCCTTCTTTCTGTTCGGGCGGTACGTAATCAGAGAATTGAAAGCCTTTCATGCGTAAAGTCGTTAGTAGTCAGTCGTTAGTCGCCGGATACCGAAAATAGGCTCCAGACGGTTCATGGGTATGTCGAAAGAACAGTGTGTTTCGCGGATTTGTTCGCCTGCTTTAGCGGTTCGCCAATTCGGTTAACTGCCATTGAGAAATGGATTACTTTTTCGCAATCGGTAGTCGCACCATTGATGGATACTGTGCCGAATGAAACACCTGATTGTGAGCAATTACGCCTTTTGTTTCGCTGTAATTATCTCCTCCTGTGTTCATGTTCCGGTCGAAACGCGGGAAGTTACTGCTCGATATCTCCACCCGAATGCTGTGGCCCGGTGCGAAAAAATTACTCGTCGCCATTGGGCTTAACGTGAGCTTATACACTTTCCCTTTGTCCATAAATACTTCTTTATCGAAGCCATCGCGGTAGCGGGCACGGAGAATCGTTTCATCCAGATTATAGGCTTTCCCATCCGGGTACACATCAATCAGTTTGACCGTAAAATCTGTGTCTTTCGCATCCGATGCTACGTAGAGCGTCGTTTCAATCGATCCCGTTAATTCAACGCCGTTCGCAAACGGTTCAGTGGTGTAGACCAGAATATCCTGCCGGGTTTCCATCTGATGCTGGTCAAAAGCTCCGCCCTGCACCGCCGTTCCCGTACAGCAAACATTGCCACCATAGGACGGAACCGGGAAGGCCGGATCATAGGCGAACGCATCCGGTTTCTCATCTTTGCCCAGCGGTTTGGTGGTCAGTTTTCCGTTGCCGTACAGGCTATTCGCCCGTCCGGCACTGGAGAGGTAATAGGTCGTCATTTCGGACGTAGTAGGTGGCCAGGCGTCTGATGTTTGCCACTTGTTCGATCCCATCGTGTAGTATTTAACGCGGGGCATGTTTTTAACTACGTCGTTGTTTTCGCCCTTGAGCCAGAAATCAAACCAGCCGTACGTCATCGCGTCGTAGTCCAGGCGGGCATCGCCAACGCTACGTTCCCCCACGATGGTATTTTCGGTCGCGCGTTTGTAGGCACAGTGCAGCGTAGGCGCTATGACCAGAAACTGGTTGTCCCGAACCTGAGCATCGACGCCATTTTTGCGAACGTGGTTGAACAGGGCAAGATTGGGTCCGGTCGAGACGTCATACCAGGACGCAAACCAGTAACTGGGCACGCCAAAGGGCATGTTATCATGATACAGTCCACCTTTGTACCAGTCCGGATCATTCGGTTTACGCACAATCATTTTCTCGTAAATTCCTTTCTGCCCGTTGGCGTTTTTGATGATGTCCTGCACGGGCAGGTAGCGCAATCCCTGCGCCCAATCGACTTTTGGCATTTCGGGCGCCAGGTCGTAAAAGCGTGACACACGAGCCAGATCTTCGCTGGTTGCCGTTTTCTGAAAAAGGGGCCGGGCAAACGCATCGACTTGAGTACCATACAGCCAGGCCGTAAAAAGCATTTGTTGGGCTCCACCCCGATACCAGTTGCCCTGTTCCATAAACGGTCCAACACGACCGACACCCGCACCGAAGCCCATCGGTACCATGGCGGCATGGGCCGGGTGGTCCAGCGCAGCCACGGCCATTTGCCACTCTGCCGTTGACGAGCAACCCAGCGTCCCGATTTTTCCATTCGACCAGGGTTGTTTGGCCATCCATGAAAAGGCATCGTAACCGTCGGTCGTTGGTGGGCCGAGAATGTCCCAATCGCCTTCCGAGAAAAACTTGCCACGCTCATTTTGGACAACGTAGGCATAGCCATGTTTTACCGCATCGAGAGCGCCCTGATAGGAATTTTGACGTTGTTCACCGTCGCCCCAGCCGTTGAAGTTATAGGGCGTTTTGGAGAAGATGATCGGGACTTTTTTATCCGTTTTTGGGCGGTATATATCCGTTGCCAGCCGAACGCCATCGCGCATGGGCATCATGACTTTCTGCTCGATAATGGCAATTTCCTGTAGCTTTTTAAAAATATCTTCCTGCGCGTGAGCATACTGGGTAAAGCACAAGACGATGGCAACTGCCAGCCTTGCGAAAGAGGAGCGGTGTTTCATTACCAGATTTAGTCGGGATGAGATGAGAAGCAGTGAATTAGCAAATTTATGGGCATAAAACAAAGCAGACGCGCCTGGCCAGGCGCGTCTGCTTTGTTTACATGAAGGATGACTGACCTCAAGTCAATGTTTTGCGTTAATGAAATTTATGTTTGTAAAAGCGCAATAGAATAAGTGATAAAACCAGAAAAACGATAATTACGATTATTGATGTACTAGTATCATGTGGTACATTATGACCACTACCGTATAAAGCGAGTAAGAACAAAACACAAAGGAAGAGAGCCGCTAGTAAGAGTACATTGACCAATCGGAGTACTATTTTCATGAATTCCTCCGGGTTTAAGGGCTTTCTTTATGGCGCATCAAAATGGCACTAAATTGGCTTTTTACAAATCAATCTGTACGGTCAACTCTGACAGGATGTCTTCTCCAGATAACGTAGCGGTTGTGCCTTGTTTAATTTCAATCGAGCCGTTTTCCCGGTAGATAAAAACCTGTTTTCCGGCGCGGTCAATCAGCCAGCCTAATCGGCAGCCATTGTCGCGATACTCTTCCATCTTTTCTTTGAGTTCTTTCAGATCATCACTCGTTGAACGGATCTCAACGACAAAATCAGGGCAGAGCGGAGCAAATCCCTGCTTATCTGTTGTGGAAATAGGCTCCCAGCGTTCCTGACTCACCCATGATACGTCTGGCGAACGGACGGCCGAGTTTGGTAATTTGAATCCAGTTGATGAATCGAATACGTAACCGAGTTTTTTACGACGGTTCCAACTCCATATTTCGCCGGATAAATCGGCGTTGTATCGTCCTGTTTCGCTTCCGGTGGGGGGCATAAGAATAATATTTCCGTTAGAATCCCGCTCCAATCGGGCTGCTTCATTCGCCTGACACAAGGCGAAGAAAAAATCATCGTCGAATTTCTGGTAACGGGGCGGATGTAACGTGCGAAGTTCCAGTTCCATTGGCTCAAGCTATTTGTCAAATATACCAAAAAACCCTTTAAGTACGCTGACAGGGGCGCGGGTAAGACGCGCTGATTAGCCCCACACGACTCATAGGAATTGCTTATTCACTTTACTATAAAACTACCGGGTGCCTACATTGGAACCGGCAGCGTACCATAGGTTGGCAAGCGCTTTTTGGTGTTTGGAACGTAGCTCCTCTAGTTTTATCAGTAAATCAATAAGTTTGGTTTCCCGGCTATTGACTAGAAACAGTGAACTCTCGCCCAACTGAAACTTGCTTACTTCTGCCTGAACCAGGGTCTGCTGGTTCGCGGCTGTCTGCTGTTGGGTGATAATCTGTTTTTCAAGAGTGGCCAACTCATTCCAGGATCGCTGCACTTCGTTAACAATGTCGCGACCGGTCTGTTGCCGTTCCAGACCTATCTGTTGATTCTTGAATTGCACCTGTCGAAGTTTTCCCCGTTCAGCGCGAAGAAACAGTGGAAAGGCCAGATCGACGCCGATCTTATGATTGTCGGTCTGAAAACCGTAGGAATTCGATCCGTCAAAAGCGGCATCCGACAGTGGGCCCCGGCTTAACAAACTGGCCTCAACGCTCACCTTCGGCAGTAATAATGCCCGTCGGTAACGTTCTTCGATGGTTAATTGCTGCTGTTTGTTGACCAGTTTGATCAGTTCAGGGTGTTGTTGGGCGGCTCGACTAAGCAAATCCTGAAGCTGTACCTGACTGGTCTGGTCGGGGGGAGCAGCCTGCGGAATAACTGTCAGTGGGAGGTCAACGGGCTGAGGAGCCGAACCGTCCTGACTACTCCATAGAAACGTGGTCAGGTTGAGTCGGGCGTTTTGCAGATCGACAGCCGCCTGTTGAAACTGCACCAGTCGGTCCTGAACCGTAATCAGGGCTTCGGTCGTATCGATTGGAGCCGCGTCGCCGATCAGCGCTCGTTGCCGAACTGCTATAAAACGCGTTTGAGCCAACTGATAGCCCTGTCCAATCCAGCGGAACTGCTGATACCCCAGGTACCAGTCCCAGTACGCTTTGGCAGCATCGAGAATCGTTTTGTTAATCAGCGAAATTCGATCCGCATCGGCCAGGTTAACGGCCAGTTGAGCCTGTCGCAACGTATTCCGGCGGGCATCAATGAGCAAACCCTGGGTGACAGGTACACTTAGCCCCAGCGCAATCAGGCCCGTAGGCGGTACGTTATTTTCCGGATTCAGGTATTTCCCGGTGTTGCGGTCATACGACATTTTGACGTCAAGACCACCCGGCAAAATAGGTACGGCCAGCCCCGACTGCCATTTATCGTAGTATAACGTATTCCCAAAGTTCTTCCGGTTATAGGTCGAAAACAACTTAGGATCAAACGCACCACGGGCCTGCTGAACCTGCGCCTGTGCTTCCTGGCCCAACAAAGCCGCCTGTTTAACAATCGGATTATGATCGAGAACGGCCTGGTAAAATTCCTGGGCGGTGAAGACAATACCCGTGTCGGATAAAGCCACCCCCGCCGGAGGAGTCAACGATCGGGCCGCTTTACCGGTTGAGGTTTCCGACGTAGCAATGGCTGTTCGGGATAGAACGTCGGATGATACCGGCGCTGCTGGCTGCCGGGGAATAGCCGGGGTAACCGGAAGCGTTTGCCCCGGAACCGATTCTACCCAAAGCAACATGCTGGCGAGGTAGAGAAGAAAAACGAATGACTTCATATTTTTTCCGGCTTCGCAGGTTCCTGTTTTAAACTTGGTGGAAATCCGTTGAGCTGGCGCCATAGTTCGTACCAGATCGGTACATCGTCGAGCATGACCCAGCCCGCTACGCCCGAGCCCACGCGCAACAATTCGGGCCAGGGCTGGTCGCCGGGCAGCGCATCGGGTGTAACCAGGAGCCGGTACTGACCATTGGTGCTGCTCACGGCGTCAATAACCGCTACTTTTCCGCCAAACGTACCAACTGCTACCGCAGGCCAGCCCGAGAATTGAATTGCAGGCCAGCCATCGAACTGAATACGTACCCGGCGCCCCCGCTGAATCAGCGGTACGTCCATGGCGCGAACGAATAGCTCTACCGCAAGGGTCGGATTAGCGGGTTGCAGCGTAGCGATGGCTTCACCTTCCTTAATGGTTTCACCGATACCCGCTTTCAGAGACCGGACAACAAAACCGCTCTGCGGAGCCCGTACGACATACATACCACGCCTGACGTTTACGTTGCTGATTTTGTTGCGCATAACGGCAATTTCATTGTTCGCACTCGCCTTACTCGACAAGGCTGAACTTCGGTCGGATAACGTTTTGGCAATTTCCTGTTCATATTTCGCCTGAATTGATTCCAGGTCGAGTCGGGCGTTGGCCAGGCTCTGCCGCGTTACGTTCAGCTTATTTTCCTGCACAACGACTTTGGTGTATTCCTGCTGGATGGTCAGTCGCCGGGATTCGAGGTCAGTTAACGAAAATAATCCATCCCGGTAGCCTTTTTCGTACCGTTCGAGTCGATCAACGGCAATCTGGTAATTCCGTCGGATGGCTGTCAGATCGGCGCTGTCGATACGTACCTGCAATAGACTCTGGCGAACCCGGTTTCTGGCTTCGGCTAAATCTACTTTTACGCCCGCCTTTAATGCCTGTAGCTGGCTATCGAGTGCCTGAATTTTGGCGTCTGTGGCCAGTCGGGTTCCTTGTTTGGCGTCCAGCTGTTCACCAAGACGCTGAGGCAGGTTCGGGTCGAAATATTCGTCTTTGATTTCAGAAATGACCAGTAACGTATCTCCCTTTTTAACAAACTGACCTTCCCGAACCGACCAGCGCTCAATTCGGCCTGCAATGGCATTCTGGAGCGTTTGAGGCCGGTCTTGCGGGGTCAGGGCGGTTACGCTCCCTAAACCGTTGATGTTCTGACGCCAGGGCAGGAATAGGATTACTATAGTCAGGAACAGAAAAAAGAGCATCCATCGGCCAAGTCGGCGACTACTGCGGGGGTGTGGCAGTTCCTGTAATGTTTTGAGCGGATATTCAGCGAACATCTGCTCATCAATCTGCTGATTCGATAAATTAAGCATGTGTTGCGGTATCAGTTTCTATCGGTAAATCAGTCACGGTGCCAATTTTTTCGACACCGGCCAGCATATCAAATATCGTGTCGACGCTGGAAGTCAGCTTGTCAACGGCTCCTGTAATGAGTACGATGACAAATTCTGAAGCAACAAACTGGCCCAGCGACATTTGCCGACTGACAACCAGCGACGTACCCAGAATCAGCAACCCCCCTGTAACCAGCGTTCTAAACGCAACGGAACTGTAGAAGAAGCGTTTGAGAACCGTAAAATGATCGTTTCTGTGGCTTATGTAGTTGGCCAGCCGATAATCAATCTGATCAATGGGGTGCGCTGTTCCCTCCGTCGAACGATTTTCGGACAGGTCTCTCGAATACTTTTCAAGCCAGTCGACCACCTTATATTTATCACTCGACTCCTTAATGCTGGTACGTGTTCCTTCCGGGCCAAACAGCCGGATAACCCCGTAAATAACCAGTAGCACAACAAACCCAAAACCAAGAAAGACCGGGTGGTAAAAGGAGAGCAGAACGATGCCAAAGAGAATCTGCACGGCGGCCGCTGGAAGATCAATCAGAACCTTCGTCATGCCTTTTTGGAGGGTCACTACGTCGAAAAATCGATTCATCAGCTCCGGGGGGTAATAGCCTTCCATCGCTTCCGGTTCGATGCGGGGCAGCCGGTACGTAAACTCAAAAGCCGCTTTGACAAAAAGACGTTGCTGAATGATTTCAACCAGCGTAAACTGAACAATAGTAAGCAGTCCGCCAGCCAGAACGCCTACAATAACCAGCCCGATCATTACGTAGACCGAACTGAAGAGCATGCCGCTGGAGACCAGATTAAAAACAGCCTGAATGCCAAGTGGCAGGGTAAGGCCAATCAGGCCCGTAATAATGGCGAACAGAAGGATATAGACAATGTCTTTCCGTTCGGTTCCCAGTAGCCGTAGCAGTCGCTGTAAAGGCGACGGCGGTGGCTGTAGGTGTGTACTAACCGACATGATGGTCAAAAATATTGAGATTAAAAAGGCATTAAAAACCTATTAATAACAACGCAATGATCAGCCGTTTGGTTTAGTAAGATTGAAGAAATGAATTGTCAGAAAGAATGAATTTGTATTGGCAACATGCAGATAATTAACCTTATGCGATTACAACTGTGCCAGCAGATACAGCACGGCCATACGTACCGCTACACCATTTTCGACCTGATCCAGAATGATGGAATGCGACGAATCGGCCGCGTCGGAGGTTAATTCGACGCCCCGGTTGATGGGGCCGGGGTGCATCAGAACAATAGGCCGGTCGAGTTCGTCGAGCATCTGTTTGGAGATGCCGAAGTAGAGCGAATATTCCCGTAACGAGGGGAAATATTTAATCTGCTGACGCTCCAGCTGTATACGTAATACGTTTGCTACGTCGCACCAGGCCAGGGCGGCCCGCACATCGTGGCCGACTTTCACGCCCAGAGCTTCAATGTGCTTGGGAATGAGAGTTTTGGGGCCGCACACCATCACGTCGGCGCCTTGTTTTTGCAGACAGAAAATATTGGACAGGGCTACTCGCGAATGCGTAATGTCGCCGATAATGGCGATACGTTTACCCGCTACGTCGCCCAGTTTTTCGCGGATGGAAAATGAGTCGAGCAGGGCTTGGGTTGGGTGCTCATGAGTACCGTCGCCTGCATTCACTACGTTGGCTTTGATGTGCTTGGTCAGGTAGTGCGGAGCACCGGGGCTGCTGTGCCGCATCACTACCATATCGACCTTCATGGCCAGGATATTATTGACTGTATCGAGCAGCGTTTCGCCTTTTTTGACGGAACTGCCCGATGCCGAAAAATTGACGACATCGGCCGATAATCGTTTCTCAGCTAACTCGAACGAGAGCCGGGTGCGGGTTGAATTCTCAAAAAAAACGTTGGCAATGGTCACGTCACGAAGCGACGGGACTTTCTTGATGGGTCGGTTAATAACTTCCTTAAATTGCCCGGCTGTGTCCAGAATAAGTTGGATGTCAGACTCGGTCAGGTCTTTAATACCCACCAAATGGCGGACACTGAGGGATTGGGCCATGAGAGCAGTATACCTATAAATTAGCCAAAGATAGGGGTATACACGTAAAAACAACGCTGGCCTTTGCAGACCTCATTGGTTGTTGAAAGCCGGAATAACGTTCCAGTATTGAGCTAAGGGCTTGGTTTTTAAGTAGTAAATTGACTTCCTTCTCTGTAAAATTGCTTCTGAAACAAATAAGTGATTCCCGATAAATTGAGCTTGCTTTACAGTTCTCACTCTTTCCCAAACGGAAACAAGGGTGATGCTACGTGTGATTGACTCATTAACTGGCTGAGTTTTCTGGCCTCTTCAGGATGCTGAGCCGCTACGTTAGTTTTTTCCGCAGGGTCTTTGGCGAGGTCATACAACTCAACGGGGCCGTCGGGCTTGTCAGCCGCCTGTAGCCGTACTGCTTTCCAATCGCCTTGCCGAACCGCCTGACGACCGCCGTTTTCGTGAAATTCCCAGTAGAGATAATCGTGCTTTTTCTGGCTACCCTTGCCGGTTAGCGATGGCACAATAGACAGCCCGTCGATGTGAGCGGGCGTTTTGGCTCCGGCCAACTCGGCGAATGTTGGCAATACATCCCAGAAGGCACCAACGTAATCACTTCGGCTACCGGCCTTGATCGTGCCCGGCCAGCGAGCCACGAAAGGTTCACGGATACCTCCTTCATACAAATCGCGTTTGACACCCCGAAGGCCGCCACCGCTATTGAAAAAGGTTGGATCAGCTCCGCCTTCGATATGCGGGCCATTGTCGCTGGAGAAGATCACGAGCGTATTCTGATCGAGTCCTTTTGCTTTTAGTGTGGCCATCACCTGACCAACGTATCGGTCGAGCCGGGCTACCATGGCGGCAAACGTAGCATGCGGATAGGCTTGCGAGGCATAGCCCCCCGTTTTGGCATCAGGTCCGTAGTCGGCACCCGCAAAGGCTTTCTCGGCAAACTTTCCTTTGTAGTATTGAAAGATGCTATCATCGGGAACGACCAATTCGGCATGGGGTAGGGTATAGGGTAGAAACAGAAAGAATGGCTGTTTCGCGTCGCGGGCATCCAGAAAATTCAAGGCCTGTTTATGGATCAGGTCGGGTGCATATTCATTTGTTTTCTGTAGATTCTGATTTCCCGCCAACACCACTTTCTGCTCGTTATCCCACAGATGGTCAGGATAATACCGATGCGCCAGTGCCTGGCAGTTATAGCCATAAAACCGGTCGAAACCCTGTTTTAATGGATCGCCTTCAGAACCAACCGGACCCAATCCCCATTTGCCAAAAGCGGCTGTTGCATAACCAGCCTGTTTTAAGACTTCGGCAACTGTAACGACCGAAGCCGCAATCGGTTGCTGACCTTCGGGCTTCACTTCTTTATTGCCACGGATGTAGGTGTGGCCCGTATGCTGTCCGGTCATGAGCGACGACCGCGACGGGGCGCAGACGGACGTGCCGGCATAAAACTGTTTGAACTGTATTCCTTCGGTGGCCAGCCGGTCGATGTTAGGTGTTTTAATGAGTTTCTGCCCATTGAAACCTACGTCGCCATACCCCAGATCATCCGCCAGAATGAAAATGATATTAGGTCGAGCGGCCCGTTGAGCCTGGACAGAGCCCGTTTGTAAAAGGAAGGTAATGATGAGTAGAAAAAGGAGTTTTTTCATGAGTAGCGCGGGTAGAAACCTGATCATGTGGCATGCTTCATTGTTCAGAAAGCAACGACGCTCGGAGCTTTTCGCAGGCTACCGGGCAAAGCCACGTATCTGACTTTGTTCGTAAATAACTGGTAATGAGCGTCTGTTTTGAAGAACTTTTAAAATCACGAAGGTAGTTTTTTCATTATGAGAACTCACTCCACCACCACGCATCCATAAGCGGGCACTGTTAAGCGGTCACCCATAAACGAACTGCCCGAGACAGTTTCGAAGACAAGGCAACAGCACCAGTATTCAGCCGGAGAAAACACGACTTCGAGCGGCTTTTTTGTCAGGTTATGCACCACCAAAACACGCTGTCCATTTGCTGTGCGACGTATAAATGATACAGTGCCTTTTTGCCGAATACCTGTTTGCTCCAACCGGCTTAGGTTGTCATTCAGAACCGGATGGCTGTTGCGATATTGAATCAGGCGTTTGTAGTGATTGAGTAAGGAATTGGGGTCATTTTCCTGTTCGCTCACGGGTTTAACCGTTTGGCTGGTCGAATAGCGGCCGCGTCGCCAGGATGTGCGCTGTTTATCACGGGCACGGATGTCCCACAGAAACGGTTCCCGGATGCTCTCGTCAGGTTTCATGCCCAACATGCCAATTTCTTCCCCATAATAGAGATAGGGGAGGCCGGGCAAAGTTAACAGGAGATTTGCCGCCACTTTTAACTGGTTAATATTGCCCTTTAGTAAGCTTCCAATGCGGTTTTGATCATGATTTGACAAAATAAGTGCGTCAATAAAGTCTGGATTCACCGTCGCAAACGTACTGTGAACATACATCAGATATTCGACTAAATCTTCGGTATCATCCTCTTGCTGAACGATTTCAGGAATCATCAGCTGTAGGTCAAAATTGAAATTAGCTTTGAGGCCCTTAAAGTAAGGCGCAATACGTTCGGGGCGTGTCCAGACTTCGCCAACCGTGTAGGCGCGGGACGGCCCGTCACCACGGTTTGCCGCTTCAACGACCCGCCCGAATTCCTGCCAGAACTCATGGTTTTTGGGTTCATCGAATTCCCGGTAAAGGTGACGGGCCGCATCAAGCCGAAAGCCATCCAGGCCTATTTCGTTGAGCCAGTAGCGGGCGATGGCAAAGATTTCTTCCCGCAGCGGTCGGTGGTCGAAGTTGAGGTCGGGCATGCCGCTCCAGAACATGCCATAATATTTCTCCCTATAAGTAGCACCGCGAACGGAATGCCAGGGATTTCGTTCGCCCGAGTCAGCCGTAATGTCGCGGGTAGCCAGATTGCGCGATTTAATTTCCTCGGGAAGCAGCCATTTATAATAATTCCAGTATGGATTCTCCGGACCTTTAGAGGCTTCCCGAAACCACGGATGCTGAATGCTGGTGTGATGAATCACTAAATCGATAATAACAGCAATGCCCCGCTGGTGGGCTTCGCTGATGAGTCGTTTGAAGTCGTCCAGCGTACCGTATTCGGGGTCGATCCCATAGTAATCGGTTACGTCGTATTTGTGGTACGTTGGGGATGGATTGATAGGCATCAGCCAGATGGCTGAGATACCAAGACTCTTCAAATAATCGAGATTGTTGGTAACGCCATTGAGATCGCCGATGCCGTCGCCATTGGAGTCGGCAAATGAACGAACGAAAATTTCGTAATGGACACCCGAACAACCCGTACGAATTTGGCTTACGGGTAATTGGTCAAACGACGCATTGGCCTGCGAAACGACGGATTTAGAACGACTGGATTGCATTCAAAAAGGAATTGCTAGTTGAACCTGTTTAGGATTATTCTTTCTAGTCTGCTTTACCGGCACGGGCCGCCCCGCCTAAATCCCCTAAAGGGGACTTTACTCATGTACGAACTAAGTCCCCTTTAGGGGATTTAGGCGGGGCGGCCCGTGCCGGTAAAGCAGACTGACAAAGCTAGATAGTGAACCTGTAGAAGAATAATTCTAAACAGCTTCGTTGTTACCAAACAGAGAAATCAACTGGTGAGTTTGAAAACTACTTTAAGATAGATGATGTACTACCACTGTCCTGGCACCTATACAAAAGACCGAATTTTTTCAACAAGGCTCCCAATCCTGAAATCCAGTTACTCCTATCGAAGAAACTTAACGGACATAGGCTTTCAGTGCCTGATAGACCCGGTGCGTTGGCAGGCCCATAACGGTGTAAAATGAGCCTTCCAGTCGTTCGATGCCAACAAGTCCGATAAAATCCTGTGCCCCATATGAGCCAGCTTTGTCGAAGGGTGCGCATTCGCGGATGTAATACGTGATTTCGTCGTCGGTCAACGTAGCGAATTGTACCGTAGTTTCGTCGGTGAAGGAATCCAGGTGTGGCTTGCCATCACTGGTGGGCGATAAAATCGCGACTCCCGTTCGAACGCGGTGAGTACGTCCCGACAAGGCACGTAGCATCCGCCGGGCATCGGCTTCATCCTGTGGCTTGTTCAGAATTTGATCGGCTAAAATCACGACGGTATCCGCACAGAGAACGATCCGGCTGCCCAAATCAGCCCTGAACTGGGCAGCTTTCTGACAGGCTAGATATTCAGCTACCTCATTGGCAGGCATGTCTGCTGGGAATATTTCGTCGGTTGGGCGGGTTTCAATGGTGAATACGAAGCCCGCATCGGTCATGAGTTGTTTTCGGCGCGGTGACCCCGAAGCCAGCACAAGTGGATAGCGTAATGTGAGCAAGAGGAAAAGAATAATGAATGATGAATTATAAATGATGACATGGTTCATGGCTGCGGTGCAATGATGAACAGTCAAAACGTCGTCAGTCTGGCAAATTTCGCGCTATATTCGTAAATCACCATCGTTTGACGACTCAAAATCATTCATCATTTATAATTCAGCATCGAATTGATCATCCGACCTGCTACGAACGCCGACGCAGCTCCGCTAACGGAGCTGGCCACGATAACCATGCGCGAAGCTTTTGGGCCACCTCATAATCCGGCTGAGCTGGTTGAGGAATATATACAGTCGTCCATTACACAAGCTACTTTAGAAGCCGAGCTGGCCGATCCGCGCTCTGCATTTTTTGTACTTGAACTGCCCGATGGAACGCTCGTTGGCTATGCCAAGCTGCGTCGCCATACCCCTCCGCGGCAGATGGCTGATCGAAACGCAGTCGAAATTCAGCGTATCTATCTTCTTCAGTCGCAAATCGGTCAGGGGCAGGGTCGAATGCTTATGGAATACTGTCTCGACTGGGCACGCAGGCAGGGTTTTTCGGCTGTCTGGCTTGGCGTTTGGGAACGTAATGCCAGGGCAATCGCCTTTTATGAGCGGCTGGGTTTTAAGAAAATAGGCTTTCATTATTTTCAGTTTGGCTCCGAACGTCAGCGTGATTTCTGGCTCGAAAAAACAGTTGTAGACAGGCCGGGTTAACTCAGGCGGTCGTCATTAAACTATTCATGCCGATTTGCCTCTAATAGTCGTTTTATTTACCAATGAATCAGTCGTATCCGAGCGTCTATAAGCTAACCCTGCGCCATATTCTGGTGGGGTTGCTGCTTGTTGCCGGATGCGCTGCCCGCGCCGTTGCCCAGGTGCCACAACAGGATACCACCTTGCATGTGAAAATCAGCGAAGGACCGGTCGATTCGCTTACACTTCACCATGTAGCTGTAACGGATAGTATTCTGATGCAGCGCGACAGCGTTTTTTACACAAAGCTAAAAGCCTCAATGTACAAGCATCGACTGACACGTCAGCTCTATGACGCTGTTTTTCAAGATGTTTACAACAGCCGGGTGAGGACGGGTGAAGTCAGCCAGCTTGAAGTTAACCCGTTTAAGACGTTCGAGGGACGTATTATTGGCGATATTTATATCCGGCGGCTCAGCGTATTCGGGCAAACGGTTTATGATACCCTCCGAAAACCCGCTAACTGGATCGAACGAACCGGTAACCGATTGCATACCAATACCCGCGAACACGTTATCCGAAATTCATATTTGCTTTTCCAGCAGGGCGATGCCCTGAACCCGACCGTGTTGCGTGATAACGAACGCTTATTACGAACGACATCCATCTTTCACGATGCCCGGATTCTGGTGCTCCCTCGCCCGGGAAGCAAGCAATTTGTGGATGTGTATGTGATCACACAGGATGTCTGGTCATTACTTCCCAACGGCGGATTTGGGGGGCTTACTAACTTCAGTGTTGGCTTCGATCAGGTCAATTTTAGAGGGTTGGGCCACCAGCTTTTTGCGCAGGTGGCGTATTCGGGTACTGATCCGAGGCAAAAGCTGGAATATCAGGCACGCTACAAAGTGCCCTTTATCGGCAAGACATTCCTTACGGCCGAGGCTGATATGCTGTACCTACGTGATTTGAAACAGGGAGCTGTTAAATTGTACCGGCCATTTCTAACCCCCGACATGAAATATGCTGGTTCTATCGAATTAAATCATACACAGGTTAATAATCGAATTGTTACGCGCAGTGAAATTACACGTAATGACACGGCCATATTGGTCCCGCTAACGTATAACTATTCCGATGTCTGGATCGGGCGGTCGTTTCGCTTGTTCTACAGTCGGCCTGACACTGATGAGAAAGGTCGTTCCCGTCTTGTTATTTCACTGCGAAATACGAGTTACACGTATTTCAACCGACCCAACGTAACAGCGGATACGAATCAGCTTTATCAGAATAGCCGTACAACGTTGTTCAGTGTCGGCTATACCCGGCGCAAATACGTTCGCGACGTGTTGATTTATGGGTTTGGGCGCACAGAGGACGTACCGATTGGGGAGTCTTTTGCGGCTATTGCTGGTTTCGACAATGCCGAACTGGGTGAGCGTTTGTATATGGGTCTAAATTTTTCGCAGGGCAAATATGTCCGTCGGATTGGCTACCTCTATGGCTTAATTAATCTTGGTGGCTACATTCGGAAGAATAAGATTGAACAGGGTATTTTCTCCTTTGAATCGAACTATTTCAGTCCATTGATGAAAACGAGGTGGGGCAACATGCGTCATTTTCTCAATACACGGTTTACAACCGGGATTAATCGTTTTGATAACGAATATCTTACACTGAGCAGCAATGGGAGTGGTATCAATACGGATGGAATCGGTATCAATAGCGATGCTCTCCGGGGCACAAAACGCTTTTTGATCAACTACGAAAATATTTTGTTTTCCCGATTGAGCCTGATCGGATTTCGGGTAGCATTCATTACGTTCGCTAACATCGGTTTAGTCAGTTTCTCAAATCAGGCTTTCCTGAGTGGGCCTTTTTATCAGGGATATGGTATTGGTTTTCGGCTCCGGAATGAAAACCTAACGTTCAATAGTTTTCAGATTCGGCTGAGTTACTATCCTAATATTCCCGGCAATACAATCCCGTTCCGTCAGGCGGTTGAAGGCGTTCCAGCGCTTCGGCTGCGCGATTTCGATCTGTCGGCGCCCCAGCTTGTGCCTTATCGTTAAAAAATAAATGTATTAAATGTTGGTACATTTAATACAAATACACTATATTTGTAGCATGTCAATAGAAACAGACATCAAACAAACCACTCCATTTAGGACACCTTTCCACCGGCTAATGGTGAACCTGATGTATACCAGCAACTGGATTGCCGCTACCCAGACGAAACTGTTAAAACCATCTGGGCTGACACTGCAGCAGTACAATGTGCTTCGCATTCTACGGGGCCAGTACCCTAATCCGATTAAAGTGAGTGACATAACAGAGCGAATGCTCGATAAAATGTCGAACGCGTCGCGATTAATCGATAAACTGGTTGCCAAGAAGCTGGTGCTACGTACGGAGTGCCCCAGCGATCGGCGGGCGGTAGATGTTGTCATTACCGATAAAGGATTGGACTTGCTCCAGAAACTGGATGTTCATCAAACCGAATGGAACGATGAACAACGTAACAAATTGACCGAAGACGAAGCTACTTACCTAAGTCAACTACTGGACAGACTGCGCGCTTAATTTATTCATCATTCACGTTTCAATAAAATCAATTAATTTACAACCAATGAAAAAGGCAACCTTATTTGCTGCATTATTATTCTCTTCAGTTGGCGCTTTTGCTCAGAACTGGACACTCGATAAAGCACACTCTAACCTGGGCTTTACGGTAACGCACATGATGCTATCGGAAGTGGATGGTAAATTCCAGAATTTCGATGTGAAAATGACGTCGTCGAAAGATGATTTCACCGATGCTCAAATTGACTTGACGGCCGATGTCGCCAGCATCAACACGAACCAGGAAAAACGGGATGGTCACCTGAAAAGCCCTGACTTTTTCGACGCTACCAAGTATCCTACCCTGGCGTTCAAAAGCAAGTCGATCAGCAAAGTGTCGGGTAATAAATACAAACTGATGGGCGACCTGACGATGCACGGTGTAACCAAGCCTGTAACACTTGACGCCGTGATTACGGGTCCGGTAACGAACCCACAGAGCAAGAAAACCTTAGCGGGCTTCAAAGTAACGGGTGAAGTAAAACGGGCTGATTTTACCGTCGGTACGGCTCCTGCTGCTGTTGTTAGCGACGAAATCGCGATCCGGGCAACGGGCGAGCTTGTCAAGGCCAACTAGGATAACCTAACCTAAACTATAGTGTGGTCCCTGACACCTAACGGTGTCAGGGATTTTTTTGTGTTGGTAGCGATTGGGCTTAACATAGGCCTGTTAGGGGCTCAATAGCGTAGCGTCGGTAGAAACGAATTCTCGCTTGGCTGCTCAACGTGCCGTTAGGTACACAACGAGTTATGTACCTAACGGCACATTCACTAATTCATGTTTCTTATGTGCTACCGACGCTGCGCTATTGAGCCCCTAGCGGGGCAATAAAAAGTTTCGGTTATTTAGTTATAATCATGGACGGGCCGGTTTATAGCTAGCTATAATTCCGTACTTATACTGTGGCTAAATATAACCTCGCCAATTTCTTTCGGATAAAGGCTGCTACATCATCGGGTGCTTCCCAGGGCAGGAGATGACCGGCATTGTCGATCGTTTCGAACGTAGCGTTTTTTAGGTAGGGCAACGTCAGGAGTGGTTGAACATCGGGCGGAAGGGCCTTGTCCTCAGTGCCCACCAGAATTGATACTGGTACGTTGATACCGCTCATCTGCGCCGAAATATCTTCTTTACTACCGAATATAAGCCAGGCTTTCCAGGCTGCTTCAGACGTTCGCAGGTTGTCGGCGATAATCTGTTCTCTCACCATTTCTGAAAGAGGCCTGACTGTGATTTTGGCGAATGTTTTCTCGGCGGCCGACCGCTGACCGTGAGTTTCGAGCATATCCTTCCGATCTGCATCCGGGATAGGTTCGGGTTTTGGCGGTGAAGGCGATAATAGAACAAGTGATTGAAGACCAATGGGTTGCCGACTGGCCAAGGCAAAAGCAACCTTACTGCTTAGCGAATGACCGACGAGTACGAAGTCGCGAACGTCCAGCATATCAAGCAGATCCACTACGTCATCAGCCATTGTTTCCACGGAATAGCCCGTGGCTGGTGCATCTGAGTCGCCATGTCCACGTAGATCAACCGCCAGGCAGCGATACGTGTCAGACAGTTGATCCATAACTGTTTGCCACTCCAGTGCCGAACCACCGAAATAGTGGAGAAATACGAGCGTTAAAGAACCATGGCCTGTATCAAGGACATTGAGCCGGGTCATATTGGCGAAATAAAGCACAGGACGTGTGTGGGTTAGGTGGCTACTTTCAGCTGCGCCGGGCGTTCTGTAATCTCAAGCATCTCGGCATGGGGCACAATCGTGATCTGCCCAAATTCCTGCAATAGCATTTTGTACGTTTCGGCAACGGGTCGGGGCTTGCGGTCAAGATCGTAGAGGCCGCAGGCATTTACGTGGTTATTAACCTCTTTGAGTTGAGAGTCCCAGTCCATCTGGTCGATCAGGCTATACCATGTGAAGCCAATTACGGGTACGCCATCCCGGCGCATGCGCATGACACTTACCCATTGTTTCAACAGCCAGATTGGCGCCAGATCAGCCTCAAATACGTTCGTCTCTGTGTGCATGACCGGCATTCGATACCGCTCGTAATAGTCTTTGGTAATTTCATACCAGCCCAGCACGTCCATGGATGTCTCGATCGATCCGTCGGGAAGTTTTATGCGCTCATTACGTCCATAGTAGTCATTGCCCATGACTTGGTAGCCCGGCGGTTTACCCGCCATAAACCAATCGTATTCCTCACGAGTCAACCCATTGTCCATCATGTACATAGCAACCGATGCGGATGGCTGATTGGCATAAAGTAGATCCAGCGATAGAAAGCGAAGCTCATTCTCCAGCATAATTTGCGGTGAAGGCGTTGCCTTAATTTCGTGCGTGTATTCGGCGCTTTCGCTTTGCACAATCACGCAATCGTTCCGGCGCTTGACGATTTCGTGATTACCCATAATGCTGGCGGCCACACAATGCTTGAGTGCGGTAACGAATCCTTTGTCGGTTTTAAGCTGCTCATTCCAGGCACCTTCTTTGCCGCTAAGCCGGGCCGTTACGTAGATTTCGTTGACGGGCGTGTAGTAGCGCACCCACGGATAGCGCTCGGCCACAGCTCCGGCAAACTCCGCAAAAAGAACGGGTAAGTCGGGGTTCTGATAATCGCCAATCCAGTCTGGTACACCAAAATGCATCAAGTCCAGAATCGGTGTTATCTTGAGCCGCTTAATTTCAGCCATTGCCTCGTCGGCGAAACTCCAGTCGAACTTGCCTGATCCCTGATGGATGCTGTAGTACGGTAAACCATAGCGCAAAACATTCAGTCCTAACTCTCTAACCAACCCGAGGTCTTCCTTGAAGCGATCATAATGACCACACTCCCGAAGCAGGTCCCGGCGAACCTTGCCGTGTTGAATAGTTGGATAGGAGCACTCAATGCCTGTAGCAAACATGAAATTGCCCGGCGTATTGACGGGCAATCCACTGCCGTCGTGACCACCCGCGCCACCGAATTGGTCGCCCTCGTAGTTACCATCGCCAAACTGTTTCTTAATTCGATCTAAAAATCCTTTTTGAGCCATATGTAGCGCGGGTGGGGACCCGAAATGGACTATTGCTAATTGCGGGTTTCCACCGCATTACTTGTGCTTTTTCAGAAACCGATCCGCCGTTCGGAGCGCTAAAGCCATGATTGTCAGGGCTGGATTAACGCTCAACGCGCTAGGAAATGTTGAGTTATCGCTGATGAACAGGTTAGGGACATCGAAGGATTGCCCGTCCGGATTCACCACCGACGTAGCGGCATCCGTTCCCATACGGCACGTGCCAATAACGTGCGCATTTCGGGGGAAAGCCCAGATATTTCTGGCACCCGCTGCGGTCCAAATGTCGCGCATAATCTTATCGGCATGAGCAGTCATCCGTTTTTCGTTTTCACCATTCGAGAAATAAATACGCGGTTTGGGTAGTCCCCGGATGTCTTTCTCGTCGGATAATTCCAGATAATTATGAGCATAGGGTAAGCAATCGCCAAGAATGTTGATGCCCGCTACGTGGTTGTATGCCAGTGCGGCTTGCTTCAGGTCTTGTCCCCAAAGCCCTCGTGCCCGTGCCATTTGTGAAATATAGGTGACAGGCATCACGCCGATGGACTGGAGTAGATACCCCCCGGCAAAGTCAGCCTTTTCGGGTCGATGGGTATCCTCTGAAATCAGAGCGCCGGGAATGCCTTTATAGGGTCGTACATCCTCCTCAAATTCGCCCCAGATCTGCAAGCCTGTATGCGCCATGATGTTTTGTCCGACCTGACCGCTGCTATTGGCCAGGTTGTTCAGGAGGAGTAACCGGGCCGTCTCAATCGTTCCGGCGCAGAGAAACACGTAGCGGCAGCGTTGACGCTCTTCCTGGCCATTTCGGATATAAAGTACCTCACTGATGCGACCAGATGCATCCTGGAGTAGCTGCGTAACGAAACTCTCGGGTCTGATTTCTGCGCCGTGGTGTATGGCCAGAGGGATGTACGTTACGTCCATGCTGGCTTTTGCTCCGATGTTGCACCCTGCCTGGCAGAATCCCCGATTCGCACAGGCAGGCCGATAACCGACGCCCTCCTGATAATAGCCTGCCGACAAGGCCGCATTGGCCGCCGGAGAAGTTTTGATTCCGAGTTTATTACAGCCTCTTTCCATCAACTGACCCGCGCCGTTTATAGGCAATGGCCCCAGGGCATAGGCTCGTTTGCGGGCAGGACCCCAGGGGTAAGGTGATGGGCCCGAAATGCCCAGAAACTGCTCAGCCTCATCGTAATAAGGCTCAATCTGATCAAACCCGAACGGCCAGTCTTCTCCCACGCCAAAGTCGGTGCGGAGTTGAAAGTCGTCGGGTTGGGCGCGAGGGGTGTAGGCAGTATAATGCAAAGTCGATCCACCAACCCCCGTGCCGGAATTGTTGCTGCCAAAAGGAAGTGGATCATGGCCCGCGCTTAGGCGCTCGTCGTTCCAGAACAGCTTTTCCTGCGCTTTCTCGTCGGTAGCGAAATCGGTTGCCGGGTTCCAGTGCTTTCCGGCTTCGAGTGCCACTACCTTCAGACCCGCTGCCGCAAGTCGCGCCAACAGAGGAGCGCCACCTGCGCCGGTACCAATCACAACAGCGTCAACTGTTTCAGAAGTTTTATAATGTTTCATAAAAGCATGGAGCAAGGTGCGGGGAGTAAGGTAGATGGTACAGCAAGCTAGATTAACTTGTTATACCATGCTCCCAACTCCTCGCTCCGTGCTTTTGGGTTCTCGATCTTCTAGTTGATTCAGGCCAATACGTTGCCAGGTTGGTACATCGGCCATGCCAACGTAACCAATTTCTTCCTGCCCCAGCGGATGGCAGTAGTACGTGTTCGCGACTTCGGTCAATAGCTCCTCAAAAAAACGGTTGGCAGGAAGTCTTTGCCAAGTTTCACCGGGTGCTTCCTGGTGTTGAATCGTTTTAAGAACTTCGTCCTTTAAATCATCTGAAAGCTGTTGAAACGGCTGCAGAAACAGTAACCGGGCCGTTTCATCCACACCCGCCAGACCGAGTTTGTAGGCCTCGCCGTCAGTGGGCATGGTGTCATATCGCCAGCCATCCGATTTGTTCAGCATGAGCCGTTCGTCGATCCTGCCAGCGATATCGATACGTTCGGTACGGTCATCCTGTGGGACTAATCGGTTACAAATGACTTGTAACAGCGAAAACTCAGAGGCCATGAAAAATTGCGGTGGCTGCGGTGAAGTGGTGAGTCGCTCCGTAAGTGCCTGTCGGGTTGCTTCTGTAACCTGGTCCGTGGCAAGTAAGGCACGAACGGTGCCAGTAGGATACTGATCGTGCATGAGCATTAGCCTAGTTTCCCGCCTGTTACTTCCACAATGCTGCCGGTAATGAAACTCCCTTCGCTTGACGCCAGCAGTACGTAGGCCGGAGCTACTTCTTCCGGTTGACCAGGGCGGGCAAGGGCCACTTCATGGCCAAAGTTTTTAACCTCATCTTCGGGCATTGTGCCTGGAATGTTGGGTGTCCAGATCGGTCCCGGCGCAACACAGTTGACCCGAATATTTCGTTTGCCCAGTTGAATCGCCAATGACTTCGTAAAGGAATGGATGGCCCCTTTCGTCGCGGTGTAATCGACCAGAATGGGATTGCCAACAATACCGACAATACTGCCCGTGTTGACAATCGCATCACCCGACTGCAGGTGTGGCAGGGCGGCCTTTACCATGAAGAAATAGCCGAAAATATTGGTCTCAAACGTTCGCCGGAATTGCTCTTCGGTAATGTCTTCGATTTTTTCCTGCGCCATCTGAAAGGCCGCATTATTGATCAGGATATTCAGTTTGCCATACCGGTCAACGGTCTGCCGTACGGCATCCAGGCAGGCGGCTGAACTGCGAACATCGGCCTGAATGACTAGACAGGACCGCCCTTTGCTTTCGACCAGGTGTTTGGTAGTCATGGCGTCGCCTGTATTTTCATTATACACGATCGCTACGTCGGCCCCTTCCATCGCAAAGGCAATCGCCACGGCCCGGCCAATTCCCGAATCAGCCCCCGTAATAATAGCGACTTTGTCGGTGAGTTTACCGGCTGGTTTATAATTGGATAAATCGCTGTCGGGTGCGGGATTCATGTCCGACTGGCGGGCAGGATAAGGCAACTGTTGTCCGGAAATCTCTTCAGATTTCGGGCGAAATTCTATAGTTTCCATGAGCTAGTTAAGTAGATTACAGCGAGCTTGTCAACTTGATTCGCTTACTGCACGACCACCTAACCGGCTGTCAGACGGTTTTGTTACAGCACAAATATTGTCTCTGTTATCGGCAACAATAGGGCAAACATATGGTTACAAAGTTGCTCGCTTTCCCAACCGTACTAGCCATTAAAGCGGGGTTCCAGTCTGTATGCTGTCTGCGCCTGATTCATTGCCTGTTTTTTTATCCCGACGAAATCCTTTTCTTGCGCTGCATCCACCTGATTCCCAGCTATGTATTTCTGTTGTTATTCCCGCCCGCAACGAGGCCGACAACCTTGAACATACGCTAAACGCCCTGCGCATTCAACAGCAGGCTGATGGAACACCGATTCCATGGGCGCAGTATGAGGTATTAATCCTGCTTAATAATTGTACGGATTGTTCGGTTGCCATTGCTGAGTCTTATCAACAGCGATATCCTGATTTCCCGCTACGGATCGCCACTGTTCAACTGGCGCCGGAAAACGCTAATGTGGGCACCGCACGGCGCCTGCTGATGGATGAAGCTTACAGGCGGCTTCTACAGGTTGGCAGACCGCACGGTATCATTGCGTCTACAGACGCGGATACCATCGTTGATTGTCAATGGATTGAACAAATACGAGCTGAAATCAGCCAGGGTTGCGAAGTAGTGGCAGGACGAATTTCAACCCGCCCTGATGGCAACCAGGTCAGGCTTAATCACCTGCGTGACGTAACGTATCGGATGTTGATTGCCCGGCTCGAAGCCCATCTTGACCCCTTGCCGTTCGACCCCTGGCCCCGGCACTTTCAGCATTTTGGGGCTAGTCTGGCATTGACCTGTATGGCCTACAAACGGGTGGGCGGATTGCCGGAAGTGCCTCATCTGGAGGATGAAGCCCTATATGCCGCTTTACTACGTACTGATACGCGTATTCGAAAAAGCCCTACTGTGCGGGTGACAACCTCAACCCGGATGCATGGCCGAGTGGCCATCGGTTTTTCGGAGCAGTTACGCTATTGGGAAACGCTGAATCAAACCAATCAATCGCAGTTGGTCGAATCGGCCGGAGCAATTATTCGGCGGATTCAAAACAGACAGCGGCTACGTAGCATCTGGCAAAATCGCGCTGCTCAATCGTCTGCTGCTGACCTGCAACTTGTTGCCACTGACTTATTAATTGACACCGATTGGCTCAAACGGCAACTGGAACAGGCAAGCTATTTTGGGCAACTCTGGCAGGAGGTAGATGCAAAGATAGCAACCGGCGCATGGGCTGTGCATTGGAAACTTGTGCCCATTACAACCGCTATTCGGGAGTTGCGTGCCTTTTTGAATGCAGCAGGCCCCGCGAATGCCTGATTTTATTCTTTCTTCTGAAATAAGTCCAGTCGATAGGTTTCGGCCCGCTGATTGACTACGTGTCTCAGAGGACCATCAGGCTGTGCCGACTCCAGAAAAAAGTCGTGAACATCGTCACCTGTCAGGGGGTAGTCATGAACGACCGGTGTCCAGTGGACCAGCAATAAGTGGCCATTAGGCGTTAGATGATCAATAAGTAACTGCCGAACGCGACCCAAATCCGGCCTGGAAAAATAATAGCCTACTTCCGACAAAAGAATCAAATCGAACGTATCATCGGGAAATTCGTCGGGAATAGCCATTTGACGAATCGTTACGTTCGGGTGATCGGCCAACCGCGCGCGTGCTGTCTTTAGCGGTAATTCGCTGGCATCAACCGCCAGTATTTTTTGGCAGCGGTCCGTTAACAATTGGGTCAATACCCCAATCGAGCAACCGATTTCGAAGGCGTTTTCATACTGTGCATTGGGTAAGGCGGCCAGCGTTGCTTCGTATTTCTGACGCTCGTAAGGACTGGTCTCAAACGACCATGGATCGCTGTTCGCTTTGTAAACGTCGTCGAAATAAGTCTGATTTAACGTATTGGGTTGAGTAGGCATAAGCTAGGTTTATGATTTGGCTTCCAGAAACAGTTCACGGGGTTTCTCAAAATGGGTGAGCAATTCGGGAGATAAATAAAAGGCCGTCGGATCGTCATCAATCAGGCGGGTTACCTGCGAACGGTGAGCCGAAATAGCTTGGTTGCGTTGGTCGATGACAGTGTCGATGGCGACTTTCCATACATTCATTTCATCGGGATCGGGCATATCGTGCTGGTTTCCCAACTCCCACAACCAGATCAGGTATTCCAGCACTCTGACGCTGTTGGTCTGCCGTAAGGCTTCCTGCGTAATTTGCCAGGAGGCACGATGGTCGGGGTGTGGATCTCGACGCCAGGGCACAAAAATGGTGGACGGCTTCACCCGGTCAATCAAAGTCGCTATGGCCGTAGCCGCTTCCAAAAAACCTGGCTGGTTGTGCACCGGCACTTGCCGGTCTTTGTAGCGCAGAAACGTACAATCCACGTCGTTAACACCTAAGATACGTAAGGCTTCACCAGCTTCCGCTTCCCGCAGGTCGCGAAGCCGTTCGGCCGGGTAGGTTTTAGAGTTCGGGTGTGACATGCTTCCGTCGCTCACGAATACGACATGTACTACGTAGTCCAGCGCGCGCAGTTGAGCGATGAGGCCTCCGCAGCCCAACGATTCATCATCGGGATGTGGGGCAATAACCAGCGCTGAACCAATTGTCCGCAGATCGTCCAGCCATGTGGCTCGCTCCTCCAGCATAGCCTGATTAATGCCAGAGTTCATCGGACGATTGAGCGTTTGTGAGAACAAATTTTCCAATGTCCACCAACGTAGCGTCGGGGGCGGGTTGCCGTAAATAAAGGGTCAAATCGCGGTGGATGCGCTCGAAGGGATGCGGCCGGAGTAGCCCTCTGGCACCTACGCAACGTTCGGCCAGCGGCATTACGCGCAAGCAGATTTCCTCAATGGCTGTCCGGGTCATGTTGGCATAAGCGACGATCTTCTGCCAATCGGCACCTTCGGCCAGCCAACGATCGGTGTTCTCTCCGGCAGCCTGTAGCCAGTGGTTCCCCGATTCGATCAGACAGGCCATTTCGGCGAGTCGTGTCTGTTGAAGAATGTCATCGGTCCGGTTCAGCGTAGCCAGAAATTGGCGGGTCGCTTCATAGATCGCTTCGGCTCCGCCAAGCTGCACAGCGGCAAACCGAATGGCTCCCCCACTAAAATACGGCTGACGCAGATAGTCGCCGGGTTGGCCCAGTAAATCATCGCCTTTCAGCTGGATGTCCGTAAAATCAAGCTTAAAACTGGCTGATGCCCTCATCCCCAACGGTTTCCAGAATTGTTTATCCTGGCCTATTGGGTCAACCTGTTCTGTAGGGACAATGGCCATTTGCCAGCCCTGTCTATCCGTTGCTCGTAAGTCGCCCGTAATTAGGGGGCGCTGTATCCATTTTCCGCCCGAGCCAAAGGTTTTGGTTCCCATCAGGCGATAAGCCGTATCGTTGGTCGACGTAGCAATTTCATCCATTCGAACCCCATTGTCCGCCTGTGTATTCCAGACGCTGAATAATCGGTCGTGTTGGATTACATCCGTATACCAGTTGCTACGTTGCTCGGGCGACGCGTAGAGGTGAATCAGATAAAGCGCATTAATGTGCCCCTCGTACACCCGCCCAACAGCCAGATTTGCCGAACCAATACGCTTAAGTAAAGTCAAAAGCCGGGCTGTTTGTCCCCGATTGAAGTCGAGTTCGTGATCAGGAAGGGTGATAGATAGGAGTCCAGCTTCCGCTAGCCAGTTGAAAGCATCTTCAGGAAATGCGCCTTCGGTATCCGTTTCGGGAGCGGCCTCTGCAATTCGCTGGATCAACGGATTTAGCTGGCATGGACTATCAAAAGGAATAGAAATGGGGGTAGCCGATGAGACTATGTGAACAGCATTCATACCTGTATAAATCGGCAGAACCGCTGATTGTTTTAGAAACTGTCTGAGTGGATGAAATCCCGTTTTAACGACTCAACCGGTCACCCGTTTGCATCACATTCATTACCCCTAAAGACGACTATAAATGCTGTTTGTGCATAATTGAGGTATTATTTGGCATTTTTTGAAGTACATATTTATATAGATCTCCATCTGCTTTGAGCCGCCAAATAATTTATTTATTATTCAGGCGGACCGCTGCCTCATATAACCAACAAAGTTGAGTCTACGCAGTTTCTATTGTTGTCTCCGTCTGATTTTCCGTTTTATTACCAGGGGGCGCGTATGTTTTTATGCACTCAGGTTGGCTGGTTTATAAGCAGGGATTGGTCCATGAAATTATCTTTTTTATCATCAACGTATGTCTCAGTATCAACCTGACCCCAAGAATTCCCAAGTTTCCAGAGATGTAACAACCTCGCTGTTTATCAATCAAACCCCGACTGTTGGCTCATCGCTTGATGGTGTGACGGATTTGATTTGTTTTTCTCACCTGCGCTGGAACTTTGTCTACCAGCGTCCTCAACATTTGCTAAGTCGTGCCAGCCGACAGTGGCGAGTCTGGTTTATCGAAGAGCCTATTTATGGCGATAGCCAACGGGTAGAGGTACGTACCATTAGCGAGAATATAACCGTAGTCGTACCTCACCTGCGCCATGGAACCAATCATGATGAGGCCCTACGTCAACAGCGGGGAGTTGTTGATCAACTGCTGGTTCAGCAGAATATCCAGGACTTTATTGCCTGGTATTATACGCCAATGGCACTCAGTTTTAGCGACCATCTCAAGCCCCGAATGACGGTCTATGATTGCATGGATGAGTTATCGGCCTTTCTGGGCGCTCCGGCAAGTTTACTGGATAAAGAAAAGGCCCTGCTTACACAGGCCGATTTGGTGTTTACCGGTGGCTTAAGCTTGTTTGAGGCCAAGCAGGCAAGGCATCCGAATGTATTTGCTTTTCCTAGCAGTATTGATTACCGCCATTTTGAACCAGCGCGTCACGACTTGCCAGAACCTGCTGATTTACAGGATATTACGGGACCGCGTATTGGCTTCTGTGGGGTGATTGACGAACGGATGGATCTCACTTTACTACGTAGCTTAGCGAATAATCGACCCGACTGGCAGTTTGTCCTGCTGGGTCCGGTCGTTAAAATCAACCATGCTACGTTGCCTCAGGGACCTAATATTCATTATCTCGGCATGAAATCTTATAAGGAACTACCGGCTTACTTCAGCCATTGGGACGTAGCCATCATGCCGTTTGCCATCAACGAGGCTACCCGTTATATTAGTCCTACTAAAACACCCGAATACCTGGCCGCTGGGTTACCTGTTGTATCGACGCCGATTCAGGATGTGGCCCGTACGTATGGTGGATGGGCGCCCGTAGCGATTGCTGATTCGCCCCAGGCATTTGAGCAGGCTATCGAAAAAATGCTTACCCAGTCTGACGATTGGACGGCAGTAGACGAATATCTGCTGGCTAACTCCTGGGATACGACCTGGGAAGAAATGAGTCGGCTTATGCAAGCGCAGCGTGCCCTTGTTTTCGAGTAAGCGCACACACGCAGCGTTACTTTTTTATTGATGGACTTACCTGGATCGAAAACTCGACGGGCTCACTACGTACCGATTAACTAATTGGTACGTAGTGAGCCCGTCGAGTTTTCGATCCAGGTAGGGAGTATTGTTGCAAGTCAACTTATACTAAGCCTGGCTGCTACCTTAAGAAGCTTCTGAGTAGGTAGAAATTTGTTTATGCCTCCTTAATTAGAAAGAAAATCAGCTACTTTGAAGACGAACTCAGAAACAAATATCTTACATATTTGGTAGTTTATTATACAAGCTATCCATACTGTGGAGATTCCTTGCTTGTGCACTTCCGTTATGAAAACTCACGAAATAATTGGTGCTAATTTCAAAAGAGCCAAGATACTAGTCATTGAAGATAACGAAGATCATTGGATGCTGGTAAAAAATGCCATGCAGCATTGCCTGTCGGAGGTAACGACTGTTTGGGCTCAAACACCGGATCAGGCCATGGATTTGTTGAACGACTGGAGCATTCAGGAATGGGAGATTCCTAAATTAATTTTGCTGGACTTATACATGCCTGCCCGAGAGGATGGTTGGCACTTGCTTAAGCAGATTAAGGCCATGCCTGGTCCCTGTAGTCAAATTCCGATCGTTGTGCTAAGCGCATCCGACCACCCGGCAGACATTGCAGATGCCTACCAGCGTGGCGGCTCTTCGTATATGGTCAAACCCACTACTATTGCAGAGTGGTTAACCTATTTCCAGGAATTACGCAACTATTGGTGGGAGACCGTTACCTTGCCGCCAATGCGATTCTCTGTTTGATTCGGGATGAATAACTAACTTGGTATCAGGCCGCATCGTCTGGTAAGGCCGCTACCTGTAACCAGAATTGGCAGACTCGCTCAATTGCCTGCGCGAATGGTATATGGCCCTCCGTTAACGAGACAACTGAATTAGCCTGGTGCTTGTAGCCATCGATAACCGATTGATTAGAAGGCGATACCAGCAGAATAATGGGTATTCGGCAAAGGTGCTGGCTGTATTTCATACGTTGCAGTGTATGCAGCCGTTCCTGAGTCGTGGTCCGGGCATCTAACAACAACAGTGTCGGGCATTCCGATTTAGGTAAATCAGTCAGCAGATCAGGTAAATGCACGCTGGACTGCTCAGTCTGCAACGTATATTGAGGCCACTTTTTATCGATCGATTGCTTAGCCAGCAATGCGTTTGATGTATCATTTGTGATCAGAAGTATCGACGATGTTACGTTTTTATTTCGAATGTTGCGTTGCTCCGACGAATCAACTATTGGCTGGCTGGGCGTGTCATTAATAGCGCTTGGAGAAAGATGTCCGTACAGCGCCTGAACAACCTGAAGCCACCGTCGACGGCTGACAGGGAACACTTCGCCACTTTGCAATTCTATCTGTCCCGCCATCTTCTGACGGGGCGGCTGATGCAGATTTTTTACGTACAGCGGATTAATAAGGGCTGTTTTGTGCACCCGAAGAAAATTCGGCAACACCCCTTCCATATAGCTTATTGGCTTGGCCAGCAGTTTCTTTTCGCCATTTCGAAAATGAAGCCAGCTGTAATTATTAGCTCCCAAAAAATAGGCAATCAGTTCTGGTCGTTGCAGGGCTGGTTTAATGACGCTCATGAAAATTAAGGTATTCTTTGGAATGGACTTATCGACTGTTTGCTACACGTATCAGTACCGTATTAGATGCCAGCAAAGTCAAAAACTTTTCAGGATACAGGGTTTGTAACGTTCTGTCGTGTCTAACTGTTTGTGTTTAATCCTTTCTCTATCGTTTTTATAGGGAGGGGAGCCGTTCCCTCACTATTTTGCCGTACATGGGTTGTTGCAGGGATTGCCAAAACCGTATCACTTTACCTAAAAAGCCTGGAATCTATGCGATCCCAGGCCTTGGACTGACTATAAAATCTTATTTAGCTGGCGCTTATTCGGTAGCTTCTTTCTTGCGTGTCTCCACGACTTTTCCATTCTCCACAAGTTTGGTTTTTAATACGTTTTGCTTTGGAATCGCCAGCAGTAGCATAGGCTGGCTCGTAAACGATTGTGGATTCTTCGTTAACGTTGTATCGGCTAAACGAATATACCGCACCGTTAATACCGAATCCTGTACAAAAACTTTGCTGACCGAGAGCCTGGGTGGTTTGTTGGTTGGAGGAAGCGCAATGCCAACGACCATCTCTTTGTTGAAATTCGGGACAGTAGGCTTGCGGCTGGTTGTTGTGGCTGGTTGGAAGACTTTTCCGAACGTGTCGGTTTGCTCGAATATAAACAGGGTCGGTTTGCTTTTATTGACCGGGGCTTCGTTACTCAAAAAGTAACCCGTAAGCATGCGGTGAGTAAGCGTAACTTGGGCCAGCGTAAAGAGACTCAGAAAGAGGCAGGTAACGAAAAAAAGGAGGAAGCGACTGGTACGAAAACGACTTTTACTGGACGTAGGAAACAACATAATCAGACATAAACTACATAGTAACAATACCTCTCTAACGTCTGACTGCTGGATTCGGTGTGTCGCTGGCTGTAAAAAAGGGGTCTAATTTAACTATGTAGACTGAATCATATCTTCAGTTTACAGCCAGATAAAGTTCAAGAAATGCTGCGGGCGATGATCATAGGGAGTTAGCTTGAATCGATTTTTACGGGCTACGTATCGATAGTAGCGCGAACCAACCCGAATGGACGTATTGCGCGAGACCGTTTTGGGCGTAAAGTCATCTTCGAGCGTGTGCAAACTGCCATTTGTCTGATTGGCAATCGTATAATAATCGGGTTGAAAAGCCAGCGCTGTATCGCTGCCCGTTGTGCCACAGAGCACCACATGAACCGGTTTGCTGACATGGTTGAGCAATGCCATGTCTTTTACAGTGCTGATGTTATCGGCCAGCAGGATCAAATGCCTGGCGTCAGGAAATTCTTTCTGCGCAAACAGCAATGCTTCCACGTCATTTTCAGCATCGTCCTTGTTTTGAACCGTGTTACGGGCGGCTTCCAGCAACGTTGGTAAGGCCGTTGTTGATTCCCAGGAATGAGTAACAAACATGCGGCCAGCTGGCCCGCCGGGGCGAGTCTGTTGCCCCAGACTGTCGCAGTCGGTAAAGAATACAATGCCTTTAATGGATGGATGACGGGCATTTTTTTTGAACCAGGCGAAAAGCTGTGTGCTGTAAGGATACATGCTGCTGGTTAGGTCGCACACAATGACAGCGTCTGGCCAACGGGGCAGATTACGGGTTAATGTCTGGTATGATGTAGAATCGTCCCCAAAATCTCCTTCTGTCATTTGGCGGGTAATGGCCGTCTCTTCTTTACTGAACGCTACAGGTTGCGATCGACGAATCTGCTCCGTCAGCTTGGTGCCCAATGGCTTGATTTCAGCGGTTGATGTACGTAAAAAAGGAATTTCCATACTACGTAGTGCAGACTCTTGATGCTGCTCAGACAGATCGAACGAATGGACAGCAAAAGCCGATTTTGTTTTTCTGCCCGCTTGTGGCTTGCGTATCGTTGACTTATTACTTACCAGACTTTCCATAGGAACTGGAACTGAGTTGACGAGTTGTTTTGGTTTGTTGGTGGGTACATTAAGGGTCACTGGTTTGTCTGTTGCAGGATAGGGCACCAGCCAACGTAGTAAACCCAAAACAAAGAGCGCTATTATCCCTACAGCACCTCTTCGCCACCACCGACGGCGTTTCAACGTACGCTGCATACGTGCCCAATCGGTTGGGTCGTAGTCAGGTCGGTAGGTCGTTAGCGACTGACGTACCCAATCATGGAGTAATTTATCGTCTTGTTCGCTCATGGTTGATGGTAGTTTGTGTACGTAGCGCCTGACGCAGCAGTCGATTCGCTTCGGTTAAATGCGCTCGGGATGTACTCTCGGCCAGCCCCAACTGCTCCGCGATTTCGCGGTGAGAATAGCCTTCCAGTACGTATAGACTGAACACCATGCGATAGGAAGCCGGTAGCTGGTGCAGCACCGTTAAAATGTGCTCGGCAGACAGCTGGGCAAAAACAGCTTCGTCGTTCAGGTAAGGTTCTTCAAGGCTGTGTTCAACCAAATCAACGGGTACGTCGAGGGCTCGCTTCCGATTTCGGCGGTAGTAATCAATGGCTGTGTTGACCATAATTCGCCGTAACCACGGCAGTAAAACGTCCTCATTTTTCAGGTCACCCAACTTTCGAAACGCTTTCAGAAAACCGTCGTTGAGCATTTCACGAGCATCTTCGTGATCGCTGGCATAGGCGGCACAAACCGACAGCGCATAGCTATAAAAGCGTTCGTAAAACACTTGCATCGCTGCCTCCCGACCCCGGCGGCAATCCTTGATGATATCGGCTAATGAGTAGTCAGCCAAGTAGTTAAGGTAGTTGAGTTTGTGTTACTGGCAACCTGCGTATGTATACGTGTCAGTGGTTATGTAGCTCTGTGAAACCGCAGCCGGATTCTTAGCCGTAGTTACGACATTGGTCACGAAGCCCTGGCTATTGGTCTGAATAACCGATGTTTGCTCGACAGACGTCTCCATTTTTTTATTGATGCTGTTCCAGACAGTATAGGTGTAGGTAGAAAGAACGCCCGGCTGCCCAAAATCGGATGAAGGAATGGTTGCGGGAAATCCTTTGAACGATGGTAACGCAGCCGTTGCTGGTTTGGCATCACTCCAGGTTTGCGTAGTGGCTCGGGTAAGCGTATCACCCACGTAGTCAGCTATTTTCGATTGACGTTTCTGACTGTCGTACTCCCAAACGGTTCGAAAATTAGGCGTTGTGCTGAACACGGTCACGAGGCCATTTTGAATGGTAAGCGGCCGGTATTCAGTACTGCCCGATTTTTCAACGTAATCAACCAACTGGTTCTTTTGGTATGTAGAAATTTGTTGGATGGGTGTAGTATTGAGTGGAATTTCGGTGGCTACGGCCGGATCATAATGGTAGGTAAGCGTAGCTGTTTTCTTGGCTAGATCGCCGGATCCGTCGTATTCATATGATTCGCTGATCGTCGTATTGACCCCGTAGGCACCAATTCGTCTGGTGTTGATGCTGGACAGCCGTCCGTTTGTATAGGCGTAATTGCTGACCACCGACGACTGTTCGTTTTTGGTTTTACCCGCAAATACGTTCGTTGCTTTTTGCTGCGAATCGCTCTTGGTTAGATAGCCTTGTGCATCGTAAGTGTAGCTAACCGTTGTTGTCTCATTTTGTGTGTCGGTGATACCCGTCGTTTGCTTCGTAAACGTAGTAACCGTCTTCGCTAAGTTGCCCTGCGCGTCATACGTGTAGTCGGTTTGGTAGAGGGAGACCGTCTTTAAGGCGTCAGATTTAGAGACCGATGCGTACTGCTGAATCCGGCAGGTACCCTGGGGGGGCGCATCGTTCGAACTGGAGTTGCATCCAACAGTAAGCCAGCTACTAAACAGAGAAATCAACAGGATGGGCAGAAACGAGCGACGTGTTTTCATAAGGCCAGACGTTGTTAAGTCTATACAGGCCTAGACGAACAAGGGGCCAAAAACGCTGGCAGGAATTTTTATTCAAACACAGAGTAAAGAGAGATTTTACGGAGGGCACGAAGCCATTTTTTTAATTTTTAATCATTTAACCTCTTTTTTCGCAGTGGAATCTCTCTTTACTCTGTGTTTAACCTACTGTTTAGGTGAGAAGAAAATGACTAGTTCTTGGCCTCCGATTCCGCTGGATTACGCAGACTCATACCTGCTACGTTAAAGCAGGAATTATTGTTATCACTCTGGCATTCAAATAGATCGAAGGATTCTACGCCCTTATCCAACCGCTCGAAGTACAGAATGAAAGGTATTTTTTCGTCATTTTTAATCTCGCGGGTATCTGGCGACAATGGTATACCTTCGGTTTTAAGTAGCGCATACGTCTTCTTGCCATCAGATGACGCCAGCACTGCTTTGGGGTTGAACGAAATACTGCTGGTGCCGTAATAATTGTTGTTACGATCGTTCGGGTCTTTGCCAAAGGTTAGGTATAAAACCGTATAGCTAGCTGTCAGGCGGATGTCCGTCACCCGGATGTCGGGGTCCTGCGAGTGGCCGAGTCCCCCCTGTGGGTCTGGATAAAGCCGGGGCATGGTCGCTTCCATCGGCTTATTGGCCTGATAATATTCCGCTCCATCGGCTGGAGCGTTCACGTTCGGCAGTCGATTCGACTTACAGGCAGCAACCAACAAAAGGAGGGCGACGAAGGCTTTCATAGAGTTAAATTACTTCCTTTCAGCTAAATAACCAACAACTTACTTCGTCTGTTTTTCTAATTTATCTACCGCGAGCGTCTCCCAGATTTTGTCGTAAACGTTCGTGGCCGACAGCGACTTACCTACGTTCTGGTTGCTCACGAAAACCGGATGATGTTCCGGTGACGTGCCAATACGTCCGTGCGAGCCTTTTACCAGCGTAGCATCGAGTGAGATCACGTTCATCAGGTATCGAAAACCGAGCAGTTTGCGGCCAAGTTTATAGCCTGCCTTGAGTTTTATGAGCGGATTGGTCTGGTCCATAAACATCTCGACGGGGTCATAGCCGGGTTTCTGGTGAATGGCTACCAGACGGGCATAGTCCGGGGCGCGGGCGTCGTCGAGCCAGTAGTAATATGTAAACCAGCTGTCGGCATCGGCCATAACCACCAGATCGCCAGCACGTTCGTGGTCGATGTGGTATTTTTTCTGCTGTTCTTTATCCAGCACCAGTTCAATGCCCGGCGTCTTTTCCAGAAGAGAACGCACTTTATTGAAAACTGTCGGGTCGTTGATGTATACATGGGCAATCTGGTGATCGGGTGTCGCAAAGGCGGGCGAGGCACCGGCATCGAAGACTTCCAGACCGCGTTCCTCCCGGTAACGTATCATACCCGCTTCGCGCAGAATCCGGTTAATGTGAATGGGTTTGCTGACGTTCGTAATGCCGTATTCTGACAACACAATAACTTCGGCGTTTTGCTTTTCGTAAAACTGAATCAGGTCGCGGCAAACGTCGTCGATCTCGCGAAGATCGTTGGCTATTTTTGCGAAATCCTGGCCGAATTTTTGCAAACAGTAATCCAGGTGCGGCAGGTAAATCAGCGTTAGCGTTGGGTTATGCCATTTGTCCACCAGCATCGATGCGTCGGCAATCCAGCGGCTGCTTTTAATCGTTGTAGCGGGGCCCCAGAACTGGAACAACGGGAACGTGCCAAGTTCTTGCTGGAGCCGATCACGCAGATCACCGGGATGGGTGTAGCAGTCGGCAATTTTCATCCCGTCGGATGGATATTGCGGCCGGGGCGTCGCCGAATAATCGGCGGATGAGTACATGTTGTACCACCAGAACATCTTTGAAACAGTGAAACTGGGGTCAAATTTTTTGGCCCGTTCCCAGATCTTCTCGCCCGCTACGAGCTTGTTCGACTGCTTCCAGAACTTCACTTCGGAATCAGTACGGTCATACCAGCCATTGCCGACAATACCGGTTTCGCTGGGCCACTTCCCTGTTACGTAGGTCGATTGCACCGACGTTGTCAGGGCCGGAAGCATGGGGTCGATGGTAGCCTGATGCTTACTGGCAAACCACTGTTTCAGAAAAGGCGTGTGTTCGCCAATCAGCGAATAAGACAAGCCCACAACGTCGAGTACTACGGTCTTTTTCATAATGATGAATGATGAATAATGAATAATGAATAATGAATAATGAATGATGAAGTAAACCAGATCTGGTATTCATCATTCATCATTCATCATTCATCATTGATTTAAACACCCAGTTCATTTCTCGTTCGATCGAGTCAACTATATCTTTCTTTAAATCGTCGGGTAATACGCCCCACGTATAGGTTTCGACTTCAAGCTGGTTGGTGAAGTGCCGGTCGGCCTGTAATGTCAATACCTCACGAATATCGTCTTGTGTGGATTTCAATACGCCATAATCCGACACGAAAAGGGGTACGTGGAAATGCGCCCGCCATTCGGCATGTGTATCGTCCAGAGCTGCTAATGCTTCGGGTAAATCCGGAAAACGTAGCAGATCACCCTGTGTTGTCCGGGCCACGACCTGATGCAGATACGTTGGTTCGTTAAACTGCTCAAATGCCTGCTTCACGGCCTCGCGTCCTTCCGAATCAGTTGGAAATTCAGCTTTTAAAGCCGCGCTGACCTGAATTTTACCGACACGTAGTCCATATTTCTTAAGTTTATCCAGCACGTCGGCCGGGCGTTCGTAGCCAACGGCAAAATGGCAGACATCGTAGCATAACCGGACGTGTTCGCAGATGATGGCTTCGGCTTCTTCGTCCGTTAGGCCAAACTGCTCGCTCAATTGTTCGATGCCCATCGGTAATAAATAATCCGTAAACCAGGTAATGAACTCGTCGGCTGTTTCGATAACGCCGTCGGGTTCGGGTTCCAGATCGAGGTGCATCAACCGGTCGGTTTGTCGACGTAGGTGAATTAACTCAGCCACAACTTCGAGCACGTTTTGTGTCGTTTGCGAAAAAATATAATCGCGTGCTGCTGGTTGCTCCCACTCGAACCAATGGCGATAGGAGAGGGGCGACGTTGAAACGCCACCCTGAATGGCATTGCCCAAATCATCGACCGGCAATAAAACCGACAGGATTCGGAACAGGCGTTTGGTGTATTCAACCCGCGCTTCGGTTGTCCAGTCGGGTGCGTGTACCTGATCTTTTACAACCGTATCATGGAAACCACCGAACGGAAACCCGTTCATTGTGAAGACGTAACAGTCGTTTTGAGCCAGCCAGTGCTGAAATGCGACCAGGTTTTCGGGCAGTTCCAGTTCTTCGCTCGCTACATTGGAAAGGCGTAAGCCAAGGCCAAAGGACGTATCGGCGTCAGGTGCATCGGGCGATAACCGTCTCTTTAGTTCAGGAACCGCCTGCTGCAAAGCGGCAAAGTGATCGGCCCATGTTTCGCCCGCATGGATGTTGGTGCAATAACCGAGATGCCCTAGAGAAGTTTTCATAGAATTTTATTGAACACAGCGCCACGGAGAACACAGAGTTTTATCAATTTCTTTGTGTTCTCCGTGGCGCTGTGTTCAATAATAAAAGCGTTGATTAATAAAAACTAAACTGTAGTAGACAATTCATGTTCACGCAACGTAGCAATTGCCTGGCGAACGAGGTTGGCATCCATTTCGTGAACTTCTACACCCAGCCCAATATCTTTCAGCAACATAATGGTCAATTGTCCACCCAGATGCTCGCGGAATTCGGAAAGTCCCTTCAACACGCCTGCACTATTGTCAGCGTCGAGCATGGGTTGATACAAGGAAAAGCCGAGCGTACGGAGCGTCGTTAGAATACGGGTAGTGTCGGCGTCGGTAAGCCAGCCAAGTTGCTGGGAATAAAGGCTATCCAACGCAATGCCAATCGCTACGGCTTCGCCATGACGAAGCTCAAAGTTGGTCAACTGTTCGAGCTTGTGCGCGCTCCAGTGACCAAAGTCCAGCGGTCGTGAGGAGCCCATCTCGAATGGATCTCCACTCGAAATATGCTGTAGATGCATCTGGGCGCAACGGTGGATAAGATAGTGCATGGCGTCCATGTCGCGGGCAGCCAGCGCCTGCGCATTAGTTTCGATCCACTGGAAAAATGCTTTGTCTTTAATAAGCGCCACTTTAATGGCTTCGGAGATGCCCGCCCGCCAGTCACGATCATCGAGCGTCGTCAGGAACGTACTGTCGTTAAACACCGCAATGGGGGGGACGAACGTACCAAGGAAATTCTTTTTGCCTTTGTAGTTGACCCCATTCTTGACCCCAACACCCGAATCATTCTGCGATAGCACCGTCGTCGGAATGCGAATGTGGCGGATGCCCCGGTGCGAAATGGCAGCCGCATAGCCCACCATATCCAGCATCGATCCACCGCCAATGGCCGCTACGTAAGAGTGACGATCAATACCAAATGTATCCACCGCGTCCACGATTTTCTCGACAAATGCTGGATTGTTTTTGGCAATTTCGCCACCCGGAATGATCAGCACATCTGGCACAAGGTCAACAACATCAGCGTGTTGCGCAAAGTACGCCTTTATCTCAGCTACTAAACCAGGATGCGTGTCAACAACACCTGAGTCAATGACAACTAGGAGTTTTTTTTGCGTTGCGGAAGTGGCTTGTTGGTGAAAGAAATCGGCAAAAAGCGAATTTGTTGTATCGAAAAGTTTCTCGGTAAAAAAGACGTTGTATACGAATTGAACCGTGAAAGACTGCTGCAAATGGCTCATCTCATTATCATGTAAAAACTCAAAATTACCCAAAAAACACCAGTAGTGGCCAAAAAAGTCCACTGGATCAAACTCATTTACCAACACACCGTAGTGAAGAACGTTGCCGCCTGTTTTTCGACCTATTAGCCTGGCCCTGGCGAGTCAGGTTATTTGGGTTTATTAATCTGGTTATCTTTGCCCACTCATACGTTTTCACCCATTTTTATGTCTCGTATTGCACTCATCACTGGCGCTACGTCTGGCATTGGCCGCGCCACCGCCGAAGCCTTCGCCGATCTTGAATACCGTTTAATCCTTTGCGGCCGTCGGCAGGAGCGACTGGACGAACTAGAGGAACAACTAAGTCAGAAGACCGCCGTTACGACGCTCAACTTCGATGTGCGGGACTGGAGCGAGGTTAACGACGCCATCAGCACACTGCCCGAAGAATGGCAAGCCATTGATATTCTGCTCAATAATGCCGGAGGTGCCCGTGGCCTGTCGCCGATTCAGGAGGGTAATGTTGACGACTGGGACCAGATGATCGATGGCAATGTGCAGGGCGTTCTTTATGTATCGAAGGCTGTTATGCCCGGTATGGTCGCCCGGAAACGGGGCCACATTGTGAATCTGAGTTCGATTGCGGGCAAAGAAACATACGCGAATGGCGCGGTTTACTGCGCCAGCAAAGCGGCCGTTGAAGCGCTCAGTGCAGGCATGCGTCTTGATTTAACGCAACACGGCATTAAGGTAACGAACATTGCGCCCGGTGCTGTGGAGACCGAGTTCTCAATAGCCCGTTTCAACGGCGATACTGAGCGGGCTGCCAAGATATATCAGGGATTTACGCCCCTTACTGCCGAGGATATCGCCGATACGATTGTGTATGCCGTTACGGCTCCTGCTCACGTCACTATCGCTGATATGACGATTCTGGCTTCGGCACAGGCGGGCGCTATGACGATTCACCGGAAGTGAGTATGCGTTAGTTGGTAGACATCTTTATTGTTCATTATAAGCACAATAGGCGGTCATTCAAACGTCAGCTTTATGAGAAAACATTGGTGGAAAGCACTAACCGTTATTATTCTGGCGTATGTCTTTATCGCTGGTCTAATCCGTCCGGTTCCCAAATTGCCTATTTTACATGAAGCCATACGGAATACTTTTTTCCATCCACCCTTATGGATTGCCATGATGGTGATGTTATTTTTATCAACCATATTTTCGATCCGTTACCTTAGGAAAGGAAATAACGATGATGACATAATCGCCTACGAGTTTGTCTGCACAGCAATTTTATTTGGTGTGTTAGGCTGCATTACAGGCTCAGTATGGGCTTATTTTGCCTGGGGCGATTTATGGCCTAATGATCCCAAAACGAATGGCGTCGCCGTGGGTATGCTGCTGTATCTGGCTTATTTTGTGCTACGTGGCTCCTTCGACGACGACATGCGACGCGCCCGGATTTCGGCCGTTTATAACATATTTGCCTTCGCCGTTTTTATCCCCCTGATTCTTATTCTGCCCCGCTTAACCGATTCGCTGCACCCTGGAAATGGCGGTAATCCGGGTTTTAATCAATACGATTCAGACGCATCGATCAAGTCGATCATTCGGCCTGCTTTTGTTGGTTTTACGCTGCTGGGGCTTTGGATTACGCAGTTGCGCGTTCGGTTACGTCGGGTTGAAATTCATTTTGACGAGTTGGAAGAGAACGCAAAGCCAGTACTTGACAAAGAAGCTAATTAAACGCATTTGCTGATGGTTAATATTACGGAAGCCTTACGCAGTGACGGTAAATTATGGGTCGTCATCGTCGTCATTATGGTTGTATTGATAGGGTGGCTCTATTATTTACTGAAAATAGGCGGCCGAATTAATAAAGTGAGGAGGAGAAATGGGTTGTAATACATCGTTCCATGCCAAACAAACGAATCGAACTTGCCATTGCTGCGCCTTGTCAGCAGCGTTGGCAGGGCATGAAACCAAAAGAGTCAGGCCGTTTCTGCGATAGCTGCCAGAAAACGGTGGTGGACTTTACGGCTATGACCGATCAGCAGATTGGCGCTTATTTTTCTGACCAGCCAAAAAATGTGTGCGGTCGGTTTACGGCTGGTCAATTAAACCGGGACGTAGTACTTGCCCAAAATACCTCGAACAGTGGACTGAAACAGCGATGGCTTGGGCTTATGACAGCCGGACTACTAAGCTGGAGTTCAGCGCCCGGACAAACCACGCAATTGCCCGAACAAAATGTATTGATAAGTGAACGTGTTACGCCAGAATTACCCGCTCAAGATGGGCGTATAGAACAACACGAAACGACAGCAGCAAAAGATTCACTATGGGTAATTGAGGGCAAGGTGATCGCTGAGACAGATAAAGCGGCTTTGCCCGGCGTTCATATCATCGTGAAAGGTACGCAACAAGGTACGACAACTAATGAGAACGGAATCTTCAAACTAGCGCTGCCATCACCTAATAATCAGCTTATTTTAAGGATTGTATGGATTGGTTTTTTATCGCAGGAAATAGAAATTAGTCCAGCCCAGAAGTCACCATTATTAATTTCGCTCGCTGATGATACCACACTGCTAGGTGAGGTTGTCTGTACTCAAAAACCTACCTTCTTCCAAAGATTAAAGAATCGACTTCGTGCTAGCCATTAGGTGTTTCAATACGTCCGTTTCTACCTTATGTCCACCCTCAAAGGCCGTGAATTTCAGGTTTGGTACGTCGATTTGCAATCGGTTTAAGTAGGCACCAATATCGCTTAATTTTACTAAATATTCATCCTGCTTTCCGTAGACGTAGTGGCAATCAACGTCGGTCAGTTTAACCGGATCAATCATGTCGGTCAGGCCGTTGGGAAAGTAACCTGCCCATAAAATCAACCGATCAACGCGAATGTGACTGGCATTGAGCCAGCGGCAGGCCGTAGCAGCACCCTGCGAGAAACCCAGCAGCGAAATGTGAAATTCGGCTGGATCGCGGCCGTTCAGAACCAAGTCGAACAACGTATTCAGATACCCCAGAAAATCGTTGATTTCGTGCTCCCGATCCTCACGCGTCAGCCACGATGCGCCAATGCGATCGTATTCGCCGTTCAGATACAGCCGTGATAAACCTTCGGGTACAACGATCAGCGTTTGACCGTCGTCCATGTCCGAAAACTTACGGCTAAAGTATTTCGCCAGCTGCCCAAAACCATGTAGACAAAATGAAATGCTTTTGGTCTGGTCGGTCAGCTCGCCGATTGTATAATAACGGGCCGTGCGTTGAACGGTCAGATGGTGCTCAGTCATACCTACTGGGAGATTAGCCTTTCCACGGAAAAATCATGCAGGTTGTTGTCGCATGGGCGTAGAGTTTCCCCTGCTCATCTACGATTTTGCCCTCGGCTGTAGCAACGGATCGACCAGCGTGAACAATCGTGCCAATGGCCAGGACTTTGCCAGTTTTAACCGTTAGCGGACGAACGAGATTCACTTTCAGTTCGAGGGTCGTGTAGCCCATTCCGGCGGGTAGCGTTGAGTGAATGGCGCAGGCAAGTGCTGAATCGAGTATGGTACAAAACACCCCTCCGTGTACAGCACCAATAGGATTGTAGTGAAACTCCTGTGGTACAATCGAAAAAACGACTTTACCTTCTTCAACCGATTCAATGCCCATGTCGAGCGTATGGGCTATGGCGGGAGCCGGATATTTACCGGCCATCATTCCCTGCAAATACGCCATGCCCGACAACGTAGCGCCAACTTTAGCCCCAATCGTTTGATCTTCCCAAGAATAAGTACGTGTGCGGTGTTCCTGATCTATCTCGTTCATCGACATATAAAACTGGTTTAAACTGGTGTTTATGCGTCTGGCAGTTAGGGTAAAAAGGTAGCCAGCAACGTATCAGAAAAAATGGTCAGTCCATGAATGGCCTCGTCTCCGAGTTCCTCATGAACCTGCTGGTTCAGCGCTTTCCAGATTTTGTGGCATCGTTTGGCCAGGCGTGAACCGTCATCGGTCAAAAAAAGACCACTACGTAGATTGTCCGTGAGCCAGCCTTTTTTTTGCATTAACTGCACATCTCTGTTCATCGCCGACTTTTCAATTTGCAGCCGTTTCGATAACTCGCCCTGTCGGATACCAGGCTGCGCGAAAATGTGCATAAGCAGCCCGGCTTGTGCAAACGTGACGCCCTCGCTCGTGAAGGCACTATTGTAGCGACTCGTCACTATCCGTGCCAGCATACGCAGTCGGCCTGCAATGCAGGATGTTTGGATTAGACTAGGTGGCGTGTTCATACGGCGAAAGATACAAATCGAAGTTGTATATGCAACTTTTGCCAGCGGAAATAAGTGAGCAATCAACTGCCCGAAAGTTCAACGCTCCCGGGAAGTTCGTGCGCAATGGAAGTTATTTTTAAGCAGTTTTGTCCGATAAAGACGCCAAAACGCCTTCTTTCAAGGAGTATGTTGATGTTTTGATCTGCGAGATGCCGTAGGTTTTTAATACGTAATCAATCAGGCAAACGGCTACGACGATCATGTCGACGCGCAGTTCGATCATGCCGGGAATCTGCATCCGCTCGTCATGATTTTGGGTAGTCAGCAATTCGTAAGCACGATAAAACTCAGTGACAGGCAAGGTGAACGTAGTTTGTGCTGGATTGGGCAAATGGCCTTCCGTGTGCATAAACCACATGTCGACCAACGTATCGAACGAGCCCGAAGAGCCAACCAGAACCGTTGGCTGGTACTGGTGAATCGCATTGGCTAGCGGCAGCAATTGCTCCTGAAAATAATCATGCAGTCGCCGAATGCTGCCGGGATTTATAGGGTCGGAGCGGTCGGATTGCCGCACCACCGGCGTTTCCGGCATAAATCGTTCCATAAGCCGCTGCCCACCAATCTCGAAACTTTGTTTCCAGAATATCCGGGATTCGTTGCCTAAAATAAACTCGACGCTTCCTCCCCCAATGTCGATCACCAGACTGGTTGCGCTGCCTGTCTGACCGGTCAGTGCCCCGGCGGCCCGGATACCCTGATAGATGTAATCAGCCTCCTGATCGCCCGAAATGACAGTTATTGAAATGCCGGTTGCCTCCCGGACGCGCGCTATAAACTCAGCCTGATTACGAGCCACCCGAATCGCGCTTGTGCCAATGGCGATAACTTGTTCGGGATCTAGTGCGTATTGATCGAGTATTTGCCGGAAGTAGGTTAGGACGCTTAGCGCTCGGTTGATACCGTCTTCGGTAATAATGCCCTGATTGATACCCGCCATCCCGATTTTGGCAACCCGGCTTTCGCGGAAGAGCGTTGTATACGTATCACCGTTTCTTTCGGCAATAAATAGATGAAAAGTGTTGGTGCCTAAGTCAATAATGGCTTGTTTCATAGTCGCAAATCTATTACCTTTGCCGTCCGGTTTTTAGCTAAAACAGAAAATTTACAACATGCTTATCATTAACGTAAAAGACAACGAGTCGATTGACAAGGCCCTGAAACGCTTCAAGAAGAAATTCGAGAAGACGGGTGTGTTGCGGCAGTTGCGTTCGCGGACGGCTTTCCAGAAGCCATCAGTAAAGCGTCGCACCGAGATTATCAAAGCCACGTACAAAGAACGTATGTATGGCAATCACACCGAGCAATAGGCCGTCTGGTCTAGAACGTTCGGTAGTGAGCAGTTGGTCATAAATCGTTGAATGCGCAGTCAGCGATCTTTTTCCAGCAAAGACACGGGAGCAGCAAGCAGCTATGTTTGCTGCTTTTTTGTTGGTCAGAACCGTAATTTTTATGATTGCTATGAGTAGCATGATTAGATTTGATGGTGTTGCTACAAAACCAGGGAAATCATAGCAATCATAAAAATTACGGTTCTGACTTCCTTTAAGCCAATGAATCCCACAAATCCCGGTTCTGACTTCCTCCAGCACATTCGTTACGAAAAACGCCTGAGCCATCATACGGTAACGGCTTACGCCAACGACCTGGAACAGTTCAGTACGTTCCTGCTGGCAGAGTGTAATGTTTCGCAACCCGAACGGGCTGATTTTCGGCACATCCGGTCGTGGATTGTGAGCTTGATTGAGGGTGGAATAGATAAATCGTCGGTGAACCGGAAGATCGCTACGTTGCGGAATTTTTATGATTTCCTACTACGTCGGAAAGTGATTTCGCTTGATCCGATGACCAAGATTCAGGCGCTGAAAGCCAGTAAAAAACTGCCGCAATACGTAGAGGAAAAGCCGATGGAGATGTTGCTGAGTGACATCGAATTTCCTGACACATTTGAGGGATTACGGGACAAATTAGTCCTTGAATTACTATACGGAACCGGCATCCGGCTGAGTGAGCTAACGGGACTGAAAACGACTGACGTCAATCTCTACGACAAAACGATCATCGTGTTAGGCAAGCGCAACAAGCACCGCCTTATACCCCTTACCCAACCCCTGTTCGAGCTTATTAAGCAATATATTGACCTGAAAAACCAGGAGTTTTCGGGCGAGGACAGTGTCTATTTGATTGTAAGCGATAAGGGTATTCCAGCTTATCCGGTCCTGATTCAGCGCATTGTAAAACGACATCTTACGCTTGTCACGACGCTTGAAAAGAAAAGTCCTCACGTATTGCGTCACTCGTTTGCTACGCATTTGCTCAACCGGGGGGCCGACTTGAATGCTATTAAAGATTTGTTGGGACACAGTAGTTTGGCCGCCACCCAGATTTATACACATACGAGCCTGGAGCAGTTAAAGAAAACCTACGACCAGGCTCACCCAAAAGCAAAAAAGTAAATTCTAGCCTGGACGACGATGTCCGGGGTGATGTCAATTATTTCCTACCCGGACGTGGCCGTCCAGTTTATGCTTATCCGATGAATATTCTTTCTATGAGCCAAACGCTGTTCTATCTGATTGAGCAGCAGGCTGACTCCGAAAAAGCTGTTGCCTATCTTCGCCAGCAGACGGATGCGCTTCAACGTAATCCGCAAGTTGCTACGTTCTATCGGGTGTTTACGGCTATGCCGCGATTTGTAGGTAAACAACCCATCGATGTACCGGCGGATATGGACTTTGCCCTGAAACGGGTTCGGGCGGGGTTCTCGGTGACCAGCTGGACACTCGATCGTTTGGCGCGGGTTTGGTGGCTGCTCCAACTCCCTGCCGACGACAAATCATTTTATGTGAACACGATCAGCCAACTGTTTAAAGCGGGTGAACTGAACGAGTTGGTTGCCTTATATTCGGCTCTGCCCGTACTGGCTTATCCAGACGCCTGGTTATTTCAGGCCACCGAAGGCATTCGGAATAACATTGCCGATGTGCAATCGGCGATTATGCTTCACAATCCATACCCGGCAGATTACTTCGACGAAGCGGCCTGGAATCAGATGATTTTGAAAGCGTTTTTCACGGATAAAGACGTAACACAAATTAGTGGGCTGGACGAACGTAAAAACGCCCGACTCGCCCAAACGCTGGCAGATTATGCTGCCGAACGCCGGGCTGCCGGGCGTAGTTTGCCGCCTGCTATTGAGCTATTAATGTAATGCGGGTTTCCACGGCAACGGCTGACCGGCCGCGTTACATTAATAGAACCGGTACGAAATTCCCGCCGACAACATCAGCGATGGGGCGCTATTTTTCAATAGATCGTAATTGAAAAACACGTTCTGATATTGGGCCTGAATCTCGGCACCCAGGCCCTGCTCCCGTCTACCATAATATTTTAGACCAATGGCGGGAGCAATAGCGCCTTTAAAGCCCGTTTGCTTATCGGCCAGTGGCCCGAAGTAATTAGTGTAGTTGACAAAAGCACCACCACCTGCAAATTGTACATAAGGCCGAATAGCCGCTGCGTTATCGGCAAAATAATAGGAGAGCGAAACCATGGCTGGAATAACCGACAGCGTTCGGGTTTGTACCGCCGAAATATCCTGCCCAGAGTTGCCATCAGTATAGCTATAAATCTGTCGGTCAAGCCGTTGGTTGCTGTATTGGTAGCCTGTTTTCAGACCTATTGAAAATTGTTTGGGAAACAACCATTCACCATCCAGCGCTAAGTTGGTAGGCGATATCCGGTTGATGTACCCTTGCTGGCCGCCCATAGGGAAGGCGACACCATAACGAGCCGAAATATTGAATGTAACGTATTCCTGATACGGAGACGGAAATCCGTTATTCCCCATATTGTCGTTTTTATACTGTGCCCAGGCCGTTGTCGTTACCGCCAGAAGGGCAAATAGGGCTATTATCGATTTCATAATTCTTATTCAGTTGCCCGTAAATAAGGCGATTGATTGAAAATTGCCGTGATGGCTGTGTCTACACCTTGCACATCAGTAATGTCCGAACCGTGGATGGTCGCATCGTAAAGGACATTTAAGGGCTGTGGATTGGTGCCCGTACCAGTGGTTACCCTGTTTTTCAGGTCAACGATCTGAACCCGCCAATATTCATCCGACACTTGGTACGTGTAATATGATGGATAGTAGGGATAATAGCCACCGAATCCACCTAAACCTCCGCCCCAATAGCTTCCGTAATAGGAATATGGGTCAACGCCCACGCCAGTATACAGGTTCGTAACCCGAATAACGGCCACGCCTAAATCCGCTGGCTGTCCCGCGCTCACCCGCTGGAAGCCCCGACTGGTCATCGCGTTGGCTACGTTCGTCACAAAGCGACTTTCCAGCGAACCCAGCGAAGGCCGGTAACCATCATTCGATTCGATTACAACAGAATCGGGCAGACTGAACGTCTTGTATTGACTGAAATTAGTTGTGCGGTCGTAGTTCGTGATATAGACCTTGCTATCCTCGGGGCTAAGGTCGTTGATCGCCTTATCCTGACAGGCTGTTAGACCACCGCCGATGACTAAGGCTAGAACCACAAAATAGGCCCATCTCTTTTCTTTTAGTTGTTTACGCGTTTCCATAACTTAGAATGTTGTCTACTATCTATAAAACGAATAGACTAGTCTGAAGTTTGCCAAAACCGAATTAAATGTTGCTAAAAAATCGTGCGGGAAGGAGACATATTTTTATGGAACTTTGCTCCCCAATTCGCGTTTTTACAACGCCCTTAACGTAGCAGCATTATGGATTTTATGGATTCAATACGTGGTATGTCGTTTTTCGATATGCACGTTCATATGACGTCCCGTACAACAGACGATTATCAGGCGATGGCCGATGCAGGTGTGGTTGCCCTGATCGAACCGGCTTTCTGGTTAGGTCAGCCCCGCACCGGTGTTGACTCGTTCCGGGATTATTTTGCCAGCCTGGTGGGATGGGAGCGGTTTCGGGCGTCGCAGTTCGGGATTCGCCATTATTGTACGATTGGCCTGAATTCCAAAGAGGCCAACCAGGAAGAATTAGCCGAGCAGGTTATGGAAATCCTGCCCTTATTCATCTATAAAGAGGGCGTTGTTGGGGTGGGTGAAATTGGCTTTGATGACCAGACTGCTGCTGAGGAAAAATATTACCGGGCGCAGCTGGATTTAGCGAAAGAAGCGGGCTTACCCGTCCAGATTCACACGCCCCACCGGGACAAAAAGCAAGGTACCAGTCGCAGCATGGACATCGCGCTGGAACATGGATTGGAGCCAGGAATGGTAATTGTTGATCATAATAACGAAGAGACCGTACGTGAGGTACTGGACCGGGGGTTCTGGGCTGGCTTCACGATTTATCCATTTACCAAAATGGGGAACGAGCGCATGGTGGATATCGTAAAACAATATGGTCCCGAACGTATTATGATCAACTCCGCTGCCGACTGGGGTATCAGCGATCCACTGGCTGTTCCTAAAACAGCGGCTTTGATGAAGCAACGGGGTATTCCAGACGAAGCGATTCGGCTTGTTACGTTTACCAATGCCGTTACGGCTTTCGCCCAAAGTGGTCAACTTAGCCTCGAAGAGCTTATCCAGCCGGTGGGTATTGACCAGAGCCAACGCTACAATGGCAGTTCGGTACTACGTGGTGGACAGGCGCCAAGAGTAGATAAAGAATCAACGATTATTAAATAATAATGAACGAATGAAAGAGTGAATAGACCAGATGAAAATTCACTCTTTCATTCGTTCACCGCACCGGTGGACCGGTCTTTCGATCATGGAAATTAAGGCGCTTCTTTCCCTTACTCGCCCTGCTAATCTTGTTACGGCCATTGCTGACGTGCTAGCGGGAATGGCTATTGCGGGTTATTTCATGCTTCCTGAAATCGCTCCATCTCCGGTAGGCTGGCTCGCCCTGGCAACCGTTGGGTTGTATGGCGGGGGCGTTGTCTTCAACGATGTTTTTGATGCCGAGTTAGACGCCATTGAACGACCCGAGCGACCTATTCCGAGTGGGATTATTAGCAAAAGCACAGCTATTTTATTGGGAAGCGCTTTGCTGGCTGTTGGTATAGCTACGTCATTTCTCGTAAATCAGACAGCTGGTCTTCTGGCTATTGCCATCAGTGTAGCATCACTCGTGTATGACCGATTTGGAAAGCACCATAACTGGCTGGGCCCTGTTAACATGGGCCTCTGTCGGGGCCTGAACTTATTGCTGGGTGTTAGTGTATTGCCTGATCAGGTTATGCCCTGGGCATGGGTTGGATTGGTTCCGATTGCCTATATCGCAGCTATAACGATGATTAGCCGGGGGGAGGTGCATGGTGGCAGCCCCACTATACTACGTGTAGCTGGTCTGCTATATGCCCTTGTGATTGGATGCGTTGCAGCGCTGGCTCAACGGCAGCAGCAATTGGGAACCGCATTGCCTTTTCTTATTCTGTTTGGTTACTATATTTTTCCGCCACTCTGGCGAGCCGTAAAAGAGCCAATCGGTCCAAACATTGGCTTGGCTGTACGGGCGGGGGTGTTATCACTCATCGTCATGAATGCTGCCTGGGTGGCATCGTTCGCATCGTTCCCCTTAGCGATCCTGGTATTCTGTCTCTTACCACTCTCGCGATTGCTCGCGAAAATCTTTGCGGTAACGTAAAAAAAGTCGTCAGTCATGAGTTGATAGCTGCTAGTATTTTTATTAACGACTATCAACTCATGACTGACGACTTTTTTAGGCGTTCTGTGGCGTACAGAACTCTTCCAGCGCCATTTCGAGGTGCTGGGCAATCATCTGCGCCGAACGACCTTCAATATGGTGCCGCTCAATGAAATGTACTAGTTCGCCGTCTTTGAAAATGCCAATGGCAGGCGACGATGGAGGATAAGGAAGCAAATACTCACGCATTTTGGCGGTTGCGTCCAGATCACCACCCGCGAACACAGATACCATCTTATCTGGTTTTACGGGACTAGCGGCTAAAGCTGCTTTCACGCCCGGACGAGCTGCTCCAGCTGCACAACCGCATACTGAATTCACCACAACCAGCATGGTGCCTTCAGCATTTTCCATGGTATTCACTACGTCGTCGGCAGTGGTCAATTCTTCGAACCCAACACTGGTCAGGTCTTCCCGCATCGGGATAAGCAAATGAGGAGGATACATAATTTTAGTGATTAGTTAATAGTTGCTAGTCGTGAGCGGTTAGTTAATAATCCCTTTTTTACTGATTACTGTTGACTAACTACTACCGACTTAAGTTTTACATAAATCCAAGTTCCAATTTAGCTACCTCCGACATTAATTCGGTGGAGTAGGGGGGATCGAACGTTAGCTCAACACTTACATCATTGACACCCTCAATAGCCCGCACTTTATCTTCGATTTCGGCCGGAATTGAGCCGGCCGACGGACAGGAAGGCGAGGTGAGTGTCATCAGGATATACACGTTATTCACCGGGAATATCTTGATGTCGTAGATAAGTCCCAGCTCATATACGTCTACTGGGATTTCAGGGTCGTATACGCCCTTAAGCGCCAGTACCACCTGTTCTTTTAATTCTTCGTCTGTCATTTTCTTGCGTCATTAATGACTATTTTCTGATACGGAATAGGCCCGACCATAGGCTTTCATCCGTTCAATCATCGAAGCCAGCCCACCGGCCCGCAACGAGGTAATTAAGTTGCCCATGCCAACTCGCGGTATAAAATACAAATCAGCCTTGGCAATGTCTTCTGGTTTTTCACCTGACAATACTCGAATCAGCAAGCCGATCAAACCCTTTGAAATTTGGGCTGTTGGCTCGCTATCACCATAGAAATATAAACCATCGCCTTTTAACTCAGCATCTACCCACACTTTCGACTGACAACCCATAATCCGATTCTCATCTGTTTTAGACGATTCAGGCATGGGTGGCAATTTTTTACCTAAGTCAATGATGTACTGCGTTTTGTCGAGTTGGTCATCGAACAAATCGAACTCCTCAATGATCTCGTCCTGCTTTTCGTTGATTGTCATTCTAAATCTTACCTAAATGACCGGCTTGATGCCGAACACCAATAATCGTTATAGTATTGTTTAAGAAGATATAGAGTAAGCGATAATTTCCTACTAATATCTCTCTTAGATAACTAACTTCCTTTTCTGGAACCTTACGGCCCATCTCTGGAAATGACTCAAGCAAACCAAGTTTTTTGTCAAATCGTTTGACCAATTATCGACATAAGTTAGCGGAGAACGAGACAATTAATGCAGTACGTCACGTAGGTCTTCTTTTGCTTCGTCTGTTCAGATTATTGGCGTGCCTGAATCCATTCCTTCATATCCCGCATAACGTCTTCATTCTTGTGGCCTTTTCCTGGTCCAAGCTCTTCCATCGCTTTTCGTAGCGCTCAAGAATAATTAATCGCTCAACCACTTCGTCAAGAGATATCTTATCAGGTAATTGGCGAAAGGATTCAACAATGGCGGCAGTACTAATCATAAAAAAAACGGTTTAAACGTTTTTATAGCATCATTTTTTGAACCCGTCGCAGACCCTGCACGAGCCGGTCAATTTCGTCTCTGGTGTTATAAACCGCAAACGATGCCCGCGTAGTTCCGGCAATACCGAAGCGTTGCATGAGCGGCTGCGTGCAGTGGTGACCCGTTCGGACGGCGATACCCTGCTGGTCTAAGATTACACCCGTATCCTGGTGATGAATGCCATCCAGCACAAACGATATAACACCGATTTTATGCTTTGCCTGTCCGATGATGCGTAGCCCATTCAATTCACTGAGTTGTTCGTTGGCGTACTGAAGCAGGTCGTGTTCGTGAGCCGCAATATTCTCTTTACCCAAACCTGCCATGTAGGACAGCGCGGTTTTCGCGGCCACTACGTCGGCAATGTTGGGCGTACCGGCTTCAAATTTGTAGGGAATATCGTTGTAAGTTGTTTTGGCGAACGTAACCTCTTTGATCATTTCGCCCCCGCCCCGATAGGGAGGCATGGTATCCAGAATATCTTTCTTTCCGTACAAAACACCCATGCCCGTGGGACCGTAGAGTTTGTGGGCAGAAAGAACGTAGAAGTCGGCATCAAGTGCCTGCACGTCAATTTCGAGGTGCGAACTGGCTTGTGCGCCGTCGATCAGGACAACTGCACCAACTGCGTGCGCTTTGTCGATGATTGTTTTGACTGGGTTGATGGTGCCAAGCGAATTGGAGACGTGCACGCAGGAAACAAACCTGGTACGTTCGGATAAGAGCTTTTCGTAGGCATCAAGCAGTAACTCACCTTCGTCGTTTACCGGAATGACTTTCAGAATACATCCTTTTTCCTCGCACAGCATTTGCCAGGGAACGATGTTGGAGTGGTGCTCCATTGTTGAAATTAGTATCTCGTCTCCCTCTTTCAAAAACTGGCGGCCGTATGTTTGCGCCACTAGATTGATCCCATCCGTTGTGCCGTAGGTAAAGATGATTTCCTGCCAATGCTTTGCGTTCAAAAACTCCTGAAACGCCCGGCGGGATGCTTCAAATGCAGCCGTCGCCTGCTCAGCCAGATGATGAATACCCCGGTGAATATTTGCATTATACCCCTCATAATAACCGCTAAGCGCATTAATGACAGAAAGCGGTTTCTGGTTGGTCGCTGCATTATCGAAATATACCAGCGGACGCCCATTTATTTCCTGATGAAGTATGGGGAAGTCCTGGCGAATTTGCTGAATATCGAGGGTAGTGTCTATAGCCGATTGCATAACGTACTGGTATTGAAGAAATAAATTGCTCGTATCTCTACTTGAAAATTTATAGTGGAGATGGAGTACTTATATTGAAAACGTAAACGATGGGTGGTTAGGTTCGTATAAATCCTATCGCCTGCGCAAAACAATCACCTGATTTCGTAGGGTTCTGTTTCGACGGAAATTATCGTCGGCAACGAGGACCAATGTCTGTTTGGCCGCGTCGGCCCAGGCCATTGCTTCCAGATTGCAGGTAATACCGGGAAATTGTTGGGTAAAATCAAATGCCAGTTCTTTAGTTAACATATGCGTTGTCTCATTTGACGTTGCTACGTATAAATTGGCGGTAACCTGCTTTTTGACAGCATCATAACAGCGCTCCAGCACGAGTACCCGTTGGTCATCGATAGCCACTATCTCAGAGATACCGCCTAATAGCTCTTCGCCCTGTGTGAATGGACAGCGGTTTATAGGGTATTTATAGCGCTCAATGACCGGGTCTGGGGAAAGTGGGTCTGGATAGCGAAAAAACGTTATCGTATCCTGATTCATGCGGGTTTCGCCTTCCCAACCTGCTTCGGGCGCTACCCAGAGCGCACCCGAGGATGTTAACGCAATCCCTTCCAGTCCTTTGTTCGGGCCGGGTAGCGGCATTTTCAATAACACCTGATTTGTAGTATCACTAATTAATTTGCCGTATAGGAGGGACGTAGTGAATTCGTGTTCATCCGTCCAGAAATAAGTAGTTGCCTGAGCATTATAGCGAACACCTTCAAACCAAAAGGGCGTTTTCTGAGCCAATTTTAAGTGTGACTTGTCACCCAGATCACGGATAGTTCGAACGTTGTTGAAAATAAAATGCCAGCCCCTGTCACTAACGAAATGCCATTCTCCCGTGGTTGGTACAATCTCAAGCCCTGAAATGCCGCGCAGACTATCGCTGACAAATGGAATGGTAATCGAATCGCCTTCGAAGGTAAAGTCAATACGTTGCCCCAAGGCAAATCTGGTGATCAGACAAAAGGCAAGTAAATACACTATTCTCATAGATAGCTTACAGAATAACATCTACTCCTCTAGAAGCGAATCGGTCAGCCAAACAGTAAGGCAAACTGTTCAACTGACCGATATATTGATTGTATCGATGGGGAAATTACTTCATTAGCTTCTCTGTTACAACACGTTCCAGATAGTCACGGATAGACTGGATTTTGATCTGGCTCAATACGTCCTGTGAGAAAGCATAAAGCAGCAACGAACGGGCTTCATCCTTAGGGATACCCCGCGAGCGCATATAAAACAGCGCTTCGTCATTGAGTTTCCCCGTTGTAGTGCCGTGCGAACACTTTACGTCATCCGCAAAAATTTCCAGTTGAGGCTTGGTGTTCATCGAAGCCCCCGGCGACAGTACTACGTTCTTACACGACTGATACGCGTTCGTTTTTTGAGCGTCGGGCCGGACGAAAATCTTACCATTGAATACACCTGTACTATTATCGTCCAGAATCCCTTTGTAGAGTTCACTACTATACGAATTGGGCATAGCGTGATCGACAAGGGTATGGTTGTCAACGTGCTGACGGCCGTTGGGCATGTATAAACCATACATGAACGCTTCGGCATGTTGACCGTTGAGCACAATGTTCAGGTTGTTCCGAACGAAGTTTCCGTTGAGTGTTACGGTAGCCGAATAGAAGTGACTATTATCCGATTGGTTTACCTGCGTAGTGCCAATATGATACGCTTTTTCGGTTTCGTTCTGCACTTTGTAATACTGCATCCGGGCATCACGACTCAGGGCGATTTCCGTGACAACATTAACAAAACTTGACCGGTCGCCTAACGTTCTATACGCTTCGGCCACCATTACTTCGGCGTTTTTACCTACCGTAATAAGGTTACGTGGCTGAGCCGCAATATTTTTATCGCGGGCATCGGTAATGTAGCGCAGGATAATAGGTTGCTCGACGGTCATGTTATCAGGTACGCGTATCACCACCCCGTCGTTAGCCAGAGCGGTATTCAATGCCGTAAATGCATTCTCTTGATAGTCAGCGTAGCGGGCGAAGTGCGAGCCTATAAAATCGGGATCGGCTTTGATTGCTTCCGCAAAACTCGTGATCTGAACTTGCGACGCCGGGCTGATAATGCGTGAAAGCTCTGGCTGATACCGACCATTAACAATGTAAATAATATTGCCATCAAGGTTCGGAATTTCCAGCGGATTCAGATCATTGGCCGTCAGTGTGATCGTGTCATCCAGATCAAAGGCTTCTTTGAACAAGCCATTGACGTTCGAATACTTCCATTCTTCATGGCGGATCGTGGGGAAGCCCAACAGATCGAATTGCTTGAGCGCCGAGCGTCGGAGCTGATGAAATGGGGTTTTACTGGCCCCATTCATAAGCTCCTCATTGGTTCGGAAAGCAGCCAGCAACTGGTCTTTAAAATCGTTATAAGATGCGTAGGAGGGAGTCATCATTTTTAATGATAAATGATGAATGATAGATGATGAATGGTTCGTGCTGTGAATCATTCATCATCTATCATTCATCATTGATTTATATGGCTTCGGCTTTGAGCCAATCGTAGCCTTTTTCTTCCAGTTCCATCGCCAATTCTTTGGGACCAGACTTTACAATGCGACCATTGTACAATACATGTACATAATCGGGTACGATGTAATCCAGCAGTCGCTGATAGTGAGTTACCACAATTGTAGCCCGCTCTGGCGACCGGAGTTGATTAACACCGTCGGCCACGATACGTAGCGCGTCAATATCCAGACCCGAATCGGTCTCGTCCAAGATAGCCAGTTTGGGTTCAAGCATGGCCATTTGGAAGATCTCATTCCGCTTCTTTTCTCCTCCCGAGAAGCCTTCGTTCAACGACCGGCTCAGCAGAGACTGGTCGATATTAACGAGCTTCATCTTCTCCTTCATCAGTTTCAGAAACTGCACGGCATCAAGGGATTCCTGACCGCGATGTTTCCGAATTTCATTCAGCGCTGTTTTTAGAAAATTGGTCGTACTAACACCTGGAATCTCCACTGGATATTGAAAGGCCAGAAAAATACCTTCGGCTGCCCGCTCTTCAGGCGCTAATTCCAATAAATCTTTACCTTCGAACAACACGCTGCCGCCCGTTACTTCATACTCGGCGCGACCTGCCAGTACCGATGCCAATGTGCTCTTGCCGGCTCCGTTAGGACCCATAATCGCATGAACTTCACCGGCCCTGACTTCCAGATCAAGCCCCTTTAATATCTGTTTCTTGCCAATAAAGGCTTGTAAATTACTGATGGATAACATAATAGAGTATAGCGTACCGGCTAAATGAAGCCGCAAAGATAGCAGACTAAACAGTATCAGTCCTGATTAAATAACAAAATCGGGTACTTAAAAGTTGATGCGCTTCGCTTTATTCTCCGTTGCTAAAAGGCTACCAATCTACTTCCTGTTTATCATGCCAGAACTTTCCCGTTTCAGACTGGGGGGCATCCGTAGCCAACCATACAATTGTCTCGGCTCCTTTCTCAACAGGGCGAGAAGCATGAGCGCCACCCATATCAGTGCGAACCCAGCCCGGATCAACACAGTTAACAGCTATATTCTCTTTTTTAAGTGCACCCGCGAATTGTTTTGTCACGGCGTTCAGCGCGGTTTTGGAAATGCTGTAAGCTGGGGCATACGTATTCATTTGAGAGAGCGCACCGGCACCACTCGATACGTTGATGATGCGACCGCCATTAGGGCTCTTTTGCAGATGGGGCAGAAAATCCTGAATTACTAAAATGGGCCCGTTAACGTTCGATTTCAGGGTTCGGTCGAGCATTTCGGTGTTTAATTTCAGAATGTTTTCGCCATGATCTTCCAGAATGCCCGCGTTATTGATCAACACATCTAAATGATCTGCCTTTTGCGAGAACACACCACTGGCGTTTTTAATACTAACAGGATCTGTTACGTCGAGATGAATGAACGTGGATTCATAACCCTGCTGACAAAGCTCTTCCGAGGTTTCGCGACCTTTGGCCATATCGCGGGCGCCAATAAACACGGCAAAGCCGTGCTGTGCCAGCTGCCTGGCGATTTCTTTGCCTATGCCTTTGTTGGCACCGGTAATCAGAGCCGTGCGCTGGTGTTCGGTTTTCATGGCTGTTACGTAGTGAAAGGGGCGTTAACTTATTTTAACTTTTTGAGACTTCCCAAAGCAAGCAATGTACGATTGATGGGGCATAGCTCGTTGAAAGCCTGACATTCTAGTTACTTCACTTACCCATAAAATGTTTACAAATCAGACCGTATGATCAACTCGATGACCGTTTCCTAAGTGCTGTTATGAAGTTTTGTAGTTAAACGACTAATCTTACACAATTAATTTACCAACTATGAACCTAGTAAAATCGGTTTACTCTTTTCTGACTTTTATGATTTTATCGGTTGGCTTATCGTTCGCACAAACAAGTGGCACCACGACTAAGCCTATGGCAACGACCAGCACCAATCGTCAGCAGGAGCTTTATGATGAATATCATGGCATAACGAAAAAACCAGCTACGGGTGCGCCTTCTTCAACACCAGTGACAAATCGTGTTGACGCTCAGTCTCAGTCTACAAATTCGGGTACGTCACGGCCAACTGTAACAGGAACTGCCGGTCGGCCTGGAAAGACGTCGTCGAGCGAGTATGGTTCTACCCTCAGAATTGGTATACGTGGGGGCGTTACGCGAGTAATTTTTACGGAAAGTCAGCCACTCATCGACCCAGGTATTGGTTTTGTGGGAGGAGTAATGCTGAACGTCGGAAATGGCATGTTTTCATTCCAGCCCGAGGTAAATTATGCCCGCTATAATTTGAAAGTGCCCTTAGTTGCCGGGGGGAAGATAACAGCCGCTTTTGATCAAATTGAAGTGCCTTTATTTCTGAAAATAGCAACAGGGACCTATGCCGGACATCGTTTTTTCATAAACGTTGGACCGTACGGCTCTTATTTAGCTAGCAATAGTCTAAATGGCAAGAAAGAAGCGGTTGATAATTCAATAGATCGATTTCACTTTGGGGCAGCCGCCGGGATAGGAGCAGCCCTTAAAGCCGGACCAGGCCATGTTACCATTGAAGTGCGTGGCTTGTATTCATTTGATCGAATTGCAACGGGCTTTACGCCTAACATAAGACCGATACTGACACAAGGATCTATAGGTTACTCATTTCCCCTGGGCGGGCGGTAACCACAACTATTTCTCATAGAGTGGGTTTTTAGAATGGCGACGACCGTTGGGCGTCGCCATTTTTGTGTTCTGTGATATATCTTTACTTACTCCTGTTTCCGAATCTTGGACAGGCCCGACACGTCCTGCGATTTTACGGTTGGATTGCCGGTATAATTTATCGTGCTAACACCACTGGCCTCGGCCGATAATGTTTCGGTCACATGAATATCGGCCCGGCTGGCCCCGTCGAGTTGAATGGTGGCACGCGCAATGGTTAACTTATCCGCGCTTAGTTTACCGGCACCCGACAAATGAATATCCGCTTCAGTAGCGGTGCCCTGCAAATTGGCCTGAGAACCATCTTTCACGGTCAGAGCCAGTTTTTTGGTTGTGACAGGGGCCGTTAGGCGACTTCCCGTTTCGACGGTGGCGGTCAGATTGTCACTTTGAATCGGCAGAGTCGATTCGACGGAACAACCCGTACTGACCTCTACCTGATCAAGTTTTGCTACGTGAATGGTAACGGTGACGGTTTTCGTCTGGCTGAAGCTTTTATCCTTCTCCAGCATGATTGTCAATTCATTGTTTTTCACTTCTGTCACTACGTGTTTCAGGATATTGCTTTCGCCTTCCAATTCGGCTTTTGCAGGGTCGCCGGTTGTAATGCGCACCCGCATGCCAACGCGCACGGCCAGTTTATGGAACGTCGCCAGGTTGCGCTGCTGTTGCGTAACCTGGCCATTCCCTTCTATTTGACCCTGCGCATAGATTGACTGACTTAACGCAATTGTCAGAAAAATAAGGAAAGCTGTTTGTATAGATTTCATTGGTAAAAGGGATTTAACAGGTAGCCACTATTTAAGGATGATGCCGATCGCCGGGACGTTGCTTCGTCAGGCCAAGATACTAAAAATTGATCCGAAGCTGCGGACTGGCTTTCATGATCCTGATTGAGCAGGATAGTTCGGCGCATAAAAAAAGTGCTCGACATCGAGCACTTTCTAATTTTACGGTGTGGCTTTACTAATTGTAACGTAATTATATGGTTAAGAGTGAATTTCCAGATGTGTGAGTAAACAGGCTTGGGTCAATAAAGGAGGTGGAGCTTACGCCAAAAAAATATATTAAAAAAGTAGCTTCCAGCCGTTAAAGAACAGGTCTTTGCCAGGCTGTCCAGACCAATTATGAGGTTTGTCATCAATGTCGGATACAGATGCTTCTTTTTGCACAACAATGGCCGAAATGCCTTGCTTAGCCAACGACTGGCAGATTTCTTTTGTCGTGGCATTTCCTTTGCCTATCATCAGTCCTACGGTTTCCTCGTTCGTTTTCATCTTGTTGATTTTGTTGTATGTGCAAACAAATTTTACGGCAAATTTTTTATTCTCCCTCACCTAATGCCTGCGCAGCCTTGAATACCTGCTGCGTTAGCTGGCAAACGTCTTTTTCGCCAATTAGCTGAGAATAACGGGTACCTACGCGGTCCCAGGCTTCGCTAACTATGGGTTGCAAGGCTTCGCCTTCGGACGTTGGATAGATCAGTGTCTTCTTCCCTTCCGATTCGCGCCGGACCAACCGTTTTGATTCCAGTTTTTCCACCAACCGTGTAATCGTAGATGGTGTTAAATACAGCGTTTCGCTTAATTGCGATGGGCTGATTCCCGGTTGAGCAACTACTTCACACAACAAATAGGCGTGTGAGTAGCAGAGACCAAAGCGACCAAACTCTTCGTCACCGATGGCTGTGATAGCCCTGGCTAACGCGTTTGCCGAAAATAGTAAACAGGCACTGTAAGGCTTTGTATTCTTCGCTGTGCCAGCTACGCAATTCGCTTCCTTTACTAGTTCAGTTTCCATATTATGCTGACAAAGGTAAATGATGATATTTGTATGTGCAAGCAACAGCTAAAAAAAATAATCATGAAATAGAAAAAAACCAGGTGATTATAAAAAAGCCCTGCCTTTCAATCGAAGCAGGGCTTTTTTATAATCACCTGAAAAATATAAGCTGTCCTGTTATTTTAGGGGCAAATGCACCTCGGCTATCATACAGCGGGCCGAACCGCCACCATTTCCTTCAATGGTCGACAAGTCGAAGTGAAGTAACGTAGTGTAATCATCCAGCAGGTCAATCTGTTTTGGGGTTAGGGAGTTATAGGCACGGGTTGACATGACGAGTAATTTTTGTCCCTTCTTTGTCAGCACCATCAGCATGTTTCCGGCGAAACTGGCCATCTGCTCCAATGAAATATCAATTACCCGCTTGTTCAGTCCTTCCAATTCCTGCCGGACCATAAGCCGTTCGTCGGGATCACTAATAGCGGCCAGGCAGATGATCGCAAATGTATCGGCGATACACATCATCACATTGGTATGATAAATGGCCTGTCCGCTGGCATCAGCGGAGGAGAATGATACAGTCCGGTAACCCGTTTGACGGGCAAATTCGGCCAGTACGTCGGGGTGGGTGCGCGGTGAAAGACTGGCAAAAGCAACCCGGTTCATACGGTCGAGCACCAGGCTGCCGGTACCTTCCAGAAACTTCCCTTCCTGCTCAAAATGGGTCAGATCGATAATTCGGGCAACGTGAAAGCGCTGGCTAAGATCGTCGATAATATCCTGACGCCGTTCGAGTCGACGGTTTTCGGCCTGCATCGGGTACAGAACTACCGTACCGCTGGCGTGGAATGATATCCAGTTGTTCGGAAAAATCGAGTCGGGGGTATACGTATCAACGGTATCATCGTAAATCATTACGTCCACGCCCATAGCCTGGAGCTGATAGGTCATCTCATCGAATTCGCGCCGGGCATCTTCCTGTGCTACATCCTTCGTTTGCGCAGCTAGTTTACTGTCCTGAAACGCGTTTGAATCAGCCGTTTGCTCATTGAAACCGAATCGAACGGGACGAATCATCAAGATGCGGGATGTTGCTTGTGATTGCATAAGAGTTAGGTGTATATCGGCCAATCAGGCCAAATGGGTTAGCAAATTAACACCGATGTCCGAATTGTTCAACAATTCAATAAAAGACAGGTGAGGGACCTACAAGGTTTCCAAAGCCTTATAGGTCTGAGAATGTCATAGTTCATCTCGCAGCAATGGCAGGCTCATACAATGCGAGCCGCCCCTCGCCCGCGACAATTCAGCTGATGGAAGCATGATAAACGTATGCTGGATGGTTTCTGGTGACGATTCACCCTGTTCAAACCGTTCCAGCAATCTGGCGGCTCCAATGACCTCGAATCCAGCCTCCCGAAACGCATCGGCGGTTTTCTCGTTACGATCATAGCCTATGACGACGCCGTCTTTCAAGGCTAAGAGATTGCAGGAGTCCGTCCATTGCTCCCGCGCTCCGAACGGAAATTCGTTGTTGCCCGAATAAATGAACTGCACCGGTTCAGTAGCGCCCAAATCGTTTATACTGATGCCCGACAATAAATCTTCGAGGTTTTCAATCTCGATAGGTTTTTGCTCCTGACCTTTTGTAAACTGAAATATTTTTAACTCTTCCGACAGGTCTTTCGGCGCGAAGAAATGTAATACGTCCCGTTTTTTGGCTTCATCGCCGGTTCGGGCCAGTGAACCCAGTAGTACCCAAATATTACGTTTGACCTGCGTAAAGACCGTGTCAATATGCATATAATCGCGCTTCTTCGGGATTTTAATGATCGTTACTGTGTCCACCAGATCTTTGCTAAATACAAGCCGCATCACCTGTTGCGCTGCGTAGAGGGTAGTACGTTCACTGACACCAATTATCAGGTGCCGTTTGGCAATCATCATCACGTCGCCCCCTTCGAGTGTCGAACGGGTTACGTCGCGATTCGTGTCGGCATCGGATAGGAGGAAGGCGTGTTCATTGTCCGGGATTTCAATGATTTTGTCCTGATAATCGGCAAACAGCGGGTGATTGAAAAAGATATATTGGGTTAGTAAAGCCTCGCGGGTACGAGCTAGTTTTGCGGGTTTATTGAGCAGAATATGATCGTTGATGACAATGCCGATGTCGCGCGTGAAAATGAAATTTGGCAAAGGCGCAAATAACATTGTCAGGTTGGGCAGCGAGCCAGAAATCATGATTTTGGCCAGTTCAGTAGGCTCATACTGATTTAATTGCTGCTGGGTTCGGAACGACGTTCGCTCAATCCCGCAGATGGCGGCAATCAGACGCGTACGAATCACTTCATCAGCTAGAATATCAGATAACAAGCACTGGATATCAACCACCTTGTCCGATTTGAAATAGTCAGCGTGGTCGGGTTTGAAGAACGACCGATCCGAATCCGGCCCTATTTGGGTAATTTTTCCGCGCACTTTGTCGGGGTCTAGGAAGTACAGCAGAATTTTAACGTAGTAGTCGTATTCATCCCGGCGCATCATGTCCAGATGCACGATGTCCTCGAACAGCCAGTCCTGGGCTTTTGACGGCACAACTTTGCCCAATCCCCGGTCGGGGCTGTGAATAAGCAGCCGTTTGAGCGTGCCAATTTCAGAAGAAACATTGATGCGGCCTGATGTATCACCTTGCCCGGCAATAACGTGCCTATCGCTTTCGGTCAGTTGAGTTTCAGTTTTCATAAACATGATTGGAACGTAGCATACGAAGCAAGTTCACAACGGCAAGGTACGGGTTTAGGGCTGAAAAGAAATGGGTTTTACTGTTCGTAGGCTTCGACCAATCCATTATGTCAAGTCAGTGAAGCTTTCACGTTGGAAAGTAAATTTATGAATCGGATTTAACGAAAAAGAGGCTACCTCTTGCGAGATAACCTCTTTTTCCTGACTAGATAAATTTGAAATTAATTGTCCGTAGCTAGTTTATTCAACGCAAGTTCCGAAGCCGAAATTGGCCAGATATAACCATTGTCGGTTGGCGCTTTAGCCTGGGCTGTTCCTTTAGCCGGAATGGTTTGTAACAAACGCATAAGGTCGTTGTTACGTAGTCCTTCTCCCAGGAACTCAATACGACGTTCTGTTAGAATCGCATTGATCAGGTCCGTAGGGGAGGCAAAGCTGGCGGCTGTAAAGGTTGTCGTTGCATCCGACCGATTGCGTACTGCGTTTAACAACGCTACTGCCTGCGCATCTACTATATTACTCGTACGCACTTTGGCTTCAGCCAGATTCAATAGCACTTCGGCATAGCGAATTACAGGTACGTAATCCGTATACGGGCTGCCAGTCTTGTATTTATTAAGCCAGTTTTTAACGGTAGTTGTACCCGATTGCTTGATAAATGACCGGCGTTTATCGGTTGATTTCCAGCCCGTATTGGCAATAATCCCGTTAGGATTGAGCGAAAACTCTCCATTTCCAACCCCACCGTTGTCAGGTGTTGGGGAAAAGTAATAGGCCAATTGGTTCTGCGTACCTGGATTATCACCCGCGGTGTTTGTCATCGGCAGCGAGAAGATGGATTCTGGCGTAGTATACGTTGTGAAGACAGCCGTAATATCAGGCTGCAACGCATTCGCGACATTTGAAGGCGACGAGAATGGAGCCGTAGTGCTTACCATCTTGTTAGCCTCCGTAATTACACTGGCATAATTTTGCATGCTCAGATAAACGCGTGTTTTTAGCGCAATCGCCGTATTCTTGTGGGCACGGGTTACGTTGTCAGAAGCCGCCGTGTATTTTGATGGTAAGTCCGCTTCTGCTTCGTTCATATCTTTCAGAACTTGCGCATACACATCTGCTACTGAACTTCTTACCAAGTCGGACTGACCTGCGCCTTTAATACCTGAAAGGCGTAGCGGGAGACCCGGCTTGCTACCACTGCCGTCGGCATAAGGACGAGCATAAAACTGAAGCAGGCTATAGTAGACTAAGCCACGAATCAGTTTGGCTTCAGCTACGTACTGTTTTCCCAAATCGGCGCCTACTACTGTAGTGCCACCGGCGGCCATCCCGTCCAAAAAGATATTACACTTATTAATAGTCAAATAAGCGGCATTCCATAGCGTCGTAACAGCAGTTGCGCTATTGGTTGGGTTTTCAGCCCATACGTCAGAACCCGTAATGAGGTTATTGGTTTCGTTGATAAAATCTTCTCCACGAATATCGCCATATACTACGTAGCGACCTCCGTATAAATTACCATCTTTAAGACCGCCGATGTTGGTGGCATTGGCTGATCCGTAAAGCGACAGTAACTGTGTTTTTATGCGGCTGACTGTGCTAAACGCCGATGCATCTGATACTGACGTTTGTGGAATTGGACTAAGCAGATCCCGATTACAGGCGCTGAAGCCCCAGCTAATCAGGCATAAGGCTGCCGAATATATTATTTTCTTTTTCATAAAATCTTTGATGAAACGTATTAGAAGCCTGCGCGTAAACCAACTGTAATTGTGCGTGCGTTACCAATTGTGTTTCTATCGACACCTTGCGACGAAGTACTGTTGTTGCTACTGGCACCGTTTGACGATACTTCTGGATCTGGACCAGGGTATTTTGTGATGAGACCTAAGTTCTGACCACTCACGTAAATCCGCAAATTGCTGATTTTAGCTCTTGATGTTAGTGATGCGGGTAGCGTATAGCCTAAAGACAGCGTTCTGAGTCGCACGAAGTCACCTTTAAATACATTGATATCCAGAGGCATGGCTGAACCATTAGAAACGTTGTCGCCATAAACAGGCTTAGCATATTTCTTGCCGGTATCGCCTTCCTTCTGCCAGGCATCCGTCAGCACGTCTTTGGCATTGTTCCACCAGCGCTGGTCATGCAAACCGGCGTTGGTACCATAATACACGTAGAAGCCTAACTGATAGGTAAGCAAAACGCTCAGGTCAAAGTTTTTGTATTTGAATGTGTTATCCCAACCGCCGTATTGTTTTGGTAAAACGTTGGCATACATGACGCCATCTGTGGCCTGCGTAATAGCCGTTCCACCACTTGGGCTGATGTATTGAGTTTTGCCATCAGGAGTCGTCGAGTAAGCATATTGCTTTTGCGTGGGATCTGTGGTTGGTGGCACGTAGTACTGGTAATACACGTTCTGGCCTTGCGAGTTAACAAAAATCCGCTTTCCAGAGGCCGGGTCAACTCCGTTGGTACGAACCACCCAAAGCTGGCCTAATGAATACCCGGGAGCCGTTTGGTTTACCGTTTCACTCGTACCGCCACCGATACCCGTTTGGATGACGTTTAAGCCAGGAGCCAGCGAGGTAACCTCATTTTTGTTGAACGTAATATTGAAGTTTGAATTCCACTGGAAATCCTTCGTATTAAGAACGCGGGCGTTCAGCGACAACTCTACCCCTTTGTTATACATAGTACCAACGTTTTGAGGAGGGTTGGTTGGTAGCCCGGTTGATGAAGCCTGTGCTACGTACAGAATCAAGTTGTTGATGTCGTTTTTGTACCAGGCAAACTCACCCGTGATCCGATCGTTAAACAAACCGAAATTAAAACCAACATCTGTCTTCAAACTGGTTTCCCATTTCAGATTCGGGTTACCCACATTAGAGAAGTACAAGGTAGAATTACCACCGTATAAGCCAGAGGCATAAGTAGAGTAGGGAGTGTAGTCACCTATGCCACCAATGTTACCAACTTTACCATAGCTACCGCGTATTTTAAAGCTGCTGAACAGATTATCAAGGCGGGCTGCTTTCCAGAAGCCTTCCTGAGCGATTTCCCAACCTGCTGATGCGCCCCAGAAAATCCCTTTCTTCTCTCCTAATGCTGAATATTCGTCCTGACGAACATTACCGCTTAGAAAGTATTTTTCTTTATAGTTGTAATTTAATCGGCCAAAACCTGACAACAGATAGTTCTCGCCATATACCATACCTGTAGCGTTATTCGTTACCCAGCCGGCCTGAATCTGCGTATAAGCATCATCCGATAAGCCCTGGCGATTGATACCGTACGAATTTGAGGTACGCCGTTGTTGTTCCTGACCAACCAGCAAGCTCACATTGTGGCTACCCGCAAAAGTCCGATCGAACTGCGCTGTATTTGTCCATACCCAGGTTTTATTGGTTCCGCTGATAGCACTCCCATAGCCACTATAGCTGTAGCCATCTCCACCTTTAGGCGACCAGAAAAGATCATTATTAATTAGTAGATAATCTATACCGTAGGTGCTTCTCAGGGTAATCCAGTCCAGAGGCTTAAATTGTGCATAGACATTGGCCTGAATATGATTACTTTCTGCGTTGGAACGGTTATTGTCGAGGGTAACCACTGGATTATAATAGGACAATGAGCTTATTCCGCTGATGTTTGACGAACCAATGGCAGGCCCATTCGTATTGTACGTGCCATCATTATTATAAGGCGAAATGATGGGAGGAAGCACAATAGCCAAACGGCCTAAACCGCCAGTATTGTATGCTTCGCCATATAGCGAACCTGATGACGTAGCAGACAGGTTTTTCTCATTGGAATAAGAAATTTTACCCCCAACCGTGAATAGCTTGCTGAGCTTGCTGTCCATGTTGAATAAGGTATTGATCCGCTGAAAATCATTCTTCTTCAGAATACCCTGTTGATTCGAGTAACCAACTGAGAAATAGTAATTGGTTTTTTCGGAGCCGCCCGAGATGTTTACATTATGGCTATGGGAAACCCCCTGCCGATAAACCTGGTCATACCATTTCGTATCGATAGGGTTGCCATTGGCATCGTTTATCTGAGTATACTTAATGGCGCTGGCCGATGGGTTATTAGCAACGGCCTGCGTTTTGAAACTAATGTACTCCTGTGCATTCAGCAGCGATGGTAACCGATAGACGTTTGAAAAGCCTACCCACCCATCATAATTAACTTTAACGGCACCTGTTTTACCACGCTTGGTCGTGATAAATACTACGCCATTGGCCGCACGGCTACCATAGATCGCCGTTGCAGCTGCATCTTTTGCTACGTCCATGCTTTCAATATCATTCGGGTTGATACTGGCCAATGGGTTGGCAGGTGCGTTTGTCGATGAATAATCTCCTGTAAAGGCCGGAACGCCATCCACGATGATCAAAGGCTGAGAGCTAAGAGAGATAGAGTTTGTACCACGAATTCGGAAAACAGGCGGGTTGTTAAGTACACCGTTTGGAACCGTAATCTGAACACCTGCCGTACGACCAGCTAAACCGGCTTCAAAACTTTGAATAGGCATATTGGCAATGGTTGCCCCTTTCACAGAAGCAATGCTACCCGTAGCATCGCGCCGGGTCTGCGTGCCGTAGCCAACAACAACGACTTCGCTTAGTTGCTGAGCGTCGCCCACCAGCGCCACGTTAATAGTTGTCTGATTACCGACAGCAACTTCTTGATTTGTGTAGCCGATGAAGCTAAATACTAACCGGCCATTAGCCGGTGCGGTCAGTTTATAATTCCCCTGTGCATCTGTGTTTGTACCGCGATTAGCCCCTTTTACCTGCACAGTCACACCTGGCAGGGGTGATCCGTCGTCTGATGCAGTAACGCGACCGCTAACCGTTGCATCCTGCGCCAAAACTGGCAAGCAGCATATCAGTGAAAGCAACCAGCTCCCTAATAAAATTTTGCGCATAAGAACATATAAGTTAGAACATATAGTAAAATCCCGGAAGGGGAATACAAAGTTAAAGTAGAGGTAATAAATTACCATCATTTTAGTCTGATGTTTTTTGTAATATTCCGATACGGGGCAAAGTATATGGACTTTAGTTGCGTAGAAATAGTAACCGGGTTAGGTCTTACCTCTTGCCCCCCGATTGTAGTGCCCTAACAAGAGTAATTTGACGTGGATAAATGTTCTCCGTAAGGAATGTTATAGCGATTTTGCAGCACTGTTAGTTAAGCTAATAGATGAGAGAAAAACAGGCTTCGTTAGATTTAATATGCTTACTGTCAGTACATATAAGCCTTGTATAGCTTAGGGGAAAATCACTAATTTATATTCAAATGAGGTAATAAACTGTAGGTTATTAATACTTATTAGTTGAGGAATAATAGTCATTTAATTAAACATGACTCATATAATTTCTTGTACTTATAATTCAAAACTATCTTATAAAAGTTTTGTTTATTTTAATATTTTATTTTATAAATTAGACCTTTGGCAAAATAATTACTTTTGGAAAAATTGGATAATTTCTGGAAAATTACTTAGTAGTATAAACGTTATTTACTTATTATTTAGGATCTCCTGCTGGTTTAATTGGCGCATAAAAAACAGGGCTTTTAAGCTTCTCATCCAATGTGACAGTTGATTTTAAATGCAGTTGATGAGTCTTAAGTAAACTAATTAAGCGCAATCAGTACAGACAAGATTATCTACATGAGTGTGCTCATTTCATTAGCTTATAAACAGGTTGCTGATCTTGCCTTTGAGCAGGGTTGGCGAAAAATTGCTATAAACAAAAAGCCCTTCAATTTCTTGAAGGGCTTTCGCAAATAGTTAAAAACGCTTAGTAGTTTGGGTTCTGCTGCGCTCTCAGTGTTGGATTGATCGATATTTCAGACGTTGGAATCGGCCATAAAAACCGATAATCACTGTACGGTATAGCGGCAATAATAGGCGTAAGCATAGGACGAGTTGTCAGATCATAGCTGGTAGCTTTGATTTGTGAGACATCGATTTTAGCTGGTATGCCACCTGTTGAATATTTTGTATCCAGCGATAACCGGTGAATATCCGGCCAGCGACGACCTTCCCCCGCAAATTCAATCCGACGCTCATTCAGAATAGCCTGGATAAGATCAGCTGGCGCGGTTGTAAAACGTTCAGCGGCAGGCACAGACCGGTTACGAACAGCATTCAGCAATAAAAATGCCTGAGCTGTTGTGTTTTGACGAGCATAAGCTTCGGCTACGTTCAACAATACTTCAGGATAGCGCAAAATAGGAGCCCAGTCGGCCCGGGTCGTATACTGACGGTATTTGTAGTTGAAATAGAAAGGATAGCTTCCTGTCGATTGTTTCACTTGTAATAGCGTCCGACGCGTATCGCCTGTTACCCAGAACGGAGCGTTATACAGGTTTGGGCTTGTGGCTACCAGATCCCGACCACCCAGCGATACCGGGCCTAACATACCCGGCAAAGCACCATTTGTACCTCCATTGGACGTTGCGCTGTTGGCAATCGAGAAAATGGATTCTGTATTGGCCTGATAGCTGGTAAACGGTGTTTCTGGACTAGCTTCCAGTTTGTAGCTACCAATCGGGCTGGTGAATGTACCAGTTGTAGCAGCAGTGCCTAGCTTGGTGCCTTCCGTAACAACGCCTGCCCAATCCTGCATGTGGAGTTTAATGCGGGTTTTAAGGGCAATCGCTGCGCCAGAGGTAGCCCGGGCAATACCATTAGCTGCACCAGTGCCTGATCGGGTAGCCGGTAAGTTAGCTTCGGCAAAATCCAGGTCAGCTAGTATTTTAGCATAGGTTTGCGCTACGGTTCCACGATCCTGAGCCAGCCCTTCCTGTACAGACGTTGTCGATGTGATGGCTTTTTCCCGATAGGGAACACCAGGTTTTGATCCGGCACCGTCAGCAAACGGACGGGAAAAGTGGAGCAGTAATTCATGATGCGAAAGGGCGCGTAGAAAGCGTCCTTCTGCTTCATACTGGGTGGCTACTACTGGTGTAATAATGCCGCTCGTTCCCGCTTTGCTAACCCCGTCGATCAAGACATTGGTTTGGTTGATCAAGGCGTACAACTGCTCCCAAAGGTTGACGTTGTTTGCCGATGTGGTGTTGTAGGTTGCCCGATACGTAATATCGTAGAAAGCCTGCAAATTCACCATATCTTCTCCGCGCATTTCATCTTGCTCAATGGCCGCAGCGCCAAACGGATAGCCACGACCGGCCCCACCATTATATAAACCGACAGCCGCTGCCTGGTATACCCCATTGGCAACCAATTCAATGCTGTTGGGCGAGGTAAACGCCGTCGTTTCCGAAAGAGAAGCTAAGGGGTTGAGCTCAGTATAGTTTTTGCAGGAAGAAACCAGCAACAATGCACCCAGCAAGGTACCCGTTGCCACTTGTCCCAAGCGTAATGGACTTTTTCGTGCTTTTTTCATTGATGTCTGTTAATTAGAAGTTCAGATTAAGCCCCACGGTGTAGGTACGTGGAACCGGATTTGTGCGGTTGTCAAGGCCAGGCTGAGCGTTAGCCGCCAGGTTCGACGTTGTAATGCCGTTCAATTCCGGATCAAGACCTTTGTATTTGGTGAATACGTGGGCATTTTGTACCTGAACATAGATACGGAAGGTGTTCGCTTTAATCTTGTTACGAAGTGCAGTTGGCAGTGTATATCCCAGGCTGATGTTCTGAACGCGGAGGAACTTGCCATCTTCCAGGAAGCGGCTGTTCAGACTGCCCGTTTGTAGTACGTTGGCATCGGAGTTGAAGTATAACTTTGGTACGTCGGTCACCTGACCATCGGTGGTCCAGCGGTTTAACAACTCCCGGCCTGCATTGGCAAATACCTGGTTGTTCAACTGCTCTTGGCGCGTGATATTGTAGATCTTGTTGCCACCCGCAAATGTCAGGAACAACGATGCATCGAAATTGCCAAAGTTGAACGAGTTGTTGAACCCACCATACCAGGTTGGGTTACCAACACCAAGAACTTTTTTGTCATTCTGCGTTAATGCAGCCGCTGCTGTTGTTACGTTGCTTGGATTAGCAGGATCGTAAGCAGCCCAGGCGAAGTTGTTGGTTGCCGTTACAACTTTACCAATCAGGTACTGAACCTGCGACCCATCAGCTTTTTCGAAGATTGGGTTACCATTCGAGGCATTCACCCCACGACTTACGTAGCCAAAAAACGAACCGATTGCTTCACCTTCGCGTAAAATATTGTAGGCTGATGGAATATCGTTGCCATTCACCAACTGCAGAATTTTGTTGTGCACAAACGTCAGGTTGAAGTTGGTACGCCACGAAAAATTATTCCGCTGGAAGTTGACGGTACTTACCGAGAATTCAAATCCCTGGTTTTTCATTTTACCAATGTTCTGAGCAATGGTATTAATGTTAGCCCCTGCACCTGGTACGCCCAGTGACGGTGGTGTTGGTGCCTGAAGGATCAGATTATCGATATTGTTCCGGAAATATTCAGCTGTGATGCTGATGCGGTTGGAGAAGAACGAAGCGTCTACACCAAAGTTAACCTTGTTGCTGGTTTCGAATTTCAGGTTGTTGTTACCCACCTGGTTGTAGCGAATACCGTTTTGATCACCGTATTGCGTAGCGGCAAAAATACCAGCATACGGGTAGTTGCCGATATCGACGTTACCCACCTGAGCATATCCACCCCGCAGTTTCAATTCGTTGATGAAGGAAACCGATTTCAGGAAGCTTTCTTCCGATAAACGCCAGCCGAGTGATATCCCTGGTAACGTAGCTGCCTGATTACCGATAGGAAGCGACGAAATTTTGTCCTGCCGAACAGTAGCACTAATCAGGTACCGGTCTCCGTAGGAGTAGTTGGCGCGGGCGAAGTACGATTCAAACGCCCGTTGGTTGGCCGTACCGTAAATCTGCTGGTTGGTCAGAGAGCCCGTGATGATGTTGCCATTCGTACCGAAGTATTTATCAGACAGACCGTATCCATAAGACTCAAAATACCGGGAAGTCGTCTTTTGAAGTTCGTATCCAACGACAGCGCCAATCTTGTGCTGACCTAACGTACGATTAAAGCTCAACGTGTTCTGCCAGTTATACCGGAACTGAGGGCTATACGTCTGATCGACCGAACCTTTGATTGAAACGCCATCGCCATGATCCGGATTCTGGTAGACAAAATCTTCGTTGCTTAGGTAGTTGATGCCAATTTGTGATTTGGCATTTAAGCCTTTTACGATTTCAACATCTACGTAAGCATTACCCGTTAAATTGAGGTTCTGGTTTTTGTAGATATTGTTGTCCAGAATGAACTTCTGGTTGGTATAATTACCGTAAATAGCCCGCGTGTTGGAACCCCGGCCCAGGCTCTGCGCTTCGATGTTGTATGAACCATCCGGAAACTGAACAGCTACGTTCGGGAACGCGTAGATAGCCCCTGCAATGTTGCCTGACAGGGCGTTTGTGCCCTGGTTCAACCCTGTGTTGGTCGTATGCGTAACAAAGGCGTTCATGCCAAACGTTACTTTATCCTTGAACGCTTTCTGATCGACCCGCGCCCGGAAGCTGTATTTTGTCTGGTTGTTGGCCGCTACGTTGCCTTCCAGATTAGCATACCCTAACGAGAAATAATAATTCGTTTGGTCGGTAGCCCCACTGAACGACAGTGCATGGTTTTGCTGGAAGCCTTTGCGCAGGATAACGTCCTGCCAGTTGGTATCGTAGTTCTGTCCTGTAGCCGTATTCGACGTTGGAAAAGCGGCAGCTGCTAAGCCAGCATTCGTCAATTTTTCGTTCGCAACGGTGATGAACTCATTTGCGTTCATCAGGTCAAAGCGCTTCGATGGTTCAGCCACGGCGAGCCAACCGTCGTACGAAACACGGGGAGCTCCTTTCTTACCTTTCTTGGTCGTGATCAGAATGACTCCGTTGGCAGCTCGTGAACCATAAATAGCTGTAGCCGATCCATCTTTCAACACTTCAACACTCTCAATATCGTTAGGGTTGATATCGCCAAGTGGGTTATATGGGTTGCTTGTTGAAGCGCCCTGGTTTCCTGTGATATATGGAAGGCCATCAACTACGTAGAGCGGATCGGCACCATTCGAAATGGAGTTTGTACCCCGTATCCGTACGGTAGCTGCCTGGCCCAGCATACCGCCAGGCACAGAAGCCTGCACACCAGCCACCTGGCCTTGTAAGTATTTGTCGAAGCTTGGTACGGCAATGTTTTTGAAGCCGTCGCCTTTGATGGTCCCAACAGAACCTGTTACATCCCGGCGCTGCTGCGTGCCATAACCCGTCACAACGACTTCGCTTAGTTGTTGTGAATCACCAACCAGCGCGACGTTGATTGTCGTACGGTTGCCAATAATGGCTTCCTGGTTAGTGTAGCCGATATAGCTAAATACCAGGGTGCCATTAGCGGGTGCGTTCAGGCGGTAATTTCCCTGTACATCTGAGGTTGTACCACGAGTGGTACCTTTAACTTGTATGGTTACGCCTGGCAGGGCGGAACCGTCATCTGATGAAGTGACACGACCACTCACTGCTACGTCCTGTGCCAAAACGGGCAAACAAAACAGTAGCGAAAGCAGCCAACTGCCTAATAAAATTTTCCGCATTTGTTAGTAGAGATTAAAGAAGCATTAAAAATCAGAAAATAGGGAACAAATATACACTGTGATAGCTGATTTTGTACTTTAAAGGAAAAAGTTTTTTGTAGTCTTTTCGCTAATTTGTTGAAATTGTAAAATATAAGTTTACTGTATAATTTGCCTAAATATCACATTTACGCAATATGTTGTAATGTAGAAAACTATTAATTGAAATATAAAAATACAAATTTTGATTTGATCAGTACTTTATTCTGTATATAGTGTAAATTGCTTACCGGTATAACATACAGCCTTAAAATTGAACAATTTTATGAAAAAACACTCTGTTGGCATCAGTCTGATAGCGTCTGGCTACCTGGTTATTCAAACAGCCTTCGGACAAACGACTTCCCTAAACGCCCGAATGGATAAAACAGCTGAAAGCCTTGAGAAAAAAGTAGTCGCCTGGCGCCGGGATATTCACCAGCATCCCGAACTAGGGAATCGGGAGTTTCAGACGGCGACTAAAGTGGCGGCTCACCTTCAGTCACTTGGTATGGAAGTGAAAACGGGTGTTGGTAAAACGGGCGTCGTTGGCCTTCTTAAAGGAGGTAAACCTGGTCCAGTTGTCGCCCTGCGCGCAGATATGGATGGCTTGCCTGTGACAGAGCGTGGAGATTTAGCGTTTAAGTCGGAAGCTAGAACCGAATATAATGGGCAGCAGACGGGTATCATGCATGCCTGTGGACACGATACACACGTAGCGATATTAATGGGTGTGGCGGAAGTGCTAGCCTCGGTTAAAAGTGACCTGCGCGGTACGGTTAAGTTCATTTTTCAACCCGCTGAAGAAGGAGCCCCTGCCGGTGAAGAAGGTGGCGCTAAACTGATGATTAAAGAAGGCGTATTGGAAAATCCGAAGGTGGACGCCATTTTCGGGCTGCACATTAATTCACAAACCGAAGTTGGTACGATCAAATACCGGCCCGGTGCAACGATGGCTGCTGTAGATTCATACGCCATTAAAATTAAGGGGAAACAAACGCACGGTGCGTCTCCCTGGTCGGGAGTGGACCCCATTGTTACGTCAGCACAGGTTGTAATGGGCCTGCAAACCATAGTCAGTCGCAATGTTACCCTGACTGACGATGCCGCGGTTGTATCGATTGGTGCGTTGCATGGTGGCATTCGGACTAATATTATCCCGGAAGAAACCGACATGATTGGTACGATCCGTACGTTCAGCCCGCAAGCGCAGCAACTGGTTCACCGACGTATCAACGAAATTGCTACGAACATTGCCGAAAGCGCAGGGGCCAAAGCAGACGTGACCATTAACGTTGGTTGCCCGGTTACCTATAACGACCCTAAATTGACCGATCAGATGGAGCCCACGCTCGAAGCTGTAGCGGGTAAGGGAAATGTTAAACTGACACCAGCCGTGACAGGTGCTGAGGATTTTGCGTTCTATCAGGAAAAAGTACCCGGTTTCTTTTTCTTTCTGGGTGGTATGGCGAAAGGGAAAAAAGCAGAAGAGGCTGCTCCACACCACACACCTGATTTCCAGATCGACGAAGGTGGTTTTGTATTGGGCGTGAAATCACTCTGCCACCTGACCACTGATTATATGGAACTGGCCAACAAGGGTGTAGCCGTTAAAGAGCTTACCGCCAATGTGCACGGAAAATAACATTTAAATGCAGAGGCACAGAGACTAACAACGCTGTGCCTCTGCATTTAAATAAAATTAATACGTCCCGTTTTTTTCTGAACAGCTAACTCAACTGTTTGTCCAATGGGTAGAGCCAGATTGTAGTTAACATGCCCGGCCGGAAAATCGAACAGAACAGGGTAATCATAGTCTGCAACGGCGTCGGAAATAATTTCATAGGAATCTTTCCCAAAAGGTAACGACAGATTTCCGCGCATATCCGTAAACTGACCTACTACCAGGCCTGCCAACCTGGCCAGTCGCCCCGCCCGACGAAGTTGGGTCATCATTCGGTCAAGGGAAAAAAGCGTTTCATCAATATCTTCAATAAACAGAATTTTTCCGTTGAAATCTACGTCCGTTGGTGTACCAATCGAGTTGCTGAGCATGGTTAGATTTCCACCTACCAGATGACCTTGTGCCCGGCCTAAACGATTAAGTGGGTAGGCTGATACTGTATAATGCGTTGGCGATTCACCAAACAACCATTGCCGTAGGGACTCCAGCGCATCGGCCCGGTCGGGGTCACCAAATTGACGGGGCATAAGCCCGTGTAGACTGGTAAGGCCATGATTATATAATAAACTCAGAAGCACCGTTACGTCGCTAAACCCCACAAGCCATTTTGGATTGGCCTGTAAACCAAATAGGTCCAGATCATCGGCGATACGATAACAGCCATAGCCACCACGAGCCGCAAACACAGCCCGAATAGCAGGATCGTCGAAAAACCGTTGAAGGTCGGCTCGGCGGAGGTCATCGGAGCCGGCAAAAGGCCCCTTTATAGCATGCAAACTATCACCTTCAACTACATTAAGGTGCCAGACATTGCGTAGAATATGCAGACCATCGGCGAGTTCTGAGTAGGGAAACCAACTGGCGGGTGCCACAATGGCAACCGTATCGCCGGGGCGCAGAAAAGGAGGGAGCATTCAGAAAATAGTTATCAATAAATAAGTATTGGTGCCGGTTGTCACATCGACTCAGTTTAGCTCAACTTCTTCGGTTTCGTCGAGTTTATTCAGGTCGATTATCGTCTGCTGATCGTCAGTATAGATAGGTCGAAATTTATGGCCCCAAAGTATTTCATCGTAGCGATAGGAAAAACGAGTATGGACGCTTTGGACGAACGTATCATCTAAAGCCTGTAATGAAATCAAAAACTCGGCGTCCGATTGTTCGAGTTCTTCGGGCGTACAGCCATAGAGTGGACTTTTTTCTGTAATCGGGTGAACCAACGTCCAGTTTGCTGGAAAAAAAGCCACTTTATTTCGTTCCAGGTTGAGTCCGTAATATCGCCGGTAAAGTGTACCATCGGGTTTAGGCTCCAGTCGTGACATAGAGACCGTCATTTCCAGGTTGATCAGTTGATTATCCCGTGTATTAATAATCCGAAACATCCAGGCGTTCACATCTAAATAAGGCGCGAAGACCGATCGGCGCGAAAAGCGGATATGGGCCACCGGGCGCGAAAACCGACCATAAAGTAGGCCCGTTGCCAGCGCAAACGCCAATAAACCAATCATCGACTCAAAAGCCGCAATGGAACTGGTCAGGAAACTATTGGGCGAAATATGGCCATAACCCACCGTTGTGAGGGTTTGCGAACTGAAAAAGAAACATTTCCAGAATGGACCATTCAGGATTTTGTCATCAATACCGATAAGCGTTCTTGCATCCGCTAGCATATAAATGCCTGCGAATAGTGTATTTGTAAACACATATGCCGCTAAAAGCCAGAAAAAAAAATTCGCCCAACTCATGGTAATAAGTCGATTATAGATATTTAATCGATCCCAGAGGGTGCCATTAGCCCGGGCAATATTAATGGTGCCATTCTGATTGACCAGCCGAGAGCTTGAATCGGTTAGTTTTGTGCCGAAACCAAGATCACTACGTCGTTCTTCCTGTTCGACTAATTGGCTGCTTTTAGGAGCCTTGTTAAAAAGACGACGTTTTGTCGGATTTGGATTCATAGTCGGACGATTGGTAGTGTATGATGAATAGCTTGGTTAACAAAGTTATCGCAAATTTGCCAACCAACCTCTTTGTCACGTAGCCTGACGTATACTTGATTTTATTTACTTTATGAGTCCGATTGAAAGCGTAACGGGTCTGCTTGGCTTAACAACATTACTGGCGGTTATATCGCGTCGATTGCGTATTTCCTTCCCTATTCTACTGGTCCTCACTGGCTTGTTTATTGGGTGGATACCGGGCTTGCCTCCCATTATTTTATCTCCCGACGTCGTTTTTCTGATTTTTTTGCCTCCCTTGCTCTATGCGGCCGCCTGGCAAATCGATAATGTGGAGTTAAAGCTTTATAGTCGCTCGGTGTCGTTTCTGGCGATTGGCCTTGTCTTGTTTACTTCTACCGTTATTGCCTGGGTAGCCCACACCTGGATTCCAGGCTTTTCATGGGCGCAGGGGTATCTGCTCGGTGCTATAGTCGCGCCACCCGACGCTGTAGCGGCCTCTTCAGTAACCAAAGGGCTGAATATTCCAAAGCGCATTACGACGATTCTGGAAGGGGAAAGTTTAGTAAATGACGCCACCAGTTTGATTATTTACCGCTACGGATTAGTCGCCATTCTGACGAGCCAGTTTTCCCTATGGAAAGCTGGTCTTCAGTTTGTTGGGATTGCCCTCGCCAGTGTTGCGTTAGGATTGGTAATCGGCTGGATCATGATGCGGGTGCATCAGGCCATTAACAAAGACAGTGTTATCAACACGGCCGTAACCTTGCTGATACCTTATGGGTGCTACCTGATCGCCGAAGAGCTTCACATTTCGGGCGTACTCGTGGTGGTCACGGTTGGACTGTTTCTGTCGGCCCGCAGTGGCGAAATATTTACGTATCAAACCCGGTTGCAAACGAATTCCGTTTGGGCCGTTGTTGTCTTTTTGCTTAATAGCCTGGTATTTATATTGATTGGCCTGCAACTTCCCACCATCGTATCCGAATTGAATGGCTATACACTTCCTGAGTCGGTCACGTATGCGCTGCTCATCAGTGCTGTGGCCATTGTAAGCCGGATTGTCTGGGTTTTTCCCGGCGCTTATTTACCTCGCTTGCTAAGCGCAGGCATTCGGAAACGGGAAGCAAAGCCTTCCTGGCAACAAGTGTCTGTTCTGAGTTGGGCGGGTATGCGGGGCGTTGTATCGCTGGCAGGTGCGCTGGCATTGCCGCTTACAATGCCTAATGGACAGACGTTTCCGGGCCGCGACTTAATCCTGTTTATTACGTTCGGGGTTATTTTCTGTACGTTAGTCTTCCAGGGGCTGACGTTGCCCGTATTGATTGACGAGCTGAATGTGCGGGAGACGGTCGATGAGAAGCAGGAAGAACGCAAACTTCGCCGAAAAATGGCGCAACAGGCTATCACACACTTAGAAGCGAACCACTCGGCCGGGTCCGTTCATGATGACGTACTGAATTACGTCAAAAACACATACGAACTACGTATTAATGAACTAAATGGCATGCTTCGGGCGAACAGTTTATCCGAACGGCCGACCGAACTGTACCAGCAAGCTATTCGACTTCAATTAGAGCTATTATCTATAGAACGGACTGTGCTGAGTGAGCAGCGTTCGGGCAGCCTGCTGGACGATGAAATCCTTCGTAAACTGGAACAGGAATTGGATTTAGAGGCAGCCCGCCTTTCCCTGGTGCAACCATCTGTATGATGTAAGAATCTTAGCTAGATCATATAGTAATTAATTAGAACGTATGAGTTTTAACTTTCTACGCCTGTTGCGTAGTGTCTACAGAGATTCAATTATCAGGAAGTGGTTTGGTGTTTATTAGTGAATAAAATAAGGTTGACTATAGTAAACTATGATAACTGATTGATTTTTAGTTTATAGTATGTGCGGTAGATATAGTACTTATTTAATTTCGTAAAATAGTGATGAGTTATTAGGTATATATACTTATATTTAACCGGAATTTTACAAAGGACTCTCCGTAACTGTGTCTATATAACAATTAGAGCATGAAATTTCATTCAGGTATGATTAGTTTGGTCGTACCAGCTTTCAACGAAGAAGAAACTTTACCTGTACTCGTGCATCGGCTCATGGCCGTTATGAAGCGGTATGAATCCTACGAAATCCTGATTGTTGATGACGGCAGCTCCGACCAGACTCGTCATGTGCTGAGGGAGTTGAGTAAAGAATACCCAGTTGTACGATTCATTTCGTTTTCGCGAAATTTTGGCCACCAGATGGCACTGCGAGCCGGCTATGATAACGCTCGTGGAGACGCTGTCATCTGCCTGGATGCCGATCTTCAGCATCCACCGGAACTGATCCCAACGCTGATTGCCAAGTGGCGGGAAGGCTACGAAGTGGTGTATACCGTTCGTGCGCCAGATCCTAAACTGTCTTTTTTTAAACGAACGACCTCAAAGTACTTCTACCGACTACTACGTAGTGCGTCGAATCTTGACATTGAAGATGGCGCGGCCGATTTCCGCTTGCTCGATCGGAAAGTGGTGGATACAATCAAGCAGTTTAAAGAAAATGATCTGTTCCTGCGTGGGGCTATTTCATGGGTAGGGTTCCGACAGTGCCGTGTACTTTACGAACCAGCCGCTCGATACGCTGGTCGCTCGAAATATTCATTCCGAAAAATGCTTCAACTGGCTGCAATGGGCATTACGTCCTTTTCGACACGGCCTTTGTACATGTCGGTACTGTTAGGTTTTATCATGTTTATGTTTGCCAGTTTGTTCGGGCTGGAGACTATGTATGAGCATTTCTTTACAAATGCAACTGTATCGGGCTGGACAACATTGGTATTGCTTACGGTGCTTATTGGGGGCGTTCAGTTTATCATGATCGGGATTATCGGCGTATATTTGGGCAAAACGTTTGTTGAGGTAAAAGGCAGGCCAGCCTATATTATCGGCGATACGAGCGAGATTGAGGAGACTGTAACATCATGGCAAGCCCAAACAAGCAAGGAAGACGAGATATTTTATTCACCGTTGATGTAGAAGAGTTTGATACAGCGCTTGAATTCGGCCACAATATTCCCCTGAGTGAGCAAGTGGCCGTTTCAACGCGTGGATTAATAGCACTCGCTGAACGGTTTGACGCAATCGACGCCCGTACTACCTTATTTACGACGGCTAACTACGCACTTCACGAAACAGAGCTTATTCGGAAGCTGGCTCGAAGACACGAAATCGCGTCGCACGGCTATTACCATACTACATTCGAACCGGCTGATTTACTCAAATCCCGGCTGACATTAGAAGAGGTACTGAATCGGCCGATAACGGGCTTTCGTCGCGCACGGATGGGCTTTGTTGATCCAAATGACCTGCAGCAGGCTGGGTATCACTATAACTCATCTTTGCATCCAACCTGGTTGCCAGGTCGTTATAATCACTGGGGAGAACCACGGCGTCCGTTTCAGGAAATGGGTGTCTGGCAAATTCCGGCTTCGGTTACCCCCCGACTACGTTTACCGCTGTTCTGGTTAAGTCTGAAAAATTTTCCATTCGCTTTCTATAAGCAACTTTGCCGCCAAACGCTGCAAACGGATGGTTTCCTGAACCTATATGTTCATCCCTGGGAATTCACGGATTTAGCGGGCTATGAAAAGATTCCGGCCTATGTGCGACGACATTCGAAAGACCAGTTACTCGACCGCGTCGAAAATTTACTCCGTTATCTGAAGCCGCTCGGCGAGTTCACCACAATGGGTGAGTTTTCAAAAAAGCTGGACCAGCATAGTGCCGCTGTTCAAATCGCTTGATAAACTTACTAGTACTCAACAAAAAAGGTCATGGCTACGTAGTCATGACCTTTTTTGTTGAGTACTGATGATCAGATAAAAATGACGTCCTCAATGACATCGGTGCCCATATCTTTATTCACTAGCTGAATAAGTTTTTGCTTGGCGTTAACGAGTTCGTTCCGTAGCGGAGCCGACGCAATTTCAATATGAAGTTTACGATCGCGTACATAAAGCCGGTTTGTACGGGAGGCAATAGCAGGACCCATCATCCGTCCCCAAAACGCTTCAAGGTAGGTTTCGTTAAAGCGGGTCTGAAGTTGATACGTCTTGAGCAACTGATTAATCGCGTCTTTTAAGGACGTAACTCCGGCTACCCGGGTAGCATTTTCGCGATTGTAGCGGTACGGCTGATTCATGAAGTCGGTGTCTTATCACAAAAGTAAACAATGAATCGACGTAACAAATGACCGGTTGCCAGACGAAGCAAAAAAAATCCAGGCTAGAAAAAACAGAGCGTGTTTGGATTCACGCCGTCTGACTAGTATACTTGCGCCATCAAGTCAATTGCTACGCGTCTATTTTTCGATCACCGACGCGCATTGATTTATAAAGAAGCGGGGAGAGATCAGGCTCTGTGAACCGCTGGCAACCTACCACACGGCAAGGTGCTAACTCCTGCCTAAAGCTATTTAGGGCCTATAAATCTAAACTTACATGCACTACAATCAGCGCTGTATGCCCAATAGGGCCTGCTAAGCAATCTTCAACCACCACGAAAGCCGGGAGGGTTTGTCGTGTGTCTGGCTATTTATCGTCAGTGGCCTGTCTTTTGTAAAAGATGTGGCTGCCAGGAGTAGTCAGCTTCCAGGCTTTCTGCCAGAATGAATGCCAATCACTTATTCCTAACAATTAACGATAAAACTCATGTCTGAACTTCATTTCGATACGCTCCAGCTACACGCTGGTCAGGAGCCCGATTCAGCTACCAACGCGCGGGCCGTCCCTATTTATCAAACGACCTCCTTTGTATTTAACGATTCGGCGCACGGAGCTGACTTGTTTGCACTAAAGGCATTTGGAAATATTTACAGCCGCATCATGAATCCTACGTCCGACGTGTTTGAGAAGCGCATTGCGGCTCTGGAAGGTGGTGTGGCAGCGCTGGCGGTAGCTTCAGGCCAGGCGGCTCAGTTCATTGCGTTGAGTAACATTCTGGGCGCAGGCGATAACTTTATTACGACTTCATTTCTATACGGCGGTACATACAACCAGTTTAAGGTCCAATTTAAGCGCCTGGGTATCGAAGCGCGGTTTGCTAAAGGGAGTGATCCCAGCGCGTTTGCTCAATTGATTGACGAAAAAACAAAAGCGATTTACCTCGAAACGATTGGGAATCCTGAATTCAATATTCCAGACTTTGATGCATTTGCCGCTCTTGCCAAAGAACATGATTTACCACTTATCGTAGACAATACGTTTGGGGCAGGGGGCTATCTCTTCCGGCCACTCGAACACGGGGCAGCTGTTGTAGTCGAATCGGCAACAAAGTGGATCGGCGGTCATGGTACGAGCATAGGGGGCGTAATTGTAGATGGCGGTAACTACAACTGGGGTAATGGCAAGTTCCCCCAGTTTAGTGAACCATCAGAAGGGTATCATGGCTTGGTGTTCAGCGACGTATTTGGCGTTGGTGGGCCGTTTGGTAATATTCAGTTCATCATCCGGGCTCGTGTTGAAGGGCTGCGTGATTTTGGTCCGGCCATTAGCCCCTTTAATTCATTCCTGCTGTTGCAAGGGGTAGAAACACTTTCGTTACGTGTGGATAGAACGGTTCAGAATGCGCTGGCACTGGCCCAATGGCTCGAACAGCATGAACAGGTTGAAGCCGTAAAGTATCCGGGTCTGGAAAGTAGCCCCTATCATGATCTGGCAAAAAAATATTTAAAACGGGGGTTTGGTGGCGTGCTTACGTTCAAAGTGAAAGGTGGCAAAGATGCGGCTGACCTGTTTGTCAACAGTTTGAAACTAGTGAGCCACTTGGCCAACGTTGGCGATGCAAAAACACTCATTATCCACCCGGCAGCGACAACACACCAGCAACTAAGCGAACAGGAGCAAGCCAGCGCCGGGGTTGAGTCGGGCGTTTTACGTGTTTCGGCAGGCATCGAATATTTTGATGATATCAAAGCTGATTTCGAGCAGGCCTTTGCTGCCATTACCGAACCAGTTCTAACGTAGTTTTCGGGTTGGTTAACGGTTTGGGTTTATGGTCGGCATTCATGACACGTGCCGATCATAAACCAAAGATCGAAAACCGTAAACATTTTTTAATTGAGCCTCCAATATTTTGATTATAAATATTCGTTCCCGCTCGAATCGGGGGCGAGTCTGCCGGGTTTTCGGCTAGCCTATACCACACGTGGTACGCTTAACCAATCCAACCTCGAAACGGGTGAGCGGTCAAATGTTGTGTGGGTATGCCATGCCCTGACGGGAAACGCCGATGTCGGTGACTGGTGGGGCGGTATGGTTGGTGCGGGGAAATATTTCGATCCCGAGCGGGATTTTATTGTCTGCGCCAACGTATTAGGATCGTGTTATGGCTCTACAGGACCACTGTCCATAAACCCCGCGACTGGAAAGCCGTTTCATCATGACTTTCCCGCTATTACGATTCGTGATATGGTTGGGGCGCTGGATTTACTACGTCAGGAGCTGGGTATTGAAAAAATTCATACCTGCATTGGCGGCTCGGTTGGTGGTGAACAGGCTGTTGAGTGGGCTATTTTGCAACCGGACCTTATTGAGAATCTGGTGTTGATTGCCGCCAGTGCTATGGCTTCGCCCTGGTGTATAGCTTTCAACGAAGCACAACGGATGGCTATTGAAGCCGACCCCACCTGGGCCGAACAACGTGATGATGCAGGGCTGGCAGGGATGAAAGCAGCACGGGCGATGGCTATGATTTCATACCGGAATTATGATACGTATGGCTTTACTCAGGCGCTTGATAATAACGAACAACTGGATGGTTATAAAGCCGCTGGTTACCAACGGTACCAGGGAGAGAAACTGGTTGACCGCTTCAATGCGTTCACGTACTGGATACTCTCGAAAGTAATGGATTCGCATAATGTTGGCCGCAATCGGGGCAGTATTCCCAATGCACTTGGACAGATCAGGGCCCGAACATTGGTTGTTGGTATTCGCTCTGACCTGCTTTTTCCCCCCTCGGAACAGCAGTTTCTGGCCCGCCATATTCCAGAGGCAGCCTATGAAGAAATAGATTCACTTTACGGACACGACGGCTTTCTTATTGAATTCCGGCCGCTGGCCGGAATTATTCGCAAATGGATGGCGACCGCAAGTTCGCCGAATGTATCGCATCGACTAAGCCTGAAATAATTGGCTGTTAGTACGTTAAATAGTCAAGTATGGTTTGGTATGAAGCCGAAGTTCGGCAATTAGAAAACAGATTAGCTACGTTGCCACCGGTTACAGACAGAGTGGTTTTCTATGGTAGTTCCTCCATTCGTCTCTGGTTGGCGCTGGATCAGGATTTTCCTCAAATCAATTCGCTCAATTTAGGCTTTGGTGGCTCGACACTAGCTGCCTGTGCATGGTTTTTCGAGCGACTGATTGTTCCGGCAAACCCTAAGTCTATTGTGTTTTATGCGGGTGACAACGATCTTGGGGATGGTCGGCATCCTGAAGAGGTGTATCTCTTTTTTTGTGCGTTTGCCGAAAAACTACGTAGCACACTGCCTGATGTACCGCTAGCTTTTTTGTCCATTAAAGTCAGTCCTGCCCGCTGGAATATTGCTCAGGAAATACAACACGCCAACGAATTGATACGTGGCGAACTCGCTAAAAACACGAATTATCAATACATTGACATGACCTCGCCCTTACTTAGCAGCAACGGGAAGCCACGTCAGGAATTTTTTGAGCCTGATGGCTTGCACTTGAGCCCGGCCGGTTACCGAGCCTGGCAGCAGCAATTGGTACGAGAGGCCCGGATTTTTTAACGATTTGTTTATCTAGCTTTTGTAGAATTTAAGCCCAAATGTTGCAACTTCACTGCTCACTAACGCTATTGTTATGCACCGTGAGTATCATAAATGGTTTAGCCCGAACCTGAATCGTGATATGGAGTTACTTATATTTGGTCACGCAGGAGCCCGGGTTCTGGTTTTCCCGACTCGGCGCGGACGATTTCATGAGTACGAAGATTTGGGCCTTGTCAGCGCGTTGACGGAGCAACTGGAGAATGGGTGGCTTCAGCTTTTTTGCGTAGATAGTGTGGATCGGGAAAGTGTCTACAATCGATACACAACTCCTCAGAACCGCATTCGTCGGCATGGGCAGTATGAGCGGTATATTCTGGATGAAGTCTTGCCGTTTTCCCGGTCAAAAAACTCGCAGCCGTTTATGATTTCGCATGGTTGCAGCCTGGGTGCATATCATGCGGTGAACATCGCTCTCCGACATCCGCAATGGTTTGATAAAATAGTGGCGTTCAGTGGTCGCTATAACTTGTCGGAGCCGGTGGCAGAATTTCGCGGTTTATTCGACGATTATTACGACGAGGAAATTTACTTCCATAGCCCCAATCACTTCCTGCCGAATCTAGCCGACAGTGCCGTTCTAGAGCATTTGCGTCGATTGAAAATCGTAATGACAATCGGCAGTGAAGACCCGTTTATGGACAGCAACGTTAGCTTGAGCGCGTCATTTGCCTCCAAGAACATTACCCATGAAATGCATGTCTGGAATGGTCGGGCTCATGAGTCAAACGACTGGCAGAAAATGGTGCAGCTTTATCTCTAATAGGGCATAACTGACTGAAATTCAGTAGATTAGATAGGTATTTTCGATCTGTTAAATCCAGACGTGTCAAGGCAATTTCTCCGCCAGGTATAAATAAGGTGGATGAAAATGGTGAATAAAAACGTTTTCTTTACTGTCCGGATACTTTTTAAAATAGTCGCTATCTCCTAGTAATACGATAGTTGAACCGGTTCGAACGTAGTCACTGCTATTATAATAGTCGGGTGGTACGTAACCGTTCAGATTTTTGCTAACCGTTTTAGAGGCCAGCTTGCCCAAATACTGCTGGTAATTTTTCTGGGCTTTCAGCGCTGGTTTACTCAGGCTGTTATACGCGTATTTGAGGGCTATACGATTCAGCAGTTTCTGTTTTTTTATCATGGCTGGCGCCCCCGTAAATGGATTGGTTGGGTTAAAATCATTGACCGTCTGTACCGTTAAAGGTACTTCTGGCACCCAGTCGGCTGAGTTGACGACATTATACCCCCAGCCTCCTTGCGTAGCGGCTTCATACTCATACGCATACGGTAGGTTTCCAGGTTTCGGGCCTGCGCTGCAATACGTCTTGAAACGAATATCGGTGGGGATTCGGGCCTGTTTTTGCAGATTCTTCAGGTGAGATGTCAGCAGGAAAGCAATGGCCCCGCCCTGGCTGTGCCCCATAATGAGCATGTCTTTAATGCCTGCTTTGTAGCAGGAGTCAATTTTTGGCAGAATATCCTTGGCCAGAAAAGCCATGGTCACTAACCAGCCCACATGAACAGCAGCCCGGGGACTTGTTGCCAGTTCATACGTAAATTTTTCGGTATCGCTAAGCTGGATTTCGCCTTTTGCCGGCACCATGGCCGCGTAAAAATTGCCCAGCCAGCTAACGCTGCTCTTGGTAGTTCCCCGAAGGCTGATAACCGCAACCCCTTGATTATCGGCCCACAAATCCCACACGTTCTCCAGCCCAACGATGGGCGAGCGATAGATGAATTTGAATTGCCGGGGAGCCGGAAATGCATTGATATAAGTAGAGTCTCCAAACCGTGCCGATACCTTCAGAAGCTCGATATATTCGGCTTTGTCAAAACCCGGTTTAAGCTTCTGCCCAACCAGCGCAAAGGGTAAAAGTAGCAGAGCGATAACGGTCATGAAGTATTTCATAAGCATACCTGGTTATAAGAGTGTCTAAGCCTAATGTTACTCCGTGCCAATACCTGAGCTTATAGTCGGGTTACCCAAAATAGGTATTTGTTTGCTCCATTGCTTTGACAAAATCACAGTTGTACCGGCTATTTTTGTTGAACCACTGCTGCTGAGCTTGATTTGGCAAGGATAGCTAAACAGGTAGAAAATGGGCATTAACCACTACGTTCTGTGCCCGTAGCAAGGCATTCGCATAGGGTTCATACAGCACTCTGCCGGGTGGATCGGTCGAAAGATCGGCATCCCACAGACCCGCCCGATGCCATTGATCAGTATGGTCCCAATCGGGCCGATCAATAATTGGGTATAAACATACGCCTAAAAGTGGTACGCCAGCTTGTAAAACCGCAGCACATTCGCGACCAATCATCTCAATCCAGACTGGCCGATCTATTCCAGGGTGGCTGGTTTCTGTTAACACAATGGGTTTTTTATAACGCCGGTACGCTGTCATCAGAAGCTGCCGGAACGGTGACCAGCGCGGGTCAGGAACCCTATCATTCCAGCCCAGAAATTGACCTGTACCGTTAATCCATTGATTGTTGTAATAGTAATTGAAGCCGAGCAGGTCGAGGTATTTGGGTGAGCCGCCTAATTCCGGAGCAATGTACCCCGCCAGCATATCAACCGATTGAAACTGATTTTCGTCGGCGATGGCGGCCGCTGTAATCTGGTCCCTGGTGGCATTTACAGGTGGGACCATATGCACCAGCGGTTCGGTCGTTAAAATGCGAATAGTTGGATCAATTTCCCGCATGGCCGCTACCCCCTCAATGTACGCCCGCATAAGTCCGAGTTTTACTTCCCAGCCCTGTTTCGTACAATAGGGTGACGTACCGCGTGCGTCGCCCCCCAGCCACGACATAAAGCTAACTTCGTTAATGGGCGTTACGATCAACGTTTCATGAGGATATCGGTCACGGTAAAAGCGAACAAATGCCCGGCACAGAGCAGCAAACCGACGGGCAAACATCGGATGCAAGGGCGTTAGATCGTCGGGATACCCAAAGTGACAGAGATCCCATATTTGCTGAATGCCGTGGCGATGACCGACCGTCAGCATGTGCTCAACCGTGCTCCAGTCGTATTGATAGGCCGTTTTTTCAACCTGGCTCCACCGAATGCCTTCCCGAACGGTTCGGATATTGAACGGATTCAATCGTTCGTAATCTGTTTCGAGAAGTTGTAAATGTCCGGTCAGCGGTAGAAAATCAACGCGGTTACCAAAACAGTTGAGTTGATCTGTGCATTCAAAACCAGCCCACCAGAACGATTGAAACGGATTGGTTTGTGGAGAAGTATCTGTGTCGAGTAGCAAATGTAATGTGTTTAGTAGTAACTAAATATGACTGAAAAAAGGGCCAGGATGTTTGACTGTCTGTGAGGTAACGGAGATTTTAAGCTTTTCTGTTCGTGCATTTCAGCGGATTGCCGTAATGCCTGAAACGCTACGTATGTCACAACGCTTTAATAAGCGCGATGACTACATTGGCCGAGTTTCGGGCAGCCGTGGGATAAAATTTGTCGTAGGCAATGTGTGCTTCCGCATCAGCGCGGTCGCTCAGGCTACGGATAATCAGGTGTGGTACCTGAAGTTGATAACATACCTGCGCCACGGCTGCACCTTCCATTTCGGTAGCGTCGGCCCCAAAATCAGCTCGAAGACTTTTTCCTTTATCCGACGAAGCGACAAAGACATCGCCCGTAACGACCGTACCCGTCATTACCTTGACTGGCCGGTCCGAAACCCCGCCCGATGCCAGCGGAATACCTTCTAACGGGACACGTTTCACTACGTTCTCGGCCAGATGTAGCAGCACTGAGTCGGCCAGAAAATAGACCGGGTTAAACTCTTTGGTGATTGCATTGCGAGTTTGCCTGGTTGGTGTGTTTTTATCGGTAATGGAGCCATAATCATGGTGAGCTGTTCGGCTGGCAATAACAATGTCGCCTGGTTGAAGAGCTGGATTGGTGCCGCCTGCAATGCCCGTGAACAACACCCGGGCTGGCCGGAAATGGTCAAGCATCAGGGCTGTCGTCATCGCGGCATTAACTTTGCCGATGCCAGTTTCTGCGACCACAACTCGCTGTTTACCAATACGTCCAGTTGTAAAGGATATACCATCAACGATAACGTTTTTAGGCTTATGCATAGCTTTTTTAACTAACGATACCTCCGCGCCAAAAGCGCCTAACAAACCCGTGATGGAGCGAGGTTTGTACCGCTGGGCAAAAGTGAGAGAGGGAAGGAGTACCGCAACGGCGGTTGAAAGAGTGAAAAAAGAAGCAATCAGGAACAGTTTTCTCATTATAAATTAATCTTAAGATCAATGACCAGCCGTCAAGGCCAATACGCAAAATACGTCGACAATCCATAAGCCAAGGGGCACTTCCCGGCTTTTACCCACCGCCACTTTTATGACCGTCCACGACAGAAATCCCCAAATTAGGCCCTGGGTTATGGAATAGCTAAAGGGAATCAGCACGAGCGCCAGAAACGCGGGCAACGCATCGTCTAACTTGTCCCACTGTATGCGCGTAACAGGCTTCATCATAAAGGCCCCAACCAGCACGAGAGCCGGAGCGGTGGCAATGGATGGAATAACAGATAAGACCGGAGAAAGAAACAGAAATGGCAAAAAACAGCAACCCGCTACTACCGCCGTTAACCCCGTACGACCGCCCTGCGCAATCCCCACCGCCGACTCGATATAAGCCGTTCCGGGACTCGTGCCTAGAAACCCCGCCAACGTAGTAGACACGGCGTCGGTCAGGAGGGAGCGGTTCAGGTTGCGCGGTTGCCCATCGGCATCATGTAAGTTCCCCGCTTCCGCGACGCCCACAAACGTGGACAGGCTGTCGAACAGGTCTGTGAAGGCAAAGGCAAAAATGACCGGCCAGAGCGACCATTGCAGCGACCCCATCAGATCCAGTTTGCCAATCAACGAGAAGTCGGGTGCCGCCAGAACGCCCTGAAAATTCACCAGTGTTTTCTGCCCGAAATTAACGGCCGATGCATCGCCCCAGTACCGGCCAATGGGCCAGGCCGCTAGCGTAGTTAGCACAATACCGATAATAATGGCGCCGGGTACGTCGCGTACGACTAATACACTCGTTAGTAGCAAACCGAAAATAAACGTTAGTACAATGGGATCATTAAAGGTGGCAATACTGACTAACGTGGCTGGATTTGCAATAATGAACTTCGCATTCTCGAAACCAATCAACGTAATAAATAACCCAATACCTGCCGAAACCGCGTAACGTATTGGCACTGGAATTGTCCGCACAATAGCCGAACGGACATTCAGGAGCGACATGACGAGAAATAGCACACCCGCCCAGAACACCGCTCCGAGGGCAACTTCGGGTCGTAGTCCCATCCCTTTGACCGCCGTGAACGTGAAAAACGCATTCATGCCCATGCCCGGCGCCACAACAATCGGGTTGCGGGCGTAGAGGCCCATCATGAGACTGCAAAAAAAGGAGAGTAAGACCGTAGCAGTGAGTACGCCACTAAACGGTAATCCGGCCTGACTCAAGATCGCCGGATTGACAACGATGATATACATCGTGGCCAGAAACGTTGAAATACCGGCTAAAACCTCCGTATGTCGGGAGACAACAGGAACCGCTGGAGAGGAAGAAGTAGTCAATAGTGTTTGCCGTTTGTTGATATAGCACCTCAAAATGAGGTATATACAGACTATTCGCAGGAGTTTCTTGTTAAGAAACTCCTGCGAATAGCTTCAAACTACGAACTTCAGGCCACAATCTCAAAAATTGGTCAGGAAACTTCCGGCGGCTTCGTCTATCCAAACCTGCCCGTTCGCGTGCGTTTGCATAATACTGGCGGGGACCTGCTCTGTAACCGGGCCTTTCAGCGCGTCACGTAGCACAAGTGCTTTCTTCTCTCCACTGACCAGCAAGATCACCTCTTTGGCTTCCGTCAGATGACGTAAACCGAGCGTAATGCCCTGGCTCAGCGCGGTTTCTTTCGCGAAATATTTCTGCCCAACCGTTATGGTGCTTTCGGCTAATTCAGACACGTGGCAGCCCAGTTTAAAGGACGTACCGGGTTCATTCAGCGCAATATGTCCATTCATGCCCATGCCCACGAGCAGCAAATCCAATCCACCCCGAGAATCAATAACAGCATCTATACGGGCGCACTCAGCCCCAAGATCATCCGCTTTGGCATCGAAAACATGAATCTGATCCGGGCGCAAATTCAGTGGCGTGAACAGGTCGCGAAACACGTAATTGGAACAACTACCAACATCCTCGGGGCCAAAGCCAACCCATTCGTCTAAGCCCACGAATGTACATTGGCTCACATCGACGCGCTCATCCTGCGCAAGCTTGACAAACTGACGAAATGTTTCGACGGGCGTATCGCCCGATGCAAGACAGAGCAAGGCATCGGGTTTCTGGTTGATGATGGCGGCAATGTGCTCAGCCGTGTACTTTGATAACGTATTGTAATCGGGAAATTGATGGATGGTCATGGAGACTTAAATTATCGCCGGGTTAAAACCCAGCGCAGATGACTCAAAATGACTTGCACCGGGTTTTAACCCGGTGAGACTAGTGCATTATTTCAACTCACTCGCCTTAATATCGCGGCTCCAGCGTTCGGTGCCTTTCTGGTCATACACCTTGATAGTCAGTAGTCTGTCTTTTAAGGGGCCGCTAATGTTCAGAAGACCAAAATTTCGTTCCGTTACTACTGTATTTTCTACATAGGTAGGCTGTTTCAGCTCATCGGCGCGAGGTTGGGCAACGGAGGACGTCAGGGGTGAGATGGTCAAATCATACAGCGGATACGTACCAGACCGATCCAATTTGTGTAAAATCGAATGATGTCGATCGCCGGTGATGAACAGCACGCCCGGAATTTTGGCGTCGGTAATGGCTTTCAGCAGACGGTCGCGCTCGGTGCCGTAGATCGAATAATTTTCAAAGGCTTTGGTCGGATTGATAATCTGCCCGCCCGATACAATGAACTTAAACGTTGCCTGACTGAACGTTAGCGCGTCAACCAGCCATTGCATTTGTTTTTCACCGTAATACGCTTTCTCGGGACCGTCGGGCATATCGTTGGGTGCGCGGAACGTCCGATCATCAAGCAGAAAAAACTGGCAATCATTCCAGAAGAACGTACCGGCGCACCCTTCGGGGAAAATATAATTCGGGTTCGTCCAGAACAGCTTGAACGCTTCGAGCGTGACCGGTTTCAGCCAGTAAGACCGATCAGCATCATTTGGGCCGTAATCGTGATCATCCCACAGGGCATAATTATGCGTATTGGCCAGCAACGGCTGCATTTCGGGCAACGAACGCGTATGTGTGTAACGCCGGAGAACACCCGTCCGGCTGTTCCAGTCCACCTCGCGGGTGTACGTATTGTCGCCGGACCAGATCATAAAATCAGGTTTCTGCGCCGATATTGCCGAAAAAATTTCGTAGCCTCCACCATAGGGTTTGCCAGGGCGATCTACCTCAGGTTCGTTGACGTATGTGCAGCTTCCGACGGCGAAGCGAAACGCCGGTGGGTCCACCCGCCACTGCCACAGGCTTTGGGTTTGGAACTGAGTCGGGTAGGGCAGGCTCACCTTTCTGTCCGCTACCAACACGTCGTACTCGTACTTTTTTCCGGGTTCCACCTTGTCGGCGAGCAGGTGGGCTGTAAAAACCGTTTGCCGGTTCGTAAAGACTTCGTTGGTTAAATAAGCCGGTGTCGGTTTGCCAACCTCATGGTATCGAATCTGGACTTTGGCGGCTTTTTTGGTCTGCACCCAGAGCTTCACTTCGCGCATGTCTGAATACCCCACCATTGGTCCGGCCTGAAGTACAGACGGGTTAGTTTTGGTTGAAGGCGCATCTGACGGATCGATTCTCAGCGGAACAAGCTGAGGCTTTTGGCCAAATGATGAATAGATGCTTAAAAGAGTAAGCATCAGGAAGTAAGAACGAATCTTGTACATGGTGGAAAGATGGCGTAATTTTGCGGCTCGTTTACTGAAAATATGCAGCTCTCAAACCAACGATACACAATTCAGGGTGTTGATGTACTGGCCATTGCCGACGAATTTGGCTTACCAGCCTATGTTTATGACGCCGACAAAATTATCGAAAAAATCGGCTTGCTCCGGTCATCTTTCAGCGGGGTTAACCTAAAGATTAAATATGCCGCTAAAGCGCTGACCAACGTATCAATTCTGAAATTAATGCGGCAGCAGGGCGTCGAAATGGATTCGGTGTCAGTCAATGAAGCGCGGTTGGGCATGTTGGCAGGCTTTGAGCCGGGCCAGATTATGTTTACACCCAGTGGCGTATCGTTCGAGGAAATCCGCGAAGCCGTTGATATGGGCTTACAATTGAACGTGGACAGCCTGCCCTTGCTGGAGTGGGTTGGGCAAACCTACGGCAGTCAGGTCCCGGTTAGTATTCGTATCAATCCGCACATCAGCGAGGGCGGCAATATCAAAATTTCGACGGGTCATGCCGATTCCAAATTCGGTATTTCCATTCTACAACGGCCTGATATGCTTGCCATTGTCGAAAAATATCAGATTCCAGTTGCTGGATTACATATTCACACGGGTTCAGATTTCAAGAATGCCAACGCTTTTTTGAAAGGGGCCGACGTTCTGTTTGACCTCGCCACCGATTATCCCGATCTTACTTTTATTGACTTTGGCAGCGGCTTCAAAGTTGCTTACAAAGAAGGTGACCACATAACCGATATAGCAGAACTGGGTCGTCAGGTGTCAGAAGCTTTCCAGAATTTTTGTCAGCAATACGGTCGCGATCTGGAATTATGGTTCGAGCCGGGTAAGTTTTTAGTAAGCGAAAGCGGTCACCTGCTGGTCAAAACCAATATTGTTAAAGAAAACCCAACACGGACATTTGCTGCGGTAGATTCGGGTCTGAATCACCTGATTCGGCCGATGATGTATGACGCGTATCACGACATCAAAAATATCTCGAATCCATCAGGAACAGAAAAAGTGTACAATGTTGTAGGCTACATCTGCGAGACCGATACGTTCGCCACGGATCGTCCACTGCCCGAAGTTCGACCCGGCGACGTATTGTCGTTCGAAAATGCGGGCGCTTATGGCTTCAGCATGGCGTCGAACTACAATGCCCGTTTTCGGCCATCCGAAGTGCTGGTGTATGAAGGTAAACCGTACCTTATCCGGCAGCGCGAAACCTTCGACGACCTGTTACGTGGGCAGGAGATTATTGAATTTGAAGAAGAGTTTGTGAAAAAATAATATAGACAAATACATAGATACCGGAGGCTACACAGAGAACACAAAGAAACTCCGTTGCCTCCGTGTAAAAACGCTATGTTCTCTGTGTTTTAATAAACCTATAACAATGGGACGCGCATTTGAATACCGGAAAGCCCGGAAAATGAAACGGTGGGGGCAGATGGCCAAGACCTTCACCCGCATCGGAAAAGATATTGTGATGGCCGTTAAAAGCGGTGGTCCTGACCCTGATAGTAATGGGCGGCTTCGGGCTATTATCCAGAACGCCAAAGCGGCTAATATGCCGAAGGAGAACGTAGACCGGGCCATCAAAAAAGCATCGTCGAAAGACCAGGAAGACTACAAAGAAATCGTTTACGAAGCCTATGCACCACACGGCATTGCGCTGGTAATCGAAACAGCTACCGATAACCACAATCGTACGGTTGCCAATGTACGCAGTTACCTTAATAAATTGGGTGGCAGCCTGGGTACGCAGGGGATGCTGGATTTTATGTTCGACCGCAAATCGGTGTTTCGGATTCCGGCAGATGGCGTTGATCAGGAAGAACTCGAACTCGAACTAATTGATGTTGGGGGCGATGATATTGAGTTCGACGAGGAAACCAATCAATACGTCATCTACGGTGAGTTTACGGCTTTCGGTAGTATCCAGAAATTTCTGGAAGAAAAAGGCTACGAAATCAAACAGGCTGAATTCGAGCGTATTCCAAACGATTTCAAAGAGCTGACGGACGAAGAAGCCGCTGACGTTGAAAAACTCATCGAACGTATCGAAGAGGATGAGGATGTGCAGACGGTATATCACAACATGAAGTAAAAAACTAAAGAAGGCCGGTTATCGAACCGGCCTTCTTTAGTTTTTTACTTATCTGAGGGATACCGACTCTCTGAGGATCTGAACCCAGCCCTTCAGGACCTGCGGGGGGGCGTTCCGATCCAGCAGGGCATAGTGCACCGTG
>NZ_BAAHAD010000010.1:0-229798 GCF_054777855.1 Spirosoma jeollabukense
CATTAAGAGCGAGTAAACATCTGATTTTCGGAATCCTTGAAGCAGCAATAGCGGCAATAGTCGCTCCTTCACTATGCCCGATTACTCCAATTCGTCGGGTATCTATCTCTTTATGACCCTTCAAGAATCTAAAAGCCGCTTGCGCATCTGAAGCCAATTCTGTCGTAGTAGACTCTTCGATTGGCTTTCCTGGTGATCGCCCTTTAGATCGATTATCATACCTTAACACAGCAAATCCCTTTTTGACCAGTTCGGCCGTCAATGCTTAGAAGGGCTTAAGCCCCTCTATCTCCCCATCTCGATTGCTAGAGCCACTACCCAAGACAATAAGTACTGCCGGATGAACGCCCTTTCCTGGAGGCATCGTGAGCGTGCCAGCTAATAGCTGGTTATTGTTGGTAAAACTGACGCTTTGTTGAGTTTGGGCCAAGCAAGGCCCCCCTATACATAGTAGGAAAAGGATCATTCCAAACCGCATGTGTCACCAAGTTCATGTTTGCTGTGGGAAAATAGAGGAAATTAATCAATCACCCTAAACGCCCCCTTTACACAGCATCTATTTGAAGATCACCTAGTCTCAAGTTGGAGCCTTTTTATAAGACAGTTGAATAGGCAACATTTTTGTCAAGTACAACCAACTACTTAGGGACCGAAATCTGTAGCAGTCCGTAAACGTGAGCGTTGGCTTAGTTTGATTTTCTATATACTAACCATCTGTAAAGAAACACCAACATCACGCCAATCTGAAGGGCTGCCTAAAACCAATTCCTATCCAAACTGTAATCAATAAATGTCAGTAAAAACATGAGAGCACCCAGCAACAGAGACCAGTCCTTACGACCTTTCCGTAGCGCGTAGTACATCCCTACGACAACGAGAAGACGAGCAACCAATAATAACGCAATCATACTACAAGTTTTATTGGCTTAGTCGGAGTCGAACGCATAACTGCAAACGTTTGACTCCAACTTAATTCGTCACTCAGTTCGACACACGGTTAAATACTAACGTATTTGGTAGGTAGTAAAATCAGGGTTATTTAAGAATAAATTATTTTTAAACAGATAGCCCTTAAAGGACGAAAGTGCTACTTATAGGCTGTTCGGCCCATCCGCTTACAGTACCGAATATTTCTTTGGCTTCATACCCAGATGTTGCTCAAACACGCGGGAAAAGTGGCTTAAGTTTGTAAAGCCTAGTTGATAACCTACTTCCGAGACGGTTAAGCCGTTTTCATTCAGCAACCGGGCCGCTTCCTGCATGCGGGCCGATTGATAATACGCGAAAACCCCTTTCCCAAACGTTTGCTTGAACAACTTTCGTAGTTTGGGTTCACTCATGCCTGCTTCCCAGGCTAAGGCCGCGATATGGGGTGGTTCGCTTAAATGATTTTGTAGATGGTACTTAACGGCATAAATCGCTTTGATATCCTCTATGTGCATCCGACTCAGGGGAAGGGCTTCGCGTTGCATCAACAAACTAAACGTATAACAGAGCAACTCTTCACATTTCAATTTGTAAAAGTGGCTTTCCAGGCTTTGCGCAACGGGTGAGTGTAGCATATCACTAGCGGCATTGATAATCTGCGAAGAAATGCCGGTTTCCATGATAAATGTATCGCCAGCTTCCAACACACTGGCGACTATGGGATGATCAATTTGGCCAAAAAGCTGACGCAGATACGGCTTGGAAACCGCAATCGTCACACTGCCAAAGGCTGTATCGGAAGGCATTGCCATAATGGATGAAAGGGCATGCTTACAGATCAACACCGTAGCTTGCTCGGTTGATAGCTGTTTTTCGGCCTGCGTAGGCAAGGGAAAAATGCCGCTCAGTTGGAAGACCACCTCATCCTGCCCGTCAATTAACTCATTGGTTCGTTCGATAATAATATCGTCCTTCAGATGATAATAGCGAATCATCATTCGCAGATCACTACCCCAGGAGAAACCCGTAATATAACCTCCTCCCTTGGTTTCGGGGATGTCGATAAAACGCCCCCGGATGGTGGCGCCAATGGCCCGGGCAAATTTCAGCGCAATGCCTGCCCCGTCATCAGTGATTGCTATTTTCATTTATGACTATTAATCTATTGATTAGGGCTATTTTAACCCTAAAGGTAGGGTCAATTTTGTGAGCGTAAAGAATGATTTAAGAAAAACAGAAAGTATGTTAGTAGATACTAAACGAGTAGCTATTATTGGCGGTGGTCCCGGTGGACTCACACTCGCCCGTTTGCTTCAACAAAAAGGAGTAAGCGTAACCGTATATGAACGAGATGCTAATCGCTCGGTCCGGGTACAGGGCGCTACGCTTGACCTGCATTTTGAATCGGGTCTTAAAGCGATTCAAGCCGCCGGGCTGATGGATCAGTTTAAACAAACCTACCGGCCTGGGGCTGACTTAGGCCGCGTGCTGGATAAGCAGGCAAATATCCTCTATGATGAACATGACCGCCCCGAGACGAAAGACTTTGATCAGGAATTGTTCCGGCCCGAGATTGACCGGGCGGATTTGCGGAATCTTTTGATGGATTCGCTGCATGCCGATACGGTGGTCTGGGACGCTCAGTTGGTAAGCTTGTCACCGGTAGGTGAGGGTTGGCAATTAGCGTTTAAAAATGGCACAAGCACCTATGCCGATTTGGTGATCGGAGCCGATGGGGCCAACTCTAAAGTTCGGTCGGCGCTTACCCCGCTGATCCCTTTTTACGCGGGCTCGACCATTTTGCAGGGGAATGTAGACGATGCCGCCGTAACGGCACCGACCCTATATGGGTTGCTGAAAGGAGGAAAGATTTACGTGCATGCGGACGAGAAATACATGCACGTATCAGCGAAAGGCGATGGCAGTATTGATTTTTACGTGAGTCTGAAACTGCCGGAAAACTGGGTCAAACAGAATGGGATCAATTTTTCGGACTCAAGCCAACGGTCGGCCTGGTTTGAGCAGGAGTTTTCGGACTGGAGTCGCATCTGGTTCGAATTATTTGACCATGTAGGCAACCCTTTTCTCATCCGTCCGCAATACTGTGTGCCGTTCGATCAACGCTGGGCGGCTCACTCGAGTATTACGGTGCTGGGCGATGCGGCTCACCTAGCTCCCCCCACCGGTGAAGGGGTAAACCTGGCCATGCTGGATGCGCTGGATTTAAGCGAATGCTTAACCAGCTCCACGTATCTAGATACGCAATCGGCAATTGAAGCATACGAAAAGCGAATGCTGGCTCGTGGTTCCGCCGAGGCCCGCGAAGCGATAGAGACGGTGGCCTGGATGCACAGCCCAACTGCTTCAGAGCAGTTAGTGCAGTTGTTTACGGGAACAGCCGAGGAGTAAGCTCGTCACCAAGTGACTTGTCCTGAGCATTCAATGGTGCTTGCACAATCGGATGATTTCAGGACAAATCATAGCGTAGGGTGCCTCATCAATTGCCCGAATTACGAGTACGCAAATCTCTCTACGTCTCAGTAAGGAGCGTTTTCTTTACTTGACCTCGTAACACATGGACCAGCTGTATAAATTATTGTTGGTGGACCATCTCGTATGAATGGGGGCACTCCCCCTTAATGGCTTATCGAACCAATACCGTATGAGTCAGCTGTTGAGTCCGTCTCATTTTTAACCCAGCCGACCACCGCAAACAGCGGATCACGCCCCCCACCCGGGCTACGATCCAAGACCTTTATGTGGCCGAACAGGCCCGTTTGCTCATAATACCAACGCACCAACTGCTGATGGCCCTGGTCATCGAGCGATTGCCAAATGGCAACGGCCTTGGTCGCAAACAGGCGATTGGAGAACACGGTCAGGAACGGACTGCCGGGCCGCAGCACGCGCGCCATCTCCTGGTAAACCAGCACCGGCTGCGTCAGGTACTGCACCGACACCGTGACCATGCCACCGTCGAAGGTATTGTCGCCGTAGCAGAGCCTGGGTAGTTGGTTCAGGTTCTGTACCACGTACTCGGTGAGTTGTGGGTTGACCTTTAACTCGACCTCATTCATGCCCAGTCCGGCCACTCGTCCGTATGGGATGTTGGTTGGCAGATGGCTTACCCAACTGCTCATTAGATCGAGAATGTTGCCCCCAGTGGGCAAATACTCAGCATATAAGTTGATGGTGGCCCGGAGGGCAGCCTCGTCAATGTGGTTGACCAGGCGCGGCTGCCGGTAAAATTGCCGGTCGTCGGTTTCGTCGTAGCGTTGAAATGGGTTAGTAGCGGTCATAAGAAGCAGGTAACGGATCAGGAGCCTAACCGATCGTTTAGAGGGTATGTTTTGCGGGATCAGGCGCACAACTGGGTACGTTTGCCGTTTTGTACTGAATCCATCACTTGACTTTATGACCACGATTCAACATCTCATTTCGGGGAGCCTTTTTTGAGATAATTATACAGACACAAGGTTTGAGTTTTCTCTGATTGTACTATCTTTTTCCAGACGATGTTTCTTAGCTTTTCTGTCCCGGGAACCGCGTCCAGTAAAAAATAGCAAGTCAAATTGGTCGTACGTTTGTAAAATGCGAATACCTACCCGAGATTAGTTAGAGCCAAAAAGGTGGCTAATTGGGTCAAATAACCAGCATCAGTACAATAGGGATTGTCAAAAAAATAAGCGCGAGCAGCACAAAAATGAATTGCGTCAAACGACCGTAACGGACATAGCGACTATTACCGGCCAGTAAATTCATTAGCTCGTTAATCCAATGGGTCAGCATAGGCTTTGAGACACGCTACTCAATAAACTAGACTCCCCATATTCCATTGGTCACCGATATCATCGTTATCAAATTGTTATCCTGCTGCTTTTTCGTTTGCGCCTGATTTTCCGTTTGTGCCTGAATTACTGATTTTTATCCTCCAACATCCAAATGTTTGGTAAAAATTATTGGTGTGGATGGGCTAGACCAATTTAAATATTCCCTGAATTAGCGAAATTGAGCCGACCGATCATCCCATAAATATGCAGAGCGTAAAACTAAACGCACAGGAAACAGCATGGGCCAAACGCTTAGGCAATTTCGAGGTTAGCCTCGATGAAGATTTTGAAGAGCGGATGGGGATGCTTGAATGCAGCGAAATGCTGGCCGAATCCTTACTCGAAAGAGGGGCGATTCCTGAAGTGCGGTTGAAGTATTTTACTGAGCTAGCCTACCATTTGAGCGATCCCAGAACCTCGAGATTGGAGCGATTTGAGCTAAGGGGCATCAGTGGCCCCGCGATTTTTGGCGAAGGGACAGCCCTGAAATACCTAAAATACTTCACCTATGGAGCCGATTTGCCAGAAGCATTTATCAATGAGCTGGTGGCCTTAAAAAATGATCACTACTATAATGATGATTTTGTCGAGGCTATAGTACCTGTCGTAAAAAAATATTTCACCACGGTTGGGAGCCGTGATCGTTCTTCCTTCCTGGAAGAGATATTTAAACTGTGTCTTGATCTTGGATTAGAATTGATCTTGGCCAAACAGCTTCGAAACCGAGTGATGGCTTGGCGAGTGTAGCGTTTAAAAAGCGATTTTGCGAGACTTTTATTTTTTACCATCTGTCAAACTCAGGAAGTTGCATACAATTTTTCCTTTATTCATTACGCAGTGATTTAAGCGCGTTGACCAAAGCAGCGTTACTAGTTTGTGTGCTGACTCTCCACAAAGCAATTAAACGAACCGTAATCGACCAGTCAAACAGCCACCACTCCATAGGGATTCGGTATACCAAGTCTGCCAACCAACCATTGCCTCACCGCATCCAGGCGAGAGCCATGCTAATAAAGCTGGCCAACAGGACCAATTTTTAAAAATCGCCTAAGCGTGCTAACACATCATCCCTTAGGATCGTATAGGTTTGAGTGTTTGATTAAAGTTGAGGTGGTCGATCCACCATCGGGCCTGGCTTCTAGCCAAAATCGGGCGATTACTGGATGGAAGCGGCTACCCGGGTCAGTGAATCAAATTTTTATAACCAGTACATTAAACGACGTATTGACAATCGCAGATAAATCTTCATTGTAAATAGTCCAGCCAGATCCAGTCCAATACACGCCCACGGCTTTGTTTAGATACGCACTAGCAGCACTAGGAGGATTATAGTTGTGGGTCACCAGTATGATATCGTTTTGAGAAGGCGATGCGTACGATAGGGTGGTAATATAGCTAGTCGTATTGGAAGCCCTGGCCGTTTGAATAAAGGCGATGGACTGACCCAGGGCATTGGTTGGTTTAGGCGCTAGTTGTACCCAGGCAGCTCCGGTGTAGTAATAGAACCCAGCGGTTCCACCGGTCTGATAGACCAGTAAACCCTCAACGGGTGCTGTTACGGCGGTGGTGCTGGTTACCCTAGGAGTCAGTAACCCTTTATTGGTAGAGACCACATCAAGCTGCGCCGATGGAGCGGGGGTGGCCGTGCCAATACCTACCTGCGCACAGGCAGGTAAGGTAAGCAGAAGCAGGGTAGCGGTAAGTATATGGATTTTCATATCTAAACCGATTAGGCGGCTAAGCTGCAATAGTACCGTAAAGAACCGGCTGAGCGGAGGTATTATTATTTATCGGCGCATAAGCCTGGCCTAACAGACTTTTACAGGTTTGGCAATTGCGAATTTTCTCTATGTGGGTTGTCGTTCCTAGCCCGACAGCTGTGAATCAGTATGAAAAACAGGCTTAGTAGGCCAATCTCCCGAATAGCGATGGAAATCATACCCCTTTGTAAGTATGTCCCTAATCTAGCTGTCACTAACGACAACGGATCTCAGGAAGGAGCATTTTTAAGAGAATGAATCTTTTGAAATATCAGACTAATCCTTGATTTCTATTAATGCTAATCCGTATTATACGGTTATTCAAAATACCAGTTAGCAACAGGAAGATTTTACTGGTTACCCCATCCGCCATAAGCGACGGTCAACGGGCTGAATCTCCTGACTGACCACCTTAATCTGCGTAAAACTTGGATGTTTGGGGTGCAGAATGATGTTGTACGAAAGCGGTACTAAGACCGAAGGAAGGGCAACGCCTAACTGGTCTGGTGTACCTAACCAGTCCTGTAACCAACTCTGGGTGCGCTCGTAGGTTTCATCCTGCCAATAAGCAGGTAGCTCCTGCCGTTGGTAATAGCGAATTTCATCCGGAATCTCCAGGGTGAACACCCAATAGGTGGGCAACTCCTCGTAGCGCACGCCGGGAGCATGAGCTAAGGTTTCTACCAAGCCTAATTCCGGCGTCGAAGTGGCGTATAACACGCCGATTCCTTTAGGATTCCAACGGCCACCAAACAGCCGACTTCCTTCGATGGATAAGGGCTCATGGCGGTACTTATCCCGGATAATGCGATAAACTTTAATCATCTGGTGAGCAACGTAGCTAGGCTGGCAACCCGTAGTCTAAGCGCCCCAGCACATCATCGACTAATCCGAAGCCAGTGACCGTATCCAGCAGTTGTAGCGGAGCCTGGTTAGCTAGTTCCCGGATTGGTGTTCGCATCCACTGCAATACCGTTGTGTGTCGTCCCTCAAAAGTGTCCAAGGCGTGTAGCAATAAGTTCCTCAAGAGTAAGAGCCGCTCGGAGGCATCGACCCCAAAGCGTTGATCCTGCTTCAAGCGGTGTAGGTTACGGGGTGTCATGTTGAGGGCGAAGGCCATCTCTTTATCGGTCAGGCCCACCAGAGCCGCAATTTCGTCAACCTGAGCGCGTAGTACGCCCTGGCGTGAGGAACTGACTAAGCCGAAAGGCGACTGTCGGTCGGTTAAGGCTGTAGAGGAAGCAATAGGTAAGGCCATGGCTGATAAGGTGAAGTATGTCACAAAGATAAGCGAAAAGTGTCACTCTATCAATCGGCCCACCAACATAAATGAGAGTTATACTTGCTGAGCCAACTCTTCCAGCACCGCCAACCGCGCCAGCCGATCCTGGTACAAGTCAGCCGAAGGCTGTGCTTTCACTCGCTTGCGAATACGTTTGTATCGTCCACCAGCCCTTTTAAAAAGCGCCGGAAGGCGTCGCGGCCAATAGGCTTGCCCTGGCAGGCTTCCCATTCGGCTTTCGCGGTTAGTAAGCGCTGTCGATTGGCTTTGATCAACTCCAGGGCGCTATCCTGCTCAGCTTGGCTAAAGATGATCGTCTTACGTCCCCGTCCAGGCTTGGTTACCAAACCCTCAATGCCCTCAGCCTTGTAGCGGTTAAGCCAATTGTTGACGCTCATTTCGCCCATCTTGACGATACCAGCCACTTCTTTGGAAGGGCGACCTTCGGCCTTTAAGAGTACCAGTTGGCAGCGCATTCGCAACGCATGGCTTTTGGCTGAGCGAAACCGCTGTTCCAACTCAGTTTTGTTGACTTCAGTCAGTGCTGGTGTATTCACTCGTCCCATAGAACGAAGTTACAATAATCTAAACTAATTTCCAGTAAGTACTTATAATAACATAGATACAGTCTAAAAATAGCCAAAACTGATCGTCTCGATTTTGCTTAAAATAATCGGCAATTTGGGCGATCTGATCAGGACGAAAGGATATACGATGACCTGAGGTAACTTTTTTCTTGCCTACTTCAGCTTCTAAAACCGGGAAAACTAAGATGACTTTGCATTCCGGAAGAACTCAAAATAAGAGACTAGCCAACCGCGCTGCTGATTGAAATTCCGATTTTCTATTTTACGCTCACGGCTCAGATAGTCCGTGTAATTATAAACTTGGGGCGAAAAGCCGAAGCTTCATTATCGTCAGCTTCTTATCCTTAAACTAATTTTGAAAGGCATTGCCGCATGTTTTGTACGTTCGCCTGGAGCCTTTCGATAAAGAACGGCTAACGGTATCAAGATAGTAATCAATGGCTTCACTACACGTTATCTCTTTTTTTAGATCGATCGGTGATGTAGACGGTTCTGGCTGGCCAAGCGGATCGATGTAGGCGCTATCTTTTAATTCCTTCGTTAGGATAGCTATTACGTTGTCAGTATCTCGCTTTCTGGCCTCAATGGCCGGGCCACTGATTACGACACGTTTACGAACCAGTTTCTCTCGTTGCTCCAATTAAATACTATAATCGACAACCCACTGTTTTGTCAAATCATTATCCGCTGGCTTAGATAAAAATGGCTCTTTGTAGGGGTAGGGTTTGGGTGTTTTAGAGCGATTCAACCCATGCTTACTCATCAGAAGTCGCTGCCATATAGTTGCCATTACAGCGGCACGAAAACAAAAAAACGTCTAAATTGGCCCAATTTAGACGTTTTTAAGGGTGACCATGGGGAGATTCGAACTCCCAAGCCTTGCAGCACCACCCCCTCAAGATGGCGTGTCTACCAATTTCACCACATGGCCAATTTGTAATAGCGGGTGCAAAGATAGGAATCCTACCATATTTGTCCAAACCAAGCCGGGAAAGTTTTGCTTTTTTACGCTGAAATACCCCAAAAATGGACAGAATTTCGTACATTTATCCTTCTAAATCACGTTTAAAAGTCCAAGCAGTATGGCACTGGAATTAGTCGGAAAACTCATAAAAGTTCTACCCGAAGTATCGGGACAAAGCCAAAAAGGTCCCTGGAGTAAGCAGGAGTTTGTTCTTGAAACACTCGATGCTTCATATCCTAAAAAAGTATGTCTGACCGCCTGGGGCGACAAAGTAGCTGATCTGAAACAGTTTGCAGATGGTGATACACTTAAAGCTACGTTCAGTGCTGAGTCGCGTGAATACAACGAACGCTGGTATACCGAACTTCGCGCTTTCCGTATTGAATTAGCCGAAGGTGACGGTGGTTCTGCCCCCGCTCCCCGGTCTGCCCCCGCACAACAGGCTCGTCCGGCTCAACAAAGCCAGCCGGTTGCTGCATCGTTTAACTCCGCCTTCGACGAAGAAAGTAACGACTTGCCGTTTTAAATAAAAGAAACGGGAAGAGGGGGAAGAAAAGAGCAAGTGGGTTTATCCATTCTCCTTTTCTTCCCCCTCTTCCCGTTTCTTTTATACTTAAGTGATCCGGCTGGGATTCGAACCCAGGACCCATACATTAAAAGTGTATTGCTCTACCAGCTGAGCTACCAGATCCTCTAAACAGTTTTCCCTATCTGAACAGGGGGCATTTAGGGGGTGTTCTTATTTGTGGTGCAAAACTATGGCCTTATTTCATTCGTTGCAAGCCATTCGTCTCAAAAAAAGCCTATTTTTTTGTTTTCTGTCGCTCAACGCGCTGGGCCAGATCGTGTCAACCGACTCTCTTCGGCGGGCCGATTCGTTGTTTGCTGCTGGCGATCAGGTAAATGCAACGCGCCTGTATGAAATGGCCCTGGCCGAGGGACATACCGCCACTGATCCGATGTTATTGAAATTAGCCAGTGCCTACGAACGGCAAAGCGATGTGGCACGGTTGCTCTACTACCTGGATGTTTATTTCGAGCGCCATCCCGACGATGCCGTGCTACGTCGAATGAATGACATTGCCCGTGCCAACAATCTCAGTGGGTATGAAACGGATGATCTCAATTACTTCTACCTTTTCTATCGTAAATACGGCATCTATTTCCTGATTTTTCTGCTGATTCCGGCCCTGTATGTGTTCAGCGTACTGCTGATCAAGCGGCTTCGAAAGGAGGAAGTGCCGGGACGGCAGAAGTGGATCGTATTTGTGTATTTGTTTCTATTACTAGTTTTTACGAATCTGCCCGAAGGGGTACAGTCAGGTATTACGAGCCATGATCGCGTGTTGCTACGTACCGATCCATCGGCCGCTGCGCCCGTAGTCGATGTTATTGGACGAGGGCATAAGGTCAATATTCTGGGTACCAAAGACATCTACCTCCGTGTGCTCTGGCACAACGAACTTTACTTCATCCGGCGGGATAATGTGTGGATTATTTAGTCGTCAGTGATCAGTCAATAGTCGTTAGTAACTGACGTTGACGACTAACAACTATCGACTCTTCAGTGGTGAATCTTTTTCTTTGGCTAACGTATTGTAAACCAGTTTATCCATGAGGCCCGGTAGCCATTTGTTGAGAAAGACAGTAAATTTCCCCTGACCGGTTAGGATGAGTTCGCGCCTGCGACTTTTCACCGCTTTTAGAATGTGGTCGGCGCATTTTTCGGCACTCATCATTGAAGATTCATCGCGCATGGTTTCGCCTTTTGCCTGGCCATGTGCATCGAGTGCCGAAACGCGGATATTGGAGGCCGTGAACCCCGGACAGGCTGTCAATACGTGAACACCCGTGTGCAGCAACTCCGTCCGCACGGCTTCCAGGAAACCGTTCATCGCGAATTTAGAGGCTGAATAGCCGCTTCGAACGGGTAAGCCCCGGTAGCCCGCAATGGACGAAATACCAACAATCGATCCTTTCGCCTGCTGAATGTAGGGCAGAGCGTAACGTGTTGCATAAACCGTTCCCATGAAGTTAATGTCCATCACTTTCTGGATGACAGCTGGATCGGTGTCGACCAGCATGGAGCGCATGGAAATGCCGGCATTATTAATCAGGATGTCGAGTCGGCCAAAGTGAGCAATGGTCTGGTCGATAAGTAGTTTGACGTCCTGCTCAACGCTGACATCGGCCGTCAGGGAGAGGACATTAATACCAGCCTGACGTAGTTCGTCACTGACAGTTTGAAGTGCTTCAGCTTTGCGGGCACAGATAACAATGCTGGCTCCCTCGCGCCCGAACGAAAAAGCCAATGCCCGGCCAATGCCCGACGAAGCACCGGTAATAAGTACTATTTTATCTTTCATAATGGAGCCACAAAGATAGGAAAGAAGGCGTGCTACGCCTTACGTCCTCCACGCCTTATATTATCACCTCATTATCGTTACCGGTCCTTTAAACGTTCGACTGGTGGTTAAAATGAGGTAATAGTAGGTGCCTGCGGGTGAGTTGTTGCCATACCAGCGGAAATTCGGGTCGGTTGATTTGTAGATCGGCTGGCCCCATCGGTTCGTAATCTCCACCGATTTAAACTGTTCTGCGCATGAATTTTCGGGCATGTCTTTCACCGCGAAATAATCATTCAGGCCGTCTCCGTTGGGCGTAAACACATTCGGTACCTTAATTTCGTTGTTTACCTCCGGGTTTTTAACGTGGAAAGTAACGGTGGTTGTGTCGGTATGTTTGGGCTGGCAGGAGCGGTCATCCACCACGAAATCGACAACGAACGTAGCGTCGGTTCGTCCGGCCATCAACTCGCAGGTTGGCTTCCAGTTAAACAACGACGCAAGGGTTGGCAAACCCGTTTTGCTGTTGAATTCCATCCCGGCCGCCTTTACATCGAAACCGCGCCCGACCCCCGTCAAGCGAAGCGTATCTCGGTCGGGGTCATTGCCCAGCACATCGAACGTAGTATGACCCGTCGAGTCGCTGGGGCTAACGGTCAACTCGACTACTGGCTGAGCCAGGGTTGTTTTAATCGTGGGTGGTTGACTGGGTATGCCGATAGCCGCCAGATTGACCGTAACCGTATCACGCAGATTGCGGTTGCAGCGGGTGTCGGTTACAATAAAATCAACTAAATAGGACGTTCGTGTAGCCTGCGTGCACGTGGGTTTCCAGACGAACGGCCCGGATACTTTCCCTACGCCCGCACCCGACGTAAAACTCATGCCTGCCTGCGCAAGTGCAAAGCCGCGCCCAACGGCCTGGATCGTTACATTATCGTTGTCCATATCGGTGCCAAAGGCGTTGAACGTCAACGATGATCCTACTGTCACTTTCGCCAGATTATTAAGTAAGTCGGTGCTGGCTTTGGGTTTGTTGTTGGCCGAAGGGATGATATTTAACTGGATGCTGAGCGTATCGGTAAGCCCCTGCGGACAACCATCGTCTGTAGCCCGAATCATCAGGGTGAAGGGTTTACCATCGCCAACGCATCGACCGAAACAGAAGCTGGCTTGCAGCGTATCGTGGCTGGTACGCGTCTGCAAATCGCCGGGCGCGATGGTCAGGCCGGGTATGGAGCCACTCATATTCGTGATGGTAATACGTTGGTTAGGGTTAATATCCGTTACGTATAGACTCAGGCAGTTTGTATCTTTCTCGGCAATGGTCACTACGTTTCCTTCTTTATAAAACGAATTCTGACCTGCCGGACGAAAGAGGAGCTGGGGAGCATTGTTGTTTTGGCAATCCGTAACCAGTACCTGATAGTCGCGCCGAACGAGGCCAATCAATTTTTTATTTCGATACTCGCCCACTTCCACCGAAAACACAAACAGACCGGCCCGATCGGGCGTCACCGTAAGCAATCCTGTCGCAGCATTTACTCGCAACGGAACCCTTCCCGGAATTTCGTTGGCGACGGAAATGCCATTGATCCACCGAACAGGTGGATAAGGCCCTGATGCAAACGAGGGCGGTACTGGCCGATTGAGCGCGCCCGGATTCGGAACGGCCATTGAACTGTAGCCATTATAAGGCGTTACCAGCGTATAGGTCAGGCTATCCCCGTCGGCGTCCTTTGCACTGAAATCAAGGGTAAATGGCTGACCAATACAGGCATAATCGCCTTTGGGGATGGCGAATACCGGCGAGGAATTGTTAACCCGCGTCTGGCCGTTAGCGATGGCCGGAAATTCGAGATAGAACGTTGAACCGGCTGATCCGGGGTTGTTGATGTTCGCGATTGCCCCATTTCGGCAGCATCGTTCCCACGACATATAATAACCACCCGCATCGTTGAATACGTTCGGATCGAGCGTCAGGTCAACACTGTGTCGGATCAGCCGCGTTCGCAGCGTTGGATTGGCGCAGGCCGGTCGTGTATAGGATACGTATTCGCTGCTGAGTCGATTTAAGGGTATGTAGCCGATAAACTGATTGGTGCGCTTGGCAAAAATACCAACGGTTACGAGGCCGTCGTCGGCACCAGCGTCACCATTGTAATCGTCGAAGTAGAGATTAAGGTTGATTCGGTGCGTATAGGCACTCTGGGTGCCCAGGTAACGAAGTTCAAGCTCACCCCCTACAATGTGAGTCGCCTGGGACAAGTGGCTAATAACCAGCAGAAAACTGGTCAAAATAAAGGAAAGCCAGGATGTACGGTACAAGTTTAACATACACAGAAACGGTTCGGTATTGAGCCCGTCCGAAAACGGATGCTTAAATTAGCAGTTTTTCAGGACTATATGCGTAGGAAGATTCATAAAACACCCGAACGGTTGGCAGGCGTCCGAATCGATGCGGTGGCCGCCGAGGGGAAGTGCATTGTGCGTACCGAAGAGGGCGTTATTTTCGTTGAAAACCCTACGGGTGGACCAGGGGTCGCGCCCGGCGACGTAGTGGATCTGCGCATTACGAATACCAAAAAGCAATACCGAGAAGCCGTTGCCGAACGTGTTCATGAGTGGTCGCCGGTGCGGGCTGAGCCTTTCTGCGAGCACTTTGGCACCTGCGGAGGCTGCAAATGGCAGCATATTCAGTATGCCGAGCAACTGGGTTTTAAACACCAGCAGGTGGTCGATCACCTGACGCGTATCGGTAAAGTCGCGTTGCCGACGATTCTGCCGATTCTGGCCGCGCACCCAACGCAGTATTACCGGAATAAGCTGGAATTTACCTGCGCCGAAGGCCGCTGGAAAACGGCGTCGGAAGTGAGTTCGGATCAATTGATCGACCCGAGAGCCGTGGGTTTTCATGTGCCGGGCCGTTTCGATAAGGTGCTTCCCATCCATCATTGTTACCTCCAGCCCGATCCGTCCAACGCGATTCGGCTGGCCGTTGACGCGTATGTTTTTCAGCATGACATGACGTTGTATAACCTGAAAGTGCACACGGGTTATCTACGGACGCTCATTATCCGCACTGCTGACACTACGCAGCAGGTTATGGTTACGTTGCAGGTCGCGCAGGACAAACCCGACCTGCTCAATGGGCTGATGACCCACTTACACGCTACGTTCCCGCAGATCACGTCGCTGAATTACATCATTAATACCAAGAAAAACGATAGCTATCAGGATCAGGAGGTCATAAATTGGGCGGGTAAACCGTACATCGAAGAACGCATGGAGGAGCTTACGTTCCGTATCGGGCCTAAATCCTTTTACCAGACCAACGCCCAGCAGGCATTTAATCTCTACAAGGTTGCCCGCGAATGGGCCGGACTAACGGGTCGCGAACGGGTCTATGATCTCTATACCGGCACGGGCACCATTGCGTTGTTTGTCGCTCGACAGGCGCAGCACGTAGTGGGGGTGGAGTACGTCGAAGCGTCGGTGGCAGACGCCCGTGTCAATGCCGAGGTCAACGGCATCACGAATACGACCTTTGTGGCGGGCGATATGAAAGACATACTGACCGATGGGTTTTTCGATCAACACGGCCGCCCGGAGGTGATCATTACCGATCCACCCCGCGCCGGTATGGACGAAGCCGTAACGCGTCAGCTGCTCAGCGCGGCCCCCGAACGTATCGTGTATGTAAGTTGCAATACGGCCACGCAGGCCCGTGATCTGGGTATTTTAGACGAAGGCTATTCTGTGACGAATGTGCAGCCAGTAGACATGTTTCCGCATACGCATCATGTCGAGAATGTGGTGTTACTGACGAAACGATAGTATTGATTCTGGCGCGGGTCGATACGGCGATCCGGTTCACCCGCGCCAGAATCCCTATTTGCGTACGCTCGCTGACGGATGACTCTTTTGCCATTTAGTAACGTAGCGCATGGCCTCCTCAAATGTCGTTACCCAATACGTCTTTTTGTTTTTGGCCAGATGCTCAACAAGCTTTTTATGTTCCGAAGCTGACACGGCAATCCACTGGCTACCAACGCCATGAAACATATAAATGCCTAAGCCTCCTTGCTGTGCGGCTTTCTCCGCATAGGTAATCAGGTCATTGGCGGTGTTGGTAGGTTGCACCGCCCAGGAGGGTACCAGTAGGGAATCCAGGGTAGTGAAATTGGTGACGATCGCATCGGTCGACGATCCGCCCATACGACCATAACTCACCAGCCCCGACTGACGAAGCGTATCGACGTAAGAGACGCCACCGGCTGTTGTTTCGGTACACGGAAAGGCGAATGTGCGTTTGTTCGATTTTCCGTCCAGCAGGTATAACTGCGTGTTCATGGACTGAACTTCTTTCAGAATCCGATCAAATGTGTAATTCTCCAGTGCCCAGGCGGGTTTCCAACCTTTGGCGCCCAGGCAGGGATGAAACAACGTATGGTTCGCCAGTTCGTGTCCGTGTCGGGCGGCTTCCCGCCATTGGTCGGCCATCTGGCTGGTGGCGACAGAATTCAGGAAGAACGTTCCTGGCAGCTTAAGCGACGTAAGTAGAGGAACGGCCTGTTCAAGCTGACTGCTCATGCCATCGTCATAGGTCAGACAAATAGCAGCTTTTGCGCCATTCGGCCACTGGATAGGTTGCGCTGTGCCTGTTAGAGAAAAACAAAACGGAATGAGACCGAAAAGAAGTAGCAGTTGGCGTACGGAAAGTATCATCTGGTTGAATCTACTACGTGATTTTGTGTAAACAAACGTAAGCATACGATCTGCTCAATTTACCGTTACGTTGCTCAATTCACGTTAAAATTCCAGGTACGGCGCAATCTTCTCAATGGTTTTGGCATCCAGAATCCGGATAGGTTTCAATGACTCAACGGAGGTGTAAGCCCCGTGCTGTTCGCGGTACGTAACAATGATCTGCGCCTGTCGACGTGACAGAAACGGGTGACGGTCCAGGTCGTCGGCGCTGGCTGTATTGATCGGAATTTTGCGGACTGAAGACTGGATCTTGCCGAATGTCTGTAATTCGTTGAGCGCGAGTGAATCCAGTCCGTAAATGTCGCGAAATTGATCCGTAGAAACGAAGCCACCCAGGGCATCTCGAAATTTAACAATTCGTCCCGCCAGGGTAGAGCCAATGCCTTTCAGCGCAATCAATTGAGCGGTATCGGCCGTGTTAATATCAAACGGTTGGAGCACTAATTTGGCCGGACGTTCGGCAAAGGCTGGTCGTTCGGTGGGTTTATACGGCTCGTTGTTATAGGATTTCGCATTTCCAAAGCGGTCTTTGCCGAACTGCCCCGATGGGGAAGATGCTTTGAGAGTAATATAGGGCTCAAGCTGCTCGTAGAGATCGGGTGGGAAGTCGTAGATACGAAGCAGATCTTCTTTTGTGCGAAACTGACCGCCTTTGCTGCGGTACTTTTCAATCCGCTCGGCCATCCATTTCGGTAAGCCTAACTGCTGCCAGCCAGCCACACTGATGGTGTTTGGATCAAAATTGAAGAGCTTAGGCTCACTAAACCGTTCAGCGGTCGTTTTTTCCTTATCAGAACGGTCACTAAAGCGGGGTTGTTTGGCTTCTTCGGCCTGCATCAGGGCCACGAGGCTGTCGAGTTTACGCTGGTCGGTAGCCGACGTATCGGTCGGTTTCTGGCTGGCAACGTACCGATACACAAATGGAATGAGCAGACAAAGAAGCGTCAGGAAAATAAGGACGATGAAACCTCTGGATTCTTTTTGGGAAAAGCCAAAATAATCACGAACGAGCGACTGAAACCGATTGAACATAGACGTTAGACGCAGTCTGTATATCGACGTAACTCACTCGGTTCAGTAGTATAATTATAAGCTGCGCTTTTTATGTAGTCCAAGCTTCGCGGGTTTCATCCATATCAGATCAACCGTATACCTCATCGAGCCACCTTTAGATAAGGAATAGTTTGACTATTAAGAGATTATTAGTTAGTTTGCTAAGGTGAAACCCTGGTGCTTACTTCTTTATGTACACCTTTTCTATACGTGTGAAACGGTCCAGTTTGTCGGTTCATTCTCAGTCCATCTTGGTTGTGTTCTGACATGATACGTATCAACGATTCCCGCTTGCGCTGGCTTGGTCCCATCGGCCTGTTTTTGTTCGGGAATGTATTTTTTCGGCTTTCTTTCTGGTTGGAAGCCACGCCAACTGCCCTTGTCCATTCAACGCTGGTTGGACTGGTAGCGGGTATTGTCTTTTGGCAACTGGGCCGTGGGGCTGCCCTCCGGGTGCAGGCCCAGTTGCCGGGTCTGGAACGTACACAGAAGCGGCTGTTTATGTACCTGCTTCTGATGCCCTTACTGGTGAACATGGCCGTTTTCGCCCGATTTGGTCTGCACATGCTACTAGGTTCGCGGGAGTCGTGGTGGCTGGGTTCTGTCGATTACATCACGTCGCTGGGTATCCAGCTGTTTTACTACGTTGTGTATGTCAGCATCTATGAAGGCTGGTACGTATTGCGGCAGTGGCGACAGACGTATCAGGAAAAAGAAGAACTCGTAAAAGCGCAATGGCAGATCCGATTCAATTCACTGAAGAGCCAGGTGAATCCGCATTTTCTGTTCAACTCACTCAATGCGCTGTCGGCACTGATCGAAGAATCACCCCCGCAAGCCAGTCAGTTCGTCGATGAGCTGTCGAAAATGTACCGCTACCTGCTTCAGGCCAACGACCGGGAACTGATTTTGCTTTGCACGGAGCTAAAGTTTATTGAGTCGTATGTGCACCTGCTGCAAACGCGACATGGCGCGGGACTCAGCGTGCAGATGAACGTAGCGGAGAGCTATCTCGCCAGTTCACTGCCCCCCCTGACGCTGCAACTGCTGGTCGAAAACGCCGTCAAGCATAACGTTGTTATGCCCAATCGCCCGCTGCTCATTGAAATCAGTACGACAGAAGCCGGGCAACTGCGGGTACGCAATAACCTCCAGCGTAAAAATGGACGTAGTGTCAGCAATGGTGTTGGTCTGGCTAACATTGCGGCCAAATACCGGATGCTGACCCAAACCGACATACTTGTCCAGGATCAGGACGACCATTTTACCGTATTGCTCCCCTTACTCAACCAGCCGATGGCCGCGGAGCTAAACTAACGGAAAATGCCTGCTTGCTTTCCGCTGATGACCCTATGCCAGAGCAATTATCGAAATAAGCGAATTTAGGGATTTGCCTGACTGGCTTCTTCGAAAAGACGCATAGCCATAAGGCCATTGCCCACCGCACCGCCTGCCCGCAGCGCGGCCGCAATAAAGACCGTTTCGGCGATCTCTTCACGGGTGGCACCCGCCTGAACCGCATTATTAATGTGAGATTCAATACAATAGGCGCATTGAGTTGTCAGAGCAACCGCTACTGACATCAGTTCTCTATACTTGATGGGAATGACGCCATCCTTCCGCTCGGCCGTATGTTTGAGGTTTAGGAAGGCCGCAGCCTCTTTTTTCGCTGAATTAATGAGGCTATCGGTATACGCCCGGTCTTTAGGAGTTTGGTATTCGGTCATAGGAGTAGTTAAACAGGTTCGAGAGCTAAGTTAGAACGTAACGAGTCAAAATACTAACGATGTGTTAGGCACCCACAAGGCGGACTGTATCCATGCTTCTTTACAGGATAATGGTGACAAAGTCTGTAAGTAAATGACGGATCAAAAACCAATTGCCTTTCGCCAATCGACGCGCTGAATTTTATGGTCAGATAAAGGTGGGAGTTGGTGTCGTTTAAAACAACAGGCACTGGCGCGACTGCCGTGTTTATCTAGTTGCTAAGACGAAAGAAAACCTGACGATACGTTGTCTTTTAGTATGAAACGTATACGATACAGCTCTAGCCGCAACTAGTACTTTTGCAAAACATTTACCGTTCCCGGAAAGGAACGCTTATCGTATCCGTTTCTATTTCATTGCTCAGGTTTAACGCTCGATCGCGAATCTGAATGCGGAACTTAACAGGATAATTTTTGAACTGTGTGCCGTACAGGTAGATCTGCTCTAATTCCAGATCACCTTCTATGGGCCCTTTTTTACCTTCCCGGCTTAATTGAGGAAAAAACAAGGTATTGGCTTCACCAGGGGGTACTTCTTTATATTGGTTATTTTCAAGGCGATACGTAATGATTTTGTAGTTTCCCCAACCACCCGCTTGTTTATAACGAATCGAATCATTCGGATCAATTGGTATATTATCGCCCAGATCGCCATCCCCGTCTTTGAAGCCAATCGTGATAACCAGGGAGTCTCGCTTTTGCTGACCCACACCGGTTCCCGCTTCAAGCACATATCGGCTAAAACCTTTGAAACTGATTTGCGGAGTGTTTGGGTAGTTGGGCTCATTAAAACAGCCTGAAGCACTTAAACAGGTGAGCAGAATCATTCCGTAAGAAAGCACTGGCAATCCTGGTAGGCGTCCCGTTTTCATAAGCTTACAAACGATGGATGTATAATTGAATCTTTAGATCCTGGTTGCCATGCTGACGCACGAAATATCTCCGGTCGAAGGTATAGACTCAGGCTCGCTACGATGGGTTGTAACCGGTAAACGAAAGAAGTAGTAATTGTTATATAATCATTGGTAAACCGTCTTGAAACTGGTTTACGATCTGACCCGGCTTATCTTAATACGTTGCTTTCTTCGGCAGATTTGATGTATTGCTGAATATCGGCAGTTAACAGAAAGCGTTGTTTTTCCAGCGTATGCGCCCATTTTCGAACGGCGTCAACGTATTCAGCGTGGGTGTGATATCGTTCCTGTAACGAAAGCCGGGGGTCTCCCGCTGAGACGCGCTCGGCTTGCGTTACCTTGAACGGGATCATTTGTCCTGCGCCTTCACACCCGTCATTTTCGCCGAAGTTTGCGCTACGTAATGCCCAGCCCGTTGTCGTGGCGGTGGGTACGGCAACGGGTGGTAAGCGAATACCAGCAACCTCATTGCCGTCTTTATCCACTTTAGAAACAAAGTTCATGTAAGTCGGGCGCCCCGCTACGTCGCGTGGAAACGTAGTGAGAATTCCCTGTTGGATTGATGGACCGAAATCGAGCACATACCGCGTAGTGATCAGACCAGTATAGACAACACCGGGAATGCTGGGCCAGCCAAGGGCCGCCTGCGGAACTACGCCTGTTTGAGAGCCAGGCTGAGGAATGGCCAACGCGGCCATACCAGTTGACCGTCGGGGAACTTCGCTTTTTGGTGGGGGTGTCCCTTTGGTAACCCAGTCGTCCAGTGCGAGAAAAAGGGCACGCAGGACCGGTTCGGCATTAGTCGGATTCTGAAGTTGTTGACAAAGGCCCCGACTGTTCCCGTTCCCCGTGCCATGTTGCGCACCAGATACGAGAAAAAACCGAACATTATCAGGGTCTGGCAAGTCGTTTCCTCTCGTGTCGGTATGCAGCAGCGAAGCAGCTTTTACCCAATACTCGTTCGCCGAATTGATCTCGAACACCTTGGGACACGTATTGGTGGCCGTGCATTGAGCCAGACGGCCCGCCGTTTTGCCGGTGAGTGAATCGGTCATAACGGGATAGGCGAACGGGAAAACGCCTTCGGGGTATAAATGATTTTGCCGGTTACGCTCGGTTCTGGAAGGCTGGGCAAAGCGGATATTCAAGCCAATGCCGCTGCCGCCCCCCATCCAGTTTTCGATGCCGTCGAGGACGCGCCGTTTCTGCTCATCGGCGTTGAAACCCAGCGTTTGAAAGTCATTTACGTAACGAGCCGGTTGGGACAGCGAATACGAAAACGTGTGTTTTACATCACCTGCCAGCGGGTTAGGATTGCCAAAATCGTCGGCGGTGGCGTAGCGTAAAAATGACACAAAATCACGGGTGGCGGCAAAGCCTATTCCAGCCACCATTGGATCGCGGGCTGTATAGGAGAACTCATAAATGGAACTTTGCCGGAAGGGGGTTCCAGCGGGCAGCAATCGAATCGTTCGATCGTTAACGTATTCCCACTCACTGGCCGGAACAATTTTGGCGGAATCCTGTAAATGTTCCCGCACCGTAAGTGTTGCCTGGTTTTTGATCAGGGTCGCTGCCGGATAAGCCAGCGCATACGTTTCCGACGTAGCATTATCGTAGACAATGTATTCGTAAGAGGGCCCCGTAATCGTTGAGCCATCCGTATTCTTCGCGATGGGAACGCTGAGGGTCAGGTTGTTATTGCTCGATGAGGCTGAGGGGTCCCACCCATTCCAGGCCATTGTATAGCCCAGATTCATCAGAAAACCCTCGCCAGCCTGAGCCGCTGTGGTGGGATCGTTGCCACCCGTGCTGTTATTGAATCCACCGAAAAGCTTGCCACCCCGATTGTTTATTTCCAGAAACAGCTTGTGATTACCCTGACTTAGGTTCATGGGCTTCAGGATATAAATATCCATCGAATACTCGACCAGCCCTCTGGCATTCCGTGGGGCAAGGGCGATGTCGGTGATGAGTGCGTTTTGCGGACTGGCCGGATCAAGCTCGCCATAAGCTTTGCCCCGGAGCTTTTCATAAGCGCCCACACGCCCAAACACCTTACCCTCAAATGTAGGGGATTGACGACTGGTGATCTCAATCCGAATGATACGTGCCTGAGTCGTCAGAGTTGCCGCGACTAGCAGCAACATCATAAGGAAACGTACTACGAATGGCTGCAAACCAACACGGTTCATGGTTGAAAAGAGGGGAGGTATATGGCTACTGGAGACTCTTCAGCGTTTTGGTCAGGTCTTTAAACGGACTGACATCATACCATTCGTCGGTGCCAAGGTTCAGCCACTGCCCATCACGTTGCGGACGCTTTAACTGGGCGTCATCGGGGTCATAATCATGGTTGTAGACAGCACTCATTACGTGTTGCAGGGTCGACCAGGGAAGTGTTTTCGTTTGTTCACTCCGATTCTGAATACTCACCAATGTGACGCTACGTTTCGCAAAGGAGGCCGTTAACCGTAGTTCGGTGATGCCCTGTTGCCCGGCAAAATTCAGGTACGTCAGTTCAAAAGGACGTTCCCGACCAATGCCTTCATAAGCCGCCTGAATGAGTTCCTGGATAACGTACTGCCAGTCGTCGGTCTTCGCTGGTTTGCCCTGCTTACGGCCATCGGCTTCAAGGGTCATGTCCCAAAAGTCATCGTCCTCATCCAGCTCATCTTCATTGAGCGGTTGCAAACGGGTTTTATTGACCAGGTTCACTACGGTCTCCAGCCACGGTTTGGGTAACTGCCCCGCCCAGGTAAAATCATCATCGCGGGTGTATCCTTCGGCAATTAATTCATCATCGTCGATGTCGTCGCGGTCGGGATACGTAATGGCGAGGTCAACCTGAATGGCAGTATGGGCGACAGGTGTAAGCGACAGGGTGTAAAAATAAGCGTAAGGTGCGGGCAGCGACCGGGCGGTCTGATAGCGAATATGGAGATTTTTGAACGACATGCTTTTTTGTCAATAGGACAGCGGTGGGGTAAAGTTAGGATATTCGCGCTATTGTCGCTTTCTGATCAACTTTGCCGGTGGGCGTTTCGGCAAACCGATCAACGACGAATACGTCTTTCGGTACCGAATAGGGGCCTAGTGTTTCCCGAGTAACTTGCTGAACCCGTGCCCACAATTGCGGCTGGAACGTAGCGTTTTCGACAATAACGACGATCCGTTGTCCCAGTCGTTCGTCGGGCAGACCGGCTACAAAAAAACGGCGTGTCGCTGAACCGTCCAATTCTATGAAGTGGGCCATAACCTGCTGAATAACCTGTTCAACTTGCTCAGGCTGGACTTTAACGCCCCCACTATTAATGGTTCGGTCGGCCCGGCCCAGTAATCTGAAATGCGTTGGATCGACTAGCTCGACGATGTCGTTGGTCTGAATACGGTCAAAGTTCGTCGCGGCCGATGTGATGTGCAGACACCCCCGGTCGTCGATTCCAAGAGCAACGCCATCAAGGGCCGTAAATACGTCTGTTGCTTCCGGGCCATTCAATCGACGTAGGGCAATGTGGGACACGGTTTCGGTCATGCCGTAAGTAGCATAAACCGGACTTGTTATGACCTGTAACGCTTTTTCAAGTGACTGGCTTGTAGCCGCTCCACCTACCAGAATAGCTTTCATTCCGTTTAGAATGGCCAGTTTGTCAGCACTGGCACTTTCCAGAATTGTTTGTACTTGCAAGGGTACAAGCGCAGTGAATGCAAAGGACGTAGTGGCCGGATCGAGCGTGGTCAATGGGTTGCCGGATGGTTCCAGGATGGTCATGGGTAGCCCTAGTTCCAGCCCACGGACCAGCATCATTACGCCCGCAACGTAGTGAATATTCAGACAGACGAGTGCGTCATCGCCAGCCTTCAGTCCCAGGGTTTTACCCGTCAAATGAGCGCTGGCCCGCATTTGTGTTCGGGTGAGATGGATGGGTTTGGGCGTGCCAGTTGAACCGGATGTATGGAGTGTAAACGCGGGTTGATCACTAAGCCAGGCCTTGCAAAATGCCAGCGTATCCGCTTCATAAGGCGTTTGGGGGACTGGCCAGCGATCAGGCGCCGTGGGATCGAGAATCACAGAATGATAAAATTTAGTTTGGCTGCCAGACGGCGAACGTAAGTAGCTGAGCAAATTTAGTAGCTTTATCCAGTGGTTGATTAACTGCCACAGCCGGACTGATCGAGCTGATGTAGTCGCTGCGAAATCGTACAAACCTTTTATTAACCTTACCAATTATGTTTAAAAAAACCATTCTCTTCGCTTTTTTGATCGCAGGTAGTTTGCTAGCCACAGATGGGGTTGCCCAATCGAATGAACAGGCGGTTAGCCAGGCGGTCGATAAACTTCGCGCACTGATGATCGACCCAACTAAGGGAGGGCTGGAAGCGCTGGCTGCCGATGCGCTGACCTATGGTCATTCAAATGGCAAAATGGAAGACAAGAAAGCGTTTGTAGACGCCCTGGTTAGTGGCGAATCCGACTTCAAAACAATTGACCTGACGGAGCAAACGATCACTGTTATTGATAATACGGCCATTGTCCGCCATAAACTGTCAGCTATTACCGCCAATTCAGGTACACCCGGAACGGCAAAACTAGCTGTGTTGCTGGTGTGGATTAAACAGAATAAAGACTGGAAACTGCTGGCGCGACAGGCCGTAAAAATTTAGTTATTAGGTATGAACCCGGATCGTACCCGCAGCCGTATCTGACTCAACGATGTACTGTGTCAGCGGCTGTGTGGCCGGTCCAAAAAGTACCTTTCCCGTAGGATCGAAGCGCGATAAATGAAGCGGGCAATAGAACTGATTATCGTTGGCTCTATAGATTAATTGCGTCCCCTCGTGCGTGCAGTTTGCCGACACGGCTATAAACTGACCGGCTTTCGTTTGCGCAACAATCACATTGTTCCTAACTACATAGCCGCCCTTCACCGTTAAATTTTCGTTTCCCTTATCACTTAGGCTTAGTATAAAGTCAACTTTCTGATTTGGATCAGGCGTCGGATCACCGCCAGCCTTATCCCCACAGCCTGCTGCGCAGTTTGTCAGGAGAATGGCGCCAATGCTCGTACCGACAATTCGAAAAAACTCGTGTCGGTCCATTGAGGGAAAGATGGTTTCCATGTCTGTTCGTTGTAATTTTGCAAAATGAGCGTCGCTACGGCGATGTAAATATGCGTTATTTTTTGTCATTCCACGACAGCGAACAAAAGTGTTCGCCGGGCAGTTTCCCAACAAATTATTATGGAAGAAGCGAAGGTATTTATCAATCCGATCTCGCCGGACAAAGTGGCCGAATCACCTGGTCTGCTGGCGTATGCCCACACGGCGGGTAGTGCTGTGATCCGGCCCGAAGACAAGGGCAAGATTACCGGGAGGGCCGTTGCGGCCATGCGTGAACAGACGGATATGCAACTTAGCCAGTTGTATAAACAAATGCAGTTGCTGGCCGAACAGGCAACCGCCATTCGTAATCGGGTCGAGATTTCGGAGCGCATTTATTCGGCCCAGATGAGCTTCGAGCCCGTTGTTGGCCACACCTATCACTTTTATCAACGCAAGAATGGTACCGATCTTCTTTCCATGATTGGGCCAAATGAATGGGGCCGCAAGTTCCCGTTTGAGCGCTGCCTCGCCACCGTCCGCATGATGGCCGACCATACATGGGATGTACATTATCACGAAACCACTTATGGAATGATGAATGAAGAGTGATAAATACCTATTAGTGTTCATCACTCTTCATTCATCATTCATCATTACCTATGCAAAGCAATTACCCCTGGGAACCAATCAAAGAATATGAGGAGATTCTGTTCAGCTATTTCGACGGAATCGCCAAAATCAGTATCAACCGTCCGCACAAACGTAATGCCTTTACGCCCCTGACCGTCCGGGAAATGTCGGAAGCCATGGAGCTGGCCCGGCAGGACGAACGGGTCGGTGTTATCATCCTGACAGGTGAAGGGGGCGAAGCCTTTTGTTCTGGAGGGGATCAATCGGTACGGGGACATGGCGGCTACGTGGGCGAGGACAAAGTGCCGCGCCTGAACGTACTGGACTTACAAATGCAAATTCGTCGTATTCCCAAGCCTGTCATTGCGATGGTGGCGGGTTATGCCATTGGTGGCGGGCACGTACTGCACGTCGTGTGTGACCTGAGCATTGCGGCTGAGAATGCCCGTTTCGGGCAAACGGGCCCTAAGGTTGGCTCGTTCGATGGCGGATTCGGTGCGTCCTATCTGGCGCGGGTAGTCGGTCAAAAGAAGGCCCGGGAAATCTGGTTACTTTGCGATCAATATGATGCGCAGGAGGCCCTGGACATGGGCCTGGTGAATAAAGTCGTGCCACTCGACCAGCTTGAAGAAGTAACGATTGCCTGGTGCCGGAAAATATTGGACAAAAGTCCTCTTGCGCTACGTATGCTCAAAGCGTCGTTCAATGCAGAGCTTGACGGTCAGGCGGGTATTCAGCAACTGGCAGGCGACGCTACGTTGTTGTACTATTTATCGGAAGAAGCTAAAGAAGGTAAAGATGCTTTTCTGGAAAAGCGAAAACCCGATTTCAGCAAGTTTCCGAGGTTTCCTTAACAAAAAGGTCCGGCTGAAAAGTCGGACCTTTTTGTTGGAATATAGCTCAAACGATCTGACTATCAGGAGCCATAGTGTTCAGCCAGATAATCGTTCCAGGTTTTTGAGCCGATTGCTTTTTCCGGACACGTAGCGTTTCCCTGAGCAATGGCATTCATCAGCGAGCCAAGTATAGGAATCGATACTATTGGTTTGGTAATTCGCCGGTACTGCATCCAGATTTTGGCCAGTGTTCCTAACTCATAGACCTGCGGACCACCCAGATTAAGAATTGTATTCTGGTTGCCAGCCTCGGCTAACTCATACAATCTCTTTACAACGGCATCCAGATGGATGGGTTGAAGTCGTAGTTTCTTTGGTACAAACCCAATTGGCAAACTTAGCAGCTTACGCAGACCAAACTCAACGAAGTCATGGAATTGGGTAGCCCGCAAAATGGTATAGGGCACCTGACTTTCACGAATCAAGGCTTCGGTGTCGAGCTTGGCCCTGTAATAACTGAAAGGAATTTTATCGATGCCAACAATTGAGATATGGATAAGGTGCTTTACGTCCGACTGCCTGACTGCTTTCAGCAGATTGCGGGTAATAGCAACCTCGAAAGGTCCCTGACCAATTTTCCCCTGCCCACTGGCTAAATGCAAAACCGTGTCGACACCAATGAGCGACGCCTGTAGCCCTTCGCCAGTAATCAGATCAACCGGTTGCCAGGGTATATCGGTTGACTGATTGACTTTGCTATAGGCATCGGTTTTGATTTGATGACGACTACCTGTCAGGAAGTCAACCTTATTTTTCTGTAACTCATTGACGACGGCCGAGCCTAACACGCCCGAACCGCCGATGACTAAGACTTTGTTCATTGGTGTAATACATTTGGTACTTAATTGGAACTGGGTTGGTACAGTAATAAGGGAATGAGCAGCAGCACGGCGAGGAATAAAGTCACTACGTTCCCTACCTGATCAATGAATGGAAGCATGTGTAAGTGCGTCAGATGATACAACAGGTGGGGTATGTTGAATGTCAGCAGGCAGATGGCCGTAGCCCGAGCCGATACCAGACGCGGAGCTAGCAGGGCTAGAAAACTGAGGACGGAAAGGGCCAGAAAGAAGCCGCCGACATCCTGAATCAGGTGTTGATTATAAGGACCATCTATGGCTACCCAAACCCGGCCAAAGCCCGGAAAGGAATCATAGAAACTCTGGGGCCTGAATAGCGCCCATACGCCTGGAAAAGCATTGGTTAATCCGAAATAGAGAAGGGTGATCTGTACCCAGCGAATGGTTTTGTCCTGCATGAAATTTTACGTTTTCTCGAAATTTCATGCAAGACAAACAACTCTACCCTTTTGTGACAGCCCTCCTTAAAATTTATTGCAGATGGGCCAGTTTGTCGGGGTTGCGGATGATGTAAATTCCACTAATACCTAGGTCGTCAAACTCCAGCACCATAACGGTATCGAGCAATTGGGTATCTCGTTGGGTGAGAAATAAAGCTGGTTCACCATTAACCATCGCTGCCCGGACGCTCTGAGTCTGGCCTTGTTTTTTGTCCAGGCCCCGCAGGAATTTCTCAATAACCACCCGACCAAACAACGGATTAACGGCTGCCGATACGTTGCCACCGCCGTCGGAGTAAAGCGCTACGTCTGTTTTAAGCAACTGAATCAATGTGTCAATGTTCCCTGTTTCGCTGGCCCTGGCAAAAGCCTCCATAAGTGCCTGCTGCTGTTGAGGATCAAGCGTAAACCGGCGGTTTGTACCTGAAATCTTTTCTTTGGCTCGTCGGTAGAGCTGGCGACCGTTGGCTTCAGTGGTGTCGAAGAGTTTGGCTAATTCGGAGTAGCCGAAGTCAAAACTTTCTTTGAGCACAAAAACAGCCCGCTCCATGGGCGAGAGTTTTTCCAGCACAAGCATAAGGCCATAGGAAATATCCAGTTTGGCATCGCTGGTGTGGTGAGTTGACAAAACCGGTTCCGGCAGCCAGATACCTTTGTAGGCTTCCCGCTGTCGTTTCACCTGCGCCAGATGATTCAGGGAGGAGTTTATTACGCTCTTGGCCAGGTAAGCTTTGTTGTCCTGAATATCGTCCGACGAGCGACTCATCCATTTCAGTAGCGCTTCCTGAACGATGTCTTCACTAACCATCACCTCACCTGTCATTCGATACGCGATCGAAAATAGTGTGGGTCGATACGTAGTGATAACGTCGGACTGGGTCATGGATGGAAATGCTTTTGTGACTGTACTATTAAACGATAATTTCGTGCTAAATAATCCATTCTCCATGTTCAAATGCTTCCTGCTTCCTGTTGCGCTGCTTTTTTCGGCTTCGCTGTATGCTCAATCCCATATAAATCAATCAACTACGCCTGCCGGAGACGTAAGTCTTCGCAATCAGATCCAGCAAATTGCCCAGACAGCGCAGGGACGCGTGGGCGTAGCGGCTATAAAGATCGAAACCGGTCAGTCGATTGAGCTGCGTGGCGACGAGCAGTTTCCGATGCAGAGCGTATATAAATTCCCGATTGGCATGACCACCTTGCATCTGGTGGATCAGGGGAAACTAAAGCTCGATCAGGCCGTTCATGTTGATCCAGCCGAGTACGTATCAGCACGGCAGCACAGTCCGCTTCGGGACAAAAATCCAAAAGGTGCCGATGTAACGGTAGGCGAATTATTACAATATGCTGTGTCGGAAAGTGACGGTTCGGCGAGCGACGTACTCATGCGACTGGTTGGCGGGCCGAAGGTAATAATGGATTATCTGAGATCATTCGGCGTAATAGGTATTGTCGTCGCCAATACGGAGAAAGAGATTGGCAGCGATAATGCCGTGCAGTATCGAAACTGGGCTAAGCCAAACGAGATCGTAGAGCTGCTGAAAGCTGTGCAGGATGGTCTGGGCTTATCGGCTTCCAGTCGGGCACTTTTGTTACGTCTGATGACTGACACCGAAACTGGATTACACCGATTGAAAGGGCAGTTGCCAGCCGGAACGGTAGTGGCGCACAAGACCGGAACATCCTGGACGATCGGTGGGGTAACAACTGCGACCAATGATGTTGGCCTGGTTACCTTGCCAAACGGGCAACACATGGCCATTGCCGTATTTGTTTCAGATGCAAAAGCCGATAGTGACACCCGCGAAGCGGCAATTGCCAGGATTACAAAGGCGATTTGGGATACCTGGAAATGAGCTATTTCGGCGATCGACTTATCCACTTCAGTATCATTTCCTGAACGATTTTCTCACCAACCATCACCTCGCCCGTCACACGATAGATGATCAAAAATAACGTGGGTCGATACGTAGTGATAGTGTCGGCAGGAGTCATAGTCGCGTCTTATTTTGGATGCAATACTACTAGAGGGCCGCTAGAATTTCGTGGACAGGGAGGGTGCAATGATGATAGGCTGTTTAATAGACCTGCCTTATAACTCTTTTGTCAACTAGCGGCCAGTAGTATCAAAAAATCATCCGGACTTAGAACACCAATTGCTGGAAACGGATGAGATTTTACTACGTCGAAATGATGGTCGTAAGTGATAATGTAATCGGCCCCCGCCATCAGTCCTGCATCAACGAACTTATTATCGTCAGGGTCAACCTCAATAATTCCCCATGTAAAGGGCGTGTCAACACGAACTACGCCAGGGAGTTTTGTTAAGAATTCCAGAAAGTTATTTGAGACAATTGTGTTTGTCTTACGGGATAAAATTTCCTGATATTCAAGCAGAATGGCTGTGCTAATAACTAAGTCAAACTTTCTTAAAACTAGGGCTGTAATAATGTCTCTGAAACGTGATACTTTGGGAAGTGCCGCGAGCAGTACGTTTGTATCAATCACAATCCTCATGTCTGGGGCTTGTATGGAGTACGTTCATGCCCTTTAGCCCACTCTTCAATAGTGTTTGTATCCCAGCTATTTGCTTGCCAAAGTTGATCCATTTCAGCATCTACTTTATCTAAAAAGTATTGAGATAACAACTGCCTAATTTCAACTAATTGCTCATCCGGCAGTGCATATGAAAATGTTTGAAGCAACTCCAATTGGAGATTAGTCAGTTTTGCAGTGACAGGCATAATACACGATTTTGTTAAGTGAAGATAACGTTTTTTTTGTGACTGACGATTCAACAAAAAAGCCCGGCTACTTTGTAGTACTTCGGTTCGTACTTATCGACTTAACCTGCATTATGAAGCCTGTTTATTGTGATAGGCTTCAACTTCACGAAAGGCTTCGTTAAATGGTACAGTCTTGCCCGCTTTTTTTGTAAGCCGTAATATCGGTTAACTCTTCCGCGTCAGCCAATAGCTTTTCGTACTATTTAATAGGTACTTGAACATATAATGGCTTGCCGTAACTGTCGGTTACGTATTGAACGTTTAGCATAGACGTAACCGTTTGTATTGACAAATATATGCAGCTAAGATACAAAAAAAAGCCCGGCCACTTCGCAGCAGCCAGGCTTTCCAAAATCTATTAATTACATCTCGATTTCAGCATCCAGATTCGTGAAAGCGATCTCGCCCTCGTTGTTCAATTCCATCAGGACGACAGAATCTTTCTTGACCTCGTTGGCCAGAATGGCTTTCGACAGTTCGTTGAGCACCCGACGTTGCAGCACGCGTTTCAGCGGGCGGGCACCAAAGATGGGATCGAATCCTTCTTCGCCGAGTTTGGTCAGCGCTTCGTCCGTAGCGTCGAGCTGGATACCGTTTTCGGCCAGTCGCTGCTTGATCTGGCGGAACTGAATGTCCACAATCTTGCGGATGTTAGCCTGCGTCAGCGGCTCGAACATTACGATCTCGTCAATCCGGTTCAGGAACTCGGGACGTATCGTTTGTCGTAGCAACTCCAGTACCGCCGACTTGGCTTCTTCCAGCACCAGCGAGTGGTTCCAGCCTTCGTCTTCGGCAAATTTCTCCTGAATCAGGTGACTGCCGATGTTCGACGTCATAATGATGATCGTGTTCTTGAAGTTCGCTACCCGACCTTTGTTGTCGGTCAGGCGACCTTCGTCGAGCACCTGCAACAGAATGTTCCAGACATCGGGGTGCGCTTTTTCGATCTCGTCAAGTAACACGACTGAGTAAGGTTTGCGACGTACCGCTTCGGTCAATTGACCACCTTCGTCGTAACCAACGTATCCCGGAGGGGCACCAATCAACCGGCTAACGGCGTGGCGTTCCTGATATTCCGACATGTCGATACGAACCAGCGCATTCTCGTCATTGAACAGATATTCAGCCAGCGTCCGGGCCACTTCGGTTTTACCAACACCCGTAGTGCCAAGGAAGATGAACGAACCAATAGGTCGCTTGGGGTCCTGCATACCAGCCCGGCTCCGACGTACGGCATCCGCCACTACGCCAATGGCTTCGGCTTGTCCGGCTACCCGTTTGCCAAGTTCTTTCTCCAGATTGAGCAGTTTCTCCCGATCGCTTTGCAGCATTTTCGAAACTGGAATTCCCGTCCATTTGGCCACTACTTCGGCAATGTCTTCAGCAGTAACCTCCTCCTGCATCATCCGATCCGCCGAGTCTTTATCAGCGCCTTCTTTAACGAGCGAGTTCAGTTTCGTTTCGATCTCGGGAATACGGCCGTAGCGAATTTCGGCGACTTTACCGTAGTCACCCGCCCGTTCGGCCTGTTCGGCTTCCAGACGCAATTTGTCAAGTTGTTCTTTCAGGGTTCGGCCTTCATTGACCGATGCTTTTTCACCTTCCCATTTGGCTTTCAGATCATTACGCTGTTCGCTCAAGTCCTCGATCTGGCGACTCAGAAACGTTTCTTTTTCTCGATCGTTTTCCCGCCGAATGGCTTCCCGTTCAATTTCCAACTGCATGATACGTCGGTTCAGTTCATCGAGTTCTTCGGGAACCGAATCCATTTCCAGACGTAATTTGGCGGCTGCTTCGTCCATCAGGTCGATGGCTTTGTCAGGCAGGAAACGGTCGGTGATATAGCGCGTTGAGAGTTCAACCGCGGCAATCACCGCATCGTCTTTGATCCGAACACCGTGGTGCAGTTCGTATTTTTCCTTGATACCGCGCAGAATCGAAATGGCATCGGGCATATCCGGTTCATCAACCATAACAGCCTGAAACCGGCGTTCGAGCGCTTTATCTTTCTCAATATATTTCTGGTACTCCTTCAACGTAGTCGCACCAATCGTATGCAGTTCACCACGAGACAGGGCTGGTTTCAGCAAGTTGGCCGCATCCATAGCGCCTTCACCACCGGCACCCGCACCGATAAGCGTGTGAATCTCGTCGATAAACAAAATAATCTGACCATCGGAATCCGTCACTTCCTTGATAACGGCTTTCAAACGTTCCTCAAACTCGCCTTTATACTTGGCACCTGCAATCAGCAGACCCATGTCGAGCGAGACGATGGTTTTGGTTTTCAGGTTTTCGGGAACATCGCCCGACACGATACGTTGGGCAAGTCCTTCAACAATGGCGGTTTTACCCACGCCTGGCTCACCAAGCAAAATCGGGTTGTTCTTCGTACGGCGGCTCAGAATTTGCAGTACCCGCCGAATTTCTTCATCACGGCCAATCACCGGGTCTATCTTGCCGGTGCGTGCCCGTTCGTTCAGGTTAACGCTGAACCGTTCCAGGGATTGATATTTAGCTTCTGCGTTTTGGTCTTTCACCGAATTTCCTTTTCTAAGTTCGTTGATAGCCGCTTTCGTCTGTTTCTCGTTGAAACCGGCATCTTTCAATAACGTTGCAATTTGGTCTTTACCGCCCATAAGTCCCAGCAGCATCAGCTCGACACTCACAAATTCGTCGCCAAACTCTTTGGTGTAGTTGCTGGCTTTGGCCAGGGCTGCGGCTGTATCATTACTGAGGTAAACGCTGCCGTTACCTCCTGAAATCTTTGGATACGTAGTCAGAATGGCCTGTAAGGCGCCACTTGTATTCTGTAAGTTGATGCCAAGTTTTTTTACAATGAAACCAATTACGTTTTCATCTTCCGACAGAATGGCCTGAAGCAGGTGACCTGTTTCAATGGCTTGTTGGCCGTTACCCAGCGCAATCTCCGACGCTTTCTGAACGACCTCCTGTGCTTTTACGGTGTAATTCTTAAAGTCCATGACAGTGAAGGCTTCGTGTTTTTTATTGTATACCTATCCTGTAACAAATCACGGACCGAGCTGTTTTTTCGGTCATTTTGGCGTATAAATAGCGATTTTGGCCTTTATCAACGACAAAATGTCGTTGATACGAAGCATAAACTATACGAAGTTATGTACGCCGTAGTCGTGTCCTGTCAATAGAAACAAGTAGCATTGTGGCTAGTGTCCAGCTTTGTCAGGAGAGTTATTGACAGACCAAGCCTACAGCATTTTGTAATAACATGGTTTGTTTACTAACAAAAAAGCCGCCTTTCACAAGGCGGCTTTCGCGTTTAATCTAATTCGACTATTACCGGCTTCATGCGCTCTCGGGCAATTTCAGCCTGATGGGGTTCCTGAGTTTCGACTGATCCGGCCAGCACTTCCGCTTCGGCATCGTGAATCATTGGGCGGTCGTATGCATGGAATTTGCCTTTAGGGAGCCAGTAGGCTAACAGGCCGACATACGCAACGGCCAGCAAAGCAGCCGTCCAGCCAACAATGGGTTTCTTTTCCCATTGCCGGGTCGCAATGCCCCCAAACCCAGCGACAAATGGAACCATGTACCAGGGGTCGTTCAACTGCCGGGCGATTAGGTAACCAGCACCTGCTGTGGCACTCAGGAGGCCCGCCGATATCGGCTCATCGCGCTCTTCGTCCGGTTCCCAGGCATTCAGGGTTAATAAGGTATTTGGGGTGCCGACGACCGTAGCGACCGTAAGCCATCCGGCATACAAACTCACGGGAATGCGCAAGTATTTTTCGGGAACTGGTACGTCGGTTTTGCCGATTTCCAGACTCTGATGCAACGCCAGTGCCGCGGGCAGGCTAAACTTGGTGGTTAGATCAGAAATGATAATACTCTGTGGATCGTTCTGCGAGAAAAACCGGCCGAAAATGGCGTTGAGCGTCCAACTGGTCCACCACCAGGGCTGGGCTTTCTGATAGCGCGGATTGTATTCTTCCGACGGAAGGGCCTGATGTATGAGTAGGGCACCTAAACCGGAATAAATCGTTGACCAGACAGCCCCGAACGCCCAGCCTGCCGGAACAATCATATTTTTCTCAAATACCTCTTCGTATTCAACCGGTACGTCATATTCATACTCCGACCCTTCGTGATCGGCTTCGTGACGTTTTTTGCTTTGCTGTCTTGATTGACTGCTGGATACGGTTGTGTAAATAATACTACCGACGGCAAAAACCGCCGTAGCAATGCGCCAAAACGATGAGTTTTTCATGCTGGGTTGAGTGTTATTTTGAACCTTCAAGTTGGGCCACCGAAGTGGCCCGAGACCTAGTTGATTTGGTATTAAACCGCCAGGTCTTCTTCTACTTCCTCTTCCTTAACGGCAAGCTTTCCCGCTTTTTCCTTTGTAGTCTGATAAGCATCCACAACCGTCTCAACCACTTTATCGACTACGGATGACAACGTATCCGACAACGAGTTACTAGCCGAACGGGCTTTGTAGCGGTAACGGGCTTTCTGAAAATCGCTGGTGTTTTTGTAGCCGATCGTCAGGGCAATACCAGCAATCACTGCGATACCGATACCAATGCCCCAGGCCAGCGAAATAGTTGGTTCTTCTTCGTCTGGCTTTTGCGACATTTTATCGCGCATCACAGCTGCCAGCGTTTCCTGAGGAGCCACATATGACAACACTTCGTACGATTTGTTTTTCAAACCGCCCGGCACGACTTTGGATTTTCTGGCCATCAAAGCATCATATCCGTCTTTGGCTACCATAACCGGGTCCTGTAACTCGTCCGTCACCTTTGTATTCTCCGCACCCGCTTTGTTGAAAAAGTCGGTATCGGTGGCGTTTGGCAAAAGGGCTGTGATGGATACGTTCGTGTCTTTCAACTCGTTAACGAGCGACTGCGTGAAGTTATAAACGTAGGCCTTAGTGCCCGCGTAAACAGCCATCAGCGGAGTCGGTGTGATGGATAGCAACGAAGCCAGGTTCAGGATTTTTCCTTCATCACGAGCCAGCATATCGTATAAAAACAGCTTCGTCATTTGGGTCAGCGTCAGTACGTTGAGGTGAATCATCGACTTCTCGCGTTCCCAATCGGTGTCGGTTGCAAACAGACCATAAAGGCCTACCCCCGCGTCGTTGACCAGCACATTGACCGTAATATTTTTGGCCTTCACCTGATTATATACATCCTGAGCGGCATCCTCTTCAGCCAGGTTTTTATTAATGACCGTAACGTTCTCGGTGCCATAATTGCTCTTGAATACATCGGCGAGCCGGTCGAGTTTTTCTTCACTACGTCCAACCAGCACTAGGTTGTAGCCATCCTGAGCAAATAATTTGGCAAGCTCCTGACCGATGCCGCTGGAGGCCCCCGTAATCAGGGCAGTTTTTCCTGTTTCTGAATTCATAATCTGAATGGTTAGTTCGTAAAACGTTGCTTCTATGCAACTACGATGTGGTGAAGTTGTTTTAATCGCCGGGTGTTTACGTATCACTCTAAATCTGCGGGAAGGAGGTGATAAAGCAGACAAAATACCCTGGAATGCGTTTTAGGAGTAAGCAACTGGTCTACTATGAAAACTCAGTTCACACTCATATTTCTCTTCATCGTAGGAATAACGGGCTGTTCACCCTATCGTATCATGCGAAATCAGGGAGACAAATCAACAAATTGGGCAATGTACCGAACGTTCGCGTTTATTGACACAACACGTATTGATCCGACGCCCAGTGCCGCCTATCAGGCGGCAATCGCACAGGTCGAGCGGGCAGTAGGCACTGAATTAACCAGACGTGGATATCAACAACTGGCTGGTAACCAACCCCCGTCCGAGGCCGATCTTCTGGTAAACATAGGTGTTGTTGTCAGCGAAAAAACGCAAACCCGCCAAACGACGATTTATGAAGCACCGCGCTATATTGGTCAGCGAAGGTATCATTGGCAAAGTCAGGATGTGCCGGTCAGTACTTATAAAGAAGGAACAATCAGCCTGCATATTGTCGATGTGAAGCAAAATGCGCTTATATGGGATGCGGCCGTTGCCAGTGTACTAGGCAAAAAAGGAGCTACGTCCGAGCAGATTAACGAAGCGGTCAACAAGGTATTTACAAAGTTTCCCGGTAATCGTCCATAACTAAAAATCCCTCCCGAGCGCTCGGGAGGGATTTTTATAGCGTTTGTAGTATTGCTCAGGCTGTCATTTGGCAACGACTTTTACGTCAATCTTACGCAGTGTCGGTCTGGGAATAGCTGATGTGTCTCGTCGATAAACGCCTGTACCCCGGCCAATGGCGTCTACCCGAAGGAAATTGATACCAGCTGTCATTAATTGTTGCTTGATCTGATAGACTCGTTTAAAGGACAGATTCTTGTTCGTGAAGCCTCCCTGGGCGTCGTTCGCATAGCCAACCAGTTGGATCTGCAACTGGGGATACGTCTTCAAAAGCGTGGTTAATTCGTTGATAGCCGCGACCGAGCCGGGCGTTAGTGACAAGGAGCCGGGTAGAAACGCGACGCCTGTCATGGGAAATACACGCCCTTTGGGAAGAGCGGGATTCGTCAGGTAAGGCGTCATTAGTTGCGTCAACCCACCGGCGACTGTGGCCGTCGTTGGCGGGGTAACGGCCGTTGCTGAACCGGCTGTTTTGGCTGTCGGCTCTTTCGGAACAGCCAGCGATCGGGTAACCGTATCGGCCTGAATCGAATCGCCAGTTACCGTCGATAAGTTACTGCTATCGTTGTGTTCGTCCGAATATTTTTGGGTATTCTGATAAATATAATACCCTCCAATGGCCAGGGCGAGTGCGATCAAGGCGCCAAACCCCCATTTGGTGAGTGCTGCATTCTCATTATCCGAATCATCGGTAAGGTCGTAGCTGGTAATCTGACGGGCAGGGGGAGCTGTTGAGCGTGTGGGCGATTCGACCGTTGGGCGCCGGGTTTGCGCTGCCTGACCCGTCACGATTTGCTGAAGCCCAACCTTTTCAACCAAACGGGGCATAAAGTCCTCTGGTACGGCGCTGATAAACGCGTCGCGTTCCGAGAAAAGCATCAATGCCAGGCCTTCTGCATCCAGTTTCTGGTCTTTAACCTGTTTGCCAAGTACCTGAAGAACAATGGTTGTGGTAAGCCCCAATAACGAAATTGACGACGAGTTGCGAATCCCGGCATACGTCGAAATCATGTTGCTGATCGAACTCTTCATCGCGGGTAACAAGTGACTTATCACGTCGTTACCCTGCATAATAAGCGTATTCGTTTGAGAGGGGTCGCGTAAAATATTGCCTGGATTGTCGGTTAACGTACCATCATATCGGCCTTTCTGAATGTGACTATAAAGCTGATTTACGCCAATGTCGCTCATTGTACGTTTCATCAGGCCCCCTATTATCGTATAAACAAGCCCATTAACGGCTTTGCTGGTTTTTTCGGCAGGTTCGTCAATATATGTGGCAATGCGCGACATAACATCCGAACTTAATACATTATTTAAATTGGCAAATAAATTCATATGGTGAACAAACTCAATCAAGCAGAAATAAAATAGGTGCCATCACGAACATCACAACCTGCATCGGCACAGAACACCCGGCGGGCAGTAGCCCCGCGATAAAATTAGGGAAGGTTTAGCAAAGGTTACATAATACCGGCTAATAAATCCAGGATTTATCGTTTGGGTAACCGTTCGATAACTTCCTGATACTCCGTCTCGACGGCACGCAGCCTCTCCTGACAAAATGTAATCAATTCGGTAGCCAGCCGAATCTTGCCGGGCAGTTCGTCGAGCGGTACTTCTTCGTTTTCAATTTCATTGACCAACGTACTGAGTTGATCATAAGCGTCCTGGTAAGTCATAAGTAGTTCTCAGTCATCATTCGATCGTCAAGAGTTTCTAATCGCCAGCATACACTACCGGCTGATGATTATTGACGAACGACTACGTTTATGCTTCCATCGTGCATCTGCACCTGAAGCGTTTCGTTGGGTTGAATGTCGGTAGTGTGGGTTAGAATCCGGCCATTACGTAGCAGCAGCGCATAGCCTCTCTTTAGTACGTTCGACGGATCGAGGTGACGTAGTGTAACGGCTTTTTCAGCAAGGTCGGTATGGCGGCCACGGAGATAGGTATGCGAAACAAAGCGGAGCCGTTCGGTTTCCCGGTCAAGGTTTTCCCGGGCTGACAGCAAGGCTTCACGAGCCACCATGCGTAGGCGCTCGCGAAGTTGAAGGCAACTTTCTTCAAACTGCCGATTGTGCTCAATCAGAAAAGCCGCTGCTTTGGTTGGTGTTTTTACGCTCTGATGACAAAGCAGGTCGGTAATGCTGATATTACGTTCGTGACCGATGCCTGCCAGAATAGGAATATCAAATCCCGCCACTGTTTGTCCCATCAGATACGTATCGAACGAACCAAAATCCAGTTGGGAGCCGCCCCCGCGCACAATAACAACCGCATCGTAGGCTACACCACTCGTACGAATGCGCTCCAACTGCCCGCAAATAGCTCGTTCGGCACCCTGACCCTGAACCTGCGTCAGAAATTCATCGACTACAAAATCATACCCGAAAGGGTTTTGGGCCAATTCGTGCCTGAAGTCGCGCCAGCCGTCCGAATTGGGTGCCGTAATGAGCGCCATGCGTTGCATAACGGCAGGGCGGGGCAGGAGCTGATTAGCCGTAATATATTGTCCGGCTTCAAGCCAGATCAGATCGGGATGATCGGTAACCAGCGCATCAAGCACCGCCTGCCGTTCCCGTTCGAGATTGCCAAGGGTGTAGGATGGATCAATTTTCAGGATCTCCAGCCGCAACCCATATACCGGGCTATAGCCTACCGATACCAGCAGTAATAGTTGAATATTACGGGCAAATGCTACGCCCGTTTCCTTTTCAAAATTGCCAATGGTATGGTAGTTTCTCCGCCAGATACAGGCCTCCAGTTTGGCGAGTGTTTCGCGGCCTGCCGATTCGCGGTCTACCAGCGTCAGGAAGCAGTAGCCCCGATCCGGGTAGTTTTTGATGTCGCTTGTTTCGGCCACTACCCAAACCGCTTTCTGCCCAAACGCTTCGTCAATGACGGCTTCGAGTGTAAACGCTAAATCAGAAAGGCGAATGGGAGACATAAAGTTGAGTTGTCAGTCGCTGGTCAGTAGTCGTTAGTGAGCAGATAGCCAACTGCTAACGGCTATTGACTAGCGACTCATGACTAATTATAGTCCTTCAAACTGTTGTAGAAACCTGACGTCGTTTTCGGTGTATAGGCGAAGGTCATTCACTACGTATTTCAATTGGGTGATCCGTTCGATGCCCATCCCGAAAGCAAAGCCGGTATATTCTTCAGGGTCGATGCCGCAATTGGCAATAACCTGCGGATCGACCATGCCTGAGCCCGCAATCTCGACCCAGCCCGAATGCTTGCATATATTGCAGCCTTTGCCGCCACAAATCTGGCAGGAAATATCAATCTCAGCGCTCGGCTCGGTAAACGGAAAATACGACGGGCGAAAACGAATTTGTGTACCTGGCTCGAACATCTCCTTCACGAAGTGATAGAGCGTATCCTTCAAATCCTTGAATCCCACGTTACGGTCGATGTAAATGCCCTCAACCTGGTGGAACATGCAGTGGGCCCGTGCCGAAATGGTTTCGTTCCGATACACCCGTCCGGGCATGATCGAACGAATAGGCGGTTTTTGACGCTCCATCAGACGAATTTGCACGTTGGACGTATGAGTACGTAGCAGCATATCGGCAGGCGCGCCATTTTCTACCTTGGCAACGAAGAACGTATCCTGCATGTCGCGGGCCGGGTGATTTTCCGGGAAGTTCAACGCCCCGAAGTTATACCAGTCCGACTCTATTTCGGGACCGTCGGCCACATTGAAGCCAATCCGCTCAAATATCTGAATGATACGTTGACGAACTAAGCTCAGCGGATGCTGCGTGCCAGTCAGGTTCGGAATGGTTGGCAGGGTCAGATCAACGGGTGGCGCACTGTCGGCGTTTGTCCGTTGCTCGTCTACTTGCTGGGTAAACGTTTCAAATCGTTCCTGGGCAAAATTCTTCAGGCCATTTAATTCCTGTCCCACCGCCCGGCGATCAGCCTGCGGAACCGTTTTAAGTCCCTCGAAAAGTTCGGTTATCACACCCTTCCGGCTAATGAATCGCATCCTGAACTGCTCCAGTTGCTCCGGTGAGTTGATTGTATAGTGTTCAATTTCCTGATGTAGGTCTCTTACTTTGTCCAGCATATGCTACGGTTTCAGCTATTTGCTTCAACAAAGGTACATAAAAAGTCAGGAGACAGTCGGTCTGTACCAGGTGAGATCCTCTTATGACTAACGAATTTATGGTTATAACAAGAGTGAAAGCGAAGCGAAATTAGCTGGTAATGGTACTTACTTTTTGTTGAGTAAGCGGAAAATGTACCTGAATATTAGGCAATTATGGCTAGTAATTTTACTTATTATTACATGATTTAATAAGTAGGTCTGATTCTTGTGAATGAACGTAGCGGGGACGAACCTTACAAGTAGTGGCTGCGGTACGTGGATCGGTATAGTAAGTTTCTGAGTGTCAACCCATAACTATAGTTTATCAATCATCATCCCAAACGACTATGAACGCATTCACTAAAGACTCTATTTTTGACAATGTGTCCATTCCTTTCCACAATAGTGTGGAAAAAATTGCCGATTCTGCTTACCTGCAAAAACTTCTCATTCCATTTTATGATCGTAAACGCACAGTTTCTGTCGATGAGATTGTACGGTTGGAGGGTTGCGGAAATTACACAAACTTCTACCTTAAAGACGGTACAAAAATGCTGGTGTCCCGGACGCTAAAAGAATATGAGACGTTACTGGACGGGCAGGCTTTTGTTCGGGTTCACAAATCCTGTATCGTTAACCTGGGGTTTGTACGCAAGTTTTTTGTCAAAAAAGAGGGCGAACTGGAGTTGATAGACGGGCAGCAGATAAAGATATCACGTCGGCGTGCTCAGATGTTTATAGACCGGATTCGGGATTTTCAGCCTGTGCTCGTTAGCTAAGGCATTACGAAGGAGTTACCCGATCTTTGGGCTGGTAGAATATACGTTATCTGACCACGTAGTTTTACGCAATAGGCTGGGTACATTCACTCAAAAAATACGATAAAATTAAGCTCAATGGCTTGATTAGCAATTGGTTACTATTCAAAAGTAGCCCTTGCCGATCAAGCCATTTCTTTTTGAACCAGCGTCCATAAAGTAGTTTTGTTTCATCAATCACCCAAGACATCGACCAAAAATCCCTCTACCATGGAAGCCACTACTTTATCCTCAGCCCAAACACTATCCTCCGTTGTTCCTCACTTCCCGTCTTCGTATCAGCGTGGTGCGCAACGTATTGCATTACCCTACTTAAATCGCACTATATTTATTTCTGTAGACGATATTTTGTGCCTTCAGGGCGAAGGAAATTACACGTTCCTGCATACCCGCGACCGGAAGCGGTATTTAGTATCGAAAACACTTAAAGAATTTGAAAAGACGCTGGATGGCTCAATGTTCCTGCGTATTCATAAATCATATATCGTCAATTTAGCCTACGTACAACGTAGCATCTTCACGAAAGAACATCAGGTGAAGCTGGCCGACGGACGCGAAGTGGGGATCTCCCGCCGACGGGTAAAAGTTATTTCGCAACAGCTCGCCCAGTACTGGCAACGCCTTTATAACTAGAGGATTATCGTCGAACGACAAACGACCCGCCGGAAGCTTCCGGCGGGTCGTTTGTCGTTGCATTGAGTTGTTCTAAAATAGTCGGTAGGCCAGCGTAATCTGCCAGGACTTCATCGTCTGGCTAAATTTGGCTGCGTTATCGACGGTGTTGATCTGAGCGATGTCGGAAATATTTCCCTGATAGCGTACGTCAAGACCAAACGAGCCGAGGTCCAGTCCACCACCAACCTGGTAGCCATAATAAGCTTTGGCCCAGGCATCGTTGAGTGAACCACTGGTGTACTGGCTTAGCGCCTGGCCCAGCTTCTGATTATCGTCAACCCGGAACGAGACAACCGGTCCAGCTACTACACGAAGTGGGCCTCCTTTAATACCCAGCAAAAGCGGTACGTCGAAGCTGGTTGTTGTTACCTTAACCGTTTCTGTCTGTCCATTCCGAATAATGCCGAATTCGCCCGCCCGGGTTGAGTAGAGAAGTTCTGGCTGAATGAACAGATTTTTACCAAAACGGGCGTAAATGCCAAATGAGGTACCTGTCTTACTATCAAAGCTGTCGCTCAGGCTGTTCCGAAACGTTTGTCCGTCAAGACTCACCGAAGGGGAACCATTGGCATTAGTACCCGTTGATACAAAATTGCCAAAACTAAGCTTGGAGAGATTAACGCCCCCTTTAATTCCGATCTGAAAGCCGCCTTGTGCAAATGACAGGACGGGCAGACATGTTAGTAATGCGAAAAGCAGGTTTTTTTTCATAATTGGTCGTATCAGACGCTGTTGTTTGTTAAACGCAGATTGGGAATCTACCGTACAGGACGCCAACTTATTTCGAGCGAACGGCGTTAGAATAGTGAGCAGTTATCAGTAAATAGTTAGCAGTTTTTGTATGGCCGTGATTGGATTCCATACGAGCCGTAACGTTTAATGGATGGCTGAATTTATTTACTGATACTTGCTAACGGCTCACTCTTACCTGAAAAAATGGCCAAGTTAAAAACCACCTATTTCTGTCAGAATTGCGGCCATCAGTCGGCCAAATGGATGGGCCGATGCCCGTCCTGTGGAGAATGGAATACAATCGTAGAAGAGGTTGTTCAGAAAGATGAACCCGTGGCAGGCGGCTGGCGTAGCCCATCGACCGGGCCGGGGGGAATGAAAGTGGCGGCTAAACCCAAAGCCCTGCACGCAATTAATTATGAAGAGCAACCACGTATATACACCACTGATGGCGAACTGAATCGTGTACTGGGTGGTGGCATTGTGCCTGGATCACTGGTGCTGATTGGCGGGGAGCCGGGTATTGGTAAATCAACGCTCTTGCTGCAAATTGCCCTGAGCCTGGCCGGGATGCGGGTTTTATACGTATCGGGTGAAGAAAGTGAGCAGCAAATTAAAATGCGGGCCGAACGACTCGACGTACCAACCAGCGATTGCCACGTCATGACCGAAACCTCTACCCAGAATATTTTCCGGGTGGTCGAACACTTTGAACCCGAAATTCTAATCATCGATTCGATCCAGACCATGCAATCGTCGCTGGTGGAGTCGGGAGCGGGGAGCGTTTCTCAGGTACGCGAATGCGCGACCGAATTCATGAAGTACGCCAAAGAAAGCGGTGTGCCGGTGTTCATGATCGGGCATATCACCAAAGAAGGAACGCTGGCCGGGCCTAAAGTGCTGGAACACATGGTTGATACCGTACTAACCTTCGAAGGCGACCGGCACACTACGTACCGAATTCTGCGTACGAATAAAAACCGCTTCGGTAGCACCGACGAATTAGGTATCTATGAAATGCTGGGTACCGGGCTCCGGCAAGTAACGAATCCCTCCGAAATTCTCATTTCGCAACGCGACGAGGCTTTGAGTGGTGTCACGATTGGCTCCATGCTGGAAGGTAATAGACCGCTCATGATCGAAACCCAGGCATTGGTAAGCGTAGCAACCTACGGCACTCCGCAACGTAGCAGCACCGGTTTCGATGCCAAACGATTGAATATGTTACTCGCGGTTCTGGAAAAACGCGGTGGCTTCCGGCTTGGGCAACAGGACGTATTTCTGAATATTGCGGGCGGCCTGCGCGTTGAAGATCCGGCGATTGATCTGGCCGTTTGTGCCGCCGTCGTGTCGAGTTATGAAGATATCGCCATCTCGCCATCGGTGGCTTTTGCCGCCGAAATTGGATTAGGGGGTGAAGTGCGGGCTGTGAGCCGGATTGAATCACGTATCGCCGAAGCTGAAAAGCTTGGATTCAAGCAAATGTTTATTTCCAAGTATAACATGAAAGGACTGGACACTCGAAACTATAAAATCAGCATCAAGGCCGTTTCTCGGCTCGACGAGGTGTTTCAGGGTGTATTGATGTAGTATGTACGTCTGATTGATCACTCGTCCGGCAAGAGATAAAAGCCCATTGGCTGTTCAGACGTGCGCAATGCTCCACCCAACTGTAGAATCGTGAAAAAATGGTGCGCTTCGTGGAGAAGGAAGAACTCCGTCCAGCCCTCAAGCGTCATTGGCCCGTAAGCAGGATGCAGCCCGATATGAACAAGTTGTTCCTCCCTCAGAATGCTAAGGAACGCATTCAGGGTCAGGCGCTCGCCCCGCAGTCGTTTGGCCAGTTCCTGGAACGAAAGTTCTTCCCAGTCAGCAAAACCAGGATCGTTATCAGCAACGTAACGACTGAATGAAGGGGTATCGCCCGAAATTATTTGTTGCAATCGTTCCAGAAAAACCTCCTGATAGCGGCCCAAATGAGCCATATTTTCAAAAATAGACCATTTACCTGATACTGGCCGTTGCCGAATCTGGGCTTCAGTCAGACTGAATAACAGATGGTTTAAAGCGTCGGGTTGATTCGTTAATCGGTTGAGGAGCGATTGCTTCATGAGCGAGTAAAAGGTTGTAACAAAGCCAGGTATATTGAGAATACGGGACAAACCATTTTTTCTACCTGTAGTTCTATTTACGTGAATCGAATAACTCAACAAAAAATTCAAATACGTTATGAGCTACATAAAAGCAGGTACGGATGCCTCCGGTAATGATATCAAACTTTTCTATCAGGATCTAGGGACAGGCACTCCCGTAGTACTTATTCATGGCTGGCCACTGAGCCACGAAATGTGGGATTATCAACTGGCCGAACTACCCGCTCATGGTATTCGTGTTGTTGCCTACGACCGTCGGGGGTTTGGTAAGTCAACTCAAACCTGGGATGGTTATGACTACGATACACTTGCCGACGATCTAAAAGCCGTACTCGATGAACTGAATCTTCAAAATGTAACATTGGTTGGCTTCTCAATGGGTGGGGGCGAAGTTGCCCGATACATGAGCCGTCATGGTGGAGCACGTGTCAGCAAGGTAGCCTTTATCAGTGCCGTAACGCCTTATTTGTTGAAGACCGATGATAATCCAGACGGCGTTGATCAGAGCGTTTTTGATGAAATAGCGGAAAACATCAGGAAAGACCGGGCAGATTTTCTGCAGACATTTGGCAAACAGTTCTACGGCGTAAATCTCCTGAATAAGCCCGTTAGTCAGGCGCACCTTGACGGCGATTTCGCCAGAGCCTATGTGGCATCGCACAAAGCAACGCTTGATTGTGCTACGTCATTTTCGACAACGGATTTCCGGGATGACCTGACTCAAATTCAGGTGCCGACCCTGATTATTCACGGGGACGCCGACAAGACTGTTCCCCTTGAATCGTCTGGCGAACGAACGGCTGAAGCATTGCCGGCTGCTCAGTATATTGTTTATGAAGGAGCCCCGCATGGCTTATTCGTAACCGAGAAAGATCGGCTGAATGAGGATTTGCTCTCCTTTATTACGGAAGGTGTAAGCGTGCGTGAACCGGCTGGTTCAACGATTTTATACTAAGACGATTCGTCTCCAGGCAGATCGGCGATCGGCCCACTTTCATTTGAAGGTGGGCCGATCTGTTTATTACAACTCTCGATATGTTTTTACGTAGCCAGACGGTGTTTGACCTGTAATATCTTTGAATTGCCTGTTGAAGTTTGACAGCGTTCGGAAACCACTCTCAAAGCTGATTTGTGTAATATTCAGTTTGCCACCAATAAGCAGTTTACAGGCGTGCCCAATACGTACTTCGGAGACAAATTCCGAAAAAGTTTTGTTAGAGCGCGTTTTAAAATAGCGACAGAAAGCCGGAGGGGTCATGCCCGCCAGGTCGGCAACGGTGTCTAAGCTAAGGTCGTCGGGAAAGTGTCCCAGCACGTAGTTATGAACCAATTGCATCCTGTCGGTTTCATTCGGTTTCATCGTGTTCGTGTAGCCTGGACTGGTCAGATGGCGGTAATCTGTGGCATGAGAAAGATCATTCAACAGATTCAGCAGGCCAATGACACGCTCGAAGCCAACCGGCTTTTGGGTGAGATTTTTGAGTGCCGTTTCGGTTCTTCGGCGAGTATACCCCGTCCATTCCAGTCCTTTCCGGGCCTGATTGAGCAACTGGCGCAATGCTGTCATCTCTTGTTTTTCCAGAAAATCAGTTCCCAGGAAATCTTCCGCGAAATAGATGACAATTCCTTTAGTCGTTAGGTTGGACGACTTATCGAAGTACGCCTGATCACTACGCCAAAGGTGGGGTAGATTAGGGCCGAGAAAAACCAGATCACCCGGTCCAAAAGGTTTAATCGAATCACCGATGAAGCGAGTGCCTGTACCTTCTTCTACCAGAAACAATTGGTAGTGTGGGTGGAAATGCCAGTTGGGATCGAAGTGCGGTTCAACCAATTCTTTTACAATGAATGAGGCCGCAACCGGTTCAAGGTCTTTACGAAGGGGCTGTTTCATTGAAAATACTCATTTTTAACACAAATGACGCCAAAATTTCTGATTTAATGTAAAAAAGAAGTCAGTATTCGCCAATAAAAGCCGTACAATCCAATTTACTACTTAGTATGTTTGTGTAATTTTTTAGAGACTCAATATGAATAAGGTAGGAATGAACATGTTCGTCTGGACGGCTACGATGGACGAAGACTTATCTAAAACACTATCGTTCCTGAAAGGCAGCGGCTTCGATTTTGTTGAAATACCGATTAGTAGATCAGTCGATAGCACAGGTCATCTCGACAAATGGCAGCGTATCGGTCAGCAATTGAGAGAATTGGAATTAGGTGTTCAAACCTGTTCGATTTGCGGCCCGGAATATAGTCTTATTGATCCTGACGAAACCGTTCGACGTACGAGTATTGAGTATCTAAAGGAAGTTGTTACGTGTTCGCGACTGCTCGGATCGAAAATCCTGATGGGTCCTTTGTATGCCGGTTTTAAGACCTTCACCGGGAAGCCAGCTACAACGGAGGAATGGAACTGGTCGGTGGCAGGAATGCGCGAAGTGGCAGAGCACGCTCAAAATGAGGGAGTCACGCTGGCCATGGAATATCTCAACCGGTTTGAGACGTATCTGCTCACCTGTGCTGATGATCTCGTGCGTTATATCGACGCTGTCGATCACCCGAATTGCCGGGCCGCTTTTGATACGTTTCATGCCAATATGGAGGAGAAAAACGTGGCCGATGCCATCCGTACTTGTGCGCCTTATCTGGTTCATGTCCAGATCTCGGAAAATGACCGCTCAACACCCGGAAAGGGACATATTAACTTCGAAGAAGTGTTCGATACGTTGCAGGAAGTCGGTTATGAAGGGCCTATTGCCATTGAAGCTTTCGGCCCAAATCCGCCTGAACTTGCCGCAGCCACCCATATTTTCCGGCCTATGTTCAGTTCGCCCGAGCAATTGGCTGTAGAAGGGCTGACATTTATACAAGCGCAGTTGGCTACGAATTCAGTAACGCCGGGTTGAAATCCCAGGCAATTGACTTAAACGATTATGAATTATTTGCGCTGGGTTTTAATCCGGCGGTTACACCATGCAAAAGCTGAACATAGCAATCGTTGGCCTTGGATTTGGGGCCGAATTTATTCCAATTTATCAGCGGCATCCAAACGCGAACATGTACGCGATTTGCCAACGGAACGTAGCAAAACTGAACGAGATCGGTGATGCATACGGCATTGAAAAACGCTACAGTAATTACGACGAACTGCTTACCGACCCGAACATTGATGCCGTTCATATCAACTCGCCAATTCCGAACCACGCCGAGCAGAGTCTGAAAGCGTTGCGGGCGGGAAAACACGTAGCGTGTACCGTACCAATGGCCACAACCGTTGAGGAGTGCATGGAAATTGTGAAAGCGACAAAGGAATCGGGTAAGAAATACATGATGATGGAAACCGTGGTCTACAGCCGCGAATTTCTATTTGTCAAGGAGTTGTATGAAAATGGGGAATTGGGAAAAGTACAGTTCCTGAAAGCCAGCCACCAGCAGGATATGGATGGATGGCCTGATTACTGGCCTGGTCTGCCGCCCATGCACTATGCCACGCACTGCGTTGGTCCCGTAGCGGGTTTGCTCAAACTCGAAGCCGATTACGTATCATGTTTCGGATCAGGAACGATTCGGGAGGAGTTGGCTAAGATTCATAACTCGCCGTTCGCAGTGGAGTCGGCTCATATCAAGTTCAAGGACAGTGACTTATCCGCCTATGTGTATCGGTCGCTGTTCGACGTAGCGCGCCAATACCGCGAAAGTTTCGAGGTGTACGGGGATAAAAAATCGTTCGAGTGGCAACTCATCGAGGACGAACAACCGGTAATTCATACGGCCAAAAAGCCGGAACCGGAGATTCCGGAAAAAGTGACTGTGCCCGATTATGCCCGTTTGTTGCCTGTTGAAATTGCTGGCTTTACAACCAAGGGAGTGTATGATGCCGATGAACAACAACACCTGTCCTTCACGCAGGGGGGCGGGCACGGCGGCTCACACCCGCACATGGTTCATGAGTTTTTGTCGGCCATTGTCGAGGATCGCGACCCGTTCCCGAATGCGGCCCAGTCGGCCAACTGGACGAGCGTAGGTATTCTGGCGCACGAATCAGCTTTACAAGGTGGGCAGTTGATCAAGTTACCCGATTTTAAAAATATGTAAATTCTAAACACAGAGGTAACGGAGTAAAACACGGAGGGCACGGCGCTACTTTGTGTTCTCCGTGAATCCTCTGTTTACTCTGTGTTGGAAATGAAAAAAATACTTACAGCAATTGGGTTAGTCGTAATGATGACCCAATGTGCCCGTCAATCGGGTACACAAACATCTGTTCAACAGAAGGATAGCAAAAACTCTGGCGCGTTGGCTCGCCGGACGGAAATCCTTTTTCTGGGCGACAACGGACACCATAAACCCATTGAGCGGGTGCCAGAAATTATGGAGGCTCTGGGTAAAAAGGGAATCAATTTCACGTATACCGACAAACTGGAAGACCTGAATGCCGATAACCTGAATAAGTATGACGGGTTACTGATTTTCGCCAATTGGGACAGTATCGGGAAGCCACAGGAAAAGGCACTGCTGGACTACGTAGCGTCGGGGCACGGGCTGATTCCGGTGCACTGCGCGTCGTATTGTTTCCGAAACTCAACTGAGTATGTCGACAAAGTTGTTGGCGGACAGTTCTGGCGGCATCGGATGGATACCATTCAAACGCACTTCACCCAGCCGAACAACCCAATCGTGGCTGGTCTGCCCTCGTTCAAAGCCTTCGATGAAACGTATCTGCACAGTCATCTGCAAGCCGACAATAACGTACTGGCTGTTCGCGATATCAAAGCCGATCAGGAGAAAGATAAGCCCGGTGTAAAGGAAGAACCCTATACCTGGACCCGGCAATATGGCAAAGGGCGTGTTTTTTACACGGCTTATGGGCACGACGAACGTACCTGGACGCAGCCCGGTTTTCAGCAATTGCTCGAACGCGGCATTTTGTGGGCGATTGGCGACGAGGCTAAAAAACGCCACGATGCGCTGAATCCGCAACCGTTTGCTTACCACGAAGCCCTACTTCCGAACTACGAAAAGCGGCCCGGTGCCCAGATGGAGCAGGAACCTCTATCGCCCGAGGAGTCGATGAAGCACCTTCAGGTGCCGGTTGATTTTACTCTCGATCTGTTTGCGCATGAGCCAAACGTGATGCACCCGATTGCGCTGGCATGGGACGAACGCGGACGGCTGTATGCGCTCATCACGAAAGATTACCCGAATGAGCGCAAGCCCGAAGGTGGTTCCGACTACATCGTCATTTGCGAAGATACCGACAAAGACGGCAAAGCCGACAAGTTTACCAATTTTGCCGAAGGACTGAGCATTCCAACGGGCATGGTGTTCGCCAACGGCGGGCTGTATGTTTCCCAGGCCCCGCACATGTTGTTTCTGCAGGATACCAATGGCGACGACAAAGCAGACGTAAAGAAAATTGTGTTCACCGGATTCGGTACGTTCGATACCCACGCCGGACCAAGCAACCTGCACTACGGTTTCGACAACTGGATTTGGGGCAGCGTCGGGTACTCTGGCTTCAAAGGCAAAATTGGTGCCGATAGCGTTAAGTTCAGTCAGGGCTTTTTCCGGTTCAAGCCAGATGGTTCTAAACTTGAACACGTAACGAACACGTCGAACAACACCTGGGGCCTTGGTTTCAGCGAAACGGGCGATATTTTTGGCTCAACCGCTAACAATTCGCACGGTTGGTATATGGCCATTCCAAACCGATATTTCAATGGTGCTCCCCACCTGCGCGAAAACGGCAGCCGCAGCATCGACACGCACAAAGACATGAAACCCATCACCGAAAAAGTTCGTCAAGTGGACGTATTTGGTGGGTTCACGGCCGCAGCGGGACATAACCTGTACACCGCCCGCGCTTTCCCGAAAAAATACTGGAACAAAATCGCGTTCGTGGCCGAACCAACCGGACATATCCTGCACCAGAACGTAATGGAAAAAACCGGTACAAACTTTGAGGATGCCGAAGGCTTCAACCTGGTAGCCGGTGCCGATGAGTGGTTTGCGCCCGTCTTTGCCGAAGTTGGTCCGGATGGTGCCGTTTGGGTCGTTGATTGGTATAGCTACATTATTCAGCACAATCCTACGCCAAAGGGAGCTACCAACGGCAGTGGTAATGCCTACGAAACACCCCTCCGCGATTTCACGCACGGACGCATCTACCGGGTTGGATACAAGAACGCACCGGCCTATACGCCGATGGCGCTGAGTAAAGACCGGCCAGCGGAGTTGATTGCTGCGCTAAAAAATACGAATATGTTCTGGCGGATGACGGCCCAACGCTTGCTCATCGAACGCGGGAATAGGGACGTAGTGCCACAACTGACTGCCTTGATCAACGATCAGTTTGTCGATGAAATTGGCAATAATCCGGCGGCCATTCATGCACTGTGGACGTTGCACGGCCTGATTATTAAGGAACCCGATGTTTCAGATATGAAAGATAGGATAGACTTTATGAGCGCTATAGAACCCGCGCTGAAACATCCGGCTCCAGCCGTTCGAAAAACGGCCGTACAGGTGATGCCCATGACTCCGCATACCATTGCTTTATTTCGCAAATATGATATTCTGAATGACAAAGAACCGTTAGTTGTCCTGAACGCATTACTAGCCTTCTCCTCAAAAGACTGGGTAAAATCAAAGGAGGCTCAGCAAATGATTCTGGCTCGTCTTGATAAGTCTACAGAAGCGAATGATCGATGGCTACCGGATGCTTTTGCCAGTGCACTGACCAGTGCGAATGGGTTTTTACTGAAAACGTATCTCGGTCAGATCACCATGAACGGTTCCGCAAAATCGAACGTGGCTTCCGCTGCACACGATATGAGTAGTCACGCTGGACATGGGACATCTGCAATGGCCTCCTCAAAAGCCGTAGTACCTGCTGGGAATCAGCCTGATCTTGTTGTTACCGCTGTTCGGACTACGCCAGATTCACCCACCGTTCGGGAAGGTGCCAAACTGTTTGTCGACGTAACGAATGCCGGTGGCGTGGCTATTCCCGAAGGTACGCCCATTCCAATGACGCTACGGGTTGAGGGCCCCAAAGGTGTAGCGGATGCGTCGAAGATTGATTTTGTGAGTGTTACGCATAATACAGGGATCAAACCCGGCGAAACCGTTACGATCAGCAAAGCGAATAATGGCCCCTGGGTAGGGGATATGGGAGTTATGTTCGAGCGCGCTGGCCAATATACCATTACGGTAATGCTCGACCGCGAAAACAAAATTGCGGAGAGCAACGAGCAAAATAACAACGCCACGCACACGCTAACGTACCGCGCTCCGCAAAGCATGAGTGCCTATGTGCTGGAGCGGGCTACCCGTAGTTATGCGTCGGTTGCGCCGGTTGATTCCGTCATTGCGTTACTTCGACAAACGCAAAAGCTAAATCCGGCGGAGAGCGACGCCATCGTAAAAGGCGTATCGGAAGGCTGGAACATGAAAGAGAAAGGCCAGGTGCGTGAGGCTGATAAATCGTTTTTAGCCAGTTTGAGCAATACGGTTTCTACGGATAATCGCGAACGTCTGAATCGCCTTTACGAAGCGTGGGGACTTACGAAAGCCGAAGCGGTCGACCCAAATGTTGAACTGGTACGTATGAAAACAGTGCGCGAAGAAATGCGCTTTGACAAGAAAGAGTTTACTGTTACGGCTGGTAAGCAAGTGGAAATAGTGCTGGAAAATCCCGATGCCATGCAGCATAACCTGGTGATTGGAAAACCGAAGAGTATGGAAATTATCGGTGCCGCTGCCGATAAAATGATTACGGCGAAAGACGGGGCTGAAAAGAACTACGTGCCATCTATTGCGCAGATCATCGTATCTACGCCACTGGTCAATCCCGATCAAACGTACCGGCTGAAATTCACGGCACCGGCGGCCCCTGGTGACTATCCATACGTGTGTACGTTTCCGGGCCACTGGCGTATCATGAATGGGGTTATGAGAGTAGTAAGCGCGCAGTCGGCATCCGTTAGCAAATAGACGCTAATTTTTCAAAAGCAGACAGGTCAGGTGATTCACCTGACCTGTCTGCTTTTGAAGCCAAAAAAGCCCGCTTGAGACGGGCAACTAAAGAACGTATCAGGCGTTCACCTGACTATGAATTGTCCGATGTCATCTCGGCTGGAGCAGGCGTGGCCGCTTCGGTTTTTGCGCGTGTTGTACGCGTTTTAGCTGTGGTTGCCGCGGGCTTGGGAGCCGGTGTCTGCTTACGGGAAGGACGGCTGGGTTTAGTTATTTCGATGGCTGATTCAGCAGCGGCAACGATGGCTCTAGAGGCTTTGTTGGCCGTACGTTTAGCGTTTTTCTCGGCTTTCGCTGCGTTCTTTTTTGCTTTCTCTAATTCTTTCTTCGCCTTTTTCTTCGACGCATCAACAGGTTTCGCGGCTTTTTTCTCCGCCTTATCCATCAATTTTGCGAGCTTCTTGGCTAATCTCTCCGCCGATTTCTCGATGGATTTCTTCATCTTTTTTGTAGCCGCACCTGCTTCACTAAGTTTGGTTTCAATGGAACTGACGATCTCGGATGCCAGCGATTTTTGCTTTGTTTTTACAGCTTTGTTTGCCATTTGAGTCAATAGAAAAAATTTACAAATAAATACGAAATTTATGGGATAACCGCAAGGCCAATGTTAAGCTTTTGTTACATTTTTTGCAGAAAATCCCAGCAAACAATACCTGCCGTTACAGCAATATTAAGCGAATGCTTGGTGCCAAATTGGGGGATTTCCAGCACTATATCAGCTACTTGCACAACGTCGTCTCGAACACCCGTTACTTCGTTACCCAACACAAATGCGTACGGTTTGTTTGGTTCTGGTCTAAAATCACTCAGTGACGTGCTTCCTTCTGCCTGCTCTACGGCCGCAATAATCCAGCCGTCCGTTTTCAACTGATTCACCAGGTTCACTACGTCCGGAGCATGTTCCCACACAACGGATTCTGTGGCACCCAGTGCGGTTTTCGTGATGTCGCGGTGGGGTGGCTGCCCCGTGATGCCACACAGATACAGTTTTTGCGCTCGGAATGCATCGGCCGTACGAAACACTGAACCCACATTGTTAAGACTGCGAATGTCGTCCAGAATCAGGCAATAGGGAAATTTATCGGTGTCTTTAAACTCATCAACCGACAGGCGATTGAGTTCGGTAAGGGAAAGTTTGCGGGGTGGCATGAATAAGACCTGCTATGAAAATACGTAGCAAAGCTACGAATCAGGAGGCTCTTACTACTGTTTAAGAAAGTGTTTGTGCAGGTGCTGACCATCCAAGGTAAGTACATCTAGTAGGTAGACACCGGCTGGCAGACCTGATACATCGGCTGTAGACTGGTTCTCCATCTGGGTGGATAATCGTTGACGACCTTGCAGATCATAAACCGTTACCTGACTTATTTTACTAGTTGAGAGTTGAAAATTTAGACTACCTGTTGCAGGCATGGGCCAGATTGATAGAGTGGCTGCTTGTGGATTGCTTTCCCGACGATTCACCGAAATAATATCGGAGAAATGCGTACTACCATCGAAGTCGACTTGCTTGAGCCGGTAATAGCCAATCTGGCCGGGCATGTCAGCATCAGTAAAGGTATAATCCGTGTGAGCCTGAATAGTGCCCTTTCCCTGCATTCGGCCTATGGTTTCAAAGCTTTTGGCATTGGCGCTCCGCTGAATCTCGAAATGGTCGTTGTTGGTTTCCAGCGAGGTTTGCCAACTGAGTTGAGCGCCAATGTTTTCCTTCCACGCTCCCGAGAAGGAGATTAGGTTAACGGGTAGAGCAGCCTCAACCGTATAAATATCTACTTTGTTCGTGCCATTTCCTGCAAAAAAGACCTTATTCCCGACCTTAGTTGAGGACACAATGCCTGAAAGCTGGGGAAGTTGAGTAGCTGTCCATTGATTCGTAACAGCATCATAAATGTCCAATACGTTAGAGTTGAGAAAAGAGGGACTGCTCACTCCTCCAGCGAAGAAGACTTTGCTCCCCAGACTGGTCGTTGATATACCCCCTCTCACCTGCGATAACGCACCCGTAGTCCATTGGTCTGTAGCTGTATCGTAAATATATACTTGGCTGGCAAAAAAACTACCTACGGCAAAAAGGACTTTATTTCCAACACCTACCGCAGTTAAGGCAACCTGTGATTGAGGAATTGTAGCTGCCGTCCATTGACCAGTCGTCACATCATAAATATCGATCAACCCATTTCCTGTAAATAACACTTTATTCCCTACGGCTGTAGCCAATACATTACCACTAAGTCGCGGCAGTTGAGTTGTTGACCACTGATTTGTGGTGACATTATATATATCTACCACATTGAAATTGGTAAAACAATTACATCCATTTTCATACGTATATCCTCCCGCAAATAAAACCTTGTTACCAGCACCAGCAGCGCCTATGGCTATTCTTGCCGCTGAGAGCTGGGCCGTAGTCCACTGATTAGTTGCTGAATTGTAAATATCTACTGTATTGTAATACCTGATTGTCAAGAAGGAGCCTCCAGCAAAAAAAGCCAGGTCACCCAAACTGGTAGCCGACATGTTTGCTTTTTCTAAAGAGAGTCGATAAGTAGAAGTCCACTGATCAGTTGTTACATCATAGATGTCTACATCCCCTACATCAATGGCGCTACCAAGGGGGGAAAAAGCCCCTCCTGCCGCAAACACGGCTTTATTGCCTGCCGTAACAGCTTTAATATTTGACCGGGCTCGTGATAGTGTAGCCGTGGACCACTGGCTTAGAACTGGAAGGCTATAGAAGGAAAGTATACTAAAAAGTAACAGCGAGATGTAGAAACGCTTTTTCATAAGTAAATCCTTTGATAGTGAAAATAGTGTGGAAATCAAATTATACTGGTATTCAGGCTAAAGTACTCATATATCAAAATTTTATAAGCACCGAATAGTAGACAAATACACCATTCAAAAGTATCAAAATAAAGTAAAATTGACGGCGAACGTTTGCGCATGTACTTAGTTACGATTTTCCTGTAATAACTGCCGAATGTCGCGCAACGTATCACGGATTTCGGTGAGGAGATTTTGGTCGGTTGGAACCGATGGCTGATGCGTTCGGGTAGCCATCAATTTTTGCCGCTGATCCAGAATCTGGGTGCGAAAGGTTTGTGCATCCACAATGCCGATCAACTCCATGTCGTTGGCCTGCTTTGAATTCTGACCGGCCGTTTCAAATTTCAGAATGCAAAGATCAAAATAACGTAGCACCGGACCGGCGACAAAGGTAACGTCCTGAATATTCTCGAGCGGAATCGTCTTCTCGACTTCGACCAAAATGCCTTTCCTGAAGTGCAGAGAGCGATCTGTCAGCTCACACTCCAGTTTCTTGAAGTAATGGCCACTCCACCATTGCCCGACACCCAGCAGCCAGATCGGGATGAAGATGATGCCAATGATGGAGATAAATAGAAAAAACGTTACGTATAACAGTAAATAGGTTCGAATTACCGGGTTAAATGCAACGCGTACTGGAAATGTATTGGTAGCTGGGTTCATGGTAAAAATGGTAGTTTAGTTTGAATCAGGCATGCCTTTAATTACGGCTGTAAATAGCCTATTTTTCGCCAAAAATCACTATTTTTGTTTACGACAATCCAACAAAAATCAGTGAAATCAGCTACCGCAGCAAAGCCGCCCGTCAAGAAAACCGAAACCCCTCTCAACCGCCAATACAACCAGATTAAGGCCAAATATCCCGGTGCGTTGCTGCTTTTTCGCGTCGGTGATTTTTACGAAACTTTCGGCGAAGATGCCGTGCGAGCCAGCAAAATTCTGGGCATTACCCTCACCAAACGGAACAACGGCGGATCGAATGAAGAGCTGGCCGGTTTTCCCCATCACTCCCTTGATACACACTTGCCTAAGCTTGTCCGGGCGGGTGAACGCGTGGCCATCTGCGATCAGCTCGAAGACCCCGCGCTGGCCAAAGGTATTGTGCGAAGGGGCGTTACGGAACTGGTGACACCCGGCGTTTCGTTTAACGACAACGTGCTCGATACGCGTCGGAATAACTACCTGGCGGCTGTGCATTTCGGGAAAGCTGATGATACGTTCGGGATATCATTTCTGGATATTTCGACGGGCGAGTTTCTGGCCTCGCAGGGTAATTCGGCTTATGTCGATAAGCTTTTGCAAAGCTTCAATCCGTCGGAAGTACTGTACTGCAAGCGCAATCGGCAGGAGTTCGGGACGCTGTTCGGTGATAAATTTCATACCTATACCCTCGAAGACTGGGCATTCACCTACGACTTTGGCTACAACTTTTTAAAGCAGCATTTCCAGACTACCTCGCTGAAAGGATTTGGTATCGAGGGCTTACCCGATGGTATCATCGCGGCCGGGGTAATCCTGCATTACCTGAATGAGACAGAGCATAAAGACCTTCAGCATATTACCCGCGTTACAAGGCTTGAAGAAGATCGCTACGTCTGGCTGGACCGCTTCACGATACGTAACCTCGAACTGACTGCCGCGCAACAGGAGGGGGGCGTTCCCCTGATTCAGATTCTCGACCAGACGGTTACGCCAATGGGCGCTCGGCTGCTCCGTAAATGGCTCAGCCTCCCGCTGAAAGAAAAAGCCCTGATTGACGAGCGGCTCAACATGGTTGACTTGCTGGTCAATGACCTCGATCTGGCCGATACGCTGGTCAATCACCTGAAGCAAATTGGCGATCTTGAACGACTGGTCTCCAAGGTGGCAGTCCGGCGGATTAGCCCCCGTGAATTGTTGCAATTGAAACGGTCATTGCAACACGTATTGCCGATCAAAGAAGTGCTGATTACGGCGCTGAGTCAAAGTGAGTCGCCATCATTGAAAAAATATGCGGATCAACTTAATGCCGTTTCGTTTTTACTCGACCGCATTGAGGCCGAACTGCGTGAAGATGCACCAGCCCTCTCAAATCAGGGCGGGATCATTAAGCCGGGTATCAACGCTGAACTGGACGAGCTGACGTCTATTGCTTATTCGGGCAAAGATTACCTGATACAATTACAGGAACGCGAAGTAGAAAAAACGGGTATCAGTTCGCTCAAAGTAGCGTACAATAAAGTGTTTGGCTATTATCTGGAAGTCACGCATGCGCATAAAAATCGCGTCCCTGAAGACTGGATTCGGAAACAGACATTAGTAAACGCTGAACGCTACATAACGCCCGAACTCAAGGTATACGAAGAGAAAATTCTGAATGCCGAGGAGCAGATTTTTCAGATCGAATCCCGGATGTTCAACGAGATGGTTATGGCGGCCGGGGAGTATGTTGGGGCTATTCAGCAAAATGCCCGCGTACTATCGGTGCTGGACGTACTGTCGTCGTTTGCGCGGGTGGCGGTGAAGAATAAATACGTCCGCCCGCAGATCAACGAGGGTAAAGTGCTGAACATTAAAGACGGTCGACATGCGGTAATTGAACAGCAATTGCCACCCGGCGAGCATTATATTCCAAATGACATTTTTCTGGACGACGAAACCCAGCAGATCATCATCATCACCGGACCAAACATGGCAGGTAAATCCGCTTTGTTACGTCAAACGGCTTTGATTGTGTTGATGGCCCAATCGGGAAGTTTTGTACCGGCATCGTCGGCGGAGATTGGTATTGTCGATAAGATTTTTACGCGTGTTGGTGCCAGCGACAACCTCTCACGGGGAGAAAGTACGTTCATGGTCGAAATGACTGAAACGGCCAGTATTCTGAACAACCTCAGCGAACGAAGTCTGATTTTGATGGACGAAATCGGCCGGGGGACCAGTACGTACGACGGAGTTTCAATTGCCTGGTCGATTGCCGAATACCTGCACACTAAAACTGACTGCCGTCCCAAAACGCTTTTTGCGACCCATTACCACGAGCTAAATGATCTGGCTAACGACAACGTTCGGATTAAAAACTACAACGTAGCGGTTAAGGAAATGGGCAATAAGGTGATTTTTCTGCGCAAGCTGAAAGAAGGTGGCTCGGAACATAGTTTCGGGATTCACGTAGCACAGATGGCTGGGATGCCCGCCCAGATTGTGACGCGTGCCAGCCAGATCCTGAAACAGCTGGAGTCATCGCACGGGCGGGAGAACAACAAGGAGCGGATTCGGGAAGCGGTGCCGCAGGAGCGGGAATTAGCCCTACGTATCATCGAATCCGGCGATCCAAAATCGGAAGCGATTAAGGAAAAACTACGCACCATCGATGTAAACCGACTGACACCCATCGAAGCATTGCTGAAGTTGAATGAGTTGCTGAAGATGATGGAGTAATGGGAAACGTACAACTAACGTTTGACCGGAATGGCTATTTGTCACCTTATGATATTGTCTCAATAGAATGGGAAGTTTTTGTAAGTTATTTTGGCAACAATCCTTATCGAAAACATATCCTTACTGCGTATGAAAGCTTTTTGGCTATCTTGGGTGAACTATTGCCAGTAAATCATCGACAATGGGTTGATGGAAGCTTCATTAGTCAAAATCAAGAACCGGGCGATATTGATGTAATAGTATTTGTTCCACACACGCATTTTTCTTCTATTGCAGGTGAACTAAGACAGCTCAAAAATAATGTTGCAGGTTTAGTTGATTGCTACTTTGTGGAGACATTTCCTCCTGACCATCCTAAGCATGAAATTGGAAGGGCAGATGAACTTGACTGGTATCATTTCCTACGTACTGACCGCCGAAAACGATCTAAAGGCAGTCTTGAACTTTGGTTTGATTATGGAAATAAATGATGAATTGGAAATTCAGATTTTCCACACACTCGAACAGGTAAAGCGAATGAATGAGGCTATTCGTAGGCACCAGCGGACTGATGACCCGAATACTTTCATGATTGAGCAGTTTCAGGAAGTGAAAAATCGGTTAACGAATGAATTGCAAGTTTTACTTTCACAAGCTACAGAAACTCGGTGGCAGGTAGCTGCTTAAAAGAATACCAGAATAATAAACAACAAATAAAAACGACTAATGAACCTAAACGTATTAACCGCTCCCCTTACGGCGCAGGAAGTTGAATGGCGCGTACAGAGCCAGACCAAAGACGGTCAGAAAATCGTTGTAGTGCCCTACATCACCAACCGGTGTGTGATGCAGCGCTTCGACGACCAGTTTGGCTGGGCAGGCTGGCAGAATGAAATCAAGGAAATTGAAGGCGGTTTTCTGTGTACGATCACGGCGGTTTTGCCCGGTGGCGAAATCGTAAAAAAAACCGATGGAGCCAGCCGCACAAGCGTTGAGCCGGTGAAGGGCGGCATTAGCGATGCCATGAAACGGTGCGCCGTGCAGTTTGGGCTGGGTCGTGCGTTGTACGATTTCCCGAAGGTGCTGATCCAGACCACTGACAAATACATTCCCGATTGGGCATCACCCTTATTAGATAAAATGGTAGACAAACTCAATGCAGGTGGTATCGTCCGTGATGTGGTCGTTTTAAAGCCCGAACACGCCAAGCCAGCAATGAAAGCCTAACTCAAACCCATACGGTCTTTGAGAGTTAGTAGGCTTATAAAGGTAAAACGCATCCCCAATTCAATTAGGGATGCGTTTTGCGTTTGTACCAAGGACAGTGTTTTTACCGGTACGTCGTTTATTTAATCGGCGAATAGTCGGTTGGCTTCATATAAATAGACTCCACCTTTGTCGTCAGCGAGCCATCTTTCTCGGAATCAGCTTTGACCTTAACCCAGGTAGGGTCTTTGCGGAACTCATCAAAATGCGCTTTGCCTTCTGCTTCGCTGGGATGCGCCAGAATATAGACGAGCTTAGGCTGAGTGGCGGGGTCCTTTTCTTCCGTAACCCAGTACGCCACATTGGTCATCCCATGTTTACTGAATAACTTCATCGTATGATCGCGGAAGCGCGTCAGCAGGTTAGGAAGTTTTCCCGGCGCTGGCGTGTATGTACGCAACTCAAAGGTGCGCTCCGGCGATTCCTTCTTCAATTTGAGTTTAGGCGAGAAATCGGCATCGGTCATAAAGATCTGATCGACATGATCAACCAATTTGCCATTGGCTTCAGTTTTGGCAACCACTGCCTTCCATTCCGGATCACTACCAAAGGCTTTCCAAGAGGCATCCCGAGCCTCGCGGTTGGGATAAGCCAGTATATAGATCAACTCCTTCATGGTTGTGTCGGTCGGTGTCCAGTAGCCAATATTTTCCATCCCATGCTTCTCGAAAATTTTTGTCGTGTACTGCCGGAACCGATCAACGATCTCTGCGTATTTGCCCGGCGTTGGATGGTAAATACGCACTTCATAAAATCGGGATGCGGCTGGCCGGGCACTGGGTTTGGCTGGTTCAGGCTTGGCGACAAGTGCCGTACTGAACAACAGGCTTACTGTAAGCAAGGAATAAAATGTATGCATCATAAACAGTGAAAAAATAGAGCGTTGTAAAATAATCCCTTTTTAGACGATTCTATTCAGAAAAGTCATAATTGATTTCTTATACTTGTAAAACAGGCATAATCCTCTATTTTTGTCCGTACCCCACCGCTTTACCCAAGTCCATACGTTATGCTAAGTCGTGTTGCCAACTCTGTTTACTGGATGCATCGTTACATCGAGCGGGCTGAAAATTATGCTCGTTTTATGAGCGTTAATTTTAATCTGGCCCTCGATTTACCCCCAAATGTGGATCAGCAGTGGGAGCCGCTGCTCATTGCTACTGCCGATAATAACCTGTTTGCCAAACACTACGACCAGCCGACGAGCGAGAATGTCATTCATTTTATGACCTTCGACAAGCGGAATCCAAACTCCATAGTATCTTGTCTGAGTGATGCTCGTGAGAACGCCCGCACCATTCGTGAGGTTATCTCGAAGGAGATGTGGGAGCACCTGAATCAATTTTACCTGATGGTACGTGATACCGCTCCCAAACAGCAGTGGAGCCAGTCGCAAACCCAGGATTTCTTTACCGAAATACGCAACAGCACCCAACTTTTTTACGGGATCATCGATGCAACCATCACCCGAAGTGAGGCCTGGCATTTTGGGCGTCTGGGCCGGTTCCTGGAACGCGCTGATAAGACGTCGAGATTTCTGGATGTGAAATATTTTACACTGCTACCCGAGATTGATGCCGTTGGGTCTACCATTGATCTGATGATTTGGTCGGCCGTATTAAAGTCGGTTAGCGCCTACAACATGCATCGTCAGCAGTACCGGTCGCTCACACCGGCGAGCATAATAGAATTCCTGATCTTAGATAAAATGTTCCCCCGGTCGATGGCTCACTGCATTCGACAGGCTGAATTGTCACTTTACGAAATATCGGGTAATAATATTACGAATGGTTTCGGCAATCCGGCAGAGCGGGCAATGTCAAAATTACGTACCGAAATTGAGTTTACTGAAACCGCTGATATTTTCAAAACAGGCTTACATCAATATCTCGATAATTTCCAGACGCGGACAAATGAAATCGGGGAAACAATTTTTAAAACCTACTTCGATCTGAAGCCAATAGAGGTGTAAGTCGAAGTTGTAAAGTCACAGATTTGAAGCTGTTTACAATTTCAAATTTTGTCAATACGTCTAAACAGGTTCGTTATAAAGTATAACGTGGACGTATATCAACCTCTATAACTCATTGAAAGACAGGAAACGTCAGAGCCAGATAGGCCATGCCCGCGCGGTTCCTGAATCGGTTATTGTTGGAAACAATGTCACGATTGGTCACGACAGTTTCGGTCGTAAGCCACTGATAACCAAATTTTACGCCTACCTGCCTGGTGATGTAGATACGGGCGTATACTTCCGTAGAAAGCGTTCCTCGATCGTTATCGCCAAGTAAGCGCACATTTACAGTACCTGGCTTCGAGGACTGATACGTATTAACTCCCTGAAAATAAGCGTTGGTTGTATCTGTGTCTGCGAATTGACCGGTTGAGGAGATATAGCGGCCAATGCGTCTTTTCCCAATCGTAAGACCCAGTAAATCAGCACTTGCGCCCAGTTCAACTCGACCCAGATTAATCTGCGCCCGAACACCAACGTTGAGCGACGTTATCGTTACATAATCATACCGGACGGTATCAATGTTCTGGACGATAAGTGGCTCCGATAGCGCACCAAAGCCAGTTTTACCGCGTGTCAGCCGGGCGGGGGCCGTGTAATAATTTAGATTATCGCCGTAGAAAGCACCGAATCGGGCCGTCCAGCCAAGCTGTAGCAGTTTACGCTCTCCAACATTAATAAGCTGGTAGTAAGCAATAGATGGGTTGTAGGTATTTGTTGAATAAGCCATGCCCAAATCGACTCCACTGCTAAGACGAGCTGCTACACGCGACTGGGAAAAACTATGAACAGAAAGTAAACTCAATAAGGCAACAAGGATTTTCTTCATGCAGACAAATCGGGCAGTTCTGGTGACAAAGATATAGGCTTTACGGAATTTTATGGATTCACCGGGTTGATTCCCATGACCGGTATCAACGCTTGTAAATCTGCATAATCCCGTAAAGCCTATCGAACCGACGTAGTAGGTTAAGATACTTTCAGCACAACAGCCCCCAAGGGTGGCACGTTTAGCTGGAGCGATTGAGGCCGACCATGCCAGGGCTCCTCTTCACTACCGATTGGCGCCGAATTTATTATACCGCTGCCATAAAAATCGGACGAGTCGCTATTGAACACTTCCCGATATAAACCTGCCGACGGTACGCCAATACGATAATTGGTGCGTGGAATGGGCGTCATGTTCAGTATGATCAATAACGTATCTTCTGGACGCGTCCCTTTCCGGCTATACGTAATGACCGTGTTTTCCCGGTCTGTCGTGTCGATCCACTCGAATCCATCGGCCGAAAAATTAAGCTCATATAGAGCAGGTTCGGCTTTGTATAATGCATTCAGCGCTTTCACGCAGTTCGCCATGCCTTTGTGTGGGGCAAATTCCAGCAGGTGCCAATCCAGGCTATCATCAAATTTCCACTCCGATGTCTGTCCGAATTCACTTCCCATAAAGAGGAGCTTGGTGCCAGAGTGGGTGAACATATAAGATAGCAGCAACCGAAGATTAGCAAATCGTTGCCATTCATCGCCGGGCATTTTTCCAACTAATGAGCGCTTTCCATAAACAACTTCATCGTGCGAAAGTGGCAGCATGAAGTTTTCTGTGAACGCATAAACCGTACTGAATGTAATCTCGTCCTGGTGAAACTTTCGGAAAGCCGGATCACGCTGAAAATAACGTAGCGTGTCGTTCATCCAGCCCATCATCCATTTCATGCCGAAACCTAAGCCACCCGTATAAACAGGTCGCGATACGCCCGGAAATGCCGTCGATTCTTCTGCAATGGTCTGTGTATCCGGAAATTCTTTGTAAATGGCTTCATTGATTTCCTTGAACAGTGAAATCACTTCCAGATTCTCCCGCCCGCCATAAATGTTTGGCTCCCATTCACCAGAATTGCGCGAATAATCCAGGTAAAGCATTGACGCTACGGCATCTACGCGCAGCCCGTCGGCATGGCAGCGGTCGAGCCAGAACAGCGCATTGCTCATCAGAAACGAGCGCACTTCAGGCCGGGTATAGTTGAAAATATAGCTTTTCCAGTCGGGGTGATAGCCTTTGCGCATATCAGGATGCTCATACAGGTGCGAGCCATCGAATTCATAAAGGCCCGCTGCATCGCCGGGGAAGTGGGAGGGAACCCAGTCCAGCAATACGCCAATATTAGCCTGGTGCAATCGTTCAATGAGTTGCATAAACTCCTGTGGCGTACCGAAGCGACTACTGGGTGCATAATATCCGGTAATCTGGTAACCCCACGAAGGCGCATAAGGATATTGCATGACGGGCATAAACTCCACGTGCGTGAAACCCATATCCTGAAGATAAGGAACGAGCGCATCCGCAATTTCACCATAGGTCAATTCGCGGGTGGGATTGCCAGGATCACGTCGCCAGGACGACATGTGCATTTCATAGACGGAAATGGGGGCGTTAAGCGCATTTTTGTCCTTGCGGGTAGCCATCCATTCCTGATCCTGCCATTCATGATACGTATCCCAGACAACCGAAGCGGTTTGGGGAGGAACTTCCCACCAGTGAGCATACGGATCACCTTTTTCCAGCTCGCGACCACTTTCGTGGACGATAAAATATTTATAAGGTTCACCCCGGCCGATATTCGGGACGAACAGTTCCCAAATACCCGATGAATCCCAGCGAACTTTCATAGCGTGGCTACCTTTGTTCCAACCGTTAAAATTACCAATCACGGCAATATACTTGGCTGAAGGAGCCCAGACGGCGAAATAGGTACCAACAACACCATTGTGCTCAACGACATGTGAGCCGAATTTTTCATATAGTTTCTGATGTTTTCCTGCTCGAAACAAAAAAACGTCGAAATCGGAGAAGCGGGAATAGACCGACTCGTCATTGCTGAGTGAATCACTCGGAAAGCTCGGTTCGGTTGCAGGTTGTTGGGGTAGATTAGGCTGTACCGACTGGTCAGATTCAGCCGGGGGCACAGTGGTTTTGCGTTTTGCCATTGGTTGGAACTTATAGAACTACGTTATTGAACGTGATCAGAGCCGGAAAGTTAGAAAAAAACTTAGCCTTCCCTAGGAAACGCTCGGTCAATTTGCGGGCTGCTTAGATACACACTACTCCAGAATGGCACCAAAAGTCTTTCATTTAATTTTCCGGGTTTGTCTACGTTAGAAACGTTTCTGTCCCGGATGGGCTTAGGCCCACTTCCCTATCTAAGCAGGCCAGTTTGCAGCATGGGTATGCCCGGTGCCGTAGTGCCGTCACTGAGTCGTATCTTTTCGATTTCACGCACTACGTCGATAATACCTTTGAGGGGGATTTTCACCCAGGAAGGCCGGTAGCTAATTTCGTACCCCAGTTCATACACCGCCTTTTCGAGCAGATAAATCAACAGTAGGAAATTGATCTCGCTGTTGTCTTTAAATAGCGGATGTGGATTGCCAAACACATCTAAATAGGCATTCATGAACGTATCACGAATGAGGTAAAACCAGCGGTCCGACACGCGCTGCAAATGATCGGGATGGAGGTTGTCCGTTTCAACGGAATTAAAAAGTTTTGCCGAGACAGCGTAGTGATAGGACCGAATCATACCCGCTACGTCTTTCAGGGGCGAATGCTTGATTTTGCGATCGGTAATGCTGCTTTCGGGTTCGCCCTCAAAGTCAATGATCACAAAATCATCTTCCGTTGCCAGTACCTGGCCGAGGTGATAATCGCCGTGAATGCGGATGCGTAGTGAGCCAATGTCCCGGTGGCGGAAGTCGGCAATAAACGTATCGATCATCTCTTTGGCTTCCATAAATACCCAGGCCAGCCGCTGCGCCTGTGGATCGAGTTTCGTGTAATTGTCGATCAAGAGTGAATAGCGCCGTTCGAGCAAATCCTCAAAACGCCTGATCAAAAACTCACGATATTCACTGGTGAACGTTTCCGGGGCAAAGTCAGGGTTTGCCGGTACACCGTCCCGGGCGGGTTTAAAGAGGGCGCAGTGCATCTCACCCGTTCGGCGGCCCAGTAGTTCCACTTTTTCAAATACATCTTCCCGAATGGCAAACATCCGTTGCGGTACGCTGAACAGGAAATCATTGAGGTAATCGCCGGTTTGCATCCAAGAGTCTTTGTCGTTCGGGACCATCCGCTGCATCATTCCCAGTGTTATGTCGGCACTGTTGGGTTGTTGCCAGATAATGCTGCCGCCAAACGCCGGAATATGCGCGAAGTTGCTTTCGTCGGTCAGGAAAGCAATCATGTCTACTTCCGGATTGGTTTCGCGAAAGAGTTTGCGGTAGAGTTTCAGGAAGTATTTATCACCAAATGTCATAGCCGAGTTACTCGAATCGACGGGCAACACCCGCGAGCGAAGCTGTTCATCCCCTTCTTCCAAACCCCGCCCCCGCTTGAAGGTCAACTGCCCGGTGGTTTGTGGCAATACCTGGTTGGTAAACAATCCGTCGAACAAGGCGCGTCGAAAGCGTTCGTCGTAGATGCCATCGATCAGCAGGCCCTTTCGACCATCCAGCGTTAGTTCCCCAATTCGACCTTTCTCGGGTATATCGGCTAATTGGGAACCCCAGCTATCGGTGATGAAGGCCAGGGGTAATAAGTAATTTTCGGGTATACCATCAGCGTAACTAGCTTCCAAAATGACCATGTAGGCTACGTCGCCGTCGGCCAGCGGCAATGTATGCACCGTTCGTACGGAAAAACCAGTTTGTTGCCGGGCTTTTCCCGCAAACCAGCGGCACGAGTTGACGTAGGGAGGAAGTAGCGTTTCCGTCAATAATTTCCAGAAATCGGCGTCTGAAGCAGCCGTAGACCAGGTGCCTGAAGAGATTAATACTTGTGTATTGAGCATAAATGCAAGGGTACTTAGTCGGATGTAGGATAGGCGCTGTAGTGGGAACGCTTATTCGGTCAAAAATTTCTTGAATATACAACAAAAAATGAGGGCCTATGTTGGACAAAATAGTTTGGTCTAAGAGTTAATTACGCCGATGCGGCTGATTTTTTGTAGTTACCTATATAGCTTTTTATTTGCTTTTTTTTGTCGCAGAGGTCAGCACCCCAGCGCCGTAAAAATGATTGTTATTGTATTCGTTTAGTCTGTAAATCAATGCCTTGCCTACTAACCAGACCCATTTACAAACTACAGCAGCCACTCTCATGGATACTGTAGGGCTCAGTACTGATTTTGGCTTATCAACCTCTGTAGAAAAACGAGGGATCAAACGGCTGCTCAGGTTATCTGAAAAGTATGGGAATGGTCCTTCTGAGTTGTGAAAGCGGGATCTATATGATGAATCGACAGAAATCTTCACCTCCAGACAAGCTGATACGTAGTGAACAAACAAAACCGCACCTGATGCCAGGTGCGGTTTTGTTCATCGTGAATGGTGGGGAGTAATTAATTTACCGCAACAATGCGGCTAGGTGTGGTTGGTTGATTAGTAGCAACGGTTACATTCTGGATTGTTGTTTCAACGCCATTCGTGATTTCTAACTGATAGACGCCATCTTCCAGCTCATCAAGACTCAACCGCACGCGGTAAGCTGTTTCGTTTTTACCTAAGTGCTGGCTGTACACTACTTTACCATCAGCTTTCTTCAGGCGGATATCGACCGATCCACCCGTTTCTTTGTTAACGGCAACGTTCAGTTTACCTTCTATCGTGGTGTAGATACCCGTTTTGTAAGACGCCACTGCCGTAGTGCGACCGATTGGGTTGGTTTCGGCAAATGAAGCAGACAACGTAACAAAACTTAATGTGAAGGCAACTAGCAGAGGTTTGATGAGAGTTTTCATGACTTTTATGTTTTTATCTTTTGTTTAGAATCTGGTCGGGTTATTCCCGATTGGTGAAACAAAGATATAGGTCGTAGATGGTACTATGCATAACAAACTACCGGAACGGATCATCGTCAGGATAAGTGGTGGGAAAATAGGGATGATTGAGGGAACGGTATGTAGGAATAATGTGCGAACAGGCGCAAATTTGTAGAGTCAACAACGTATCATATGTCAACCAAGCTAGCTTCCAAGGCCGTTTCGTATCGCATTCCAACTCTCTTTGCCCCGTTTACAAACCTGATTGCTGCCGAAAGCACCCGGCACGGCGGTGTTAGCCCAGCTCCCTTTTCATCGCTCAATCTGGGCATCAATACGTCCGATGATCCCGCTAACGTTGACGAGAACCGCCGTCGGTTTTTTGAGGCCATTGGCGCGGCAGGGACGGCTCCTTTTGCGTCTTCGCATCAGATTCACGGTACCGAAGTTTTGCAGGCAACCGAACCGGGCCGATTTGAAGGGTATGACGCGCTCATTACCAACCAGCCTGGCCTGCTCATTGGCGTAACTGTGGCCGACTGTGTTCCTATCCTACTATACGACCAGGTTCATCAGGCAGTCGCGGCTATTCACGCAGGTTGGAAGGGAACTATTGGGGCCATTGTGGCAAAGACACTGGACGCTATGAAACGGCAATTTGATACGTTGGGAGCCCAGTGCTACGCTTACATTGGTACATGCATTGACGAATGCTCATTTGACGTTGGGCCAGACGTGGCCGAACAGTTTGCGCCAGCGTTTAAACAGGCTATTGCTGATTCTGGCAAGAGCTACGTTGATCTGAAAGCTGCCAACATGAAATACCTGATTGACTTTGGCATTCCACGGGCGCAGATCGATGTGTCACCTTTTTCGACGGTTTTAAATAACGATACGTATTTCTCCCATCGTGCCGAAAAGGGGCAAACGGGACGAATGCTAACGGTTATCGGGATTAAGTCTTAAACAAATTTTAACGGTTGCCAGTTATGTATGTGTTTATTTCGAACACATCTTACTCAACACGTAATAGTCATGGGAATCTTAGTTTCAATTCTGGTAGGTGCGGTGGCCGGTTGGCTAGCCGACTTAGTATTCAAACGGTTTTCGTTTTCATTGTTCGCTGAAATTCTGCTTGGCATTGCCGGTGGATTTGTAGGTGGCTGGATTTTTGGTCGGGATGGTGGTATGATCGACCAAATTCTGACTGCTTTTGTGGGCGCAGTTATCATTCTTGGTATTGCTGCGTTAATCAAAGGACGTAGCAGCACAGTATAAAGAGAAGGAAAAAAGAAAGAAGGGGATACAAGGAGAAAAGGAATTCACACTGTGTTTTCCATTATCCTTGAATCCCCTTCTTTCTTTTTTCCTCTATTTTAAAATCTGTCTCGAAATTACTACTTTTTGTATTTCACTTGTCCCTTCGCCAATGGTACAAAGTTTGGCATCCCGGTAAAATTTTTCAACGGGAAAATCCTTTGTGTAACCATATCCGCCAAAAATCTGTACGGCCTCATTAGCGACCCGCACAGCTGTTTCCGAGGCAAATAGTTTCGCCATTGCCGATTCTTTCGTAACTGGCTTTCCAGCGTCTTTCAACTCAGCGGCCTGGTAGGTAAGCAGTTTAGCTGCTTCTATGTCAGTAGCCATATCCGCCAGTTTAAAGCTGATTCCCTGGAAGTTAGCAATAGGTTGGCCAAACTGTTCACGCTCTTTTGCGTAGGCCAGAGCGGCATCGTAAGCACCGTAAGCGATGCCCAAACTCAGCGCGGCAATTGAAATGCGGCCTCCATCCAATACTTTCAGCGATTGTACAAACCCGTCGCCAACGGCACCTAATCGCTGACTATCCGGAATTCGGCAATCCTGAAACAGCATTTCGGCCGTTTCTGATGCTCTCATCCCCAGCTTATCTTCCTTCCGACCACCCAAAAAACCGGGTGTGCCTCGTTCGACGATGAAGGCCGTAGCATTATGGGCTGTGTTCGGGTTGCCGGTTCGGGCGATCACTACCGCTACGTTACCACTTATGCCATGTGTAATAAAGTTTTTTGCTCCATTCAACACCCAGTCATCACCATCGCGAACAGCCGTCGTACGCATGTTGCCCGCATCAGAACCCGTATTAGGTTCAGTCAGACCCCAGGCGCCGAGCCATTCGCCAGCAGCGAGCCGGGGTAAATAGGTTTCCTTCTGCTGATCGTTACCAAATAATAAAATATGGTTGGTACAGAGTGAGTTATGAGCAGCCATCGACAATCCGATCGATCCATCTACCCGCGATAGTTCGACAATGGCTGCTACGTATTCGGGATAACCGAGTCCAGCTCCACCATATTCAACGGGTACCAGCATACCCATAAGGCCCTGTTCGCCTAACTGCTGAAACAGATTAGCCGGAAAATGCTGTTCATCATCCCATTGGCGGATATTTGGACGAATAAGCCGTTCGCTTAAATCGCGCACGGATTGTATAATCAATTGTGCAAGCGCTAGTCGATCAGAGGAGCTTACTTGGTTTTCTCCAATTTCAGTGTTCATAAATCCAGTTGTTCATTTCGTTTGTTGATGTGTATAAAAAGTTGTTCAGACAAGTATCAACATTAGTTGCATACATAACGACAATAAACATCAAATCAGCACGAAATAAAGGAGTATGGCCAGTGAAAATAAATTTTTAGTCATAATAGTTAACAAGAAGTTAATTGATTTGCTAATTTGGGCTATTCTTAGGTGCTGGTACTAATTTTTTTAACGAATGAATCGTTTATACCCATCAATCAGTATTCGTTGATGCAGTAGTAGTAGGTTATTAAAAATCTCCTATTTTTGCAAAGATCGGTTAGTTTGCCTTATCCTGAGTGTTAGCTATAAATCTCATTTATATACTGTTTACTTTATGAAATTAGCAGTCGTTGGAACCGGATACGTAGGCCTTGTGACGGGGACCTGTTTTGCTGAAACGGGCAACCAGGTAACGTGCGTTGACATTGACGAACGAAAAGTTGAAAAACTGAATAATGGTATCGTTCCCATTTATGAGCCAGGCCTTGAGACTTTATTCCACCGGAATGTGGAGGAAGGCCGCTTGTCGTTTACAACCAACCTTGAAGAAGGTATCAAAGGCGCCGAAGTAATTTTCCTGGCCTTGCCAACCCCTCCGGGTGAAGATGGTTCAGCCGACCTTAAATATATCCTGAAAGTAGCCAGCGATCTGGGTCCCATCCTGAATCAGTATGCGGTTATTGTAGACAAAAGTACCGTGCCAGTTGGTACGGCAGAGAAAGTTTACGCACACATCGCCGACAATGCCAAGGTTGATTTCGACGTAGTGTCGAACCCCGAATTTTTGCGGGAAGGTGTGGCCGTTGAAGATTTTATGAAACCCGACCGGGTGGTTATCGGTACTCGATCTGATCGGGCGAAAGGGGTAATGAATCGCCTGTATGCGCCTTTGGTACGTCAGGGGAACCCCGTCATTTTCATGGATGAGCGTTCGGCTGAGATGACCAAATATGCCGCTAATGCATTCCTGGCTACGAAAATTACGTTCATGAACGAGATCGCCAACTTGTGCGAGCGGGCGGGTGCCAACGTAGACGATATTCGCCGGGGTATTGGTACCGACAGCCGTATTGGTAAGCGATTCCTGTTTGCAGGCATTGGGTACGGTGGTAGCTGTTTCCCGAAAGATGTACAGGCGCTGGCCAAAACCGCTAAAGATTTCGATTACGATTTCAAAGTGCTGAAGTCGGTCATGGAAGTGAATTACGAGCAGAAAACAAAGTTGATGCCGTTGATTCGCAATCACTTTGGTGGTAATCTGAAAGGAAAAACAATTGCTGTGTGGGGGCTGGCCTTCAAACCGTATACCGACGATATTCGTGAAGCTCCGGCTCTGGATAACATACAGGCACTGCTTGAAGCTGGTGCGAAAGTGACGGTGTATGATCCTGAAGCAATGGATAATGTCCGCAATCAGATTGGGAACGCTGTTACGTATGCCCATACGCAGTATGCCGCACTTGACGACGCCGATGCACTGGTTATTATTACGGAATGGCCGCTGTTCCGCACCCCTGATTTCGACAAGATGAATCTCCTGATGAAAGGGAAAGTGATCTTTGATGGCCGGAACGTGTATGAAGTTGATCAAATGCGTGAGTTGAACTATACCTACTACAGCGTTGGCCGCGAAGCCGTACTGGCGCCAGTTGAACAGAAAGTTTGATTTTTATTTTACCACAGAGAAACAGAGATTTGTCGGGAAAATACAGCGTATTCCGTTGCTTTTCTGTCAAACTCTGTTTCTCTGTGTTTAGTCCTTTCCTGAGCAATTTATGAAGCGTGTATTAATAACCGGCGGAGCCGGATTTTTAGGGTCGCACCTTTGCGACCGGTTTATTAAAGAAGGGTATCACGTCATGGCGATGGATAACCTCATTACGGGCGATATTCGTAATATTGAGCACCTCTTTCACCTGCCCAATTTCGAGTTTTACCATCACGACGTTTCCAAATATATCCATGTGCCGGGCGAACTAGATTACATCCTTCACTTTGCGTCGCCAGCCAGCCCGATCGACTACCTTAAAATTCCGATTCAGACGCTGAAAGTAGGGTCGTTAGGTATTCATAATTGCTTAGGCCTGGCGCGGGTAAAGGGCGCACGCGTACTGATTGCCTCCACTTCGGAAGTGTACGGCGACCCCAACGTTCACCCACAACCAGAAGAATATTGGGGAAATGTGAATCCAATTGGGCCGCGTGGTGTGTATGACGAAGCCAAGCGATTTCAGGAAGCGATAACGATGGCCTACCATACATACCATGGATTGGAAACACGTATCGTACGGATTTTCAATACGTATGGACCCCGGATGCGCCTGAACGACGGTCGGGTATTGCCCGCTTTCATTGGTCAGGCATTACGAGGGGAAGACCTGACCGTTTTTGGCGATGGCAGCCAGACGCGTTCATTCTGCTACGTCGATGATTTGGTTGAAGGGATTTATCGCCTGTTGTTGAGTGATTATGCATACCCGGTAAACATTGGTAACCCGTCGGAAATTACCATTAAGGAATTCGGCGAAGAAATCATTAAACTCACTGGAACAACGCAGAAACTTGTTCTGAAGGATTTGCCGGTAGATGACCCGAAACAACGTCAGCCCGATATTACGAAAGCCAAAGCGATTCTTGGCTGGGAACCCAAAGTGTCGAGGGATGAAGGGTTGCGCATTACGTATGAATATTTCAAGAGCCTGCCTGAAGAAGAACTTTATAAAGCGGCCTACCATCGCGAGTTTGTGAAGCAGTGATCTTGCTACAAAATTGCAATTCCGGGAAATTGTGTAATTTTACCTGCGTAACTGCTTTACGCAGTACACCTTTAGCTGTCAAGAAAAAAACCTGCGACCATCTTTGTGCGCAGGTTTTTTGTTTTTTCGTCATTTCGATTGTCTTAGTTGCTCATCGAGCAAGCTATCCCGTGGGGATTTAACAGCGTAGCGTCGGTAGAGAGAATAATTTGTAAAATACCTTAAGTACCGTCAGGCACGCAACTTTATTGAATAATTGCGTACCTGACGGCACGCTGTTTATCTAGGAACCCGTTTTCACTACCGACGCTACGCTGTTAAATCCCTACGGGATATTTTATGCGATTAATGAAAAACCAATGACAGTAGCGCTACTAGCTTAATCGATCCTTAAAACTCTCGTACCCGTAGGTTTTAATTAATTGAAACGATTCGTTTTCTTTCCAGATACCGATACTTGGCAAATTGACTCCATTGAACGTAGTGGTTTTCACCATTGTGTAGTGAATCATGTCGTCGAACACAATAATGTCGCCGATTTCGAGCGGTTTATCGAACGAGTAGTCGCCCATGAAATCACCGGCGAGGCACGTCATTCCACCCAGCCGGTAGGTTGGTTTTCCGGCAACGGGTTCATGGTATGAATGAATAATGCGGGGCTTGTAGGGCATTTCGAGCGTATCGGGCATATGAGCAGCAAAGGACGTATCTAAAATAGCAACGTTAATTCCCTGACTATCAAGTATATCAAGTACGGTAGACGTTAGGACTCCCGTTTGCCAGGCAATGGCCGAACCCGGTTCCAGTATCACATCAACATTGTATTTCTGCCGGAAAGTGGTCAGTAATCCAACGAGGTGATTCGTGTCGTACCCTTCGCGGGTCATCAGATGCCCTCCGCCGAAGTTGACCCATTTGGCCTGATGCAGCAAGTCTCCAAACCGACTTTCAAGGGCATCGAGCGTTCGTTCGAGCGTAAAGGAATCGTTTTCGCAAAGCGTGTGAAAATGAATGCCATCCAGTCCTTCGGGCAATTGATCGGGCAACTGGTCGCGGGTAGCACCCAGTCTTGAGCCCGGTACACAAGGATTATACATGTCGGTGGCCACTTCTGAATACTGCGGATTTACCCGGATTCCACACGATACTCGCCCGACAGCCCGATCTTTAAACCGCTCCCATTGACTCCATGAGTTAAACGTCAAGTGACTGCTACGTTCCACTACTTCGTCAAAACTGGCATCCTGATAAGCCGGAATGTAGGCGTGGGCTTTCACCCCCATGTATTCATTAACCAGTTTGATTTCGTTGAGCGAACTGGCCGTGGCTCCGCTTAAATAGTGGCGCACCAGCGGAAAGGCGCTGTACATCGAGAAGCCCTTGAGAGCCAGAATAATCGTTACGCCAGCCGCCTGTTGTACGGAATCAATGAGTTCAAGATTTCGGCGAAGTTTAGCTTCTTCCAGAATAAAGCAGGGCGACGGAATAGCTGGATCGTTGAGGTGTTGCAGTAAGGTCGTATTCATACTGCAAAGGTAGGGTGTTTTAGAATGGGGTAATCTGGAAGTTTATCGTATGCCTTTAGATTGGCGACTCTCCGTTGAACATCATATTTGTTTTTTAACCCACGTCCTCATACTAGCCAACTTCCTGCTCTCTTTCCTGACTGTTGACCAAGCTGTTTTCCGTAACTGCTTAGCAAAACCTGGCTCAACCTCTTCAGGGCAAAACGTCAGCTTAACCGGTGATTCATTAAACAGGAAACCATACCAGACCAAGGCACCTAAATAACATCCGGCTGCATTGGCATGATGGGAATCAAAGGCTAGTTTGCCTTTATCCCAGCGATACCCCATGTGCAACGAATGAGTTTGGTTGGGCAGATTTGGTGCCTGTGATTGGCTGAAATTGAACGTATCGTCTTTTCGGTAAGCCCATTTAGCCATTGAGTTGATCCGCCAGAAGGCGTCGCCATTGGGAATGATCGGAATCCCTAACTCGTCAGCCATCGTGTGGTAAGCCGCTCTTGATTTTCCCCACATTTCCTGAGCGCTCTTCGCGGAATCTTTCGGTGCAATTTGGCTAAAATCCTTTGAGTCAGAACGGTAGGCCCAGGTTTGGTGAAAAACAATGGTAGCGTTCGGTTGTATCTTTTTGACATAGTCAAACAGCTTACGGGCATAAGGTCGATACGTCTCTACATCGCCGGAAAGTATTGACGCCTGTTGAATGGTCACTACGTCCCAAACGCCTTCGGATAACAGCATCTTCAGGGATTTTCCACCATAGGGTTTGCCTTCAGGGTCGTCCGGATTACGTTCGGCAGCTTCGGCATGATTCCAGTGCCGCTGTAGAGAGCTACCCCCTAGTTCGGCGCGTCCGATTATTAATTCATGCCCGCCTTCCTTACTTAATTGGGGTAGATATTTTGACGCGTTTTGCGAAAAACTATTGCCAATCATAAACAGATGCAACGTAGGTTTTCTGTCAGTGGCTACCGTAGCTCCTGACTGCGCAAACGCGACGCTGACCGAAAAAAGCGCTAAAAAAAGCAGGAATGTCTTTTTGTTAAAGCGGCTGAAAGTGACCCTGTTTTGTAATTGTTGCATATAATTGATTCTATTTCCGACTATTGACTTCTACAGTTAGTAGTTAAAATGTAGGTCTGTACTCGACAAATAGCCAATTCGATAGGTATCTACTCACAGGAAATCGCTAATCGCCTGCTGGAGGATAATGTCTCGCCACAATACACCTGCCAGAGATTAACCCGATTGGCAAGTCCTGTCACAACTTGACGAGATCCAGCAGACGCGGCACTACCGTCGGGCGACGGGAAGATTATAGCCAATCCCTCACTTAATATATCTTAGCCTAACCAACGCGCTCATAGCGTGTTAGTACAAATAGCAATGCCCCAAACTCAGCAAATTTTAATTTCATGGAAACCCGATTAGAACGGAAAGTATCCCTTTAATCATCGATTATTAATCGGCTTTTTGAGTCAAAGAAACTCTCTCATATGCGCGTTATAGCCCTGGAAGAACACATCAGCTTTTCCGAATTAACCAGTCGTATTCCCGAAGCTGCCATCACCGCGCGTGGCTGGCCAGCAACCGACAGTCCGAATTCACCCACCAAAAGAGTGGGTTCTCAACTCGCGGAAGTGGGGGAGAAACGACTGAAAACGATGGATGAGGCTGGTATTACGGTACAGGTATTGTCGGTTTCCGGCGCGGGAGCCGACCTGTTAGATGCTGGGCAGGGGCCAATCCTGGCCCGTGATTATAACGACGCTCTGGCCCGGCGAATCGCTGCTTATCCGAACCGCTTTGCCGGGTTTGCTCACCTGCCGATGTCGAATCCCGAGGCTGCAGCTGATGAACTGGAACGCACGGTAACAGACCTGCACTTCTGCGGAGCGATGATTAATGGCCTGACACAGAACCAGTTTTTAGATCATCCTCGCTTTGCGCCCTTACTCGAACGAGCCGAGCGGTTGGCGGTGCCGTTGTACCTGCACCCGGGTGTACCACCTGAAGCCATCCAAGCGGTGTATTACGATGGATTGGCTCCGGCTCTATCTACGCAACTAGGCATGGCGGGCTTCGGCTGGCATGCCGAAACGGCTATTCACGTATTACGGCTCGTTCTGTCGGGCACCTTCGAACGGTTTCACAACCTGCAACTGATTATTGGTCATATGGGCGAAACCCTGCCGGTTATGATGGCCCGGTGCGATCTGATTTTTAGCCAGGAGATGACTCACCTGCCCCGCACCATCAGTCAGACGCTGCAACAGCAGGTTTATATTACGACCAGTGGCATCTTCACTCAACCTCCCCTGCTGGCTGCTTTGGCCACGTTTGGCGTGGATCGAATTCTATTTTCCGTTGACTATCCGTTCAGTGCCAACGAGCAGGGCCGCGCTTTTCTGAATAGCATTAATCTACCGCCCACCGACGTTGAAAAGATTGCGCACGGCAATGCTGATCGACTCCTAAAGCTACGCGCCTAGTCCAGAATGCCCAACTGCCGATTAGGGGTAGGTGGGCTTCCTCCTCCAACAACATCTCCGTTCTTCGCTTTCTTCTACAGAAGCACTCTCTGATCTGCTACGTCCCCTTTCGTGAACCAATCGGGGGTGTATATTTGTGAAAGAATCTAGTCTGTTTTCAATATTTTCCTGCGAAGGCTGAACGGTCCATAATAAATTGATATTCAGATGCGATCGTCTTTGTGTAGTAAATCTAATTGCCATCCAATGAAAAAATACTTCCTGTTACTGGCGACCCTGAGTCTGACCTATTCCCTTTATGCTCAAACGCCAGCGATTAGTTTGCCGCCCAAAGGCCATCCTAATCCGAGTGGAGCTGGCTGGAAGTCGTTATTCGGAAGTGACCTTTCGGAGGCTTCTTATCCCAAAGGAGTGTGGAGTATGGATGATGGGGGGATACTGACCGCCACAGAAGATAAAGCCATTTGGTCAGCAGTGCCATACGATGATTTTATATTGGATTTGCTCTTCAAAACAGCCGAGGGAACCAACAGTGGGGTGGTCGTTCATGCGAGTGATACAACCAACTGGATTCCTAATTCGGTAGAAATTCAGATTGCTGACGACTACGCAAAAAAATGGGCCGATTCGCCGGCAAATTGGCAGTGTGGCGCTTTCTTCGGCCATCAGGCACCCACGAAACGGACCGTCAAAAAGCCCGACGAGTGGAATCGCTATACCATTACGTGTCAGGGGAAAATGATCTATGTTGTACTGAACAACGAATTAGTCAATACGATCGATCTGACGAAGTTTACGTCTACCAAAACAAATCCCGATGGGTCTGAAGTGCCTGCCTGGCTCAATAAACCAGCCGCCGATCTGCCCTTGCATGGCTTCATTGGCCTACAGGGCAAACACGCGGGTGCCCCGATTTACTACCGGAATGTGAAGATTAAAGCCTTGTAGATACACCAGCCCGGCTACGCACTACATATTACTTTGCGAACCCATTGGCTGGTAGTTGGTGTTCTCGAAGTACTATGTTAATCGAACCCCAAACTCGTCATAGCACGACATTACCTGAATTACGTTTTTCGCTCAACCTGCTTTATGTGGGTCGGTTGCTGCTGGGCATGAAATCCCCTTCGCCTATAACGGACGAAGGAATCGACGCCTTCGATGAGCGCATTGAAGACGTAACCGATGAATTGGTGGCGACCGAATTGCTGCATGAAGCCGCCGTTTTAGCCGGTGATGTTTTGCCGGGAAATGTACCGCCAACGGCAATCGATGACGTAGCATAAGCTGCAATCTGCGTTCTTTGCACGCACATACCTGCAATACCTTGCGGCTCAACAAGAGTCTTACCTGTTTTTATGCCTGATACACATTCTTCCGATTTTGCGTGGGCCTGTCTGTTCGATATGGACGGCGTTCTGGTTGACAATACCGATTTTCACGTCAATGCCTGGCTACAGTTTGCCCAGAAACACAATCGGCCACTGACGAAAGAGCAGTATGTAGAAAATATCAACGGACGCGTTTCTGCTGATGCCATGGCATACGTATTTCAACGACCCATTCCGCCCGGCGAGTTGATCGTATTGACCGAAGAGAAAGAAGCCATCTACCGCGACTTATACCGACCACATCTACAGCCTGCACCGGGCCTGCTGGATTTTTTGGGGGCGTTGCGTGCGCAGGGGGTGAAACTGGCCGTGGGAACATCGGCTCCAGAAAGTAATGTTCGGTTTACGCTCGACGGCCTGCCACTACGTCCTTATTTTGATGCGATCGTGGATGCCAGCATGGTTCATAAAGGAAAACCCGACCCTGAAATTTATTTGACAGCCGCCGAACGCGTTGGGGTAGAACCGGCGCACTGCATCGTTTTTGAGGATGCATTTGCGGGTATCGAAGCGGGCCTTCGGGGCGGGATGAGCGTGGTGGCTGTAGCCACGACACACACGCATGACGAACTCGTTGACACCGGTGCGGCCCTCATCATTGACGACTTCAGGGGCCTGTCGGTAGATGCCGTGCGGCAATTAGTAACTGGAAGGTAACACCCTGACCCCGCCTAATTTTGTAACTTTGGAGAAAAATTGGCCAAGTTGCCAACGACATACGCTTGAATACCGCATCCGACATTACGCTGATTCCTGCCCAAGAGGGTTTTTTCTTTCCGGCCGAATGGCACCCGCACGTAGCAACCTGGCTTAGTTGGCCCCATACGGAAGCTTCCTGGACGCGTGAGCGGCAGGAACTGATGTTTCCGGCTTACATTGATTTTATCAAAGCGATTTCCGAAAGTGAGCAGGTTTGTATAAATGCGCACAATGAGGTAGTTATACAAGGCGCTACGTTGCGACTGCTGGCGGCTGGTGCCGATATGAGCCGTATTACGTTGCTGCCGCATCCTACGAACGACTCCTGGTGCCGCGATCATGGACCGGCTTTTCTGATCAATCCTCAGAAAAAGGAACGGATGATTGTGAACTGGGGCTACAACGCCTGGGGAGGTAAATATCCGCCCTATGACCGGGATGATCTGATTCCGGTAGAAATTGCCCGGTATCGTCAGTTAGATTACGTAACACCGGCAGCATCCACTGGGGGCATCATCATGGAAGGCGGTTCGGTGGAGTTTAACGGCGCGGGAACGGTGCTGACCAGCCGGGCCTGCCTGCTTAACCAGAACCGGAATAGCCAGTTGACGCAGGCAAACATTGAGCAGTATCTGTGTGATTACTACGGGGTTCAGCAAGTGCTGTGGGTCGAAGAAGGCATTGTTGGCGATGATACCGACGGGCATATCGACGATACGGTTCGGTTCGTAAATGAGGATACCGTCCTTGCGGCTTATGAGTCGAACCGGAACGATGCGAATTATCCGTTTTTGCAGGAAATTCATCACGAATTGAAACAGATGCGGCTGCTGAACGGCAAGCAATTAAACATCGTAGAGTTGCCCATGCCTGATCCGGTCGAAAGTGACGGCCTACGGTTACCCGCTTCCTACGCCAATTTCCTGATCACCAACGGCGCGGTGATTGTCCCAACATTTCGTTGCCATAAAGATCAGGTAGCCCTGGACATTATCGGTACGTGCTTCCCGGATCGTAAAATTATTGGCATCGACTCAACGGACATCGTCTGGGGTTTAGGGAGTTTCCATTGCCTCAGCCAGCAGGAACCAAGCGTCTGATCGCACGGGCGCCCCTACCGGTATTTACAGGATTTAAACGATTTTCTTGAGGCCTAACAATCAATGCCAGTAATCAACACGCTGTTGCGTATACGTAGCGAATTAATCATTTTTTGTCAGTTAATCAGTGTAATTCTGGTTCAGACCGGTTGCGCCCGTCAACCGGTGCTCACGGCCGAACTAACCCCCCGGACCTTGAACGCCGTTAATCTGGAGGAAACGTTAAGCCGACGCGATGAGCTGATGATGGCTTATTCACTGACGAGCTATGATGCGCAGAATAAACCTGTTGGTGTTGTCAATGGTGGCTGGGGCGTTGAAACGGTTAAGAAAGGCCAGCTACTTGATTTAGCAACGAACGAACACCCGGCCCGTCCAATTCAACTCGCCTTGCCTAAAAACGGAAAAATCGTGGCGTCACTGATCCTGGTTGAAGTGGACGATTACAATCAGGCAAAGGAAACACTGACCAAAATTCAGAAAATCCATAACGTTGTTTCCATTCCTGCTACGTTGCTGCTGACGGCTGCAGAAGTGCTGACGCCCTTGAAATACATATCGGCCGGGCTGGTTGCATCGGGCGTTGGGTTGCAACTGGCTGACAAACTCGACAATGATGATGTACTGGGCCAAAGTAGCGTTGAACTACATGAAGCGGCCTTACGCCAGAAAAAACAGCAATTTATTAAGGTCCCGGTCGTCTTTACGGGGAAAAATCAACAAGATTCATTTGAATACAAAGTAGAATACGACATCACGCTTAAAGCCGTGAAAATTCAGGCCGTTCGCCAATAAGCGACGCATATGGGTCGTTTCTTACGGTAAGAGGTAGCCCAAAAACGAATGTTTTTACCATTTACTTGGTTTTTACCCTACGATAATTATCCTCGGCGCCCGTACCGAAAATTGATAATAAGACCACTACGGTAGATCGTCCATACATTATAATTTCACATCGACGCTATGCGCCAACTTACAGGCGGACTCTTGCTGGCTCTCGCCTTAACAGCTTGTAAAACAGCTGCACCGGTTGTTCAGCAAACGCCCCCGCAACCCGTAATTCTGACACTGGGGAACAAAACCTTCACAACCGACGATTTTTTTCAATCGTTTACCAAAAATCAACTTTCGTCGGATTCGGCTCAGCGGACCGACGTGAAAGAGTACTTCGATCTGTATACCAATCTGAAGTTAAAAGTGCTGGCTTCCGAAGCCCAGGGACGCGACACCACCGAGGCATTTCGGGAAGAGATGAATACGTACCGGAAGCAACTGGCGCAATCCTACCTGACCGATAAAGTGCTGGTTGAGTCACTGGCAGCCGAAGCGTATCAGCGGATGCAGCAGGAAGTAAATGCGTCGCATATTCTGATTCCTGTTTCGGAAGATGCGACGCCTGCGGATACGTTAGCGGCTTATCAATCCATACTATCACTGCGCAAACAGGCTACGGCCGGAGAGGATTTTGCCAGGCTGGCCCGCGAAAATTCGAAAGATGTCACTACGGCTCCCAACGGGGGAAACCTGGGGTATATTTCGGCCTTCGGCATTGTGTATCCGTTAGAGACAGCGGCTTATACAACGCCGGTGGGAAATATTTCGCAGCCTGTTCGGACGCGGTTTGGCTATCATCTCGTTAAAGTCAATAATCGTCGGCCAAGTCGGGGTAGGGTTCGGGTGGCGCATATTCTGGTACGGCTGAGCCCCAGCGCCGATGAACCCGGTCAGAAAGTGGCAAAGGATCGAATCGATGCGGCTTATGCCCGTTTACAGAAAGGTGATTCCTTTGAAACCGTTTGTCAGGATATATCCGATGATGCTACGTCCAAAACCAACGGTGGGGTTTTGCCCGCGTTTGAACCGGGCCGATGGGTACCCGCCTTTGAAGATACTGCGTTTAGTTTAGCCAAACCGGGCGATTATTCGAAACCCGTACGCACCAACTACGGCTGGCACATTATCAAACTTATTGACCGGAAGCCGCTGGATTCCTACGCCACGCTTTCCCCTTCGTTACGCCAACGCGTCACGACCGATACCCGCGCCGAAATACTGCGGCAAGCTACCGTCCAACGCCTTCGGAAAGAATATACGGTTCAGGAGAATACATCGTTGCTTGATGCCGCATTGACCAAAGCCGACAGCAGCTTGCTGCGTGGTCAGTGGAAATATACAGAGCCCCTTGATCCAGCGCTTCAAAACAAGTCAGTTGTAACGATTGCTAATAGGCCTTATACAGTCAACCAGTTTTTCGACTTCGTTCGTCAGCGTCAACAACCTCCGCGAAACCCGGCCATGGCCACGAACGGATCCACCAACGTAGTAAGTGCTGTTTCGGGCTCACCCGCAGTGGCCATGCGTCGATTGTTTGACCGGTTTGTCGGTGATCAGTTACTAGCAACGGAAGAAGCGAACCTGGACAAAAAGTCGCCGGAGTTTCGCGCGTTGTTAAATGAAATTCACGATGGCGTGTTGCTATCGCTGGGGATGGAGCAGAACGTCTGGGATCGCTCAATGGCCGACTCCACTGGCCAACGGTACTACTTTGAACAGCATAAAGCCAATTACCGGTTGCCTGAGCGGGCCGTATCGACAATCGTGGTGGCAAAAAACGATAGTCTCTTAAAGCAGACAATGAGTATGTTCAGTGGTAAACCGCCCTACCAGCTTCGGCGGTCGGCTCCCGCGCTGACCTTTGCCAAAACGAAGACAGCGATCACCTCAGACTTACGCGAGAGCCTGTTCGACGTACTGGTGGTCATGAACCGCAATCCTGACTACGTCGTGGAGGTGTCGGGTTCGCATGACCCCACCGAGCGTGATTCGGTATCGGCCGGGCGAATCCGGGCGGTGGTTGGCTACTTGCAGAAAAATGGTATTACGCTCAGCCGGATCATGGAAAAAGATTACCAGGGCGCCCGTCCGGGAGCCGCGAAAGACGCCCAGCGTAATGTAACATTCCAGTATTTCAGCAACGCCAAAGAAGACGTAGTAAAAGTTATTAACAGCAAATATCAATCCACCACAGGCGATCCGGCAGTAGTGATCACGACCGGTGCGTTTGCGCAGGGGGAAAACCCCTATCTGCCTGCTTCTGCTCAGTGGAAAGTGGGTACCACTACGTTGCATCGTGATAACAAGGCGATTGCCGTTGTCATTGACCGTATCGAACCCGCGCGTGTCAAAACGTTTGCCGAAGCCCGGGGAGCGGTAATTAACGAGTATCAGGCAATGTTAGAAAAACAATGGCTGGCCCAGCTTCGGCAAACCTATCCGGTGAAAGTGAATGAAGATGAAATCCGGAAGTTAGCGAAATAGAGTATTTTGTTGGCTAACGAAGTTGGGTAGCCGGACGAAAGTAAAAAAATGGTCTACTTACCTCTTAAAATTACTTAAATCGCAGACCGCTAGCCGTTCTGTGCTTATATTTAGAACATGAAAAAAGTTATTAGCAGTGTGCTCGTTGTTTTGGTTGGCTGGTTTCTGACTGTGCCTACCTTTGGGCAGGGGCAGGGCATCAGCCTGAATAAAATCATAGCGAAGGTCGACAACTACTACGTTCTTCGTTCTGATCTGGAAGAAGCGTATCAATCCTACGTTGGGCAAAACCAGACACCTCCGCAAAAGTGCCAGTTGCTGGAAAGCCTGGTGGTCAACAAAATGATGCTGGCTAAGGCTGAAATCGACTCCGTAGTCGTGGAGGAAAAGATCGTGGACAGCGAGCTCGATTCCCGGATGCAGTATATGTCACAGCAGTTCGGCTCCGAGAAAAATATTGTTGAAGCCTATGGCAAGAGCCTGGAAATGCTGAAAAGCGAATTGCGCCAGCAGGTGAAAGATCAGAAGATCGTGCAAAAAATGCAGAATAAAATTACGACTGACGTGAAAGTGACTCCCCGTGATGTTCGTAAATTTTTTGACGGCATTCCCCGGGATAGTTTGCCCTACATGCCCGCCGAAGTAGAAGTGGGACAGATTGTACGGTTTGCCAAACCGACCAAAGAGCAAAAGGAAGCCCTGCGTCAGCGGCTGATCGATCTCAAACACCGGGTCGAGAAAGGGGAAGATTTTGCCAAACTAGCCAAAGAAAACTCCGAAGACGTTGGATCGGCTGAAAAAGGGGGTGATTTAGGGTTTGCCAAACGCGGTATGATGGTGGCTCCTTTTGAGGGGGCAGCGTTGAAACTGAAACCGAATGAAATGTCGGACGTAGTGGAGTCTGATTTCGGGTTGCACTTGATTCAATTACTGGAAACCCGTGGAGCCGAATACCGCGCCCGGCACATTTTGCTGCGTCCCGACTACAATCGTCTGGATATGACCGGTCCAACCCGTTATTTAGACAGTCTGCGCAATCTTATTCAGATTGACTCACTGAAATTCGAAAAAGCGGCTCATGATTATTCAGAAGATAAAAATACGGCCGATGCAGGTGGATTGATCCGCGATCCACAGTCGGGGGGAAGTCGGCTGGCCATGGATGGTTCGATGGAATATGCCATGTTTCAGATGCTTGATACCATGAAAGTAGGTAGCATTTCGGCCCCGCTGCCTTATCGTACCGAAGACGGTAAAAGTGCGGTACGCCTGCTCTACTTCAAGAGTAAAGTGCCACCCCATACCGCCGATTTTACGAAAGATTTTGAGAAATTACAGACGATTGTTCTTCAGAATAAAAAGAACCGTGCCATCGACGACTGGTTTAAAAAATCGGTTGCCGACGTATACATCACGGTCGATCCCGAATTTCACAGTTGTCGAATATTCGGTACTACCCAGAACAGTGCCGCTGCGCTCGGTGCGAGCAGTAATTAGTGAATGATAAATGATGAATAATGAAGGATAAGCCACACACTTATCCTTCATCATCGCCCCGGCGACCCGGTCATCATTTATCATTAATTATTCATCATTAACCTTTCTTACCTGTGCCTTACTCATCGGATGTCGCGGCTGCGGAAGCCCTTACTAATTCTTACCAAAAGCTTAAAAACGAAATTTCGAAGGTTGTCATAGGTCAGGACGAAACAGTGCGTCTGTTGCTGACGGCTATCTTCTGCCAGGGCCACTGCCTGCTGGTTGGAGTACCCGGCTTAGCTAAAACACTACTTATTCAGACAATAGCGGGTGCGCTGGACCTCGATTTCAACCGGATTCAGTTCACGCCCGACCTGATGCCATCCGATATTCTTGGGTCCGAAACCCTCGATCAGGAGCGCAATTTCAAGTTCATCAAAGGACCAATTTTCGCCAATATCATTCTGGCGGACGAAATTAACCGGACGCCACCTAAAACGCAGGCGGCTTTACTGGAAGCCATGCAGGAGTACTCGGTGACCATCGCAGGCCAGAAATATGGATTGGGACGACCGTTTTTCGTATTGGCTACCCAGAATCCCATTGAGCAGGAGGGGACGTATCCGCTACCCGAAGCCCAATTGGATCGGTTCATGTTCAACATTTACCTGGATTATCCGTCTTATCAGTCAGAAGTAGACATCGTGAAAAATACGACGTCTGATGTACGCTATGAGGTGCAACGGGTGGTTACGGGCGAGGAAATTCGGGAGTTCCAGCACCTGGTACGGCGGGTGCCAGTCGTAGACAATGTGGTTGAATACGCCGTTAAACTCGTTCATAAAACCCGGCCAAATACCGACATGGGGGCAGCAGACGCTAACCAGTACCTGGAGTGGGGAGCGGGCCCCCGGGCATCGCAGGCGCTCATTCTGGCCGCCAAATGCAATGCGCTGCTGATGGGAAAATATTCGCCTGATATTGAAGATGTGCGGGCGGTTGCTTTGCCAATTCTGCGCCATCGCGTCGTTCGTAACTTCAAAGCCGAAGCTGAAGGCATTTCGGTCGAGCAGCTGATTAAGCGTCTGATGTAATTTTGGTTTACGGTATTCGGTATACGGTGGTCCATCGCTACAGGGGCTGATGGTGGCTATGTCTGCGCAAGCCCACCGAATACCAAATACCATAGACTTATCCCTTCAGTCTCCAAATTGCCCCATCCGTCAGCGATACACCTATACGCTGACCTGTCTCTAGGTCATCCCGCGTAGTTAGTAAGCGTAGTGATACGTAGCGCGACAAGTTTACCTCAATTTCATAGTGGCTTCCTTTAAAGTACACCGACCTGACTATAGCAGAAATACCTGTATCGTCGAGCTTAATTTGCTCGGGTCGGAGACAAACCAATTCTTCCGGAGTCACTACGTCCGAAAAGCCAAATAAAGGCAAATGCTTGGCTTTGAGAATGTTGACTGGGCCGGTCATGCGGGCAGCATAGGCCGTTGATGGTCGTCGGTAAACGTCTACTGGTGAGCCTAGTTGAATCAATTTCCCGTCGCGCAGAATCCCCAATGTATCGGCAATGGAGAGAGCATCGGTGGCATCATGGGTTACAAATAGGCAGGCTGTCGCCTGTGACCCGGTATTTTCATGACGAACCAGATCGAACAATAAATCCCGGACAATCAGCCGGTTTGGCAGGTCAAGATGGCTGAATGGCTCATCGAGCAGGAGCACAGCGGGTTTGTCGGCAATGGCTCGGGCAATGGCGGTACGTTGTTTTTCGCCCCCCGAAATCTGGCGCGGAATTCGGTCCTGAACGTCGGTCAAACGGCAGAGTTTAATCAATTGATTGACGCGAAAATCACGGTAACTTTTCTCGAAAAAACGGAGGGCATAATTTATATTTTCACGCACCGATACGTTCGGCATCAGTTGATACTCCTGATGCACCAACCGGATGTCGTCATGCCCCGGCACCAGTACTTCCGATGGTCCTTCAATCCGTTTGCCATTTAATTGCACCTCACCGGAATCAGCGTCGGCCAGTCCGGCCAGCAGATTTAGTAATGTACTCTTTCCTGAACCACTGGCACCGACGAGTGCCATAATGCGTCCCGGTTCGAGGGCGAGCGATACATTTCGGACGGCAGCGAGTGAGCCGTAGGCCTTTGTTAGCGTAGTGGCTTTGAGCAAATGAGGTAGTGATTATTTCTTTCCCAGCATGTAGAAAAGTAAAATTAATAAAAGGAAACCAAGCATTACTAATGTGATTTTAGCCGCTGATTTAGGCCGTTCGCCAGCAATGCGACCGGTTTGGCCGTTGACTAAAAATCGATAGGCTTTTCCGTTGTAAACGTACGCACAAATCCATAGAGGCAACAAAATGTGCTTGAACGTCTGGTTCGACAACTGAGTTGATACGTGTAGATTCCGCTGTACATTCCCACCCATTTCCGCTGCACAGGCCGCTTCCTCCCGATTGTGAATGTCGACTTCGGCCCGACGGGCGCTATCGGGCAAGTCGATGCTATAGACTTCGGCATCCCAGCCCAGCAGAAATCGCGGGTCGTAATCAACAACATCGGCCATATTATAGCTACTGGCTTCAGCTACGCTCTCTTCCTGATTGGCCAACTGTTTCGAGGCCATGATCAGAATGTCATCGTAAAAAGCAGCGTGCGATCCACTACGGGGTTCCCACCGAACGCGCTGTTCCTGCTGACGGACTGTGCCACCTTTGCCGTCAGGCACCTGAACGGATACGTAGTAATAAAATTCGGCTTCTCCCTGCCAGTTTGAATAGGCCTGCGCATCGAAGGTCCAGAACGGGATGTAAATACCCCGGAAATTATCGGGGATGGCCCCCGCTTTCAGATCGGAGGGAGCCAACCAGTCATCACCAACCCACGTTTTGAATCGCTCGATCGCCTGTTCCCGAGACAGCCGAAAAGGCAACACACCCGCCGGTTCGATCAGACGGGTCTTACGGGCCTCAGGGTTAACGTTCTTTGTGCCACAGAAGGCGCAGGTAATGGTTGGCACATCGGCGTTGGCCGTTGTTCTGGCTCCGCAATTGGGACAGTCGAATACAACTTTCTCTTCGGTAGGCGCATTTGGCAATAATTGGTTTTCGACCTGATACCCATGCAGGGGCCGTTCTTCCAGTTTCGTTTTTGTAAATGGAATGGCCTGCGTGTTGCCGCAATGGTCGCAACTTAACTGCTGTTTCTCGGCCGAGAACCGCATTTGCGAACCGCAGGTTGGGCAGGGAACCCGAAATAAATCGGTTGGTGGCATTACTGAAGAATATGAAGGAAAGGACCAACCTAAATTTTGGCTAATAGCTCCGCCTTTTTAGCCGCGAACTCGTCTTCGGTCAACACACCGGCGGTTTTGAGGTCGGCTAACTGTTTAAGCAACTCCATCGTTTTGGCTTTGTCATCAGCAGCGGGTTGTTGCGCGTTCTGAGCACTCGCGCCACCCATGAAGTTACCCAAACCGCCCATCAACACGGCCGCACCACCGGCACCCCCTTCTTCGGCGGCTTTTTCGAGCGATACCCCCGCCTGAAACTGCTGGAAGCGAGCCATGTCGCCAACCATGTTCATTTGAGTTGTTTTGTCCAGAAACGCTTCAACCTCGGGCGGCAGGCTGGTGTTTTCGATGTAAAAACGCGTCAGTTCCAGTCCATAAGCTGTAAAATCATCTTGTAGAATCGGACGCATTTTTTCACCCAATTCCTGATAGTTACGCGCCAGATCAAGAACCGAAATATTCGACTCGGCTACCGTATCCGAAAACTTGCTGACGATGGCGGTACGTAGCTGTTCTTCCAGGTCGCCGATGCGGACAACGGGCGTGGTGCCGCCGAACTCGTGGAGGAATTTGCCCCCATCGGTTACCCGTAGTGAAAACACGCCAAATGCCCGAACGCGTACTTGTTTAAATTCAGGGTCGCGGACGATGATCGGGTTTTGCGTGCCCCATTTCAGGTTCGTGAATTGTTTGGTGGACACGAAGTATACGTCAGCCTTGAAAGGCGATTCGAAGCCGTATTTCCACGACCGCAGCGTCGTCATAATGGGCATGTTCTGCGTCGTGAGTTCGTATCGACCGGGCGGATAAACATCCGCTACTTTGCCTTCATTCAGGAAAATGGCCATCTGCGATTCCCGGACTGTTAGCTGTGCGCCGTATTTAATGTTGTTTCCGTTATCGGGGAACTTATAAATAACCGTATCTGTGGAGTTATCCACCCAGTCGATTACTTCGACAAATTCATTGCGTATGAAATCAAAAAGGCCCATTGTTCAGGAATTGACAGGTTAGTGTTGATGAATGACTTATGTTAAACATACGAAAAAAGAAATGTATTGAACACAGAGGCACGGAGAACACAGAGTTTTAAATTGCTTTTGGCTCTGTGTTCTCCGTGCCTCTGTGTTCAATTATTTAGAATATAAAATTCGTGCTCAGGAATTCAGATTTGTGTTGACCAACGATGTCGTTCAGGATGCCCTTGTTAACATCGGTATCTTTGGTGGCCACGACGGTACGTATTGAAAAGGAACGCAGTGCATCCTCCACCGACAGCGTACCTTCCGCAGAATCCTTTCGGCCGGTAAACGGAAACGTATCGGGTCCACGCTGGCACTGCGCATTGATATTCACCCGACAAACCTGATTGACGAGCGGGTCGATTAACTCGGCAATCTGATCGGTATCCGTACCGAAAACGCTCACCTGCTGTCCGTAATCGGCCGTAATGAGGTAATCAATGGGTTGTTCGATGGAGTCGAAAGGCACCACCGGGATCACAGGGCCAAACTGTTCCTCGCGATAAAGCTTCATGCCTGCTTTAACCGGATAGACCACCGCCGGTTTGACCAGCGATTCTGACGCTAGCCCACCGCCCTCATTCATAACGGCCGCACCACCTTCTTCAGCTTCACGGATGCAATCGGCGAGGTAACCGGGCTTGGTTGGTTCGGGTAGGGGTGTAATCTGTACACCGGCATCCCACGGCATGCCGGGTTTCAGTTTACTTACTTCCGGGCTAAAGCGTTTCAAAAACTCGTCGGCGACAGAGCCATGTACCCAGATTATTTTGATCGCCGTGCATCGCTGCCCATTGAATGACAACGTACCTAACAAGCACTCCTTAACGGCTACGTCCAGGTCGGCATTGGGCAGAATAATCGCTGCGTTTTTGGCATCCAGACTCATAATGGACCGCAGTCGGTTGAGTTTAGGATGCTGGCGTTGCAGCTCATCGGCTACCCGGCTGGAACCAATCAGCGTGAGTACGTTAACTTTCCCTGACTTCATTACAGGTGGAATGACATTCGCCCCTCGCCCGTAGAGGGAGTTGACGACGCCCTTCGGAAAGCTGGTGCGGAAGGCTTCCAGTAGTGGGTAGTGGAGTAGGGAACCATGTTTCGGCGTTTTGAACAGGATCGTGTTTCCCATCAAAATACTCGGGATCAGGGTTGTATACGTCTCATTTAGCGGGTAGTTAAACGGACCCATTGCTAGTACAACGCCCATCGGCGACCGACGTATCTGGCCAATAATTCCCTCTTCAATGCGAAACCGTGAGCTGGCCCGGTCAATTTCCTTCAGCGCGTCAATCGTGTCATAGATATATTTCACTGTCCGATCAAATTCTTTGGTAGCATCGGCCAGATTCTTGCCTATCTCCCACATAATCAGGTTCACGACCAGCTTCTTCTGCTCGAGCATTTTACCGATAAAGACTTCCATACATTTGATCCGGTCAGCAACCGACATGGTTGGCCATTCGCCCCGGCCATTATCATAAGCCGCCACCGCAGCCTCTAATGCTTCAACAGCTTCATCAGGACCCGTGACTGGGAAACTGCCTACCAGTTTACGTTGTAGCGTACCATCGGCGGCAGGTATACAAATTGGTGAGTACACTTCGGAAACGGGACCATCCCATTGCCGCATTTCGCCATTGATGAGGTATTCGCGCTGGTGAATCGGTTGGATACGGTATTCGGCTGGAATTTGGTCTTCGGTTGGAAAGAGTGCAGTAAGCTGTGGATTGTTCATAACAGAGAAAATGGCTTATAAAAAGAACGGGGCAAACGTCGCCATTCGCAGAACGAAATCCAACCCGGCCAGAAACAAAATTCGCAGATTTTTCGATGCTGAATTGCCAGAATACCCTTGCTTTTGCAAAGTAAAAAAGACCCTATAGTCGATCAGTTCTATTAGGTATAAGAACTCTATAGATATTAACTACTTTGTTTAATAGAGACACATTTTTTATACTTATTATATAAAAATATTCTTTTTTTACATAAAAGTAAGTTGTTAATGATGCTACGTTAGTTTATTATTGCCACGTATTAGGCACTTTTAATGCATATCTACGAGGGATTTAGGTAATCGTGCATTGTTTATTAAACGGTAGAGACACTTTCATGCTAAACGCTTTTGAAGACGATGAAAAGACAAATATTTAAGCTTTCTGTCTGGCTGCTTATAGCTCTTGCCGGGTATCATCAAATGAATAGTAAAGCTGGCATTCCAGCTACAAAGACTAACGCTGAGAATCATACTTCTTGGCTATCTTCAGAAAAGGTAACTTTAGTGTCTAAGGGGAATCGTATAGTAAAAACACTTGGCGTAGCCTTTTCATCAAAAAAAGCTACCACGCCTAATTTATCGCCTACTGTTCTGATGAATGATCTGAATTTCAATTCAGCATCGACGGGTATCCCGCGTGATTTCTTGGTAACCATTAACGAAACCAATAACAATCCTACATCCGGAGTAATTTCTTTTCGAGTTTTCAAGCTATCCGCTTTTACAATCGCCTACCCTACCAATAGCGGGACTTCCAACGTGTATCCTGGAGTCACCAATTCGAATAGTGATTGGGATTTTTCGGAAACTAGCAATTATATTACGGTTACAAGTAAGGCGGGAATTGTCATTGGGGCTAATAATAACAAAGTGGTAGGGTTTAGTATTACTCGTAAAACGGGCGTACCTGAACATACCCAACAAAATATAACCGCGTCGATCCTGGCTGGTTCGGGTGGTGAACAGGAAACATCTGATAATATTACTGGAGTTAAAGTCAACGCTACTAATACGCCTTCCCCGTTAGTATTCACTATTGCCGCTGATTCGATCAAATTGAATCCTTACGGATACACACCTTTGTCAGCACTGGTTAATTACTCGGTATCGGCAGTGGGGAAAACGTTTATTAGTGTCCGTGGTAAACATGGCAAGATTACGTATGTAGAGCATCTCTTTAATGATACTGGTTTACAGCACTCAATACCATTGATTGGCCTATATGCTAATTATGCCAACACCGTTGATATTCGTGTCGTTGGTGCAAGTGGCGATACGCTGGCGAAAAGTACTATTACTGTGCAAACAGGCGGTTTGCCGCCTAGTATGCCAACTTCTATTGTAGCCGCACCTTTTGATGAAACAAAAGTCGCTCCAGGATTAATTCTAGTGAGCAACTACAGTGTTGGTGCCCCGCATACTCCCTTTTTTATGGACGCGTACGGCGAAATTCGTTGGGTAATGGATTACCGCTCTCATCCTCAGTTGAATATACTAAATTTTGAAGACGGTATTAGTCGCCTGAGAAATGGTAATTTCTTTTTTGGAGACAGCAGATCGCAAGCAATTTATGAAATTGATTTATTGGGTAAAGTGCTCAACAGTTGGAATGTTAGTGCTACAGGTTATACATTTCATCACGAAGTTAGCGAAAAACCGAATGGCAATTTCTTATTAAACGCTAACAAGCCTGGTAGTACGTATAAAGATGGGGTCAGTCCGACTGTTGAGGATTTTGTCATAGAAATTGATCGACAAAGCGGCAGCCTCTCAACTGTGTGGGATTTGAAAGAATCGCTCGATGAAACGAGAACTAACCTGACAAGTCCTGATGGCGTTCAACCGGCCAGTGACTGGTTTCATGGTAATGCCGTTGAGTACGATTCAACTGATAATACCATCATGGTATCAGGGCGTACACAAGGCTTGGTAAAGCTAGATTATACGAATCATGTTAAATGGATTCTGTCGGCCCACGCGGGTTGGAAAACAAACCGACGTGGCGAAGACTTAAACCAGTTCCTGTTGAAACCTCTTGACGTTACTGGTAATCTGATTACCGACGCGGGTGTGATTGCTGGCACAACCGTTACCCCTGATTTTGAGTGGAACTGGTACCAGCACAACATTACGCAATTGCCCAATGGGGATAAGATGATATTTGATAATGGATCAGTACGGGAGTTTAATCCGTCTGCGGCTAAATATAGCCGAGCGGTAACGTATAAAATTGACCCGATAAACCTGACTGTTCAGCAAACCTGGACGTATGGTAAAGAGCGAGGAACCGAAACGTATTCAAAAATTATTAGTAGTGCCCAGTTTCTACCCACCAATAATCACATAGTCTTTGGGCCAGGTTATCAAGTACTAAATACAAACGGGCAGGGAGGCAAAGTTGTCGAAATAGATTTCGCTACTAAACAGGTCGTGTCAGAAATAAGTATTTCATCGACTAATCAATTCGGGTTTCACCGGGCTAAAAAAATAAGTGCTTATCCCTAGTGTCTCTACTCCTTTATCCAGATCCTAAAACGAGTGAATCATCTAACAACTGATAATTCTGACGGAGTCAGAATTATCAATCAAATCAAAACCAGCATGAAAACTTCTTCACTTCTCTATAAAGCCCTGTTGCTGATTAGCTTTTTAGGTTTGCAATCAATACCCGCTGCCTTTGCACAGGATGTATCGATTAACATTATTAGTGTTCCTGCTACGTTGCCTTTAAGTACAACTGGTGTAATCCAAGTCGATCTTTGCAATACGGATCCCACGAATACAAGTGCCCCAGTTGGCCAACTCCGACCTCAGATTTCAGTTGCGTCGAACGTAGCCATACTTGGTGTAACCAATATAGATGGAAGCCCACTGACAAATTTTGCCGTTTTGTCAAATACTGGCCAAACAATTAGCCTATCCAATACGGTTCCGTTAGCCAATTCTAACTGTATAACGTTTAATGTAATAGTTCGGGGTGCTGTTCTAGATCAACCTGGTAGCGTTGGCGATGTGGTGGCTTCACTCGACTCTCAGACATCGAACAATAAAACGTTCAACGATAATAGTATTAGTTCAGTGGCTGTCATTGCTAACCCAGGCCCGGATTTAGTACCAATTATTTTTGCTCTGCCTTCCTTAACCTACGGTACTTCCTCAATTAGTGTAGTAGTCAATGTGCTGGAATTGAATTCAGTAGCTTCCAATGAGATAATAACCGTTAAGCTTGCTCGAGATAGTCGACTTGTTTTGAACTTTGATCCACTTGCAGGCTTAATAGGAGGTCGTCCAGTGCAGAATAGCGCCTGGAACTTTGATGATTCGGATGCTGACTTTTATGTACTAACCAGTAAGCAGATATTCCCTGCTCTTGGCAGGATGTCATTTGGGTTAAATGGGGTAATCAGTCCTGGTAATACAACTGGGGTCTTTAGTATCGGCTCTGTTGTTGCCGCTAGTATGGGTGAGCTTAATATTTCAAATAATGGTGATGCTGAGGTGATTCACTATTTCAATAAGTAAGATTCATTAATATAGGAATTGTGCTATCTATTGAACTTTAGGCAATATTCACAGCATAATTCGCTCGCTTGCAATGCATACTTACAATCCAGCTAATCTAAAAGAAAACATGTTTCTTTGGATTGGCTGGATTTCTCTGTTAACTTAATTCAAATAGCTTCCAAATAATGTTTGCCTTTAGGCTATTATAGTGGTTATTAATATTGATTGTTTTTGTCAAGTATTTGATATGTAGTAGATTAAGTGTCAAGTCTGATTTGTATTGAATAATGGCTTATAAGCTTAATTTCTGCTGAATGCTAAATCTTGAGGAAAGTAGTAATTCTATAACTTGAGTTGGTCGTGTAATTGCTTGGCCTCTGGAATTCGCTAACTCATGTATCAGCTAATATGAAACTAAATCTACCTGCCATTTATCAGTAGCTCAAGTTAGATTTTTAATTAAAGCAATTGGTACAAGTATAATGGCTGGGCGTACTCAACAACTGTTCGAGCTACGCATATTCTACAGTCACGGACCTGATTCGCTCAACTGCGGAAGTCCTGGGTATATTACTGGAATTATATTTTATACGTATGAGATTCGTACAACTGAGATCACTGTTGTATGCGTCAATAACGTATCGGTCATAACCGAAGAAGCTCGGCCCCTTTTTTATGACCGTTTGAAAGGCCGATTGACAGTTCATCCGTAAATTGTTGGTGTTCTGTAACAAATGCCTGTAGTTTGGGTCTAGTGAACGTTACCAACCGTTAACCTAAACTAAATGAACATACTCGAAACCCATCACATTGTTAAACAATACGCTGAACATCGTGCTTTGGACGACGTAAGTCTGTCTGTTCCTCAGGGCTGTATTTTTGGTTTACTTGGCCCCAACGGTGCGGGGAAAACCTCACTCATTCGCATTATCAACCAGATTACGGCTCCCGACTCGGGGGAGGTGCTTCTGGGTGGCGAACACCTGAATCCCAGCCACATCAAACGTATTGGCTACCTGCCCGAAGAGCGGGGATTGTATAAAAAAATGAAGGTTGGCGAGCAACTGCTGTATCTCGCTCAGCTCAAGGGACTGACCGAAAAACAGGCGATGGATAAACTGAAAACGTGGTTTATCAAGTTCGACATCAAAACGTGGTGGAACAAGCAGGTCGAAGATCTCTCCAAAGGCATGCAGCAGAAAGTGCAGTTTGTGGCCACGGTCATGCACGAGCCCGATCTGATCATTCTGGATGAGCCGTTCTCCGGTTTCGACCCAATCAATGCCAACCTCATCAAAGACGAGATTCTGGAACTACGCGATAAGGGCAAGACGATTATTTTCTCGACTCACCGCATGGAATCCGTTGAGGAACTTTGCGATTATATCGCGCTCATCAACCGCTCGCATAAAGTGCTTGATGGCTCCAAGCGGGCGATAAAAGAGCAGTTCAAAACCCATACGTATCACGTTGAGTACAAAGGCGAAATTGTTGATCTGCCGCCCGCCTTCGACGTATTGAACACCCTGACGACGGACGACGGTTTCCTTCGGACCAATATCAAAATTCCACCCGATGCCGCAGCAAATGACCTTATTCGTTACCTGCTCGACCGGGTAGCTGTCCGGTCATTTGGCGAGAATATCCCCAGCATGAACGATATTTTTATCCAGACAGTCGGCGAGGTGCCAACGACCTAAGGGCGAAAGAGCGAAAGGTGAATGAGCGAAAATTTAAGCCCGATTCTCTTTCGCACCGCTTCGGCGGCCCGATTTCGCCTTTAGGTCGTTGGCTTCGCTCTTTCACTCATTCGCTCCGCTTTGGCGGTCCGATTTCACTCTTTAGAATTATGCATACAATATTTCTCATTATCAAGCGCGAGTACCTGGTACGGGTGCGCAAAAAGTCGTTCATCATCATGACAATTCTGGGACCAGTGCTGATTTTTGGCTTCTATGCCATCATCGGCTGGGCGGCTGTCAGCTCAATGAACCAGAAGAAAATTGAAGTAGTCGACGAAAGCGGACGATTTGCCGGTAAGTTCAAAAACGATGACGAAACCGTCTATTCCTTCCCAAACAAGTCGCTGGCTGCCGCTAAGAAATCGTTTGTTAAAGATGGTTATAATGCCCTGGTATTCATTCCAAAGGACGTAATAGAACGGCCCAAAACCGTCCAGATTTTCGCCGAAAAAAGCGTTAGCCTATCCATGCAGAGTAAGATTGAGCGGGCTATCTCGAAGGAAATTGAAACCATTAAGTTAGAACAGGCCGGTATTACACAAAAAATTATTCAGGATGCCAAAGTTAACGTTGACGCCCAGACAATCAGCCTGAGCGATGCAGGCGAAAAGAGCAGCAACGGGATCGCCACCACCATCATCAGCGGATTCTGTGCCTTACTCATTTACATCTCTGTGCTCATTTACGGAACCCAGGTGATGCGGGGCGTAATGGAAGAAAAAACCAGCCGTATTGTCGAGGTTATTATCTCATCGGTGAAGCCGTTTCAGTTGATGCTGGGTAAAATTATTGGCGTAGCCCTGGTGGGTCTGACGCAGTTTTTGCTCTGGATCGTCTTGACGGTCGGGCTGATAACCGTAGGATCAACAATAATGGGGCAGAAAGAAACGGCGCAGTCGGCTATGACGGCCCGCATAAACGGCATGCCGGGTGGGCAGGATGTTCAGAGTAAGATGGCTACGGCTAAAAATCCCGTTGCCGACGTGATGGCCGCCATTGGAACACTTAACATTCCGCTAATTGTAGCCTGTTTTCTGTTCTATTTCTTGGGGGGCTATTTGCTCTACAGTGCCTTGTTTGGTGCGGTGGGTGCCGCTGTTGACAGCGAGACCGAGACACAACAGTTTATGTTTCCGATCATGATGCCCATTATTGCCGCCATTGCCTTCGCCCAAATCGCCGTTCGCGACCCCGACGGCCCCTTAGCGTTCTGGACGTCAATTATTCCGTTTACCTCGCCGGTAGTCATGATGGTACGTATTCCCTTTGGTGTTCCCGGCTGGCAACTGGCATTATCGATGGTATTGCTGGTCCTGGGCTTCGTTGGTACTACGTGGATAGCCGCCCGAATTTACCGTGTTGGTATCCTGATGTATGGCAAGAAAACCTCCTTCCGGGAATTAGCGAAGTGGGTGTTCTACAAGGGGTAAGTGGCATAGGGCATGGGGGGTGGGCATAGGGTAAAAAGCACAATTCCCTATGCCCAACCCCCCATGCTCTATGCCATTTAAAACCCAATGTCTATCACCAGCGGCTGCACCAGCCATTGGTGCGTGGTGACGTTGTAGATCGTGCGGAAACCAGCCTCGAAAGGAGTACGAAGTCGAAGTGTGTTGAAGACAAACGATACGTCGAGTCCCGTAGTCTGATACGTACGGCGCTGGGTTTCATAACCACGTAATCGACCGAATACATCGCGAACTTCTACTGAACTTTGGCCCTGCGACATATCATAGAAACCATTTGCCTTGATGCGTTGAACATAGAGCCATCGTCCCAATGACCAATGGGTATCGGCGATGGGTAACCTGTATTCGACACTACCTGCCTTGATCTGGTCGTCAGCGATGTAGAGCTGGCCACGGGGATAAAATACGATGGCACTGAATTGATACGTTCCCTGCGCCTGCTGCTGATAGCCTCCCCGCAGCCGCAGGGAATGATGTTTCGCCAGTCCGGGGAAATAAACGTTTGCCTGAACGCCCCATTGCTCCGCGTTTAGTCTACCACCAAAGGGTGTATTTCGATACGTAGCGGATAGAGACTGACCCCAGCGGGGTGCTACGTCTCGTTTGCTTTGGCGGAGAAACCGCGAATAACTAATCCCGTACGTAAGCGCATTCACCGATCCCTGACTGCCTACGTCCGATACGTACCGGAAGGGTAAGTCATAGCCCGTTACGTGCAGGTAATTGTAATAAGCCGACAGACTGATTCCCTGAATGTATTTAGAATTAGTCAGTTGCAGCGGTACTCGAAAGCCAGCCGTGAGCTGGTCATACTGCCAGCGATCCGTGCGCAGGCTGTCAAGTGGCAGGGCTCGGTCGATATAGAGGGACGTACTACGTGTGCCGTGCTGAAAACTGAGGTCAAGAATGGGGAAAAGACCCTGATAACTCAACAGGGCGTAGGCATTCCCCACCCGTTCAGATTGGTTGTAGGTATAGCCAACGCCAATCTGGGTCGTACTTAGCAAATCCTGCGACGTTAACCCCACCGACAGCGCTTGTCCTGTACTGGCAACCGTTGGACCCCAGCTATACACATTTATAGCATTCGGCAGGCGCCGAAAACGACTGGGTGTATACGTTGTCATCGTGCCGGCAGCCGAGTCGGAGGATAGGATTTTACGACCCACTGCCCCCCCCGGTTCCAGTTTTGGCAACGCACCGAAGTAACGTAGTGGTTGCTCCTGAGCGGGTTCCGTTACGGGTTTCCAGTCCGCGGGATTCAGCGGCATGTCGGCGATGCGATAACCCGTTGCCGAAAAATCCTCAAACGCTAATCGTGTCCCCGAGGGGGAAACTGCTGCGTGATAGGCCGCCAACGGTCGTGAGGTAACCTGAAAAACCTGTTTTGATGTAATGTCGACTGCATACAGATTATCAATGCCTGACCGGGGTGAATTATACAAAACGTACTTACCCCAAGGCTGCGGATTACTGATGTTTTCGTTAACAGAGGGCAAAAGATCAGTATGCGTAGCTAATTCGGTATCAATACGCTGAATTGTTTTCCGGCCATCTTTAAGGATGACGACCAGGAACGTTTTGCTGTCTTCGTACCAGCGCGGATGCTGATAAAACACATTGTCGGGATTGGCTAAAGCGTTTAGAATCCTGCCCGTTTTGGCGTCGAGTATCAGCAAACGTACTTTATAGCGATCAGTATTGTCAACGACGACGAGTTTTGTATTGTCGGGGGATAAGGCCGCAACGGTGTACCGGGCGCGGTGCGTTAACCGGGTAAGTTTACCGGTCTTAATGTCGAGTAGTCGGATGTTCGAATAAATCCGCTGGCCCCAGCGCGGGTCATAGCCGTATTCAATCCAGCAGACTTTGGCAGACGTAGCAGAAAGCAGTCCCGGATCGTTGGTAAATCCCTGAACGAAGGTCTGCTTTTCGCGTTGGTCTTTCCCCAGAATCACCAATCTTGGCGTATCGCCCAGGCCACTTTTTACGCAGAGAACCGTAGAGTCAGTCAGAAATTGCGGATGCTGGTAATTGGTGAATACTGGCCGCCGTGGATTCGGTCGCTGAGACTGCTGTTTTTCTGCATTGACGGAGAACGTAGTGGCGGGTGTGATGTTCAGACTTCCCTGCTGTTTCTGCCATGTTTCCACTAGATCGTCCATCGTTTTTCGATACAGCTCTTCGGTTCTTAGCCCGGTTTCCTCCCTGATGCTGGCCGAAAAGGCAAAGGGGAACGGCCACCGCCGGTAGTTGCGATTCAGGACGCGGCTCCACACATCGGGGCCATAGGTACGTTTGAGGTAAGTCGTCAGGAAATAACCCAGCACGTAGTGATTCGGTACGTTGTCGCGAAATGAACCACCAACCGCCTTCGGATAATCGAATTGTTTTCCCGCCAGCAGATTCGCCCGCATGCCCAGATCGAAGTTCGGAATCCGGCCGCGTCCGCTGTTGCTTAATAACGTTTCATTACTAACCGCATCGCCTTCTGCGAACCAGTCGGGTACCGTTAGTAAAGGAAATTCCAGGCCCACACTGCCCAGTAAAGTATAAAGAACTCGCCCATATCCTTGCAGCGCTTTGTCATTCTGAACAACGTGCCGGTATTCATGGACAGCCAGCAGATCGAGCCAGTTCAATGTACCCGACAGATTGGGGTCCTGCGGGGCTACGGCATAAAACTCCGACCGACGTGGAAACAACGTAACGAATCCATTGCTGTTAGTTGTCTGATTCTGAAGCAGTACCGAAATAGGCCGGGGCTGTTTCCCGAGTGATGCACTGGCGGGTTCGTACAGACTTTCGAGCCGATTGGCGGTGCGCTGAGCCGTTGAGTCGAACCCGCGGGGATAAAGCACGCTAAAATGGGGAGTGGTCAGCCGGTACCAATGCAGACTTGCCGGATTTTGAGAAAGGATAGGTAAGCTTTGGGCCGTGCCTGTTAGCGCAACAAGCAGGAGTAGCGCCGTAAAATTGTGTCTTCGTAACATGCGGTATCAAAGTACGAAGTTTTTTTGAAATCTGATTATTGCCGCGCCGGATGTACATGAATCAAATAGGCTTTATTAAAGTATATAGAGTGACTATAGATACTTGAAAATTTGGTATTTTGGTGAGAAAATCCTTAATTATTAAGATATAAGAAAGACTGTTCTGTAAAATGTTAAAAATTGATTAATCAAATAGTAATAGCAATAAACCTAGACTGATGGAATGTCGGTAATATTGTAAGTTGCCTGGTTGCACGGGAAAGTTATAGGCAGTTCTGTTCACCAAAGGCCCACAAATAGTACTCAAACTAAATTAGCTTACTATGTATTTTTCGCTACCAGATTCTACCCAAAAAGGGTATAGACGATGGTTGCTGATGAGTCTGTTTATCCTAACAGCTCAACTCAGCCATGCTCAAACAACGATCACCGGTACAGTGACAGACGGTGCCAACGGCGATGTGCTGGCCGGTACAACGGTGCAGGTCAAAGGTACCAACGTTGGTGCTACCAGCGACGCGCAGGGTAAGTACCAGATTAGTTTACCCGCAACGGGAAAAATACTGGTTTTCTCGTTTATCGGTTACCAGCCGCTCGAAATCGCCGTAGGGAATCGGAGCGTAGTAAATGCGCAATTAACCGCTACCGACAATGCGTTGAGTGAGGTTGTCGTGGTGGGATACGGGGTGCAGAACCGACGCGATATAACGACAGCCATTGGGTCGGTAAAAGCAAAAGATCTGGCGAACCAGCCCGTAGCCAGCTTCGATCAGGCACTGGCCGCTAAAATTGCCGGGGTGCAGGTTTCGCAAACGTCGGGCGCGCCGGGTGCCGCTTTATCCATCCGCGTACGGGGAACTGGTTCGATTAGCGCGGGTAATGATCCGTTGTATGTTATTGACGGTATTCCGCTTTCCCGGGATACAAAATACGCGACCGGTAGCACGAACACGCAGTTTCCCGACAACCCGATCAACGTGATGAGTACGATAAACACCGATGACATCGAAAGCATTGAGGTGCTGAAAGATGCGTCGGCATCGGCGATTTACGGGTCACGTGGTTCAAATGGGGTTGTGCTATTGACAACCAAACGCGGTAAAGAAGGCAAAACTCTCGTAAGTTATGATTCGTATGTGGGGGTGCAGCAGGTGACGAAAAAAATTGACCTGCTCGATGCCTATCAGTACTCTCAACTGAGTTACGAGGCCAAAAACAACGCTTACATCGACCGGAATCCGACGGGAAAACCAACCGATTCGAACACGATCCGGAATGCGGGCGTGGGCGCACCAAGTACGCTGATTCAGCCCGAAATCGTGCCCTACCTTTCCGGTACGCCCGGCCTGACCAATACCGACTGGCAGGATGCTATTTTTCGCTCGGCAACTATCCAGAATCATACCTTGTCTATTTCGGGCGGTAAGGACAACGTTAAATACTACGTATCCGGTAACTACCTCAACCAGCGGGGTGTCGTAATCAGTTCCGGTTTTAAGCGCTATGGTGCTCGCGCTAACGTTGAAGTTAAAGTTGGCAAATTAACGGCGGGTATCAACCTCAATCCAACGTATTCGTACCATGACCTGGTGAAAGCTGAAGGGCCTTATCTGGGCGAGGGCGTGGTGGGGCTGGCCTTGCAGTCGGCTCCTATTTTCCCGGTCTACAATGCCGACGGTACGTATAATTTTGGGAACAATGGCTGGGGGTATGGGGCTACGTCGATTCTGAATCCGGTAGCCATTGCCAATCAGGTCAGTGATAAAATGAGCCAGTTGCGCGTACTCGGAAACGTATATGCGCAGTATAACATCACGAAAGATTTATCATATCGACTGAGCCTGGGTACCGATATCAATACGTTCCAACGGGATTATTACCGGCCATCGACGCTCGAAATTCGCGATCGGAAAGGTCCTTCGACCCCAACAGGCTTTTCCAGATCCCAGAACTTCGTAGACTGGCTGGTTGAAAACACCCTGAACTACAACCATTCGTTCGGGCTGCATACCGTTTCAGCGCTGGCGGGCTTCTCTTCGCAGAAAGATCGTCGGGTAGCGAACGAACTCACGGCCACCAACTTCCCGAACGATCTGGTGTACACGCTCAACGCGGGTCAGGTTTCGTCGGGTAGTTCCGACGTTCAAGAGTGGTCGTTGCTGTCGTACCTGGGTCGGGTTCAGTATGATTATAACGGAAAATACCTGCTGTCGGCAGCTGTACGGGCCGACGGATCATCGCGCTTCGGACGTAATAACCGCTATGGATATTTCCCCTCGGTGTCGGGCGGCTGGAATCTATCGCAGGAGTCCTTCCTGAAACCCGTTACGTGGCTGAGTGATCTGAAACTGCGGGCCAGTTATGGCTTAACGGGTAATTTCCAGATTCCAAATTATGGTTCGGTGAGTCTGCTCAACTACCAGAACTACGTTCTTGGTAATGAGACAATTGTGAGCGGGCTGGCGCCGGGCAACTCGGCTAATGACAAGCTGAAATGGGAAAAAACGGCCATGTTCGACATCGGTTTCGATGTGAGTTTCTTCCGCAACCGCCTGAATTTGACCGTCGATTATTACAATGCCAACACGTCTGATCTGCTGCTGAACGTACCCGTGCCGCGGGCGTCGGGCTTCAGCACCGAATTGCAGAACATCGGTAAAGTAAACAACCAGGGGATTGAGTTTACTGTAGGGACGCATCAAACGTTTGGCCGGTTCCGGTGGGATGCCAGTGCGAACATCGCTGCCAACCGCAACAAAGTGATCGCGCTCGGGCCTTCCGGTGATCCCATTATTGTTGCGGGGGGGGTTGCCGGAGCGCAGTTCATCACGCAGATTGGCCACCCGATCGGTGAATATTACACGATGATCAATGACGGCGTCTTTAAAAATCAGGCCGAAATTGATGCCTATCCCCATACGGCGACCACCCGTCCCGGTGATTTTAAATTTCGCGACGTTGCTGGTGGGCCAGATGGAAAACCAGATGGGAAAATTGATTTCAACAGCGACCGGACCATTACGGGTAGCTACTTTCCGAAGTACACGTTTGGGTTTACCAACAACTTCGCCTATCGGGGCTTCGACCTGAGCTTTGCCATTCAGGGTGTTCAGGGGCATAAAATCCTGAATCTGCTACGTCGGTACGTGTATAATATGGAGGGGAATGGCAATCTGTTCAAAGGCGCACTGGATCGCTGGCAATCGCCAGAAAATCCGGGCAATGGCCTGGTTAACCGGGCGAACCGTCTGGCTTCGGGCTCAAACGGCGAAATCTCGACCTGGCATATCGAAAGCGGCTCCTACGTCCGTATTCGTACCATCACGCTGGGGTATACCCTCCCAACAGCCTTGCTGCAGAAGCTGCGTCTGAGCCGGGCGCGTATCTACGTGACCACCCAAAATCCGTTTACGTTTACCAAATACCTGGGCTACAATCCTGAGGTAAACAGCCGCCCCGACAGCGCATTATCGTCGGGCGAGGATTATGGTACGTATCCGCTGCCCCGTACTACGTCGGTTGGTCTAAACTTATCTTTCTAAACAGCCATGAAAAAAATAACGATACTTTTTGCGGCCATCCTGGGCCTGACCGCCTGCCAGAAAGATTTTCTGGACCTGAAACCTCTGTCGCAGCCGAACGTCGATAATTTTTATAAAACCGCCAATGATTTTGGTAACGCGGTTAACGGGGCGTACGACGCCTTGCAAAGCCCGAACCAGTATGGTGGCGATTATAACACGATTATTGAGACCCGAAGCGACAATGTGCTCGACAATGATCCATCATCGGGTTCGGGTTTGCGGTATAACATTGATCGCTTCATCGAGCCAACGACCAATAGCGTTCTGCGCGATACGTGGGGTAGTTTGTACACCGGCATCAATCGCTGTAATCTGATCCTGGACAAGATTGACGCCGTCCCGATGGACGCTACGCTGAAAGCGCGCTATAAAGGGGAAGCGCAGTTCATTCGGGCACTTTCGTACTTTAACCTGGTACGTTTGTGGGGCAAAGTACCGCTCGTGTTGACGGCTGGTACGACGACGGACGCCCGGTCGTATTCGCGTAACGAGATAACGGATATTTATGCTGCCATCGAAAAAGACCTGACGGCGGCTGCGGCTGGTTTGCCCGTTAGCTACACCGGTAACGACGTTGGCCGGGCAACCTCCGGAGCCGCCAAAGGCTTGCTGGGTAAGGTCTACGTGACAGAAAAGAAATATGATCTGGCGGTGAATACGTTAAAGGATCTGGTAAACAGCACTACGTATCAGTTACTCCCTAACATTGCCGACGTATTCCTCGTGACCAATAAAAATAACGCCGAGCTTCTATTTTCGGTGAAGTTCAAAAAAGGCGGTTTGCTAGGGGAAGGACACGGGTCGTGGTTCGGCACCAGCATTGGCGATCCTATCGAGCCGTCGTTGCGGGCCGCTTATCCAGCGGGTGACAAACGGCTACCATTAACAGTGATGATCCCGGTGCCTACCAGTATCAATTCTGTGCCGAGGAAGTATTACGACGAACTATCGGCAACGAGCGACGTAGGAAACGATTTTCCGGTGCTACGTTATGCCGACGTCTTATTGTTATATGCCGAAGCGTTGAACGGCGTTGGTTATCAGGCGGGTGGCGAAGCCTTTACTGTGCTGAATCGGGTGCGGACCCGGGCGGGTGTTGCCAATTATACAGCAGCTCAGCTTGCTACGAAAGAAGCGTTCCAAACGGCGGTAATAAACGAACGTCGCCTGGAGTTGGCCCTGGAGAGCGACCGGTGGTTTGATCTGATACGTACTGGAACTGCGGTTGCCGCCATCAAAGTGACGGGAATTACGATGCCCGATTACCGCGTCGTTTACCCAATCCCACAGTCAGAGATTGACGTGTATAATAACAAGACTACGTTCCCCCAGAATGCCGGATATTAATGCTACCGCCGGGGTTTAATTTAAATACAAACGAGGCTTCCCAAAGCCTCGTTTGTTATTTTTGGCCTTGCCTGTACTTATAGAAAGTAAGCTCGCCAAAAAAGCCAGGCCGCAGCCAATGCGAAATAATAGTATATTGGCCGGGCTTGAACGTACTCTTAAAACCACTCAAATGAAAATAATCATCCTAGCCACAGGACTTTTGTTTAGCTACTTCTCGCTGACGTTTGCGCAGACGCCAGCATCGGTAGAGAATGAAAAGTTTGTTTTTCTTAACAATGGCGTTACAATTGGTATGATCGTTAAGTCGGTGCTAAAAGCTGATAAGCAGCGGCTTAAGCTGACCGATGCGCAATTGCCCAAGGCCAGGGAGGTGATCACCAACGCTACGGTCAAGTATAACGACGGCGTCAAGAAACTCAAAGCGTCGGGAATGAGTCAGCAAAAATTAAGGGTTCTCGCCATTGCCATCGAGACGGAGAAAGTACATAATTACAAACCTATTCTAACGCCGGAGCAGTACGCGATTCTGGTAGCGAATCATAAGAAAATGTATCCCGAAAGTAAGGTGTAATGAATACTATCAGGTAGTTGGAAACTACGCAGAAAAATTACTCACAGGTAGCTGATAGACAACTGCTTATGAGGATTTTTTTGTTGGGAATTTAGCCTGGTAAGTTAAATACTACGTGTTCTGTCCGAAGATGACGAAGCCGGCGGCCGGGACGGTTAGTTGTACCGATAACCCGTTTCTAGCCTCAAGTTGCGCCTGCGTGCCGATCTGTACTGGATCAGTTGAATAAAAGCAAGTTAGTGTGTCACCTTGTTTATTAAGCGAATCATCAACCGTAACCCAGGCTGTTTTGGCATTATCTGGGTCTGTATTAATCGCTAAGAGAATTTCTGTTTCACTCAAAATTCGGGACCAGGGAACAATAGAGTGAATTTGACCACCAAGCAATGTTGGCAACCCAAAATGCTGACCATCGCCGGAAATTGGTCGCAAGTATTGACGTCCCCGACGTAGCGCGGCATTGTCTTTTCGCAACTGAATGATTTTAGCCAATTCCTGATAAACCGGACTATCCTCATTGAAAAAGTGCACGCCCTTGCTTTCATACGAGCCAAAGCTACCGCCAAACATGGCCTCTCGGATGTAACGGTCTCCGCCATTCCCGCCACCGTGCCCGTTGAAGCGCTGCTCAGTGCCGTAATAAATGCAGGGGATACCAAGCGTTGATACGTTGATTGCCAGCGCATTGAGTACCAGTTTCGCCTGGCTGGGGTTAGCGCAAAATCGTTCTTTAGGATCTCGTCCAACCTGATCATGGTCATTGAAAAAGGTAACCACTTTATTCCGAAACCAAGTGTGCGTACCTTTGCCGATCAATTCAGAATTGCGAAAAAGGCTGAAATACTCATTGGGATCACTCAAGCCTTTGACCAGGAATTCCAGTTTACCAGGAATATCGGCTATGCCTAATGCCGCATTCAGCCCAGTTAGTTGCATCGTGTTAAACGCAAACTTCCGATCGCCAGTGATCTCACCGATAAGCAGGAAATTGTCCTTGCCAATACTCTGCGCAAATTCATGCATGGTCGACGTGAAGAAGCGAGTAGCTCCCAGGTCCATGTGCTTCACCGTATCAATGCGAAAACCGTCGATATCGGCAAAGGCTATCCAATATTTATAGACTTCGGCTAAATCCTGAAGTGCCTGGGAAGGGAGGTAATTATCGACATCGCCTGCGCCATGATTTACATCCTTGAGGTCGAAGAAGTCTCCTTCCCGAAACTCGGGGTCATAATCAAAGTTGGTGATACGTCCCTTTTGGGTATAATAACCAGGGTTCTGAAACTCGACCGGCCAGATCGCTCCGTTTCGATCCGGGAAACCCGCTGGATTAGTCAGATCAGTATGTACAAAAGGTATGGTAGGATTGCCCGCCGGGTCATTGAATCCCAGTACCGGATAAGGATTTCTGTCCCAGCGGGGATCAAAATGGCCATCCGTCTGATAGTTGGGCTGACGGGTAGGATCGTAGCTAAAAATATCTCCGACATGGTTAAGAATAATATCCAGTATTACATAGATGCCATGATCGTGAGCGATTTTTACCAGGTCTTTGAAATCCTGGTCTGTGCCAAACTGTGGATTTACCTGAAGAAAGTCCTGTATGCCATACCCATGATAGGTTTCCTGAAAATGCACTTGTTTAAGCACTGGGCTAACCCAGATGGCTGTGATGCCCAGGCGCTTAAGGTAGCCAATCTTGCTGGTCAACCCTTTTAGGTTTCCGCCAGCGTATTTTCCACCGGCCGCTCGCCATTCCGCTGCATCTGTTTCATTCTGTACGGCATTCCTGCTATCGGCTGGTGTGAAGGCGGGGGTTGTACCAGAGGTTACCGTGAACCCGGCTATATTCTTATATCCCAGTTCATTATTGTCGGAGAAGCGGTCGATCAACAGGAAATAAAATACGTGGTCTTCCCAGGCTACGGGTGACGGATGGTAGTTGCCTGGCGGCTTTAAGGACCGTAAATCCAGTTGTGATAACTGCGTAATAGCCATACGTATCGTGGATAGTCATTAGTAGTTTGAAACAGCGTTGATAGCTTGAAATCAACTGGTGAACCATCCAAAATAGGGCAAAATAGATACGGCAGGCAACGGGGATTTTCCCGTATTTAGTGAGGGGAAACGCGAAAACGTTTTACCCTTCGAACTATAAAAGGCTTCTAATCAATATAACGGGGAATAGGAATATGCTCAAATTCGGCAAATGCCTGCTTGACTTGTTGCTCTGTCCACTCCGGCGTTGGTGGATCGGGTTCTGAAGCAGGACTTGTATAGTTCGGGCCAAATTCACTGCCATTGGCTATGTATAACAAACGCTCGTCGCGGTATTCCATGTTGTCGGGCAACCTTTGTAGCATCCCGAATGCGTCTTTACGTTCCGCTACTAACTTGCTATTAAAGCGTTTGAAGGTCTCCCAATTTACATAAGCGGTGTTCGCATCAATGTCAAGATAACCACCAGAGAGTAAGTTCTGGGTGTCGAGGCTGGCAACGTAAATAACCGTCAACGTAACGGATTGGCCAGCTTTATAGAATGTCCAGGTTAATTTCATGGTGCTTAAGGTAGCGATAACAAACTTAGCAACAAAAGTTACAAGTCCACTTCTTTCAGTCATTCCTAGCTATTAGATAAGGACTAGTTTACTTAACCCACTACAAGAGGTCAAAAAGGTGCTTTAGGAACTAACGGGCTATGGTAGTGTCATTTTACTTAAACTGTGGCGCCAGAGGAATGCTTTGTTTTAGCCACTTATACTAAAATATATACACAACACAATTGAGTAAATTATACTAACTAAATGGTTGAATATGGAATTTCCGTCACTTAGGGGAGATGTACGCCTGTTAATTATAAATTTATTAAAAAAAATAGTATCAAAAAAGTGACTATTTGAAAACTATTGAGTCTAGTAATATAACGTTATCAACGTATTGCAAACTAATATGGAAAAACAGCATCGCAATAGAGTCGCTACTACCCAACGTATTGTGGACGCGTTGGAACAAGTACTAACAGAACATGGATTGGAGGGAGTAGCTATTGGTGCTATTGCCGAGAAGGCCCAGGTGAGCAAAGTCCTTATTTATCGCTATTTTGGTGGCCTGGAAGGGTTATTGGAATACTACGTACGAATGGGGCGCATCGTTCCTCATTACACACCCGCCTGGCTGGAACAGATTCAACCCTTTCAACCAGGAGAATTGGCTTCTGTTTGGTCTAATCAATCCCTGCAACTCTTTCGCCAGTTACGGGCTTCCCGAGCTTCTCGTGAATTACTCAAGGCTACCGTTCAGGAAAAAGATTCATTGAACGACGTAGTTAGCAGTAGCCTGGATACGGAACTGATCCGGTTGGTTAATCAACTGGCTTTTGTCGAAGGGGGAGATCATCAGGCTACTTCAGCCGTAATATTAGGTGCTTTGTCTTTTCTGACCATTCAGGCTCAGAACGACCGTCCTATGATTGGGCTGGATCTACGTAGTGAGGAAGGCTGGAAACGGATTGAAGAAGTTGTTAAAGGATTCTATAAGGTCATGGCTCAAGTGGCTATCGATTCGTCTACGGGTCGGACAGCGGTTAAGCCATCCAGCGTAGCGGTAAGCACTTGGTAGACAATAGTTAGCGTACTTGAATAGTTATGAAAACGACTCAAAGAGGCAATAAAGCAAATCTAAAACAGTACCGCACTCAGCTCAATGCAGTATCCAGCATAGTGAGTGAAGCACCAGGGGATCTGAAACAGCCTTCAGTATCCTGGAATTGGCTACACTATTTTTTTCACCGGCCGTTTTATAGTTCACGCAAGCGCTAAAGTAGGGCGTGAATGTGCCGACTTTACAGGCCAGTTCCTTAGGAGCTGGCTTTTTTCAATTTAATCAAGGCGGGTCTATTCATTGCTGCATAATTGGACTGGCGTGGATTTGGCTCGTTAAGGCCTAAAATGACGTAGTGCCGCCAAAACAATATATCCAACTAACTGCACAAAAGAATTAATAAATGACTGGTAGGGAGAACAGATAATCAGCTTGTTTTCTGGAGTACTATTTAAACTAACGGCACACTGCCTAAAAAGAATAACGCCTAACTAACTTATTTCTAGTTAATCAGGCGTCGTTTTTGTACCGGGAGCCGGTACAAAATATCTAGTTTAAGCTGTTGGTTATCAGCTATATAGTCGATGACAAGTAACAAATAAGAACCAAATATTGCGAAGGCAGGTAAAAAATTTATCGAAAGGTCAATTTATTTTTAATAAAACCTCCATATTTCATGCATACCTAGACCGGCCTAGGAGAGTGAAGAGAGCCGATAATCCGACACTGAAACTAGTAACGGATAAACAATGTAGAGCCGTTGTACTATTAGCTGGTTCTGATATAGGAATGGATAGGAGAGGGACTGGCACAGTGTAAAAAGGTGATCTCGAACTTATCCTTAAATGGTAGTAAATAACCAGATAACTAAGACCGGATATTTATTTCCTTCCGTGGACTTACATACTACCAATTAAGCGATTTTGCTTATTTATCGTTTTTTCAACCCAAGATTTTTTCCAAAACCCCTTTTCACTTTTTAATCCATCATGAATATTGGAATTACCCCTAACAATTAAGTAAAGTGCCCCAATAAGGCTAATCCAAGATGCAGTTCCAAACCCTTTATCTAAAATTTGCAATCGAATAGTTATCAAGAAATAACTATAGCTTGAAATAGCAAAGCCAACCTCGCTTATGCCATACCAAAACTGGTTCGACTGCTTAAACTTAAATAGCTGAACGCCAGCGAGAAAAATTAGTAATGAGAGCCAGGGTCCAGAACTAGGTGTAGAAATCCAATGCTTTATAAGTACATCCCAGCCCAATGACTTTAAAAGTTTAGGCAAAAGGTCAGTGAAGCCATAAATAACAATTGTAACAATTGTCTCAAGGCCAACTATTACCACTCCGAACGGATTAAAGGCTATGCTTGGTTTATTCGTCTGAATGGTCTGTTTATTTTTTAATTTCATTTCTACTTGTAACGATTATTAATCTATTGTAAAAATACACAATCATTAAGGTAGGTATGTTATCGTAAAAAGAGTGGCAATTCGGGTTTTAAGGAAGGAATATTTTGAAGGTGAAGCCTATTGTTCATTTGACCAAAATGTCAAACGAGAAACCGGCGCTACCGTAAAGAATGAGTCGCAAGTAATCTTCTTTTTCCCTAATAATTCCCTGTTACCAACTACTTTTTATACCTGTTTTGAGCCTGTTAGCAGGTGATAGTAGCAAAGTACAATATGTCCCTAATTTATCTACGTTTAGCGATATCCATAAGGTACGAAGCTAATAGTCAGGTTTGCACCAGTTAGGTAATTATAGCCCCCCGAAAGCATAATCAGTTTGGAGGCTAAGTAGTCAATTCTTCCGCCAAAGCCATAGGCCAATTCTGATTGAGTAATCATGTGATAGCCTCCCGCTTTGAATCTCTTATCTGAATAGTTTCGATAAGCCCCATTGGTGCCAATACAGCCGTCTACCCCAATGGCCAACCTGTCCGTCAGCCAAAAGTCATAACCCGCCAGGAATGCAATAAAATAAGTATTGCTGCCAATAACAGCGGTGCCGTAGTTCGACAGTCGACTACCTTCTAATTTTCCTAGCTGGCCATTAAATTGATAGAGATAGCCTGCACGAAACATACTCCTATTTCGCTTGTAAAGAACTTCTAGTTGCAAGGCTTTTTCTGTACCAAACCCAAAGCCTATACCAAAACCGTTAGCCAGATTAAAAGCTGAATGTGGTTCTTTGTCCTTAATTCTAGCAATTTCCTCTTCTGTTGGAAAGGTTGAAAAGTAAGCAACATAACCCAATGCACCTTTACTTTCAATTACATTCTACTGACCTGGTACTTTGGGTTGGCCCAAAACCGCAATAGTGTCACCTGGCATCAAGTCCGGCAGATGTGTGCTTTTTACATTGCGATCCATGTACCAGGTTGATTTCTCCGAGATCACATAGTAATGTCGTTCAACTGAACCTTTGGCGGCTTGCCTTATTAGCTTGTGCGAACAAGAGGCAAATATGCACAATAGCACAGAAAAGCAGATTAGCTTCATAGGTCTTGCATAGTGTGGTTTCCTGCGAATGAATACCACTAGCACTTAATGCTCAACCTAGATTTATTATGCGGCAGTGAAATAGCCCTGAATCGACAAGAATTTAGGGTGAATGGTAAATAAAAAAAGCCTAATAGGCAGCTATCAAGCTTTCGGCAGGGATGCCAAGTATCGAGTGTAGTTTTCGAATCATTTCTAAACTCAGTTTACGTTTACCGCTCAGGATTTCGGACTGACGGGCCCGGGTACCCAGGATCTTGGCCAGCTCGCTTTTTTCCTTACCGAGTTGCTCCAATCTAAATGTAATGGCTTCTATAGGACTTGGCGGAGCTATTGGATAATGCTTGCTCTCATAGTCTTCTATGAACAACGCCAGCGCTTCCAGTTCGTTAGACTCGTCAGAGTCATCGGCTAAATCCAATTGCATGAGGTCGTACACGCGCTCTAAAGCGGCTTCGTATTCGGCCTCGGTCTTAATCACTTTTAGCATATTTAACTGTCTTCACATCGATTTTATCGTACTCGGCATGGGTGCCGATCCACACGATAAAGACGAGTTTCTTCTTAAATTCTATATCAGCAACCAAGCGGTATGAATTGCCCTTAATGTTAAAGACAAACCGTTTACCGGTTATAACATCCGCAGAGGGATAAGCCGCAATAACGTCACTGGGTTTCTCCCAATTGGCGCTTTCTACTTCAGCTACGAATGCTTCTAAACTGCTTTTAGATGTTGAATACGTTTTGTAAAAATTGATGATGTACTTCCGCGTAATTAGTCTCATGGGGACTGATGTTTTTTTGGAGGTCTGTGGTTTGCGAAGTCATGGATGAAACAGGTCTTTAAGTGAGAGTAAGTATGGAAAAGGATGCAATGATAATAAGCTGTAAAATTATGCTCCCAATATGGGAACATGGCTACTGTCTCCAAAGTTCACGATATGTAAAAGTTTATTTGCGCTCCAGGTACTCCAAGGATTTGCCTGCTTAAATCATTTCGTGTATATACATGAAGGTCAGCGACTTATTTAAAAATTAAAGGAGATTATCCGACCAACGTATACCAATAAGCGTTATATTAGAGAGACATCTATCAAGTCACTTTAACACCGTAACAATGAGTTATTATGAGCAGGAAGGGCGAACGTATATGAAGCCCGATTTTTTTTATGAATGCCAGGAGAAAGGATTGATTATTGATGCCAGTAAGGGGGGATTAGTGCAGGGTGCCGGTGAAATAATGGTTGTATCGCCTACTGAAAAAGGTGAGTTTATAATGAGCAGTCCCGTTATACCCTTTCAGTTTTTGGTAAATGCCTACGCCGATGAGGCATACAAAGCTGATATCAACGCCAGAAATTTACCGTGGCCACAAAGCTTCATGCTTTTTAGGCCCTACGCCGTTCCAAAAGGGATAACCGTTATTGATGCCAGCCCCAAAGAAGTGGATGGAGTCATCACAACGCCGTTTATTTTCTTTGATACGAATTTCGCGCGATTTCTTGGCCCTAACGTCGCCAGGGGGCACTTAGCCTGGTTGGAAAAGATCAATCAGGATGCCTGGAACAAAAGTGACCGATTGCTGTCGCTGAAGCCCTACGCCTACCTGCCCCGATTTGATAATTAGTCGTCAACCTCAACTTTTTAAACGTATACCCTACCAATCACTATGGGAGCAGCAACGAATATCCCAATAACCGCCACAACTACCGGGTACGTATCAGCGGTAGATGCCGCCAGACGAATAACCGATCTCCTTACTCGGGACATAGCCGATCTAGTTACCTCCTTCCAGTCATCGAGTGGAGCTTCGTCGACCTTCGAAGCCGGTTTAGGACGTAATAGTCAGGCAATGGGACGAGCTAGAGAATCCGCCAGGATGTTAGCGGATATAAACCGGGAAGGAGCCCGTCAGTTAAGTTCATATCAGAGCACATTCGCCTCCGTTCAGAACGTTGTAGCGGGTGGTTTTGCAGTCGATAAGTTACTAAGCTTCGGCAGTGCGATAACTGACGCTTCGGGCAAGTCGGAAAAATTCCTTAGCATTCTGACCAACGGCCTGCAAAGCGGATCCGGAGCCAAGGACCAGCTGCGGGGCCTGACTGATTTTGCCGCCGAAACACCGAACCAGTTGGAGGAATTAACCGGTTCGTTTATCAAGTTCGTCAACCGGGGGCTAGTTCCAACTAAAGAGCAACTGACCAATTTTGGTGATTTGGCTGCCTCACAGGGTAAAGGGTTTGACCAGCTCACAGAGGCCATATTAGATGCGCAGACGGCTGAATTTGAACGCCTGAAAGAGTTTGGGATACGGGCTTCCAAGTCAGGGGATCAGGTAACGTTGTCGTTCAAGGGTGTTACCCAGACCGTCAAAAACAACAGTGAGGCTATTACCGGGGCCATTCAGAAGTTTGGTCAGCTTGCAGGTGTAGCCGGTAGCATGAGTGCCGTAGCACAAACGCAGGAAGGTATTGTCAGCAACCTGAGTGATACCTATGACCGGCTACTGGTCGCGTTGGGCAATAGTGGGATATCCGGCGGTTATAAGTTGGCACTCGGTGCAGCTTCAGACTTTCTGAAAGTCGTTACCGATTTGATTGGCACCTCCCCGGTTGAGGATCTACGTAATCAGCAAAGTGAGCTCAACGGCCTGGTCGGTGCAATCGCCCTGGCTAATGACAATGAAACGGTTCGACTGAGTCTGATTCAGCAATTAAATCAGAAATACCCTGAATTTCTGGGTAACCTGGGTAGTGAGTCAGCCACGACGGATCTGTTAGCCCGTCGACTGGCTGATGTCAATACCCAGTATGAGAAAAAGATCAGAATTGCCCTGGGTGAGGAGAAAATCAAGAAGGCGACCGAGGAAATGACCGCGGCTATCAGGGTCCAACAGGATGCGTTAGAACACCTAGCCTTGTCATCAGGCAAACCCATTACCGAACTGGAGAAACTGACCAGTAAACAGCGGATCGAACTGGCCAAGCAGATCGCTCAACAAAAAAAGGCCTCCGAATTTCGTCCCAGCTATTTCGGGCAAAGTGCGGGTAACCCTGCTGATTTTATTGCCTCAGCCTTGGAGAATGGAGCGGCCAAACAGAAGAAAGCACAGGCGGAGCTTAACAAGCTGATGGGAGATAATACCATCCGGCAAGCCGATCTAACCAAAACGACAGTCGATGGCTATCAGGCTCAAATCAAGCAGATTCAGGAGAAAATCAGACTGCACCAGATTGACAAAAAACTAGGTGAGAGTGAAATCACCCGGTTGCAGGGTCAGATCGGTACTACTCAGGGCAAACCGGCTGTAGCGGTGGGTGGTCCTACCGGTTCCGCCTATGATGACTTAAAGGCGGATGTTGACGCAGCTAGCAAAAAAATCAGAGATTTTGTTGCTAAAAACGGGGTAAAGGTCAAGATTCCGATTTCTCTGCAAACGGATTACGAAAGTAAAGCAGCCGCCTTGAAAGCAGCTGAGGATGCCGTTAAAGACATCAGCCCCAAATCCTCGACGAAGACGTCAGGGAAGAGCGCCACTGCTCAACAAACCGGTGATTTAGCCATTCTGAAACGGTACGTTGCCGAACTGGAAACCCAGATTCAAAACCTGGGGGGTAATGCTTCTCAAGAGTTAGTCGATAATCTGGCAAACGCTCGATCTGCGGTTGAAAGCATACAGGCCTTGACCTCGAAGAATCAGAAGACTGATATCCTGGGTATAAACGCCATTCTCGGCCCTGGCACCGATCTACGGGCCGCGGCTATTGTGGAACAGTTTGGTAAGCTGAAAGAGTTGCTACCACCGGGCTTTTTCGTCAAAACAGGAATCAATGATTTCTTGACTGATGTGCAAAAGGCCAGGCCTAGCTTAGAGGCTATAGAGAAAGAGATTCAGGCGATACTGGCTACTATTGCCGGGTTAACGCTGAATAATCTAGCTGTACCGCCCAAGCTAATGCAAGAACTCAAAGCATTGAAAGAAGCGCTGGCCGCGGCAACCAATGCGGCCAGCTCAGCCAATGCCCAAACTGAGACGGGGGACGGGAATGATAGCAAATGGACGGAAAAGGCTCAGAAGCGAATCGATGCCATGAAAGCGGCTGGCAAGAAGGTCAATGTCACGGCCGTGGAATTGGGTCAACAGATGAAAGCTGCTGCTATGATGTTTACACAGGCCAGCTTTGCGGCTCTGGAGTCGATTGGGACCGCCTTGGGTAGTGGGGGTGATCCGCTGAAAGCGGCTCTTCAAAGCATAACTGATACCTTAGGCAACTACTTAGTCAAACAGGGGGAGGCCTTGGCATTAGCGGCTTTGTTCGAAGAAACGGCAGCCGTGGCCGCTGGTCCCTTCGCTCCATTGCTGTCCATACCGGTAGGTTTTCAGTTAGCCGCTGCGGGGGTTATGATTGCCGGTGGAGCCGCCGTGAAGGGGATCGGCAAGTATGCCAAAGGGGGCGTATTTGATTCGCCGACACTGGGTTTATTTGGTGAATATCCCGGGGCGGGCTCTAACAAGGAGATTGCCACACCCGAGCGATTGATGGCCAAAATATTCAAACAGGAGCTGACCAGTTTTAGCCAACTCTCATCCATAAAATCCATGAGGCAACCTGATTTTGCTTGGATGACTGACATCAATAGAACTCCGAATATGAATTGGATGAGTGAACGGCTCAGCCGAAATTCGAACGTAGGGTTTGATCGATTAAGAGACCGGCAACCTGGCCCGTCGACCGTACACCACAAAATAGAGGTTGGTGGGGTTATTAGTGGGTCTGATCTGAAGGTGATACTACGTCGGGCCGAATCATCCGCCGGATCATTCGGACGATAGTAGAAGCCTAGCAAGACAGTTTATAAGGGTGCCCCGTCTAGGTGCACCCTTATTTGTTATAACATATGATAGGGGGCATATATATGTTCACCACTTCTGCCAGCTAAACCGTGGGTGTAGACTCACACGTATCGTGGCAAAATTCAGATTTTTTCAGGCCTTGGCTCAGTAGCCTAAGTACCTGTTTTTCACAATCATTACCTCCTGTTTAAGTACTCAAAACAATTGCCTTTAATTAGGTAAATAAGTTGCTACACTTCAATCCTGAGATTTCTTTGAGGAAGGCCGGGTAACGATGCCCGATAACCTGCCGCTTCCTTTCACCGCTCCCTGACCACGTTGCAAAATCAATCCAACAGATTGCAACTGATCAGGACTAACAGATAATTCGGTGGTATCTGTGTTTGTGTCAACTTGGGACTTCAAGTCCTCTGGTTTGATATAAGATTCCATAGTTCTAATATTTGGGCAAATAGGCTTCTAAGGCTTCATTTCCGATTTCCTTAATCGTTTTCTTACTCTTGGCTGCATGGATTTTGAGCCGTTCCATTAACTCTTCAGGTACCCAGAAATTAACGTGCGTTTCTTTTCGGGGAGTGTTAACCGTTTCGGGCTGAGGTGCCGACGGTGCAGCTGCGGACTCAACCGGCCGTACCTCCTGAATCGGTGTTTTAATCGGTTCACTGTTGAGCTTATCACTCAATGCCTTCATGGTGTTTTTATATTCCTTTGCCATAGATCAGTATCATTGATTGTATTGCCATTAGGGAAGTCGATCCAGTATCTCACTGGCCAGGTTTACGACCTCTTCCTTTGCCCGGTCATCATCACTACCAAAAACACCCTGAGTAACTACGGATCGGGTGTAACTGACCCGCTGGCTGATGGCTGTGTTATGCAGAGGGATACTGTACTTGGATAGTATTTCCTTTACCTCATCGGTCAGGCTTGTTCGGCTTAAAACCATGCTGAGGACTATACCCGCTTTAAGGGCGGGCTTAAGCTCCATACTCTGCCTCAGCAAGGCGATTGTTGCGCGGATGGCCATGGCATCCATAATGCCCGCCTTGGTCGGCACAAGCACGTAATCGGAAACAGCAAACAACTCTGCCAGGCGATTTGATAAATAGGGCGGGGTATCGACGATCACCAATTTATACTCTGTGAGCTTGCCACTCAGCAAATCGTCCAGGGGCACAATATCGATGCCGGTCAAATACTCCGCTAGATCGGTGATTGATCCCTGATAGTCGGTGTCTACCAGAGCAACGCGCGAGTTCTCCGCAAAGCAGTAAGCCAGGTTAATAGCCAGGGTCGTTTTGCCAACCCCGCCTTTCTGATGAGCGATGGTGATTACCTTCATAGCGGGGCAAATTAGATAGGCTTGTATGAAGGAACAAGCCCCTAATACATCATTTATATAATTACTGATTTATATAAATGATGTATTAGGTACTCAGGTAACAGACCGCTATCTAGCTCCAGATACGTTGAACGAGATTTCTTTAGGATCGGCCTCTACGTACTCGGTGATGGTACGGGGATACGAAACATTGGTGTCTAACTTGACTGTGTGTCCACAGACTATTGATCGTTCACATCGATGGATACTGCCACCACCAACGGCATCAGATGCCTTTCGCATGTTTCCCTTTCCACATTTAGGGCAAATAAAATCCTCAATAAAGGTCTTGACTTCAATTCGGGTAATCATGGTTTTTGAAAGTTACGGTGGGCTACATAGGTTCAAAAGTAACGTATTCGGTAACGGTGCGGGGATAGGGCTCCCTACCGGGTAAGACGGCTTCATAACCGCATAAATGCCGTGTACATTCGTGCCTTATGCCGCCCTCTGAACCGTCACCGTCCTCATTAAGGGTAAAGACGGACCCTAGTTTTTTTCTCAGTTGACCTACACCGCAGCGGGGGCATATGGCTTCAATAAGAAAGGTCTGAACCTGTGATTTTTTCTCAATAAAGAGCATTGTTTTTGAGGATTACATTTGATTAAAGATAAGGATTAAATATATATTTATATAAGTGATGTTTTATATAAATATATAGAAAAGAATTAAAGTTTGCGGCTTTGTTCGTTTCTCAATATAGCATAGAGCCTTTCTAGCTGACCGTGCCGTTCGGCTACGTCCAACAGGTTTTCATATTCCGTTTTCCGTTGCATCCTTACGTTGAAGCCGTATACCACATGCAGTTGATCATATAACTGATTCCAGGCCTTGTAATAGGCTATATTCTTGGATTCAGCCGATTGCTGGAGTAGCTGAACAACCTGGCTACGTAGGGTATCAATAGCCTGTGGTCGGGCAGGCACCTGCGGAGGTAATTCAAGGTGATGCTGCTCACGTTCTAGTAAACCATTCAGCGACCTCTCCAGCCTTGAAATTCGATCTTCATAGTCAAGTATCCGGGATTGAGTAAGTTCCTCGGATTGTGCAGCGACCTGGTGAAATATGTGCCGGTATACCTCGAATACCTCCCGAACTTTGCGGGCAATGAAGAATTCAAAACAGGAAAGTGATAGCTGATAGCGGATTTCATTCTGTCCACCCCGGCCCGCTTTTTGCGCTCCCGATCTGGAGAGCGATTGATAGTCTACCGATTCGATGAAATTCCGACGCATGGCCCGAACGGCCTTGGTTTTGTCGGCATAGACCAGAGGCCAAACCTCGTCCAGATCAATCGGGAATTCACTGCCTTGCCTGGCCAGCTGAAGTACCGTTTCAAAGTAGGTTTTGATGCTGGCCTGATCGGCACTTTTGATTAGCTCATTCATCAGTGTAAGGTAAAAAGCTCCCGTTCTGACAAGTTGCCCAAACGGGAGCTTTGGGTTGAGACATACCTAGCCTATCAAGTCCATTTCCTGGTCAATGTAACTTCCTCTGATCTTAACGTAATGTCGCTCCGTTGTGTTGATACTGCTATGACCCAATATGCCCGAAACGGCTTTGATGCTATACTTTTCCAGAAAAATCATTCCGGCTGTTTTCCGGCCGATCTTCGGGGTGAGTGGCTTATCAAAGCCGATTAGCTTCTGAATTACTTTCAGATGATTACGTAGGGTAGGGCCAGTTACTAAACGAGGGGGTTTGCCATTCACCTCAGCCCATAACTCAACAAGACGAGGTAAGACGGGTATATTACATTCGTTTTTAGGCGGCTTATCCCGACGGATGACAATTTTCAGCTTTCCAGCTAGGGTACGGGCTTCGTAACGCTCCCGGTTGTAGGCGTACCGTACGGCATCAGGTAGATCCATACCGGTCAGACAGATCAGCTTGAACCACCACAGACTGTTTTTATAGCGGGGCTCCGGATTGATGGCAAAAAGTCGATCAATGTGTTGAGGCTCTAGAAAGTAAACCTCCTTGGTTGGATTACGCGCTAATTCAACCTCGGCAACGGGATTGACAATGATGAGGTATTGACTACGTAGCCAGTCTAAGGCTTCGATCACACAGGAACAGTGATTGGTAGCGGTACCTACTGACATTCTCAAATTGAATCGCTTTTTATTGGGTGGCCCGCTAGGCTGTTGAAGTAACCAGGCATGAAACCGATCCAACCAAAAAGGGGTAATGCTCTTTGCGCGAAGTCCTGCAGCGGGCGGATAGATTGTCAGATAATCGAGGGCAAACTTTCGCCGTTCATAAGTAGCCCGTGCGATTGTACCAGCCTCGAATTTCTTTTTGTATTGGCTTAGGGAGGCACTCATTACCTCAATTAACGAAGAGTTGCCGGTGACCATTTCGCCTTGCAATTCGACTATTGTCTGACGGCCAGTACGAACTCTTCCCTTTCTAGCCATATATGAGGCTGGATAGGCAAAATCATTGCCAGCAGCGACTGGTGGTTCTCCGTACTGATACTCAAACTTGATACTATCCACCGTGGGCGCTGGCGATTCTCCTCTTTTATGTCGATTAAACTGAGTTTCCTGAATATCCTTCAAATCTGACTCGATTCGACGAATAATACGATTAGTCTCTAGTGTCGGACCATCCTTCCCCTTCATCTGACATGTGGTCTGATTCCAACGAGTTTTATCGACTACTATCATTTGGTTGAAGGTTACATTTTTAGTTTGTGGGTGAAATACTCGTTCCCGAGCCGTAAATCCGGCGTCTCGTTCACCGTCAACGTTTATACGTACCGTCAGATATCGATCATTCTCACAAACTCGGAGCCGTACAGGCACCTCTCTAAGACGAAACTGCACCGTTATAGGCATTCGTGCCCGGGTGAACTTATGTTTCTTACTAATCAATCTGACCGGGGCTATCACTAGCTTTTCAGGCTGGTTTTCAGTCGCGCTCTTTTGACCTGTAGATTTCTCATAATTGGGTAAAAAAGCCTCTACAACGGCCTGTTCGACCCGAATAAGGCTGGATTGTGTACTACCAATCGCCCTAAGGGTAATGCAGTTGTAGCCATTCTTTGCCCTATGCGGTCGGATGAGGTTTCCAGTCGCAACACTCCGGATCTTACCGGTATTGGATACTTCGTAGCGACCTTCGAATTCTGCCAAGGGTTTCCACAGTTCGGCAGACTGGCTTAGCGCGGGATATTGGAAATTGCTCATAAGGCCTCACCTCCTTTCAGGTCGAGATTCATCGTCTTGGTAATAATCTGCCGATAAAGGGCAAGTTCCTTTTCAAGCTCGGCGATTTTACGTTCCTGATGACCTGCTTTGATTTGCAGCGCTTGATCAGCTGCGTTCTGGCCAGTAGAAGCCTGTTCCAGTTTCTTCAGTAAGTGAGTCGCTGACTTATGAAGTTGACCAAATAGTTTGTTTTGAATGTCCTGATACCGGCCAATATCATCATGCAGTACGGCGCGTTCGTCCTCTTCGGTCGATTCATTCCCTACTTTACAAATTGCTTCATGAATAGCATCCTCCAACACCCAATACAGGGAGGTGACCTCGGATAAATCACGTTCGGAGTGATAGAGGCCAAGGGATAAGTTCAATTGACTGTCCCCTTCAGACAGGCGTCTGGAAGGGTTAGCCGCCGTTGACACGGTATTTCCTGCCATTGACCCAAGATTTGAGCCGTTTTCGTTGGGCTGGGTTGCATGATCCCCTTTCCCCGAGTAATTTTGTCCCGTTGACATTTTGATAGACGTTAAAGTGTTAATATTGACCCCTCCGCTCCAGGCCTCAGAAACTCAAAGCGAAGGGGTTTACTGTTTTACGTAAGGTAATAGTTCAGCTAGGCAACCTCACCGGTACTGTGTAGCCTCTTTTATTATTCCTGATTAGTAAGCGAAGTTAACTACATTCTACTACAAAACAAGATTTGTAACATGAAATGTAGTAAAGATTTATTGCTCATTCTTCTGTATACGACTTTTCCTTTTTTGCGTCTCTGCATCAATGGCAGCTTCCTGATTCTCGTACAGGTATTCAACAGCCCTATGAAGCACTCGAACGGCACTTTCATCAAAGGTTTTCATTAGTTCAGTTAGTTTATCATCGGTATCGGATTCAAACCGAATCGACCGGGGAAGCTTGGAGGTTGCCATATACAAGTTGTTATTGTTGTATAAAACTACACTACAATTCAATACAAAGTATAGGGCAATGGTAGTAAAGTGCTAATGTTGTCTTTAAACATCAAATAAAGTCAATTCAGATATGAGCAAATATAAATTACCTTCTCTCCATGAACCATCTTTCAACTGTCCACACTGTGGTGCGTTAGCAAATCAGCAATGGAGTAAAGTTTATCTTGAACTGTCTGAAGATGACGACTCAGTAGAGGTGAAAGGTTACATAGCAAATCTCTGCTTTAGTTGCAAGAAAATAGGCTTATGGTTGGAGTGGACTCGTAAATTGGTTTACCCAGCGATTGTAGAGGGTAATCTACCTGACCCAAATCAAGATCTGGATGAGGATATACAAAGCGATTATATAGAGGCGAGAAACATTTTACATTTATCACCAAGGGGGGCTACGGCTATTCTAAGGTTGTGCCTTCAAAAGCTTTGTATACAACTTGGCGAAAAGGGCAAAAACATCAATGATGACATAGCAGCGTTGGTTAAGAAAGGTCTTAATCCCAAAATACAGAAGGCGCTTGACGTTGTAAGGGTTATTGGAAACAATGCAGTACATCCTGGCGAAATCAACATAAAGGATGATCCTCAAACAGCACTAAACCTGTTGAACCTAATAAATCTTATTGCTGATGCTATGATCAGTCAGCCTAAACACATAGATGATTTATTTGAATCATTGCCAACTGCTGCACTTCAGGCAATTCAAAAGAGAGATTCTTAGAAAAGTTTACTTATCGAATTATAAGTAAGAAGGCAAATAGCCCATCAAATAGCCTTACAGCTTAGAAATTTATAAAGATGCTCATCCCCGTTAGGGCAAAGGCAGGAAAACGTCTTAAATCGCATTTATGAGCGTCGATGCCCGATTAAACAATCTACCTATAGGCATTGGGGAGGGGGCGGGTTTATTGTCTGGAAGATCGGCTTTTGCTAAACCGTTAGCCAGTTGCACACGTATCGTGGCAAAATTACAGGGGGGGGTATGCTGAGATTTCATATGATGAAACACCCCTTAATCATTTTATCAATTATATAAATGATAGATTATATATTAACGAACTTGTATACTGAATACAAGACTTATTAGAGTGAAATAACACTAAAAAAGCCGCTAAAGAATTAGCGGCTTTTTTGATTAACAATTTTTTGCAATCCAATCCCAGAAGTAGTCCTTCGATTTACCCATTGTTTCAAGGTTGGTAGAAATATGGGAAAAGGGAATTTCCTTTTTGGGGGCACGAAAGATAATTGATTGAAAGCAATCAGGGCATTCCCATTTTTCGTGCCGGTTAGTATCAACGTAGAAACACTTATGTGCTTTTAGGAATTTCAGCCAGCAACTCTTTTTGATCGGTCGATTTTGCCCCATTTAGACAGTCAGCAATTGTTCTTCAATAGGGGTATCTTCCGGTAAGTCAAAATTCCTTAATACGCCATTCCTATCAACATAAGCCGTATTTTCAAACTTGTCCGATTCTCGGCTTACTGCTGACCAGCCTAGTTTACTAAGATGTTCAAATGATTTTGGCCTGGATGCGGCAAATAGCTTTTGGCAGAAATCAGGCAAAATGGCATCTTTAAGCATTTCGCTGGCTTCTTGTTCAGTATCTCCGTATGCAGACAAATTCAAGGATGGTATATAGTGCACGATAAATCCATTGTCCTCGAATGTGTATATACTAAATGTGCCCTTTATCATCCCCCGCCCATAATCAATGGTGAGCTTGTTTTGAGCACAAGGTTCGCTTCGATGATTAATCGCTAAAGTATAATCCATTTTTCTGCCCACCGTCCCTGGCGGGCGTTTATATTGTAACGTCCCTATTACAAATATGTAACAAATATAGAACAAACAATTCGATCAAATGATATTCAATGAAAGCAAATAGTTTCTAATGCTTATGGAAGAAGTGGTGATGGAAGAGATATTGTTTTTGATCAACGTTATCTGATTTTGATACGACGGTCATAACAGAATACTTTAGGAGCATTCGGCTATGGGTCTGGGATACCTACAAGGTCCGACTCACAGAGCCCGATCCGGAAAAGCGTAAGGTATAGGCGCTTCACTTCTTTTTCCTCAAAATTGGGGAAAGGGTTTTCGACTGGATGTCGAGTAGCAACGTATATGCTGTTTGCTTGCCATTTTGGGCAAGCAAGTTTTTAACTCGACCGGATGTCGAGTAGCAAGGTAGGTTTTTACCATTTTGGGTAAAAATCAAAGGTAACGGCACATAGATCTCCATGCCTTTCGCCTAAATGAACCGTTAACTTAAATTTAAACGCATTTCGTCAAAAGTCGGGAGGGGGTTGAAGTGCTGATTATCAGCATTAATTCAAATCTGTCTCTTGTGCAGAGGTCAATCCTTTACGGATAGATGTAACCGAAACGGTCAATATAGAACAAGGGTAATTTCGAGGATATTATGACCGGGATTTCTTTCGGCAATGTTTACGGTTCAGTATTAGAGTAGGTGAAAGCAGCTGTCAGGCGGTTAATCTCTTTACACCCATAAATGGCACATAGTATCGGGCGGTTCCTATTTTCGTTCAGAAAAGTTGATTGATACCCTGTACTTAACGGTACACCCCCCCCATATGCTATTTTGGCGGGGATTTCTTCTGGCAGGGTTTACGGTGCAGCTAATTCTGTATTTGAGATACCTACTTTTCCTCGAAAAAGCGGTGACATCGCGCGTTTTTATGCCAAAAATGTCAATTAATTGATAGGGAATTAACGCCAAAATAAGACCCTATTGCCACTAAACGCAATGTAACCACTTGTTCACGCGTGTGAATTTTGACGGGAATCTTTTTCGGCAACAGTAACGGTGCAGCAAATACTCCCTTGCCTGTAATTTGACACGGATATTTTTTGGGTACTCTTACGGTTTAGCAGTCGCGTTCTTTTGAAGATTTTACCCCCCCTGGGGTTCGACATGATGTCGAATCTAGATTACTGATAGCCCTTTGTAACTATCATTCATTGACTATCCTCTACCGCTCACCTCTATACGTTCCCCTTAGCCGCTGCCCTACGTTGGTGCCACTGCTTACGGTAGTCCTTACGGGCTTGACTTCTGATCCGTTCACGTTCCCTCACCTCTGGGTTCTTCCGGTGTTCTCTGGCATAGTCTATTGTCGACTGATAGGTGATTGCTTTAGAGGCAGGGGAGAACCTTGAGCCGGCAATGCGGGTAGTGAACCACTGGTCAGTGATGGGGCAAAGGTAGAAGTAAACCTTACATATCAGCTTAGCGGCCTCTTTGATAAGCCGGTCCTGTTCTTTCTTTAACTTCATCCCCTCTGCTGAGTACGTAACTCGTCGACTCGGCGAAACAAAGCGCTTACCCGTAAACTTACAGGTGTGCCAATACAGGGTAGTTGCTGGGAAGGTTTGGGTGAACTTCCGTGAGATCAATCCTTTCTTCATAGCGATGGTATTGTTTAGAATTTCGGTTCGCGTGATTCGTCGTCTTGTGAGCTTGTATGAAAGCGATTAGTTGGCGCATCGTATTGGGTAATCAAAGGACCGTTACTACCCGGATCGGCGCCCGATTGAGTTGCTTTTCCGTTCCGCAATTTGAGCGCGTGAATCTCTAGTGTACTTTCCGCTGCTGATCCATCTTCGTAATTCAGCCCGTTTCGGTGGGGGCTAAACAGCATTAAGACATTATTGGCATCCTGTTCTAGACTACCACTTTCCCGAAGATCACCTAACACCGGCCGTTTATCCCAGCCTACACGTTTCTCACATTCCCGACTTAACTGAGATAGCCCTACTACAACCATGCCTGTATCCTGAGCCAATGCTTTAAGTGAGTTAGATACTTCACTGACCCGATCGTAGGCTTTACTAAATCGACTATCCCGCACCAGTTGAATGTAGTCTACAGCTAGCAGGGTAATACCATGCCGACGATGCCACTCGCGAGCAGTGGCTAATAAGTCCGGTAATTGGATTGACGAATCGCGTATGTGTAGTGGTAGTTTTGCCAAGGCTCCTAAATGTTCATGAACCAAAGGCATGTCGACTCCTTTTCCCTGTTGAAGCTGGAAATTGGAAAAGCCGGTCTGATGGGCTAAGGCGCGACGCATCACTTCGCGGCCTTTCATTTCTAGTGAAAATAGTCCAGCTGGTTGATCAAGGGTCAAGGTATGGTGAAGCAGCCAGTGCAGGAGAAAAGCACTCTTCCCCGTTGCAGGCCGGGCAGCCAAGATGACAAAATTTCCCTTCTCAAAGCCGCCCGTACGAATATCAAGTGATGGTATGCCGGTTGTTAAACCTGGCGCTTGTCCTCGTTGTCGAGCTTCCAGATCGGATAAGACTTCTGTTAGAAAATGATCGGGGCCAACTTCTTCAGAGGTGGCGAGTTGCGCGGTAATCTGACTAAGATCATCCTGGACCCGGCTCAGCATCTCCAGTGGATCAACCGATGGGTCCAGGCACGTTCTAGCTAGTTTCCCGCCATAGGTATGTAGATAACGACGTAGTGCCAGTTGGAATAATATTCGGCACTTTTCCTCAAAGTGACCGGATACACCCCGTCCGGCAATGTCGACCAGGTCGTACATAGTTATGACGGTGCCAAGGAGATTATGTGTGCGGAGGTAATGCGTCACCGAATGGATATCTACCCCCTGAGCCGCGGCAAAAATGTCGGCTACTGCCCGGTGAATATGTTGATGCTTGGGAATATAGAATGCGTTGGCTTTGGGTAAGAGCCGAAGCAAGTCGTAAACTAGATTCGGCTCTGCCAACACGGCTCCTAATACGGCCGCTTCGAGGTCTTCGTCAACGTTGACTAGATGATTGGGGATTTCCTGTAAGCTTGTCATCGGATCTCAGCGAGTTGGGTAGGACGGGCGGCAAGGGGTTTTGTTACATTGATAGCAGATCCGGCTTGGGGATGCGTTTTGGCGACTTCATCAATGACCCAGCTATTGATAGCTCCGTAATCAGATTTGTACTCTTTTCCGTTGGCCAGTTTGTAACTGGAGAGCTTATCCAGACAGCGCTCGACGAAAGGCTTGCCATATTTTACTACTAAGGCATTATACTCGTCGGGTTTAAGTCGGACGTTTTCCCGGTAGGTTTGCTTTACATCAATCAAATCGACGCTTTTATCCTTAGATACGTTAGTATCTTTTACTTTACTTTTCTTTACTTTGTGGTGTTTCTGTCACAGAAACCGGCGTTTCTGTGACAGATTGGCGTTCTCGCGCCGTCTGAGCGACTTTTCGAGACTTGTCTCGCTTATCAAACACCGGTTCTAAGGCTTTATTTAGATCGGGGCAAATCAAAAATCCTTCTTCATTCCTCGCAAACAACCCTATTTTTTCTGCAAGCTGTAGCAAACTGTTTATTTCTGTGACAGAAACCCCAAAGTCGCCTGATAACAGTTCCATTTCCAACTCTTCAGTACTGAGCTGTATAAAGTCGGCCTCTGTTAAGGCTTCGAGCAGCATTAGCACCAGGCCATATCCAGAGGCTCCAAACCGGGCTCGAATGGCCTTAATGCGTCGGTCGTTACGGAAATTAGCATTGTGGGTGAAATAATCGGCATTATTACGGGAAGGACGGGCCATAGTTTAGTGATCAGGATTTGCAGCCAATGCTCAACCCCTGTTGTGTTTTGGTAAGCAAATAGAGCCAGGCTTGCAAACTTGGAGCTTCGGAGACGATATGGGTTTGTACATTCGTTTCCCAAGGAAGTACTTTGAGAGAGCCTTTGGAAGCATCAGTAACAATTCGACATGAGGTTCCGCTAATAACAGCCCGAACGATATACCCGAAGGATGTAGGGCCGCAAAGTAGCACTTCACCATTATAAGCTCGAATAGCTGAAGTAATTTGGTGAAGGCTCATACTAAGCACTTTTCTTCCTCAATGGTTTTGTACTTACGTAAGCCGACGCTTCCCGTTCAATTTCATCTGTCGTTTTAACTCGGTTACGTTTCAACCAAGCGTTTAGCTCATCACGATCAAAATAAATCGTCTTTCCTTCAGGTTTGTAATGTGGGATCGAGTTGGAAGAGGTCAATTTGTAGAGATATGACTTACTAATACCTGAGTAGGTAGAAGCCTCCTCCAGGGTCAATGTTTCTTTTTGCCCGGCCAATAGTCTTTCAATACGAGCCAATTGCTGGCCTTGTTGATAAAGTTGTAAGCCTAAATCAGCCCCACTTGTTGTAGTTGATACCATTTTTCAAAACTGTGAACAGGAAGAAAAGATGGGCTTTTGCAAAGGCCCAGCTAACAACCGCTAGCGTTGGCAAAGGTGGGCTATAAAAGAAAGCAAACACCTCCACATAAAAGGGAGGTGGAGGTTGAGGTGGAGGAGTGGAGGATTATAAAAACTCACTTAACAAAGCGTCAATCTGTTCCTTTTTTTTGTAACTTAAATCTACCTCTAACCTTTGATTAAGACTTTTAAAATCACAGTCAAATGGGCTTCCATCTGCTTGTACAAAACAGACCTTTATCTTTTGGTAATTCATGGGTTTAGTTAGGGCATTAATATATCCATTTTCTGAGAGAGATCTAACGAAATACAGTAATTCACTTGGCAATGCTTTCCACTTAACTGGCTGGAATGTCCCAATCTTTACTCCAGAGAACGCGGCTTTAAAATCGCTGATGCTTGTTTGATAAATGTGTTGATTAATGAGTTTATTGTAAAGTAATAACAGCTCATCATCCTCGTTGCCGTTGATCCATCTGTATGAAAAAATACTCTCTTTTTTTGATGATTCTAAGGAAGGTTGCGAGGCCTTAGAGGCTTTTTCGTTTTTAATAAAAAATGGTAATAATGTTTTATGGTACTGCTCGACGTTGCTCTCAAATAAAATTAATTTATCAATTTCTTGTAGTCTTTTTTCTTCAGATAATTCATTTAGATAGCTGAATTGTTTATCATACTCCAAATCTATATGTTTATTGTTTTCACGCTTGATTCTAAGGTAGAATAAGGTACGAGTAGCTAGTTTTAAGACACCCAAACTCGGATCTCTTACAAGTAATCCCTCAGCAAGGGATTGTAAGAAGCCCAAATTTTTATCAACATTACTAAAATACCTGTCAAGTATTTGTATAAGCTCTTCGAATATTTGATGATCTTCAATGAGATCTTTTAATATTTGTTGATCATCAATAAGTTCTCTTAATGTTTGTTGATCTTCAACAATTACCTCGCGTATTTTATAGTCTGCAATGAGCTCTTTAAAGTTAATAAGCCGTTCGAGCTTTTGATAGGCTTCAACAAATTCAATAGACCCTTGTCTGTCTTCAATTAATATGGGCTTCTTTAAGAGAGCCGATAAACTGTTCTGAGTTATATACACATTACTGGTAAATACATTTTCTGCCGTTCTAAATAAATCATCTGTACTACTTTTATCAAAAGATAGTTTTGCGAAAGCAGTATATAGATCCTTCATTGAATCCTTTAAAAATCCTTCATTAAACTCCTGAATCTTAATAATGGCCTCATTGATATGTTCTGTGACGGTCTTCATAATTCAATCTCAGGTAAACGGTTAACAGCATCTTGTTTGAGGGACTCTACAATACGCACATACTTCTGAGTATGCTCAAAGCTGGTATGGCCTAGTAGAGAGGAAGCACTACTTACATCAGCGCCAAAAATGATAAGGTTCGTAGCGAACGAATGACGTGCAACGTGAAAGGTGACCGTTTTGGATAGCCCTGCTCGATTTTTCCAGACCTTTAGGCTCTTAGATATACCGGTGTGGGAGGGAAGTATAAAAACAAAATCGTCGGGCTTTCCAGGCGATCCTAATAGCCGCTGTGCCGTTAGGTTGAGGTTGATGATTACCGGCTTCTGAGTTTTGTTCTGAATAATTCTAAGTCGTCCCTCTTGGTAATGCTTCCATTGCAAACTCTTTACGTCGCTGTAGCGTAGCCCCGTATTACAGGCGATGAGAAAGGCTCGTTTCACTTCGTCGTTACCACAGTCGGTTTTTGCTAGTAATTGAAGCTCTTCGACGCTGAGAATGTCTTTACTAACAGTTATCTCTGGTTTTTTATTGGGAACGTCCTGAGAGGGATTCGCCAGAAATATACCATCGCGTACGGCCTGTTTAATGACCTTTTTGAACTTGGCAAAGAAGTCATACGGCGTTTCTCCGCTGAGATTCGGATGATCATCCATCCAAATTCGGAAATCACGACAAAAATTCTCTGTGATTTCTTTAGATGACAGGTAATCGGTTGCGGCAAATTCTCGAAGGTACTTAAGGGTATAACGCATCATACGTATATCCTTTTTAGTGTAGCGGTCAATATACGACTGCATATAGTCGAAGAAGTTGACCTTTTGCTTTAAGGCGGGAGCGACCCCGTTTTGCTCGGCTCCTGCCTGAAGCTCTCGTTTAGCCCTAATATTCTCAGCCGTCTGGGTAACAGCTTTATTATGTTGCTTCTCTAAATCGTCTTTCGGCCGCTTATAGAGGTAAAGTTTAAGGAACTCGTACTTGCGCTGCTCACCGTTGTATAAGTCGAGATAGAGGCTCAATTTGCCATTTGCAAGTACTTTCTTTCTGAGTTTAACCGCCATTTGCCGTTGTTACGCTTTTGTTTTCCGTTACTAATATAAGAACTAATGAGTAACAAATGAGTAACAAGAAATGAATAAGTAACAGAAAACAATGGAAAAGGGAATGCTATAAAAACACAAAAGCCACTGATTATCAGTGGCTTTTACTTTCTCTTGTTTGCCCTTGTTAGGGCCTATTGTACCGGGAGCCGGACTCGAACCGGCATGTCCTTGCAGACAATGGTGTTTGAGACCATCGCGTCTACCGATTCCGCCATCCCGGCGACAGAATCGTCTCTGTTTCCAGAGATGCGTTTGTCAAACGTGGGTGCAAAAGTAAGGATCTATAAACAATATACAATGGTTAATTTAGAAATTTATTCTAAATCCAGGCACTGCATTCCCCATCTTTCATGCCATCTACTCATAACGCAAGGCTTCAATAGGATCCAGTTTCGACGCACGAACGGCTGGATAAATACCCGCAAAGAGTCCTACCGATACACAGACGACAATGCCCAAGCCCATCCAGGCCCAGGGTACTACAAATCCGCCGTTACCCTGACTGACAACGCCCGAAATTAAATTGCCTATCCCTAAGCCCAGTAGTACACCGCCTAAACCGCCAAGAATGCAAATGACAATGGCCTCGATCAGAAACTGTTCGCGGATACGTTTGGGTGTAGCACCGAGTGATTTACGGATACCAATCTCCCGCGTTCGCTCTGTGACAGATACCAGCATAATGTTCAGCAGCGCAATGGAAGCGCCCAGTAACGTAATAAATCCAATTCCAAAGCCACCCATGCGTAGATACCCCGTGATATTAGCCGTTTCCTTCGCCAGTTCGTCGGCACGTTCTATATCAAAGGAATCAGGTTGTCCAAGTTGATCGTGACGCACCTGGCGCATAACCCCACGCGCTTCATCGACAGCTTCGTCCTGGTCAGAAACGGTTGGCACGGACGTAGTAATGTCGAATGAAAGTTTCTGCGTTCCGGCCAGGGCGCGTGCATTGTTCAAAGGAATGAGAATCATACGATCATCACCACCACCCGAAAAACCGCCTTTCTTAGCTAACAAACCCACAATTTTATACTGCGTACCGGATACCCGAATCACTTGGTTAAGTGGGTTTAATTTCCCTTCGAATAGGGTATTGGCTACTTCACTGCCAATAATAGCCACATTGAGCGCATACGTTAAGTCATTGGGGGTCAGGTTTCGACCGCTCTGAAGCGTGAATCCTTTCACGGTCAGATACGTATCGTCGCCCCCGGTAAGTTGGATATTGGGGTTCGTTTTTTTTGAACCGAATTTAGCCTGGGCCGATCCTGTTACAACGGATGAAACGGAGATGGTAGCCCCGTACTGAAATCGCCGTTTGAACTGTATAGCGTCGAAATAATCAATGGGTGCGTCCTGCTTCAGCACCCGGCCACCGCGACGGAAAGCATCTTGCCGGGCTACAATACTGAACGTATTGGCACCCAGTCCGGCAAAGCTATTGTCAACCGAACTCTGAATACCGTCAATGGCCGTTAGGATGCCAACCAGCGACGTAATGCCAATGGCAATTATAAGCGAAGTCAGGATGGTACGCAGGCGGTTACCCGCAATCGAGCGAAGACCTTCGCGTATATTTTCGATGAAGTTCATTTGCAGGGAGCATAGAGCATGGGGCTTGGGGCAAGGGCATTAACAAATTCCTATATACTTTAACCCTGGGACCCATACTTTTTTTGCACAATATTTGTGTATATTTCGTTATGACAAAACTACCAAGAGCATTCTTAACGGGGAAACCAATGAAACGGCTGCTGTTACCGCTTATCCTAATTCTGGTCTTGACGGGCCAGGTTTTGGCATCTAAAATTCTGATTCCTATGGATGACTCCCAGAAGAATCACCTTAAAGCCTATGGTATAGCGTATTGGGTATTGAAAACCCATGACACAGAGATTGATTGGTTACTCAATTATCGCGGTGGTTCGTTTATGATGCCGCAAAGCCAGACGTTCATCAACGAAATGGTGATTCGGGGTGTTAGCTACGAAGTTATTTCGGATGCTCAGTCAGCGCAAATTTTAAGTGAAGTGGCGGCAGCCGATGCCAATATGGATGCGGTTAAACTGCAGAAACCACCGAAAGTGGCCGTTTATTCCCCTAAAACGAAACAACCCTGGGATGATGCAGTAACGATGGTGATGACCTATGCCGAAATTCCTTACGATGTTGTTTTCGATGAAGAAGTAATGAACGGTAAACTGCCCGAATATGACTGGCTTCACCTGCACCACGAGGATTTTACGGGTCAATATGGCAAGTTTTTTCACTTCAAAGATCAGCCCTGGTATATTGCTCAAAAAAATGAAGCTGAGTCAATTACCCGTAAATTTGGCTTCACTAAAGTTCCGCAGTTGAAACTGGCAGTAGCGCAGAAAATTCGTGATTTTGTGCTGGGTGGCGGTTATCTGTTCGCCATGTGTAACGCTACCGATACGTATGACATTGCCTTGTCGGCTCACAACACAGACATTGTGGATACGTTTTATGACGGCGATCCTGCTGATCCCAGCGCCAATAGTAAGCTGGATTACAGCCAGACGTTTGCGTTCCGAAACTTTCAGGTCTATACGAATCCGTATTTAATTGAATTCTCGAATATTGACAACCAGCCCGAAGAACGCGGTCTGAGCGAACATAACGACTACTTTACGCTGTTTCAGTTCTCGGCAAAATACGATCCTATTCCAACCATGCTGACGCAGAATCACCTAAATGTCATCAAGGGATTTATGGGTCAAACAACGGCTTTCAAGAAAAACTACATCAAACCCGAAGTCGTAATTATGGCCGAAAATCGTGCAGCAGGGGAGGCTCGATACATTCACTCGCCATACGGCCGGGGCTTTTTTACCTTCTATGGTGGGCATGACCCCGAGGATTATCGTCACGAAATAGGGGAAGAACCTACCGATCTTAATTTGCACCCTAATTCAGCCGGTTATCGGCTGATTCTCAACAACATCCTGTTCCCTGCGGCCAAGAAGAAAAAACAAAAAACGTAGGAATAGATACATACTAAACATGGAAACCTTCACAGAAACACAACGTTTTCGCCAGGGATGGGTTTGGCTCATTATAGGCTTTAGCGTACTCATTTTTTTTGGCTCATTATCCACCGTTGACGCATGGAGCAAACCAGTAACTTGGTTAAGTACGATGCCGTTGCTGTTGATTGTGGGACTACTCTACGCCTGGCAATTGGATACCCAGTTGGATTCGGAAGGTATTCATTACCGTATTTTTCCGATTTTCCCCTGGCGGACAATTCCCTGGCGGGTTATTCAATCTACCTCGGTCGTTCAGTATAGTTATGTAGGCTATGGGATTCGCTGGGGATTTGAAGGCTGGGTGTATAATGTTGCGGGAGATAAGGGGATACGCGTGCTTTTTGACGCTAATCGACGTATCACTATTGGCACCCAACGGTCCGATGAGGTGCAGCATTTTCTGGATCAACTAATCGTTGTTCGTAGTTAATTCCAATGTCAGTGGGGAAATAACGTAGCGATAACCAACAGTTCGATCGTTTTCTGCGAACTTTACCGCCGAATATTCTACTGTCGACGTTATGATTCGCATTTTTCAGCAAGACGCTACTTCTGTTCGCAAAATCCGTGATATTGATTCCTTCTCTAATACGGAGCGGACATTATGGGTCGACCTGCAAAACCCGACGGCTACCGAAATCAAGCGGGTAGAAGAAAAATTTGATGTCGATTTTCTGAGCCAGCAGGAACAGCTAGAAATTGAAAGCAGCTCGCGCTACATTGAGGAGGACGATTTTCTGATCGCGAACTCCAACTTTCTCGTTCCAGACACTGAACATCGATACGTAACGGTGCCCGTCAGTTTTTTGCTGAAAGATGACACGTTGTTTACGTATCGCAATGCTGACCTGAAAGCTTTTGCCGACACCGTGAAGCGGATCAAGTCGCGTCGGGCTCTGTTCAACGATGGCGCCCAAATTCTAATTTCTATCTTCGAGTCCAGAATTGATTCGGATGCCGATTTGATTGAAATGGTGTCCGGCGAAATTAAGGCGATCAACCGGATGCTCGATCTGGACGCCAATCTTGACCGCGAAATGCTCCTGAATATTAACGATTACCAGGAACTGACGATGTCCATTCGCGAAAATGTGGTTGATAAACAACGGGTTATATCGGCCATGATACGTTCTGATGGGTGGTTTAACGAACTTGAACAGCAGCGTTTGCGAACGTTGATCAAAGATATCAACTCCCTGATCGACCATACGAATTTCATATTCGAGCGCCTAGAATTTTTGCAAAACACCTACCTCGGTCTCATTGACCTGGAGCAAAACCGGGTCGTCAAAATCTTCACCGTCGTGTCGCTGGTATTTTTACCTCCAACGTTATTGGCCAGTATCTGGGGAATGAACTTCGATGAGATGCCGGAAGTCCACTGGAAATATGGATACGTTTTTGCCCTGACCATGATGATTTTGTCTTCGGCGCTGACAGTCTGGATATTCCGACGTAAAAACTGGCTGTAGCCTCGAGAAAAACGTAAAAATATAGTTAGTTTACTGATCGGTAAGGAGGTTACTTTTCTGTTTATTAGCGTCTGATTTCCAAACACTACTCCCCTTTTATTTATGGAACAGGCGCAAACCAGACTTGAGCTATTCTATAGCCAGGTACTAGCCTTTGCCACGCTTTATGGCGGCAAGGTATTACTGGCTATTATCACCCTATTTGTTGGCCTTTGGGTTATTGGTTGGATCTCGAAGCTTTTAACATCGACCATGACCAGGCGGCATGTCGATCGCGACGTGCAGCCGTTTCTTTTGTCGTTAGTGAATGGCTTACTACGTGTACTGTTGCTCCTGAGCATTGCCAGTACCTTAGGGGTTCAAACGACCTCGTTTGTCGCTATAATAGGGGCGGCAGGGCTGGCCGTTGGGCTGGCGCTTCAGGGCAGTCTGGCGAATTTTGCCGGTGGCATACTGATTTTAATTTTTAAGCCATTTAGAGTAGGTGATCTGATTTCGGCACAGGGCTTTACTGGTAATGTTGAAGCCATCCGTATTTTCGATACAACACTGGTCACGCTGGATAACAAGACGATTATTCTGCCAAATGGGTCATTATCAACGTCAGCGCTTACGAATATCAGTACCAAAGGTGTCATTCGGGTAGATCAGGTCTATGGTGTTGGGAGCCAGAATGATCTGGATGCTACGAAAGCGTCTATTCAAAAGGTAGTCGATGCCTGTCCATATGCGCTTAAAGATCGCCAGCACGACGTACTGATTGCCAAACTGAATCCAAATTCGCGCGAATATGATGTGCGCGTCTGGACGAAGAGTGAAAATTATTGGGATACCTATTATTACATGCTCGAAAACATTGCCCGGCAGTTTGGGAAAGATGGGATCGAAGCGCCCAAACCGAAAATGTTTATTACCAACGAAGCCTGATTTTTAGGTGCATATAGCTAAGACTTTCGCCCGACTGAATGAAACAGTCGGGCGATTTTTTTGTCGTACGTTAAACGTTTGATAGGCTAGGTAGTCTAATTTCCGATGAGTGCAAAAGCTCAGCACGTAACAGCGTAGCATCATGAATAGTCTGAATAAAATAAAACTGGTTGGTCTGATTGCGATACTTGCATTTGGTCCATTTGTTGCCCGCGATGCTACGGCTCAACCGGGCATAAGTGTTCCAGTACAAACGTTCTATAACGAACTCGCTCCCTATGGACAATGGTTGCCAAGCCCCAACTATGGTTCGGTCTGGGTGCCAAATGTTGGACCTGATTTTCAGCCCTATGCCACAGATGGTCACTGGGTTGTAACCGAATTCGGGAATACCTGGGTGTCCGATTACCCCTGGGGTTGGGCACCGTTTCACTACGGCCGCTGGTATTTCGATAATCAATATGGTTGGGCTTGGGTGCCGGGTAGTGACTGGGGACCAGCCTGGGTATCCTGGCGATCAGGAGGTGGCTACTACGGGTGGGCGCCCTTGGGACCTGGCTTGAATATCAATGTGAACATTAATATTCCTGCGCCATACTGGACATTTGTTCCGCAGATATACATCACAAGCCCGCGCTTGTACAGCTACCGTGTGCCCCGGCCTAACGTAGTGAACATTTACCAGAATACGACAATTATCAATAATATTTATCGCTCAAATAACCGTTCCTACGTGTACGGACCACCACGGGGCGACATTGAACGAATAACCCGCCAGTCGGTTCCTGTATACCGCATTGATCCAATGGATCGCCCCGGTCGTTCGATGGTTGGAAATGGTTCCGTAGGTTTTTACCGGCCTGGGCAGTCGTCGGGATACGGACAGAACTACGGGCGTAATGATCGGTTTGATAACACACCCCGCTCTGGTTATAATGGGAATAGTGAATCGAATCGCGGCAATTACGGTGGCGGAAATCGGGATTATAATGGCAACAATACGCCAAACCGAGACTACAACAACAGTAATAACAATTCGCCAGATCGGGATTATAATAGTAATTCAACACCTGGCCGGAATTACGACGGGAACAATAATTCCCCAAGTCGAGGTAATTATGGCGGTAACAATTCAACTGACCGAGGTGGAGCGTATAATAACAATACACCCACAACGCCGACACCAAATCGGGGCGGCTATTCACCGGGAGGCCCTCAGCCGAATAACTATTCGCCGAACAATACGCAACCGAGCGATAATTCGTCGGGTAATACGTCTCGAGGCAGCTATTCATCCGGCTCGTTGCCACTGCCAAACCGGTCGTTTGAGCGGGGTCAACAGCAGGGATCATCGAATAGCCAGCCGATGCAGGGCGGACGTAGCGATGGGGGGAATTTTCAGCGGATGCCGGAGAGTCGTGGCGGGCAGAGCCCACAAGCTGTTCCACAACCTCAGCGGCCCAGTATTGGTGGCGAACGCCAGGGCCGTGGACCGCGCTAAAGGATACTGAGTTGACCACAGAAAATCCTCACATTCAATTGAATGTGAGGATTTTCTGTTTCTGGCTTCGAATTATGCTGGAACTTCAGGACTTAACGAGCTGATGACTGCACCGGCCAGTTGCTCGGTACCCGCATTTAACTGCTGGACATAGGGAAGAATGGCACCAACGCCGATTGGGTACCAGATTGACCGTTGACCAGTGGGTGTTTCCACAATGTCGGCAATCAAGTCAGCCACTTCCTGTGGATCAGAACTGGTTTCGGAAGGGACAAATAAGCCCGCAACGGCAGATTTAAGCTGAAGCGTTTCGTCACTGTAATTTGCTTCTACCGATAAATTAGCGGGCGTTAGTTGCTTGGCAATGATATCCGTTGTGGGATAACTTCCGGGTTGAACAACGACGGAGTCGATACCGGACGCCCGGAGTTCATAATGATAGGTCTCGGCCAGCGCATCAATGGCTGATTTAGCAGCCACATAAGCACCCATGTGCGGCAAATGAAGCCGGGCCAAACCACTGGACAATTGAATGAGCAGCCCATTTTTCTGTTGGTGCATATAGGGAAGAATCGCCTTAATCAAGCGATCGGCTCCAATTACATTTACCTGGAAAATTTGATTAACCTGCTCTGAGCTAAACGATTCGTTCAGGCCGATGGCGGCAATACCGGCGTTATTAATCAATACGTCGATTTTTCCGTTTGCTTTGCCCGCTATTTCGGTAATGGCTGTTTTGATAGACGTATCGCTGGTTACATCTAGTTCCACGACTTGAATATTGGCATTATTGGCAACTGCCCACTGCTGAATCTGTTGCGCTGCCAAGGCGTTCGTTGTGCCGACATTGCGCATGGTGGCAAAAACAGTGTGTCCTTGTTTGGCCAGTGTCTGAGCCGTGAGTAAACCGAAACCACTGCTACTTCCGGTGAGAATGATGTTTTTCATTGGGATCTACTAAATTATATATACCGATCGGTATATGGGTTGATAAAAAAATAAAGCAATAATTGACTAACTGGCCTGCTTATCCATATACCAATCGGTATATGGATAAGCAAAAAAACATCAATTCACTTCGATAGCGTTGATCATTTCCTTAACTGTCTCTAATACACTACTCATGTACACATAATTTTTAGTGGATTTGCCAAGCAAAATGCCACCTTCAATCAAGGCTATCATGGACAACGCCAGCCGATTGGCATCTACATCAGCCCGGAATTCATGAGCCGCAATTCCTTGCTGGATAAGGTCTACAAGGTCGTTTTTCCATTGTAGCAATGCCTCTGCAACCCGTTGTCGTAAGGGTTCATTGGTATCATCAGCTTCCGTACCCGTATTCAGCAATGGACATCCACCCTCCGGTAAGGTTATATCCGCGCCACTGCCATACAGCGTGGCATAAACCAGCAGTTTGTCTTTGTAAGCTGAATAAGTGCTTATTTTATCGCGTGCTGCCTTGGCCCGATTGGCAGCATTATAATCGAAAACGGCCAGTGCTACGTCTTCCTTGTTTTCAAAATTTCCGTAAATACTTCCTTTCGTAAGCTTTGTGGCTTCCGTCAGGTCCGAGAGCGACGTACCCGCATAGCCCTTCACATTGAAGATACCAGCGGTACTTTCAATGATAAATTGACGGGTGCTTTCTGAGCGGGGTTGAAATTTCATGATGCAAATATACCGATCGGTATATGAATACCAAATTTTACAGTAGTTTATTTTTTAGCCGCGTATTTTCGTCCTGAAAAAGACGTAGTAAAATGACAACTGATCAGTAAGCGGTACTTTTGCGTGGTATGCGCTATTTTATTGAATTATCGTATCGGGGAACAGATTATCACGGTTGGCAGACGCAGGCCAATGGAGTAAGTGTTCAAGTTACACTTGAAGCGGCCTTAACGCAGCGCATCGGTACGCCAGTCTATATAATGGGAAGCGGTCGTACCGATGCCGGGGTCCATGCCCGGCAGCAGTTTGCTCATTTTGATAGTAATGAGCCATTACCTATAACGGACGCGTTTATTTACTCGCTCAACTGCATTCTGCCCGACGACATTACCATTCACGCTATTTTTCCCGTTGGAGATAAAGATCATGCCCGCTTTTCGGCGGTTTCCCGCTATTACCAATACCACATTACCCGGCAAAAAAATGCATTTCAGACGGGCCTGACGTATCATTTCAGGCCGTTGCTGAACGTAGCGTTGATGAATCAGGCTTGCCAGATACTCCTCCAGCATACCAATTTCCAGAGCTTCAGTAAGGCCCGTGCCAACGTAACGCACTTTCACTGCCGGCTTGATTTCGCTTATTGGGAACGCATAAACGAGGATTCTCTGACGTTTCATATCAAAGCCAATCGGTTCCTGTGGGGCATGGTACGTACTATAGTGGGGACAATGGTCGAAATAGGGCAGGAGCGGATGAGTCTTGACCGATTTGAGCAGATTATTCTGGCCAGAGACCGTACCGTAGCGGGTCGGGCGGCACCGGCCAATGGGTTATACCTCGTGGAAGTCGGTTATCCGGCGGAGGTGATGGTGGCACGGGGCATAGGGTTAAGGGAGTAGCACCCAAGTACCAATGGCGTGGGCAAGGTGAAATAATTTTGTTGATGTAGTAAACAAATTCCCCGCTTTATGCCCCCCTTGTGCTGCAATATCCCCCTGCTCTCTGCCCTTACCCCTCTGCCAGTTTGCCTATTTCCCTTAAAGTTTGTTAAATTCGGCCATTCAGTGGTTGAATAGGTTATTTTTGTTTCATAACACGAACCCCATAAATGGCTCGTAACAATAAGAAAGTAGGTGCGTATCCCAGCGGGATCATTCTGTTTAGTTTAACGCTGGCATTATTTTTAATTGGTTTTTGCGGGTTGCTGGCTATCCAGTCGAAGCGATTGGTAACCTACATCCGGGAGAACTACGAGGTTCGGGCTTTTCTGGATAAAGGTATTAAACTGAAAAAGATAAACGCTTTATACAAAACGATTGCTGACCGGCCTTATATACTGAAAGCCAATGGGACTCCTCAAATTAATCTGGTTACAAAAGAGGAAGCCGCTAAAGAGTTCATTGCTGAAACAAAGGAAGATTTTTCGAAGTTTTTAGGAGAGAATCCGCTGCACGACAGCTATCGGATCAAGCTCAATGAAGCCTATTTTGAAGAAGCTAAATTACAGGAAGTAAAGCAGGATTTAGAGCAGATTGATGGTGTGTTTGAAGTGGTGTATCAGGAAAATCTGGTGGACAAGATCAATCAAAACATTACCCAGATTTACATTGTGATGTCGGCTTTTGCATTGATTCTGCTCGTGATTATTGTTGTGCTGATGAACAATACCATTCGACTGGCGCTACATTCTCAGCGAATGCTGATTCGGAGCATGCAGTTAGTGGGGGCAACGAACGCTTTCATTACCCGGCCATTTCTGGGACGGGGTATGTGGCAGGGTTTTCTGGCTGGCGTTATGGCCGTCTTGCTACTTCTGGTCGGATGGGAGGTTGCCAAGCATAACATGCCTGAGCTGGAGGCTTTTCAGAGTATTGAGAAGATGGTTATTTTGATGGCCGGTATTATCGGATTGGGCGTTCTGATTGGTTTTCTTAGTACGTTTCAGGCGGTTAACCGGTATCTGGGCCTCACATTGGATGAGCTTTATTAATATAAAATGAATAATGTATAATGAGTGCTGAGAGTGAATAAGATAGGGTCGATAAACGGCCATTATTCATTTTACGTTATTCATTAAAAACACAAAAAGGATATGGCAAAAGATAAACAATATGGCTCAACGCTAACCCGCGATGAACCAGCCGCAAAAACAACAGTTACATCACCTGTAGCGCCAAAAACGGTTCCTACCCGTTCGTCGGTAACGGAGTCAACCCGCCGGGACGTAGTAGCTGCGGCTGCCATGCCATTTGGTCGGCAGAACTACATCTTGCTGCTGGCTGGCATTGGTATTATTCTGGCTGGATTCTTCATTATGAGCCTTGATAAAGAAGAATTTGGCTTTGGTTTTCTTGGCCTCACGCTCGGACCTATTGTGGTTATGAGCGGTTTTGTGGTCGAATTCTTTGCGATTCTTGTGAAGCCCAAGGCGTAAAAGTTATAAAGTTTACCGGTATTGAATGGTCCGCCGTAACGGTTGTAAGGTTTCCACTGGTAACTTTACAACCGCTACGGCGGACTATTTTGTGACTTTATACTTTTTACAACCTGCTAAATGGATCTTATTCACGCGATTGCGTTGGCTATCATTGAGGGATTAACTGAGTTTTTGCCCGTTTCCTCAACGGGTCACATGATTATCTACTCGTCGCTGGCGGGTATTGCCGGAAACGAATTCACCAAACTGTATACCGTCGACGTGCAATTCGGTTGCATTTTATCGGTCCTGGTGCTCTATCATCGCCGTTTCCTGACCGACACCCGTACCGGTACGTTTGTGGTTCCATCTTATCTGAAATCGGTACCGGTTCGCTTTCAACCAATGGCGGATTTTTATAGCAAAATCCTGATTGCTTTCCTGCCTGCGGCTGTTATTGGATTTCTCCTGAACGATTTCATCGATTCACTGCTCGAAAGCATTACCACCGTAGCTATCTCACTTCTGTTAGGTGGCATCGTACTCGTGTTTATTGATCGCATCGTGAATCGCCAGCCGAAGGATGGGGACGTAACGGTGCCGGACGCGATACGTATCGGATTCTTTCAGTGTATCGCTATGATTCCCGGTGTGTCACGGTCGGCTGCCACCATTATCGGTGGCATGTTTCAGGGATTGACCCGGACGCAGGCGGCTGAGTTTTCGTTTTTTCTCGCTGTGCCAACAATGGCCGCAGCGTCGGGATACAAGCTTCTTAAAACCTACAAGCTCCTACAACCCACTGACTACCAGACCTTACTGATTGGTAATGTGATTGCCTTTATCGTCGGCTTGCTTGCTATTCGTGGCTTTGTGGGTTTCCTGACGCGCTACGGATTCAAAGTATTTGGCTACTATCGAATCGCGCTTGGTTTGCTGTTGCTGGGATTAATGGCCGCTGGCGTGAAATTAGACGTGCTTTAAAATTAGTTCACAGAGATATAGCGAGGCAAACAAAGATTCGCAGAGGTTTGCTCTGAATCACTATCATGCCAACTCCATTATCTCTGTTTTTTTCCGTGTATCTCTGTGTTACAAGAAACCACACCACAACCCGATCCCGGCCAGGTTATTCTGATCGACAAGCCGCTTACCTGGACATCGTTCGACGTAGCGAACAAGCTCAAATACGCCTGTAAATTCAAGAAAATTGGCCATGCCGGAACACTCGATCCGCTGGCTACTGGTCTGCTTATGCTCTGTACAGGCAAGATGACCAAGCAGATCGATCAATATCAGGCGCAGGAAAAAGAGTACACGGGTACGCTTGTCCTGGGTAAAACTACGCCATCCGTCGATCTCGAAACTACGTTTGATGCGGAGTTCGATACGTCGGCCATTTCAATCGAACAAATTCAGGAAGCTGCCCGACAACTAACGGGCGATATTTTGCAGGTACCACCTATTTACTCGGCTATTCGGGTGAATGGGGAGCGGCTTTATGAAAAGGCCCGTCGGGGTGAAACGGCGGCTGGTGTCGAAGGGGGAATCAAGTCGCGGCAGGTTACGGTTTCCGTATTTGAGGTCAACGCCGAGCGTTTCCCTGAAGTTGATTTTCGTATTGTGTGTTCCAAAGGCACGTATATTCGCAGTTTAGTACGTGATTTAGGACTCTTGCTCAACAATGGTGCGTATATGAGCGGTCTTCGCCGGACGCGTATCGGCGATTTCTGGGTAGACGATGCGCATACCATTGAGAGTTTTATTAACACCTGCCGTCCACAACTAGTAAACGAATGATTATCCATACGGGTCTTGACGATATCCAGCCGATAGTGAATGCCGTGGTGACAAGTGGCACCTTCGATGGTGTTCATCGTGGCCATCAGACTATTTTATCCCGGCTAACGGAGGTTGCTAAAACGATTGGTGGGGAATCGGTCCTGATAACGTACTGGCCACATCCGCGCACCGTCGTTTCCAACGACAGCCTGAACCTGAAGCTGCTAACGACATTAGACGAGAAAATCGAACTCCTCGATCAGGCCGACGTCGATCATCTGGTTGTTATTCCTTTTACGCGGTCCTTCTCTCAGTTAACTTCTGAAGAATATATCCGGCAGATTCTGATTGATAAGATTGGAACCAAGAAACTGGTCATTGGCTACGATCACCGCTTTGGCCGCGACCGCGAGGGTGGCTTCGACTACATTCAGGCGCACCAGCGCGAATATGGATTTGAGGTTGAAGAAATTCCTCGCCAGGATATTGAAGCCGTCGGCGTAAGTTCGTCCAAAATTCGGTCGGCTTTGAATGAGGGGAATATTCAATCAGCGAATCAATTTCTAGGTCGTCCCTACAGCCTGACGGGGACGATTGTGAAAGGGCGGCAGCTAGGTCGCACGATTGGCTTTCCGACGGCTAATATGCAGGTCGATGACCCGGTTAAACTTATTCCGGCCAATGGCGTCTATGCCGTGGAGGTGCTTTACGCCGGACAGACGCTGGGAGGAATGCTTAACATTGGCTTCCGGCCAACGGTTGCTGGTACACATCAAACCATCGAAACCTACATTTTTGACTTTGATAAGGACATTTACGGCGAACACCTGACGCTTAAATTCCGTGAATTTCTACGCCCGGAGCAGAAATTCGACGGTCTTCCTGCCCTTGTAGCACAGCTAAAAATTGATGAGGAAGCGGCAAGGGATGTGTTGAGATTGCCTTGATAAACCTAAACAGGCAGTCGTGCCACCGGTCTGACCGGTGGCACGACTGCCTGTTTATCTTCTCTTGTCACAACCCAATATTCAACCCCGCTACGTAGCCGGTTGTCCAGGCGCTCTGGAAATTGAATCCGCCCGTGATGCCATCGACATCAAGCACTTCGCCTGCAAAAAACAACCCAGGTTGAGCCTTGCTCTCAAGCGTTTGTACATTCAGACTGTCGAACATGACCCCCCCGCAGGTCACGAATTCGTCTTTGAACGTGCTTTTGCCAGCTACCTGAAACTGACTGTTTGTTAGCCGTTCAATTAGTTTGTTCAGTGGTTTAGCGGGTAGGTCGGCCCAGCGTTGTGTTTCGGGAATGTCTACTGCCGAGGCCAGCGCCTGCCAGAGTCGACTCGGTAGCCCCAACGGGTTCTGGGAAACGACTTGTTTGCGCCCGTTCTGTTGCCGGAAGTTCTGCAACGTAGTACGTAACTCATTTTCGTTCAGTGTGGGTACCCAATTCACGCGAAGCATGAATTGGTAATTAGTATCAGCTAAATCGCGGGCCGCCCAGGCTGAGAGACGTAGTATAACCGGGCCGCTGAATCCCCAATGCGTTAGCAATAAAGGCCCGCGCTGTTCCTGCTTCGTTCCCACCACATACACTTTTGCATCGGGCACCGCTACACCGGCCAGCGATAGAAATGGACTATCAGGAATGTTGAATGTGAACAGCGACGGTACGGGTGGGATAATGGATTCAGCCGGTTCAGGCAACCAGCCATACGAAGCCAATTGTGGGTAGCCACCCGTTGCGATCATCACCCGGTTGGCGCTAATCGTTTCGCCAGTCAGCAGATGAACCATCCAGTCGGATGATTCGCTACGTCGAATTTCGGCAACGCCACAGCTAGTACGAACCTGGATGCCCAGCCGTCGGGCGGTTGTGAGCAGGCAGTCAACAATTGTATCGGAGGTGTTAGTCGCCGGAAACATGCGCCCATCTGCTTCCGTTTTCAGAGGTACCCCCCGCTCTTCGAACCATTTTACAGTGGCGGTGGCATCGAATTGAGTCACCAATGAACGTAGTGGTTTTTCCCCACGTGGGTAATGTTTAACGAGCTGTCGATTGTCAAAACAGGCGTGGGTAACATTGCAGCGCCCCCCACCCGAAATGCGGACTTTGTTAAGTACCGTGCGGTTTTTTTCGAGAATTGTAACGCGGGCGTTAGGAAACGTTTCGGCTGCCGTTATGGCGCCAAAGAAACCGGCTGCTCCCCCGCCGATTACGACAATAGTTAACGATGACATGGGTTTTCAACAGTTGTATACGGTATACGGTTCACGGTTTAGTGATTCAGACTGTCAGTTCAACGATCATCCGTATGAAATCGTAAACCTTGAACCCTAAACCCTAAACACTTGTGTAACTTTACCGCTATGCGATTCAATCCTCGACCTCCCTCCAAAAACTATCATCGCCGGGGTTTCCGCCTGCGGGGTAATACGCTCGTTCTGCTCTTCGTGTTTTTCCTGATTGGCTTGTTTCTTCACTACGGCGGCCGAACCCAGCCGGTTGTTGCTTTCTGGAATGATTTCCGGCAGATCATCGGCCTGGGCCGTTCTAAATCGGAACCCAGAGAAGACAATCCCTACAAAGCACCAGAGCCTGGCAAGTCGGAACGGGGCGGAGCTTCGTCAACGGAAAGCGAAGCCAGCGATACCAAAGGCAATGCGCCATCTCCATCAGCAGGATCACCCAAAACGGTACGGTTTGACTTCGAGAAACAGGTTGACTTTATGTTGCCGGTGTCCAAATCGGGCCATGAACTGATCCGTCATGAAGGCTACACGCTGAGTTATCGCGATGAGTACAAAGATGCCGAATGGGTCGCCTACCCGTTGCTGGATTACGAAACCACGGGCGATGCCGACCGCAAATACGAGCAGTTTAAGCCCGATCCGGAAGTATCAGGCGGCACGGCCCTTCCATCCGATTATACCCGTTCGGGTTACGATCGGGGGCATTTGGCACCGGCTGGCGATTTTAAGTTTTCGCAGCGCATGATGAAAGAAACCTTCTTTATGAGCAACATAACCCCCCAAACACCGGATTTTAATCGGGGAATATGGAAAGAACTCGAAGAGCAGGTGCGGGCGTGGGCAATACGTGATAATGGTCTCTACGTCATAACGGGCGCTGTACTAAAACCCGGTTTGCCAACCATCGGCAAAGCCACGGAAGTCAGTGTGCCCGAGAAGTTTTACAAAGTAATTTTGTACTCCAACAAGCCCGACATCCGCATGATTGGCTTCCTGCTGAACAACGAAGGGTCAACAAGTTCACTCAAGCAATTTGTGGTGCCCGTCGACCAGATTGAGCAACTAACGGGCATCGACTTCTTCCCCAAAATCCCCGACGAGCTGGAGCGGAAGCTGGAGAGCAAAGGGCGTAGTGAAATGGTGGATGAGTGGTTTAGCAACTGAATCAGCGCACTTCACTACCAGGCACACGGACACATAGCGTCATCTTGCTGTGGGCGATGATCTTCGGTACAGCGTCCATTGGATGAGGCCATTTGTGGAGCGCTCAACCAGGACATAATTGACGGGTTGCTTGCTGTACAGACGTTCCTGAGTGGAGCCACACCGCCAATCCACTACGTCGACGGCCTGGGCCAATGGAATAAGAACGGATTCTCCCGGACGTATTGTTTTATCCTGAACCGATACCTCGTTCTCGAGACATTTGCCCTGTTCACGGCTTACCTGGCTTAATCCCAGCGTTTTAATTTGCTCTGCAATTGGCAGCGCCTGCTGAATCGGCTGTTGCTGAATCGGTTGTTGCTGAACGGGGGAATATCCTGGGTTTTTTGACCGCGGATTAGTCGTCGGCGCTACGTTGGTTTGCGCGGGATTCGTTTCCGAAGCGGTTCTATCTCTCACGGAATCGGCCTTGGGACGTTGTTGGACTGGATTTGTTCCGGTAATGGAGTCTTGAGCATAGCTTGGCGTAGTGGTGCGTATGTCTGGGTATTTGGTAATTGGTGTTTTAGCGATAGGGCGTTTATTGGCCTTCGTTATCGTGGTTTTTTTGGTTGCTGGTTTGGCTTTGGCCGGACGATTATCCGGGATGATCGAAGGGTTGATTGCCGACTCAGTTGGAATGGCTGTCGGTGGTGGAGCAGAAATTGATGCTGCTATCGGGAAGTTTGTCGTCTGACGGGGACCACCAAAATACAGAACGGCTCTAGCTGCTTCGATGCTCACCAATGAATCGCGTTCCAGGGGCGTTGGTTTGAATGCCATCAGGCTGAGGCTGTCCTGCTTCGTAACGTAACGCGTTGTTGCCATTTCCAGGATTCCCGGCGTTTGGAATGCCTTTTTAGCGGCATCGATGCTGGCGTTAATGGCTGGTTGATCGACTGGATTTCCAACGGAGATCGACTGATTCTGGCTACCCCGTACCGACGCACGATTGACGGCCTGAACGTACCGGAAAATGGAATCGGTAGGGACGTTGGTCGTTAGCAACATCAGGTAATTTCGGGTGGTGACGCTGTCCGGCACCCAATCGTCATCAAACAGTTTGAATGGACGCAGTAAGGTGAGAACGCCGTTGTTGGGACTCACTACGTTGTCAATAGAAACCAGATCCCGGGGGCCGTACGAATTCGTTGTCCGATCAAATAACGATACCCCTAGATTATAGCGGGCTACGTTCAGGTTATAAACCGCAGCGAACGTAAGTCGCTGACGTAGTGATCTGTATAACAACGTAATTGCCTCTTTATGAAGACTTTCGTACAGTTTTCGACTGGGTCGGGCAAAGACATCGACGGCCCGGTTGTTGTAATAGGCCGCACTGTCAACCGATGCTACATCGAGTTTATAGAAAGGTACGGCCCAGGACGCCATCTGCGTTTGCGGGGGTGTCACGTAGAGCAGGAGGGGAGCCAGCATCAACAGCAGCATTAGCGCCAGCGGGATGTATTGATTCCTGATTTTTGATGTCTGATGCCGCTTATGCAGCTGCTGCCGAACGGCGGGGTCTTTGATCAGATCGGTTTCGTAGTAGGGCGCGAGCTGGTGCAGATTGGTTTGCCCGATATGAAGTTCCTGCTCCCACATTCGTACCTGACGCTCCTGATAGGCCATACTCCCCGGTGTCGGCCGGAGTTCGTTTAATAAGTCGATTACCGTTTGCCGGGCTATTGGTTCGATATCGGATCGCAGGCGGGTGAGTAGGTTGGTGCGGAGCGGCTCCGGTATGGTGTCTTGCCGAAGCCAGGGTAACGCTGTCAATTTCAGTAAGTTCGTAGTCGTAACTAACCCTTCGATCGTAAACGTTGCTTCGAGTGCCTTCCCGATGGCGAGGGTTATAGCCCAGTCGGGTGTGGGGAAAACGGCCGTTGCGCAGGCCCACTGAATCAGCCAGTCCTGTAGGTCAGCCGATATGAGGATTGTGCCGGCAGGCTGCCGCAAAAAAAGCTCGACATCAGCCACGGTAAGTTTGGCTACTGACTTACCAAAAATGCCCCGGTCGGGGGTGCCCGGCAACACCTCGAACTGACGTAGCAGATCCTCATAGGCTGGTGTGCTTTCGCCCTGTCCGAAATAATCGCGCAGCCGTAACTGTCCGTCGGGAGTGGCGGGCAGGAGGATAAAAAAACGACTTAGCGCGGCTTCGAGGTAGTTCCAGTTTTGCGGATATACGGGCGTCAGCAGGGCGCGGTTGTCCCAGCCAGCCAGCGCTTCGGTTACCCAGGTGGCTACTTCGCCAGTGTCATAATCGAGCAGCCGATTTCCTTCCGTGACCAGCGTCAGGTAGTGCGTGCCGTAGAGCCGGTAAATGTCGGCAATGGATAAGCCTTTGGGGTATTGTTCGCTCCAGGCGTAGCGGGGATCACCATGAAAGAAAAATACGTCCATCTCCACGTCGCGGGTGGTCAGTACACTCGTCAGGTAACCATACAGTCGGGTCTGCTGATCGTAGGCCGATCGATCATCGAGCAGGACCAGATAGCGTGGCCGTCGTTTGATCTTTTCATACTGGATCGTCGGCATGCCACCGTTACGTATCGTCTGGCTAATGGTGGCGTTAACAGATAAGATCCGGCGGTCACTCTCTTCGCGCTGCTGCAATTGCTGCGCCCAGTTCAGGAGGGACGCGCTGGGCTGAATACCATTTTCCTGATGGGGGAAACTCAGAAAGAAGGGCCCCGTTGAAGGGCGCTCAACGGACTTCACCTGGCTTCGCCGAAACAAACGTGTCCATAAACCCGCACCGAGCAAACCCCCTAACCCCATCAATAGTAAGGGGACCCAGCCCGACAGCGAATACTGTTTCTGCTCGGCCGATCGACGAAACGACAGGGGCGTTGGGTTGTACTCACTTGGTTCTGGAGATGGTGGCGGTATACTGGTGCAACCAATCGCTTTGACCGTAACGTTGCCTAACGAGGACTGATTAACAGCCGTTTTGAACCGATGGGAAACGAGAACTTCTTTCGTAACGACCGAATCAGAACCATCCCCAAAATTCCACTGATAGGCCTGCTGATTTTTTAAACCAGGGCTTCGGTTGATGAACGTTATGGAATCGCCCTGCGTGGCCTGCACCCCAAAGTCAACCGTACAATTTACCTCTATAATGACGGGCGTCTCGTCTTTCTTTTTCTTCGGATACTTCCAGAAAAACAGGCCAATGACTATGCTCATAGCCGCTAGGGACAGCGCCAGCCACAGGTAGCGAAAGGAAGTGGGAGTCGGGGAAACATCGTCATTGCCCGCAGGTTCATTTTCCGTTGACGTAGTTTCGTTGTGGCCGCCCGGCCGCATGACCGAATCAAACAGGGCCGCGAATTGCTCCTGTTCGGTGTCTGTCCGGCAAACAATGGGGCCAATTAATTCACGTAGCGTCTGAGTCGATTCGTCTGCTACGCCGGTGGGCAGACCATCCGGGAAAATGCGGCCAACCACCTTAAACACGCGATCATACACGCCGGGGCCAATGGCAAACCCTGCGGCATGGAGCCGTTCGAGCAGTTCCCCCACTGGAACAGGTTTATGGATTTGCTCGTTGGGCATGGCTTAAAGCTCCGTTTTGAGCCGAACCAGATCGTCGGGGTGTTTCGCCAGAATACTCAGGCTCGACAATTTTGTGTCGGCGGGCAGGTTCGGTAGACTTACATCGGCCAGGATTTCTTTCCGCAGGAAAAACAGCCAGCTAATCAACTCAGACGTAGCGGGTTTCTTTTTCAGATTAATTCCCCGCAGGCCGATAAATTTGGTGATGTATTCGTCAAGCCGATTGTCGACGGTCGTGCGCAGGACTTCATTGGACTGATAAAAGGGTTCACGTCCGAAGACCTGGCGGGTAACGATACGTTTGAGCTGTTCGGCATCGGGAAACTCAATGTGGAAAAATACGCACCGACGCAGGAAGGCGTCGGGCAGGTTCTTCTCCGAATTGCTGGTCAGCATCACGATAATGGGATGGGCATCACCTTTGCGATACGTCTGGCTGCCATCTTCGCGCACGGTAAATTCGTAGCGGTCCAGTTCATTGAGCAGATCATTGGCAAAATCGCGTGGCGCTTTATCGACCTCATCAATCAGCACCACCGAGCCTTTCGACGTCGTTCCGTCCACATCCGGCAGCGGCAGATACCGGCCAGGCACGGGATCGTGGCTGAGCAGAATAGCCTGCCCCAGCGCCTGTAACTGAATAAAATCGGCCGTCTGGGGGGGCACCGGATTGTTCTGCAAATGGGCGGCATGAAAATGCCCCATCGCATCGTAGGTGTAAAACAGGTCGGTAGCCGACGACGTAGTTTTGGTTGAAAACAACAAGGGCGTCGGCAGAAAATTGCCGTTGGTTTCTTCGGCTAAATCAGCGGCCACTTTATAGGCCAGTTGTGTTTTGCCCGTTCCCGGCTCACCCGTCAGTAGCAGCGGCTGTTTCAGTAATATGGCGACCCGAACCGCGTTGTAAAGCGCTGAATCCGCAATATAATCGGGTGGATTAGGGCGTAGCCGGGGCTGGGCCAGGTCGGCGGGGTCAAATGAAAAACGGTCTACTAAAGCCATGAGGATCAGGTGGGTTTGCTGTTTACGGCTTCGATAAGGTCAAGCAATTGATTTTCGAGTGTCTCGACGTTGGTTTGTCGATAAAGCGTTTGAACAAACGTCTCGTCGGGACTCGTCGTAGAAAACGGCCGGTAATGGTCATTCAGCCAGTTGTCGATGTCATCCTGCGCGGGCACCTTCAGGAATTTGTAATCCTTGTTTATCACGTACCACTGCCAGTTGTCCGTTCGGATCGCATCGAAACGGGCAATCAACTTCTTTAGCGGACTGGACGAAAACAACGAATTCCAAAACGTTTTCTCCTGCACAACGGTCCAGAAAAACAGGAAAGATGGCTGACCGGTCGGCAGGTTACTTTCCTGGTGGTTCAGATATGTAATAGCCTCGCCAATGGCCTTAATATTGGCATCGGTCAGGTCGTCGGCCTGAATCCGAAAAGCAATAAAGACAAACTCACGCTGCTTGAACGCGTTCTGATTGAAAATTTCCGTGCAAAGATCATCGGCGCTTCGAATGCCAACATTGACGAAAGGCGGGGGAGGCCCTGCTACGGCCAGCAGCAACCGACTCAGTACGTGTACCGCCGATACGTCACTTCGGCTCAGATCCACCACTTTCGTGTCGTTAAACAGATCGCTGAAGGAGTAGTAATAGAATTGCCGGTTACGGGTTTGCATAATGCTCTCGTAAAAGAGCTTGCGAATCAGGCCAAGGGGCGACTCAGGCCGGGCACCTGCCAGCAGATAATGCTGAATCCGGGGCCGGTTGGGGTTGCGGTACGGATCAAAATAGCCATTGAAAATGTCTACGTAATCGGCGTGACTACGCTCACAGACATACGCTTTCTCGGGATTGATGCGCGGTTTGCCCAGTTGATACGTGATACGCCACCAGTTTATGTCTGTTACAATAGCCGGACCTGTATCCTGCGTATAGAGTCCCCAGATAGTCTCGGTCGTGGGCCGGGTATCGAGCATCCCCCGCGTCTGGGCCGACTCGCTCACCGACTCCGGCAGGAGCTTGTCTAACTGCTTCGTTCTGAGTAGCAAAATCGCGTCGCGGTAGGCATCCTGAATGGATTTGCCCGCGCACAATGTCTGGTGGAATGAAATCGCAAAATCCTTGGCGTGCGTGTCCTTCACCGCGCACTGAGTGGCCACCATCGCCCGGATACTCCGCCGAAAGAACGTAGCAACCTGGTCGCGGGTGGAGCAGCCGTTCAGGACCACTAGTTTGAGGTTTGGCGCATAAGCCGCCAGCAGTCCGGCGATACCATCGGGCCCACCGGCACCGTCGTTGAGCAACAGTTCGTCGTGCCCCGCGTGCCCGCTGAAGTGAAACAGTACAATGCGATTGCCGTACAGTTTAATATCTTCGATGATACGATCCTGATTGGACAGCCCGTTGCCCCGCGCTACGTATTTGACCGAAATGGGGTTCTGCGGTTGATCGGTCGCTTTCTCCCAGGCCAGTTGAATGGCATTGGCTTCCTGCTGTAGCATGTCCAGATGCGCCTGATCCTGACTCTGGGCAAAGTAACTCAGAATAACGGGCAGATCGTTCATGGTGCACGGATAAAGAAGTCAGTATTATTTCTTGAAATTGCCTTTTTCGTCCGAGCTTGGCAAGGGGAGCCGCGTAGCTTTTAGGGAACGGTAAATGGGAAGGAGGGACGTAGCGGTTATTGGTCCGGCGGCTTTATGGAATCTTTAACTTGTTGCAGAAACACGTCGGGGTCTTCGCCCCAAGCTTTAACGATGTTCAATGCATCCTCAACCGGTGTGGGTAATTCTTCCGTAAACGGCAGTGAGCAACGTATCGCTTCTTCCGCATAGCGTAGCGAGAGCGCTTTGTCGACGTAGCACTTGTGGTAGAAACCGCTCAGGTTAGCGGCTACCTGGGCTGCATCGGATTTGTAGATGTCTGGCTTTTCGGCCGCCAGTTGCCGATACGTTCTCAGGGATTCTTCATAAAGGGGTTGTGCCAGATTATACAAAGCCTGATCGGCATAGAAATCGCCCAGATTGTTTTGTGCCATAGCCACCTTCGCCAAATACGTCTTGTTGAGATGGGCTAGCTGCTGGTAAATGTGGAGGGCTTCTTCAAATAAAGGGCCTGCCTGTGAATTGTTGGGCAAATTGGCCAGATTATTAAGCGTCTGCGCCACCGCTGGCAGGTAGATATGAGGATTGGCTACCGCCATTTCCTCCCTGATTTTCAGGGCTTCTTCATAGAGTACCCGGGCCGTCTGGGGTTCGGTGCTTTGCTCGTTATATAAATCGGCCAGGTTGTTCAGGGTCTGGGCTACGCCGGGTAAGTAAGTTTGAGGACTCGTTATGGCATGCTCTCGTCTAATCGCCAGCGCTTCTTCGTACAGCCTTTTCGCCTGATCAAACAGGTGCTGGCGGGCGTATAAATCGGCCATATTGTTGAGCGTTCTGGCCATGTCTCCCGCGTATTGCGGAAGATCCATCTCCCGATACATCCTGAGCGCTTGTTCGTAAAGCGACCCAGCTTTGGCCAACTCGTTTTGTCTGGTATAGACAAAGGCCAGATTGTTAAGTAACAGGGCCACTTTCGGTGTATACTCGACGGCACTACGTTGCGCTAGCTGCTGGTAGGTAGTCAGCGCTTGTTCATAAAGCAGTTGTGCTTTGGCAAACTCATGCTGGTTTGTGTGAATAGCCGCCAGATTGTTCTGTACCTGGGCTACTTTGGGCAGATACAATTCAGGATCAGTCTGGGCGACTCGTTGCCTGAAGTGCAAGGCTTCCTCATAGAGCGATTGCGCCTGGCTGAATTCGGCCTGCTCATGAAGGAATTTGCCATAGGCAAACAGGTTATCCTGATTTCGATCCGCTTTCAGCGATTGCTCAAAATAAGTTCTGGCTTGCTCAGCAGAGTCTGGGCCAGCGTTGATGGACGATAATTTGGCCAGGATCAGGTATTCATTGGCTTTGTCAAGGAGTGGCCGATCTGTGTCGACGGCTGCATTGTCTTTCTGGCCGAGTAACTCAGCAAGCTCCGTTTGCATCAACGCCGGTTGCTCATCAAAAATAGCTTGGGCTTTTTCATATTCGCCCGCGTCAAAGTAGTGCCTGGCTGTCTTCAGCCGTTCGGTGTTGAGCGGGATGTGGGCGAACTCGTCTGCGAGTTTCAGCACTGCGTTGATCAGAGTATCTATTTTAGTTTGCACCTCACTACGTTGGTCGCCTGTTTCCAGTAGCAGTTCACGTAGCAGCAGATCATTTGGCTGGTTGCGCACATCTTTCAATTGCCAGTTAAACCGATTGTTGAGTTTGTCCAATTGCCCTTTCAGCGCCCGGTATTGGGGCGTATCGTAAAAATTGGCTGGCAATTGGCCGGTGTTAGACGTATCACTAATATCCCACCAATGGCGATTGTCGACCTCTTTTTCACTATTATCCTGAACATAGAGGCCCCAAATCTGACTTGTTTCGGGCGTAGTGTCGAGCATGCTTCGGGAGATGGGCGACTCCCTGACAACGGCTGGTAGTAATTGACGCAGTTCTTTCTTGGTGCTGATATTGGTCAGGGCATCTTTATAGGCCTGCGGAATGGTTTTTCCCGAACACAGCTTTCTATGAAACTCAATAGCGAACTCAGTTGCGTGCGTATCTTTCACGGCACAATGAGTGGCTATGACGGCACGGATACCCTGCTGAAACATGGCCTCGACCTGCTTGAACGTAGAGCAACCATTGAGTATGACCAGTTGAAGATGGGGCAATTCTTTTTTCAAAAGCCCCGCAATACCCGTGGGATCGCCTTCGCCATCGCTGAATGCCAGAGAACTAGGCCCGGCGTGTCCACTGAACTGGAACAGAACGATACGTCGGTTGTAGGTTTCAATGTCTTCAATGACGCTATCCCGTTTCGACAGGTCGTTATCACGCGTCAGGCAGACAACCTGAATCGGGTCATCGCTGGCATTGGCGTTCACCCAGGCATTATTGATCGCTTTCTGTTCCCGCTCCAGGGTTTGCAAATGCGCCTGATCCTGATTTTGCGCGAAGTAGCATAAGATAACGGGCAGAGCACTCATGGCGCGGCTTAAGAGTTTCAAACTTACATCACTGACTCACCAATTCATCGATCCGCACTTTAAACTTTTCGGCCACGCGGGCAAAGCCTTCGCCGTTGGGGTGGATCTCGTCGTACCACTCGTTATCGGGTACGGTGCCTAATGTCGGAATATACGAAACCATCGGGAAATCTTTTGCTACGTCTTTGAGCCGCCTGCTGAACTCATCCAGAATATAGTGCAGAATGGCTTTACGCGTGTCGTTATCGGTAATGCCTTTTTCAATCATGTAGCGGCCCAGCCAGCCTTTGTTCGTGACAGATAGCGGGATAACGTAGTCGTACCCATGCACCAGAATGGGTAAATCAGGGCGTTTCGCTTGCAGGGTTTGAAACAGCGTGCGGTACATGGCCTGAAGACTGTCCAGATCAGACGCCAGCAGATTATCGAGGTAGGCTTCCGGCGCCGACCCCGCCGGAACACCGGCTTTGATGTAGCGACGGAATTGCTCACCCAGGATGTCGTTGCCGCCACCACTCAGGACAAAAACGCGCGGTTGCTGCTCCTCGATGGCGTTGAGGTATTCTTCAATCGGTGGCGCGCCAATGGGCATCGTGATGTTACGTAACGTATCGCCAGCGGCAGCCACGCAGTAGATAGCGTAGTGCGCCGACAAATGATCGATAGTATCGCTTACAAGCGGGTGCTGGAACCATGAATCACCTTCCGAAACAAGTTTGATCCGATCGGGGAATTCTTTCAGCGTTCGTTTATAGCGTTGGTTCCGGCGGGCGCGGGCAATCTTGTTGGCCAGTGCCAGGCCCCATTCGCCGAAAATACCTTTTTCACGTAGCGGTACGTTGGCAGTCAGGTCTTGCAGGACAGACTTCAACTGGATATTGGCTAATTTGTCGTCGGGCGCATTGTCAAAATAAAGACCCAGGGCAAAGTCCATCAACCGGTCGTCGCTGAGCATCGCCTGGATGGTTGTTTGCTCAACTTTGTTATAAGTTGGATTCTGCCAGTGCAGCGCAATTGTTTGCGTGGTCCAGCCTCGTACAGGAGCTTTCTGTTTTAACATGCCTACCCCTTTTCGCGTCATTTCTCCCCGAGTGCCCTGATCGGCTAACGTTGGTGGTTCGGGGAGAGGGTCCAATTGCATCTCAAAGGGATCGAAGGTTTCGGTGCTGGCAATGAATTTGACATACTCCACGCGCTCCGGCCAGTTATAAAGCGTAATGGTATCGCTCAGGTTGAATGGAATAGTGGGGTTGCCTTCATAGGCAAAACCAATACTTGCCTCCTTTTCCAACCGGAACACCTCGTCTGGCAGAAAGGATAAATAGGATTCGAGTCCCATTGTCAGATAGAGGGCGCTGACATACAGATCCACCCCAGATACGTTGGTGATTTCGACCCGCATCGGGAATTGCCAAGTGTCGTTTATTTTTTCGCAGCTTAGTTTGACAGACGAGCCGCTTTCAATAGTAATCGGTTTTTCTGCTCCATCGGCACCTACCAGCCAGAGTTTAACGTCGAGCGGATTGTCTTTCAGTTTATTGATCTGGCTTTGGTTGGTTAACTGACGGATGTACTCCCAACGGGCTACGTGGTTGAGGTCAGACGCCAGTACGTCAAGTGCATCGGTGGAATTTGCTTCGATGGGCATTGCCAGGGGGCGGTAGGCATTGCCGTCGTCAGGGGCGGTGCTGAGGATGGGATAAGTCAGGTAATACTGCCCTTTACGACCCCGCACTACGTAGTTGGCTTTTGGCTGACTGGCGTTAGCTGTTGCCAAATTCGCCTGTTTAGTCACGCTGGCAGGCTTTTCATCGGCTTCGTCGACTACTTCCAGCCGGTCACCCATCTGTTCACCAAGGTTATCGAGCAACGTAGCGCGGGCTTCCCGGCTGGTGTCTTCCAGTTGAAAACCCACGCGGATGGTCTGGGCCAAAATACCCGCGATGTGCGTCTGATAGTCAATGTCTTCGTCGGGTTCATTGACGTCTGTTGGGTCTGGGACCAGCGTAGTGAAGTCGGGAAAGACTTGTTTTAGTGTAAACCTGACGGACGGACGTTTACCGGCTGGATCAATGCCGGTTACATACTCATGTGACTCACCTATACCCTGAATGGCCCCTTTGTTCAGCGTCCAGCCCGCCGAATTATGGATAATGAGCCCCGTCAGGGCTGTATCCTTCTGATCGGCCCGGTTCAGAAACGTTCGATAGAGTAAGCCGTGAGATCCCCCCGCTACCCGGAATCGGGGCTGCTGTTCATAGACAGTACGTAGGTAGGCCCGCACTTTGCTTTGCAGGTCCAGATACGTAATACGGCCTTCGGCTCGGTTAAGAATGGTAATCAGCGCTTTCGTGAACACCCCTTCTCCGCCTACTTCCACCGCCGACTGGTGGGAATCACAAGCCGCCAGATGCACATGAACACCTTCGGGCAGGACGGCACTCGTGCCTTTTTGCTGCACTTCGTCGCGGCTAATGCTATCGCCAAAAATGAAATCTGACCAGAGCCGATTTCCGAAAACGATGGGAATTCGTTTCTCAACGGGCTTTTTATCCGGAAATTCTGCCTGCGCTACGTCAACCGCGCGCGTGTTGTCGCCCGAATGGCAGCAGTCGAAGAGGGTGACGATGTGGGGCTTTTTCTCGTTCCAGAGTTCATGGATCAGGTAGCGAAGCTCCTTGTCGGCCAGCCGGAAGTTATTGACATTGGTTTCATCGTAATAACAGGCCAGGCATTCGAGTCCGCTATCGGTTTCGTCCTGCCAGACCGAGTCGGCCAACTCTTGTGTGCCATGTCCCGAGAAATAAAACAGTGCTACGTCGTTCGGTCCGGCCTGACCCAGATGTTCCCGAAATTGACTGACAATTTCGTGTTTGGTGGCCTCTTTATTCGACAAACGTTTGGGGTGCAACTCGAAACTCGTCTGGCGGCTCAGGTAGTCAGCCATTTTATCGGCGTCGGCCACACACCCGTGGAGTTGTGGAAAACGGGCGACGTTGTCAACAATCAGGTCAGCTCGGTAATCGTTAATGCCAATGATTAATGAATACAGCTTTGGTTGAGGGGTATCGGGTGCAGGATCGGTATTCATCAGGATAAAGTTTAAGGAAAGAGGTTTGGCAGGTGGATTCGGATAAAGTACGTCTGTCTTTTAATTCGTCAAAGCGGCTCGCAGCTTTGACAAAGTTTAGAACCGCTCCGGCGGCCCGGTTTGTCAAAGCTTGCTTCAAATCGTCAACATGCTTTCGCCCAGTGCTTTCAGGCTTTCGTCGTCGGCAAAATAGCTGATGTGATCGCAGGCAATGGGTATCTGTTTCACTACGTGTGGACCGGCTACGTCCTGAATGCTGGTGACTAATACGGCAATATCATTGGCATCATGAAACAGGAACGTATCGAGTAGGGTATAGGCCGCACGGCTCTTAAAACGCACCCAGATCTTACGCCATAAGGTCATATCCTTCTCAAAGATTACTGGTACCAGTCTGGTGTTCCCAGCGATGATTGTGTAGGGAACGGGCGAAACAGTGCCGTCGTTGAGGCTCTTCAAAAATTCCGAGTCTTCGTGCATCTGGCGCAACGTAACGAACAGTCGATTGGCCTGTTTGCCCAGCAACGCCAGCGGAATTAAATACGGTTTGACCAGCGCTGAACCGTTGATCACTTTGGTAATCAGGGGCACGACCATCGCTTCCACGTCCGACCAGGGCGATCCGTTGTTGGGGGTGCCGAGCATAATCAGGTGGTCGACGTATTGGCCGCCCTGCCCTTTTTCGATCATCCAGCGCGCGACCAGCCCACCCATCGAGTGCGCAATGATGTGGAAGGTTTTGGCATCAGCGGGCTTTAGCCCCACGGCCTGTAGCCGCTCGTTTAGCAGTTTGGCGGTTTGTTGAATTTCAGTGTCGAGATTTTCGTAATCGAAGGCGAGTACTACGTCATAGCGGGCAATCAGCGGTTCACTACTAGCCGCAAATTTGACCCGCCTAACGGCTTTGACCATCTCTTCGGTGTCGCCGATAATCCCGTGAACGAAGAGCAGCACCCGATGGGCACTGGCGACAGCGTCGATGATTTTTTGGAGGCCATCACTCTCATCTTCCCGGATGCGTGTGACGGTTTCCTGCTCATCGACAACGACTAAACTCAGCGTGCCGACCGGTTTTTTGCCTGCAGTTATTTTTTTGAAGAATAGCTTAATCGAACCGCCCAGACTCTTTTCACCCACCGCCGATGGGTCGGGGAGTTGTTCGACGTCGATAATTCCGTTGCGTTCAAATCCAAGCGGGTAGAATTGCCCGGTTTCGTCATCATAGCCAAAAGGAAGCAGGGTTTCGTCGTCCTGCAAATAGGTTGATACGTCCAGTTGAAGTGGATTTTCGGCTGTTACGGACTCGGTTTGGCTGACGTCGACTAACTCTACTACGTTCAGGTTTGGCGAGCTACCCATGCCACGCGTGCCAGTCAGTTCGTTTTGGGCGAAGGAAACCGAACGGGATGATTCATCGTCGAAAAACCGCCGGAAAGCGGCATCCGTTTTTGAGTCATTTCCTAACGATCGGGTGGCGTCCTTCACCGAGCTAAGCGTTACGTAGGCCTGAAGGGTTGGATGTGGTTTGATTACGATTCCATGTACCTTACTGTCCTTCGTTGGCGAGACGGTAGTCGTGTCGGGCGGGCAAATGATGTTGAGCGTAATGGTGCGAGCTGTCCAGGCCGGTAGTTTGGGGCGAATTGGTTTGAGCATTCCAAATCCCCTTTCTTTTGCGTCCCGCATCTTTTCCAGGGCAATCCCCTCCTGATTGTAATGCTCCGTCGAGAACTCCTCGGTGGCAATAAGAATTTTAATGTATTCGGTGATCTCGTCGATACCCAGTTCTTTAAACTGCTCAGGATCGGGCCAGATGTACAGGGGGATTGTACGTGAACTTTCGTAGGTCATCCAGGCCGATTCTCCCGGTGCTAGCTCAGCTTTTTGCAGGAGCGCGTTGCTGATTTCGTAATTCTGGGAAAGGTATAAGGCGCTGACATACAGGGTTTCGTTGCTGGTGTTGGTTACCTGGAGTCGGAAATAGGGCTGTTTCCATTCGCCATTCTCGTAGCGATAATAGCAGGCAACGGGGTCGGTGGGGTTAACAATCCTTTGGGAAGGGGACGCGTCGGTGGGCGACTCATAGTCCGTTACTCGTTCCCAGGTTAGGGTAATAGCGTTCTCGAGCAGACGGCTGGTTGGGTTGTTGACGTCCAGCAACTTGTACCAGCGAATGACGGTGTCTATCTTTTCGCTTAAATCCATCACCGCACCTGCGTCGTACCTCTCGACGGGAAGGAACAACGGAGCATCGCTGGTGGGAAGCGTTAAATAGAGTTGTTGCTGACTGGCCCGAATTAGGAAGCGGGCATTCTCAACCTGATCAACTAGGCGGAACGAATGTTGATCAGGTTGCTTCAGTGCATCCAACGCAGAGCGTGCATCAGGATCACTGTCAGGGGCAATCGCTACGTTGACCAACTGATCGGCAGGCGGCTGATACTGAACCCGGTACGGGGTGGTTATATCAAGTCCATCGGTTCCGGACGTAATGGCGCTACGGTTTACCGAAACCTCGCCCAGCGACATGCTGGTTTCTGAATCCGTTAGTTGTAACGTCCCACCCGTTCGAATGCCCTGAACACTTCCGGCATTGAGCCACCACTGGCCTTTCTCGAAACTGATGAGCCACGAATCGGCCAGTGCTACGTTGCCCAGCAGAAAGATGTGGCGGCTCTCACCCGCCTGAGTAGCTTCCAGTTGCGGCACCTGATCATTCACCAGTTGCGCGGCCCGAATGCCTGCCTGTTGCATAAGTCCCGCGTAGGAAAGCTGTCCTCCCTGTTCTTCCAGCGCTGAAATCACCGAATAGGTAAACACGCCCTGATGGTCGCCCTGAATCGATTTTTCTTTAGCTGTCTGGTAACTTTTGGAGGCCGCCAGCAGCAGGTGCTTACCTGTCGGGGGAGCTACTTCCACCCGCCCGTCGGCATACGTGGTTTTAACGTAGGATTCGTGGCCAAGATAGTCGCTAACTGCCATTGGCGTAAACAAGGGCTCGGCCATGCGAACCTTACTGCCCACTTCTTCGGCAAACCGGGTGCTGTTGCCGGAATGACAGCAGTCCATCATGGCCACAAAATGGATGGATTTGTGCTGGTTGGCTTTCCAGATCAGGTAAGCCAGTTCTTTGTCCATCAAATCATACCCACCTGGTAATCGACTGTCGTAGAGTACAATCGATTCGTTCATGCCATCCGACTCCGTCCAGAACGCTTTCGGCGCAACCGCCTGCGAGCCATGCCCGCTGTAATATAGAAAACAGACATCGCCCTCCTGCGCTTTATCAAACAGGGTAAATGCATCGATTACGCCCTGTCGGGTGGCCTGCGAATCCTGCCTGATCTCGAGTGTCAGCCGATCCGGGAAATGGTTTTCAAGGTACCGCTTCACAGACAGCATGTCATTGACGCAACCGCTAAGCCGGTGCTGCGGAATGGGGTACTCGTTAATGGCGATAAGGAGTGCAAAAACGTTCGGCATGGTCGGGAAAGGAATGGGGCTTTACCAATAGAAAATTGGGTAGTAACCAGCCGAAAATTTATTCGCTGCGCAAGCTTTATTACGTCATTGGTCAGCCTTTTTACTTTATGGTAATCACGAAAAATAACTTCCCTAGTTTATCTGAGAGAGAATCCACTACGTTAGATTTACATTATGGCTTGCGTTCATACGTCACGAAGTCAAATGAAACCGCGTGCCGTTCATCGGCAGGGTGAGGATGCCGGCTGATTTCCTGCCACTCATTTTTGTTGAATGTAGGGAAATACGTATCGCCGTCGTACGACTGATGAATTTCAGTGAGGTAGAGCGTTGTGGCAATGGGTAAAGCTATCGCGTAAATTTCGGCTCCACCAATGACAAAGATTTCGTCGGTTTTTCGGGGTGCATTCGTCGCTACGTCGATGGCGTCGTCAAGCGTATGCACAACCGTTACGTTCTCCGCCTTAAAATCCTGATTGCGCGTGAGAACAATATTGGTACGATTGGGTAAGGGTTTGCCAAGGGCTTCCAGCGATTTACGGCCCATGATGATGGGATGGTGGCTGGTTTTGCGTTTGAAAAACGCAAAATCGTCGGGAAGGTGCCACGGCATATCGTTGTCGCGGCCAATAACGCCGTTTTGTGCCACGGCAGCAATGAGGCTTATTTTCATATATTTAAAAAAGAGCGAAAGAATGAATGAGCGAAAGAGTGGGCTCACGTAAGCCATTTTTCGCTCATTCATTCTTTCGCTCTTTCGCCTTTAGTTTTGCGCCGTTCCATTAATTCGCGCCAGGTGGTGACAATGATGCCTTCTTTTTCGACAAAAGCTTTAAGCGCGGGGGCCATCATGCCCAGCATATCGCCTTTGCGGGATTGGCCCGAACTGCTGATCTGATCGAAGGTTGGCGTGGGCGCCGTGCAATGCATAATGATGTAGGTCAATCCCGGCTTTGTTGAATTTAGCAGCTCAATGAATTTTTGTGTTTTAAATTTCTGTAAGGCGTCGTCCGATGTCCCGGCTGGTAAATTCTGGCTGGTAATGCTACCGTCCAGATCATCCAGAACGGGCAGGCCAGCGTCCCAGAGCTGTTTGCCAACCTGCTTGATCAACTGCTGCTTATCGGCTGGTATGCTGTTGGCTTTGATGATCAGGGAGGCATGACCACCGGGAAACAGTATCGGGATTTTCTCTTCAATCGCCAGTTTGACGTAGCTCATCAAAAATTTTGGCTCAAACAGCGTGCCCATGTGCGAATCCATGTGCGTAGGCTGTACCCCAAACGACCGATAACGAGCCAGTTGCGCCCGGATTTCGGCCGAAACTTCCTCCGCTGATGCGTGCTGAGCAACCTCCTCGACCGTGTGCCAGAAGGCGCCCTGCTCATCGTATAAACCCGGTGCTTTGTCTTTGCCAACCAGCGGAAACCAGCGATAGTTTTTCCATTCGGATGTGAGCGTGAGGTGAACGCCCGCATCGACCGTTGGGTGTTTTTTTACGTAGTCAAAGAACTGGGGTACCCACCCACAAGGCATCATGATACTGGTCGAGTTGGCAATGCCTTTGTCGATAGCATTGATGGTTCCCATGTTCGATTCGTAGCTCATGCCCGCATCGTCGACGTGGAAAATAATCACTTTTTTGCCCTTCGGAAAGCCCAGTTTCTCGGCATACGTTTCTGACTGGGCATTAGCTAGGATAGAGGTGATAGCGGTAAAAGTCAAGCTAAGTAAGAGTGATTTCATGAATGGTTTAGGGTTTGTAACAAAGATTTTGAACACAGAGCCACAGAGGTCACAGAGTATTGAATTTATTGGAATATATAATCTCTGTGATCTCTGTGGCTCTGTGTTCAAAATTACAATTTATTCCCCCGCAAAAACTCCTCGGCGGTCATGCGTCGTTTGCCTTCGGCCTGGAGGGTGTCGATACGTAGCCAGCCGTCGGCAGCGCGAACCATAATGACTTTTTTATTGTCGGAATAGGCCTGGCCCGGCTCGGCGGTAAATGGTGATTCGTTGGCGATGGATACGTCGTACAACTTGAATACTTTCCCATTGATCAGCGTCCAGGCAGTAGGGTAGGGCGACAGACCACGCACAAAATTTCGAATAACCTGAGCAGGCTGATTCCAATTGACTTCGGTGGTTTCCCGACTAAGCTTGGGGGCTGATTTCAGGTCGTTAGATGCAGGTTGCGGTAGGCGGGGGTAGTCGCCCGCTTCGATGGCGTGAACCGTTTTTACCACCAGGCTGGCGCCCCGTTCCATCAGCCGGTCGTGCACGGTTCCGGCGTTATCATCCGGGTAAATGGGCTCATAATCCTGAAAAATCATCTGGCCCGTATCAATTTCCTTCTCGATAAAAAACGTCGTTACGCCGGTCTCCGTCTCCCCGTTGATGATGGCCCAGTTGATGGGCGCAGCTCCACGATACTGCGGCAATAATGACCCATGCAGGTTGAACGTACCAATCGTCGGCATTGACCAAACTACCTCTGGTAACATGCGAAAGGCAACAACAATCTGCAAGTCAGCGTTATAACTGGCAAGCTGTTCCAGAAATGCCGGATCGCGTAGTTTTTCGGGTTGAAGGACCGGTAAATTTGCGGCCTCGGCGGCTTTTTTAACGGGTGATGGCGTTAGGTGCAACCCCCGTCCTGACGGACGGTCTGGAGCCGTAACGACAGCGACCACAAGACAGCCTGCAACGAGCAGTCGTTGCAGGCTGGCAACAGCAAAATCGGGCGTACCCATAAACACAATACGAAGCGGCTGAGTCATGAATCAATACGTTGTTTTTAAGGTCCCCATCAGCTATTTGTTGATATAGCCGGGAAGTATTTCTATTTTTGTATCAGCGATGCGTTGCACCAAACGTACCACGTCAGAATGTGATGGCCGATAAACGGCTGAGTCTATGCGACGAACGATTTGTTATATTTCTGAACCGCTGGCTTCGGACATCCGACGGCGACCCTGACGCGTCTGCAAAGAAAACCAATTTGGTTGCAGAACGGTCGGTGTACCGTTCTTTTTGTTTTAAGGAGTACCCAAAACCAATGTGAAAAACGAGTAAGTATTTAAGTATCATGGCAAAAATTTCATACTACACCGAGGAAGGACTCAACCGGCTTAAGGCTGAACTGGTTGAACTGAAAACAAAAGGTCGGACGGCAATTGCTCATCAGATTGCCGAAGCGCGCGACAAAGGCGATTTGAGCGAGAATGCAGAGTACGATGCCGCGAAAGATGCGCAGGGTTTGCACGAATTGAAGATATCGAAACTCGAAGAGGTCCTGTCGAATGCGCGCGTTCTGGACGAATCTACCATTGATACTTCGCTGGTATCCGTGCTGTCGAAGGTGAAGATCAAGAATAAGAAAAATGGCGCTGAAATGAATTATACGCTGGTTTCGGAAGAAGAAGCGGATCTGAAGGCGGGCCGGATTTCGGTAAGTTCACCCATTGGGAAAGGGTTGTTGGGTAAGCGCGTCGGCGAGACGGCCGAAATAAAAGTGCCCGCTGGTGTTGTGGAATTTGAAGTAATCGAAATCGCCCGATAGTTAGTGAAAAATGTAGAATGAAAAGTGAAGAATACAGGCACTAGCAATTATTTTTCACTCTTCATTCTCCACTCTATATCATTTATGCCTTCTATCTTCTCCCGCATCGTTGCCGGTGAAATTCCGGCTCATAAGATTGCTGAGACCGACGACTACCTGGCTTTTCTCGACGTAATGCCCACCACCACGGGCCATACGCTCGTTATCCCTAAAAAAGAAGTCGATTATCTCTTCGATCTTGATGATGATCTTTATAACGGCCTGATGGCATTTGCCAAAAAAATCGCTCCCGCCATTGAAAAAGCAGTCCCCTGCAAACGTATCGGTGTGGCGGTTGTTGGGCTGGAAGTGCCCCACGCGCACGTCCACCTGATTCCGCTCAACTCCATGGCCGATATGAATTTCAGCCATAAGATGAAAGTGAGCCAGGACGAATTAGCGGCCACTGCCGCTGAAATACGGGCTTTTCTGTAGGAAGCGGTCCGTCTCTCCATTAAGCAAATTGGCTTCTAACAGGCTGCTCAATTAAAGCCGTCGCTATGTTAACCCGACTAATTCCTTACAGTAAAGAAGCACTGCCCGTGGTTGGGCTCGGTACCTGGCAAACCTTTGATGTATCGACGCCATCGGCCAAAGAGCCGTTGAAGGACGTACTGAAAACGATGCACCAGTACGGCGGAACATTAATTGACAGTTCACCCATGTATGGGCGCTCGGAAGGGGTAGTTGGTGAGCTGACAACTGGTTCGGACCTGGAAAACCAGTTTTTCTATGCGACCAAAGTCTGGACGCAGGGCCGGGAAGCGGGTATTCAGCAGATGAATGAATCGTTCAAGCTTATGCGCCGGAAAACGATGGATTTGATGCAGATTCATAACCTGACGGACTGGAAAACGCACATGCAGACGCTGAAAGAGTGGAAAGCGGCTGGCAAAATACGCTACATCGGCATCACGCATTACACCGATTCCATGCATGGCGAGCTAGAGCAGATTCTGTCGTCTGTCCCAATCGATTTTGTCCAGTTCAACTACTCCATCACCTCCCGAAATGCCGAAAAGCGGTTACTGCCCGCGGCTGCCGATCATGGTGTCGCTACGTTGATCAATCGGCCGCTGGGCGAAGGCGGGTTGTTTGCCAGCGTGCGTGGAAAAAGCTTGCCCGACTGGGTCAAAGAGTACGGAATAGAGAGTTGGGGGCAATTCTTCCTTAAATTTATCCTGTCTCACCCGGCCGTTACGTGTGTTATTCCAGGAACGAGCAAGCCTGAACACATGGCGGATAACGCCAAAGCCGGTATCGGTCCTTTACCCGACAAAGCAACGCGGGAGAAAATGGCGGCTCTTGTTGCTGGCTTTTAATGATTAGTAGCGACGTAATGTAAAGCTATAGAATGTGTTTGAGTAAGTTTTTCAGGGGTGGTTCGGCGAAGTTTTCAACTTCGTCGGAGTGTTATCCGGTCTCCGACCGGCCTTTTTGCTGCGTTTTACATCGTAGACCGGATAACAACTCGAACATAGTTAAAAACCAGGCTCCGCACATCTAATTGGCAATCTTACGAAACGGCTTTCTCCAGCGTCTTTTCGACGCCCGCTGTCAACAAGGCGTTAAGATCGGCGGCCACTGCTTCTGAAAAACCGGGTAGGGCCGTTAGATCGGTTTGCCAAAGTGTAACGTCCGAGAGGACACTCTTAACAAACGCCTGAACCGTAGCAGGCGAATTCGTTTTGACCGTCTTCCAGTCGCCATAAAAATACCCCGCTTTGTCATCCCGGATAGGGTACGTTAACTGGCCTCCCTTAACGGCAACCTCGCCGAAAAACTGCCCTTTTTCTTCACGCACCGCTTTCATAAATAGCAGGTACGCTGCGAATCCCAAGGCGGTCAGTTTCGGCACGGCGTTGAACTGTTCGTAATACCGTTGAATGGTCGCTACGTTGCGGGCCTGCATTTTAGCCGTTTCCTGAAGGGAAATGTTCAGCAGCAGATGATCCAGATAGGGGTTTCGGAAGCGGTCCAGTACGTCGTGAGCGAACTGCGAAATGGCGGCCTTATCCATGCCGGGAATGCCATAATCTGGTACCGTCGGCACAATTTCATTGAGCATGAGCGACTCAATAAACTTGCTCATGGTTGGATGCGTCATCTCATCGGCAACGGTTTCGAGGCCCAGCAAATAACCCAGCGGCATGGTGAGCGTGTGTGAGCCATTGAGCACCCGAAGTTTGCGCTCTTTGTAGAAATTGATGTCTTCGTCGATGATCACCTGAGGGGTGCTGGCGTCCGCAAAAGTCAGTGTTTGTTTAACACGATCATCGCCTTCGATGGCCCATAAATGATAGGGCTCCGTGAAGGTGAGCAGATCGTCTTTATAGCCAACTTCCTGTTCCAATGTCTGCTTTGCTTCGTCGGTTGGGCGTGTTACGATGCGGTCAACGAGGGAGTTACAGAAACGAACGTGAAATTTGAGCCATTTCGTAAACAGCTTGCCCAGCTCATTGAACTTGGCCAGTTGCTCAACGGCGTCCCGCAATTTTAACCCGTTATCCGTCACGAGTTCAGTTGGAATCACGATCAGCCCTTTAGCCTTGGAGCCGCCAACGCTTCGAAAACGCTCATATAAAAACGACGTCAACTTAGCCGGAAATGACTGGGGTGGATTCTGAAAAATGCTTTCTTCAACGTAATTCAGACCCACTTCGGTGGTATTGGAGATAATGATTTGCAGTTTCGGGTTTCTGGCAAGTTTCAGTACGTCGCTCCACTGCGTTTGGGCGGCTAACACCCGGCTGATCGCCGAGACAACGGTATTTTCGACAACCTCCTGACCCTGCTGAACCCCCCGAACTGCCACCGTATAGAGATTATCCTGATCTGAAAATTCGTTGGTTTGGCTATCTGTGGATTTAACGACGACGATTGATCCCTCAAATCGCCCTTCGGCATTCGCTTTTTGAATCAGATAATCGGGCAAGCCCCGTAAAAGAACGCCTGTGCCAAATTGAAGAACTTTTTCGGGAAAAACGGGAGCGGGGTTTGTCGAGCGAGTGAGCTTTGTCATAGTTGGGTGGGCGGCAATGGATTCTGCGGTCATCAGTTGAACAGGCTTACTATTAACTAAAATTGAATGTTGATGTTGGATATTTCATAATTCAGCAATATTACAAACTACTTTGTTAACCGTAACCGCTAATTTATCGAATGAACGACGATTAAGCTCTTAACGTTTTAATCGTCCTGAGCTATCACCGCTGGCCAACGTATCGATCTCGGCTACAGTTGCCAGATTTACATCGCCGGGAATGGTATGTTTTAAGGCCGAAGCGGCCGCTCCGAACTCAACGGCCCGTTGTAGATCATTGAACGTAAGCAACCCATAAATCAAGCCCGCCATGTAGGCGTCGCCCGTACCGATTCGATCCGTAATGGGCTGAATATCATACGTTCTTGATTTGTAAACGCTTTGCCCGTCGAATAGCTTGGCCGACAATTGATTATGCGATGCGCTCAGCGAATTGCGTTTGGTATCGGTGAAGTAGCGAACATTGGGAAATCGTTTCATCATCGCCCGCCCTGACTCCTGAAAGGTACTGCCCACTACGTCGTATAGCTCAGAAAACAGCCCTTTACTCCCCAAAACCAGCGTACAGCCTTCGGTTAATGCGGGCATAATCTCCTGGGGCGTTTTGCCATATTGCCAGAGATTACTGCGGTAAACAATGTCGCCCGATACCGGAACACCCAGACGATTAGCCGTCTGTATACCAGCTAGTAAACAGTCGGCGGCACCCTGCGAGAGCGCGGGCGTAATACCCGTCCAGTGAAACCACGACGCTCCCTGTAAAATCGGCTCCCAGTCAATATCGTCGGGTTTGATGCGCGAGAACGCCGAATCAGCCCGGTCGTAAATAATCTGGCTGGCCCGGCTTCCGGCACCCGTTTCCAGAAAATACAGGCCCAGTCGACCGTCGCCGTAGCGGACATGTTCTGTGCTTACATCGTATTTGCGCAGGTAACCGGAAGCCGCCCGCCCCAGCGCGTGATCCGGGAAACGGGTAACATGCGCTGTCTGTAAACCAAGTTGCGCCAGCGATACCGCTACGTTAGCTTCGGTGCCGCCAAAGTGCATCGTCAGTGAATCTGTCTGAGCAAATCGACCGACGCTCGGTGGGCTTAGTCGTAGCATGACTTCGCCAAAAGTGACAATTTTCATTTGTTCGTAGTTAAATACGGGCCCGCTTCACCGTTGGGCGTTGAGGGACTGGTGGCGATCATTACTGATCACTGGCTAATGACCAATTACCACTTTTCTCTAACTCCTCCGTTGTAACGGGTTCTAATTTAGGTAAGACCAGGTGAATAATGACCAGGACTAGCAAGTAGGTACAACTGGCAATCATAAACATGGGTAAGTAGCCAAAGGCGGTGATGATGCGCCCAGCCAGCAATGATAGTAAAATGCCGCCAACGGCACCAAACATCCCCCCAATTCCTGTTACAGATGCCACTACGTTCCTGGGAAACAGGTCGGAGGCAAACGTATACATATTGGCTGCCCAGCCCTGATGAGCCGCTGTTGCCAGCGAAATCAGAGCAATGGCAATGGTTAGGCTGCTGGTTTGAGCGGCAAAGAAAATTGGCACCACACAAAGTGCACAAATGAGCATGGTTGTTTTGCGGGCGCGGTTGGCCGACCAGCCCCGGCCCATGAGCTGCGTACTCAGCCAGCCGAAAAAGATACTGCCCGCATCAGAAACAACATAAATAATTAGAAACGGCACGCCAAATGTTTTAAGGTCCAGCTTTTGGTCCAGCGCATCATTGGAGTTAAAAAAATCGGGCAGCCAGGACATGTAGAACCACCAGATGGGGTCCGCCATAAATTTTCCAATCGCAAACGCCCATGTTTGCTTATAGCCCAGTAATTGCCCCCAAGATACGTTTACGGGCGCCATTTTTTCCTTATCACTACGAATGTAGGCCAGTTCATCGGCGGAGAGTTGTGGACTTCGTTCGGGTTTGTGGTACATGAACCACCAGAAAATCAGTAGCCCAAATCCCAGCAAACCAGTTATCAGAAACGAGCTTCGCCAGCCAAATTGTAAAATCAGATGGGGCACCAGCAGAGCGGTTAAAATAATCCCCACATTAGTCCCGGCATTGAAAAGTCCATTGGCAAAGGAGCGTTCACGCCGTGGAAACCACTCAGCTACGGTTTTAACGGATGAGGGGAAATTGGCGGCCTCCCCCAGACCTAAACATACCCGTGCCCAGCGGAGACTGGCCATATTGCTAACAAACGTGGTTAGAACAGCGGCAATACTCCAGACAAACATACCCAATGAGAAGCCCCGCTTGGTGCCGATCCGGTCGATGAGCCAGCCAACCAGCAGAAAGCCAATGGCATAGGCGAATTTGAAGGCCGCATCTACATCGCCGTAAAAGATTTTGAATCGGTCAGTCGCTTCTTTGGTCAGTACGGAATCAGGCGTCATATCGAGCATTTCTTTCCGAAATAGCTCGTCGGTCATGGTGAATGACAATACCTGTCTGTCTACATAGTTGATCGTTGTTGCCAGGAACAACAAGGCGACAATGCGCCATCGAAATCGGCCAGATGTGGTTGGCGTTTGCAAAACAAGTAGACTCTTTTGATGAGAAAAGCAGCAAAGATTGCTTATTTACCTAAAATAGTCGGCAGTCAACAGTCGATAGTCTTTAGTAGTTGCCTGGAAGCACTGACGACTGACGACTATTAACTGTCGACTACCGACTAACTTTTATTCATATGCTTGAACAAACCTGGCGATGGTTTGGTCCTAAGGACCCTGTATCGCTAAATGACGTCCGGCAGGCGGGTGCTACGGGCATCGTAACGGCCTTGCATCATATTCCAAACGGCGAGGTCTGGTCGCTGGAGGAAGTCCAGCATCGGAAGGCTCTTATCGAAGCCAGTGGACTGACATGGTCGGTGGTGGAGAGTATTCCGGTGCATGAGGGCATCAAAACCCGAACGGGCGATTACCAGCGATACATCGAAAACTACAAAGAGTCGATTGTCAATCTGGCGCAGGCTGGGATCGATACGGTTTGTTATAATTTCATGCCGGTTCTCGACTGGACGCGTACGGATCTGGACTTTCCGATGCCCGATGGCTCTACAGGACTTCGTTTTGACGCTACTGAATTTGCCGCTTTTGAACTATTTATTCTCCAGCGCCCCGGTGCCGAATATTTGTATAACGATGAACAGAAACGGCAGGCAAAAGCTAAGCTGGACGCGATGGGTGATGCTGAGGTAAAACGCCTGACCCGAACGATCATTGCCGGGTTGCCGGGTTCGGAGGAGAGTTATACGGTTGAGCGATTTCGGGATGCACTCGCTACGTATGCCGATGTGGGCGATCGCGAATTACGTCAGCATCTTTATGCATTTCTGCGCGAAATTGTACCTGTCGCCGAGTCGGCAGGGGTACGGCTGTCCATTCACCCCGACGATCCACCCTACCCAATTCTTGGCCTGCCGCGCGTGGTAAGTACCGAAGCTGATGCTCGTGCGTTGCTGGCTGCGGCCGATTCGCCCGCTAATGGGATTTGTTTTTGTACGGGTTCCTACGGCGTTCGGACCGATAATAACCTGGTTGGCATGGTCGAACGGTTGGGATCGAAAATTCATTTTATCCATTTGCGCAGCACCGAACGCAGTGCCGACGGCAGTTTTCAGGAGGCTAATCACCTCGAAGGCGACGTACCGATGCCGGGCGTTATGCGGGCGTTGCTGGCTGAACAGAAAAGGCGAAAAGAGGAAGGACGTACGGATCTTCGGATGCCATTCCGCCCCGATCACGGGCACCGGATGCTTGATGATTTGACTTCCGGCAAACGAACCAATCCGGGTTACACGGCCATTGGACGGTTGCGTGGTCTGGCTGAACTGCGCGGTCTGATGGTGGGCTTGTCGATTGAGTGATAATGAAGTTTTGACAGGATTTACATGGTAAACAGGATTTTTGTAGGCTCTAACCTTGTTTTATCCCGTAAATCCTGTCTTTAATAGTTATCTTGCCAATAGCTAAACCGTGCGGTTATGGAAGCGATCAACAAGCCGAAGCACCCTCCTCTTACTCCTGAACAGAAACAACGTCGCGCCGAACGTGCCCGATTACTCAAGTCACTTGTCTACGAAATGTGGGACGGTAAGCCGGTGTATTATGCCGGCTATAAAGACGTATTGAAGGGTGCAAAAACGGTTGAGCAGGTTATGAGTTCGAGCATTTTGCAAAGTCGGTTAGTCGTTCGATTAGCTGCCTATTTATTGTCAGTATTAGACTTGAACGTGTATGACGTCTTGGGGAACGAAGTAGGAATTCAGTTTAAGAAAGGGGATTGGCGAGCCTGTGATATAGCAATTTTTGAATTGGAAATTTTGGAAGGGCAGGACGAGACAAAATACGCCTGGGTGCCTCCTAAAGTAGCAATCGAAATAGATACGAAAGCTGACATGGATCAATATGATTCGGCTTTTGACTACTACGAAAAGAAAACGACAAAACTGCTTGACTTTGGGGTTGAGAAGGTAATCTGGTTATTCACTAAATCCCGTAAAGTCTGGATTGCCGAAGCCAATAAAGACTGGCTCATCCGCGATTGGAGCCATCCGGTTGAGGTGCTGCCGAGCTGTCAGTTTGTGCCCGATACGTTTGTAACAACATCAAAAAAATAATAGTAGAAGCCGGGAGAAATCGCCCGGCTTTTGCTTTTGCCTACCATGAATATACTCGTGACCGCTCCCACTTTTTTATCCGACGATTTTCTGTTACAAACCGAAACCGCCCGTCGGCTCTACCACGATTACGCCCGGCCAATGCCGATCATTGACTACCACTGTCACCTACCACCGGATCAAATAGCCGCCGACAAACGCTTTGAGAATGTCACCCAACTCTGGCTGTATGGAGATCACTACAAATGGCGGGCCATGCGAACGCACGGTATTGACGAACAGTATTGCACCGGCAATGCTTCGGATTGGGCGAAGTTTGAAAAATGGGCCGAAACCGTGCCCTACACGCTACGTAACCCGCTGTACCACTGGTCGCATCTGGAGTTGAAAAACCCATTTGGTATAACGGACGTACTGAATCCAGGGACCGCCCGGTCGATATATGATACGTGTAATGAGCAATTGCCGCAGCTCACCGCCCGTAATTTACTTCAGCATTTCGACGTTCGCGTAGTTTGTACGACCGATGATCCACTAGATTCGCTGGAGCACCATCGTGCTATTGCGAAAAGTAATTTTTCGGTTAAAGTGTTGCCCGCCTTCCGGCCCGACAAAGCCATGGCTGCCGATGATCCGACTGGATTCCGCGCCTATGTGGAGAAATTAGCTACGTTGACGAACCGCGAAATCCGGACGTTAACGCATTATCTCGACGCGTTGAAATCCCGTCATGATTATTTTGGCGAAATGGGTTGTCGGCTGTCGGATCATGGATTGGAAATGATCTATGCGGAACCGTATGTCGAAAGTGAAATTGAGACCATATTTTCGAATTTACTGCTAAACTGGAAAGATGGTGTTTCGGTACTCAGTCCGCTTGATGTGCTCAAATTCAAGTCGTTTATGCTGGTGCAGTTTGCGGAGTGGGACCACGAAAAAGGGTGGACACAGCAGTTTCACCTCGGCGCGCTACGTAACAATAACATCCGTCGGCTCCGCGAACTCGGTCCTGATACGGGCTGGGACAGTATCGGCGATTTCCCACAGGCGGCTTCGCTCTCTCGCTTCCTGGGTGGATTGGACGACCGGAACAAGCTGACCCAGACCATTTTATATAATTTAAATCCGGCTGACAATGAAGTGATGGCCACCATGATTGGCAACTTCAATGATGGCTCGGTGCGGGGTAAAATACAGTTTGGTTCGGGCTGGTGGTTCCTCGATCAGAAAGATGGTATGGAAAAACAAATCAACGCCCTCTCGAACATGGGACTGCTGAGCGCATTTGTGGGCATGCTTACCGATTCGCGCAGTTTCGTCTCTTACCCGCGTCACGAATATTTCCGGCGAATTCTGTGCAATATCTTCGGCAACGAAGTCGAAAATGGCGAACTCCCCAACGACGTAGAATGGGTTGGCCAGATTATCCAGGACATCTGCTACCGCAACGCCGAGCGGTATTTCGGGTTCTGAAAAAATATCTATAGAGGAGATTAAACCCAGCGTTACAGAGAACACGCAGAAATTATATAAAAACTCTGTGTTCTCTGTGTCGCAATGGCGCACCACTCTGGGTTTAACCTGTTTAATCCATGACCCACACATTTGTTGAAGCAAACGGTATAAAATTGCACGTCGTTCAGGCGGGTCCAGCAGATGGGCTGCTTGTGATCTTGTTGCACGGATTTCCTGAGTTCTGGTATGGCTGGCGGCATCAGATCGATACGTTAGCCGAAGCCGGTTTCAGGGTCTGGGCACCCGACCAGCGAGGCTATAACCTGAGCGATAAACCAAAAGGGATTGCAGCCTATGGTATAGACACGTTAGCCGCCGACGTCGTGGGGCTGATCGATGCCGCGGGTCGGGAGAGAGCAGTTGTTGTGGGGCATGATTGGGGGGCGGCAGTAGCGTGGTGGACAGCCGTTACGTATCCTGAACGCGTCGACCGGCTGGTGGTCATGAACGTGCCACATCCGGTTGTTATGAAGAAGTTCGTCAGTCACAATGTAGGGCAGATGCTACGTAGCTGGTATATTGGCTTCTTCCAATTGCCGTGGTTACCCGAAACGTTATCCCGATTGGGTAACTGGGCGATGCTCGTGCGAACACTACGTAAAAGCAGTCGGCCCGGTACGTTCTCCAATGCTGATTTGCAACAGTATAAAGCGGCCTGGTCGCAACCAGGGGCCTTTACGGCCATGGTCAACTGGTATAGAGCCGCGCTTCAGAAACCACCTTCCCGACGCTCTGGCATTCGAATTACTGTACCGACGTTGTTGATCTGGGGTGTTGGTGATCAGTTTCTGAAACGAGAAATGGCACAACTCAGCATCGATCTTTGCAACAACGGGCGTGTTGTGTATGTTGAGAAGGCTTCCCACTGGGTTCAGCACGAGGAAGCTGAACGAGTGAGTGAGTTGATAAAAGAAGTCGTCAGTCAATAGTCGATAGTATGTGATGTTTCACTATCGACTACTGACTGACAACTATTGACTTGTTTTACTGTTTATACACTTTGCCGTCTTTCATGACGAACTGGACAGCTTGTAAGGTTTTGATGTTCTGGATCGGGCTTTCGGCGACGGCAATGATATCCGCAAATTTGCCCGCTTCAATCGAGCCAATCTGCGCGTCCATGCCTAGTAGCTTGGCGTTCGTCATCAGAGCTGCTTTGATCGCTTCAACTGCTGGCATACCCGCTTCGACCATGTATTCAAACTCTTTCGCATTATAACCGTGAATGAAAACACCCGCGTCGGTGCCAAAGGCAATCTTCACGCCCGCTTTGTACGCCTTACCAAATGTAGCCTGGATTTTCGGGCCGATAGCTAAGGCTTTGGGAACTACTAAAGGCGGATAATACCCAAAGTGCCGGGCTGAGTCGGCGGCTGTTTTACCGGCAATGATGGTTGGAACGTAGTACGTGCCGTGTTTTTTGAACAACTCAATCGCTTCGTCATCCATCAACGTACCGTGTTCAATCGTTTGTACACCTGCTTTGATGGCGCGTTTCATGCCTTCGGCGCCGTGGGCGTGGGCCGCTACTGCAAAGCCGTAATCTTTGGCCGCAAGCACAACGGCGTTGACTTCTTCCTGCGAAAACTGGGGACCGGAGCCATCTTTGGCATTGCTCAATACGCCACCGGTTGCCGTGATCTTAATCAGGTCGGAGCCGTCTTTGTACCGTTGCCGAACGGCTTTGCGCGCATCTTCAGGACTATTGACAACGCCCTCCATTGGACCTGGGTCGCCCATCAGATCTTTGCGATAGCCATTCGTTGGGTCAGCGTGGCCGCCCGTTGTGGCAATGGATTTGCCAACCGTTAGCACGCGGGGGCCTTCCACCAGACCCGCATTAATCGCATTGCGAAGTGATACGTTCACCCCCGAACCACCCAGGTCACGGACGGTGGTGAAGCCTGCCAGCAACGTTGTTTTAGCATAACCGGCTGCCCGATACGCCACATCGGCCGGGTTGCTGGTGAACCCATCAATGGCCCCACCCCGACGCGTTTGCATTTCGAGGTGAACGTGCATGTCAATCAGGCCGGGCAATACGGTTTTTGATTTCATGTCCAGCACCCGATCCTGACCGGCGGGGGCTGTGTAGCCCTTCTGTACGGCTGTAATTTTGTTGCCTTCCACCACAACCGTCATTTGTGGTTGCAAGGTATTCCCCAACCCATCAAAGAGATTTCCGCAGTGAATTAAGGTGCGCTGGGCAAACAGAGGAGCCGCCAGCAGCGACAAGCCTGCCAGCATGTATAGTTTTTTCATAGAACAAATTGGTTGGGTACAAAAAAAGGCTGCAACGAGTAGTTGCAGCCCTTAAGCTACGGAAATAGCGTGAACAACGCTTATAATTTTGTTACCTGAACAACCGCCGTTTGCGCCCGACCAGGGGCATCCAGGGTTGGGTAAGGGGTCACTTCCCGTAAGATCACCTTATACGTAGTGTTGTTAAGCGTAACACCCGTTGAGTCTAATCGCTGTTTAGAACTCCCATTGATGTCGGCTCCTAAAACCAGCCGTACCGTACTCGAATCACTGCTGGTTGCAAGTAATAGCTTAACCTTAGCTTGTCCTGCCCAGACGCAGACAGCCCCCGTTGGACAGCGGCTATCCTGAATGGAGTCGGCTCGGATCGTAACATCTGAACCTAACCGAGCCGACTGATTTACGCCGAGCGATACCCGGTCAGATGGCGTTGTTTCAGATGATGTGCAGGCCGCAAAGAGTGTTGTTCCAACGATGAGAAAACCAGAAAGTAATTTCACTGAATCTACCATAGTTCTTGCATTTTTTTACAAAGACACTATGGCTGGAAAAAGGGTTGGAAACGGGTTTATTTTTTTACGATCACGCCATCAGCTACAAATGTCAGGGCTTTTTCTGGTTCGGTGATCTTCTCAATTTCTTCTTTAGACTTTCCGGCGTCCTGAGCGAAGTGACGCAAATCAGCTACGGGTGTCGTGCTGGTTTCGGCAGTGCCTTCGACAACAACGGTTTTGCCAACGATGTCCTTCGGAACGAAGAAACCGTAATCTTTGAACGTAACGCGCATCGTCTGGCCATCGCTGGTTTTAACCTTCATCCAGCAGCCTTTTACTTTGCATACTGATTCAACGGTGCCTTCTACTTTGGCGGGCATTTCAGTTTTGTCAGCCATTTTCGTGGCTAGCTGTGCCGCTGGAATGGCACCGCTTTCTGTAATTTTTTTGCCGTGATAACTAATTTCGCCCTGGGCAAATACGCCAACTGAAGCGGCAACAAGTAAGCTGGTGAGCAGTAGGGTTTTCATTGATTTCCTGATGATTAGTGCGAGTAATTGCTGTTGTATTGGTTGCGCATGGAATCATTACGTGATCGGTTGGGCTTGCGCGGATGATACTCCAAAAGTACTCATTCAGATTGATTCCAGAAAGTAAATGAAAACCGTAATTCACAAATGATTACCCGTAAATGAGGAGCGTGTACATAGTTTTAGTAAGCTTGTAAAAAACATAACCATGCAGATTGTAATACCGGGTCTCCAAAAGCAACTGACAAATGACTGTCAGGCGTTCGTTAACGTAGCAACGAGTTACACGAATGAAGCGTTTAGCTATCAGCCCAATGGGAAATGGTCAGTCGGTGACGTCGCGCAACATTTGTACCTGTCAGCCCGTCCGGTGGCTCGTTTGATGGCCGGTCCGCGTGACGTGTTTGACCAATGGGGAAAGCCAACGACGCCATCCAGAACCTATGACGAACTGACATCCGCTTACGAGCAAATACTGACGAAAGGCACAAAAGCACCGGCTACGATGTCGCCCCGGTCCGAAGATATGCAGGAAAGCAGAAGTAGCATAATGGCGCGGTTTGTGGCAGTTTACGATGCGTCAGTTGATGTTCTTTATGCGTGGTCAGAGCAGGAGATGGACAATTACTGTATGCCACATCCTGCCCTGGGAAAAGTGACGGTTCGGGAAATGGTCTACTTCACGAGCATCCATACACAGCATCATTTGCGGCTGCTGCCGAAGCCATAAAATTCAATAATTGGTCCTGTGTTAGTTTGATCACCAGCGAACCGACTGAAATTTCCAACCCGGTTGCACCTTTTGCATTTCGATCTCATCATCCCGCTTCGTTAAGCCGCAATCCAGGTAGTTCTGGTGGAGTTTTTCTAACGCTTCCCGATCCAGTTCGACCCCTAGTCCCGGCTCAGTCGGCACGAGCACGGCACCCTCTTCAAAGTTGAAGCGTCCGGACGTAATGATTTCGTCGGATTGCCAGGGGTAATGCGTATCCAGCGCATAGGGGACTTTGGGCAACGCAGCGCCCAGATGCACCATAGCGGCCAGCGAAATGCCCAGATGGCTGTTGGAGTGCATGGACAGCCCACGCCCGAAGGTTTCGCAGATACCCGAGAGCGTGATCGACGCCCGCAATCCGCCCCAAAAATGGTGATCGCTCAGGATAATATCTTCTGCACCAATACGTATGCTGTTGGGGATATCCTCAAATGACGTCGTACACATGTTCGTCGCCAGTGGCGTTTTCAGCGCTTTCCGGACTGCTGCCATGTTTTCTTGCCCACGGGTCGGATCTTCCAGGTACTCCAGAATCGGCTCCATCTGTTTGCCATACTCAATAGACGTTTCAACCGTCCAGAGCGCATTCGGATCAACACGTAGTGGTACATCAGGACCGAAGGCGTCGTGCAGGGCAAACATGGCGTCGACTTCCTGCTGCGGTTCAAAAACGCCACCTTTCAGCTTGATCGACTGAAAGCCAAACTCCGCACACATGGCTTTGGCCTGCGCCACAATTTCGGCCGGATTCAGCGCACTGGCTTGCCGGGCAGCCGCCCATCCTTCAGCGTCTGGATCAGTTCCGAACCCAAGTTTTCCGCCAGCCCCTTCGTACTTGTAAAATAAATAAGCTGAAAAAGGTACCCGATCCCGTAGTTTGCCGCCTAACAAATCAACGACAGGGCGATTGGTGACTTTGCCGATAATGTCCAGGCACGCCACTTCGATGGCGCTGAAAATATGGACTAGCTTGCGTTGATCCCAGGGCGTTTCACCACGTTCAGCCGCACTATCGGTGCCAAACCGATCGATTAAAACCTGCCTGATTTCATTCAGTTGAAACACGTCTTTGCCAATCAGCAATTCTCTGGATTCTGCCAGTGCGGCATCAATGGCCGATGTGCCGGGAATTTCGCTGATACCCGAAATGCCATCGTCCGTAACCAGCTCGACAACGGTACGTAGCGCGTATGGTGCGTGCAACCCTGCCGCGTTCAATAGGGGAGGATCGACAATGGCAATGGGTGTAATATGGATTTCCCTGATGCGGGGGCCAATTTTATGAGGCATGCTATTGTGGGTTATTTTTTTGTCTACCGACCGGTGCGGCAAAAGTAATCAGGCGGCTTCATCCGTCACCGTTTGGAGCAATCCTTTAATATAGCCGTAGCAAAACGAAAAGGCCTGCAAATCAGCGGCATGGTCGGCGTGATGGGGTACGTGATCAGGCATGACCATACCCGAAAAACCAACATCACGCAGAGCCCGCACTACGTGCAGAAAATTCATGTCGCCGTTGTCGGGATACACCTCCTGAAAGTTATTCCAGCCCCCTTTGATATTCCGTAAATGAACGTTGAAAATCTGATTTCGCTCACCTACCCATTTGATGATCGGCATAATGTCGTTTTTTGGATCTTTCAGCCCTTCGGCAATGGAGCCGATGCAGAAATTGAACCCGTGATACTCACTATCGTACAGCTTTGCGAACCGTTGAATACCTTTGAACACGTCCGGACTGTTCCAGCGTGTAATGCCGCGATAGCCAACCGGCGTTGGGGGGTCGGCAATGTGGTTGGCTAACTTGACTTTGTACTCTTTTGCCACAGGCAGTATCCGATCGAGAAGGTAGATAATGCGCTCGAACATCTGTTCAATATTTACGTCACCGGCTATCGTTTTTGGCAGGTTTTGCTTCACCGCTTCCTCATAATTCCAGGTGCTGTAAATAGCATTGCCGCGTTTGGGATCGACTGTTCTGCCGGTACGTAGCACTGGCAGAATGGTGGTGTTGTAATTCAACACCTTAATGCCTGTCTTACCCGCCACCTGAATCATCTGCTGAAGAATTTCGATTTCCCGATCCCGTTCCGGGCTTTTCCCAAGCATGATGTTGGGATAGTCGGCCTTGTCGATTCCTGAGGATGCCAGCGGGAAGTGATACGCATCCAGGCTGATGCCAAACTTCTCACACGCTTCTTTTTTACGCATTGAATCGTCCAGATCCCAGCCTTTGCCCGCAATGGTTTTCGGGGCACCGCCGTCAATATTATACACCCCGTGCCGGGCTTTGAACTCCAGATTCTCCGTTGACGTACCACCCGATTGACAGCCAACTTTCATCAGAACCTTTTTCGGGACTGTGGGCTTACTGACTGTATTTCCGGCAGTTACCTGGTCCGGTCCGAAAACTGCCGCACCGACGGAACCCGCTGTCAGGACTCTAATAAAGCGTTTACGTTTCATAGAAGTTAAGGGTTTAAAAATGGGCAAATTATTGTAACAGCAACACCAGTGAGCTATGGTCCAGGTCGCCATTGCCCTGGTCCATAGCCTGTTTCATTTGGTCAGCGACCAGAGCAGTAGCTTTAAGCGGAACAGCAAAGGCTTCTCCTGTTTGTAGGGCGATGCCCATGTCTTTCTTATGTAATCTGATTTTGAATCCGGGCGCAAAATTTTCGTCGATCATCCGTTTTCCGTGTAGGTCGAGGATGCGGCTTTGGGCAAATCCACCCAGCAAAACCTCCCGCATTTTCTCTAGGTCGACTCCGGCTTTTTTCGCCAGCGCAAACGCTTCGGCTACTGCCTGAATGGTTATCCCGACAATCATCTGGTTGCAGGCTTTTGTGGTTTGACCGGCCCCCGGTTCGCCAATATGGACAATGTTCTTGCCCATTGCCTGAAAAAGTGGCAACGCCCGTTGAAACGCGGCTTCCGTTCCGCCCGCCATAATGGACAGCGAAGCCGCTTCGGCGCCCACCTGCCCACCCGAAACGGGCGCATCTAACGCTTCCACGCCTTTTTCCAGCATTGCGCTATACATGCTTTTGGCTGTGGCAGGGGCAATGGTCGACATGTCGATAAATAGCGCGCCTTCCCGAATGCCTTCCAGCACGCCATCCGGGCCCGAAACGACCTGCTCTACATCCGGCGAATCGGGCAACATCGTGATCACTACGTCGCATTGTTGTGCCAGTGCTTTACTGGTTGGGAATGATTGAGCACCCGCCGAAATGAATGCTTCGGCCGCCTTGCTTTGACTTAAAACGGATACGGCATAACCTGCCTTGATTAAATTCATTGCCATGGGTTTCCCCATGATACCTAATCCGATAAAACCTACTTTTTCCATAGTCTGATTCGAAAACAAACTGATAAAATGATTACCGCAAGTTAAACCAGCGGGAACAATTGGGCGGCAATCATGATCACAACCAGGCCGGTTAATCCCATTACCACGAGCAAGGGTGATATGGTTTTCAGCGCTTCCTGTTCGGTGAGATTGCTTAGTTTACAGATAATCCAGAAGCCCGCGTCGTTCATCCAGGGCACCAGTTTTGACCCGCAACCGATGGCCAGACCCAGGTACAGGGGGTGAAATTCGAGGTGAGCATTGCTGGCCATGCCAGACAAAATCCCCGACGCGGTGATTAAGGCTACGGTAGCGGAACCCTGGGCCGTCCGGACAACGGCGGCAATGAAAAACGCCATCGGAATCAACGCCATCTGGTATTCTTTGGTCATATCGGCGATACGGACACTAATACCGCTTTGCTGCAACATACCCCCGAAAGCCCCCCCTGCGGCTGTGATCAGGATAATACCTCCACCGCTCATGAGCGCTGCCTGAACGAAGGCTGTTAACCCTTCTTTGCTATCCTTCTTTTGGCGAGCCAGAATCAGTAAGGCAGCAATGCCACCCGTAACGATGGCGATATTTTTATCGCCAAAAAATTTGACCAGGCTCAGAAACTGGTTCAGAAAAGACGATGAGGTAAGGGGTTTGCCCGGTGTAGCCATCGCCGTGAGGGCTGTATCAGCACAGATAAAAACCAGAGGAATCAACACGGGCAACAACGACAAACCCAATGTCGGAAGATGCTGCGTTTCGCGGGCCGCAACGGCTTTGATATCGTCCAGCTTCGCGTCCAATGAGTCCCGTAATGGGATCGGCCATTTTTTGTTAGCCCAGAGCGCAAAGAAATAACCAGCTGTAATGGTGAAAAGTCCGACAATTGTGCCGCCAACCATCATCAACCCAATGGGAATGTGCATTTCGCCCACCAGAAACAGCGGTCCCGGTGCGGGCGGAACCAGTGAATTGGCCATAGCCGCGCCCGCCATGATACAGAGTACCAGCAGCAGGTAATTTTTGCCGATACGTATCGTCATGGCTTTGGCCAGCGGCATCATCAGGAAAAGGACCGTATCGAAAAAGACGGGTATGCCCAAAAAGAAACTGCTCACCAAAAAGGCAATGGGTGCTTTTTCGATGCCCGTCAGCCGCAGCATAGACCGGATAATCCGTTCGGCAGCTCCGCTTTCCAGCATGCATTTACCAATGATTGCGGCCATCGCGATTAGGATACCGATTTTGCCACAGGTGTTCCCAAACTCGGTGGCGATACGTTCGCCGATGCTTTTCTTGGCCAGCGCGAGGGCTGCGGCTGGCGCCGTTCCTTTGGCCAGCGCAAATTGTTCAATGGCCGAAGCGGGGGTCATCAGCGCCACCACAAATGCACCAAGCAGGAGCGCCAGAAAGGGGTGTAATTTTAGCCCGATAATGCCGCCCACGACAATAATTACGCCAGCCGCTAAGATTAAAAGAGGATCAGTCATTAAGAAAAAGGTTAGGAACGGGTTGGGTATTTCAGGTTCACCGGAATTTTCATTCTCGCCGGGTTAAAACCCGACGCAATTCATTCTTATTATATTTTTGCACCGGGTTTTAACCCGGCGATTCCTAATTCAACTCCTAAGTCGTCTTTAGCACGGATCGAAAGGCGTCCAGCTTCCCGGCCAGATTACGGGCGCCATCGGCCACGAACGTAGCGTCAGCACCACAGGCGATTAGCCGAATGCCCAGGTCATGATACCGCTGATAATCGTCGGGGTTAAAGAACAGGATACCCGTTGCTTTGCCCGCTTTTTGCGCTGCATTGACCGTTTCCTGTAAAGCTTCCTTAAAACGCGGGTGATCGAACTGACCGAAAATACCCAGCTCCATCGACAGGTCGGCGGGGCCAATGAACAGCACATCGACACCGTCGATAGCGGCCACTTCGTCCAGATGATTCAGTACTTCTACCGTTTCGATTTGCACGACGCCTAAAATCGTTTCCCGCGACTCCTGATAGTACTGATCAAAATTCTGCGCGAAGCCTGTAGCCCGTACCATCTTGGCGACGCCCCGGTTCCCGTGTGGGGGATAGTGCAAGCTGTTGACAACCTTTTGAGCATCCGCCGGATTTCCGATTTTGGGGCACATGATTCCTTCGGCTCCCATGTCCAGCACCCGATGAATCCGCTGACTTTCGGCACTTTCAACCCGAACAATTGCCCCGGCGGCTGTATGTTCAAGCGCTTGTAACTGATACAGCGCATCTTTCTCCGATCCGGCTCCGTGCTCAAGGTCAATAAGCACCCAGTCAAATCCGGCCTGGCCAACAATTTCGGCCGTTAGTGAGCTTCCCAGGTTCAGCCAGCAACCGTTGAGCGTTTCGCCCGCTTTGAGTCGTTTCTTTAGATTTTTCATTCAGAACAAAGGCAGAATAAAAGACTCTTTACTAGGTTTTGCCAAAAAGCTGTGCCACGGTTTATTTAAGCGTAGTCAGGAACTGTGGCACAGCTCTTGTCAAACCGTCTTTACTTTTTATCCCACCAAATACGGGTATCCAGCAGATTTGGCCCTTGTCGGCTAATGGCCTGCTGCACATTGACTTTGTTGACATTTAGCTCGGCATCGGTATAGGTCAGTCGGCGAATGAACGGCTCGGTTTTGAGGTCACTCCCCGGATACGGATTCGGCGTTAAGACCGGAAAGCCCGACCGTCGGAAATTGGCCCAGGTTTCGGGGCCCATCAGGAAAGAGGCTACCCAATATTGCGTATTGATCTGCTCCAGCTCTTTCCCCGCTGTCAACGGGTTGGCCGTTACATACGTAGTGATCGCAGCATCAGCGATGGCGGTGCTTGCGCCATACGTCGCTAACTGCCGCATGTGCGACCGGATGCCGTTGGCATAAAGGGCAGCCGCATCACCCGTTGTCCATTTGCGGAAGGCAGCTTCAGCCAGTAAAAGTTGCGTTTGGGCGTAGGTGACCAGGAAACTGGGAGCGAGTAAGGCCGCCATTCTTGTTTTGTCGAGCTGGCTGTAATCCCATAAGCTGGCAAGTTTACTGGCGGTGACGGCCGAACTGATCGTCGTATTGTCGTAGCCCAAAGGGGCGCCGATCTGAACGGCCGGCGTCCGGTTGGCTCTTGACTCAACCTGTTGCGCGCCACTGGTTGCTCCGATGTAGCGGACGGCGATGGATGCCAGTCGAGGGTCATTATTTTTGCTCAGATACGTAACGAAATCTTCCGCCAGGTAAAAGAAAGCCGACTGCCCACCATTCAATTGGGAGCCAACAGGGTTCGTGAAACTGGCGGTATGGCGGATAATGGCGTTATCATCATTCGACTGCATGAGACCGCCTGCAACGGCTTTCCCAACGTATTCAGCCGCTTTTGTCGGATTGACTTTCGAGAGTCGCATGGCGGCACGGAGCAAAATAGAATACCCCATTCGTTTCCATTTCACTACGTCGCCGTCGTACAGAATGTCGCTGGCTACCTTTGTTTTGGCGGCATCCAGCGCGCCGGAAGCCGCATCCAGTTCCGAAAGAATATCGGTATAAACGGCTTCCTGTGTATCGTAAACCGGCGCAACAATCCCTTCCAGATAACTCTTGCCCGCCTGAGTGTAGGGAATATCGCCATAGGTATCGGTGAGCACCATGAACGAGTAGGCCCGCCAGATTCGGGCCATATTATACAGGTTAGTACGCGTTGGGTCATCTTTCGTTTTGGCAAGTACATCGGTCAGTTCCTTGATAACACTCTGGTAGTAATTTACCCAGTTACCATTGCTGACCGTCCGGTTATCCTGATTGAAATTAGCCGCCGAACCCTGACCGCTGAATGGCGTAATCATCTGTTTTACGATGGTTGTCTCGTAACTCAGGTTGCCGTAGCCCGGTACACTATTCAGAATGGCGGTGTTCAATTGAAAAGACGGCTCTACGCCCGTCAGCGCAATGGGGTTCACGTTCATTTCGTCGAATCCTTTGTCGCAGGACGTCAGCAGGCAAAGCGTGCAGACACAAGTAAGTAGTTGTTTATACTTGATTTTCATAGTCTTTTATAGAAGTTGACACCCCTAAATCCCCTGAAGGGGACTTAGCTCACACTTAAACAAAGTCCCCTTCAGGGGATTTAGGGGTTTTCGGTTACTATTTAAAATTTGACGTTCAGATTAAAGCCAATGCTGCGGGTTATGGGTAAGCCGGTGGCTTCCAGACCGATCAGATTATCGGAGGGAAAGCCAAACTGTTCCGGGTGGATATTAGGGACCCACTTCTTAATCACGGCTACGTTGTTGGCCACGGCGTTTAACCGAATGCCCTTGATGAACGTGCCAGAGGTCGGCAGAAATTTGGTGAAATCGTATCCAATCGTGATCTGGCGCAACTGCCACAGTCCTGCATCGTAAACAAACTCTTCGGCAATGTTCTGCGAACGTACCGTTTCGTAGAAAGCCTGCACGCCCGACTTGGTTTTATTGACTTCACCGTTTGGATTGACGCCATCGCCTATGACAAAATTTTCGGCCCGACCCACCAGCGTTGCTTTGTGCAGGCCATGCCGCCAGGCGTTGTGGTTTGTCCCGGAAATCATCTTGTTACCCAGTTTGAAATCGATCAGGAACGATAGATTGATGCCTTTGTAGGTGAAGCTATTGGTGATGCCGCCTACCCATTTCGGCAAGGCGCTGCCGAAGGGAATTTGCGTCGCCGTGCGCAGAGGGCGTCCGTTCCCCGCGTCGAAAACCTGCCGTCCCTGTGCGTCACGCAGGTAGCCAAAGCCAAACAACTGACCCATTGGGAGGCCAACGACCTGCCGGAGTTCTCCGCTGAAATCGCCCGTTCCCACCGTGATCATGTTATCGCTGACGCTGGAGCCTAAATCGAGCACTTTTGTTACGTTATAAGCCGCATTGAAATTGACGTCCCAGTTGAAATTTGGCCGTTTCATAGGCGAGAATGTCAACAGCATTTCAAAGCCCCGGTTCTGGCTCTGGCCCACATTGATCAACTGAGTAAGGTAGCCACCTGCGTCGGAGGTTTGCGCCCGCAGAATCTGGTCTGATGACAGTTTGTCGTAATACGTTAAATCCAATCCCACGCGGTTATTGAACAGTTTCAGTTCCAGCCCGACTTCTTTTTCGGAAACCCGCATCGGGCGCAGATTGGCGTTGGGAACGGTCGATCCGCTGATGGCGGCTAGTGGCTGAGCCGTTCCGCTCGGCGACGGAAACTGCTGTGAATTGATGCCGTAGAAGAGGTTGTTGGCGTAGGGCTGAACATCGGTATCACTGCCTACTTCGGCATAGGCCGCCCTGATTTTACCGAAGGTCAACCAGCCGGGTAAGGCGCTGGCGAAGGCTTGAGAAAAGACAAAGCTGGCCGTAACGGATGGGTATAAGATACTGCGGTTAGCCGCTGACAAGGTTGAAAACCAGTCGTTTCGAACGGTGCCGTTTACGAATAGAAAGTCCTTAAAGGAAACTTCCGCTGATCCATAAAGCGAGTTGACCTGCCGTTCAGACAGTTCATACGTCGCGTCGCGCTGCCGTCCGTTTCCGATGGTATAGAGCCCTCTGGTGTAAAAATCCTGCACAAATACGTTGTGGCGGCTGATTCGGCGGTACATCTGGTTTCCGCCAGCATTTACGTTTACGCCAAAAACACCAAATGTTTTGTTGGCGCCAATCAGGAAGTCGGTGTTGAGTTCGCGGACGTTCCGGGCATCCTGCACGTACTGTCCATTCACAAAGCCCGCTGGTGCCGCAGGCTGGCGCTGGCTGCCCGTGGGGAGGTTGTAATCCTGCTCGCGTGAGTAATAATCCTGACCAACCCGTGCCTGCAAAAATAGCCAGTCCGTGAAATTGTAACGGGCGGTTAGGTTGCCAAATACGCGGTCATTGCGAATATTTTCGAAGCGTTTTAGGGCAAAATAAGGATTGGTTCGGTTCGTAAACCGCGACCAGATAATTTCATTGCCATTCGCATCCGATGCGTATTTTTCCAGCAAATCCAGCGGCATGGAATTCGCCATGCTGAACAAAACAACCGGGCTATAATCCTGCTCGGCGATATTCGGTGGGTTTGTCCGCCGTTCGTTAGAATAGTTAACGTTTCCCGACAGGGTCAGTTTTTTCGCCAGCGTTTGGGTGAACCCCAGGTTGACCGTTTTGCGGTTATAGCCCGAACCGGGCAGAATCGTCTTGTTATCCAGATTGGATACGGATAAATTGAAACCGCCAAATTCACCACCTGATGAAAGGCTGATGGTATTCGTCCAGGTTTGCCCGGTGCGGTAGTAATTCGTTATCTGATGGCGTTGTGGTACGTAAGGTACCTCGACGCCATCGAACAAAATCTGTGTCATGCCGGGCTGAAACTTCTCGCCAAAACTCCACTGGCCCGATGTTGGGAAAGGAGCCGTTGGCCGAACGCCGTTTTCGCCCTGCCCATATTCATATTGATAGTCCGTGTAGTCCAGTGGCGTATCAGTCGTGAAATTGGTGTTGTATTCAATGCCGATGCCCGACCCCGTTCCCCGGGTTTTTGTCGTAATCATAATGACGCCATCCTTCGCCCGAGACCCGTACAAAGCAGAAGCCGCTGCGCCTTTCAGCACGGTCATGGTTTCGATATTGTCGGGATTGATGCTGCTCAGCCCGTCGCCACCGTCCGAGGTGCGATTGCTGCCTTTATCCGATACGTCCCCTCTGGCACCGTAGTTTGTATTGTCGATGGGAACACCATTGACTACGATCAGGGGTGAGTTATTGCCACCAAACGATGACTGCCCGCGAATACGAATTTTACTGGTTCCGGCCGGGCCTGATCCCAGCGATGTAATGTTAACGCCGGGAATTTTACCCTGTAACGTGTTCATGAAGTTGGCCGTCCGGTTCACCGTAATCTGATCCGACGTAACGGTGGACGTAGCGTAGCCAATGCTTTTGGCCTGCTTTTTTATACCCAAAGCGGTTACCACGACTTCATTGAGGGATTTGTCGGCTGGGATGAGTGAAATGCGTAAAACGGACTGATTGCCAACGGCCACTTCTTTGGCCTCGTAGCCGACGAAACTAAAAACCAGTACAGGCGCGCCATCATCCGGAATCTCCAGCTGAAAATTTCCTTCCGTGTTGGTGGTTGTGCCCCGCTGTAACCCTTTGACTAGCACACTTACGCCCGGCAAGCCGCTGCCTTTTTCGTCGCTTACTTTGCCTGAAATCAGGCGTTTAGGGGCAACTTCTTCGACAGACTTCTCCACCGGACTTACGAATCCGGTTTCGTTGGAAACGGGTCTAATGGACGAGAGGACCAACTTTCTGCCCACCAGTTCATAGGTCACTTTCAATGGTTTGAAATACTTGATGAGTACTTCTTCCAACGTAGCATTATTCGCCTGAATGCTTATTTTCTGTTTTGGCTCTATAACTTCCGAGCTGTATACAAACTGTACGCCCGTCGCCTTTTCGATGTCAGTCAATACCTTTTTGATTTCCTGATTTTCAGCATGTAATGTCAGGCGCATCTTCAGGTATTCCTGCGCGTTGCCCGAATGCGCCTGGGATATGCCGATCAGTAAAAACAGGACTAGACTCTGCGTTAATGAAAACTGCATGAGTTCTACCCAGAATTTTCCGGAAAACTGTTTTTTCATAGTTTTTATAGAGTAAAGGTTCTGATTTAGGGTTACGGTTTTTGGCGGTCGCCACACCTGATCGCATTTGCCGGTGCGATCCGGCAACCGTGGCAACGGGCCACTGTAGTGACTGACCGCCAAAACCGTACACCGTAATTTTTAACCGTATACTTATTGGCTACTCTTCCGGCTGATTACGATTTGGCCGTCGGTTATTTCATAAGTCGCTGGGGCCGCTTTGCAGAGTAAATCCAGCTTTTCATACAAGGACTCGGTGGAAAGTGTCGCTGTGATTTTACACGTTTCGAAACTTTGCTCATCAAACTGAATCGGAATGCCGTAGCTTTTCTCCAGCTCGCGTAAAATCACGGGTAAGGCGACTTCATCATACACAAACGGAGCCTCTTTAACGTTTTTCGTCACCAGGGTCGGATTGGCTACCAGCGTTTTAGTTAAATTACCGTCGCTTTTTTCGAAAATAGCCGCCTGATTCGCATGAAGAATCAAGCCATTAACTTCTTTATCGCCAGGCGCTTGCTTTGGTTTTTCTTTATACACAGATACTTTTCCTGATACGACCTGCACCGTGATTTTCTTGTCCAGATCGAAGGCCCGAACGACAAACCGAGTGCCGAGTACTTTCGTTACCATGTCGCCGGTATAAACCATAAACGGCTGATTCTGACGCCTTACCGCAAACGTTGCTTCGCCTTTTAAATACACGGTTCGCGAGTTTCCCGTAAATCGGGCGGGGTAACGTAGCTGGCTCTGCGGACTCAGTAATACCTCCGAACTATCATTTAAAACCACCCGAAGTGGATGTTGCGTATCATTCGTCGTTTCGACTAAGTGAACGGTTGATAACTGTGCCCGTTGGGGCGTCAGTTCCGCCGGTTTGGATCGGGAAACGTACCAATTCATGCCAATGATTAGGGCTAACAAAGCGGCAACGGACGCGCACCATCGAAAGGAGAGACGTGTATCCCAGAGGCTCCTTTTGCGATGAAAACCGGGCAGAGGATTCTGACGATTGGGTATATACGCACTCGCTCGTTCAATAAACAAATTCGCTTCTTTTCGAATCTCCAGATCACTGATGCGTTCTGGCAGAACCTGGGTTGCCCGAATAAACCGCTCAGCCTGTTGCATGGCTTCCACTTTCTCCGGATACTGTTTAAGAAAAGATAACCAGAAGGAGTCCTGATTACTACGTCCCTGTACCCAGTTCCGAAAATCATCGTCCTGAATGAAATCCTCCACCCTGTATGAGTTATAATTTTTCATGTCTGTTTTTTGCGTTCCGTTTGATTGATGTTACTGCAAAGACATAAATTATACCCTCTCAATGAGGCAGAGGAAAACGGCTATCGTATTGACAGTCCAGTTCTTACGAAGACTGTTTAACGATTTTTGAAGCAGATTATACACCGATTGACGGCCCAGATGCATGACAGTTGCGATCTGTTCAAAACTGAGATTCTGGTAAAAGCGGAGATAAATAAGTTCTTTCTGACGATCTGGTAAATGATTGATGACGTGCTCCAGCTTGCGAATTTTATAGACTTCATTCTCTTCTTCAATCAACCGTATATCAGCCGCAAACTCAACCGAAAACGAGTAGTCGTCCGACAGCGTGGATTTAACCGAACGGCGCTTATTGGCCAGCTCCCGCAGGATGTGCGTTTTAAGTACGACGAGCAGGTAGGAGCGTACATTGTCAACCGAATTGATAGATTCCTGGAGCTTCCAGAGATTCATGAACACTTCCTGAATACAGTCTTTGACAAACTCACGGTCAGTATGCAGACGCATACCCCAATGGAAAAGATCGGGGTAGTAACTCTGCATGATTTTGGCCAGAGCGTACATATCGCCCGACCGGTATTCCTGCCAAAGTTGTTGTGCTTCTTGCGAAGGTAGCCGTGTGCTCATAAGTCTACGGTGGCTTTACTAGTATGAGCAGATTTTAATAGAAAGTTAACCTTCAGTATAAGATTATTTTTTTAAAAAATAAGAAAATAAACATAATCACGCTTGACGTAGCGTGGCAGAAACGCCAGTCCGGTAGAAAGTTGTGTTGCCTGATTGATTTCCCTAAAATAATCGAGTTTTTCGCCCCGGCCGAGGCTTGACAGTGTTACCTCAGTAGAGAAATTAATATAGCCGTCATCCAGCGTGCCGTCAGGTAAGCCACCCCAAGGTTTTATTAAATAGTTACGTACCTAACGGCACATTGGACAGTTGGTATGGTTATTTCTCTGCCGACTTTACGCTGTTTGATGCCTACAGGATTAATTGTTCGATTTATACGATAAAAACAAAAGGTCCCGAATCACTCCTTATTAATAAGGAGTGATTCGGGACCTTTTAAATTGGTTCATCTGATTTTAGCGCGCTAGTTTAAGCCCGCGATTCCCGACGGAGCCAAAATAATAATTGACGCCCAGTTTTATGCGACCACCTTTTCCACGGCTAACCGTTGGGTCAATTTTATTATAAAAACTATTTTCGTACGATATTTCAGCCCCCAGGCGGTGTAGAATCCAGGCCATTGCACCAATTTCCAGACCAACGCTGGTGTATTTGTACTTATCACCGGCGGGGACGTTTTCTGAGAACTCACGGCCACTATTTAAACTGGCCCCAATAAAGCTGCTGATACGTGTGCGGAAGGGATAATACCTGGCAAACGCACCTATCTGCCGACTATGGTACTTGTTTCCCACAAGCCGGTCGAAATCATAGCGTAGACCGGCTGTAAAACCGGGCTGAAAAAAATAACCGATGCGCGTGTTGATGCCAATATAGGCCTTTCCATCGGTAGCGCCCAAGCCAAGTCCACCGCCAACGAAGACATTACCCGGCTGGAACCAACTAAGCTGGTGAGTCTGCTGATAACTGCGGGATCTGTCAACTTCTTCTTCTATTTTTTCGCCTGCCTGATTCGCTTTCTGGCGAATTTCCTGCTTCGTATTGTCATCAAGAATCGGTTTGGAACGGCCTGTTGAATCTGATCTATTCTGGGCCAGCCCAACTGCCGATAGACAGGTTAGCAGCGTTAAGATTGTAAGTGATTTCTTCATTGTCGTTGAGTTAATATCATGGAAACAATGCCTTATTAACCAGTAAGCTAAAATAAGGTTTGTGTTTGCCGGAAGGTATTGAGGCTGACAGACTAAAAAAAACGTCTTCTCAATGCATTGAAAAGACGTTTTTTGTGATAAAGCTATGAATGCCAGTTTATTTTTTGAGTGCCTCGATCAGGGTTGCGACCTGATCGGCGGAAACAGCCGGGAAATTGGCAATCCGAATTTGCGACTCTTTGAATTTACCATACCCGCTGCCAACAACCAGATTGGCAGCTTTGGCAACTGCAATCACATCAACTGGCGATTTCTGTCCGGTCGTAGCCACAACCACGGTTTGTGAGCGATGCCGTTCCTGTTTCACAAATGGTTCATAAGCATCGCTGGTCTCCAGGAACTTATACAGCATTCGTGCTTTTTCTTCGGTCTGTTTGCGGATTGTATCAATACCGATCCGATTAAAATCTTCGGCGATTTTGCCGAGCAGATAAATAAACAATACGTTCGGCGTGGCTGGCGTCTCGAAGTCTTTGTAATGTTTCCACAGGGTTGGCAGCGTATGGTGCGCTCCAATGGTCATCGAATCGCTTTTTTGTAGGTATTCGGCTTTCTCCAGGCATGCCTGGTTTGAAATCCAGACGCCTAAACCGGCTGGCATGCCAAATGCTTTCTGAACCGAGAAAAACGCCGAATCGATCAGGCTAAAATCAAGGTCAGAGTAGGGAGCCGACGAAACCATGTCCACGCAAAACAGCTTTTTGGGGTATTTGCGTTTTAGTTTATGCATCTCCGCTGGTTTCATCTGCACACCCGATGAGGTTTCATTGTGCGTCAGGCAAACCAGTTCTGCATAGTCCGGTACGTCGATTTCAGCCGCATCGAAGCCTTCGCCAAACGGCTTGTTCAGTACGTGTGCGTGCTTGTGAAGTGCCCCTGCATAATCATAAAATTTTTGGGAGAACGACCCATTGACAAGGTGAAAACTCTCGTGCTCCACACAATTGAATAGTACCCGTTCCCACACTTCCGACGCCGAGCCGGTGAAGAAAATGCCATGTGAGTCCGGAATCGATAACAACGTTCGTAGCTGCTCATCAGCGAATTTATAAATAGCCCTGAACTGCTTGCTTCGGTGCGAAATTGAGCCAATCTGCTCATCCATCGCTGTTTGCAAATGCTGATAGAACGTTGGGTAGAGTTCGGCCGGGCCGGGAGTGAAATAGGTGTTTTTCATAAGGGAGCCTGGGAGGAGGGGGAGAAAGGGAGGAAGGATCGGTGTTTATAAAACTCCCTCCTCCCTTTCTCTTTAATATAAAAGTCTGAACTTTATCGTGTTGTCAATGCCCTTCAGTTCTTCGACCACTTCATCGGCATATTCTTTCGCTACGTCGGTAATCACGTACCCAATCTTCTCGTTGGTTTTCAGATACTGCCCGTGAATGTTGATATGGTAGTTGGCGAAAATAGCGTTCATTTTTGCCAGAATACCCGGTACGTTGGCGTGAATGTGCAGCAACCGATGGGCACCCTTCAGCAGGGGTAATTGCAACTCGGGGAAATTGACACTACCATACGTACTGCCGTTGTTAATGTATTCGAGCAGTTTGCCGGGCACGAAATTGCCGATGTTTGCCTGAGCTTCTTCGGTGCTTCCTCCGATATGGGGCGTCAGAATCACGTTTGGCTGCCCACGTAATGCGTTTACAAACTCTTCATTGTTCGTTTTGGGCTCCTGTGGAAACACATCAACGCCAGCGCCAGCCACTTTGCCGCGTTCGATGGCGTCGACCAGCGCCGGAATGTCAACAATATGGCCGCGCGACAGGTTCAGGAAAATAACTCCTGTCTTCATCAAACCAAATTCGCGGTAGCTGATCAGATTTTTATTCTCTTTACGACCGTCGGGGTGCAGGCTGATAATGTCGGCAATGGCGAGTAGTTCATCGAGTGATTTGCATTTGCGGGCATTGCCAAGCGCGAGTTTATCCACTACGTCATAGAAGTAAACTTCCATACCCAGTGCTTCCGCAACCACCGAAAGTTGTGTGCCAATGTTACCGTAGCCAACAAGACCCAGCTTTTTGCCCCGCACTTCAAAGCTGTTTTTGGCTGATTTATCCCAGCCACCCTGGTGCATCAAATTGCTTTTCGGCACAATGCTACGGATCAGCATAATGATCTCGCCAATGGCCAGTTCTACCACAGAACGCGTGTTGCTATAAGGGGCATTGAATACGGCAATACCTTTTTCGGTGCAGGCATCGAGGTCAATCTGGTTCGTGCCAATGCAAAACGCGCCTACGGTCATTAGTTTGTTGGCATGTTCCAACACACGGGCCGTGACGTTCGTTTTCGAGCGGATGCCCAGAATCGATACGTCGCGTATGGCTTCGATTAGTTCGTCTTCGTCTAATGCGCCCTTCCGGATTTCGACGTTAAACCCTTCCTGCTCGAACAGCTGAACGGCCACCGGGTGTACGTTCTCCAGTAACAAGACTTTAATCCGGCTTTTGGGGTATGACTGGCTTCGGCTCAAGTTGTTGTGGTATAAAAACTCGTCGAGTGAGGGGGCTACGTGATCCGCTTTCTCGACAACCTTCGGACGCATCACGTTTTCGGTGAAGGCGTAAAACCGATTGGCCAGACCGGCAGCCCGAATTTCATAATCTGTATACCCGTCGCCAATGACGTACACTTCGCCGTCAAGATTCAAATCCCGAATCACCTGCGACTTACCGCCGTTGGCCGATAACGGGTTTTGGGGGTCGAAACCAACAATAGCACCGCTTTCGTCGAATTCGAACGTATTGGCAAATACATTTTCAGCCCGGATGCCCAGGGACGTAACAATAGGAATGATGAATTCCTTAAAGCCATTGGAGACGATATAAATATGCTCCGCGTTCTCACTCAGAAACGGCTTGTTGCGTTGGAACGAATCGGAGATTTTACCCATCAAATTGTCGACGAGTGCCGGCAATTGATCCCGATGCGCTTTTAAAAGATTCAGGCGGAGATTGAGCGAATCGGTAAATGATATTTCGCCCGACATACCGCGGTCAGTAATTGCTTTAATCTGGTCCAGTACGTCGTCGCGGTCGGGGCGGCCAACGAGGGAGATTTCACCCAGCACGTCCAGGGCTTCCACTTTCGTGAAGGTGCTGTCGAAATCAATAATGTAATACGTCTGTTCGGCCTGGCCGACACTCGGAGCTTTAGTGAGCATAGTGTAAATAACCGCCGTCAAAGCAGCTTATAATCATAGCGAATTAGATTCTGTTAAAAAAGCCAGAGCCCGTTCTTCCGACCAGGACGTGCCATTGAGGCCGCCTTTGCTGGATGGAAAACCGCAGTGGCCGCCCTCTCTGGGAAACTCCATCCAGACGTTGGGGAGTTCCCGCGCCAGTTCGCTCGGAAAGCATTCTGGCGATAGAAACGGGTCATTTTTAGCGTTGACGATCAGTGTTGGAATGGCAATAGAGGGTATGAATTGCAACGAACTACTACGGGTATAATAGTCCGTAACATCCCGAAACCCATTCAATGGAGCCGTAAATACATTATCGAATTCACGGATACTACGTGATTTAAGAACAGCTTCGGTCGGAAATGCCGATGGCATCAAAGCGGCTTTTTGCATCACTTTTCGCTTGAGCGTTCGACTGAAGCGATAATTATAGACCAGGCTGTCCCATTGTTCGAGCCGTCGGGCTGACCCCATCAGATCGAGCGGAACCGAAAAGACGACCGCCTTTTTTATTGCCGGATTGATGTTCTTTCCCTGTTCCCCGATATATTTCAGGGTTACATTGCCGCCCGCGCTGAACCCCATCAGATAAATGGTCCGATACCCTTTCGAGATCGTGTATTGACTAACAAAATGAAGGTCGCTGGTTTCGCCGATGTGATAAAACCGCTCCTGTCGATTCAGTTCCCCACTGCACGAGCGGTAGTGCCAGGCCAGGCAATCAAACCCATTGTGGGTCAGGTGTCGCACCATACCCACTAAGTACTGACTCGTTGAACTACCTTCAAGGCCGTGGGAAAGGATGACGAGTGGTTTAAATGATGAATGAGGTTCTGCGCCAGCCAATTCATCATTCTTCATTACTAATTCATCATTAGCATAGCTCCAGTCTAAATCCAGGAAATCATCATCGGGGGTTTCGATACGTTCGCGGACGTAGGAAACCTCGACCTTGCGAAATAGCGAGGGGATAATGGTTTGCAGGTGGCCATTCCACAATCGGGTGGGCGGCTCATAACTCGATGGGGCAATCAGCGGCATTAGTGAACGCGGGCGATTGAAGCCGCAAAGGTAAGGGTTCTACATGGCTTTTGGGAAGTTGCCGCTGGATAAACAGCAAAAAACATAGCTTTGTGCTCTATTCGACCATAATGCTTACTTTCAACGAACAAGGTTTATTGACGCCTGCCGACGGAATTTCGGCAACTATTGATGAGCTGTATGCCGTTTTCGTAACGCCTTTTCCTGAATCAGAAACGCGGAACCGTTTGTTCAACGAGTGGATAAAATACAACCGAATGCTGCGTCAGGAGCTTGGCGAAGACTTTATTCAATGGATAAATGGTGGCTTTGTGACGCAGAAGCTGAATCCGAAAGATATTGATATAGTGAGCTTTATACGTGCTGATCTGTATGACTTCCACATGGCCGTGTTAGATAATTTTTGGTCAGATATGTGGGAAAAAGAAGGGCTAGATTAGTATATTGTAAAAGTTTATTCCATCTCTCACCCATCGTACAAAATACACACTGCAAAATATTACGATGAATGGTTGGAACGGTACACTAAGACAAAACCCAATGAGGATCTTCGTCAATTTGATAAAGGCTTCTTAATTATCAATGTGACATGATAGACAAGGAATTAACTCAAAATTATATAACAGCTGTTAATCATTTACTGAAACTGATTGATGGTACCAATCAGGCTATTTTGCGGTGCAAACAAGATGGTGACACGCTTGGTGTACGCCAATATCAACATTTACGTGCAGACTATCTTAAGCAATTGGCTGACTTGATGGATCGATCCCCTGATCCTATCCGACTGGAGTTAGTTGCTCATTGAAACCAAAAAGGCCGCTCGAGCGAGCGGCCTTTTTTATAATACGTAGCGCTTCTATTACAACGCCAGTTCCTTCTCTGAGACAATCGTCAATACTTCGGGGTCTTTGAGCCGCACGGCTAAGCCCAACGTTTTCGGAACTTCGTAGTGGAAGTAAAATTTCATCGTGTGAATTTTACCCTCATAAAAAGCCAGATCGTCACCCTGCGGATTCTGCGTGATCAGGATTTGTTTCGCAACCGTCGCCTGTTTCAACCACTGCCAGGCAATGACGACGATGCTGAAGAGTTCCAGAAACAGCGTTGCGTCTGAGAGATAGCGTTCAATATCACCCTTCTGAGCGTGCGGCATGAGACTCATCACCACCTCCTGCGTCCGCTTAAGTTCGGCGGCCAGTTGATCGGCGTAGGGTTTCAGGTCGTCGTGGGTGCTGGCCTCGGCGATGGTTTTGACCATTTCGGCGAAAAGCAATTGAGGGGCCTTCCCCCCTTTCATGGTCATTTTGCGACCCAGTAAATCCTGTGCCTGCATACCCGTTGTCCCTTCATAAATTGGCGTAATGCGAATGTCGCGGTAGAGTTGCTCCACCGGGAAATCCTCGGTGTAGCCGTAGCCGCCAAAGGTTTGTACGCTCTGGCTCACCGATTGGACGCCCATTTCGGAAGGGTACGATTTGGCCACGGGCATCAGGATGTCGAGCAGTAGGAATGCATTTTCTTTTTCCTCACCTTCGGCCACCTCACTAATGTCGTAGAGACGGGCGGCCTCGATAAGCAATGACAATGACCCCTCCGTTACCGCTTTCTGAAACAGCAACATTCGCCGAACATCGGGGTGATTGATGATAGCTGTCTGGGGAGCATCCAGGTGGTTTTTTTCGTTCAACCGGCGACTTTGAGGTCGTTCCCGGGCGTACTCTAAGGCTGCATAATAAGCCGCCGTGGCAATAGCCGTGGCCGTCATGCCAACGCCGATGCGAGCCTCGTTCATCATCTGGAACATATATGGAAGTCCCTGATGTGGCTCACCAACAAGATAACCGATGGTGTTGTCGTTCGAGCCCATCGTTAGGTGCATGGCCGGTACGCCCTTTTGCCCCATTTTGTGATAAACACCCGTTGATACTACGTCATTATCGACAAAATTTCCCTGTTCGTCTTTGCGATATTTAGGGACGACGAACAGGGAAATACCTTTTGTTCCTTTAGGCGCGCCATCAATCCGGGCGAGCATTAAATGGATGATGTTCTCGGCAGCATCGTGATCGCCCGCTGATATAAATACTTTCTGTCCTCTGATTTTATATGTTCCGTCAGCTTGAGGAGTCGCCGATGTTGTTACGTCCGACAGTGATGAACCAGCTTGCGGTTCGGTTAGCGCCATTGTGCCCTGCCAGGTACCCGCCAGCATGTTTGGGACGTAGGCTTCACTGAGTTCGGGCGTTCCGAAGGACGTAATAAGATGAGCTGCGCCCGACGTCAGCCCCGTGTACATCATGCCGTTGTTGGCCGCCATCAGAATGAATCCCACGCACGAGCTGATCATTTCGGGCAGTTGCTGACCTCCGTGCTCAAACGAGAATCCGGCGCCAATCAGGCCAGCGTCGCCCATGGCTTTCAAATACTCCTTTATTTTCGGATGCACGGTAACCTGCCCATTTTTAAGTTCAGGCTGGTTTTTATCAACTTCCTTCAAATAAGGATGCATAAGCGTATCGGCAATGGACGTCGCCGAGTCGAGCACGAGGTTGAACGTCTCCCGATCATGGGCACTGAAGTAGTCATACTTTGTGAGTTCTTCGGCCTTAAAGACTTCATGCAGAAGAAATTGAAGGTTACGTTTGCTGAAATAAGTCGTTGCCATTCGCTTGGAAAAGGGTATGCTTACATACAATTACAGACCTAAAAATACCACCATTTGTCATATGGTTTATACGGTCCCCAAACTATACCGTACCTTGCATCGTTTTACAAAGAAATAATCTTTAAAAACAGTAGTTACACACATGAAAAATTTACTAGGTGCATTCACTTTCTTGCTTGCGATGGTGTCGCTGGTACAGGCCCAGGACAAAAAAGCACCTGCCAGTCCGAAAGTAACCGTCGAAAGCCCGGACAAGAACATCAAAATTGCATATGGTCAGCCAGCCAAGAAAGGTCGGGTTATATTTGGTGCCGAAGGGTCGAATAGCCTGGAAAAATACGGTAAAGTTTGGCGCACGGGTGCTAACGAAGCGACCGAAGTGACGTTTAAAAGCGACGTAATGTTTGGCGACAAAATGGTCAAAGCGGGTACGTATACACTTTTCACCATTCCCGGCGAAAAGGAGTGGAGCGTTTTGCTAAACAGCACACTGGGTCAGTGGGGAGCGTATGATTACGATAAAATTAAAGGTGCCGACGTAGCGATGATCAAAGTGCCGGTTTCGTCGACCAAAACACCTATCGAAAAATTAACCATTACGCCATCCAACAATAGCATTGCCATTGCCTGGGACAACGTAACCGTTTCTGTACCTATTATGAAACACGGTTCATAACGGTACGTTACTACGTTACTATAGCATTTATGCTACTTGACAGCCCGATTCTTTAGGATCGGGCTTCTTTTTGTAACGTGTTGTAAATTAATAACTTATTAAATACTGAGTAGATGATAAATACGTTCGTGTTTTACTTACAGACCGTTAAGTAATCCGTTAAATTACATCTGTAATTATTTTATCTTAAGTAATTAACAAACAAACATTTATCACGTTATTTAGGCATTAGTTTAACCGACCGCTGATGATGAAACGCTACTTACTGTTTTTCCTGTTTGGCTTAGCTGTACTGCCTGTTTGTGGTCAGGGGGTGGCGGACTATTATCGGTTACCGGCTCAGGAACATCAATATAAACGATTGGTAACACGTTATGGCGGCCCCCAAATTCGGGATCGCTGGTACGTTGCCCTGGAAGGATTCGTCAAAACGGATCACGCTCAACTCGATAATTCGATTAATGGCCTGCTTGAAAGCGACCGGGTTGCCAAAGCGAGTTGGGGTGTCGTGGTCGGCCTGGCCTTACGAGAGCGCTGGATGATAGAAGGGGGGTATTCCCGAATTCCCATTCATACGCAGGTATCCGTTCGTAGCATTAGTTCGCCCTTGGTCTTTCGGTATATGAATGGGCAAAATGCGTTTGTCGTACGGGGTAAGCGTCTGGTGCTATCGACCAGTAAGTCGTGGCTACGATCGGGTTTCTGGCTGAGTGGTGGTTTATGGGCTGTCCCAAACAGCGGTGAGCAGGAAGGGATTTTTTCATTAATCAGTTATGCAAAACAGGGGTATCGGGAAGCACGCGATACGATGCGTTTGGCTGGCCGTACGCATACGAATACACAACTCACGGCTTTAGCTGAAGTAGGTGCCGAATACAATGTTCGGTTGAGCAACAGCGTTGACCTGGGAATTTCAGCCCGAAAATTTTTCGGCTTTGCTAATTCCATCAACACCAACGTAACGTATACAGTCAATGGGAAGCCCTTTCAGGAAGCCCAACTACAGGGTACTGGCAGTGGTATGAGTTACGGCCTAACCCTGCGCTATACCTTTGCTACCCGGCGTACTACACCCAATGTAATGGAGGTGCGGGGTAAAATGGGTCATATTCGCTAAAATCACCTGAGTATGCTAATAGTGCAATTAGCCCTGCCCAACGTTTAGTAGGCTGTTTGATAGTGGCTCAGTTCCCCGAGTAAAAGTGTATTTCCCAGTTTGCTCCGACGTGGAGGCTACTAGGGCAAATCCAGCCGGTAGCCATTGAGTGCGTCTTTCTGGTCAGGTAAGTTAGTCATTATACCCGCACTGCCACTTATGGATTTATAATGGACAGCAAGTCCACGCCCGCCGTCATCCTGAAGATTTTTGGTAGTCATAAGGATAAAAGTGGCGTTCTGCCTTTTAATTGAAAAGCGCTTTCGTGTCTTGCACGCTGGTATGTCCTCTCTTCCTAAAAATCTGAAAAGTAAATGAAACGTTTGGTATGGAGTCTTCTTGTTGGTTTACTGGTCGTTCAGGCTGCTTTGGCCGACGTTCGTTTACCCAACGTTTTTGGGTCGCACATGGTCCTACAACGTCGAAAACCCGTGCCGGTTTGGGGCTGGGCTGACCCGAACGAAAAAGTGACCGTTACGCTGGCTTCTCAGGTCAAGACCATAAAAGCAGGCAAAGATGGTAAGTGGCGTATTACGCTTGATCCAATGGAAGCGGGCGGGCCTTATCAACTTGTTGCCAGGGGGAAAAACAATACCGTTACGTTCGACGATGTGCTGGCAGGGGAGGTATGGATTTGTTCCGGTCAGTCGAATATGGAGTGGCCCCTTCGTTCGGCGTCTACTGCCAAAACGGAAATTCCCCGGGCCATTCATCCGCAGATTCGGCAATTGCTGGTTAAAAAAGACCTCAGCTTAACGCCTAAAGATAATATGGAGGGCAGTTGGGTCGTGTGCAGTCCCGAAACGGCCCCTAACTTCACGGCCGTTGGTTACTTCTTCGCTAAGCAGCTCCAAGGCGAATTGAATGTGCCTATTGGGCTGATCAATACGTCCTGGGGTGGCACCCATTCCGAAACCTGGACCAGCCGGGCGGCCATGAATCAACATGATGAATTACGGATCGTTGCCAATAAATTGCCGACTACTCAGGAGGAAGTGATTCAGAATGGTTTAGAGCGGACGAAAGCGCTCGTGCAGACTCAACAGGGTGGGCTGCCCAGCGCTGCTGAGGAGCAAACATGGGCAACGGTAGGGTTGGATGATAGCGCCTGGAAAACCATGAATGTCCCCGGAGATTGGGAGTGGGGCGGCCTGCCGACATTTGATGGTGTTGTTTGGTTTCGGCAGGAGGTAGTCATTCCAGAAGGGAGTAAACTGAACAACATGCAGTTACACATCGGCTCTGTAGACGACAATGACTCGACGTTCGTAAATGGTCAGTTAATTGGCAGTAAAAAAGGTAGTGGAGTCCGTGCGTATAGTATACCCGATGGCTTACTAAAACCGGGACGTAACGTAGTGGCTGTACGCATCGTTGATAAGGGGAACGTTGGGGGAATGGTTGGTACAGCGGAGCAACTTAACCTGTCGGGTGAAAATCTGACAATCTCATTGGCGGGAAAATGGAAATACCGGGTGGCCAGTATTTTTGCCTCTTCCTATAAACCAGGTCCCAATACGTATGCTACCCAATTATTCAACGCCATGCTGAATCCGTTAATCCCGTATGCCATTGAGGGCGTTATCTGGTATCAGGGTGAGTCGAATGCGGGGCGGGCGAACCAGTATCGCACTGCATTTCCGCTAATGATTCAGGATTGGCGGCATCATTGGGGTTACGATTTTCCTTTTCTATTTGTCCAGTTAGCTAATTATAATGCTGCCAATGGCGACAGTCGGCATGGAAGTACGTGGGCGGAACTCCGGGAAGCGCAAACCATGACGCTGCAATTGCCCAATACCGGCATGGCTGTTACGTCGGATATCGGCGAACGGACGGACATTCACCCAAGGAATAAGGAAGATGTTGGGAAGCGTTTAGCGGCCGAGGCCATGCGGGTAGCCTATCAGAAAAGCGAAAGTAATCCCCGCGAAACATCGCGTGGACCCCAGTTTGATAAAATGACAGTTGACGGTAACAAAGCGGTTCTAACGTTTCGAAATGTAGGCAGGGGCTTACGCGTAAACGATAAATATGGCTACTTAAAGGGATTTGAAGTAGCGGGTGCTGACCAGAAATTCTACTATGCGAAAGCCGACCTTCAAGGTAATTCTGTTGTCGTTCATGCTGATTCGGTGGCTAAACCAGTAGCCGTACGCTACGGATGGGCCGATGACAACGGTGACGTAAACCTGTATAATCAGGAGAATTTTCCGGCCGTCCCTTTCCGGACCGATACATGGAAAGGCATTACTGAAGCCACTAAATTCGGCGATAAAGGTCAGTAGAAATTAAAGAAGATATAAATAGAACCTTCGCTTAGCGCCGTGCCACGGTTCAAAACCGTGGCACGGCGCTAAGCGAAGGTTCTTAAAAGAACAGATGTGCTTATCTTGACCAGCGCAATCAATGATGGTTTATTTTTAGCAATATAAAAACTATATGCACAGACAATTTTATATCGGACTCATGTGCTTAATCGTGATCGCAACAACGTATGCCCGATCTCAGGCGATAATAACGTCTTCGGATGCGAACACCGTGCAAACCATTCAGATCTACGATCCCTATCTTACACGTTATAAAAACATTGAAGGATCGCCCTATCTGCCCTCGGAAACGATGAAAAATGGGTGGATCATGGATGGGACTAAGCGGACAACCACCCAGCTACGGTATAATTCTCAAACGGGCGAAGTCGAATATATTCAGGATAAGCAGGTGATGACGCCTAAAAGTCCCGTTTCCGAATTTGTGATCTGGGGACCTGATACGCTGACCTTCAAAAAAGGCTTTCCGGCTGTAGGTACATGGACCGCCAGCGAATTTTATCAGGTGCTTTACGATGGACGCATGACCAAACTGGTGAAACACATCCGGTCTGATATCAAGAAAAATACGAACCCAATGGAGAATGACTTTGGCAAGGAAAGGTTTGATACCCGGGAAGAGTATTACTTATGGATTGCCAACGCCCAGCCTCCGTCCGAAAATTACTTTCTAAAACTAGCGGATGGGCAAATGAAGTCGATAGTTGCCAGCAAAAAGTCACTGGTGGCAGCGCTGCCGCAGCAAGCCAGCCGTATTGACCAATATGCGGCCGATCAAAAAGTGAAGCTAAAATCCTGGTCCGAATTAGCCAGAGCGCTACGTTATCTGGAGACACTCTAATCTGAACCAGGATTTATATGATTTCGCTGACTGACTATGGTTTTGCTTGCGCAGTTAAATTGCTTTCTTTGAAAAATTATCCAACAAAAATCATAGTCAGTCAGCGAAATCATATAAATCCTGGTTCGAACTTATTGCTTTTCCTGCTTCCGCATCGGCATGCTGTCGATCGTATCGAACAACTCCTTAGTCGAGACAGGCTTTTTATAGGTTTTCTTCACTCCCCCATCTTTGCCGATTAACCAGCCGACAAATCCATCGGATGGATTGAGCTTGTAATCGTGCATCAGGAACTGGCGGTCGGGTTCCATGACCGTCGACGCAACCAGCACGATAACGTCCAGATCACGTTCCGCTACCCCTTCATGCGCTTCGGTGAGAGCTTCCTGTTGTTCAAGGCTATAATGTTGCGCATCATCGCGTACATAAAGCAACAGTACGCGCCGATGATCTTTCTTTTCGCTTAGTATCGCTTTGAGCGATTTTTGCTGGTTCGCTACGCTTTCCATAAAAAAAGTAAGCCCCATTAGCAGGACTGTCAGAGATATCAACCAATGGCTTCGCATAGTGTTTGCCGCAATGCGGCTTTCCAGCCGCAGTTTTTATAAATCCTCCAGTCGTTCCAGCATCAGGATTGAGCCCTGCGGCACAATGACGTACTGCTCGCCTTCATACTGCAACTCAATGGCGTTGCGTTGCAGATACAGCGCGACATCGCCTTCCTGTGCCTGAAGCGGCATGTATTTCACTTTTTCTTCGGTTTCCCGCCAGGGCTCATCTTCGGTTGGCGTAGGAATGGGATAACCCGGCCCCACCTTAATAACGTAACCCGACTGAACTTGTTCTTTTTCCTGTACGGTTGGGGGTAAGTATAAACCGCTGCTTGTACGGTCGGAGGGATCTTTGGGTTTGATGAGCACCCGGTCGCCCACAATAATCAGGCGTTTTAGTTTATTATCTGCAGTTATACCAAGCATAGTAGTCAATAGTCAATAGTAAATAATGGGTAGTCAAAAATCAGGCGGATTTGTGCGACAGGTCAAAATGTCATAGTCCAACAGCCACTACTCACCATTAACTTTCGACTAACGACTGAAATTATGGCACCGGATCGTAGCCATGTCCGCCCCAGGGATGGCACCGGCTAATGCGTTTCAATCCCATCCATCCACCTCGAATGGCGCCGTGTTTTTGAATGGCTTCGATGGTATACTGCGAACAGGTTGGTGTATACCGACAGGCATTGGGGAAGTAAGGTGACACAATGGCCTGATAAACCTTAACCAGTCCGATCAGAATTGACTTCATCATGAACGGGTAAACACCAAAACAGCCGAAAACTTTCCCGCAATACGTATCTTTGCTCGCCGTCGTTCATAAATCAATCGACATTGCCACTGATTCTATATGCTTCAATACATTATTTGGGAAGTTAATCCCGAAATTTTTCACATAGGCTCGTTTTCGGTGCGTTGGTATGGCCTTCTATTCGCACTGGGGTTTCTGATCGGGATGCAGATCATGGGCTATATTTTCAAGAAGGAGAACAAGCCCGTTGCCGATACCGATACACTCCTGATTTACATGGTAATAGCCACGATTCTGGGTGCTCGCATCGGTCATTTTCTGTTCTATGAGCCTGAAGTTTTACTTCATCATCCCCTAACCGTTATCACGCCCCCTTTTGCCGGTTTGGCCAGTCACGGGGCTACGATCGGTATCTTAACGGGCTTGTGGCTGTATTCGCGCCGGAAAGAAAGCCGACTGACGAACCAGACGTTTCTGTGGGTAACGGATCGTATTGTCATCGTGGTAGCGCTGGCGGGCGCCTGTATTCGCTTCGGTAACCTGATGAATTCCGAGATCGTCGGTCGCCCGACGGATGTGCCCTGGGCGTTTGTGTTCATGAATAATGCCGAATACGCGAAAATCCCACGTCACCCGGCCCAGTTGTATGAGTCGATTTCATGTTTGGTGATTTTCCTGGTGCTGCTTTGGTTCTGGAACCGCTACAAGGAGCGAACACCGCGCGGAAGCATGCTGGGTATTTTCCTGATCTGGATATTCGGACTCCGGTTTTTCTACGAATATCTGAAAGAAAATCAGGTGCCTTTCGAAGATAAGTTGCCACTGAATGTGGGTCAGATTCTGAGTGTTCCTGCCGTACTGATGGGTATTTACTTCGTCATACGTAGCTACCAGACGCCGGTTGTTATATCCCCGCAGGAAGAAGCCAGGAAAATAGAGTCCTGAAGAACTAAGTGCCTTAACAGAGACGGGTTCATGGAAATGCTGTATTTTTGAGGGTTACTTACCTCAACTATACACTTCATTCTGTGAACCCGTCTTTTTCTATTTTCCGGCTGGCCTTACTCCTGGCTGCCGTTCCCTTCTGTTTTGCAAAGGCACAAATACCCGGTCGTCAGATGCACTGGAGCGCTGATGGTAACGCCTACGCGGCTGTTGAACAGGGAGATATTGTACAAACCGATATTCGTACGAGCCGTAAAACCAGTCTGTTATCAAAGGACAAACTGCGTCGTTCCGGGAGCGACTCAGCAATGCCTGTTGCTGATTTTACGTTCACGCCTGACAGTGCCAACGTACTGATTTTTACCAATACGGCTCGCGTATGGCGCTATAATACGCGGGGAGATTATTACTTCATCAACCGAAATGCCGGGCAGATCCGTCAGGTAGGGAAGGGGCGCCCGGCACAGTCGCTCATGTATGCCAAGCTGTCGCCGGATGGACGTAGTGTGGCCTATGTGAGTGAACATAACCTATATACCGAAGACGTAGCAACGGGCAAACAAACGCAACTCACCACCGACGGAACGCGTAAACGTATTAACGGTACGTTCGACTGGGCGTACGAAGAAGAATTTGGTTGCCGTGACGGTTTCCGGTGGAGTCCGGACAGCAAACAGATTGCCTACTGGCAGGTGGATGCCACCCACATTCGGGATTATCTGATGCTGAATACGACCGACTCGGCTTATTCACACGTAGTGCCGGTCGAGTATCCGAAAGTGGGTGAAAGTCCATCACCAGCCCGTATCGGCATAGTGACTGCATTGGGCGGGAAAACCAACTGGCTCAATCTTCCGGGTGATCCGCAGCAGCATTATCTCATTCGGATGGAGTGGCTTCCTAAGAAAGGAAGTGTGATTGTGCAGCAGCTGAACCGTAAACAGAACGAAAGTAAAGTGTTTATCTGCCAGGCTACCAATCAGGCCGTTACGCCCGTTTACACCGAAACCGACAAAGCCTGGATTGACGGAAAGGAGCGATGGAATAACGACGATCCAAGCGGTTGGGAGTGGCTGGAGGGTGGCAAATCCTTTGTGTGGGTGTCTGAAAAAGATGGCTGGCGGCATTTGTACCGCTTGGCAATTGACGGTAAAAACGAAGTTTTATTGACACCTGGGGCCTATGACATTGAGTCGATTAGCCGGATCGACGAGGCAGGTGGACAGATTTACTTTATGGCCTCACCCCAGAATACGAACCAGCGTTATCTCTACCGAACCCGCCTGGATGGCAAGGGGAAAGCTGAACGCATGACACCCGCCGGTTTATCGGGGACGCACGATTATACCATCTCGCCAACCGGTCGACTGGCGCAACACAGCTTTACAAATTACCTGACGCCACCCCTTCGCGAGTGGATTAGCTTGCCCGATCATAAGGCCGTTAATACGCCGGAAAGCATTGAATCGCGCATGAAGCCCGTTGCCAAACCAAACGTTAGCTTTTTTAACCTCACCACCGACGATGGGGTGACGCTGGACGGCTGGATGGCCAAGCCTACGGATTTCGACAGCACAAAGAAATACCCGATTGTTTTCTACGTTTACGGCGAACCTGCCAGCAGTACAGTCAATGATGTTTTTTCGGTGGGCATGAATCGGATGTTTCTGGGTGATATGGCCAAAGCGGGTTACATCTACGTAGCACTCGACAATCGGGGAACGCCCAATTTGAAAGGAGCCGCTTGGCGGAAGTCGATTTACCGGCAGATTGGCCGTACCAACATCCGCGATCAGGCAATGGGGGCCAGGAAATTATTTTCTCAACACGCTTACATTGACACGAGCCGCGTGGCCGTTTGGGGCTGGAGCGGAGGTGGCTCCACGACGTTGCATTTGCTTTTCCAGCATCCTGAGATTTACAAAACGGGAATTTCTATTGCTGCCGTCGGTAACCAGTTATTTTACGATAACATTTATCAGGAACGGTATATGGGTTTGCCGCAGGAAAACCGGGAGGATTTTGTGGCTGGTTCGCCCATTACGTATGCCAAAAATCTACAGGGAAATTTGCTTTATATTCACGGCACCGGCGACGATAACGTACATTACGACAACGCCGAAGTGCTGATCAACGAGTTGGTGAAATACAACAAGCAGTTTCAGCTAATGTCGTATCCAAACCGGACGCATGGTATTTCGGAAGGGCCGGGCACGTCGCAGCACCTTCGAACGCTATACACAAATTATCTGCTTAAATACTGCCCACCCGGTCCGCGCTAACCGCCATAAAACCATGACCCGATTTGTAAGTTTGTGTCTGTTGTTAGTGCTGCCTATGCTCACGCAGGCACAACGCTATGTATTTACCCATGACGACACGCTACGTGGTTCCATCACACCCGAGCGGGCCTGGTGGGATCTGGCTTTTTACCACCTTAACGTCCGCGTGCAACCCACTGACAGTACATTGAGTGGCTCGACAATGATCCGATATCGTGTGCTGAAACCTGGCCAGACCATGCAGGTGGACTTACAGCGTCCGTTGCGCGTTGTTCGTGTTGTTCAGAACGGAAAATCACTAGCCTTCAAACAGGACGGTAACGCCTATTTTGTAAAGTTAACCAAGGTACAACGACCCGGGCAGACGGAATCGGTAACGGTGGAATATGCCGGAAAGCCACGCGTGGCGAAACGTCCACCTTGGGATGGAGGCCTGGTCTGGTCGCACGACAAAGCCGGTAATTGGTTTATCGCTACGGCCTGTCAGGGATTGGGTGCGAGCGCGTGGTGGCCCTGCAAGGATCACATGTATGATGAGCCCGATTCGATGGCCATCAGTGTAACCGTTCCGGAAGACCTGACCGACGTATCGAATGGGCGGCTACGAAAGGTGACCACCAACCCCGATCACACCCGAACTTTTGATTGGTACGTAGTAAATCCGATCAACAATTATGGCGTTAACCTCAACATCGCCCGGTATGAGCACTGGTCAGAAGTTTATAAAGGGGAAAAAGGCCCGCTGGCGTTGAACTACTATGTTCTTCCCGAACATCTCGATTCGGCCAAAACGCAGTTTCAGCAGGTGCCCAAAATGATGAAAGCATTTGAGTATTGGTTTGGTCCGTATCCGTTCTATGAAGACGGCTACAAACTGGTTGAAACGCCGTACCTCGGCATGGAGCATCAAAGTTCGGTGACCTACGGGAATCACTTTCAAAACGGCTACCTCGGCCGCGACCTCTCCCGAACGGGCTGGGGCCTGCTCTGGGATTTTATTATCGTTCATGAGTCGGGGCACGAGTGGTTTGCCAATAATATTACCTACAAGGACGTAGCCGACATGTGGATTCACGAGAGCTTTACGAATTACTCGGAATGCCTGTTTACGGAGTACTATTATGGGAAAGATGCTGGCGCGCAATACGTAATCGGGTGTCGCGCCAATATCCGGAATGATAAACCGATCATTGGTACGTATAATGTCAACCATGAGGGGTCATCAGATATGTACTACAAAGGGGGCAATATGCTCCATACTATCCGACAACTCGTGAACAACGACGATAAATGGCGACAGTTGCTACGCGGTATGAACAAGACATTCTACCACCAGACCGTTACAGCCAGGCAAATCGAGGAGTATATGATCCAGCAAACCGGAATTAACCTGAAACCCGTATTCGATCAATACCTGCGCGACGTTCGAATTCCGGTGCTTGAATACCGTCCCGTTGCGGGTGGAATTCAGTACCGATGGGCTAATTGCGTAGCAGGGTTTGCCATGCCTGTTCAGGTTTGTCTGGGCGAGTCCGGACCTTATAAGTTATTGCAGCCTACGACACAGTGGAAAACGTTGCCTGTTCAGCAGGAAAGCGTAGTGACGGTCGACGCCAATTACTACGTGTTGAGCAAGCGAGTTGAGTAGTGGGGTTCGTTCATAAACACGTTTACTCAAAAGTTAATGCGTTATAGGATGGTAATACGTAGTTTGCCGACAAATAAATCATCACCCATTCTCATTTCAACATTACCATGCAAACAAACCTGACCCTGCTCTGGACCGGATTGCTATCAGTAACATTGTTGACTGGTTGCGGAAAAACTAAAGAGGAAGAAAAAAAGGACGAAGAATCTGTATCCATGATGGGTGCCGCAAGTGCGGTGAAGGAATTGGCCGCTCAGGCTGAAGAAATGTCAAAGAAAGGCCCTGTTGAAACGATCGACTTTCGAAAACTGAAGGAAATGCTTCCCGCCGATGCGGATGGATTGCCCCGGAAAGAAGCTACTGGTGAGAAAAACGGAGCGGCTGGCTATAATGTATCGACTGCTGAAGGTAAATATGGAAATGAAGATGGGAGTGAAACGATTGAACTCACCATTGTGGATGCGGGTGGCGGCCCCATGATGATGGGGCTGGCGGCCTGGTCGATGATCGACATCGATAAAGAGACCGAAAACGGCTACGAAAAAACCAGTAAAATGGGCGATAATAAATCGTATGAGAAATACGATAACAAAGATAAAAATGGTGAAGTGGCGGTGTTGATAAACAAGCGATTCATTGTTACGGCGGAGGGCCGTGGCGTCAGCATGGACAAAATCAAATCGGCCATTGAAGACATTGACCTGGATAAGCTGGAGGATTTGAAATAAGGCAAATAATAGAGTTATTATCAAACAGGCGTGCCACGGTTTATAACCGTGGCACGCCTGTTTGATAATAAGTGGGCTACAAAAACTGCTCGTAGATCACTTTACGGTCGACTTTATCGGGTAGCGGGCCTTGCCGGGTTAGTTTCATTTTGGCTAAAGCCGCCCCGGCAATCGCACAGTTGCCCGGTGCGTATCCATCTAAGTGCGCCGTCAGGAAGCCAGCCCAGTAGGCGTCACCAGCACCCGTTACGTCAACAACATCGATTTTTTTACCAGGGATACGGGCCTGTTTCTTTCCCTTCTCATACGATACCAGACTGCCATTCGCGCCAAGTGTCAGGCAAATAATCGTTGCCCCCATTTGATGAAAATCGTTCAGGATGCGCTCTGGCGGTTGAGGGGAGCCATATAAACGTTCGGCATCATCCTCGCTGACTTTAACCAGTGCGCCAGCCGAGCAATAATTCGTGATTACACGCCAGGCTTGCTCACGGTCGGGCCATATCGTTGGCGCATAATTGGCGTCAATTGTAACCTGGCAACCGGCCGCCTGTGCCCGTTTGGCGGCATCGACAATAGTATCCTGCGCCGGTTGACGGCTTAACGCAAAGCAGGTTGTATGAAATAACTCTGCCTGTGCCAACAAGGAGTCGGGTAATTGTTCGGGTTTGATTAGGGAGTCGGCATGGCGGTAGGCAACGAAGTCGGGCGTACCAGCCGTACGGGAAACCAGCACGATGCTGGTCGGCTCCAGCGGGTCGGACGTAATGAATTGAATGTCAACGCCAGACTCTTCCACTTGTCGGGTCAGGTATTCGCCAATATTGTCGGTACCAACACAGGCGACCAGGGCGGTTGGGTTTCCCAGTCGAGCCATGTTCGACGCCATGTTAGCGGGGCTACCCCCCTGGTATCGACGAAAATCCTGCGCATCAAGCAAACTTCTCGACACATGATGACCAATGAAATCGGCCAGTAATTCACCAACGGAAAGGAGGGCGTAGGAGCGTTGTGACATAATTATCAAAAAATATTCCGATTGCAAACTACTCGACACAGGAGGAGATTACAATCGGAATAGAAAATTAAAAACGAGTTTATGTATTAATTTCCCCCAGGCTCAATTGGGAAAGCGGCTTCCTGGCTGGCTTTGTTTTCTTTCACCAGAAAACAGGAGCCAGCTGCTAAAAGGAGACAGACACCCGCCAGCGCCAGTGCGTTACGCGGGTCGTTTTTCAGCAACGTCGGGTAAAAAAATCGTACGGTTAAATTATTAACGATCTGAGGAACAACAATAAAACCGTTGAAAATACCCATGTAAACACCCATGCGTTCGGGAGGGACCGAACCGGAAAGTAATACGTAGGGCATGGACAGAATTGATCCCCAGGCCAACCCCACTAAGGTCATCCCGATAAAGAAAACGTATTTATCGTCCGACAGCAGCATCGATAGAAAACCCAGCCCACCAATCATCAGGAACGTAGCGTGGGTAGCCCGGCGACCGATACGTTCGGCAATGGCGGGCAGGAAAAAGGAAATACTGAAACAGCCTACGTTGAACATGGCAAAGCACAGATTTCCCCATTCGGTGCCTTCCTGAAAGCCCGGAGAGTCGGCATTAGGGGCATTGAAGGCATGGCGAGCCACGGCCAGCGTTAAATATTGCCACATAAGCGGCAGGCCGAACCACGTGAAGAACTTGACCCACCATAACTGCTTCATGGTAGCCGGCATTTCTTTGAAGGCTAGAAAAATTTCCGAAAAAGCCCCGCCAATACCGCTGCCCTCCTGTTTCTGGCGGTTGAATTCCTCCATGTCATCTGGTGGGTACTCATTCGTTGTATAGACAGTCCACAAAACGGCCAGCAGAACAGCGACACCGCCAATATAAAACGGGAATTTTATGCTGTCGGGAATGACACCAGCCGCCACAACGGCCGTTGTCGTTAAGCCCAGAAGTCGAAAAATGGTTGGCATCAGATTCGCCAGAGTCTGGCCAAATCCAACAAAGAAACTTTGCACGGCAAACCCCAAATCGCGCTGCTGATCGTTGAGTTTGTCACCAATAAAGGCGCGAAATGGCTCTTGTGTAATGTTGAGCCCCGTATCCAGAATCCACATCAGGCTGGCGGCCATCCACAGGGCCGACGAATTGGGCATGAGGAATAAAGCCAGACTGGTAACGATGGCTCCGATCAGGAAAAAGGGCTTTCGGCGGCCCCAGCGCGTCGACCAGGTACGGTCACTTAGGGAACCAATAATTGGCTGTACAATCAGCCCGGTTATGGGACCTGCCAGCCACAGAATCGGGATGTTAGCTTCGTCGGCATTCAGATACCGGAAAATGGGACTCATGTTGGCTTGCTGCAAACCGAAACCATATTGGATACCAAAAAATCCGAAACTCATGTTCCAGATTTGCCAGAAACGTAAGGTGGGTTTAGCTTTCCTGGCTGGCTCCTGAATATTTCCCGTTTGCATAGATTGTCGTATATTTATCAGTCATCATAGGTTTTACTAAATAGCGAACAATAATACATACGTATTTGCAGGATATGGGGATATACTTGTCTTATTTTTTTGAAAAGGCGTACTTTTGAGCATGATTCCCAAAACGTGGCCGTCCGTTGCTCTCCTCCTGATGGCGCTATTCGTATCGTCTCAATTTGCGCGGGCTAATGGATTGGTCGACTCAACACAAAAGGTTGTTGTCCGATCGGTTACGCTCAAGGGAAACTACCGCACCCGCGACCGGATTATTCTACGGGAAATGACACTCCGTGTTGGCGACTCTGTTCGGCTGTCTACCCTGCCGGAGCGCGTATCCTGGGATCAGCGAAATATTAACAATACAACCCTGTTTGTTACGGTAGATACCGAGACGCGGCTTACCCCATCCGACGATTCTACCCAGCTTACCCAGCTCGATCTGACGATTATCATGAAAGAGCGATGGTACCTCATTGCCTATCCGGTGTTCGATCTGGCTGACCGGAATTTTAATGAGTGGTGGTATGACCGGGGGCACGATTTCAGTCGGGTAATTTATGGAGGCCATCTTAGTTACCGCAACGTAACGGGCAACAATGACCGACTTCAGGTGATTATTGAGCGGGGGTTTCTACAACGAACTGTCCTGTCTTATGCCAAACCCTATATTGATAAAGCGCAGCGGATTGGGTTGCGGGTCGATGTGGGATACATAACGAACAAAGAAATTCCGTACCGGACGCTGGCCGATAAATGGGTTTACGTAAAGTCAGAAAATGTACTTCGCGAACGGAGGTACGCAGCCGTCACGCTGACCCATCGGCGTGGGCTATATCACTACCATACGTTTGATACGCGGTATACGCACAACACCATTGCCGACACCATAGCCCGTATCAACCCGGACTATTTTCTGGATGGCCGTACCAGTCAAAAATTCCTGGCCATGAGTTATACGTATCGGTATGACCGACGCGATAACGTCGTGTATCCGTTGCGGGGGACGTTGTTTTCCGGCAATGTTGGTGTATCGGGCATCTTGCCGGGTGATGACTTTCACTTTCTGGATCTGTCGGCATCCGTAACGCGTTACTGGCCGCTGGGCAATCGATTTTATGCCGCGGGTAGCTTGCGGGGGCGCTCTACCTGGCCAACGCGCCAACCTTATTTCAATCTGCGTGGTCTGGGAAATTCCGTCGATAACGTTCGGGGCTATGAATTATATGTAATAGACGGACAGCGGACGGCAACCTGGCGAAATAGTATTCGGTATCAGCTTGTTAATACCCGAAAACAACTCAACTGGCTGCACATTCGTCAATTCAACACCGTGCCGATTTCGATTTATATAACAGGTTTCGCCGATGCGGGCTACGTTAGAAGCACCGTAGCAGAACAGTATCAGAGTCAGTTGGCCAATCGCCTTCTTGTTGGAACTGGTATGAGCCTGGACATCGTATCATTTTACAACCTGGTAATGCGTTTTAGTGGGACAATCAACGCTCAGGGAAAGTCTGGTTTTTTCTTCAACCTGGCGCAGGAGTTGTAAGTTAAGCAGCTTGTTGTCTATCGGTAATGGGTACCAAACGATAGAACTCTAAAGGTTGACTCTTGCTATATAAGCCATCCGCATCATAGGTCAGAGGGCTTTTTTGTTCACTGGCATTTCCTGATTCATCCCAATATTTATGGGATGTTAAGATATTAACCCACTGGAGTGTTTTCTGCTCACTAATGGAGACATACTTAAATTGTTCATAATCCAGTAAGGAACTTTCGGACGATTGTTGCTCCAACTTCCATTCCTGAAAAATTGGCTCAAAATCAATAACCCGCACCTCACCGGTTGACCAGCGACAGGTTATTTTGAATGGCTCGACTTTAATTATTTCAGTAATACGTGGTAACTGGCTCATAGTTGTTGTAATCGAATAAATTCGTCTAACAGTTCATTTTGAACTAATCCAGCCCATTTTAGTACGCGCTTTAGTTGTTTGCCTGGTAGCTCGCCAACCATAATTTCTAGTGTTCTAATATTAATTAAGGCTTCATATTCAGCGTAGTAAGCATGAAAATGAGGTGGACTATGGTCACGTGGATAAATATAAATTCGGACGCCATCAAATGAGCTAAACATTAGTCAAAGTTGACAAAATTATTATTCTGAACAATAGAATATAATCTACCCAGCACTACGCATAATTGAGTTATTCTATAAATCCACTCTCATTTTAATGTTCTGTTAATCCGTATGCCAGCCACGTTACATGGCGGTACGTTCCTAATTTACTTACCTTTGGGTGATGCTTTACTTTAGCTAGAGCCTCCGTTTTTTAGGATTGATTATGGATAACGCTGTTCCCCAAAAAGAAGCGCCCAGGAAGCCGTCATCTCCCCTGCTTAGTCTGCTGAAACCCTATTCCCGAATGATCATGCTGCTGATCTTTCTGGCATTGGTGAGCAATGGCGTGAACTTGCTGTTGCCGATGATTATCAAGCATGGGATCGACGCCTACTCCGCCGGTACATATGTGCTGCGAACGACAATCGTTGAGTTTCTGGTGGCGGCACTATTCATTTTTGTCTTCACCTATCTCCAGAGTGTCGTTCAGACATACGCGTCGGAGCGGGTAGCGAAGGATTTGCGGACCGAACTGGCAACGAAAATTTCGCGTCAGAGCTTTGCCTATATCCAGCAGGCCAATCCATCCCGATTGTTGACAAACCTGACGTCGGATATTGATTCGGTCAAACTGTTTGTGTCACAGGCGATAGTGTCCATCGTTTCGTCGCTTTGTATTATTATTGGAGCCAGTATTTTATTGATCAACATCAATTGGAAACTAGCTTTAGCTGTATTGACCATAGTGCCGATCATCGGCGTTACGTTCTTTCTGGTGCTGAAAAAAGTGCGGGTTCTGTTCGTCAAAAGCCGCGAAGTAATCGACTGGCTCAATAAAGTCATCAACGAAAGCATCCTGGGTGCATCACTAATTCGGGTACTTAATTCCCAGCAACTTGAGTATACTAAGTTTCTGGCGGCCAATACCGATGCCAAAGAGTTAGGGCTGGCCATTCTGCGACTGTTTGCGGGACTTATTCCGGTTATCAGTTTTACGGCTGGTATGGCTGGGCTGGCTATTCTGGTGTTAGGTGGCAAGTTTGTCATTGCCGGAAGTATGTCGCTGGGCGATTTTGCCGCTTTCAATGGCTATCTGGCCATGCTGGTTTTCCCGATCATTGTCATTGGTTTCATGAGCAACGTGATCGCGCAGGCGTCGGCTTCTTATCAACGCGTTAGCGAAGTACTTCAAACGCCCGAAACAGCCAGCACGGGTACGGTCAATTCAACCCTGAAGGGAAATATTGACCTTCAGAACGTATCGGTTTACTACGGTGAAAAGCCCGCCCTCAAGAATGTTTCTTTCTCGGTGAAAGCCGGAACACGAACGGCCGTTGTTGGGCCAACGGCCGCGGGTAAAAGTCAGTTGTTATTCCTGCTGACCGGTTTGATTAAGCCAACAGAGGGTAGCGTACACTACGGCGGCATCCCGATCGACAGCTACGATGAAGATGTTTTCCATCAGCAGGTAGGGTTTGTCTTTCAGGATAGCATCATTTTCAATTTGAGTCTGCGCGAAAACATTGCCTTCAGTGAAACCGTAACCGATGCATCGCTCAAAAAGGCCATCACTACGTCCGAATTAAGCGGTTTTATTGAATCCTTACCCGAGAGATTGCAGACGGTCGTTTCGGAACGGGGTTCCAGCCTTTCGGGTGGGCAGAAACAACGTATCATGCTGGCCCGCGCGCTGGCGCTTAATCCCAACGTATTACTGCTTGACGATTTCACCGCCCGGGTTGATACCAGCACAGAGCAGAAAATTCTGGCTAACGTTCAGCAGAACTATCCCGGCCTGACGCTCATTGCCGTGACCCAGAAAATTGCTTCCATTGAAGACTATGAACAGATAATTCTGCTCATGGAGGGAGAAATTATTGCCATAGGGACACACCCGGAACTGATGCAAACCAGCCCCGAATACGTCCAGATCTATCAATCCCAACGTAGCACCAGCCAATATGAACTACGATCTTAAACAGTTTGTCGGGCAGAAAGAAGAAAAAAACGCTACGTACAAAGCCCTTGGAAAATTGCTGGCCCTGATTGACGATGAACGCCAGACACTCATTCTGGCGTTCATCGCCATTCTAGTCAATTCAGGGTTGACCTTAGTTGGCCCAATGCTGGTGGGTCAAACCGTCGACAAGTATATTCAGACGAAACAGTATGACGGTGTCCTGCGAAATGTTAGTATTCTGCTGGTCGTTTACGTAGTCGCTTTCGGAACCAATTACCTGCAATCGCGCCTGATGGGTGGGGTAGGGCAACGCACTTTGTTTAAACTTCGGAATGCGGTATTCAATAAGCTACAGGATTTGCCTGTGGCGTTTTTCAATCAGAACCAGGCGGGCGACCTCATTTCCCGGATCAATAACGACACCGATAAACTCAATCAGTTTTTTTCACAATCGCTGATGCAGTTTGTGGGGAGTATTTTTATTATGACCGGGGCGGGCCTTTTTCTGTTGTTTATCGATCTGCCACTGGGCGCAGCAGCGTTGTCTCCGGCTATTCTGATGTGGGTATTCACCCAGGCGACATCGGCCTGGGTAAAACGAAAGAATGCCGTCAACCTGAATAGTGTCGGAAATATGAGCGCCGAAATTCAGGAAAGCCTAACCAACTTCAAGGTGATCATCGCCTTTAACCGACGTGACTATTTTCGCAAACGTTTTGAGGAAGCAAACCAGCTTAACTATAAAACGGCTATTGGAGCCGGTTTGGCCAACAATATTTTTATGCCCGTGATTGGACTGGCCGCCAATTTTGGCCAGTTAATCGTGCTCACCTTCGGCATCTACTTAATTTCAACGGGTCATTTCTCTATCGGCCTGCTGATTAGTTTTTTATCATACATCACCAATTTTTATAATCCGCTTCGCCAACTCGCTACGTTGTGGGCCAACTTTCAGGTAGCTATGGCAGCCTGGGATCGCATATCGCACCTACTGGCTATGCAAACGAATTTACAAACCGTCGAAAATTCGCTGGTAGAGCCAAACGCTCCGTTGCTGGCCTTCCGGAACGTTTCATTCAGCTATCCGGATGGACAGGAGGTGCTACACACGATCAACTTTGATTTGGAGCGGGGCAAAACGTATGCACTGGTCGGCCCGACCGGCGGTGGAAAAACTACAACGGCGTCACTGATTGCCCGCTTATACGATCCGACCAGTGGAACCGTACTGCTTGATGGCAAAGACATACGTTCCTATAGTTCAGAGGAACGCACTCGTAAGATTGGCTTCATCTTGCAGGAGCCGTTTCTGTTCACGGGTACCGTTCGGGAAAATATTCTTTACGGTAATGAGACTTATCAGTCCTATTCCAATGAGCAACTGGCGGAGGTTATCCGAAAGGCAAATCTGAACGGATTGCTGGAGCGGTTTGACAATGGGTTGGATACCAAAGTCAAGACAACTGGCGACGCGATCAGCCTGGGACAGAAACAGTTAATCGCATTCATGCGGGCTGTGTTACGTAATCCGGATTTGCTGATTCTGGACGAGGCCACGGCTAATATTGACACCATTACCGAACAATTGCTGGACGAAATCCTGCAAAATTTACCCGAAAAAACGACACGTATCATTATTGCCCACCGCCTGAACACCATTGAAAGTGCCGACGAGATATTCTTTATCAACGCTGGGCAGGTTACGCTGGCTGGCTCGTTCGATAACGCAGTCGATATGCTCCTGCACGGAAAACGTGTGAGCTAGAAAAAAGAATTCGCTAGACGGCGACCTCACTATCAACGGCTTCCCGAATCTCCTGCTGCTTCTTCTCTTCGGCAATTTTGATGGGGCTACCAAAAATGTAAAAAAGCTTTTTACGAAGTCCTTTAGCCTGTTTCACATCCTTGGCCATATCGGTGAGTTCGTGGAAGTTGATAAATATCGGGTTGGCTTTGTTCGGAATATTGGTCGTAATTCCATACGTAACCGGCTCAATTTCAGGTTCAAATGTGCCGAACATACGATCCCAGAAAATGAACGTAGCGCCAAAATTCTTGTCGATATATTGTTCCTGCGTGCCGTGATGTACGCGATGATTGGAGGGCGTAGCAAAAATGTATTCGACCCAGGCGGGCATCCGACGGATATATTCGGTATGTACCCAAAACTGGAACAAGACCGCAATCTGGTTCGTCACGAAAAAGATAATTGGATGAAAACCCATGAACGCTACGGGCAAAAAGAAGATAATCTTCAGGTGCTGTATCCAGCTCAGCCGATAGGAAACCGTTAGGTTGTAATGTTCGCCGGAGTGGTGCACCACATGCGTAGCCCACCAGAATCGCTGCTCGTGCGAAACGCGGTGTGCCCAGTAACTGAAAAAATCGTAAATAACGTAGCACGGAATCAAAGTCCACCACTGTAATTCCATCCGCCAGGGAATCAGATTATACACCCAGATACATAAATAAAGTAATCCGACTTTCAGGCCCGCGGTGACAACGAGATTGCCCAGACCCACCAGAATAGAACCGATCGTTTCCTTTTTCTCATAGAACTCTTTCTCCTGATAGTATGCAACGGCCATCTCTATGACGGTAAAAAATAGCATGACAGGAACCGCCCAAAGGATAATATTAGGTATGTTTTTCTCAATAGTATGTAAATTATCGAAGGGAATTGGAGCAGCGCCGAATAAGGGAAAATGCATAATTGAAATAGCTATTCGAGGATGAGTGTTTAAGACTTTCGCTTAGAGCCGTGCCACGGTTTTGAATGGTCGCACGGCTCTAAGCGAAAGTCCTAGTGTTATAAACCCATCAACTTTGTTTGTTTGTTTGAGTTCCTTTAACTACTCAATTAATTAGATTAGTCTAGGATTTAATCTGTAAAGTTCAATATTTTGCGTATATGCGCTTATTTTTCTAGGGAACGGTTTTTGTGCAAAGCCCAGTCTCTAATGAGGCCAATAACGTACCTTTGTAGAATCAACCTGATACATATGAATAAACATTTCCTTACGGTAGCCATTTGCCTTTCGACCGTCGTTTTTACTGCCTGTAATAGCCGCCAGCAGACAGATAGCCAGTCTCCTGATTCAACGGCTCAGTCATCGATTTCTGAAACAGCAACGGATGTCGCCATCACCGGTCACCTAGCCGATCTGGGTCTGACGATGGATAGCGATTGGCGCGGTATTAATCTCGGTGATGACTTTAGCAAAGTAAAAGCCACTGAAAAGGGCGAATCATTCGAGAGCGATGCAACGCACATTGGCTACACCATTGAGTTCGCCAACCTGGAAACTGCCGATATGCTGTATTATCAGGCGAATAAGAAAGTATCCGCCATTGAGGTCGATTTATTCCTGAATAGCCGCCAGTCTGTTACGGACTATCAGAAACAATTGGGTACGTATTTTGCCACTCGATATGGTGCGCCCAAGTCCGGAAATTCAGGAACAGTCTGGACGAACTCAAAGGGAGAAACGGTTACGTTGAAAGACGTATCGAAAGGCAAAGACTTTGGCCTGAAAATCAAGATTGCTCCCGCCGGTGGCGCAACGACCGCTTCGGCGAAGTAGAGCTTTTTTGTACGAATTAATCTCTTACGTTCACCATCGCGACCCTCGTGCGTACTCGCTATAGGCAAGTTGGCATCTCCTTTCCGAATACAGCACGACGGTATACGTAGTGAAAACTAATTACAAACTAATTAAATAGGCCAAGGGACAAGCCTGCAAATGCAAACGCCCCGGCCATGTGGCCGGGGCGTTTGTCTTTAACTTATAGTATAAACCTAAACCTTGTGCATCCAGCCGAAGCTGTCTTCCACTTTACCCGTACGAAGATCAGAGAGATAATTTTTGATGCGAACGGCAAAGGATTCTTCCGGTGCAAACTCCGGTAGCATATAATCCTTGCCATTGTATCCGATGAGCGAATACGGCGCCGAACCTACAGCCGTTCCGGCCCCGAAGGCTTCTGAAAGACGCCCTGCTTCAATTGCCCCAATGATTTCCTCAACCGATACTAATCGCTCTTCAACAGTAATCCCCCAACTGCGGGCGATTTGTATGATCGAATCACGCGTCACACCCTTCAGAATCGAATCGGACGTAGCGGGCGTTATTAATTTGCCGTCGATCATGAACATGATATTCATCGTGCCCGATTCCTCAATGTACTTGTGCTCGCGGGCATCGGTCCAGATCAATTGGTCATAGCCCTGCTGTTGCGCCATTAGTGTTGGGTACAGCGAACCGCCGTAATTACCAGCACATTTGGCGTACCCCACACCACCCGGAGCCGACCGGATAAATTCGGTCTCTACTTTCAGTTTGGGCGGATTTGAGTAATAAGCACCAACCGGGCATGTAAAAATGCAGAAACGATACGTCTTCGACGGAGCTACACCCAGGAAAGTGTCGGTCGCGAACATATACGGCCGCACATAAAGTGAGCTTTCTGGCGCATCAGGTACCCAGTCAGCGTCAACACGTAGCAGCGCTTCCAGTCCACCAATAAATACCTCTTCAGGAAGCGTAGCCATACACATCCGGCGGGCTGATTCGTTCATACGCTCAAAGTTGGCATAAGGGCGGAACAGCGAAACCTGGCCCGCTTCATTTTTGAAAGCTTTCATGCCTTCAAAAATGGATTGACCATAGTGTAGCGACGACAGAGCAGGACTTAGCGTGAAATTGTCGAATGGCACAATCATTTGATTTTGCCATTCACCGTCTACGAAATCGGCCACAAACATGTGGTCCGAGAAATGTTTTCCGAAAGGCAGATGATTAAAATCTACCTCCTGAATGCGGGAGTGCTCCACTTTCCGCAGTTCAATTTGTAAGACGTCCGTCGTCATAATCAGGGTATTAAGTAATGAGTTAGGTGGCTGAAAAACACCTGCGGCAAAGCTAAAAAAATAGATTGACTAAATTTAGTTGTCAAGACAACTTTTTTTTGATCGGTAGCTACGGTGAGAAAATAGCTGCCAAGAAGCATCGGGAAAATCATACTCTTGGCTTCCACACAACTTCTTCGGCGTGTAATTCCTGTGCCATTTTTCGTCCGAGTACGAATAAATAATCAGATAGTCGATTAAGATATTGCAATACGAACTCATCAACTGGGGCATTATCATTGAGACTAATTACCAAACGCTCGGCCCGCCGACAGACCGTTCGGGCTAAATGACAAAACGACACCGATTCGTGTCCACCTGGCAAAACAAACGCTCTTAATTCTGGTAATTCGGCATCCATCTCATCCATTGCCTGTTCCAGCAACGTAATATCTTCGGGTGCAATGGCTGGCATTGCCCGTTTGGAGCCGGTCTGGACGGACGCTTTCATAGGATCTGTTGCCAGTTCTGAACCAACCGTGAACAGTCGATCCTGAATCTCTTTCAATAACTCTTTCCGGTCGACATTTACTGCCTGGTCACGTACTAAACCGATCCACGAATTCAGTTCGTCTACTGTTCCGTACGTGTCAATGCGCAAATCCGCTTTGCTTACCCGACGCCCACCAATGAGTGCCGTTTGCCCTTTATCTCCAGTTTTTGTGTAAATCTTCATAACCAAACTCATCAACAAATAGCTAAGCTAACGGATTTCCCCCATTCGAGCCGTACCTTTGCGCCCTGATTTGAAAAATCAGACTGATTGCTTATCAAGTCGCATTGGATTGGCCGCTCGATTCACCTTATAACGGATCGATCTTTCAGTCTTTCGCTCTTTCGCTTATTTACATGAAAGCAGGTACTTTTTTCGTCCGTGTGTGGCGTGTTTTGTCCATTGTCGGATTCTTATTCGCTCTGTTTAGTAGTTATATTTCGTACCCCGATAATGTTGTGGTACGTTTCGATGAACTCAATCATCCTCTTCAAACGATCAATCGAGAAACGATTTTTTACATCGCTATCGCTATCTTTCTGATTAACAATACGTTGCTTAATCTGATTGGGCGCCTGTTTCTTAAAGTTCCGACCGATCAGATTCCAGTACCGAATCAACGTGTCTGGGCAACGCACCGACCAGAATTGAACGTGGTTTTTAAGGAATGGTTTAGCCTATTGATGTCGTCCATTAATACGATCCTCGGGTTAGGATTGTTGGTACTCTCATTTCTTAATCGATCCGACCGGCCGATTCGGGCAGTTGAATATGCGTGGCTATTACCACTTAGTACATTTATCCTGATTGCTGTGATTGCCTGGTTGCCGATTCGTTTGTTCAGAAAACCCAGTGAAGATGAGTGAAACGGATGAACTATTGCTGAGCGAGTTTCAATACAATTTGCCCGATGAACGTATTGCCCGCTTTCCATTACCCCAACGCGATGCATCGAAACTGCTCGTGTATAAAAGTGGTCTGATTAGCCATGAACGCTTTTCCAGCTTAGCCGATCTATTGCCTGAGGCTAGTTTCCTGGTTTTCAACAATACAAAGGTTATTCCGGCGCGGTTGTATTTTACGAAACCAACGGGCGCCATTATTGAACTGTTTTTACTGAATCCGGTTCCAAATAATCTGCCCATCAGTCAGGCTATGGAGACGACGGGTTCAGCCATATGGCAGGGTATGATTGGCAACCGTAAACGCTGGAAACAGGACGAATCCCTGCAAACCACATTCCCGACACCAACCGGCGACGTAACACTCACTGCCAGCTGGTACAACTATGAGACGTCGGTGGTACGCCTAAGTTGGCAACCCGTTGATCTGACATTCGCTCAGCTTATTCAGCTGGCGGGTGAAATTCCGCTGCCGCCGTATTTAAAACGCGACGCTACCGACCTAGATCGGGATACGTATCAGACCGTGTACTCGAAGCAGGAGGGAGCTGTCGCAGCCCCTACTGCTGGCTTACATTTCACCCCTGCCATATTTGACACGTTAGCTGAACATGGCCTGGAACACGATTACCTGACCCTGCATGTTGGCGCCGGAACCTTCCAGCCAATCAAAACGGATAATGTTCGGCAACATCACATGCACACGGAGCAAGTCGTTTATACACAACAGAACCTGCGTAATTTACTGGGTCACCTGGGTCATATAATTGCGGTAGGTACTACGTCTATGCGGGCGTTGGAAAGTTTATACTGGATGGGTGTAAAACTTCTGCGTAATGAGCCTGATCCGTTTTCACTTGATCAGTATTACGCGTACCAACTCTCAGCCGATCAACAGCCAAAAGTTGACGAGGCCTTAACGGCCGTTTTAAATTACCTTACTAGTACGAATAAGGAGTCGGTTGTAGCGCATACTGGTATCTACATTACACCCGGTTATCAGGTAAGAGTGTGCAAGGGGATCGTCACCAACTTTCACCAACCCGGCTCCACATTGATTCTGTTGATTGCGGCTCTCATCGGCGACGATTGGAAGTATATATATAAGGAAGCCTTGGCAAACGATTATCGCTTCCTTAGTTACGGTGATTCGTCATTGCTTTTGCCATAAACTACTAGTTTTGCAGAAAAAAGGAGGAAAAGAAGAAAGAGGAAGAAACGAAAAAAACTATGCTTGTTTATTTTCCTTTTCCCCTCTCTTTCCTTTTCCTCCCTCTCTTCCCCAATTATGAATTTCATTGAAGAACTCCGCTGGCGTGGTATGTTGAATGACATGACCCCCGGCACCGAAGAACAGCTCCAGAAGGAAATGACAGCGGGTTATATTGGTTTCGACCCAACGGCTGCGTCACTTCATATTGGTAACCTCGCTACAGTTATGTTATTAGTGCATCTCCAACGAGCGGGTCACAAACCGTTTGCGCTGGTTGGTGGGGCTACAGGTATGATTGGGGATCCATCAGGTAAAGCAGCCGAGCGCGAATTTTTGTCTGAAGAAACACTACGTCGGAACCAGGAAGGTATTCGCCAGCAGCTGACCAAATTCCTTGATTTCGAAAGTGGAGCCAATTCTGCCGAAATGGTCAATAACTACGATTGGTTCAAAGAAATATCGTTCCTTGGTTTTCTACGCGAGGCCGGTAAGCATATCACCGTCAACTACATGATGGCGAAAGATTCAGTCAAAAAGCGGCTCGAAACCGGAATTTCATTCACCGAATTCTCGTACCAACTATTGCAAGGCTACGACTTTTACTGGCTCTACAAAAACAAAAACGTTCGTCTACAAATGGGTGGCTCCGATCAATGGGGCAATATCACCACTGGAACCGAACTCATCCGACGCAAGGAAGCTGGCGAAAATGCTACGCACGAAGACCATTTGGCCTATGCCCTGACAACGCCCCTCGTGACTAAAGCCGACGGCACTAAATTCGGTAAGTCCGAAAGCGGCAACGTCTGGCTTGATCCCGCTCTGACATCGCCTTATCAGTTCTACCAATTCTGGCTCAATACAACGGATGCCGATTGTCCGCGCCTAATTCGTGTATTTACCCTTTTATCCCGGGAAGAAATCGAAGAGCTGGAACGTCAACATGCCGAAGCACCGCATTTGCGAATCTTACAGAAAGCAATTGCCGAGGACGTAACAACTCGTATACATTCTCAGGCTGGATATGAATTAGCCGTAAAAGCCTCAGAGGTCTTATTTGGGAAAGCCACGCTCGAGACGCTACGTTCAATTCAGGCTCATGAATTTGATGTTATTTTTGAAGGCGTACCTCAAACCGAAGTCTCAACTGAAGAACTAGCCAACAGTAAAGACATTACAGATCTGTTATCTGTTGCCAGTAGGGGAGAAGTGTATGCCTCAAAGGGAGAAGCTCGTCGGGCCATTACGCAAAATGCGGTCAGTATAAACAAAACAAAAGTGGCTGATCCGGGTGCATCTACGGACTTGGAGTGGCTACAGGGACGCTACGTATTGGTTTCAAAAGGGAAGAAAAACCATCTTTTAAAAAAAGTTTAGCTCTTATGCGGCTGTAAGTGCCTGACTGGTAGGTAGTTGCCAAATTATCTTTGGCAACTACCTACTTATTTTTCTCTCAGGCCTTGACAAAGGCCTCCCAGCCCCCTACCTTTGCAGTCCCAAATCAGGGAAAACGGTTGACGACTGGGTCTCACAACCCCCGCCACCAATTAGCAAGAGCAGCCAATAGGAAAAGCAAGTAAAAATTTATTTTCAGATTTACTTGACAAATAAATTGAAGTCTCGTACCTTTGCACTCCCAAACAATCAGGGAGATTGAAAAGAGAGAACTAAGTCGCTCATTATCAATCTGTTACAGGTTAGATACTGAAAAC
>NZ_BAAHAD010000011.1:0-216963 GCF_054777855.1 Spirosoma jeollabukense
TGTTTTATGCCGTCTGGTTAGCACTAGGGGCAGTTGGTCACGAGTTGTTCATTCAATTCAGCCCGTTTAAATGAAACTAAATGTGTCCCTATACTTATCAATACTAGAAACTCATAATTCATAGTAAATGGTAGAAGTATTTTTCCTGGCACTGTGAAATGTAAAAATATAGCAATCAATCACTCTTACTTATAGAAACCGTTGTACCATCTGCCAAAAACTTAAGTCTGCCACCATTATTAACAACTTGCTGTGCTTGAGCAGAAGAAGTTGAAACTACTATGGTATGACCAAAATTTATTGTTACTATATCTGTTGCGGTTGGCTCATGTCCGCAGGACCAAGTTGACGAACTTATCCAATTACCTGATTGAAGCGATTGACAAATACCATAATTAATACTACTTCTAATGTAAAATGAGGCAGTGTCGGCTATAAATTCTCCACTTGACGTTTTTCCTACTACAAAAATATTTTTCAAACCTGGTAAGTTACCATTAGCCACTAGTGTATAATTAGCAACAGGTGTATTTACCTGACTAGCATATACTGTGTCAGCACTGTAATCCACTGAAGTTTTAATTTCTGTAACATTAGTACCTGCAATTTTGACATCGACGAGTTGATTGTCGTTAAATATCTGACCGTGTTTAGGCGATGTAATTTGAATCGACCCAGAAGAATTAATGCTCTGTCCATTGGACACGCTAATAGTTACCGACTCTGGACTTGAAAAACTATTAGTTATTACTGGTGGGCTTAAAGATTCATTGCTAAATCCATTACTACAAAATGAAATATTAGTTGGAGATTTCAATAGATAAATTATCCTTTGGATAACTACAGGATTCGCTACAGAACCATCATGGCTTAGTCCTGTTATGATTGTTTTACAGTCATCTTTTAAACCCCCTAATTGACTTGTAACTGATACAATACCATCATTGAAATCTTTGTTAAATACTATTGAGGCATCTGTATTACACCAAGATAAATAAGGTGAAATATAAAAAGGGGATTCATATTTACGAAAGCCATTATCAAACACTATACTTAGATAAGTAGCTATAGTGTGTGACGGCACCATATTATTATTTATGTTATTGCTACCATTTAAGTCCTCACGAATTGCCGGACTATTTACTTGTAAATCATTAACTGCTCCTCCATCTAATGGACCACCTGTAAAAGGTCCAAGTTTTATATCTATCAAAGACGATACAGTACTGTTAGACTTAGGAAATTGTGATGAACGTAGCATGTTAGCTAATTGTGAACCGAAATGAGGAGTATTTACTGTAATTAGTTTGTGAATATCTCCATGATAGCCAGTACTCTGCAAATACAGCCTGCCTAGAATACCGCCCATGCTGTGTCCTATATAATCGATTTTACCTGCTGCAATACCGTTAAAACGGAGGTCTTTTATCAATAAATCTATCTCTTTCGGAATACGTGGAGCGTTAATCGAAAAGCTCCTATGACTTGAGCTGTGATACTCTGCGACATGAATAAAATTATCACTGTATAACCCTGAGTCAATCAAGCCTTTTTTAGTTTCCTTAAATGCAGAAGCTTCAGACCAAAGGCCATGTACCATTAATACCGGCGCTGGATTAAGGTGTATGATGCGGGTAGCCACAATGTTCTGCGGATTATTTTTAGGAGCAAGAAGGAGCTTAAGTAAACTCGTCTGAGTTTTATAATCAGGATGTTTATATGAACAGACCATCTCTTCATTATTCACCAGAGAGCATGTTAATTCACCCGTAGTCGACGATAATGGCTCACTTAAACTTAATTGATATTGCGACAAATCATATCCCCTTGCCTTGATTCGAAAAAAAGACGCTGTCGCTCCATCTGTACAAACCTCAAAGGTTTCGCCATCGCTTAGTTTGCTTTCGATGGCAAACACAGGATTGGAAGCTATTTTGTGGTAATGCTTAATAGTCAAATAGTCATTGTCAGGTGCAGGGCCAGGTCCCGTTGGAAATGTGGGTGGATCACTAGGTGGAGTGTTTGGTGGAGGAGTAGGACTGAAAAAATTGGATGCTTTAATTGGATCACTCCAGTTTGGAGTTGGACAACTTGAGTTACGACAGTACGCTTGATACTCTATGTAGTCATATGGATTTCTTAAATAAGCTTTGTCTTTTCTTGAATTAAATGTTAGTGAGCTTTCTGATGACCAAACTATTTCCTGTGTCGGCTTACAACCTTGGGCCGTTAACTCAACCGTTTCTGTTCCAGTAACAAGTGTATTCGCTGGGGCTAATGATAAGCTAACTGTTTTGGCTGTTATAGTAGGTTTATCATTTTTGGGTATAACATTTACTATTAAGTTAGCAGAATATTTATTTTTCAATGAATAGGCAGGCTTGCACGGGGAAGTGGGATAAGAATAGTTATCCTCCCAAGAAACAGTGTAGGTAGTGCTACTAGTGGGAGTCACATTGATTCTCGAATAATAGGTTCCATATAGATTATAACCAGGTGTATCGCTACGATCTGTAATGCTTGGACCCTCCCATTTCAAACTATTATTCTCTTTTGAGTAGTCAATATTAAAGCTACATTGTTGTCGAACTTCATCATAGTCAAACATTTTGAAAAAATAATCCTTAGAAGGGTTAATCCCTGAACATATATTAGGGTTAACAATTTGGAGATAGACTGTAAATGTTTCGCCTTCACATATTGTCTTTGGGGCACCACCAAAAACGCAATAAGTCATGTCAACTGTACTAACTGTTTGACCATGCGTATAAGTCATCAATAGTACAAGTAGAATCGAGAATAGAATTTTTCTCATTAGTTATAACTTTTAAAATAATTTAGAGGTATTTAGTATTGTATTAACAGGGTATCTATAATCTTTTGATTGTGTTGAATACAGTTCAATAAATTACTACTCATAAATCTATATCATATAAAGATAGAAAACTTATTATTTTAACCTCTTTATTCAAAGACAAGGTAGTCTACTAAATATTAAGCTGGTTTATCTATACTTAAAAGCGGCTCCCCATCGCTGAAGGGCCGCCTTGCAGCCCACCGATTCCTACGTGTATCTGATAATCGAAACATTGCCCCGTTCGTCGGTAATTCGATACCTGCCGTCCGGCAGTTGCTGGACTTGTTTCCTTTCCGGCTTACTTCCCATAGTTGTTGTATTAATCCGTTCAACTCATCAACCCATTTGTGCAACTCACGGCCAGAACTAGCCGTCTGTGCTTTCAGGTCATAGCATTGATTGAACGGTCGTGCGTACCCTGGCCAATCTGGACTCAGTTGCGGCAGCGCAATACTTCGATTATATTGGTGATTGGGTGTTTACGACCTACGGCGGCCGGTTAACGGCTCCTAATCTAGGTAAGGCCAAAGGTGGCTGTGTATAAGAAGAGACAGGACTTAAATTTAAAAAATATGATAACCCGTTTTCTGATAGGAGGATAATAGAAAACTCGGTACTTACAGTGCGATTCTTTTTGAACAAGGCGCTATAAATCAAACTTCCTGGCTAAGCTAGATGTATTTCACTGGCTGCATAGAAACAGTTTTGTAAATTGACCGTTAATAAATTTTTACTTGATCGAATTTGTTACTTTAGGTTAAAATTTCGTACATATTGATTAATAAGTTTAAGATTTAGATTACTTGTATTTAAAACAGCGATTAACGAAAACCCATATTAAGTATGAAACCCATTTTTATTTATCAGACCCTCCTGCTTTGCGCTGTAAGCTTACAAGCGTTAGCCCAAGCCCAGATCGTTACGCCCGATGAGCAGCCACTTTATTTTCAAGCCCTTAGTGGATCAAATAATTTATTAATTAGTCAAAGTACCACGTTCAACACCTTTGTAGGAAGGGGGGCGGGACAGGCAAATACAACGGGCGCCCAAAACACCTTTCTGGGCTATCAGGCTGGTTTTGCCAATACAGCCTCCTCAAATACGTTTCTGGGCTATCAGACTGGTAACAAAACTACCACGGGCAATAATAATCTTTTCATCGGCCAACAGGCGGGTTTCCTCAATACCACTGGCGCCAGTAACGTCTTTGCAGGCACCTTAGCGGGTTACTCGAACATCAACGGTGGGAACAATGTCTTTATCGGTCCCCAGGCGGGCGCTAACAATGCCGGTGGGAGCTTTAACATGTTCTTCGGCAGTTCCTCAGGTGCTTTAAACGTGTCGGGTAGTTATAACATGGCCATCGGCAGCGGAGCAGGCTACAAAAACCAGGGCAATCAAAATACCTTTGTGGGGACCAGCGCGGGTTTAAACAGTCAAAGTGGGAATAACAATGTATTTATTGGTCAGGAAGCCGGAACAAGCATCACGGGGGGCAGTAATAACACCTTCGTCGGCTGGCAGGCCAATGCGGCTCCCAGTGCAGGCAATATCACCAACGCGGGGGCCATTGGGGCAGGCGCTGTCGTGTCCGCTTCGAATGCGCTGGTACTGGGTAACAATGCGATGAACATTGGCATTGGGGCCACGGCCCCGGCCAACAAACTGGAAATTACGCAGGGCACTCCGGGCAAAAGCGGTCTACGCTTTACCAATCTGACTTCGGCCTACACGACGACAGTGCTGAATCAGACCAAATTTCTGACTGTCGATACTAATGGGGATGTCATCCTGGCCAGCATCAACGGATCGGGCCGGGTGGGGGCTGACACGGACGGCGCCTGGCAAGCCAGTGGGGATAATCTCCAAAATACTAATCCGGGTGGCGTAGTCATTGGGCCAGGTGTGAGTAAAACGCCCGCTGGTTATCGGCTGTACGTAGCTGATGGCATCCTAACCGAAAAAGTGAAGGTGGCCGTGAAGAGTACCAATGATTGGAGTGATAAAGTATTTGAGTCTGGCTATAAGCTCAAAAGTCTAGGGGAAGTTGAACAGTACATTACTAAGGCGGGTCATTTACCCGGTGTTCCTTCGGCTTCCGAAGTAGTTGAACAAGGGGTGGACGTGGCCAAGATGGATGCCAAGTTGCTGGAGAAAATTGAGGAACTAACCTTGCACATGATCAACATGGAAAAGCGGATCAATGCTCTCACCAAGGAAAATCAATCGCTGAAACAAGGGCTGGTAAAGATGGCTAAAACGAGATCTAAGTAATATGGCAAAGCTTTCCTTATCCATCTGGCTCTTCCTTAGTAGCTTATTCGCTATGGCACAGGGAATTGAGCAAAGCCGCTTGTTGGCCAGCGGCTATCGCCCCCAACCACTTGAACAAGCGGGGGCTATTCTGACCGCTACAAATGAAGTGCTCACCAACACCTCGATTGAGTACAAAGCGGGGCAGGCCGTTGTGCTGCAACCAGGTTTTGAGGCCAAGGCGGGCTCGGTCTTTACGGCAACAGTGAATCCTAAAATCTCCTTCCCATCGGAAAGCGATGCGATAGGTTTGTCTATTGAGGCCTACCCCAATCCTTTTGTAGACCAGACCACAATTAAATATACTGTGCCGATAAAGGGGCAGGTGCAGCACACGTTACTGAATGCCAAAGGGCAGCCCGTTCCGCAAGTGAGCGAGCCAATGGAGCAGACGGCCGGATCTTATCAAACTCAGCTAGAGGGGCATGATTTGCCGGTAGGGGTGTATTTGTATCAGCTACAGGTAGGAGGCCAAACCCGTACCCTGCGATTGATCAAGAAGTAGCAACCTACCCAGTTAAAAAAACAACCCCGACAAAGTGCCGAGGCTGATAGTGTGCGGTTCACGCTTGGTTCAACTCAAAACAAACCCATCGCTAAACCCGTGAAATATGTCCAGGTACAGACAACCGTTCTCATCCCGAACCCAGCGCTGACCATAGTCCGCAATGTGAATGCCCATCCGCACGTGATTATAGTTTAGACCCCGCCGTTTCAGCTCCGGAAAAAATACGTTTCGATCACAGCCACATTCAATAAATATGTCATAGTAGAACTGTAAAGTTTCCAAAGCGGTGATGTGCTCCTTACGGGTGGCCAGTCGGCGCAAGTGCTCCACGATCTCGGGGAATCCACCCGAATAGAGAACATTGCCGCGCGAAAACTTTACCTCCCGCCCTTTGTTAATGATTTCCATCTCATCCCGTCTAACCTCAATTAAACAGTACACGCTATTGGCTTCGGCATACTGCAACATTGATAGTGGCTGACCCATGCCCCGCCATAAGCCAAACAAACCCATCCCGTCATCTTTTCGGGTATGATTCCTCAAGGAAAGACCAGGCTTGTAGCCGGGCATCTCTACGTAGCAGGTGGTGGGGTAGTGGAAGGGGAATTTTGATAGATAAGGAGAACGGCCATCCGGATTATTCACCCGAATCACATACTCTTTGTGTTTGTCCGGGATATGAAACCGGTACGGCCGAGGCTGAATTCCCAAGTGTCGTTTAAGTGATTCTAGCCAAAGCATTATCAAGGGTCATTTAGTGGATGATAAACAATATACTATACGTATTTAAATACTTATATACAGGCGTAATGACCCCCAACGGATTAGGGATTACATGCCGGATTTTAACGCTAGCTCAAATAGAAAATTCCGTTCTTCTTCACTGAATACCGACAGATCCGGTGTGAGCCGCTGGCAGGCGTCGCGGATCTCGGGGAAGTCGTCGGGCCGCCACTGGTTCTGACAGATGGCTTGCAGCAGGCGGACTTTAAGGCTTCTACTAGTAAGGCACATCATGCCCGATTTGTGGCCTATTTTAGCGACCAGATCACCCAGGCGGCTTCTTTCGGCTTCACTCAAGCGGCTTAAATCGCGGGGGGATTCTCTTTCATGCGGTTGATACAGGGGAATAAACGGTGCTAAATCCAACTGATTGCTGCGGATCGCCTTGAGCAGGCTTCGCAGCACATTGGTAGGTATTGATGTTATCACAGGGGTGTTCTTCATGTCTGACAGGGGGTTAACTGACTATTATTGAAACCGGTCTAAAATCCGGACGGCTTCCATGGCAATCGATAGCTCTTCAGGGGTTAACTGCTCCAGATCCAGCTCAATGGCTTTACTGCCCGCCTGACGCAGTTCGGAATAATCTAGGATGTCAAGCTGACCTGCCTGAAGCGAGCGCAGCAGGCGGAGCTTCAGGTCCCGGGTAAGGGGGACAAGGGTGGGGGCTGTTAGCGTTCTCATGATCGGTTAGTCCATTTTTCGGGATAGGGCCACTAAAAAGTCGTTTTCCGCCTGCGTAAACACCGACAGGTCGAGCGTAAGCCGGGGGCAGGCCTAGAGCAGTTCGGGAAAGTCGTTCAGACTAAGTCTGCCCGTTCGACTAGCGGCTAGCAGGCGCAGCTTTGCGGGGCGGGTCAAGGGCACAAAAGCGGGTAAGTATTTCCCTTTTTCACTCAGTTCATAGAGCCAGACCACTTCGACATTCATTAGTCTGGCCAGCTCCTGGGTAGACATCTTATCGGGTAAGTGGTACAGGGGAGCAAACAGGGCCATATTGATCTGACCGGCCTGAATGGCCTGTAACAACTTGTAGGTTAAGTTCTGGTCCAACTCCATGGGTACAAAGGGTTGAGTCTTCATAACAGAAAGTCATAGGTGTCTAAGGGGATGGGTTCAGCTGCTGGCTGATCCTCCTCTCCAGGTCTAGGCTGGCGAGCTTCAGTAAGGTCTTGCGGGCTTCGAGGCTGTAAATCACCACATACCCCTCGTCGTAGTCTATCTCCTGGCTGCTGGCCATCAGCAGATACATAAACGCGTGACAAACAAATCGGATGGGTTGGCCCGTGTTGTTCTTCAAGGCGGACAGGGCTACGGTGTCCTGACTCTTAAGCGCTGCGGCAATCAATTTTCAGTGGGGTGGGTCGGCCGGTTCAATGTCGATATAGTCAGTTGGTATTTTGCTCATGGAGTTTGTTGGGTTAACAAACTGGTAGTCTCTGGATTCATGCTAGAAAGGCATACGTGTCTAAGGGGATGCCCAGTTCATCAATGACCGGTGAGGCGTTGTCTTCTTCGCCCTGGCGCCTTCGGGCAAAACGGGCAAAATCCAGCTGGGCCTGGGGGCTATAGATGGGCACATGGCTACGCTCAGTTTCTTTCTCCCAGGAGCTGGCCATCAGGCTATACAAGAACCAGCTATTAATAAACCAGATCGGTTTTTGGGTATTACCCTTTAGCTGGGCAAGTGCCGCGGCGTCCTTCGCTTTAATAGCGGCCGCGATGAGCCTTCGGTGCCGCAGATCGGTGGGGTCAAGAGTTAGAATGGTTTTAGTAATCATGGCTTGTTTAAAATTTGGTCGATGAGTTCATTGAGCTGTTCGTCCGAGAGGCCCTCTAGGCGGGAAGCCAAATCAATCTTCCGTTCCCGCTGTTTGGGCAGGACGTATTCTAAAAACTTTAGGTAGGCGGTGACCCGCTCTTTGGGGTCGAGGCCTTCCATATCGCCCTGGATAGTGTCAAACTGGTCATCAATGAGCGAGGCAATCCGGCTTTTAATATCGGCCGTGGTTTTGTTAGGAGTTCCGGGCAGTCGGCCCCCGGTCTTAGGTTTTCCTTTTTCGAATTTCATGGTCGTTACTCTAAAGTAGAGAGAGAATAGAGATAATTAGCTGTGGATTATCTGGTCATATTAAAGCGATTAATCTCCCGCTTAGCCTCCGCTATTAGGGTGTCCTTGTCTAGCTTGAAGCGGTGCTGTATTCGCCGGGTGGCCTGCTGGTAGCGAGGGAGCAATTCGTACCATTCATTGCCCAGCAGGACGCCCCGAACGTTTTCCATCGAGCAGGTGACCATCTGGTTGGCCGTGTACACATCGATTCGCTGGAACTGCCGAATTTCCTGACACACCCAGTGCAGGGTCTTCTCCTGACCCGCCAGGTAGCTTTTAAACGCAAACTCAAAGGAGTCCACATGGGAGAGCAGTAGTAGCGCATACTTACCCGCGTGTTGTTTCTTGCCCGCCAGAGGGTAGGTAGGCAACGTGTTTAAATAAGCGTCCAGCGCGGTCAGGTTGACGATGGTATTGGGCTCAAAGAATTGAGCGATAGCAGGTAGTTCGTTCATGGCTGTGTTGGGAGTGAGGCTAAGCCAAGCTGGTTAAAGGGTGGATACTGGCGCTGCCACTCAAAGTAGTCCTGCGCTCTGAGGGTCGGTACGGCGCTAGGTGGACTGGGTTCGTCCCATTCGGTAGGGTACGAATCAACGGGCTCTACGGCCAGTACTTCGCCATAGATAGTTTCCCCATCGGCATAGGTCAGCCGTGGCCTGTTGTCGGGTGTTGAGCCAAGCAGGTGGTCGGCTAGATCCAACCCTTTCGCCCGGTCTTCCTCGGTGGCTAGTTTTTCCAGGTAGTCGTTTACGGTAATATCAAAGCCCTCCGCTCGTAGCTCTTGGCTTTTGGTAAGCCATCCCTTGTTGACTTGGCCTTTCTCGTTGACTAGATCCTGATAGGCGTTCAGGTCGGGAAACAAGACGATCTTACGGCCTTTCAGCGGGGCTAGTCGCTCAGCGTTCAGATACGACTTACCACCGGCCGCCATCCAGACAAAGCCAGGAAAGTAATGACTGCACAGAATAGCCGTTTTGGGCGCTTCGACAATGGCCACCGGTTGATCGATGGGCGCATGCTGAATCTGGGGCAAGCTAAACAGACAAGGGGAGCGTTCGGCTTTTTCCTCGTACTCCCTCAGCCAATCGGGAACCGGCTCCTGTTTCTCCGCATAGCGACGGATTAGCGCCGAATGAACCCAACTGGTCTTGCTACGTCGCCTTGAGCGTCTTTATATTTGACCGTGTGGAAATCACCGCCAAACAGCTTGATCTGCCCGCCCCGCTTGCGGTTGTGCTCGTCAATGTACCAGAATACACAGGCCCCGGGCCAGCGGCTGGAAGTTCCAATCTGAAACCGTTGTAGAAGCGCTGTGGCGGTATCTTCGCTCAGATGGGTCTTAAGTAAGATGGCCAGTTGATTGCGTTCGTAAAATCCAAGTGATTGCTGAAAGACCTCCTCGGGTATGCAGTAAACGGATTGCTATGGTTTAGTACTGGCTGGTTGTGGGGTTGGCTTATCAAAGATAAAGGCGGCTACCTTTTCGGCCTGTTCGGGCGTAGCTCCCTCCATCTGCACTAACTGCTCCACCACCCCTGAGCGGGTTATGTATGGCTTCATCTTACCCGCCATCCGAAACCAGGTCTTGGGTATAGGGCCAACACTTTCCATGGCTTTTAGCTCGTCATGATACGAAAGACCAGAAGCACCTTTGTGGTAAGGGGACAAATGATAACCGCAGTTGCTTTCCCGATCACAGCGGCCGTATAGTTCCGGTAAGGGGTCGCTCGTCTGAGTGTCAACGTAGCGGCTGAGCGTTCGGCGGTGGCGGGGTCCGCATTGTGGGCAGTCACCTTTGACCGCTTTTCTAGGCAGTTGATACCGGAGCATTTTAGGAGTGGCTGTCATGAGTCGAGAAAAGGGGTTTGTAGACGTTTTCAACAACTCCATCCGAATGGGTATAACTAGCCGTGAGGGTAAAGTTGTGGCCGTTTACCTCGATATAAGGAGACAAATCCGGCGTACCAGCCAAGACAATGTCCAGTTGATGCGGAACTTCACACTTGCCGCAGGGCTGATAGAAGGTGAGATGCGTATTGACCATGAGCAAAAAAATAATTGTTTGTTTTTGCCTGCACAGCCTACATTTCCTACATGGTTTGAAGAAGTTAATAGTGGCTCACTATGTAGGATATGTAGAAAATGTAGGCCCTAAAACATCTTTTTTTTAGTAGAGTGAATCAGTCTTGCGGGTAAAGGCTACGTAGCCTGCTGTTTTGCGCTCCGTTACGATGGCATTACGGGCAAAGGGGTAGTTTTCAAGCTTGGCAACCCCTTCCGAGATCGACCGGTTATAGAGCGTGCGAAGGGTTCTGAATCGAACCGACAGAGAGGTATCCATATTACCCCGCTCCCGAAAGAAGCTTTCAAATGCATTACAGAACTTGACCGTTACGGCATCGAAGCGAACATCCGTTTTGCCCGGAAACTGTTGAGATATGAATTCGGCAAGCTGATTCTTTAGGTCTTTGTAGATAAGGCTGTTGCCAACCTTGCCCGTTTTAGCCATAATGTCAATCTGCTAAGCAAGGTATTCCAACAATGTATATTTTCGCGCCTGCCTGCGACCTTCGATGGCTTTTGACGCTAACGCTCTTACATCATGAACCTCATCAGCCATTGTGAGGGATTTGGCGGCCGTGGTATACTGGTTTTCTTTGGCCATCAATCGGCTTATCAAATCCTCCCGGTGGGGTTCAGGATAACTTTTACGGATGGCTTCTTTAAAACCGGTGGGGTTCTCGTTCCAGTACTTCGGGTGCAGACTATGACCTGTGGCAATGAATGTGGTTTTTCGATCCTTAGTAATGCGTATCCAGAAGGGGTGTGTGCCTTCTTTGAGTGTTTTGCTCGTTCTGTAAACAATGCGTATGGTGGCACTCCCTTCTTTATGCTCAGTTGTCCTGCCATTGTTGTACCCTGGATTAAGGTATCATGTTAGGTACAACAAACATAATAAACTATGTTGTACCCGCAACAAACGCTAACAAGACTAAACCATCGAACTATACTGAATTACAGACGCTTAGTTAATAAAAATAGTTGATAAGTAAGTACAAAATCTTGCATGGGGTGCAAGAGGTCGTGGGTTCGAATCCCGCCTTCCCGACACTAATTATCAGCCACTTACAAATTTTGTAAGTGGCTTTTTTTCTTAACTGATTTCTCAATAGCCAAAGTTTGCACACGGTAGCTCTAGAATTAGCTATATCTATGGTCTACTTCATCATGTGAGCGTAAAGTCAATAAGGAAAAGAGTCAGGTTACGCAAAAGGGAGATTAATAGTGGTTTTAAAGAGCTAATAGGACTTCGTACCGCCCATACACCTTAAAGAGTAAATCGGCTCTACAACACAAATGCCCTGAATTTATTTAATCCAGACTGGTCATTACCAAACTTAATAATAGATGGGGTTTCTGCCAGGCATGGGGCTTATTAAGGATCGACTGGTGTCAATATACGATTTCATTAACATACTTTACGAACCCGTGTTTAAGATCAGAATAACGTATCATCATAGAGCTATAAAGCAGTGGCGTTCGTATTGTTTTTATTTTTAAGCTACTTGTGGAATTTCGTTCCTTCCTGCATCTATCTCAAAAAAGCAGTTCAAGATTAGGCTTCATGAAAGTTATTTTCATCAACCTTAACAATTATTTTATGATCAACGCTCCGCCTTAGGCATCGTAACATCCTATCTTAGCAGGGGATAATCTTTGTGTGACACTTGAGAAACAAGGCTTTATCTTACTCCTCACTTTGTAAAAAATAAGTTGATGAAGTCAGATATATCCAAGTATTTATTGTTGGATTACAATGAAAGTGAAAGATTTGACATAAAGGATTGTATGGTTTTCACTTGAAAACCCATATTTTTGTGAAGGTTTGAAGGCATTTCTATTAATTTTTTAGCTGGACAAACCGAAAGAGTCTAAATTTTTCACTTTTTTTACCGGGTAAACCAACTTTTAAATTTTAACCCTACAGTCCAGTTCCAATGAAAACACAAACTCCCTCTCCAGCACCCGCCAAAGCACCGGCACCAAAAAAGTCGTCGTCGAGTGGTCTAAACCCGGCTTTCGTAATTCCGGTTCTGCTGTTAATCGGCATACTGACGTACATGTTCGTCTTTGGTGATGGCAGCCACTTCCAGGAAGGCGATAACACAAAAGAACCCCTTCCTGGCGACTACTTCGGTACCGTATACAAGGGAGGCTTTATCGTACCAATTCTGTTCACCTGTTTCTTAACGGTATTGGTATTCTCCATCGAGCGGTTTATCACAATTGGTCGCGCTAATGGCTCAGGTTCAATTGACGATTTCGTTCGGAAAGTAAAAGCTCAGCTTGACCGCAATGAAGTAGCAGCAGCTATCCAGGAGTGCGATCGCCAGAAAGGTTCGATCGGTAACGTAGTAAAAACTGCTTTAGTGAAGTATCAGCAACTAGCTACCGATACTCAGTTAGACAAAGAGCAGAAACTGGTAGCCTTACAGAAAGAAGTGGAAGAAGCTACCACGCTTGAGTTACCAATGCTGGAAAAGAACTTAACCATCATTGCGACGCTGGCATCGGTTTCAACCCTTATTGCCCTGCTTGGTACGGTGCTTGGGATGATTCGGGCTTTCGCAGCCATGGGTGCTACGGGTCAGCCTGACACAGGTGCGCTTTCAACTGGTATCTCAGAAGCCCTTGTAAATACGGCTCTTGGTATCGGTACGGCCGCTATTGCGACGATCATGTATAGCTATTTCACCAGCCGTATTGACGTATTGACCTACAATATCGATGAAATCGGCCTGAGCATTCAGCAGAATTTCGCAGCTCATTATTAATCTTAACAACAACTCATGCCAGCAGTTAAAGTAAAACGCGCTAGTTCCTCGGTGGATATGACCGCGATGTGCGATGTGGCATTTCTATTGCTGACGTTCTTTATCCTGACGGCCCAGTTCCGGTCGCAGGATGCGGCAGCGATCGAAACCCCCTCGTCCATATCAGGCATTAAAGTCCCTGATAGCGATATCATGACCATTGGTCTTGGTCGCGATGGCAAAGTCTATTTCGGGATCGACAATGCGCAAATGCGCATTGCCATGCTGGATAACATTGCAGCAGCAAAGGGAATTACGTTCACAAACAACGAGAAGAAGGAATTTTCGCTGATGTCGAACTTTGGAATACCCATTAATCAGTTGAAGTCGTTTCTGAACTTACCAAAAGAGCAGCAAGCGAAAGTAGTACAGCCCGGCATACCGACTGATTCGACCGGTGCGGCCCCTACGAACGAACTGAAAGAGTGGGTATACAACTCACGGAAGGCTAATAACAATCTACGAATTGCGTTGAAAGGCGATAACCTTGCCAAATTCCCCGAATTCAAGAACGTATTAGCTACGCTGCAGGCGCAGAATATCAATAAATTCAACTTGATTACGGGGACGGAAGCTCCCCCAGCCGGTTGGAAAGCTGATTAAGCGCACAGCGATTGCAATTCGATTTGATTTTCACCTCGCAAATCTGTTAAGAAAACATGGCAGAAATTAATACTGGCGGTGGTGGTGGTAAGCATGATGGTGGTAAGGTTCGGTCTAAAAAAGCGTCAACCCGTGTGGACATGACGCCAATGGTAGACCTGGGATTTCTCCTTATTACGTTCTTCATTCTGGCTACCACCCTGAGCAAACCATCTTCGATGACGCTCAACGTGCCAGATAAAACAAAACAGGAAGAAACGGAGCCCATTAAGGCATCCAACGTAATGACGGTCTTTTTGGGAAAAGACAACAAGGCCTATTACATTTTCGGTAAAGCGGCTAACGAAGATCCCGAAGTAAAGACTGTAGGTTACGGGTATGAATTTCGTCAGGCACTTCAGGAAAATGTTAAAAAAGTAGGTGGTGAGAAGTTTGTGGTTGTTATTAAACCAACCAAACTATCAACCTACAAAAACATGGTTGATGTATTGGACGAAATGGCAATTACCAAACTCAAGCGTTATGCTCTGGTAGACCAGTTGACCCCAGACGAGAAGAAATTGCTCAAAGACAAAGCAAAACTAGACGTATAATACCATGGCAGAATTAGACTCCAAGGCAACGCTCGATGATATCGTGTTTGCCGACCGGAACAAAGCATATGGTGCTTACGATCTTCGGAAAACGTATCCTAGAACTGTGACCCGTGCCTTGATTATTGGTGGCATTCTGTTCACACTAGGTGTACTTACACCGAACATTATAACCGCTTTGACTCCGGAAAAAGAAGAGCAGGCAATGGTTGAGGTGGATTTGATGAAACTTCCACCGCCACCTATTGATCCGAATGAACCGCCACCACCGCCACCACCACCGGTCGAAATGCCGAAAGTGAATACGGTGAAATTCCTGCCGCCAGAAGTAAAACCGGATGAGGAAGTACCCGAAGAAACGCCACCACCGGCTGTTGAAGAACTGAAGGAAGCCGTTGCTGCCGAGAAAACGCAGGAAGGTGATCCAAATGCAGAGGAAGTCATTGCGGCTCCTGAAGCATCAGCCGCTCCAACGAAGGTAGAAGTAGCTGTTGAAGCTGCTCCCAAAGAAGAGGAAATCTTCACGGTGGTAGAACAACAGCCCGAGTTTACGGGAGGTATGGCTGCACTAGGTCAGTATTTGCAGAAGAATCTTCGCTATCCAGCAGCAGCTCAACGAGCTAACGTATCGGGTCGCGTATTCGTAAGCTTCGTTGTAAATACAGATGGAAGTATTCAGGATGTACAGGTGTTGAAAGGACTGGGCTTCGGCACAGATGAAGAAGCGCAGCGTGTAGTGAAAGGAATGCCAAAATGGCGCCCAGGTAAGCAGTCGGGCCGTCCGGTTCGGGTTAAATACAACCTACCGATCAACTTCACGCTGGAATAATTACTATGCGCGGACAAGATCGAGGTCCAGCGCAGCTGACGCTGTATATTTCAGTGCTGGCTTCGCTGGCGTACTTGGGAGGAGGCATCGCACTGATTGCCTCCTCTCAGTCTTTTGGGATATTGCCTGAACCGGGCCTACTCCGGTATAGCATGGGCACACTTTTGATCATTTATGGCGCTTTTCGAGCGTACCGGGCCTATCAACGTTTTCAGGAAAATGATTAGTCGTTTTTTGATTCTTGCTGGATTAGTAGTCGGCCTTCTAGGGTGTGGAACTGATAAGCCACCGTTAGATAATCCGTCACAAGGTTCCATTGTTATTGCGGCCGACGAATCGTTTCAGCCCTTAGTAACTCAATTAACAGCGGCTTATTCAGGCATTTATCCAAATGCCCACTTCAAGGTCGTTTTTAAGCCGGAGCAGCAAGCCATTAACATGATGCTCCATGATAGCGCCAGATTAGTGTTTGCCACGCGCACACTGAAGCCTAATGAAAAAGGTGTACTGGATCAACGAAACATAAAAGGAGCAACCGAAAAAATTGCCACTGACGGCGTGGCGCTCATTATTAATAAGGCGAATACAGACAGCCTTATCACTATGAATGAGTTGCAAAGCGTTTTCGACGGTCAAATAAAGCTTTGGGGTCAATTAAAAGAGGGAAATCAAACGGGCCCAATAACTCTGGTATTCGATAATAACAATTCCAGTAATCTGGAGTTTATATTAAAAACTTTTAATGTGAAAAACGTCAATAATCTGCGTATTTTCACTACACACTCTAATCGCGAGGTTATTGATTTTGTTCGTAAAAATCCATCAGCGTTAGGTTTTATCGGCGTAAACTGGATTAGCGATAGTGATGAACCACTATCACTCGAGTTAGCAAAAGATTTGCGCGTGATGGGGGTATCGGCAAAGCCAAATCCAATAAAACGGGATGATTACTTTCAACCATTTCAGGAGGATTTAGGTATGCAACGTTATCCATTACGACGCCCCGTGTATATATTAAGCCGCGAAACACATCCGGGTCTTGGCGGAGGATTGATAAACTACATAGCCCGGGATGCCGGTTCGTTAATTATTGGCAAATTGGGCCTTTGGCCCAGAATACCTTATGATCGAGTGATAAATTTGACGAAATGAGTAAGTTTTTTTGGTTTGAGCATAATTTTTTAGCTTTGTCAATTGTTAAATAAGCACTAACTTTTCCCCTAATTTCCAACTTTAATTACATGATAAACAACCAGAAGCAATCGCTGTTGACAATCCTGTTCGTTGGGGCAACCATGGCGACTCCTTTGTTGGCGCAGGATGTCCAAACGGCCCTTAAGGACATAGAGGCTGAGCGATATACTAAGGCGGGGCAAACTCTAACCCAGTTAGCTACTAGTTCGCCGACGGCTGATAATCAGTTTTATCTCGGTTATTATTACCTCAAAAGCGGACAAATTGATAAAGCAAAAGCAACCTTTGAAAAAGGAGCTGCTGCTGATCCTAAAAACCAATTAAATAATATTGGCTTAGCTGGAGTAGCGCTGGCTAAAAGTGATGGAGCTACGGCCAAGACATTAATTGATAACGCCGTTGCACAAACGAAGAGCAAGAATCAAGATGTTCTAATTCGTGGGGCTGAGATGTATACGTTGTCAGAACAGCCCAAGCAAAACGATCCAGCCGCTGCCCTTAGCCTTTTGACGATCGCTGATGAGAAGGATAAGAAGAATGAAAATGCTGAGATCGAAATGCTAATGGGCGACGCGTACTTCTTGAAGAATGATGGTGGTAACGCCATTACCAAGTACGAAAATGCATTAGCTATTAGTCCTACGCTGGCCGAAGCCAATTACAAAATTGGCCGTTTGTATTTACGAGGTAAAAACTATGCGAAAGCGCAGGAATTTTTCAAACTCGCTATTCAGGGCGATCCAGAATTTGCTCCTACGTACCGTGCCTATGCTGATGCGTTAGCCAATTCGCGTGCTTACAAAGCCGCAGCTCAAAACTATGAACTATATGTGCAAAAAAGCGGCACGACAGATCCTGAACAACTGCTGGATATAGCTCGCTATAAGTTTTTGGCACAAGATTATCAGGGAGCTATTACGTATCTGGATCAATTGAAAGGAAAGATAAATAACCCGATTATTGATCGAATGTACGGTTGGGCTTATTCGGCCCTGGGCAAGAATAATGAATCTGTCGAATCGCTGAACCGCTTTATCTCGACCGCGCCACAAAAAGTGATGGTTGACGATTATAAATACTTAGGCCGTGCGTATGGCCAGTTAGGGACACCCGAAGGAGATTCACTTAGTGTAGCTAACCTGGAGAAGGCAGCTCCTATGGATACAACGGAAAATTTGTATCGTGAAATCGGCGAGAAGTACTACAAAACAAAAAAGTACGACAAAGCAGCCACCTATTATGCAAAGACAATTGCCAATGACAAGAAGCCCCAAAATAATGACTTCCTGTGGTTAGGTCTTTCTAATTATCAGTACGCTCCCCGCGTTGGGCGAGATAGTACAGCAGCTCCAATAGATACGGCGCAAATTCCGCAGGTAAAGCAACAATATTATTTACGAGCCGATTCAGCTTTCGCATTGATGGCGCAAAAAATAGAAGCCGACGGCAAGAAATATCCACTGGCTTACTATTATCGCGCAGGAGCTAACTATTATGCTTATCCTAACGATAAGGAAAAGGCTGCTGCATTAGCTGGTCCACTTTATGAAAAATTCATTGAGCAGGCTATGGCACCGGATTCATCGGACAAGACGGATTATAAAAGATACTTAATAACGTCATACAAGGCCTTAGCAGGATTTAGCCTCTTAAAGAAAGATGATACTAAAGCGAAAGAGTATTTCGATAAAGTGTTAGCGCTCGATCCAAATGACGAGAGTGTCAAAAAGGCGCTTGAAGGGCCTAAGCCAGCGCCCACACCAACGCAAACAAGGCCTACTCCAAAGGCACCAGCCAAGAAGAAAGTGGCCAGTAAATAAGGCTCTTCTTCATAGTCATAAAAAGGCGCAGGTTGTACAACCTGCGCCTTTTTATTTTACGGATGTAATAAAACTCATGACTATCAGTGAATAGAGCTTTTATTTTCCACGGGTATTGTAACTTTGCGGGCGCAAATTTTTTGACTAAAACAAGATTACCCTAATAAGCCGTATGCTTAACCTTGTACTGTTTGGCCCGCCGGGTGCTGGAAAAGGTACCCAAAGCGAATATTTAATTCAGAAGTATAACTTAGTTCATCTATCGACTGGTGATCTATTGAGATCCCAAATTGCCGCTGGAACAGAATTGGGTTTGCGAGCCAAACAGCTAATGGACCAGGGTTTACTGGTACCAGATGAAGTTGTTATTGGTATGATTGAGAGTAAATTACAAGAAAATCAATCGACTATCTCTGGGGGAAAATCAACTGGAGGTTTTATATTCGATGGGTTTCCTCGTACGGTACCGCAGGCAGTGGCTCTTGACAATCTTTTAAATGAGCACCAAACAAAAATAAATGTGATGGTAGCTCTTATTGTTGACAGTGAGGAGTTGACGCGACGCTTGCTGCTACGTGGTCAAACGTCCGGACGTCCTGATGATCAGAACGAAGAGCTGATTAGACGACGCGTTAAAGAATATAATGACAAAACAGCCCCTGTCGCTGATTATTATAACCAACAGGGAAAATTCGCAGCTATTGACGGTATCGGCAAAATTGACGATATTTTTCAGGCAATATGCCAGAAAATCGACGAGTCAGTAGCGCAGTAAATATATGGCTTCATCAAACTTTATTGATTACGTAAAAATAAATTGTCGTTCTGGCGCCGGTGGTGCTGGATCGGTCCATTTCCGACGTGAGAAACACACGCCCAAAGGTGGTCCTGATGGCGGTGATGGCGGCCGGGGTGGCCATATTATTCTTCGGGGTAATTCGCAACTCTGGACCCTTTTGCATTTGAAATACCGCAAGCATGTTAAGGCTGGCAATGGTGTAGCAGGCGAAGGCGGTCGACGAAGCGGTGCTCAGGGTGAAGATGTTATTCTGGAGGTGCCACTTGGTACGATTGCGCGTAATCCGGAGTCGAACGAAACATTAACAGAGATAACGGAAGAAGGTCAGGAAGTCATTCTGTTCCCAGGCGGGCGAGGAGGATTAGGGAATGACCATTTTAAATCGGCCACTCAGCAAGCCCCCTATTATGCCCAGCCAGGAGAACCGGGTGTGGAAGAATGGGTGGTGCTTGAATTAAAACTCCTGGCAGATGTTGGTCTGGTCGGTTTTCCAAATGCGGGCAAATCTACCTTATTATCAGTTTTATCGGCAGCAAGGCCTGAAATTGCTGACTACCCTTTTACAACCCTTGTCCCTAACTTAGGGGTCGTAGCCTACAGAGATTATAAATCATTTGTAATGGCTGATATTCCCGGTATTATTGAAGGGGCCTCGCAAGGAAAAGGGCTAGGACTACGGTTTTTACGGCACATCGAACGAAACTCTATACTGTTATTTCTAATTCCAGCTACTTCAGAAAATATTCGGCAAGAATACAATACGTTGTTAAATGAATTACGTGAGTTTAATCCAGAACTAATGGATAAGACTCGACTATTAGCGATAACAAAAATTGACCTTATTGACGATGAAACGTTGATGCGGATCAAAGATGATTTACCTAAAAAAGTACCTGTTGCCTATATTTCCTCTGTGAGTCAGAGGGGGCTGGATGAACTTAAGGATATTATCTGGCAAAATCTGACAACTACTGAATCAGTCTGATAGGACATATTCTATAAGACTGATCTAGGCTCCTCACCTAGTCATGTTTTAACTATTATGAACTATTTTTCTAAAGCTCTTTGTACGGCTTTTTTTTTGCTTCCTCTTTTTACTATTGCTCAGATCCAAGTATCTTTTCCTACTAGTCGAGCCGTTCTTCAACGGGATAACGCTAACCAAGCCACAATTCGGATAACCGGCTATTATACGGCCTCGGTTACCCGAATTGAAGCCCGGTTACAGGCTCGGGATGGGCAAGGTTCATCAACAGATTGGCGTACGATTCAGGGCAACCCGGCGGGTGGTGTGTATGCCGGAGATTTGACAGGCTCAGGTGGCTGGTATAATCTCGAAGTCCGGGGTATGAATGGCGATCAGCAGGTTGGTAATTCAACAACTATTGAGCGTGTTGGCATTGGTGAAGTATTTATTGTTGCCGGACAATCCAATGCGCAGGGGATCCACCAAAGTGCGCCTAATCCACTTAATGATCGGGTGAATTGTGTAAATTATCAATATCCTCCCGATGGATTTCCGAATGATCCGCCAACCCCTGTTTTCACGCAACTTGATAATTCAGGTGGTTTCTCAATCGCACCACGTGGCGTTGGCAGTTGGTGCTGGGGACAGTTAGGAGATCTTTTAGTCAGACGGCTGAATGTCCCCGTTATGTTTTTTAATGCAGCTTTCGCAGGTACGGCCGTTCAAAACTGGCGGCAGAGTGCGCCTGATGGTGGTACGGCCTATAGCGTCTATAATGGACAGCCATATCCCGGACGACAGCCTTATATCAACCTTAAACTGGCTCTTCAATTCTATGCTAATACACTTGGACTTCGAGCTGTCCTTTGGCATCAGGGCGAGGCAGACAATTTAATTAATACGGGCACTGGTCAGTACGTTAGCGACTTGCAATTTGTAATTAATCAAACGCGCCGTGACTATAACAAGAACATGGCCTGGGTAGTAGCAAGGGCCAGTTATGGTGATTTTATTGGAGGCATTGACCCGGTTATTACTGGCGCACAGGACGTAGTGATTGGTTCGACTGGAAATGTATTTGCGGGGCCCAGTACAGATGGTATTCAGGTACCGCGCAAAAGGGCTCCTCTCTTTGACGTTGATGGATTGCATTTTGATTACGATGGTCTTATCGAAGTAGCCAATGCCTGGAATAATAGTTTGAATGATTCTTTTTTTCAGAATTCCACACCTATTGGTCCGGCCCCAGCTCCCTCAATTTCAGTTGCCTGCGCCAGTAACAATAATCTGACAATTACTGTCAATGGTAACTATTCGAGTGTACAATGGGAATCGGGAGAGTCAGGTAATACAATTACCAGAGGAGCGGGTACGTATCGGGCTAAAATTAAAGATGGTCTTGGCAATACGCTATTCACCGGGCAAGTACGCGTTTCCGACGCGCCAGTGGCTGCCGTCATTAATAATGGCCCGCCCTACGTGTGTATTGGAAGCAGCTTAAACCTAACAACCAACTACGATAACGTAACGTGGATAAATCAGCAGAATAACGCGACGGTCGCTACGTCACGCAACTTCTCTACTACGGCTGAAGGTGCTTATTTTGTTCGCTACCGTGACGTGAGCGGTTGTGATTTTACGTCAAATACGCTTAGTGTTTCCATCAAACCTTTACCCGATACGCCCTCAATTGTCAATGATAAACCAACGACGTTTTGCCAGGGTGATAACACCGTCTTACGTACTACTACCGATATTGCCCGCTACAACTGGAGTGATGGTCAACAGAATAAATCGGTCACCGTTGGTAATTCAGGCGCTTATTTTCTAACCGTGACCGACCAGTTCGGTTGTACTTCAGCCCGGTCGAATACAATTAACGTAACAGCAAATCCAGTACCCGTCAAGCCTGTTATTGCAACCAGCGGCCCAACCACATTCTGCGCTGACCGAAATATTACCCTAACGTCGCCCCAGGAACTAGCCTATCAATGGACCAGCGGTCAAACAACTCAGAGCATTACCATCAATGAATCGGGCAACTTTGCCGTACGCACACGGAATCAATTTAACTGTAGCTCCGAACAGTCAGATATAGTTACGATTAAAGTGAATCCTTTACCACAATCGCCTTCAGTTTCCGCCGGTGGATCAACGACGTTTTGCGATGGGAATAAGGTCGCTTTAACAGCCAGTAGTCCGCTTGACATAATCTGGTCAAGTGGTCAGAGCGATAAGGTTATTACGGTCACATCGTCGGGTAATTACGCAGCCCAAGCGCGTGATCAGATTGGCTGTTTATCGCCATATTCAACCGTTATTGCCGTAAAAGTTAATCCATTACCCGCAACACCCACTATTCTCGCCAACCCTTCGCCAGTAATTTGCGAAGGCGATAAGGTAACATTGCGTGTTGACGGTCCTTATACTGTATTCTGGAGTACCGGCGACTCGACCCAACGTATCACTACGGGCCTGGCGGGTATATATTCAGCCAAAGTTCGGGATGTAAACGGTTGTATATCGGCTCAGGCCGGAGCAACAACCGTTGAATTACGACCACTTCCCCCTCCTCCAACAATAAATATTATTGGTACTTATACGCTGGAGGCTGTTAGTTCTACCAATGGTATATTATATCGGTGGAAGCGGGGCAGTGATTCACTGGCGGCACAATCAGCCGTTATCAAAGCAAATCAATCTGGTCTTTACACCGCTCGATCATCCATTGTGTATTCACAAACATTGGTTTGTTACTCAATGCCATCGGCCCCAATTGCATTCACGATTGACCCGAGCAACAGAGGGCTAAGTATTTATCCAAATCCTAACCCGGATAAAATTGTATTGGTAGAAACGCAGGCAGATCTGGTAAATGCAGTCATTACGGTCTATACGTTAACGGGTCAGCAAGTTGTTACAACGACCGTTCCTTTACTAAACGACCGTCAAAAGCTTATCTTAACGGGCTTGCCGTCAGGCCATTATATATTACGTGTAAAGTCAAACGATTTCGATGTTTCTAAACGGATTCTACTCGGATTGTAATATTAATCTCCAATTGACCGTTCAATCTTAAAAATTAGCTTTAAATTTGCATTTTACCGGGAAAACGCATTTAGCGTATTATCTACTAAACACGGTGATTGAGAGCAGTCTGGCTTTAGTTTAAATTGTTTTTAGATCCTGGGAACTGGCAATTTGATTGATAAAAGCAGGCATTGATAGATACGAAATGAACAACCATTATTTTTTACTACGCCTGTTGGCATTTGGTTTGATTACCATGGGGTTACGGGTTTCAGCTCAAACCACCAGTCAGGCAATTAAAATTACATATCCTGGAAGCCGAGCCATCTTTCAGCGAGAAACTGATAATACTACTCCTATTTATTTGTCGGGTGGATTATATCAGCCAATCGACAGTGTACAGGCCCGCGTGCAGGCAGAAGAGACTGGACAAGGGATAAACACGGACTGGGTCACCATCCAGAGAAAACCACAGGGAGGACTTTTTCAAGGTTCCATACGGGCCAAAGGCGGTTGGTATCGCGTAGAAGTACAAGCTTTCGCGGATGGTAAGGTGGTAGGCAGTGATGTGGTACGTAAGATTGGGGTTGGCGAAGTATTTATAATCACCGGTCAGTCCAATGCACAGGGCTTTCAGGGCTATGGAGCAGTAGGAGCCGCCGACGATAGGGTCAACTGTGTGACCTATGACAACACGACGGCAAATTCGCTGAATGATCCACCAGCGCCAACATTTCAGCAGCTTAATGCAACGGCATTAATTGGCCCTCGCGGTCAGAGTGCGTGGTGCTGGGGAACATTAGGCGACCTGATTGTAAAAAACTTCGGTGTTCCTGTGTTATTTATTAATACAGCCTGGTCCGGAACAGTTATTAAAAACTGGTCTGAAAGCGCCAATGGGCAAATCACTAAAAACATATTTGCCATCGGTACGCCTAACGAGAACTTCCCGGCTGGAATGCCTTATGCTAATCTGCTGATTGCGCTACGTTATTATTGCTCTCTTCAGGGGTTGCGGGCTGTGTTGTGGCAACAAGGCGAAAACGATAACGTTCCCTTGAATTCTACGCGGAAAGATTATGGGGACCTTATGCAGTATATTGTTAATAAAACTCGTGCAGATACAGATCGGTATCCGGCTTGGGTATTAGCAAGGTCATCGTATAACGTAGGAAAGGTAAGCCAGAACATTATTCAGGCGCAGAATGATGTCATTAATACGTATAATAATAACGTTTTTGCGGGGCCCTTTACGGATAACATTCAAATTCCGCGTTATGAAGGTGACGTTCACTTTGGTGGCCCTGGCCTGGTTCAATTAGGGCAGGCCTGGTATGAAAGCCTGAATGCGGTATTCTTTGCCAGTTCGCGGCCATTAGCGCCAATAGCCCCTCCAGCGATTACGGTTAACTGCGGAACTGCCAATAACACATTGACACTTAGTTTGCCAAGTGCTTATAAATCGTACATCTGGAACTCAGGTCAAACAACCCAAACGATTACGGTTACTCAACCAGGTACTTACCGGGCTATACTGAAAGATAATGTGGGTAATACTTCTTTATCGCCTGCCATTGACGTACAAAGCCCTATTCAGCCGGTAACGCCAACGATATCGCGGGTTAGTAATCTTAGCGCTACTATCGCTGGTCAACAGCAAATTTGCGCTGACTCTGCTTTGGCGTTGATTGCAAATACGTCGACAAACAGTACAGGCCTTTGGAGCAGTGGAACGACGAGTACCAGTGGTGTTAGTACGAGTGCAGTTATCGGTCGAACCATTATGCTGAACAAAGAAGGTACTTACTCGTTGCAGGCGGTAAATGTTTACGGCTGCAAATCAGCTCCGACTAGTATAAACCTAACCGTACGCCCTAAAGTACCCACGCCAAGTGTGGAGCAAATTGGAGCCTATACTTTACAAGCCGTTTTGCCAACACCAACCGGTGGCCAGCCCGATTTATTTGACTGGCAGCGAGGTGGCGAACTGATTCCGCAAAGTAGTGCTGTAGTGAAAGTAATCGTTTCGGCCAACTACTCCGCCCGTGCCAGAACAACATTTACCTTGGGTAACGGCTCTAACTTGACCTGTTATTCGAATTATAGTACACCTAAAGGCTTTACGTTCGACCAGTCGAATGGTGGAATGAGTGTTTATCCAAATCCCTCAACTACCGGTATGGTTACGCTCGAAACGTTTGAAGACCTTAAAGATGCCCAAGTTGACGTAGTCTCTATGACGGGCCAACTGCTCTTTTCAACACAGGTTCCCCTGTTTAACGAACGTAAAGCGCTTGATCTTTCGGGTTTAGCACAAGGGATGTATTTGGTTCGAGTACGATCGGCTGGATTTGACATTTCACGACGCTTCATCGTCAACAAATAAACTGATACATTTCGCTAAAACGACTGAAGCCTTTCCGGACGGAAAGGCTTCAGTCGTTTTAGCGCATCCAAGTCGTTCTAATAGGGTTGATAAAGCAAGCCTGTTTTTGTATCTTTGAGATATAGTTGATCACTAGTACGACAGGCCCATTATCGTGAGTCTATTGGTTTTATCGCTACATTTGTATCTGTCTTCACAACTATTTATATGAACGCAACCTATGTTCCGGCTGATTATTTACCGGTCCTCATTCAACTTGGTTTAGCGCTGGGTTTTATTGTTACAACCATGCTTGTAACCCACGCCATCGGTCCAAAGCGCCATAGCCAGAAAAAAGACGATCCTTTCGAATGCGGTATTCCTGTTCAAGGCGACGCCCGTACTCCAATTTCTATCAAGTATTTTCTGATTGCGATCCTATTCGTTTTATTCGATGTGGAAGTAATCTTTTTATATCCATGGGCGGTTAACTTTAAAGGGTTAGGAATGACCGGTTTTATAGAAATGGTTCTCTTCATGGGCCTTCTGCTGGCTGGTTTCTATTACATCATTCGAAAAGGTGTATTAAAGTGGGAATAGGTCTTAATAAATGAATTTTAGGACATATTTAATCGTTGTTATACTAAGCAACTACAACGTTTTATGGCAACTGATATAAAACTGGCTGAGGCCCCCGCAAGCTATGATGGACCGGGATTTTCAGCTACTTCATTCGATAAAATAATTGGGTTGGCCCGGGCAAATTCGCTCTGGCCGTTGCCGTTTGCGACCTCCTGCTGCGGTATTGAGTTTATGTCAACAATGGCCTCAACCTACGATCTGGCTCGTTTTGGCTCAGAACGTCCGAGCTTTTCACCTCGTCAGGCCGATATGTTACTCGTTGCAGGAACAATAGCGAAGAAAATGGGCCCAATCGTGAAACAGGTTTATCTGCAAATGGCTGAACCACGTTGGGTCATAGCGATTGGTGCCTGTGCCTCAAGTGGGGGTATTTTTGACACGTATAGCGTTTTGCAGGGAATCGATCGTATTATTCCTGTTGACGTATATGTACCCGGCTGCCCACCCCGCCCTGAGCAAATTCTGGATGGTGTGATGCAGGTTCAGGAACTGGCCAAAAATGAGTTGCTACGTCGTCGTAATACCGATGAGTATCAGAAATTACTGAATTCTTATAATATTCAATAGTGAGCGAGTTAGCGTCTGTGCTATTCACTCATTTACTCATTCACGACTTAAAAATGCTGACCAACGAAGAAGTTGCGCAGATAATTATAAATCAGTTTGGCGAAGCCGTTAGTGACTTTGATGATCCATATGACCTGCTAACGTTTTCAACTAGCCGGGACCAGATCATTCCTCTGATAACTTTTCTGAAAGCTCATCCAACATTACAAGTCGGCTTTTTGACTGACATCACGGCAATCCATTATCCCGACTCTGTTGGTAAAGAGTTCTGTGTAGTCTATCATTTACACAGCCTCACCAATAACTTCCGGCTTCGAATCAAGGTCTATCTGTCGGTAAATGATATTCATATTCCAACCGCCATTCCTCTTTTCGCCAGCGCGAACTGGATGGAGCGCGAAACATTCGATCTGTTTGGTGTAATTTTTGACGGCCACCCGGACTTACGCCGAATTTTGAATATGGAGGAGATGGACTACCATCCTATGCGTAAAGAATATCCCCTGGAAGATGGTACCCGGGAAGACAAAATTGATTCTCTGTTTGGACGATAAACAATGCAAAAGAGTAAATGATCGGCAAACTTGTTGATTCATTATTACTCTTTCGCTCTTTTACTCATTGAGAAATGGTTTCTGAAGAACTCGATATAGCCAATAAGAATCTGCCTGCCGAACAAGGACCTGTTCAGTACGTTAATGAACTAACGACGCTTAACCTGGGGCCAACTCACCCTGCCACGCACGGGATTTTCCAAAACATTCTGCAGATGGATGGGGAAAAAATCGTATCGGGCGAGCAGACGATTGGCTATATCCATCGGGCATTTGAAAAAATTGCGGAACGTCGGCCATTTTACCAGATTACGACGCTCACCGACCGTATGAACTATTGCTCGTCGCCCATTAATAATATGGGTTGGCATATGACGGTCGAGAAACTGTTGGGTATCGAAGTACCGAAGCGAGCGCAATACATCCGGGTTATCCTGATGGAATTGGCGCGTATGGCCGACCACCTGATTTGTAATGGAATTTTGGGTGTAGATACGGGTGCATTTACGGGTTTCCTGTACATCTATCAGGAACGCGAAAACATCTATGAAATTTACGAAGAAATTTGCGGTGCCCGACTAACCACCAATATGGGACGTATTGGCGGTATGGAACGTGACCTCTCCCCTACGGCTATCCGAAAGATCAACGAATTGCTGGATCGTTTTCCAAAAGTGCTGACTGAATTTGAAAACCTCTTCAACCGCAACCGCATTTTCATGGATCGCGTTGTGAATGTCGGTGGTATTTCGGCGGAACGGGCATTGAGTTACGGATTCACAGGGCCAAACCTTCGGGCGGCAGGTGTTGATTATGACGTTCGGGTGATGAATCCTTACTCATCTTACCAGGATTTCGAGTTCGATATTCCAGTTGGGCAAAGTGGTGATACGTATGACCGCTTTATGGTCAGAAACGAAGAGATGTGGCAAAGTATGCGCATTATTCGTCAGGCCATGAACAACCTGCCTGAGGGTGCCTACTACGCTGACGCCCCACAATATTATCTACCTCCCAAACAGGAAGTTTATAAAAATATGGAAGCGCTCATCTATCATTTCAAAATTGTGATGGGTGAGATCGACGCACCAGTTGGCGAAGTGTATCATGCCGTTGAGGGCGGTAATGGCGAACTTGGCTTCTACCTCATTAGTGATGGTGGTCGGGCTCCATACCGGTTGCACTTCCGACGCCCATGTTTCATTTATTACCAAGCTTACCCAGAAATGTGTAAAGGACTGACGCTTTCTGATGCCATTGTGATTATGAGTAGCATGAACGTCATTGCGGGCGAACTAGACGCATAAAATCCGCCGTAACCTATGACAACTGAAACCAACCCTGCCGTAGAATTTACGCCCGAGCGATTGACAAAGGCGCAGGAAATTATAGCCCGTTATCCAGCGGGTAAGCAAAAATCAGCGTTATTGCCTTTACTACACCTGCTGCAGGAACAGGAAGGCTGGACAAGCCCCGAAGGCATGGATTACGTAGCACGGATGCTTGATATTCAACCGATTGAAGTATATGAGGTAGCAACATTCTACACCATGTACCATATCAATCCGGTCGGAAAACACGTCATAGAGTACTGCCGAACAGGGCCTTGTTGCCTGATGGGTGGTGAAGAAGTTTACGACCACCTAAAGCAGCGACTTGGTATCGATACGGGCCAAACAACAGTAGATGGTCAGTTTACACTTAAAGAAGTGGAGTGTCTGGCAGCTTGCGGTATGGGACCTGTGTTTCAGGTTCGGGAAAAATATTACATGCATCTGACCAACGAACGCGTGGACGAGATCATTGACGAATTGTCGAAATAACCTCATGGCTACCAAAATACTAACCGAACATATTAACGTGCCGGGCATCGAAACTTTTGATGTCTACCGGAAGCAGGGTGGCTATACCGCCGTTGAAAAGGCACTAAAAACAATGACTCCCGAAGCCATTGTTGAAGAAGTGAAAAAAGCCGGCGTTCGGGGCCGGGGCGGAGCCGGTTTTCCGATGGGGATGAAATGGAGCTTTCTGGCTAAACCGGAAGGTGTTCCCCGCTACCTGGTCTGCAATGCCGACGAATCGGAGCCGGGTACATTTAAGGACCATTACCTGATGAAAAATCTTCCGCACTTACTGATTGAGGGGATGATTGTTTCATCGTTTGCGCTGGGTGCCAATAAATCGTTCATCTACGTCCGGGGTGAATTAATGTACGTTATTAATATCCTTGAAAAAGCCATTGCGGAAGCGAAAGCCAAAGGTTTTTTAGGCAAAAATATTCTTGGCAGCGGCTATGATCTCGAATTGGTCGTGCAGCCTGGTGGAGGTGCTTACATCTGTGGGGAAGAAACGGCGCTACTCGAATCGTTGGAAGGGAAACGGGGTAATCCCCGTAATAAACCACCGTTCCCTGCGGTGAAGGGCCTGTATCAGTGCCCAACCGTTGTTAATAACGTTGAATCCATTGCTACAGCGGCCTGGATTGTCAATAACGGGGGCGACGCCTATGCTGCCATTGGTATTGGACGTAGTAGTGGCACGAAATTGATTTCAGCATCAGGCCATATCAGAAAACCAGGCGTTTATGAAATCGAATTAGGCGTTCCAGTCGAAGATTTTCTCTATGCCGATGAATGGTGCGGAGGTATTCGGCCCGGCCATAAGTTCAAAGCGCTTGTCGCTGGGGGGTCATCAGTTCCCATCCTGCCCGCCAATTTAGCGCTGACCTTAGCTAATGGAGAGAAACGGCTAATGACCTATGAATCACTGTCGGACGGTGGTTTTGCTACCGGGACTATGCTTGGTTCTGGCGGCTTTATTGTCTTCGACGAAACATCCTGTATTGTACGTAATACATGGAATTTCTCACGCTTCTACCATCACGAATCCTGTGGTCAGTGCAGTCCATGCCGCGAAGGAACGGGATGGATGGAAAAAGTGCTCCATCGGATCGAATATGGTCATGGGCATCAGCAGGACATTGATTTGCTGGTCGACGTAGCGAAAAAAATCGAAGGAAATACCATTTGTCCGCTTGGCGATGCGGCTGCCTGGCCGGTGGCTAGTGCCATCCGGCATTTCCGGGATGAGTTCCAGTGGCATATTGATTACCCGTCCGAAGCCACTAAACCTGGAGCTGTTTATAAGGGAGAAATGGCGTTAGTATAAAAAGTGGTACGGCTGGAAAGCCGCTTAGTAATGATTGATCTGCGGCTGAAAAGCCGCACTACGATATTTATGGAAGACGTAAAGCCACAGTTGTTAAAAGTCACTATCGACGGAATTGAGGTCGAAGTAGAACCGGGAACGACCATTTTACAAGCCGCCCGCAAAATCGGCCCAGAGGTGGCTCCTCCGGCAATGTGTTATTACCAGCCTCTGAAAGCAAGTGGTGGTAAGTGTCGGGCTTGCTTGGTACGTGTGGCCGCAGGATCCGCCAAAGATCCTCGTCCGATGCCTAAATTAGTAGCCTCGTGCTTAACGGCGGTTCAAGATGGAATGGTTGTTGAAAATACGACGAATCCACAGGTAATAGATGCACGTAATGGCATTGTTGAGTTTCTGTTACTAAACCACCCGCTCGATTGCCCAGTCTGCGATCAGGCGGGCGAATGTGATCTTCAGAACTTCGCGTTTGACCATGGAAAGGTAACGACGCGTTACGAAGAAGATCGGCGTACATTCGAGAAACACGATATTGGCCCGTATATCCAGTTGCACATGACCCGTTGTATTTTGTGCTATCGGTGTGTCTTTACCGCCGATCAGATAACAAACAAACGGGTTCACGGCGTATTGGGCCGGGGTGATGCTTCTGAGATCGGGACCTATATTGAAAAAGCAATTGATAACGACTTCTCTGGAAACGTGATCGATGTATGCCCCGTGGGAGCGTTAACTGATAAAACATATCGTTTCAAAAGTCGGGTTTGGTTTTCCAAACCTGTCGATGCACACCGCGACTGCCCAACCTGCTCAGGTAACGTAACGCTCTGGTATAGAGGGGACGACGTAATCCGCGTAACGGCTCGCAAAAACGAGTGGAATGAAGTAACAGAATTCATCTGCAACACCTGCCGGTTCGAGAAAAAGAAAACTAGTGACTGGACGATCGAAGGCCCAACGAAAATTTCGCGCAGTTCGGTGATTTCGGCAAACAAATACCGGGCCGATACGGTCAAACCAGCCTTTGGACAGCGTTTAGCGGCCGCTGAATACAAAGCTATTCACGACGAGCGGGATACGTCGCAGTTAGGAATTCAGCAATTGGCACCGGAACGCTTCGCTAAAGTGCTGCCATCCGCACTGGACCCCGAACCTTGAGATGTTTAGTGCATAACTGACTTCGGTTTCAGCGTTGTATTGACCAACTGAAAACCGAAAACTGAAATTTACTCAAAATGGACTTAACCGTATTATTAGTTAAAGGAGGTATTATCCTGGCCGTTTTTGGGATATCGCTCTTGATTGCGACTTATTCAACCTACGCTGAACGTAAGGTCGCTGCATTTCTTCAGGACCGTCTTGGCCCAAATAGAGCGGGACCCTGGGGCTTGTTGCAACCCATCGCTGATGCAGGTAAACTCTTTTTTAAAGAAGATTTCATTCCGTCGCAGGCCAGCAAATCGCTTTTTATCCTTGGCCCTTGCTTAGCTATGCTAACGGCTCTAATGTCGAGCGCCGTTATTCCCTTCGGCGACAGCATTCGCTTTGTCTGGGACAAGGTGAATTATGAAGTCAATGTTCAGGGTATCGAAATCAACATTGGCGTGCTTTACATCTTTGGGGTTGTGTCCCTTGGTGTGTATGGCGTTATGGTTGGTGGTTGGGCATCGAACAATAAATTCTCGTTGTTAGGTGCCATACGGGCCGCTTCACAGAATATCAGTTATGAAATCGCCCTTGGCCTATCGCTCATCGCCATTCTGATGATGTCGGGCTCGTTATCATTACGTGCCATTATTGATGAACAAGCCAGTTTTTTTGAGTGGAATATTTTCACCCAACCACTGGGTTTTGTCATCTTTCTGACCTGCTCGTTTGCGGAATGTAACCGAACTCCATTCGACTTGCCAGAGTGCGAAACAGAGCTTGTTGGCGGCTATCATACAGAATATAGCTCGATGAAACTGGGCCTTTATCTGTTTTCCGAATACATCAACATGTTTGTGTCGTCGGCGTTTGTTTCGGCGCTGTATTTTGGCGGCTTCCATTACCCATTCATTAACGAAATCAACGCAGCTCTTGAAAAGTCAATGGGGGCCATAGCTGGACATAACATAGCGACAGTTATTGGGATCGCCGTATTCTTCGGTAAGATTTTCTTTTTCATTTTCTTTTTCATGTGGGTTCGCTGGACGCTACCACGTTTCCGATATGATCAACTAATGAATCTGGGCTGGAAGACGTTTATTCCATTAGCCATACTTAACGTAGTGATCACGGGCGCGGGTCTGCTATATAATTTCAAATACGCCACCTGGCTGATTGCTATTGTCATGATTGTTCTGGCCGTTATGTCGACAGCCCGTGCTCCGAAACGAGAGGCTATTCCGCAACGAACAGTTTAACTTAACTGGTTTAAGCTTTCGTTTTTTGTTGGCTGACACCGAAGGAACCGTGTGACAGTCAACAAAAAACGAAAAACTGAAAAGAATGCAACTAACAACTCGCTCCAAACAGGTCAGCAATAAGGAAATGACGCTGGCCGAGAAGATGTATTTGCCTGCTGTTATTAGTGGGCTTGTCATCACAATCAGCCACTTCTTTCGCAAAAAGCCGACGATTCAATATCCCGAGGTAAAAAGATATTTGGGACCAATTTATCGGGGTCATCATATTCTAAAACGCGATGAACAAGGCCGTGAACGTTGTACGGCCTGCGGCTTATGTGCAGTTGCGTGTCCGGCCGAAGCTATTTCCATGGTAGCTGCCGAGCGTAAAAAGGGCGAAGAGAATTTGTACCGGGAAGAGAAATACGCAGCTGTTTATGAAATCAACATGCTACGTTGTATTTTCTGTGGTCTATGCGAAGAGGCTTGTCCCAAACAAGCCGTTTATCTACGACACGATCGTATGGTACCGGTTTTCATGGAACGCGATGAGGTAATTTACGGCAAGGATCGCCTGGTTGAAAATATGAATGATCGCTACATTCGTGTTGCCAATCCCGAAGTAAATGCAACACCAACCGAACCTAGCCTAACGCGGGCCGCGACTTAACAAACTGTTGACTATAATCAAATGCCGTCAGAAATTGTAGATACTTTCCGACGGCATTTGACAATTCCTGACCATTCTTGATCTTATTTGAGCATCAACCATGACTGAGATAATTACTTTCTTCAAAGGCTTAACGGGCACCGGCTATTTATTTCTAATTCTAACAGCGCTTACTTTATTTAGTGCTATTGGCGTTGTAACAGCCCGGAACCCGATTTACAGCGTATTAGCCTTGATTGCTACGTTCTTCTGTCTATCAGGGCATTATATTCTGCTGAATGCTCAGTTTTTGGCTGCGGTAAACATAATCGTGTATGCAGGGGCCATTATGGTGCTGTTTCTCTTCACAATCATGTTCCTGAACTTGCGGAAAGATGATGAAGAGTCAAAAACAAATCTTACTAAGATGGCATCAGTAATTGTTGGCGGCTTGCTGATGGTGATGCTTATTACTATTTTCCGGGCAAAAAGTGCCCAGGTGCCAACAGTGAGTTCTACGACGCCCTTTAATAGTAAAACCGGTTTAGTTGAGACGCTAGGAAACCTACTTTACAGCGATTACATTTTACCGTTTGAGCTAGCTTCAGTCCTCTTTTTGATAGCCATGGTTGGCGCTGTGATGTTGGGCAAGCGTGAAACGGGTGATCGTCATTTCTAACCGGGCCCTAAGGCATTTGTTTGACTTTACTGATTGTAATGATTTTATAGCCGCTTATTGAGCGGCTTTTTTCATTGAAACTGTTGGAATCATAGATACTATTAGTATCAAATAATTCCTGATTGAGGTAGTATGCTTGCATAACAATTTTCAGTAAGTTTGTAATTATTCCCCATAAGAATTAGTTAATAAATAAATTTTCTGCTTAGCCAATTAATCAGCACCGCTTTTATGGACGCATACATTGTAGCCGGATACCGTACTGCTGTGGGAAAAGCCCCACGTGGCGGACTCCGTTTTACCCGCCCTGATGACATGGCGGCTGAAGTTATCAAGCATTTATTAAGTCAGGTCCCTAGCCTTGATCCAGCCCGCGTTGAAGATCTTATTGTGGGCAACGCTGTACCCGAAGCTGAACAAGGTATGCAGATTGCCCGGTATATTGCCCTTCTTTCGCTGCCAAACAGCGTCCCAGGAATGACCATCAATCGGTATTGTGGCTCGGGTCTGGAAGCTATTGCAATTGCCTCAGCCAAAATTCATGCTGGTCTGGCCGACTGTATTATTGCGGGCGGTACCGAATCTATGTCGATGGTGCCAGTAATGGGTTGGAAGACAGCCTTAAATTATGAAATCGCAAAAACCCATCCAGATTATTACATCGGCATGGGATTAACCGCCGAGCAGGTTGCCCAACAGTTCAATATCAGCCGTGATGCCCAGGACGAGTTTGCCTTTGAATCGCACCAAAAAGCACTGGCAGCGCAAAAAGAGGGTAAATTCACCGACGAAATCGTCCCGATTAAAGTGAGTGAAACGTATTTCGATACGGAGAGCAATAAGAAAAAAACGCGCGAGTGGACTGTTGCTCAGGACGAAGGTCCACGAAAAGATACGAGCGCTGAGGGCTTAGCCAAGCTCAAACCGGTTTTTGCAGCGGGTGGCTCAGTAACAGCTGGCAACTCTTCACAGACTTCAGACGGAGCAGCTTTTGTAGTCGTCATGTCGGAACGGTTAGTAAATGAGCTACACTTACAACCAATTGCCCGAATGGTATCTTACGCTACAGCAGGTGTTGAACCCCGTATTATGGGTATCGGACCTGTAGCCGCTATCCCCATCGCGCTTAAAAAAGCGGGCCTGAAACAGGATGACATCGATTTAATCGAATTGAATGAGGCCTTTGCTGCTCAATCGCTGGCCGTTATTCAGGAACTAGATCTTGATCGTAGCAAAATAAATCCGAACGGTGGAGCCATTGCCCTCGGTCATGCGCTTGGGTCAACGGGCGCACGTTTGTCGGTTCAATTGTTGAACGAAATGCGTCGCCGTGATCAGAAATATGGTATGGTTTCAGCCTGTGTAGGTGGTGGCCAGGGCGTTGCCGGAATTTTTGAACGCTTGAATTAGAGCGGTCTATCTCAACCAAACAGCACTTTAGTCGTGTCGTAGCCCAATTTCCCGAAAGCTCAGAGCTTTCGGGAAATTTTGTTTGGTGCCATTTAGGCCCGTCCTTAAAAATCTCATTAGTATGCTTGCATACTAATTTTGAATTGATTTTATTTGTTAACGAATTAGTATGCAAGCATAATAAAACCCCTTTGAATATGATCGCGGCAGAACCAAAAGCTTCCATTAAAGGTGGCGAATTTCTAATTAAAGAAACTGAAGCATCGCAGGTCTTTATTCCCGAAGAATTCACGGAAGAGCAGCAAATGATCGCGGCCACGTGTCGAGAGTTTCTGGAGCGCGAAATATGGCCACGTCTAAACGAGATTGATAACGCCAAGTCTCCAGAACTGATTTCATCCTTAATGGACAAAGCCGGTGAATTGGGGATTCTCGGCACCTCTGTTCCAGAAGAATATGGCGGTTTTGGCACCAATTTTAATACGTCCATGCTGGTTGCTGAAGTAACGGGCGCGGGCCACTCATTTTCGGTGGCGTTATCAGCACACACGGGCATTGGCACCTTGCCAATTGTCTATTATGGGAATGAGGATCAGAAATCGAAGTACCTGCCAAAACTGGCTTCTGGCGAGTGGAAAGCTGCTTATTGTCTCACAGAGCCCGATTCAGGTTCGGATGCTAATTCGGGTAAGACTAAAGCTACGCTGACCGAAGATGGTAAACACTACGTTCTGAATGGACAAAAAATGTGGATCACCAACGGTGGATTCGCGGATGTCTATATTGTATTTGCCAAAATTGATAGCGACAAAAACCTGTCGGCATTCATTGTTGAGCGTGGTTATGAAGGTATAACCATGAATGAGCCTGAGCATAAGATGGGTATTAAAGGCTCCGATACCCGCCAGATTTTCTTCAATGACACAAAGGTCCCCGTTGAGAATCTGCTGTCTGAGCGCGAAAATGGTTTTAAGATCGCCGTTAATATTCTGAATATTGGACGTATCAAACTGGGTATTGCTGCAGTTGGTGGCTCCAAAGAAGTCATTAACAACGCGATACGTTACGCGAACGAACGGAAGCAATTCAAAACAGCGATATCTCAGTTTGGTGTCATCAAGCATAAACTTGCCGAAATGGCGCTGAAAGTTTATGCATCTGAAACAGCTTCTTATCGCGCTGGCCAGAATATTGACGACCTGATTGAAGACCTCAAAAGCCAGGGAATGGACGATGCAAAAGCCAAATTAAAGGCGCTTGAGCAGTTTTCAATTGAGTGCGCCATCATGAAGGTTCATGGTTCTGAAGCGTTGGATTATGTAGTTGATGAAGGTGTTCAGATCTATGGCGGTATGGGCTACTCAGCCGATGCACCTATGGACCGTGCTTATCGTGATGCCCGAATCAACCGGATTTTTGAGGGGACCAACGAAATCAATCGAATGCTGGTCGTGGATATGCTGCTGAAGCGGGCCATGAAAGGCGAACTTGATCTGATGGGACCAGCGATGGCCGTTGCCAAAGAAATTATGTCGATTCCCGACTTCAATTCGGAGGAGGAAGAAGGAACATTCGTTGCTGAGAAAAAAGTACTTCGGAATCTAAAGAAAGCCGCGCTTATGGTGGCAGGTGCCGCCGTTCAGAAATTCATGCTGACGCTCTCGAATGAGCAGGAAATTCTGATGAACGTAGCTGATATGGCTATTGAAATTTACGTAGCAGAATCGGTGTTGCTACGTGTTGAAAAACTGATTGGGCTAAAAGGTGAAGAAGCCGTTGCGCTGCAAAAGCAAATGGCGCTGGTTTACTTACACGAAGCCGTTGAGAAAGTCAATAGTGCGGGCCGGGCAGCGGTTATGTCCTTCGCCGAAGGCGATGAACTGCGAGGTATGCTGATGGGAATGAAACGGTTTACCAAAATTGAGCCTATGAACCTCAAAGATGCCCGCCGTCAGATTGCAGACGCTATGATTGCCGAGAACAAGTATATTTTCTAATTGACTTTGACAAAGTTTTGAACTTTGTCAAAGCTTACAAAAAGCCGATTCCTTTAATAGGAATCGGCTTTTTAGTTTTCATTAATCCCTACTGACATACCGCTGTCACCACGCCAAACGAACTTTGTTATGGTCATTCACAAAACCCAATACAAGCCATGACAACGCACCTGTCAATTCCTGAGAATGCTTTACAACTACTAGAGATACCAGCCTTTACGGCGCTCACCTTCACTACGCGTGCTACGTTACTGACACTCTCACAGCATATTGGTGGCGTAGCGGAGAATCTTCATCATGAAGCATCCCGGCTAAATCTGGACGTAACGGGACCTATACAGTGGGTTTATACAGGTGTCAATGGCGACGAAACAAATGAATTTCAATTGGAGATTGTCCTGCCTATTAGCCAACCGGGTAACCCATCTGACCAATTTACGTATCAGGCATTTCCGACGTTTCGATGCGCATCTTATTGGTATACAGGAACTTGTAGCGGTATGGGCGAACTATACAAGGTGCTTTTTTCTCAACTTTATCGGGAAGGTTATCAGAATGATGGCCGCGTTCGTGAGGTTTATAGTAAAGTTGATTTTGACAATCCGGCGAATTGTGTAACCGAAATTCAGATAGCTCTTGTTTAAGCTTATCTCCTGAATAGTCAATAATAGACAGTACCGAAGAGTGGTAGAAAAACCCGCTTCGGTACTTTTTTATGGGCTACGGTGCGTGTCGCAATTCAGGCGAGCTATACCGAGTGTCAACAACCGGCTATTCATGAAAAACCACGATTTCAATTCCCGACGTACTTTTTTGCGAAGCCTTGGCATGGGCGCATCAGCCTTGTCTCTGCCGCTTCTCGGTCATGCCGAAAATCTTTCGTACCAGAGCGAGTACGAACGTATTCAGTCTTTATTTACCAAGCCTGATGGCTCAAATTTGTTCCAACCTGGTAAAAAATTAGGAATTGCGTTGGTAGGATTGGGGTATTACAGCACGAATCTCCTCGCCCCTGCTCTGCAACAAACGCAAAATTGCCGATTGGCCGGAATTGTGACAGGTACACCATCGAAGGCAGACGAATGGATGAAGAAATACAACATCCCGAAGGAAAACGTTTATGATTATAAAACCTTCGACCGCATTGCCGATAATAAAGACATTGACGTAGTATATGTTGTGTTGCCTAATTCGATGCATGAGGAATACGTTGTTCGGGCGGCTAAGGCAGGGAAACACGTCATTTGCGAGAAACCAATGGCGATTACTCCTAAAGCTTGTCAGAACATGATTGACGCCTGCAAAAAGGCAAACAAGCAATTGGCTATCGGCTATCGACTTCATTATGAGCCATTCACACAGGAAGTGATGCGACTGGGCCGGGAAAAAGTGTTCGGTGCAGTTAAGTTTGTCGAAAGTAGTGATGGTTTTCGGAGCGGTGATCCAAATCAATGGCGTTTGAAGAAAAGTATGGCCGGTGGTGGCCCGCTCATGGACGTAGGCATATACGCTGTGCAGGGCGCTCGCTACGTAACGGGCGAGGAGCCCATCTCAGTGACTGCACAGTTCGGCCCTAAAACGGATCCCGTAAAATTTAAGGATGTTGAAGAGACGATGTTCTGGCAGTTTGAATTCCCGAGCGGTGCGGTTTCCAATTCGACGACTAGTTATATATCGGGTGTGGAACGACTCTATGCTTCCTGCGAAAAAGGCTGGTTTGAACTATCTCCCGCCTTTGGGTATGGCCCACTGAAAGGTCGTACCAGTAAAGGGCCCATCGATATGCCGGTCGTGAACCACCAGGCAGCCCATATGGATGGCGTATGCAAAGACCTACTTGACGGTAAAAATTTGCCTGACCACATAACAGGCGCAGAAGGTTTGCGTGACACACGGCTATTACAGGCCATTTATCAAGCTGCAGAAACGGGAAAGAAAATTAATTTGAAAGCCTAGAAGTTAGCTTAAACAAAATTGGCAGCCGATCAGAAACATTTCTGATCGGCTGCCAATTTTTTATGGTATATACTCAATACTACTTCATAAAATAATAAAAAGCTTAATGACCTGATACGTAGAAGTTGGCTTTCGTAGGGCGTTACTGGGCCAAGAATTATAGTTATTTTATGTAATACGTCACTTCTCTTTACATATCCAATCATTTTTATTTAGAAATAATCTAAGCAAGGCTTGACTTTGCCAAAACCTGCTTTACTTTTGTGCACTATTTAAAATTAGTCTTAATAATAATAAAGGCTAATTACTGAAGGAGAATATTCTTCTCTGAGAAAATCAAAAATCAGTGACGTTGATCCCTATGAAACATAGAATTACTCACTTACTGCTGCTTAGCTTATTCTTATTCCTACCCATACGCAATCTATTGGCACAGCAACTAACCGGTAGTGTTCAGGGGACGATTCTTTTAACCGATGGTTCGCCCGCACAATTTGCAACAGTACGGATAAAGGGAACGAAAGTAGGAACGACAACCAATGAGGCTGGGAGCTTTCAGATCAATAATCTGGCGTTGGGAAGGCACGCATTACAGATCTCAATGCTTGGCTATGAACCTATTAATCAACCCATTCTGATCGAAAACGATAAAGAAACCACTTTTACAACCCGATTAAACGCATCTAAAAACCAATTAAATGAAGTAGTGGTGACAGGTCAGTACGAGCCGCAATCACTTAAGAAATCGGTGTACAATGTGCGCGTTATCGACAGTGAACGTATACGTCTACGCGCGGCCGTCAACGTAGTAGGTGTATTGAATAATGAACTAGGATTCCGTTTCTCAAATGACAATACACTTGGCACGACCGATGTTCAACTCATGGGTATGTCAGGGCGCAACGTGAAAATTCTGCTGGACGGGTTACCAATGGTTGATCGGGGGGATACGCGGGAAAGCCTGAACCAGATAGACGTTAACAGCATTGAACGTATCGAGATTGTGGAAGGCCCTATGTCGGTTTCATATGGTTCGGATGCACTGGCGGGCGTTATCAATATCATTACCTGGAGACCTGGCAACGAGCGTCTCGGCATCACCGCCCGGATTCAGGAAGAAACCGCAAAAAAAGACTATAACCTGCTGACCAATCAAGGCGTACATCTTCAGAATGTGGGGGTTACGTGGCAAAAGAAAGGCTGGAGCGTATCGGCAGGCGCAACCAACAATACGTTCGGTGGCTGGCAGGGATTATCTGAAGGTCGTGCGAAAGACTGGCTACCGAAAGATCAGCTATTTGGGCATGGCAAAGTTAGTTACCGGACAGAAAACGCAACTGTTTATTACCGGCTGGACGCACTAAAAGAAGCCCTATTGAGTCAGGGAGCCGAAAATGTTAATACGCACCAAGCCAGCGATCAAAAATACATTACGTATCGGTACGTGCATCAACTGCAGGGGGATTGGAAACTGAGTGATCGTCTTCAACTCAATGCGCAAGCGTCATTGACCGATTATCAGCGTCGGACACAAACGACAATTCTGGATTTAACCACTGGCTTACGTACCCTTTCGCTGGGACTGGGCGAGCAGGATATATCAAAATTCACCAGCCAGACGTACCGGGCAACGGTCTCTTATAAAATATCACCGGCCGTTTCTTTACAACCGGGTGTCGATATTAATCTGGATGCCTCCTCCGGTGCGCGCATTCTGGGTTCGCCTACGATCAACGATTACGCCTTTTTCGTTTCATCGACCCTGAATCCAACTTCCCGCATCAGCATTCGTCCGGGTTTGCGCTTCATCAAGAATTCGGTCTATGACGCACCACCGGTTATCCCCTCTCTTAACACCAAGTTCGCGCTCGCCAATAATCTGGACTTGCGCTTAGCCTACGCTCGCGGTTTTCGGTCGCCCGCCCTACGTGAACTGTATTTCAACTTTTTCGACGCCAGCCATTCCATTCGCGGCAATCCTAACCTGAAAGCCGAAAACTCCAATAGTTTTAATGGGTCGCTGGCGTGGCAGGCAAGTTCTAAAGTCAAATCGACGCTCGGGGCCTTCTACAACGTTTTCAATAACCTGATCAGCTACGGCATTGACCCCAGCGACCCCAGAGTGTCGATGAATATCAACATCGACAAATTCAAAACAACGGGTATTACGTTGGAAAACGTCTTTTCCTGGAATGATTTACAAGCTACAGTAGGCTTTTCATACATCGGCCGCTACAACAATCTGCTGACTCAAACCGACACTACCCGCTACGTAGTTGGTACGCCCCCTTCCTTCATGTGGTCGCCAGAGGTAAACACAAACCTGACTTACGCGCTGAAAAAGATTGATACCAAGGTCAGTTTTTTCTACAAATATTCTGGCAAACGCCCAAGCTATCTGGCGACGGCAACCGCCGACGGCAAAGTATCGGCTACGCTGACCGAAATAGCTGCCTTTCATTGGGCCGACTTAACACTCACCAAACCGATTGCTAAGTATCTGACACTTACCACTGGTATTAAAAATGTATTCAACATTACTCGCCTGTCCAATACGTCGACAGATACGGGTGGGGCGCATAGTTCGAGCGGTCCAGCACCTGTTAGCTATGGTCGTTCCTATTTTCTGGGGCTTAGTTTCCAGTGGTACAAAAACTGACAATACTTACTCAACTACCATCACTTAAGTCTATAAAACTCCACAAATCATGAAACGTATTTTCTCATTATTCTTCGTTCTGGCGTTCGTTAGCGTGTTTAGTGCCTGTAAGGAAAGCGATCCTCCGCTACCTGACAATTTAGTACAGTTTGAAAGTGCCGAACAAGGTGCTGATGCGGCTACAAAAGAAGTTACGATCAAGCTAAAGTTGACGCGGGCCACCGATGTAGCCGTACCCATAGTAGTTCAGATAACGCCAACCGGCATTACCTACGGAACTCAATTCACGACCACGCCCGCAGCCACGGGCAATCTTCTAAACTTGACGATCCCGGCAGCAAGCAGCGAAGTCTCGTTCAAACTGACTAAAGCTGACAATCTATTCCTAAACGGCACCGAAACCATTGGCTTCACCATTACGTCGGCTGCGAGTCCGGTATTGGTTGGGACGACCAAGCAGATTACAGTTAAGTTCACGTCCATTGTCTCGGATGGAACGGCGCTGACGCTCGATGGCGGTACGGGTGGTTCCAGTGCGGTAAACTCTGTTTTTGCTGACTTAAGTAACAATGAGGCTACAGCCATAAAGCGGGCTTCCTGGGACCTGGGTTTTTATTCGGGCGCCGACTTCCGTGTGATTTTAAACAATACGACCGGAGCAGCCGCCATTGCGCTGGCCAAGAACGACTTAACACAGGTAACCGCGGCCGATACAGTCGGTCTCGTCCTTAGCGTAAGCAATACTGATCCTGCCGGTTTAAAATTGATGGACGACGTCTCAGGTGATCTTACGAAAACGGTCATTCCAGGTATTTCTGCTACGGATGCTGACAATAAAGTGTTCATTATTAACCGGGGTACCGGTGGCGGTGTTGCCCCACGGGCGTGGATGAAAGTCAGGGTGTTACGTAATGGAACGACGGGCTACACACTCCAATACGCCGATATCAAAGAAACGACATTCAAAACCGTTTCAATCGCCAAAGACGCTGCCTACAATTTCAAATTTGTCTCGTTCGATACGGGTGCTACGGTTGAGGTAGAACCAGCCAAAGCGCGCTGGGATATTGAGTGGACAGGCGGCATGAATAAAACCAGCGACGGCACCAACGACATTCCGTATTACTTTGCCGATCAAGTATTTATCAATACGCTGGGTGGCGTAACAGCGGCCGAAATACTCACGAGCGCCGTTACGTATGACGCTTATACCGAAAGCAACATCGCCACCACCACCTTTAAAAGTGACAGGATGGTTATTGGCTCTAACTGGCGGGCAACGACGGGCACCATCGGCGTGAAAACCGACCGCTTCTACGTCGTGAAAGATGCTGCCGGAAACGTCTATAAGCTCAAGTTCGTCAGCTTCACGACGCAGGATGGTGGAGAACGCGGCAAACCGAAGATCGAATTCAAGCTGGTTAAAAAGGCGGCCATCTAGTCATTTTCACCCTTCCTCTTAACGACAAGAGTGTCTTGCCTTGAGCAGCGCTTTATGGCAAGACACTTTTCCTACAAAAACGACCAGCGTCATAAAATAAAACTAAAATCAGTATGACCAAGTATCCACTTCCAGTCAAATGGCTCGCTAGCCTCCTGGCCCTATTGTTCCTGGGGAATAGCTATTCATTGGCTAACAGACCTGGCCAGGACGAGCCTGTACGTATAGTTTCCCTAGACGGAACCGTCAGCGAGATTCTTTGCGATTTAGGATTACAGCCACTCATTGTCGGCGTCGACGTGACCAGTACGTATCCTGAAGCTCTGAAAAAACTCCCGAAAGTTGGACACAATCGCAGCATCTCGGCCGAAGGTGTTATTTCGCTGAAGCCAACGCTGGTTCTGACCTCAACCAATGCAGGAACGAAGTCGGAAGTTATCGAACAGATCAAGTCGGCAGGGATTAAAGTCATTACGTTTCAGCAGGATTTTAGCGTGGCCGGGACGAAAAAACTCATTCAGGATATCGCCACAACCTGCCAGGTTGGCTCACGAGCCAAGCCGATTATCAAAAAGCTGGAGTCTGATTTAGCGCAGGTGAAGAGAGCGACCAACAGCCCTAAAGTGCTGTTCATTTATGCGCGCGGAACAGGCACCATGATGGTATCGGGCCGGGGAACGCCCATCGAAAAAATGATCGAACTGGCTGGTGGCGTCAATGCTACGCCTGATTTCGAAAACTACAAACCCATCACTGCCGAAGCTCTCGTGACGGCCAATCCCGACGTCATTCTACTGTTCGACAGCGGACTCGAAAGTCTGGGCGGCACGGCTGGTCTATTGGCCGTGCAGGGCGTTGCGCAAACCAATGCCGGTAAAAATAACCGGGTTATTGTGATGGATGGACATCTGTTAAGTGGCTTCTCCCCTCGTCTGGGAAAAGCGTTACATGAGTTATCTCAAAAAATCAGTCAGAAACCTAAAGCGTAGTATGTATGGATTCGACCACCGCAACAATCAGCCTGCTTACGCAAAAGTCATCGACGAAAGAGTCAGTCCTCAGAACTACCATTAATCCGTGGCTGATGCCTTCATTGGTCATTGGGCTTTTGGCAACGGTTGTTCTGTCGGTTGGGATTGGCGCGGTACGTATCACACCCTACGAAATCTGGTTAATTATCTGCAAATCAATGGGCTACTCCGCAACCATTGACGACTCAAAGATGGCGATTCTTCTGGCGATTCGGTTGCCAAGAGTTTGCCTGGCGGTGTTGGTTGGATCAGGCTTAGCGATTTCGGGAGCGGCTATTCAGGGACTTTTTCGAAATCCACTCGCTGATCCGGGCCTGATTGGCATTTCGGCGGGCGCTTCGCTGGCGGCTGTAACGATGATCGTGCTGGAGGTCAGTTTCTTCACAACGCTTACGGGCATTCTGGGTATGTATGCGCTATCGGTCGTTTCGTTCGTTGGTGCCAGTCTCACGGCTTTTCTGGTCTATCGGATTTCGCGGATGGCTGGCAAGTCACTCGTTACGACCATGCTTCTGACTGGCATTGCCATCAATGCGTTATCGGGTGCGCTTACCGGTATTATGACGTATCTCGCTACGGATGAGCAACTTCGCAGCATTACGTTCTGGAGCCTTGGTAGTTTAGGCGGAGCCAGTTGGACATCAGTTTTGGGCATTCTACCCTTCACAGTTATCGCCTTGTTTGGCATTCCCCGCTTAGCTAAATCATTGAACCTGCTTGCACTCGGCGAAAGCCAGGCAACCATGCTGGGTATCAATTTAAAAAGCATTAAACGGCAAGTCATTATCTTTTCAACGATGGCTGTTGGTACGTCGGTTGCGGTTGCCGGAATCATTGGTTTTGTCGGGCTGGTCATTCCGCATCTGATACGTATGGGAGTGGGTTCCGACCACCGACGCGTATTGGTTGGTTCAGCCCTGGGTGGCGCCATCGTGCTTACGCTGGCCGATTCACTGGCACGAACGCTGGTTTCTCCGGCTGAACTACCTATTGGCATCCTGACTGCTTTGTTAGGCACACCCGTTTTTCTGTGGATTTTGTTCAAACAGCGACGTCAGTCGATCAGTTAAAAATGAACTACAATGCTGGAAGTCAAGAATCTATCGTATAGAATTCGCAATCGCCAATTACTCGACAACGTTTCGTTTCAGGCAAAACCGGGTGAACTATTGGCTATTGTCGGGGCCAACGGGGCGGGGAAGTCAACCTTACTCAAGTTATGTACCCGTGAAATAACCTCGTCGGAAGGACAGATTCTGCTTCGTAATCAACGTATTGATACGTACTCCAATCAGCAGTTATCACTATTTCGAGCGGTATTACCTCAGCAGAACTCAGTCGTTTTTCCTTTCTTAGTCAGTGAGCTGGTCTTGATGGGCCGATATCCTCATTTTGACTTTCAAGCGTCTGAACACGACTACTTTGTGGCCGAAATGGCGCTCAGAAAAGTAGGCATGTGGGATTTTGCCGCCCGAGTTTTCACTACTCTATCCGGGGGTGAGCAACAGCGGGTGCAACTCGCCCGCGTATTGGCGCAAATCTGGGATATACCGCAAGGCATCCTCTTTTTAGACGAACCAACCACAGGTCTCGACCTTTTGCATCAACACCAGATGCTCGAATTGGCCCGCGAGTTTACGAACAGGGGCTTTTGCGTTGTCGTCATTCTGCATGACCTGAACCTGGCCGCTCAGTACGCCGATCAAATCGTTATGCTACGTTCGGGAAGGATCGAAGCAATGGGCAAACCTCGGGACGTCATCACGGCAGACACTATTCTTCGCGTCTTTAATTTAAACGTCTGGCTCATTGAGCATCCCGAAATGGACTGTCCGTTGGTCATACCTCAATATGGTCAAATCACTACTAATCAGGAAATTAACTAAAACATCAATCCCATGATCACAACCGATAGCCTCAGAGAACGTTGGGCTGCGTTCAAAGAAGAAAACCCAAAAGCAAGAATCCGGGATGCAGCTAAGCAACTGGGCGTGAGCGAAGCCGACTTGCTGGCTACCCAAATTGGCGAAACAGTCGTAAAGCTGGAAGGCGATTTTCAGGAGATTCTTAAAGACGTACCGACACTGGGCTACGTTATGGCCTTAACCCGGAACGACAACATTGTTCATGAACGGAAAGGGGTTTATGAGAACGTATCGTTCAACGGGCATGTAGGCCTTGTCGTTGGACCTGATATTGACCTGCGTTTGTTCATGTCGCGCTGGCATTTTGGCTTTGCTGCCGATGAAAACGGTCGCAAAAGCCTCCAGTTTTTTGATTTGGATGGATCGGCAGTACACAAGATTTACTTGACCGACAAATCTGACGAACGCGCCTACGAAGCAATGGTTGAAAAATACCAGGCTGTTGATCAGATTACTACGCTTATAACGGTGCCTTATCCTGAGAAAACGCCCGATACGCCCGACGAGGAAATCGATGCGCAGGGCTTTAAAGATGCCTGGCTAGCGATGGAGGACACGCATGAGTTTTTTGGTCTTCTCCGCAAATATAAATTGGGCCGTGAACAAGGCCTGCGTTTTGCTCCCGAAGGACATGCGCAACTCATTTCAGTTGAGCAATTCAAAAAAATATTCGCCACGGCGGCCGAGCGGGAAATCCCTATCATGGTTTTTGCCTCGAATGCGGGCTGCATTCAAATTCATTCCGGCCCCGTAAAAAAGCTAGTTGAAATGGGACCGTGGTATAACGTACTGGACCCTGAGTTCAATATGCATTTGCGCGAAGACCAGATCAATACGATTTGGGTAACGCGCAAACCCACCAAAGACGGCGTGGTAACAGGGCTCGATCTATTTGATAAAGAAGGCAATAGCATTGCGCTGATCTTCGGAAAACGTAAGCCGGGCGTTCCAGAACTGAAAGCATGGCAGGAGGTCGTCAATGAAGTAACCGCTGCTTAAACCCACCTCGACTATTCCCAATTAACCTTTATCAAAAAGGCGTCCTCTGTTTAGACGGACGCCTTTTTGGGTATCAGGGCACTAATGGTTAATGATGATGCTCTTCTTTTTCGTCGGCGGGCGCTGGAATTTGATTCCGAAGTTGTGTTGCCCAATTGGCAACCAGTTTTGCTTCCTCAGGCTTGAGTTTGGCATCGTGGTGAATCCAGAGATATGACCCCAGAGGCATCCAGCCATCAGTAACGGCCTCCCCTACTTCCTCGAGTTTATGCCTCGCTTTTTTGGGTGAATACGTAGTGAATTCCGAGAAGTTGAGCTCGTCTTTACCCTCTTTGATGTGGTTATTAAGCCACCACGAAACAGGCTGGATATTGTCGTACCACGGGTACGTTGTGTTGTTGGAATGACAATCGAAACATGACCGTTTTAATACGTTGTGAACACCGTCGGGCACCGCGTATTTCGTCGTTATATCATTGGCTGACACGTTTGTCGACTGGTTTTTTTCGGAATGAAAAAACTGGATAATCACCAATAATACCAGAAGGGCTAAAAGAAGTTTACGGAGCATAGGCTAGGATAAGTTTAAGAAGTTTTATTTAACCTGGAGCAAACCTACACCAATGTAAAAAAACTATGCGCCCAACGACTGCATTAGTACGTTTGCCTTACGAATATGTTCATTAACACGGTCGGTTTCAACCAGCCCATCGCGCAGACGGACAATGCGGTGCGCATATTCGGCAATATCTTCTTCGTGCGTTACCATAATCACGGTGTTGCCTTTGCTATGAATCTGGTCGAAGAGGTCCATGATTTCATAGGACGTCTTGGTGTCAAGGTTCCCTGTTGGTTCATCAGCCAGCAGGATGCTGGGGTCGTTGACCAAAGCCCGCGCTACAGCGACCCGTTGACGCTGACCGCCCGACAGCTCGTTGGGCCGGTGACCGGCTCGATTCTCCAGCCCAACATTTTTGAGGGCCATCATCGCTTTTTCGGTACGGTCGGCTTTGTTGTAACCGGCATAAATGAGTGGTAGTGCTACGTTTTCCAGAGAGGTTTGGCGGGGCAATAGGTTAAATGTCTGAAAGACAAACCCAATTTCCTTGTTGCGCACTTCAGCCAACGCGTTTTCACCCATTCCGCTCACGTCCTGGCTATTGAGAATATACTGCCCCGACGTTGGCGAATCTAGACAACCGACAATATTCATCAGCGTAGATTTTCCCGAGCCCGACGGCCCCATAAACGCAACGTATTCGCCCTTTTGAATACTGATCGTAATGGACTTGAGCGCTTCAACGACTTCGGTGCCCATTACGTAGCGCTTGGCAATATTGCGGGTTTCAATAATATTCATGCTGGATGAAATTAGGTGGCTGTAAGGCGAAATCGGGCTTACGAACAAAAATACTTTATTGCAGGAATTTTTGTCGGCTGTTTTCGATTGACGCCAATTTTTCCTGATAAGCAAGCCTAAATGCCTGATAATCGGCAGGTGTCGTAGCTGCCTGTAACTTAGCTAACCCATTTTCGGCGTAATCGGGCAGGCTTAAGTCCAAACACAGCATGACGTAGGTTTTGAGCAATTCGGCGTTGTCTTCATTGAAAGGCAAAGCTGTTAACACCAGATCATAGGCTGTTTTCGTTTGTTTCCGCTGCCGCTCAAGCTGGGCCGCTGCCGATGCGATCCTGGCATTTAAGGGAGCCCGTTGCAGGGCGCGCCTGTAGGCTTGTTGAGCCTGACCTATCCAGCGCGTTCGTTCGTAAGCCTGTCCCAACCAGTAATCCCGCTCAGCCTGATACTGTGGCAAAATAGACGTTTTAGCCATTGTTTCCGCCGAGCCAACACTCCGCCGGAAGGCCGACAAACGAATGGCTGCTACGTTCCTTGCTGACGTCGCTACCGGACTTAGTTGGTTGGAATCAGGCAGTCCCGACAGAATTAACTGCGCGTTTCGCCACTGCAATTGATCGAGGTAATCATTGGCCAGCGCAGCCCCCGAAACTGTTTTCAAACTAGGGTCCTGGATGGTTTCCCAGTAAGCTCCCCGGTTAGGGTCATCTACACGATACGTAGCATAAAATGCCTTTTCAAGATCCGTCTGCGGTTGGCGTTCCTGGTAATACACCTGTTTCAAAGCCGTCACCGCCGGATCATTTTTGGACGCGGTCTCCCAAAGTGATTGCGCCACCACCGGATCATTGGCTTTTGTCAAGGCTACTGCTCGGTAATAGATCGAGGTAGTGTCTGAATTATAGCTAAACGTTTCGGCTGCCCGGCGATACAGACCCTGTTCCAGTAACCACAAACCAGTAATAGATCGATAAGTCGAGCCGTTTTGCTGATCGCCCTCGGCGAGCTGACTCATTAGCCCGAAAGCATCAGAAAGACGGTGCCGATTGTATTCTGCAACGGCACGGGCCAGCAGCAAATCATCCGTAAAGTCCTGATTAACGGGCTTTTCGGAAAGTCGTTTTAGTGTTCCAGACAACGTAGTATCAGCCCGTTGATTGGCTAATGTATAATTGTACAGACTCGCAAATCGACCGACGCTTAAGCCCTCATTTGCCGATTCACCTGTCAGCCAGACAGGTCGATTTGGTTGACTTGTGTCCGATTGAGCAACCAAACGCAGTGCCAGGACATTTGCCTGATACGATTCGTACGATGACTCAATGGCATTTTTCGCCAGCGTCGAATCGGCCGCCAGCAGATTGGGATTACGTGCATAAAACGCCAGCAAATTCGATTCGGGAACATCAGTCTGATCGGCATAGGACGTAGCAGATTTCAGAAAATAATAAGCCGAATCGGCCACGCTTGTTCGGGCATACAGATAGCCCAGATTATTCTGTAACTCACCACTTTTCGGAAACTCCCGAATGCCACGTTGTAGCGCTTTGACGGCTTCAAAAAACAAATCCGTTTGTAGATACGTCTGGCTCAATCCAGCATAATCCTGCGGATTAGGCTGTTTCAATAAGGCTTGCTTAAAATAAAAAGCGGCTGCCGTCTGATTGTTTTGTGCCAGCGCCAGCGAGGCCAGTGAATAATTGGATTTATGATTCTGAAACTCCTGTTCCAGCGCCAGTTGGTAAAAGGCATTCGCGGATGCCGGTTCGTTGCTGGCTGTGTATAAATCGCCCAGCCCGTTGAAATAACCCGCCATCCCCTGCCGGAACGTAATGAGTCCTCCCGACGCCAGCAGAACAGCGACACCCACGACACCTACAATCCGGAACAGGCTTAATTCGAGCCGCTTCGGTTTATAGAGAATTCGGTAAACGGGCAAATTCTGCTGATAAATGGGGTAAAAATTAATCACTACGTAGGCTACAAAAACCAAGCCCATCGCCAGATGCGTATATACGATTACATCCTCGAACATTTCTACCAGCGGGTCATTGGCCGTAGCAAACGCATAGGCGATTGTGAGCGTCGTAAGTAGCGCCAGCCCTGCATATAAATAGGCACCCGAGTCGCGGAACGAAAAAACGTCCTGTTGCTGAATCAATCGTCGGAAGCCCCAAATACCCAAAAGAACCGATGTCAGGTACAGAATAAACGGACTGATTGCCAGCACATCCCAGTCAATATATTTGGTGTTTTTAAGCCAGATGAGGGCCAGGTTAATCAAATACAGAAAGCTGACGAACAGAAAATTATTAATCCCTAATGTACGCCGTTGACTTACCTGGGTGTTATTCTCTTCTCCTCTTCCAACCGATGTAAGCCAAACCAGGCTCGCTATAATTTCGGTAGCGATAAAGAAAATAAAGCCAATACTAATGACGATCAGAACGGGCATTCCATAACCCACAAGCGTAAGGGCCGGAAACGTCACGGGTGACAAGGCTCCGAGAACGGCAGAAACGGCAATTGTCAGCAGAGAAAAGACGCCTAGTCGGACCGCAATTGGATAGTCGGATCGAAAGGCGTGGAAATAATAACTGACGGAACCGAATACGAACGCGAGCACCAGGAAAAGATAGTTACCGCCAAAGCCGGAAATTTCGAGCATTTCCCACCGAAAAAAAGCCATCCCCAGAATCAGAAAGCCCATGCTGATTAAATAACGAAGCCGACTCGCGCGCGTAATGGCACTCATCAGCAACACAAATGCAATGCCGATACCAAGCAAAAAGGCAGTCGCCAGGCCAGGTTTCACCTGCATCGCGCCAGCGACGAATTGTTCAGAAACGGCGTATGCCTTGCCATTCACGGCATAATCGAGCAGGCCGTCGGAGAAGGTATGGAATGTAACGGGCAGTTCGTTCAATTCACTTAATATGTCCCAATGGACCACGTTATCCAGCCCCTTAGCCCAGGCAACAATGAAGAGGATCAGGCTGATGATGAGGGCACTAACGCTAACTAAATAGGTAAGCCGATACGGTCGACTCCATGTTGACCAGAAAAACAAAGATGACATGAAAAAGAAACGTAGCGAATAGCCGGTTAGTGCCTTCTACAGTAACCGTCGTTTATGAACCACTGAAGAAGATACCGGTGGTACGTTTCAACGAACAAAAAACGTTCGTTCCACTTTTTATAATGGATTTCATCTTTTAACCGGAAACACATGGACTATAGGCAAGTAGGCGATTCTGATTTACATATTTCTGTCATCACATTTGGTGCGTGGGCGGCCGGGGGGTGGATGTGGGGCGGCACCGAGCGGAAAGACGCTGTCAATGCCATCAAGGCTTCCTACAATTTGGGCGTAACGTCTATCGACACGGCTCCTATTTACGGCCAGGGCACCAGTGAAGAAATTGTCGGCGAAGCGATCAAAGATATTCCCCGCGATAAAGTACAGATTTTGACGAAATACGGGATGCGCTGGGACGTAGCGAAAGGCGATTTTGGCTTCAAGAGTCAGGACAACGCCGGTCATCCGATTGATGTTTACAAATACTCCGGCAAAGAAAGCATTATTAAAGAATGCGAAAACAGCCTGAAACGGCTCGGCACCGACTACATCGATCTGTACCAGATGCACTGGCCTGATAAAACTACCCCTATTGAAGAAAGTATGGAGGCTGTACTCCGGCTGATTGAACAGGGGAAAGTACGGCAGGCGGGGGTTAGTAATTACACAGTAGAACAGATGCAACAAGCCGAAACGGTCTTGTCACTGGCCGCCAATCAGGTTCCATTTAGTATGCTCAATCAAAGCATTAATGAAACGTTGGTGCCCTACTGCCTCGCTCATAAAAAGGGTATTCTGGCCTACAGCCCAATGGAAAGGGGCCTGCTTACTGGCAAAATAAAACCCGGTCATCAGTTTGCCGAAGGCGATCATCGGGCTGGGTATCGTTTCTTTAAAGAGCAAAATATCGTACAGACCGACGATTTTCTGGAAAAACTGAAGCCGTTGGCCGATGAGAAAAAAGCCAGCCTTAGTCAACTGGTAATTCGCTGGACGATTGAACAGTCTGGCATCACGGCAGCTTTGGTGGGTGCCCGCAATGCAGAACAAGCCATTCAAAATGCGAAGGCAATTAACATTACCCTTGCCGGAGATGAAGTAGCATTTATTAATCAGAACCTGCAGGTTCTGGAGCTGGTCTAAGGAACAATCTGGTTATTGGCTTAGTAATAATAATAAGCGATTGCTGAACCAATAACCAGACTACGTTATGTTTATCCTCGTCCCGTCATTCGGGTCAATTTCAATAGTTTTTGGGACACTTCTTCCGTCAGTTGATCGGGCTGTAAGCGCCACTGCCAGCTCCGGCCACCTAAACCCGGTGTATTCATGCGGCCTGTTTCGTCGAGATTCAGTACGTCCTGCATGGGCAAAATAGACAATCTGGCTACAGATTGCATGGTCAACCGGCAAATCTGATCCACTACGTTCTCTTCCGTAATCTCGATGCCGAGGTAGTCGCTCATTCGCTGGCGATGCTCTTCATCCGACTCGCGGAACCAGCCCAGAGTCGTGTTGTTATCATGCGTTCCGGAATAAACCACGAAATTTTCGGCGTGGTTATGCGGAGCGTAGGTCGATGTGGGCAGGTCTTTTCCAAAGCCAAATTGTATTACCCGCATTCCGGGTATACCATAATGCCGTAGAAAAGGCTGAATATCAGCTGCTTTTGCTCCCAGATCTTCCGCAATAATAGGCAATTGGACAAACTGGCGGTGCATGGCATGCATGAACGCTTCAATCGGCGCTTTTACCCACTCACCAACTTTTGCGGTGGGCTCGCTGGCGGGGATTTCCCAAAAGACAGCGAATCCCAGGAAGTGGTCTAACCGAGTCAGGCTGTACAACGACATCTGGTGCCGTAACCGACGCATCCACCAGGCAAAGCCGGTTCGTTCGTGCTCATCCCAATCGTAAATTGGATTTCCCCACCGCTGACCATACTCGCTGAAATAATCGGGGGGAGCTCCGGCAACAAACAAGGGTTGAAAGTTTTCGTCAAGTTTAAACAGGGTTGGATTGGCCCAAACATCGGCGCTATTGAACTGGACGTAAATCGGAATATCGCCCATGAGGTGAATCTTCCGTTCGTAGCAGTAGGCGGTCAATTCATTCCACTGCTTCATAAAGAAATACTGAGTCACCTTTACGATCTCAATATGGTGCCTTAGCTTTTCTGTCTGCTCAGCCAGGGCGATTGGATCGCGCCGAACGATCTCGGCAGGCCAGCGTAGCCAGAAGGGTTCACCCGTTTCTTCCTGCAACGTAGTGAATAGGGCGTAATCGTCGAGCCAATCGGCCTGCCAGGTACAAAACCGTTCATAATCACTACGTTGGGCTATTGTCGCGTTGGCCAGGAAGTTTTCAGCGGCTAATTGCAATAAAGGGCGCTTTTTTATCCAGGCGGCATGCAGCGTAGAGGGAGCCAACACCAGCGGCCCCGCCAATATGGGGCTTACAGTATCCCCCGATACGGTCGGCGCTTCGCTTATAGTTACGTCCTGAACGGGCTGTTCATTGAAAACATCCAGAAAATCAGGGCTTAAAAAATTATCATCCACCAGTTTTTCCAGGCTGATCATCAGTATGTTGCCGGCAAAAGCGGATGGGCTACTGTAAGGTGAAAAACCGGCACCGGGGTCGACGGGGGTAAGGGGAAGAATTTGCCAGTACGTTTGTTTGGCGGCTTCCAGGAAATCAGCAAATCGATACGCTTCGGGACCTAAATCGCCAACACCATGCGCAGAAGGGAGGGATGTGATGTGAAGTAATATACCACTTGAACGTTGTTGTAGCATTTATTCTATCGTTACGTGAATGAGTCGATAAGTTAATACCTATTTGGTGAGAAAGCTTGCTACTAATTTTGTTGTTTTTACCCACCGGTCTATTAAAGGTCCTGTTAACCGACCGACTACGTTTTGTACAAATCCGCCCGGACCCTCTTTTGTTTACCTTTTATCGTAAAAAGCTTATTGCCAAACGCATTCCATTACTAATCAGGCGCAAAATGACTGAGCTGTTCCTTGACCTTACGCTGTTTTTCTCCTACTTTTGCAGTCCCAAACAATGGGCAACATTTCAATAAAGCAACACCACATACAAATGATTACGGCAAAGGCAGTCAATACCGGTAAGATTACTCAAATAATCGGGCCAGTTGTGGACGTGAGTTTCGAGGGTGAAAATATGCGGATTCCCGCTATTCTGGACGCTCTCAAAGTAACCAAAGCCAATGGGCAACAGGTGATTCTGGAAGTTCAGCAACACCTTGGCGAAGACCGCGTTCGGACTATCGCAATGGATTCTACCGATGGACTGTACCGGGGTATAGACGTTGTTGACCTGGGCCACCAGATCACGATGCCCACCGGCGAAGGCATCCGGGGCCGGCTTTTCAACGTCGTCGGCGACGCTATCGACGGTATCCCTCAGCCTAAGACTACGGGTGTTGGCTTACCAATTCACCGCGCTGCGCCTAAATTTGAAGATCTCGCTACGTCGACGGAAGTACTGTTTACCGGTATTAAAGTTATTGACCTGCTGGAGCCTTATGCGAAAGGCGGTAAAATCGGTCTCTTCGGTGGTGCTGGTGTAGGTAAAACCGTATTGATTCAGGAATTAATCAACAACATTGCGAAAGCCTATGCGGGTCTGTCCGTATTTGCTGGCGTAGGGGAACGTACCCGTGAAGGAAATGACCTGCTACGTGAAATGATCGAAGCGGGTATTATCCGTTATGGCGATGCGTTCAAGCATTCAATGGAAGAAGGCGGCTGGGATCTAACCAAAGTAGATATGGCGGAAATGACCCAAAGCCAGGCAACGTTCGTATTCGGTCAGATGAACGAGCCACCGGGAGCCCGCGCTCGGGTAGCTCTGTCGGGTCTGACCATTGCTGAACATTTCCGCGATGGCGATGGCGAAGGGGCTGGTCGTGATATTCTGTTCTTCGTTGACAACATTTTCCGTTTCACGCAGGCAGGTTCTGAGGTATCGGCGCTTTTAGGCCGTATGCCATCAGCGGTAGGTTACCAGCCTACGCTGGCTACTGAAATGGGTGTCATGCAGGAACGTATTACATCGACCAAACGGGGTTCCATTACGTCGGTACAGGCCGTTTATGTACCTGCCGATGACTTGACCGACCCAGCTCCGGCTACGACTTTCGCTCACTTAGATGCCACGACCGTATTGAGCCGCAAAATCTCTGAGCTTGGTATCTACCCTGCGGTTGACCCACTCGATTCTACCTCGCGGATTCTAACGGCCGAAGTACTGGGCGACGAGCACTACAACACGGCTCAACGCGTGAAGGAAATTCTTCAGCGCTACAAAGAATTGCAGGATATTATTGCCATCCTGGGCCTGGAAGAATTATCAGAAGAAGACAAACTGATCGTAAGCCGTGCCCGTCGGGTACAACGCTTCCTGTCGCAGCCGTTCTTTGTGGCCGAACAGTTCACCGGGTTGAAAGGCGTTCTGGTTCCCATCGAAGATACGATCAAAGGATTCAACCAAATCATTGATGGTAAGTACGATCACCTACCCGAAGCGGCATTCAACCTTGTCGGTACGATTGAAGATGCGGTTGCCAAAGGCGAACGGTTGCTGAAAGAGTCCGGTCAATAAGATTTTTAGCTATGGTTCACGGTTATCTGTTAACGCTACAAATACCGTGAACCATAGTTTATGGTACAAACGGACCTTCCTCGCCCAAGTCTGCTACATCATGAACATAACACTACGTTTTTATGAAAATGATCCGATTTAGTGTAGGAATGGCCTGTTTGTCAATTAGTTTTTTGATGGCAACGGCAACAGATGCGTCATCACAAACGGCAACTACTTCGGTAGCCAAGCCAACGGTGATTGGTGCGATTAAGGACTCTGCTATCACACCGGGCGTATCGGCAACGACGCAAGCCGCGGATTCGCCGGATGCTCACTTAGACAATGCGGTGGCTGCGCTCAACAAAGGAGACAAGGCCACTACAACGCAAGAATTACAAACAGGTATTGCTGGGCTGGAAGCTGCTGCCCAGCAGAAACCTACGTCGTTTAAAGACAAATTGCTGGCGCAGGCTAGCAAACTTAAGGCGCTGCTTCCCCTCATTCCAACGGGGGCTTTAGGGAGTGGTGTTTTAGGGAAAGCCGTTAGCCTGGCAAAACTCGCTTCGGGTGGCAATCAGCTTGAAGGCCTCCTAACAGCAGGCTCATTGTTGGGTAAAGGCAGTCAGCTAACTAGCGGTTTGTCAGGGATTGGCAGTGCTTTGTCCAGCCTTGGTGGCGGCACGCAATCAACGGGCAAATCTTTGATTTCGAAGGCGCTGGCAAGCGTAAGTAAATTAGATCAGGGTGGGTTAGTAGCTAAAGCCGCTGAACCAGTAGCAAAAACTGAAATTAGTAGCCTACTTAATTTAGTTAAAGGAGCCTTGTAAAAAATGATGAGTGATAAATTATGAATGATTTTTACAGCAGGCATTCATAATTTATCACTCATCATTCATCATTAGATAACATGACCGTAGACATTATCACTCCCGACCGCAAGGTCTTTTCTGGCGAAGCCAGTGCCGTTACGTTTCCAGGCAGTGAAGGCCAGTTTCAAGTATTAAACAACCACGCTCCGTTAGTGAGCACCCTTGACCGTGGATCTATTATTGTACAGACAACCTCTGGTCAACAAACGTTTACGGTTGATGGTGGCGTTGTGGAAGTGCTGCAAAATAAAGTGCTGGTACTTGCCGAAGCGGTAATTGTTTAAACAACCTCTCTTATTGCTAAAAGCGATTCACTTTATACAAGTGGACCGCTTTTTTTATGGCTGGTTTATGCGTTCCAGCTTTCTTTGTTACTTACCCAGCCATCAACATGACTACTAAACCATTTATCGTCGGTATTACAGGCGGCAGCGCGTCCGGCAAAACATCGTTCTTGAAAGGCGTACTCAATGCGTTTACGGAAGATCAGATTTGCCTGATTTCGCAGGACAATTACTACCTCAGTCGTGATGTCATCCCCGTGGATGATCAGGGCATCCATAACTTCGATTTACCGGAAACAATTGATCATCACCTCTACGCGCAACATATTGGCAAGCTACGTAACGGTGAGATGGTTACGCAGATGGAATACACCTTCAACAACCCCTCGATTGTACCCAAGTTATTGACGTTTCACCCGGCGCCAATTATCATTGTTGAGGGCATATTTGTTTTTCACTTTCGCGAGCTGGCCGACCAAATGGATTTAAAAATCTTCATCGACGCCAAAAACAGCATCAAACTCGAACGACGCGTAAAACGGGATGCCGAGGAACGTGGCTACGACCTTGATGATGTCATGTATCGCTGGAAATATCATGTCAAACCCACGTATCGGCAATTTATAAAGCCCTACCGCGCCGAAGCAGACATCGTCATTCCGAACAATAACCACTATTACAAAGGTCTGAATGTAGTTATTGAGTTTTTGAAAACGAAGGTATAATGTAGTGCGGGCGGAAGCTCACACTACGTTAAATTTCAATCACGACTCCATCACTTTCTGGGTAACCGGTGCAGGTCAGTACCCAACCTTCCCGTAGATCACGCTCCGTCAGTACGTCGTTAATTGTCATATGCACGCTTCCAGCCGTGCAGCGAGCGGCACAGGTTGAACAACGGCCGCCCCGACAGCTATAGGGCAACGCGATACCTTCGTCCAAAGCAGCCTGGAGAATAGATTTGTAAGCCGGAACCTGAATTTCAACCTCATGTCCGCGAAAACGTAGCAGCACCGTTCGGTCTTGTGCCAGGGCAGGCGGAGGTGCTAGAAAGACTTGTTCCACAACGAAATTCTCACGACGAATCTGCTCCAGCCGAAAGCCGCTAAAAATGAGTGTAAACTGAATCATTCGCATATAATCGCCCGGTCCGCAAACGTAAAAATGGAGTGTTTGCCCGTTAGAGGTGCCAACCAAATCGGGCAACAGTCGTTCGAGCATTACGTTATTCAAACGCCCGCGCAAGCCATGCCAATCCTCCGATGGACTACTCAGTAAATACAGAAGGCGAAAACGGTCCGGAAATTGATGGTGCAGCGTTTCTAATTCCTCCCGGAAAATAATAGCTCGTTCACCAGGACTGCTATAGAGCAACGTAACCCGTCGGTCTGATTCAGTAAATAGTACCTGCTTTAACAAAGAAAAAAGCGGAGTTATGCCACTTCCCGCGCCCAGGAAAACCAGATCTCCAGGTTGATTGTCATCAAGTGTAAACCGTCCGGCAGGATATAGACTTGTTAACACATCGCCAACACGTAGTGTAGCAAGCAGGTAGCGCGAAATTTCTCCATTTTCAAGCCGTTTGATTGTCAATCGCAGTGGTTCACCCGGCATAGAACTAAGCGAATACGATCGACGTACCTCATGACCATGATGGGTTAAGATCAACGTTAAAAACTGGCCTGCACGATATGAGACAGGTTTCCCATCTAAAGGCTCAAGGAAATAGCTGTTAGCCTCAGGAGTCTCAGAGACAATTCGAACAATGCATAGCTGGAGAAAATCGTCACTCATGACCAAATCTACTTTATTTCTAAATTAACCAAATACGGGCTATTGTTTGAAAGCCCGAAAGGTTTCCTGAAATTCGCCCCGCGTGGATTCGCCCCGCCGGTTCGCCGATATAATGGATTCGTCTAATCAGCGCGTTGATTTCCTCAACAACTACATTGGCCGATATAACTAACGTAGTGACATTTTGCCGTCATTCGTTGTTTCATTAACAAACACCAAGTCTTAACTAATGGAAGCACTCCTGGAAGAAGTTCAGCGCGTGGGTTACGTCAACAAACCCGTTGCCGACGACATAGATTTAGTTGCCGAAATTAATCGGCTCAAGAAAGAAAAAAATGCTGTTATTCTGGCTCACTACTACGTAGATGGCGCTATTCAGGACATCGCCGACTATATTGGTGATAGTCTTGGTCTAAGCCAGCAGGCGGCTGCTACACCCGCCGATATGATTGTATTCTGCGGAGTGCATTTCATGGGCGAGACGGCAAAAGTGTTATCACCAGAGAAAAAAGTAGTTATTCCCGATCTCAACGCGGGTTGTTCACTCGCCGACTCGGCCCCAGCCGATAAGTTCGCGGCATTCAAGGCACAATATCCTGATCATATTGTTTTGTCATACATCAATTGCTCGGCCGAAATCAAGGCGTTATCTGATATTATCGTTACGTCGTCAAACGCCCTGAAAATTGTTGAGAGCCTGCCAAAAGACCAAAAAATAATCTTCGCACCTGATGCCAATCTGGGGCGCTTCGTCTCGAAAAAAACGGGACGGGAAATGGTGTTATGGGATGGTGCCTGCATTGTTCATATCGACATTTCTCTCGAAAAACTGCATAAGTTGCGGGTACAATATCCCGAAGCCAAATTCATTGCTCACCCCGAATGCCAAGAGCATATTCTGAGTGAAGCTGATTATGTTGGTTCGACAACGGCTTTACTCAAATACGTAGTGGATAGCCCTGAACAAACGTTTATTGTGGGGACGGAAGCAGGAATTCTGCATAAGATGAAGCAGGCGGTTCCACATAAGAAAATCATTCCGGCCCCGGCTAGCCAGAACAATACCTGCGCCTGTTCGGAATGCCCCTATATGAAGATGAACACTATGGAGAAGGTCTATAACGCCATGCTGTACGAACAACCGGAGATCATTGTACCGGAAGACGTGCGTGTAAAGGCGTATGAGTCTGTAGCGCGAATGCTGGAATTGAGTAAGTGATAACAAATCAAAAAATCATGAACTGGCGAGATAGTACCAAGTCGTTCTGTTCAACAAACTAATCAATGCCCCATCAATTCGATTTTCTGGTTATCGGCTCCGGTATCGCGGGCCTGAGTTACGCCACCAAGTTGGCTATGCACTTTGAAGAGTTGCAGCAAGAGGTACGTATCGGTGTCATTACGAAGGTGCAGGCCGACGAAACCAACACCAAATACGCTCAGGGGGGCATCGCGGCTGTCTGGTCGGAAGATGACTCGTTTGAGAAACATATCGAGGACACCATGATTGCGGGCGATTTCCTAAGTGATCGTCACATTGTTGAAATTGTGGTCCGTGAAGCGCCCGGTCGGATTCAGGAGTTGATTAATTATGGTACCCGCTTCGACAAAGAACATGGCGGGACCGATTATGACCTTGCTAAAGAGGGTGGTCACTCCGACTACCGGATTCTTCATTTCAAAGATATTACGGGCGCTGAAATTGAGCGAGCCTTACTGGAAAAGGCTAACTCCCTGAAATCGATTGAAATTTTCACCCATTTTTATGCTGTAGAACTCATTACGCGTCACCAGCTCGGCGAAACCGTTCACCGCTATGACTCTGACAATAAATGCTTTGGCGCTTACGTGCTGAATACAAAAACAGGGCAGGTCGAGCAGTTTTTGGCAAAAACCACACTGCTGGCAACGGGCGGTATTGGCAACATTTACCAGAACACGACGAATCCCAGCATTGCCACGGGCGATGGTATTGCGATGGCGTACCGCGCTAAAGGTATTGGCAAGGATATGGAGTTTATCCAGTTTCACCCAACGGCGCTCTATGAACCGGGCAAGAAACCCAATTTTCTGATTTCAGAAGCAGTACGTGGTTTTGGCGGCATACTACGTACCAAAAAGGGCGAGACATTCATGGAAAACTACGATCCTCGCCTATCGCTTGCTCCACGCGATATTGTGGCCCGCGCTATAGATTCGGAGATGAAAAAGGCCGGCGATCCCCACGTTTACCTGGACGTGACTCACTGCGACTACGAAAAGTTTATTGAGCATTTTCCAAACATAACTGCCTATTGCCGAGACCATTTGGGACTAGACATTCGGAAAGACTATATTCCAGTTGTGCCGGCACAGCATTATTTATGCGGGGGCATTCGGGTTAATGAATGGGGACAAACAAATATTCAGTTTCTATATGCTGTGGGTGAGTGCTCGTGCACAGGCCTACATGGGGCCAACCGACTGGCTTCCAACTCATTACTCGAAGCTGTAGTATTTGGACATCGGGCTTATGAGAAAACTGTTGAACTGCTTGGTCAGGCATCTTTGCCAGAGAATATCCCTGCCTGGAATGATGCGGGTACGACTCATCCGGAGGAACTGGTTTTAGTAACCGAAATGAAGAAAGAATTAGAGTCGATCATGTCGAACTACGTTGGCATTGTGCGCTCAAATCGGCGCCTGAAACGAGCCATGGACCGACTCGAACTTATTTACCTAGAGCACGAAGAGCTTTACCGCCAGTCGAAAGTATCGGTCCCCATTTGCGAACTACGTAACATGATTGAAGTTGCTTACTTAGTTATCAAGATGGCCATGGCTCGGCGAGAGAACACAGGTTTACATTTTAACCTGGATAATATGAAGTAGTATAATGGATTAAACTTTCAATACGTTTACAAGCCAGTCTTATCAATATAATGATGATAGCGCAGGAATAAGTAGCTTTACCCGCCAAAATTCAGCTTTCTAGTAATAGCGAAAGCTAATAAAAGCAAGACCTGGTTTTTGGATAAAGTTTCGAAGAATAAGCTGACTATCATGAACCAGCAAGACATTATCGACTTCATCAACCAAAGCGATAGTCCTAAAATAAAATATGCGTTTACCGATATCGACGGGGTTCTACGCGGTAAAATCATTCACCGACAGAAATTTCTGGACGGCCTGACCGATGGCTTTGGCTTCTGCGATGTCGTTTGGGGATGGGATTCGTCGGACATGCCCTATGATAACGGGAAAACTACGGGCTGGCATTCCGGGTATCCGGATGCTCCGATACGTATCGACGTGTCCACCTTTCGGCAGCTTCCCTGGGAAGACAATATCCCGTTTTTTCTGGCTGACTTTAGCCATGATCTACATGATAAGCCCATCAGCTATGGCTTAGCTGCCTGTCCGCGTAGTCTGCTCAAACGGGTTGCCACCCAATGCCAGGAAATGGGCTTTCATGCCGAATTTGCTCAGGAGTTCGAGTGGTTTAATTTCCGCGAAACGCCACAGACGTTACAGCAGAAAAACTTTCAGCAACTAGAACCGCTGACGCCGGGCATGTTCGGTTACTCGATCCTTCGTCCTTCACTCGAAAGTGCGTTTTACCACGATTTGTTTGATTTGTTAGGTCAATTCGATATACCGTTGGAAGGGCTTCATACCGAAACCGGACCGGGTGTTTACGAAGCCGCTATCATGCACGACGAGGTTGTTCGCGCAGCTGACAAAGCTGCTTTGTTCAAAACTGCCGTTAAAGAAATTGCCTACCGACACGGCGCGGTTGCTACGTTTATGGCCAAATGGAACGCCGATCTGCCAGGATGTAGTGGACACATTCACCAAAGTCTGTGGAATCTGGAACAGACCGAAAACCTGTTTTACGACGCTGCTCAACCCAACCACATGAGTAAATTGATGCGGCAGTTCATAGCTGGACAACTGTATTGCCTGCCACATATTACCCCCATGTTTGCACCAACCATTAACAGCTATAAACGCCTGATCGAAGGCGCCTGGGCTCCAACAACCATAACCTGGTCGGTAGATAATCGGACAACGGCACTTCGGGTATTGAACCACAAGGAAGCTTACACGCGTGTTGAACACCGTGTGTCGGGAGCTGATACCAATCCGTATCTAGCGCTGGCAGCTTCGCTGGCTTCAGGTTTATATGGCATTCGGCACCAGCTAACGCTCGATATACCCGCTTCTGAGGGGAATGGTTATACGGATAAGCGAAATGGCATTTTACCAACAAATCTGGATGAGGCAACGCGCTTGATGGCCAATTCACCAATAGCAGCTGAACTGTTTGGCGCTGAGTTTGTTGACCATTTTACGCGCACCCGAGATTGGGAATGGCGTCAGTATCTACGCCAAGTCAGCGATTGGGAATTGAAACGATATTTTGAAATTATATGACTGGTTTTAGGTATTCAGTATTTGAGATCCGGTTGGTTGGCAGCCCTGGTGAAGCGGCATGACATTATTGTGACATCAGTCAACCGAATCTCAACATACCGAATACCCAAACCGAATACCGATCATGCGTTTAGTCGATTACCCTACTATAATAAAAAAAGCCTGGGCGGAGTTTGATGCGTCCGTGCAGATTCAAACAATTGAAGACATCAGCGCGCGGGTTTCAACCAACCATGTCTTTAAAGTTACGTTTGAGGACGGCGAACATATTATTGCCAAACTGTCTTATTTCGGTAAATATGAGCAGTTTCTGGAAGATCATCAGGTTATACACGCGCTAGCGAACAACCTTCTCTATCCCTTTGAGAACGTACTGGCAAAATCGTTGGTACGCAATGGGCAGGTTTACACGTATCGTCACCGGGACGGGTTTGTTGATGCCTGGGTAGTGTTTTACAACCCAATTCGTATTCAATTAAAACTCCCCCGTCGATTAGAAGAGCATCATATCCAGATGCTGGGAAGACAGATAGCCAAATTTCACAAAGCCTGTTCCCGCGTTAGTACCGTCTTACCTAAATCCAGTAAAACGTTACGTTCGGACATTTGGGATTTGCTCGACCTGCTCGACACGGAGGTTGGCCAGTTTGAGCATAGGTTACACATAGAAGAGTTGAAGCGGCAGTGTGAGTTATTCTTGGCGAACCGCCAGAAACTCGTGGCTGGCACGGTAGAAACAATGCCTGTTTTTGTCGATTGGAACATCGGCAATTTCTCTGTCACTCAAAATCTCGAACTCTATTCTCGCTGGGACTATGACTGGTTTCGAATCAGTTATCGGGTCATGGATTTCTATTTTTTCAGTAGGGTCGTCTCCAACGCCGGTGACCGTACCGTATTTAGTTACGTGATTGGTCCATTAATGGAAGATCGATTTCTATTATTTTTGAAAGAGTACCACAAGATTTTTCCACTAACCGAAAACGAAATTCGCTTCCTCCCCGAGGCCTATCGTTTTTTCATTCTCAACTACGTTATAAAATACGGCCGGTATTTTTTCCACCGAACGTATGCTACCAAACTTCAACGCGAAGCCTACGAGATATACTTTCCATCGATTGAAAAATTTGATATAAGAGTTATTCTGAAAGCACTGGATATATAGATTAGTCGGCGGCTAGATCGAGCATGAGCCGCCAAAAGCGCGGCTATTTTTACTAGAAGAGATCCGGGAAAGTGACGGAAGTACCATACCAAAATTGTATGAGCTTTCTAAAAATCAGGCGTTCAGTGTGGCCTTAGGCTACGCTTGCAGCCGCGAAGACGCAAGAGAGACTACACAGGAGATATTTACAGTGATTTTTTGGGTCGGCAGGTACGTTCAAGGGCGATGCCAAATAATTTCCAGCAGCATACATATCACCGTGGGCTGTGTGACTAACGATAACTTCCCTTGCTTTACTCCTGGAGTTCAGCTAGCAGGCTATTAATAAAACTACGTTAGCAACTCAGGCTGTAACGACCGACTTGACTACGTTGTTTGTTGCTGCCATGCAGCTCTACCCAGCCAATAGTGAACCATGCGGTCTATGGAGCGGGCCCAACCATCGGTTTTCTGATCATACGTCCACAACAACTGGTATGGACAGTACGCCGATCAAAGATTCTTTCTCTCTCATTTTTAGCCAAAGTGTGGGTTCACAAGCAATACTTTTGAGCACATTCCTCGTCATAATCTCATTTTTAAGCATTTATAGATTTCATTCGGGTGAGGAGTCAAATCCCATTAACATTAATCTTGCCATGAATAGATTACAAACTATTACTGCGTTTAGCGGCTTAACTTTAGCCTTGTGCTTAACAATTGTCGCCTGTAATAAAAGTGACAATAACGTATCGCCTACAACAGGTACAACTACGGGCACAACCAGTTCGACAGCAACAACCAGCACGACCGCGTCTGTTGGAACAGGTGTGCCTGATGTATTCAAAAAAATTTATGGGGCCTCCCAGATTTATGTGGAAGGGGATTATATCGTTGTCAAATCAACGGGACTGCCCGATCACAAAACACCTTATTATAAAGGCACTCAGTGGGAGTCAACCCTTTATGTAGCTGATACTCGTTCTGGTTTCAAGGCAAACACAAACACCATTTCTTCGTTTAGCTATACCTTTAAAATTCCAAAGAGCCCGGCGGTGGCAGCTACGCATAAGGCGTTATCAGCTGCTACCATTGGAGTTGCTATCAACGGCGTACCGTTATTCAATCAGTATCAGATGGAGAACCAGTTACTGACGCCGGGCGCTGGCGAATATGTTTCCTTTGATCTGTATGGTGGTCATCCTACCCCTTTCAGCGAATACCACTATCACATTGAACCGAACTATCTGACGGCTACTAAAGGAAGCAGTAGTTTGATAGGCTTTTTGCTAGATGGCTTCCCATTATATGGATCAGTCGAAAATGGAAAAACACTGGTCAGTAACGATCTGGATGCTTACCACGGCCATACGAGCGCAACCGCCGATTATCCAAATGGAATATATCATTATCATACCACAGCAGACGCGCCTTACATCAACGGAAATGGCTATTATGGCACAGCAGGGACCTGGTCTAAGTAAGTTGTTACTTTGGTTGCTGGCAGGCATGTGTAGTGCTTGCCAGCAACCAGCCGAATCGCTTAACTACATTGATGCCAGCCACACTCAGATTCAAACCCAGGAAGGCATTAATTACATTCAGGACAGACCCATTTTGGGAAGCCTCTTTTCGATCGATGTGCAAGGCGATACTGTTTTCATCATACCTTTCGTAGAGGGAAAAGAAAACGGTAGAGCAACATTTTTTTACCCTAAAAAACGACTTCGTGAAGAGCGTTTTTTTGTGAATGGCTGGAAAGAAGGCACCCATCGAGGCTGGTATGAGAATGGAAAGGCCATGTTTGAGTACCATTTCCACAACGACATGTTTGAGGGTAGCTATAAAGAATGGTTTCCAAACGGCAAACTCTTTCGGAATATGAATTATGAAAAAGGACAGGAGTCTGGTATTCAGCAGAGTTGGTACACAACGGGGAAAATAAAAATGAACTATATTATTAAAGACGATAGGCGCTACGGGTTACTGGGCACTAAAAACTGCAAAAATGTTTCAGACAATATCTTTTAAAAGTAGTTTACTGACTATTGCTCTTCTTTCGATAGGCTGTCAGAAAGAACCCAGCCAGCAGTATTTACCTTATTATAACACCCCCAATTTCACACCCATTTTTATTGAAAATAAAAGTGAACTGCCCTCGAAGGTTCCCCATACCATCCGTAATTTTTCGTTCAAAGATCAGGACGGCGCACTCATTAGTCAGAAGGATATTGAGGGAAAAGTACACGTAGCTGATTTTTTCTTCACTTCCTGCGGAGCAATATGCCCCCGTATGACCAGACATATGAAGCTGGTTGAAAAGGCATTCCCGAACAACACTAATCTGCTCTTACTTTCCTATAGCGTTACACCCTGGATTGATAGTATAGCTCGGCTGAAAGCTTACAGTCAAACGAACAGTATCCGATCTAAAAACTGGCATTTGTTAACCGGAGATAAATCCGCTATTTATCAATTAGCCCGGCAATCTTATTTTGCGGAAGAGGAACTGGGGTTCAGCAAAGACAGCACTGAATTTCTACACACGGAGCATTTCTTACTCATCGATCAACAAAAGCGCATCCGTGGCATATATAACGGAACTCTTGAACTTGAAATGCAACAGCTTATTAACGATATTCGGATCTTACTTCGTGAAAAGTAGTTGAAAATTCGGCTTGGATCGTATTTTTACATATAATCTACCTATATCCATAGGTTATACTACTTTTTCTTTTTTATGCAACTTGCCGAGTTCAAAACCGTAGCGTCTGATTACAAAGTCATTTTTTTCGATGCGTTTGGTGTTTTAAAAAATTCGGAGGGTTTATTGCCGGGTATTGAACATACATTTGACTGGCTTCGAGAAAACGGAAAAGATTTTTATGTGCTGACGAATGACGCATCGCGCGGACCTCACGAATTAGCTGAATCATATTACCGACAAGGCTTACGGGCAATTCCACCCGAAAGGATTATTTCCTCAGGCATGTTGGCCCGGGAATATTTAGATCTCAAAGTACGTAGTGGCACGGTAGCTTACCTGGGCACCGAGAAATCAGCTCATTATCTAGAAACAAGTGGCCTGAAAACGCTACCGATCAGTCAGGTAGACCTTAAGGATGTAGCGGATATTAACGCCTTAGTTTTGCTCGACGATGAAGGTTTCGACTGGAATACCGACCTCAACAAAACGGTTAATCTTTTACGTAAGCGTAACATTCCAGTGATTGTAGCTAATACTGACGCCACTTATCCTGTCTCCAAAAGCCGGATCGCGATTGCTATAGGGGGTGTTGCGAAAATGATTGAAACCATTGTTGGCAAGCAATTTATTCGCTTTGGCAAGCCTGATGCTCAGCTTTTTATGTTTGCTTACGAGCGATTGGAGAATGCATCCCACGTGAGTAAACAAGATATTTTGATGGTGGGTGATACGTTAAAAACCGACATTTTAGGCGGCAATAAATTTGGCCTGGACACCGTGCTGGTATTAACCGGTAACACCCAACCACAAGATGCAGAAGTTCTAATCAGAAGTACGGGCATTATTCCTACTTATATTTGCAAATCAGTTGTGATTCGTTAGCTACATTTAGTAGTAGATCACAATTGATTAATGATGCAACGAAGTTCATCTTTAGCGTATAATACAATCAAATTCTACGTCTTAACGATTCTCTTTCAGTTTCTGAATACAGCCATCGGACGCCCACTACACCAATATAACTAATTGACTATCTGAATTTTAATTAGAATTCAATATCCAGTCCAGATGATTTATACTCTAAAAAATTGTTTGATAATACAAAGGTAAATACGTTTCTTTGCGCAGTTTTTTAACTCCAACGGACTACTATAATGTCGGACATTGCACAAAAAGTTAAGAATATCATTGTTGAGAAATTAGGTGTTGAAGAGTCAGAAGTGACTCCGGAAGCAAGCTTCACGAACGATTTGGGTGCTGATTCACTCGACACGGTTGAGTTAATCATGGAATTCGAAAAAGAATTCAACCTCCCTATTCCTGACGATGAAGCCGAAAAAATCTCTACGGTTGGTCTGGCTATCGAGTATCTGGAGAAACACATCGGAAAGTAAGCCCTTACGGAACAGTAAAGTCCGGTGGTAAGCTAGCTGCTGAAAGTCGCCCAAAGCTTATCACAATTAGAGAGCCATCAAGTACGTAGAAATCAGCGCCAACAATTTTAGGCTCGGCGTTGTTTTTCTATTTTTCATTACGCAGTCAAACTGTATGACATTCAAACGAGTAGTAGTGACCGGCCTCGGTGCGTTGACACCCATCGGCAATGATGTACCCACTTATTGGAACAACTTGGCCGCCGGTGTAAGCGGGGCCGGTCCCATTACGAAGTTCGACGCCAGCAAGTTTCGTACACAGTTTGCCTGCGAATTAAAAGGGGTTGAGGTTACTCAGTTTATTCCAAGGCAGGAAGCCCGTAAGATGGACGCGTTTACGCATTACGCGCTCATCGCCACCGACGAAGCCATTAAGGACGCGAACCTAAACCTCGACACAATCGACAAAAATAAAGTCGGCGTCATTTGGGGCTCAGGTATTGGCGGTCTAAAATCGTTTGAGGACGAGATGATCGATTACGCCAAAGGTGACGGCACACCCCGTATCAATCCATTCTTTATTGTTCGAATGATTGCCGACAGTGCCTCTGGACAGATTTCCATGCGCTATGGTTTCCGCGGTACCAACTACGTAACAGTTTCAGCCTGCGCGTCGACAAATAATGCAATTATTGACGCGCTGAATTATATACGCCTGGGTCGTTTGAACATGTGCGTTGTGGGAGGCTCAGAAGCAGCCGTTACACGGGCAGGCATTGGTGGATTTAATGCTAACCGTGCCTTGTCGGAACGTAATGCTTCGCCAGAAACAGCTTCTCGCCCTTACGATAAAGACCGTGATGGCTTTGTGCTGGGCGAAGGAGCGGGATCACTCATCCTTGAAGAATATGAACATGCTCAATCTAGGGGTGCAAAAATATACGCTGAATTAATTGGCGGAGGCATGTCGTCTGATGCCTATCACATAACAGCCCCCCACCCTGATGGTTTAGGTGCGTTTTTGGCTATGCAAGACGCGCTGAATGACGCAGGCATTGCCCCTACTGACATCGATTACATCAATACCCACGGCACATCAACACCGATTGGTGACCCGCAGGAATTAAAGGCCATCCATCAATTATTTGGCGAGCATTCATTTAAGCTGAATATTAGCTCGACCAAATCAATGACGGGTCACTTGCTGGGAGCGGCTGGTGCCGTTGAAGCAATCGCCTGTATTAAAGCGCTCGAAAATCAACTAGTACCGCCAACAATTAATCATTTCACGGACGACGACGAAATTGACCCTCGCTTTAATTTAACATTCAACACGGCTCAGACACGCTCTATAACAACCGTGATGAGTAATGCATTTGGATTTGGAGGTCATAACGCCATAGTCATTTTTCGTAAACTTAGCTGAGTCGTGCAACTCGCTCTGCCCCGTAGTTTATATAATCCCTTTAGTTGGTTCCGAACCGGCAATTCTGGTTCGCATAAGAGCCTACGTCGTTCAATCGCTCATATAATTGGAGCACGACCCTCTAATTTAGGTTTGTATCAACTTGCACTACGCCACACGTCAGCATCTAAGGCAACAGCTATTGAGGGGTTTCGGGAATCAAACGAACGGCTGGAGTATTTAGGCGACGCCGTGTTAGGTATGGTCATTGCCGAGTTCCTCTTCAAAAAGTATCCTTACAAAGACGAGGGATTCTTAACAGAAATTCGCTCTCGAATCGTAAACCGGGAAACCTTGAATGGTATTGCCCGAAAGATTGGCCTCGATCAACTAATTGAGTACGACGGAAGCCGGACACGTAGCTTACCCGCTCGTACGTCTATGTATGGCGATGCGCTCGAAGCGCTGGTGGGTGCTGTGTATCTGGATAAAGGGTTTCGTTTCTCCCGTCGATTTATTCTAAAAGATTTATTAGCGCATTACGATATTGAATCGGTCGTACAGAACAACGGTAATTTCAAAAGCCGTTTGATTGAATGGGCACAACGTGAAGGCAAGGAGATCCGTTTTGAAATCGTATCAGAAAAGGGTAATAGCCACTTCCGTGAGTTTATAGCACAGGTCATAGTTGGTAACGAGCCCTTTGCTACGGGCAGTGGTTACAGTAAGAAAAAAGCTGAACAAGCAGCTGCCGAGAAGGCTATTGAACTACTCGACAACAAGTAGTAGACCGCTTTCACACACTTTGCCACCTCTCTTCACCAATTTATACCGGTAAATGTACTGGTTGGCCTCTCTTGACGCAAACCTGGCACTTCAACTAAGTAAATTGTGTCATATTTTCGTTTTAATAATTCAGTAGCCCTTCTAAGCGCCATTCTGACATAAGTCGCCCGATTTTATTTGTTTATACTGCCAAAATGCCGTTATTGAGGTGATTCATACCGTTGGTATAAAAATTGAAAATAGCTTACATAGATTGCGGCTAGACGGTCGTTTTACTAGTATTTTCAACTTAGGAAGCGATCTAACAAAGGCTTGTTAAATTTTGTTAAGGACGCACACGAGCCGGATTTTTAGAAGCTGCTTTCCGTTATACAAACAGACGAAATAAGCAGTATTAACACAAAAAGAAAGCAATTAGATTTTCCCATTTAACTATGAAAAGCAACTGGAAATTATTGGCGTTGATGGCACTTCTGTCGAGTGCAATAACGCTGGCTGCTTACAACCTGTTGGGCTTCAACAATAGGGATGTAATTTTTAACGAGTCGTCACCAACCCCGACGATTACGGGACGTCTGGCATCAATGCCGGGTGGGCCTAATGGTATGCCAGGCGATTTTTCTACGGCAGCAGAAGCCGTAACGCCAATGGTTGTTCATATTCGCACGACAATGACCCGTACGGTTCGTCAGCAGCAAATGCCTGATATTTTTCGGGAGTTTTTCGGCGATGAGTTTGGCGGTGGTCAACGACAACCCCGTCGTCAACAGGGTCAGGCCTCTGGCTCGGGCGTAATTATCAGCAAAGACGGTTATATTATCACGAATAACCACGTTGTTCAGGATGCCGATGAAGTAGAAGTCATCATGACTGACAAACGTAGTTTCAAGGCTAAAGTAATCGGCACGGATCCACTTACGGACTTAGCCGTTATCAAAGTCGATGCGAATAACCTGCCTTTTATTACACTTGGCGACTCTGATGCACTGAAACTGGGCGAATGGGTATTGGCCGTTGGTTACCCGCTTGATCTGGAATCAACGGTTACAGCCGGTATCGTTAGCGCCAAGGGTCGTCGGATTGGTATTCTTGATCAGAACATAAGCAAAACTGACGCTAAGCCAGATTCTCCTGTCGAAGCTTTCATACAAACAGATGCAGCTATTAACCCAGGTAATTCAGGTGGTGCGCTAGTAAATCTACGCGGTGAATTAGTCGGTATTAACTCGGCAATTGCTTCCGCAACGGGTTATTATAGTGGCTATGGTTTCGCAGTACCTGTATCACTTGTCAAAAAAGTATCGGCGGACCTTCTTAAATATGGTAACGTACAACGCGGGTATATAGGCATTTTGCCAATCGAGTTGAACAGCACTGTAGCCAAAGAAAAAGGTGCTAAAGTGGGCCGTGGTATTTACGTAGAAAACGTTGTTGAAAAAGGTGCTGCTGAAGCTGCTGGTCTGAAAAAAGGTGATGTTATTGTAAAAATGGAAGGCCAGGTTCTTGATTCAGATGCTCAGATGCGTGAAATTATTGGCCGTCGTCGTCCGGGTGATGCAGTTACAGTAACAGTTAACCGGGATGGTACGGAACGTGACTTTAAGGTCGAACTACGTAATCGCAACGGCGGACGGGATATTATCAAAAAGACAGATGTTGTAGAAGCAAGTGCTTCATTGAGTAGCCTTGGAGCAAGCTTCGAAGAGCTTTCTGCTCAGGACGCTAAACAGCTAGGTATTGGTGGTGGTGTTCGAGTGAAGAAGATCACGGGTGGTAAGCTAGCTGAAACAGATGTTGAAGAAGGCTTTATCATCGTGAAGGCGAACGGCAAAAACGTTAAAACAACGAAGGATTTGCAGGCGATTATGTCGTCGGTAAAAGAAGGTGAAGGCTTAATGCTGATTGGCATGTATCCTAACAGCTCGCGGATGTATTACTACGCAGTGCCTGTTTAAGTACGTTAAAATTGCTATTTTATTAATGAAAGCGTCGGGTCTTAAGCCCGGCGCTTTTTTTGCATATAAAAACGGTCGAGTACGAAAACCCGACCGTGCCTAAAGATTTCAGAACTGCTTTTACTCAAAATAATTTAGTACCTGATGCCCGCTGTTTGCCAATAGCTGATCACGCTGAAAGAGTTTAATATCAGCCGTCATCATATCTTTCACAAGAGCAGGTAAGTCATATTTTGGTTTCCAGTTCAACTTTGCCATCGCTTTAGTTGGATCGCCAAGTAGTAAGTCTACTTCTGTCGGACGGAAATACCGGGGATCAACACTAACGACTACAGTACCGACCTTAACCGGAAACTCAGGGTTTGATGAACTGACAACCGTACCGACTTCTGAAATACCTTCGCCAGAGAATGCCAATTCGACGCCGATCTCAGCGAATGACATTTTAACAAAATCCCGAACGCTCGTTGTTACACCCGTAGCAATAACAAAATCTTCGGGCTTTTCCTGTTGTAGGATCAGGTACATGGCTTCGACGTAATCTTTGGCATGGCCCCAATCGCGCAACGAATCTAGATTTCCCAAATACACTTTGTCCTGTAAACCCAGTCCAATCCGGGCTACAGCGCGGGTAATTTTGCGCGTAACGAATGTTTCGCCACGTAGTGGTGACTCATGGTTGAACAGAATCCCATTGCAGGCATACATATTGTAAGCTTCGCGATAGTTGACTGTAATCCAGTAGCCATAAAGTTTAGCAACGGCATAAGGCGAACGCGGGTAAAAAGGCGTCGTCTCGGATTGCGCGTGCCCCTGAACACCCCCATAAAGCTCCGAGGTTGATGCCTGATAAATACGCGTTTTTTCAGTCAGACCCAGCAACCGCACAGCCTCCAGAATACGAAGAGTTCCAATTCCATCAACTTGAGCCGTATATTCTGGTTCGTCAAAACTAACCCGTACGTGCGACATAGCCCCAAGGTTATATATTTCGTCGGGCTGAATTTCCTGAATAATACGGATAATATTGGTTGAATCAGACAGATCGCCGTAATGAAGCTTGAAGTGCACATTTTTTTCGTGCGGGTCTTCATACATATGGTCAATACGTTGTGTATTGAAGAGCGAACTCCGGCGTTTAATGCCGTGAACTTCATATCCCTTTTCCAATAGTAACTCGGCCAGATAGGCCCCATCCTGTCCGGTAATTCCGGTAATTAACGCTTTTTTCATAGTATGTTAACAGGTCAAAGCCAACGCCTAAAATTGCACAAAACGCATTAAAGGTACCTTCTGTTGGCCAAATTTTATAATTTATTTTATCAAGAGGCTTCTCCGGACGTCTACTTTGTCGGCTTGTAACTGCGCCGATGTAATCAATCGGCGGATAGATGCATAATATCGTTCGGCATCCATGCGTCGCATGAAGTCACCAACCTTCAGTTTATACGTTGGTTGATTATAACTCAGATAAGGACTTAGTTCAGGAAAATTTTGATAAATCATCAATTTTGCCGCATCAACTTCCTGACGTTGGCTTCCAACATAAACCTGGATGCGATAGCCTGGCGCATAGCGAATGGAACGATTTTGGGTGGCAATAGTATCAAGCACCAAATCAAGACGTCTATTAATGTGTAAGGCCTCAACCTGCGCCGTTGGTTTACGAGTCTCAGATGGGCGTGGCGTAGTAGCCGGTTTATTTACAGGCGCACTTGGTCGATTTGTAGCCGGTACGTTGGTCGATACAACTCCATACACAGGCCGCATTGAAGACAAATCTTCATTATAGCTGTTATAATCAACTACTGTCCGACTTGATGAAGCCACTGGGCGATTGCTGGCACACCCGCTCATAATTAACAGCCCCAAGATAAAAGCCTCACAACGCATAATCATTTTTAAAATTAGACGCAAAAATAGCCAATTTGTCATTGTGATAAGCCAGGTGGGTAGCCACACGTACAAACCCATCCAGGATTTTGGTTAATTTTGAGCATTTACAACACAAATACATGCTGAATATAGAAAGTAACGTGTCGCTCAAGCCGTATAATACATTCGGAATTGACGCCACGGCACGGTATTGGGTCGACATTAGCCACGAAGAGGACCTTACCACTTTACTTCACCTAACCGACTTTGTTGATACGCCTAAATTAATTCTTGGAGGAGGCAGCAATGTGTTGCTTTGCCATAACTTCGACGGGCTGGTGGTTAAAATAAGCCTTCCGGGTATTACTATAGCTCGGGAAAATGATGACCATATATATGTTGTGGCTGGAGCAGGGGTCAACTGGCACGAGTTTGTCCAATTTTGCGTGAAGAAGAACTATGCGGGAGTAGAAAACCTCGCCCTCATCCCGGGTACCGTTGGGGCGGCACCTATGCAAAACATTGGCGCTTATGGGGTTGAACTGGAACAGGTATTCGAATCACTCATGGCTATTCATGTTTCAACGGGTGAAAAACGAACCTTTACCCATGCTGATTGTAAATTTGGCTATCGAGAAAGCATTTTCAAGCATGAGTTGAAGAACCAATATATCATTACAAGCGTCACATTTCAACTGGATAAACGCCCAACGTTTCATACGCGTTACGGAGCCATTCAGGAAACCCTGACTGAGATGGGAATAGCTGAAGAAAATTTAAGTATTAAGGCTATTAGTGAGGCCGTGATACGTATCAGACGAAGCAAGCTCCCAGATCCAGCTCAAATTGGCAACGCGGGCAGCTTTTTCAAAAACCCGGAAATTCCAAAAAGTCAGTTTGACGCACTAAAAGATCAGTTTCCAACTCTGCCCGGGTACCCAATCGATGATAACGCCGTAAAAGTACCTGCGGGTTGGCTTATCGAGCAGGCTGGCTGGAAGGGGTATCGTCTTGGCGATGCGGGCGTTCATGCCAAGCAGGCATTGGTGTTGGTTAACTACGGCAATGCTACAGGTAATGAAATTTTGTCCCTCGCAGGAAAAGTAGAAAAATCTGTACTAACCAAATTTGGAGTAGCAATTTCACCCGAGGTAAATGTGGTATGATGGTCGGAACTACCAGAACCGTTCCGACCATTCCTATTTATTCAAAGCAAAGTGAGGCAGCTCCGAGTAATCCAGCATCGTTGCCTAAAGTAGCTCTTTTAATGCTCAAGCCATTTTTGTAATAGTCATTGAGCCAATAATCGAGTGTTTTGTTAACCGCTGGCAGGATATAATCGAAGGACGCCGATAAACCACCGCCAATCAGTACTTGCTTAATATCTAAAACCTTGATGAGCGCAGCTAAACCTTCGCCCAGCATCTCACCTACTTCAGTCCAGATTTGCATAGCTAATTCGTCTCCCACGGCCGCTGCGGCTACCAGGCCCGTTGTCGAGATTTCGCCGTCATTGGGTAATTGCGTTTCACTTTTGTATTCGCTCCGGCGCTTATTGGCTAGCTCCAGAAGTTCTTTTTTTCCGATGTTTCGCTCCAGTACGCGCCCATTGCGTGAGGGTATATGACCGGGTTCCATTGCATTCCCATCGCCACCCGTAAAGATTTTCTTGTTAATAATGGCAGCGCCACCCACACCGGTGCCAAGCGTAATGAAAATATAATTTTCCGTAATTTTTTCTTCAGCAAAGTAATATTCGCCCAAAGCTGCTGCGTTGGCATCGTTAGCCAGAAAAAACTGAGTACCCGGGAATCGCTTACTCAACAAATCCACCATCGGTACGTGGTTGATTTCAGGAATAGCCGTGATTTCGAGCGGAACCGTCCGTTCCCGATTAAGCATGCCTGGCAAGCCAATACCAACCTGTTTTACGTCTTTATTACTCAACAATTGGAGCGCCACGGCATCGCCGAAACGCTCGACAAAGTGCCCCGACTCCCGCCAGCTAAGCGTATCGTGGCTATAGAAATTGGAAATTTTACCGGTATTGGCATCGACAATACCCATTTTGACGTTCGTACCGCCGACGTCGATACCCAAATACTCAACGGAAGCCATTCGTATTAGTAATAAGTTATACAGTGAAAAGTTATCAGCTTTAGGCCAAATGAAGTCGGCCGCAAGATACAAAAAAGTCATTACGGGCCGCCATCTCCTTAGCCTGCCTGATTGCCTGCGAACAAACCTAAATATCACCCAGTTGCGGACGGATAAGCATTTCTTCTACAACGGCACTTTTTGAGAGCGAATAAGCCGCCCAGGCACTATCTGCTACGTCTTCTGGCTTCATGAAACGCTCCTCAGGCAAGTCGGTACCTTCCCAACTGGCGGTAAGTGTAGCACCGGGTAATATAGCCGTTACTTTTATACCATGCGGTTTCAGTTCCTCACGTAGTACCCGGCTCATACCTAATAAAGCAAACTTAGAGATACAATAAGAGCCACCATTTGTATAAGCCGTAATGCTGGCGGTAGAACACATCATAAAAATATGCCCCTGTCTGCGGGTCATCATGTCACCCACCAAACCACGCGTCAGATGATACGCGCTGGCCACGTTGGTATCAATCAATTGCTCGAATACGCCCTCTGCCTCGTTGTGAATCTGGCCTGGCTGAAACGTACCCGTATTGTTGACCAATACGTCGACAGGTCGATTGAGTGAGTGAATGTAAGTAAGCAATACATTAACGCCGTCGCGCGTGGAGAGGTCGGCGGCAACCGGCAAGAGACCTGGCCCAACTACGCCATCAATGGAGCGGGCACAGACAACAGCGTCGAATCCTTCAGATACAAACCGGTCTGCAATGGCACGACCAATACCTTTGGAGCCACCTGTTACGATAATCAGTGGATTCATTTGAAAAGTTATTCTATGTTAATCAGTATCAATTTCAACTTCGATACGGATTAGCCTACGGCGCAAGTTACGTTAGAAACCATTCTATCTTTATGGGGGTTCTCCCGAATAGATAATACCGATTTTGCGGACAGCCATCGGTTCGTTCCACTACCCATTTTATGTCACGATTAGGCAGTTACTTTATTTTTTTGGGCACTCTCTTCCGCAATCGGGAGAAACTACGTGTCTATCTGGGGCTTATTCTAAACGAATGTACGTCCATCGGAGTCGGATCTATCTTCATCGTTGCCCTTGTTAATACATTCATTGGCGCTGTTACCTGCGTACAAACGGCCTACAACCTTACCAACCCCTTTGTACCCAAGAACATTATCGCGCTTATTGTACGGGATAGCTCTATTCTGGAATTAGCGCCTACGCTCTCGTGTATTGTGCTGGCCGGTAAAGTGGGGTCCAACATTGCCAGTGAGTTAGGCACCATGCGCATTACCGAACAAATCGATGCGCTTGAGGTAATGGGTATCAATTCAAGCTCCTACCTGGTGTTGCCAAAGGTTATTGCGTCGGTACTCATGTTTCCCTTGCTGGTTATTATGGCCGGTTTCCTCTCCATCCTGGGTGGTTATCTGGCAGGAACACTAGCCGGGGTTATCTCGCCAGAAGAATACGTATCCGGATTACGGGTTGATTACAAGCCATTTGGCGTTTCGTTTGCGCTTATCAAAACGGTGGTGTTTGCCTTCCTGATTTCGACAATTTCGGCCTATCGGGGTTACAACGTTCAGGGCGGAGCGCTGGAAGTCGGGGCCGCATCAACGGCAGCCGTTACCAATAGTTGCGTTGCCATTGTCGCTGCCGACTTTATTCTGACGCAGTTATTACTCACGTAGCGAAAGGGTGAACGAGTGAAAGACTGCCACAACTTCATTCTCTCGTTCATCCTTTCAGTCATTGACTATGATTGAAATAAAAAATATAGCTAAAACATTTGGTGATCGGCAGGTTCTGGCGGGTATCGATGGCTCGTTTAAACCGGGTGATACAAGTCTGATTATTGGTGGAAGCGGTACGGGGAAAAGTGTGCTGTTGAAATGCATGATTGGGTTAATCAAACCTGATTCAGGCGAAGTACTGTACGATGGGCGCGATTTTTTGACTACGGATCTGAATGAACAGAAAACCATTCGGCGAGAAATGGGCGTCTTGTTTCAGGGATCGGCCCTTTTCGACTCCAAGACCGTGCTGGAAAACGTTCGTTTTCCGCTCGATATGCTTACAGAGCAACTGGAAAGTGAAAAAATAGACCGGGCGCAGGAGTGCTTACGACGAGTTGGCCTGGAAAATGCAGGCGACCGCATGCCCTCTGAAATTAGTGGCGGCATGAAAAAACGAGTTGGTATTGCACGAGCTATTGTCCTGAATCCCAAATACTTGTTTTGCGACGAACCGAACTCTGGGCTTGATCCGCTGACCTCAATCAAAATTGATCAGCTAATTTCAGAAATCACCGACGAATATCAGATCACAACCGTTGTTATAACGCACGACATGAACTCGATGATGGAAATTGGCGAGAAAATTATGTTCCTCTATCAGGGTAATAAACTTTGGGAAGGTACAAGTGCGACCTTGACCCACTCGGGTGTCACTGAACTGAACGAGTTCATTAATGCGAATAAATTAATTCGGGAGATGCAGAAATAGCTTCTGTCTATTTCGCGGATAATTGGTTATTCGAGGCATTGAATTTATAAATTACATAGCCATTTAGCGATTTAACAGGATGATAATTCGCTAAATGGATGGGTGGTGATAAGGGCGCTTCCGTTTCTCCGTTACGTGCGATCAAAAACTTAATTCGCCCATCTTTGGCCGCTTGCTCCAAATCGGTATAATCGTACGTCCGAAGCTCATAAGCCGACCCAATAATCATATCCTGCTGAGGCACAATACAATGCCGGAATAAAAAAGCATTGAGGTAGCTGCTGTTATACTGGGTACTATAGATCAGGCAACCAGGGTATTTCTTCATTTCAGTTGCAACGTATTGAGCAACAGCTTGCTCCTCTTTATACGGGGTTAGGTCGATAGGTTTGCTAAGAACTCGCTCCCAGTTAAAGTTCATGGCATTAACGGGCACTACTAGTGCAACGATCATCAATAAGCCCAAACGGCCTACATTCGCCCAATCGGAACGAAGCGTACGTAACTGCCAGAGGGCATCAGCCACCAGGATACAGGACAGGCCCGTAAACTCCGTGAAATAATTCAGCGCCGACCCCCATTTTAAGCCGGTAACCAATGCAAACAGAAACAGACCAAATGTAGCTAAACCAATGAGCTGTCGAGGGCCTTTTTCAAATAGCAAGTAGCGAATACTGATAGCAACCCCTGGCACAACTAACCAGGAAAAAGGACGTAAATAATGGTCAACTAAGTTATATCTGAAGTTAACGAAGTCGATGCCGTTACTCACTCCCCGAATAACGTTAGCATATATTAAATCTGGTGCTTCCCGAAAAAAGCTAACGTATAAAACCCCTACGAACAACAGAAAAAATCCCAAAAATGGGTAAGCCTTCCTGGGCTTACCACTAAAAAACAAGAGATAACCACTCACGATTATTGCTAAACAAATAGCTGATTGCTTGGAAAAAAGGCCCAAAGCTGCTAGCAGAGCCGTCAGGACCATGTCACTAGTCAACTTTTTTGTTGTCGTGGACGCATTCCACCGAACTAATGCCCAGATTGTCCATATAACGAATACATTGTACAGACTATCTGGTCGGCCGTAGGACTGAGGAGGCAATAGTAAAAAAGCAAGAATGGCTACCAGTGCGGCAACTGAGGCTGGTAATTGTATACGCCGGGCTAACTTCCAGAGCCCCCAGGCATAAAATCCATTGGCCAACAGCGCCAAACATCGCCCGGCACTATATACCTCATACACATCATCGGATGTGAAGCCCAACAGCCGGGACAGACCCGCTGTCAGGTAATAATAGATTGGGCTGTATTGAGTGATAGCATAGGGGGCCTGTTCCGGGTTCTGGTAGAGCGGATACCCGGCCATCATGCGTAAGACGCTGAAAATAACATTACTCTCAATACCGCCAATATCGGGATTAACTAAGAAAATTATTTTAACCCGAATGTAGATTGTAACGAGTCCTAGCAGTCCAACAACAAGCCATAGAAGTAAATAAGTACGTTGACTAATCTGCTGATAAAAGCGACGGAAAAGTTTCAACATAGATAGGTGGATATGTAACCTGGTGCTTAAAGCCTACAGGACAAATATAGATCAAAACAAACGCACCAGACGATGTTTATTGAGCTAACGTTACTATAGCACCTATCTTAAAACCGCCAGCGAGCCTGGACTTTCACTTCTGTTTTATGGGCAGCATTAACCTGGTCGAGGTCGGAGCCAACAGTATCCTTATTCGTTAGATCCGTTCGGGCCCAACGTACCCATACATCTATATGACGATTTAGGCTGTACTGCACTAAGAAATAGTGGCGGATGCCCCGATCAAAATAAGCTGGAAACGAAAACGCGTAGAGTACGTCACGCTCATATACGTACTGTCGACTGTCATAATTATCCGTATTGAACAAAGCGACCCGGCCACTCAAACTCAACCGCCGATAGTCCAACGTGGCATCCTGCACCAAGGCGAATCCACGTGACGAAGCCTGACCTGCATACGTAAAACTACCCCACTGCACACGCGACCGCATCGAAAAGTCGCGTCTTATACTATACTCAGCATTAAGCGCATAATTCCGGCGCGTTGTGCCAACAACGTCTTTTGTCTTTTCGATTGTTAAATTTTTCTGTTTGTGCTCTTCATGATATACCGCATAAAACGCCGTTTGCCGATTGGGGGTATATCGGGCTTGCAGCAGATAATCGAAGCCGTCCGATGGGGCATCCACTAAATATTTCAACCATGGAAACCGATAATAATCAATAAAACCGCCCAATGTCAGTTTGCGATAAATCGTATACTTCAACCCGGCATACGCACCTGATTCGTTGATCGTCCGGCTCCCTTCGCTGAAGCCATTGCTGTAGAAACTATGAAAGTTCCGGTCATAATGACGTAGCACGAGCGCTAAATCAAGCTTCTTGGTTAGGCTGGCTAATGTACCGACCACCGCGCCCAATCCGCCCGAATTGGTTACAGATCCCGTACTTCGAGCGACTTCACCAAATAAATTCCAGTTTCGCCAGATGTAGCCACCATGCAGACCAACAACCAGATTTTGCTTACCTGTAAACTCATACTGATTATAAGGTAGATCCCGTTTTCGGAAAAACGTATCGAAGGTTGTATACAAGACCGTCAGGCCAAGTTGAACTTGACGGCGGTTATGATAGAGTAGATGTACGCCCAGATTCGTCTCAAGCAGGCTACCCTGATCCGCTATTTCGGACAAGGTGCGGTGCAATCCCGACGTTTGTAGCGACGTAGCAATGGTTTGCCCAGCAAGGCTATCAACGGCGGTGTTCGCATCGCGCCGGTTGCGGGCGGCCAGCAGGGTCAAATCCAGGGTTGGTCGTATAGCATAGGTAGCCGTTGCTCCTCGAAAGTAACCGTATTCGGTCAGCGAAGTATAGGGCCGGGCGCCAATCGTTGGCCGCCGAACAGTCTGAACAGTTTCGGCACTTTTGCCTAGTACGAAACCAGCCGATAACACCAATCCCTGTCCAATTTGGAACTGATAATCGCCCAGCAAGATGTTACGCCACCGCCCCCGATTCTGCACTTGCGCGTGGAAAGAAATGTAATCAGCCCCATAACGATGGGCTAACGGTTGCCAGACGATTTGTTCTCCGGGGTCTTTTTCCATCGTTAAGCCAATGCTGAACGAACGGGGTCTACTGTAACGATACCGAACATATAGTTGGCCCGAATTTCCTAAATACCGTGTCGGGAGATTATCTTTTTTATCGGGAATAGCCGCCGAAAAACCTTTTTGCTGTTCTAAAACCTGTTCGTATCGAACGATAAGGTAGTTATTAGTTGGGGTAGCCAAGGCACCAAACAGACCCGGATTTCCGGCTACTGTAACAAACGGCAGTAGCCGCCGAATGGTAGGCAAATCGAAGTCGGGAATAGCCTGAAGTTCATAAATCGACAACAAATCACCGTATTCGGCTCGATAGGCTGTCAGACTACTTAATTGACGTTCAGAAAGAAGATAAAGGGACTCCAGTTCATCACGCGTGGCGACATTAAGATCAAGCGGGTTTACATAAAGCTGGGTTAATGCATCATAAACGGACTGATAATCAATCCCCTCAGTCTGCACAGGAAACAGGTCCTGTAAATATCGACTTATATCAGCCGATCGGTTAGCGTCGCCACGAGAAGGCAAACTCGTTTGGGCAAAAGCCGGAAAAGCAGCTAGCCATCCAGCAACCGTGAGCAGGTAAACCGTTCGCAAAATTCTCTTCGTTCAAGTGTTGAGAATACGCCCAACCTTCCTGAAGATTCCAATCGGTTGAAAAGGACGTTGCGAATGTCTTTATCAGGATATTATGGCCTTCCTAAGACGAACGTTCTTCCAAAAAGATACACTAACGAGAAAAGCTACATGCCCGCTTGTCTAAAAATGCATGAACAACCTAATGCCGTGGTTCGGATCAACGGAATGTTGTCTGGTTTACGAGAATCGACGTTTCAGAATTTCGACTAGTTCACTTACCTCGTCACTCTTCATATCCCAAATGTACTGCGAGGCATACTGGTCAGAAATTAGATCGAGTGCCTGCCCGTAATTATTCAGTGTGTCTATTTCCTGGATTGCCTGGTTATATTCATTCGCATTCCCATTGAACAACTGGTTGATAAACCTGAATTTCTGATTCAGCGAAATGCTCCGGGCAATGCTCTCGATGGGCGCGCGATGAAACGTTTCGGCAATTGAGTTAGCAGGTTCAGCGGGGGCGGCATCCCGAATTGTATCATTCAGCGTCGGTGCTGTAGCCGCCGGGACAATGGGCTGCGCCGGTTCAGACGTAGCAGGCTGCGTAATAGCACCGGTTTGTAATTGCGACGGTTGACTAATGGGGGCAACCGGCTCAGGACCAGAACCGCCCTGAAGAAACATCGGCCCGCTTACTTCTGAATCGTCTACCGGAGTTGGATGAGCCGAAATCTCTTTCAACGATTCTTTTATTTCCTCTACACTGGCTGGCACAGGCTGGGGTGGAATGGCTGGCGCAACAGTTGTGGCGGCCTTTTCCTGTACTGCATCAGTAGATGGATTAACTTCCGTTGCAACCAGTGGAGCAGGTGGAACAGTCGATTCAGTAGCCGTATCGAAAAATGACCGTGATGGCGCATTTGGAATGACATCAGGCACATGACTACGTAGCAAAGCCGATACGTCCATTGGTAGTTTTTCCGAGAATAAGGTTACAAATTTGTCGTAATGCTCAAGTTCATGGCCACGTTGCGTAAGGGCTTCATCCAGATAGCCAATTGCCTGATTTGCATACACAAAAGGCTTGTCTTTGATACGTTGGGTAATATGGGCGGGAATGAATTGGTTAATTTTTGTATAGCGTGTAATATTTTTCAGCGCTGCGGCCGTAAGCGTAAACTCAGGCTGGCTACGTAGAATTTCGTCGAAGTAAGCTCTGGGATCGAAAATCATAATGATCGTGCGACGCGTGGCATCGGCAAGCAACGGTTCAAGATGTTCGCGTCGAACACAAATATGTTGCGATACTACGTTCATGAAATTTTGTAGAGCTTCCTGCACATCGGCATCCGTAAAGTCGAAATAAGGGCTACGAAACTTTGCTGCATCAGCCTGCCATTTATCAGACAAACTACTGAGGACGAACATATTAATCTGGCTAATGGGCGTCAAGGACAGAATTTGCTGCCCATTGATGGCAGCATGTTTCTGATAAAAATCGGTAGCTACCCGACGGGCATACGACTTGCTATATTCGGTAAGGGCGTTGGCGTTGAACTTGTTCGACATTAGGAAAAGCCTTTGTTTTGTATACTGTAACGTTTTCGGTCGCAAACCTGCTATCTGATCAAAAAGGCAATTTACGACCGATTAGCAAGCCTTTCACGGCAAAGTCGGTTTATTCGTTTTAAAACAAGTTACCGGCCTTTAAAACGACCAATTCTCCATGTTTATTGAACCCACTCGTCGACGCGAACCGCCCCATCTCCGCACAGGCTGGATCGAAGTAATCTGCGGCTCGATGTTCTCCGGCAAAACCGAAGAACTGATCCGTAGGCTCACGCGTGCCCGGATCGCCAAATTAAACGTTCGAATCTTCAAGCCTGCATTGGATACGCGTTATCACGAAGAAAATATCGTGTCGCACTCGGCAAACTCGATCCATTCGCTACCCGTAAAAACGGCGGCCGAGATTCCAGCCCTGGCGGGTAATTGCGATGTGGTTGGTATTGACGAAGCTCAGTTTTTTGATAAAGAAATTGCTGATGTCTGCAACATACTGGCGAATCAGGGGAAACGCGTTATTGTGGCAGGGCTGGATATGGACTTCTCAGGAAAACCCTTTGGCTGTATGCCCCAGTTAATGAGCATTGCCGAATACGTAACAAAAGTGCATGCCATTTGTGTGGTTTGTGGCGACATTGCCCACTACTCTTATCGGCTTGTGCCCTCAAAGGATCGTGTACTGTTGGGCGAAACGGACAGCTACGAAGCCCGCTGTCGGCGTTGTTTCAACCTTGGCAACGATGCCGGCCGGAAGGAGTGGGCTTATGAAGACGTTATGAATGATGAATGATGAATGATGAATGATGAATATTAAAGAAAAAGCAATGCTAAATCAATCGTGGATTTCTAAATCCATGCCTAAACTCTGGCGTTTATTATTGATTTATCATTTATCATTCATCATTCATCATTCGTCATTGGCCCAAATTGGCACCTGGCAGTCTCACGTTAGTTATCAGTCGGGGCAGTCGGTGGCAGTTGTAGCGAATAAAATTTATACGGCTACTCAAAATGGGCTTTTTTATTACAACAAAAGCACAAACGAAACCACTACGTTAGGTAAAACGACGGGGCTAAGTGATGTAGGCATCAGCCGGTTACTTTATCTTGCCGATCAGAAACGGTTACTCATCACGTATCGAAACGGAAATATTGATTTTCTGACGGTATCCGACACAGGCGAACCCGAAACGGTACTGAACGTGAATATCATCGTCACAACAGCCAACTTACCAGCCTCTCGAACGATCAATCATATTAACCGCATTGGCAGTAATGCCTACCTCAGCACCAATTTTGGCCTGATCGTGCTGGATGTCTTAAAAAACGAAGTCCGCGATACCTATTTCAGCCTGCGATCTGATGGTGTTCCCCTACCGATTATACAGACAGTTGCTACGGCCGACAGCTTATATGCGCTGACGGCCGCCGTAAATCCGAAAGAAACCGGACGCCGAATCCGAGCCATACGCTTCGCAGCGGGTGTAAACATTGCCGACCCGGCTAACTGGAAGCAAATTGATACACCGGGGTTGTCAATTGAGTCGATTACTACAAACCAGGGCCGGTTGTCGGCAACGCTTAGTAAGCTGGGTGTTTATGAACGACAAAGTAGTAAGTGGATTTTAACGCAGTCGTTACCCAATGACATTATTCGACAATTTCCGGCCACAACTAGCTTACTTCTGGCTACCGACAAAGCCGTTACGTTACCTGGCTCCGGCACTTTTACCGGCGCCTTGTTGACCAATCCGAGAGAAGTGATTGCCGATGAAAATCGCGTGTGGGTTGCCGATACGACAAACGGGCTACTGGCGGGTAATGCCGGCACATTTCAGCGAATTGCACCCGAAGGCCCAACGCGGGACTTGTTCGCTCAACTTTATACGTACCCACAAACGGTCGTGGCACTTCCTGCCGGACCACGAAACGATACGTTGTTCTCCGTAAATCAACCACCCGTTAATGTACTTTCTGTTCCGAATGGTCGCTGGGCCAACACGTTAATTAATGGCTTATCCAGTAGTTTTAACTCGGCAGCATATTTGCCCGCCGACCAGCGACTTTATCTGGGCAGTTTTGGCAGCGGGCTATGGAGCCAGACTGAAGCGCAGCCTGCAACGCTGGTCCCGTTACCCGCCACGATCAGTCCCTATATCACCAGCCTTGCCAGCGACGCCGAGGGAAATTTGTGGATAGCAACGGGTCGAATAACGACGACACAAGCTACGTTGCACGTCCGCCGTCCTGATGGCCAGTTTCAGTCGTTTCCGTCAGTCAGTCAGATTAATATAATCCAGATTGTGCCCGATGATTACGGTTTTTTATGGATTCGCCTGGATCTTGGAAGCGGCCTGTTTGTATTCGACCCCCAAACGAATCGGAGCCGTTTTTTAAGTACCCTTACTGGACAAGGTGGCTTATTAACAAATAGTGTTCGAACGTTATCTAAAGATCGAACTGGAGCTATTTGGGTTGGTACTGACCTTGGTCCAACCGTGTTCGATGATCCAGCGGGTGTCTTCGATGGGCTTATTGACGCCCAACCGCCGTTGGTTAATCGACGGCGGTTGCTGGCAAATGAAGTGATCACGGCCATTGCCGTAGATGGCGGCAATCGGAAGTGGATTGGCACGCAAACCGGTATTTATCACGTAGCAGCCGACGGTTCTCAGCTGCTGAATACGTTCACATCGGATAATAGCCCATTACCAAACAATTTGATTCAAGCGGTAGCCATCGAGCCCGTCAGCGGCAAGGTATTTATTCAAACCGGACCTGTGGGTCAACCTAACGGACTTATCTCTTATCAAGGCCTGGCCACCGAACCAGCCGACACACTCAAGAAACTGACTATTTTCCCGAATCCGGTACGTCCCGATTTCACCGGGACGGTTGGCATCAACGGTCTGACGGAAAACGCAACGGTAAAAATTCTGGACGCCGGGGGCCAGTTGGTCTACGAAACCCGATCGCAGGGCGGTACCGCTGCCTGGAATTTGCGCGACTATCGGAATCGACAGGCACAGACAGGCGTTTACTTGGTCGTTGTCGTTACGTCCGATGGCACGGAGAGTTTAGCCGGGAAACTGGCCGTAGTGCGGTAGATCGTTAAAATTACACCTTCTATGATCATTACGGCAGATGAAGAAAAAGCCAGTAAAGATGATTTGATGAATCAGGCCATTTTGCCTAATTTTGGCCAGATTTTTAGCCAATGCCAGCAGCTAATGTGTATTAGTTGACAGGCCATAAAACGAAATCAATACACTCAGTATGAGAGAAATACAGTTCCGCGAAGCCCTGCGGGAGGCCATGACGGAAGAAATGCGCCGGGACCCGAAAGTCTATCTGATGGGCGAAGAAGTCGCCGAATACAACGGAGCCTATAAGGTTAGTCAGGGAATGCTGGACGAATTTGGACCGGAGCGGGTAATTGATACGCCCATCGCCGAACTGGGTTTTGCTGGTATTGGTGTTGGTTCAGCCATCAACGGACTACGGCCTATTATTGAGTTCATGACGTTCAACTTTTCGCTCGTCGCGATTGATCAGGTCATCAATTCGGCCGCTAAAGTCATGTCGATGTCGGGGGGTCAGTACTCCTGCCCGATCGTATTCCGGGGACCAACAGGTAATGCCGGTATGTTGTCTTCGCAACACTCGCAAAACTTCGAAAACTGGTTTGCCAATACGTCAGGTTTGAAGGTTGTTGTTCCATCGAATCCTTATGACGCCAAAGGCTTACTCAAGTCCTGCATCCGCGATAATGACCCCGTCATCTTCATGGAATCGGAGTTGATGTATGGCGATAAAGGCCAGGTGCCAGAAGAAGAATATCTGATTCCTATCGGGCAGGCTAAAGTCGTTCGGGAAGGCAACGACGTAACGATTGTCTCCTTTGGTAAAATTATGAAAGTGGCTTTGGCTGCGGCTGATGAGTTAGCCAAAAATGGTGTTTCGGCGGAAGTAATTGACCTGCGTTCGGTTCGTCCGATCGATTATGCAACAATTATTAGTTCCGTAAAGAAAACGAACCGGTGCGTTATTGTCGAAGAAGCCTGGCCGCTGGCAGCCATCTCGTCGGAGTTGACGTACAATATTCAACGTAATGCGTTCGACTATCTGGACTCGCCGGTTATTCGGGTCAACAGCCTGGATTTACCACTGCCCTATGCGCCCACGCTCATCGAAGCTATTCTGCCGAACGTGAAACGTACGTTGCAGGCCGTAGAAGCCGTGATGTATAAAAAGTAAGGCAAGTTTTGTTTTAGAGTAAAATCAAAAAGCGTTGGTCTAGCTGGCCGACGCTTTTTTTAATGTTTGCCATACTCGTGAACCACAACAAAAACGCCCGACTGTTCAAACAGTCGGGCGTTGATTTGCATAATTATAAGTAAAACCGCCATTCCCGTAAAATAGTTTATGGGTTGAAAAATAGACGTATAATTTTTCGTATTATTACAACACATGATGAATTCGCCCGAAAGAGGCCCCAAAGAGCCCAAAATTCGTTTATCCAGCCGGGTAATTTATGAAGTGACACTTCAATATATTGGCTCTTTGACTGCGCTACGTCAGCGTGAGCCGACAGTCATTTTTTTTTCAAACCTTCGCAAGGCGGTAGATGCTATTACCGTTGAGCTGGCCACAAATAACTGGCCGCCCAAGGTAAATTATACGGCGGTATATCGCGGGATTAAGCAGCGGGGATTTTACGGTTGTGATTTTGACGTAGCGGGTATGCGGGTATTCCGGATTAAAATCGTACCCAGAATTCTGAACCCAGCCTTACCACGATTAGGCATTGATGAGAATCCCGCGAAATAGTGCTGTCATATTTTCCATCTCAAGCTTGTTAATACAATCAACTACGATGAAACACGCTCTATTCCTTCTATTACTACTCGGAAGCACGATCGTCTATAGCCAACCAAGTACGGCAGACAGCACTAGTCTATCCAAACGACCAATTGTATTGGTAGATGGCAACTTAATTGACGTTGAAACGGGCAAAGTGCGCGAAAACATAAGTATGTTGATTGAAAATGAGACGATTAGGAAAATTGGCAAGAATCTGAAATTACCCGATGGAGCAACGGTCATTAATGCTAAAGGGAAATGGCTACTGCCCGGCCTGATTGACAGTCATATTCACTTGTTTCAGTCCGGTAGCATTTATACCCGACCCGATGGCGTCAACCTGACGAAATACCGACCTTATGAAATCGAGCGCAAATGGCTACGCGATAATATGGGTGATTTGCTACGTCGGTATTTGGCTTGCGGAATTACGACCGTAATTGACATCGGCGGACCGCTTTACCAGTTTCCCTACCGCGACCGTTTTAACAAGGTTTACACCAGCCCACAGATTTTGATGACCGGGCCGCTCATTTCAACCTATCAGCCTGAAGCATTTAAAGTTGATGATTCGCCCATACTTAAAGCCAACACACCCGAGGAAGCCCGCGAAATGGTACGTCGGCAACTAGTCTATAAGCCTGACTTTATTAAGGTTTGGTTCATAATTCGGGGCATGGGCAAGTCTGGGGAAGAAATGATTCCCGTTGTGCAGGCGGCCATCGACGAAACGCACAAAAACGGGCTCAAGCTAGCCATACACACGCAGGAGTTGCTTGCGGCTAAACTAGGAGTGAAATACGGGGCCGACTTTCTGGTTCATAGCCCGGAAGACGGCGTCATTGATGATGAACTCATTGGTTTGATGCAGAAAAACAAAGTAAGTTATGGCCCAACCATGATCGTCAACCGGGGAATAACGGGGTTCTTCGGCGACAGTCGAAAGCTGACTCCCTACGAATTTGCCAAGGCTAACCCCTACGTAGCAGGAACTCTGTTTGACTTCAAACACTTACCCGAACCGGAAATCCGCAAACGATATACCGACTTACTCAGTAGTTCCGCCTATCAGCTACGTTTGGTTAAGCGGGATTCCATTAAGCGGGCTAACCTAATAAAAGTCTGGAATGCAGGTATCAACGTAGTGGCTGGAACGGATGCCGGTAATCCCGGCACCTTTCATGCTACGTCCTTCATTGATGAGTTAAAAGCCATGCAGACGGCAGGTCTCTCAACCGCGGATTTATTAAAAGCCGCAACGATCAACGGGGCCAGAATTTTTGGCAAAGAAGGTCAGTTTGGTAGCCTGATAGAAGGCAAGCTAGCCAATGTATTGATATTGACACAGAACCCTCTGGAAACTATTGACGCCTTGATGAACATCGAAACTGTTATCAATCGGGGGTATGTAACCAACCCAGCGAAGCTACTGCCTAACTCACCCGAAAATCTGGCGCAACAGCAACTCAATGGATATAATGCCCGCAATATCGACGCTTTTCTGGAGCCCTACGCAGAGGACGTAGAGGTTTACAACTTTCCGGATAAGCTTCAGTATAAAGGTAAAGAAGCAATGCGCAAGCGGTACAGCAGTATGTTTGACAAGACGCCACTTCTGCACTGCGAGCTTGTCAATCGGATCGTGGTTGGCAGCACCGTGATCGATCACGAAAGCGTTACGTTCGCTTCAGACAAAGAGCCAGCAAACGCCGTGGCGATTTATAAGATTGAGGATGGGAAGATTAAGAAAGTATACTTCACCAGGTGATAAATTCACGGATCGGCTCAAGTAGCCGATCCGTGCTGTCAGTATTTTGTCAGTATGCCTTCAGGCTCAGATCCAGGCTCTTGATCTGATGCGTTAAAGCGCCCGATGAAATAAAATCGACACCGGTTTCGGCATAGGCTCGCAGGTTGGTTTCGTCGATGCCACCCGAAGCTTCGGTCACAAACCGGCCATTAATGAGCCGCACCATATCACGAATGCCATCGGGCAGGAAGTTGTCTAACAGAATTATATCCACCTGTCCTACACGTAGCACCTCTTCCACTTCAGCCCGGTTGCGCGTCTCAATTTCGATACGTAGCGTCCGGCCGGTTTCTTTCAGATACGTAACAGCTTTGGTAATTGCCGCTTCAATGCCGCCTGCATAATCTACGTGATTGTCTTTGATCAGAATCTGATCGTATAGCCCGAATCGGTGATTCACAGCACCACCAATCTTAGTAGCCATCTTTTCACAAATCCGAAAATTTGGCGTGGTTTTACGCGTATCCAGCAATTTTGCACGGGTGCCTTCCAACAGATTGACCAGCTCCCGTGTGTGCGTCGCAATACCACTCATACGCTGCATACAGTTCAGCACCAGTCGCTCGGCGGTCAGAATGTTGCGAGCGTTTCCGCTAACGGTCAGTACTACGTCGCCGGGGTTGATACTGGCTCCATCGTGCATCATCACATCAACGACAAACGTCGGATCAACTTCGGCAAAAATGGCCTGAGCAACTTCAACACCGGCCAGAATACCCGTTTCTTTAACTAAGAGTCGAGCCCGTTTCTGGGCATCGGCTGGAATGGTGGAGAGTGATGTATGGTCGCCATCACCGACATCTTCGGCTAAGGCTAACTGAATAAACTCATGTAGGTTCATAGAACGAAAGTAGGAAATTTTTTAGCGACGCTCCCAATTAAGCGCCAAAAGCCATTAGGGTACTTCAGGATGGTTAGGTCGATTGGGACAAAGATAATTACAGCTCCCTCAACAAACCGGGCAGAGTATACGCTGACTTGTAAGCCGGTAGTCTGTCGCATTATGGTGGACGACTGGAATATGGGTTGTACTCGTGACAGTCCCCTCCCCTGCGCAGTTCGGGCAGCGTACCGTCCCCACGCCACCGCAGGTAACACAGTTTAGTTTGGTAGAGCCAAAGGGTTTTACCAATGCCGACGACTCTTCCCTTCCGTCAGCAACAGCTGGATTATTCATGGAAAGTCCAATGATCAGATACCCGCCTACTGGGCCACCTAGTGCACCAGCCGCAACAGGCATGCTTTTGAAATTGACTTCTTCCAGACCGGGAGTTACCCGTTCGAAATACAGGGCAATTTGCATTGAATCGACACCGGTAGGCATCGTAATGGGCACATCCAGATCAAATTTACCGGCATTTATAATTCGAAATGCCTGACGAACATCCTGGCGATCGTATAAGTAGGTAGCCGAGCTTATGATAAATGTGGACAAGCCAGTATTCCGGCGTACAAATGTGAGCACCGTATTTTTCTGATCGTGTCTGACGCTCACTAACGTAATAGATTTATGCAGGAAATTCGACCATTCGTAAGGAATCGGCCGAGGAGACCCATCATCGTTGGCAACCCGGTTAGCTTCCTGGCTGACAAATAAGGCTACCTGATCGGCAGGAGACTGACGTAATGCGATGGCTGCGGAACTTAACACGGTGCCATCTGCCATTGTGATCTGCTCAATACTGGTTTTAGGCACTTCCTGAAGGGGAGCCTGAATAGTGTCGAAACTTTTAATCAGGACCGTCTTTGCCTTGAATAAGACAGCACTCGCTTTCCCGGTATGACCATTCGTGAAACCTATGGTGTGCTGAGCCAGTACGGATGCCGACATAACAAACCAGCAAGTCAAAGTACTGAAGATCGTTCTCATAAGTAGGGTCGTATTACATAGCTGAGTTGGGAATACGGGAACCTGTGTCAACATATAACGGGATTGTAATCAACTAAAGACTATCGGCAATTAGTTTTAATTAAACTATGACCTGTTTTAATCCACTATGGCTAGTTCGACCCTCTACTACATCTATACCTAACCCGTTGAGAACCGGGCCTATAAATTCCATTTGCATTCTATCGAAAATGATGCGAAATTTGTCATCCGCTAAGGAAACTTATGAAGCAAGCACGCATCATACAACGTCTTTCAAGCCTGTTACTGGCTACATTGCTCCTGTTTACGGCCGTGTGGGGAAACAGCAACGTAGCGCAAGAGAAAGCGTTGGTTGCTAAAAAACTGGCAACAGAGCAGGCAAAATCCGGGAAAGCGATCGATCCGAATGCGAAAGATGCTCAACTTAGCGCGGCTCAGTTTGAAGCCGTTGTAACGCCTGCGGTTCAACTAGGCGAATCAGGTCAGACAGCGTTTATGCTCCCCGCACCGACGCTTGTCATTTTACTGCTGTTGAGCGTTACTCTGCTCCGGCATTTTACCCTCCCGCATTTTTATTTCTCTTACTTCAGGCATGTTTTCGGGCATCATATAGCCACAAATGCCCCTTAACGTAGCGCAGAGATCAGTTCGCTCTGCCCAACGGTGTTTTAGTTTTTCTCTTAATTTTCATTAATTCATTTCAGATGCCCGAACAGCCATGTTCAGGCTACGTTCATGCAAAACAGAACCGGAATACTCATTCTGACGGGTGTACTGACAGTTATCTGTCTATACTTCCTGTCATTTACGTTCGTCTCAAGGAACTTCAAAAATGCCGCTGAGACCTACGCGACCAACAAGCAAGGCCAGGTTGACCGTAACAAGAAACAGCATTACCTAGATTCACTCTGGAAAGAGCCCGTCTATCTGGGGAGCACATTACAGGAAGTAACCGAGCGCGAACTCGGTCTTGGTCTTGATCTTCAGGGCGGTATGCACGTAGTGCTGGAAGTATCTCCCGTTGATATTCTCCGTAGTTTGTCGGGAAACAACCGCGATCCAAAATTCAATCAGGCGCTCAAACAGGCGTCTGAAGATCAGAAAACGAGCAACACGAGCTTTGTCGATCTGTTTGCCAGTGCGTTTAGCAAGATCGCTCCAGACACCAAGCTGGCAACCATCTTTGCCACCAGTGCCAACCGTAGCAAAATCAACTTTCAATCGTCAGATACCGAAGTACGGAAATTGCTGAATGATGAAGTGAATGGGGCTACGACTCGTGCCTTCCAGATCATTCAGGCGCGTGTCGATAAATTTGGGGTAGCCAATCCAAACATTCAACGGCTGCCAGGCTCGGGCCGGATTCAAATTGAATTGCCGGGTGTCGATAATCCTGAGCGTATCCGTCGCCTGTTGACTGGTGCCGCTAAACTTGAGTTTACGGAAGTGTATCGCCTGAACGAGCTGGCTCCTGCCATCGAAGGCATGGGTGCTTATTTGCTGCGCGAAGAAGCCGCTCGCAAAGCTGCTTTAAAAACGACCACACCAACGACTGGCTCAGCCACCAAAGGTACGTCTAGCCTGGAATCACAACTGGCCCAGGGTGCTAAGAAAGATTCGACTTCGAAAAGCGATACGGCTGCTGCCGCAGCACAAGGTACAGCGCTAACCCAGTTGTTTATTCCTGTTGGTCAGGATCAGTTGGGTGTCTATCTGAAAGATACAGCCCGTGCTAACGCCGTTTTGAACGCGACCGAAGTGCGTAGCCTGTTCCCAACTGATGCCGTGTTTGCCTGGGATCGCAAGACGTTCAAAGCAACGGATGGCAAAGAAATCCTGCCGCTCTACTTCCTGAAAAAAGCTGGTGGCCGTGCGCCACTCGAAGGTGACGTGATCACGGATGCCGCTAATGACTACGATGACCGTGGCCGTCCGGAAGTAACGATGAACATGAACCCGGAAGGGGCGCGTAAATGGAAAAATCTGACAGCGGCCAATGTAGGCCGTCCGGTGGCTATTTTGCTGGATAACCTTGTTTACACAGCCCCAAACGTACAGAACGAAATTCCAAACGGCCGGTCGAGCATCTCGGGTAACTTCACTGTAGAAGAAACCAAAGATATGGCCAACGTACTGAAAGCAGGTAAACTGCCAGCTCCAACCAACATCGTTGAAGAAAGTGTTGTGGGTGCTACGTTAGGTTCAGAAGCCGTAAGTGCCGGTGTACTTTCATCGATTATCGGTATCTTATTGGTGTTAGCTTTTGTGGTATTCTACTACAACCGCGCTGGCTTCATTGCCGATATTGCGCTGCTGGTTAACCTGTTCTTTTTGATGGGCGTCATGGCATCGCTGGGAGCGGTATTGACGATGCCAGGTATTGCCGGTATCGTACTCTCTATTGGTATGGCCGTTGATGCGAACGTACTGATTTTCGAACGTATCAAAGAAGAGCTGGCGCTGGGTAAAGGATTTAAGCAAGCCGTTACCGATGGATTCCAGAACGCTTTGTCTTCGATTATCGACTCAAACGTAACTACGTTCCTGACGGGTATCGTACTGTTTATCTTCGGAACAGGATTGATTCTGGGATTTGCGACAACGCTGATTATCGGTATTCTGACATCGTTGTTCGCAGCTATTTTCATCACCCGCATCCTGCTGGAGTATTATATCCGCAATGGTAAAACGCTGAGCTTTAGCTCATCCTGGGCTAAAAATCTATTCAAAGATTCTGACTTCGATTTCGTATCGCGTCGGAAACTGTACTATACGGTTTCGTCGGTCATCATTGGGCTGGGTATTATCTCCGCTATTTTCCGTGGATTTGGGCTGGGTGTTGACTTCAAAGGCGGTCGCTCGTATGTGATTCGTTTCGAAAAAGCGGTTAGTACCGAAGACGTTCGTAATTCGCTGGAAACTGTGCTGGGTGGATCACCCGAGGTGAAAACCTACGGTGGTACCGGTATTGGAGCCAATCAGGTGAAAGTAACGACGCCCTATCTGGTTGATGACAATTCGCAGGGGGCCGATAAGAAAGCCGAAGCCGCTGTTTATCAGGGTTTAAGCAGCATTAAAGGTAATCCGGCCAAAATTGAGAGTTCACAGAAAGTCGGCCCAACGATCGCATACGATTTGTTGACATCTGCCTTATGGTCTATTCTGCTGGCAGTTGCGGTGGTATTCGTCTATATTCTCATCCGCTTCAAGAAGTTGGCCTTTGGATATGGAGCCGTTGTAGCCATGTTCCACGATGTGCTTATCATTCTGGCTATCTTCTCGATCTTCAACGGGTTCCTGCCCTTCTCGCTCGACGTTGACCAGGCTTTTGTGGGTGCCCTGCTAACGATCATGGGTTACTCCATGAACGATACCGTCGTCGTATTTGACCGGGTACGCGAATACCTCGCCGAAAACAAAGGCAAGAAAGAAAGCATTGCGTCGATCATTAACAACGCCCTGAATAGTACGTTAAGCCGTACGGCTGTAACTGGTTTCTCCACGATCCTGGTCTTATTAGTCCTGTTCATTTTCGGCGGTGAAACCATCCGCGGGTTCTCATTCGCGATGCTCATTGGTGTTGTGGTCGGTACGTATTCGTCCTTGTTTGTGGCTACGCCAATCGTGGTTGACGCGCTGAGCCGCGATCAGGAGAAAGATGCTATTACACCAGGCATCGTAGCGGCTGAGAAGAAAACGGGCTTCGACGCCATTCCTGCCGACTTCACAAGTGCAGCGCCTGCTACGCCCGAAGAGTTTACGGCGAAGAAGGAAAAGAAAGAGAAAAAGCCATTGATTCGCCCTTCGCAGTCTTAATATATTGATTTCAGGAAAGCCGGGTAGTTCGAAAACTATCCGGCTTTTTCTGGTTCATGTCCCGGAATTTAGTATCTTTCCCAACGTTTTTACCTAAGAATATTTCCCCAAACGACATAATCACCAAACTCCATTGCCCTTCATGGAAACCAAACTAAAACCTGTTGATACGAGTGTCTGGCGCAAAAAGCCCCTGGCGGCCTATGAAGCTGACATGAAAAAGAGTGAACTCAAACGTGTGTTAACCCGCTGGGGTCTAACGTCTCTTGGCATAGGCGCTGTTATTGGCGGTGGAATTTTCGTACTAACAGGTATTGCAGCCCATGATTGGGCAGGCCCAGCCTTAGCTCTATCGTTTGTATTAGCGGGTGTGGCCTGTACGTTTGCGGCTTTATGTTATGCTGAGTTTGCCTCTATTTTACCCGTTGAAGGGTCTGCCTACGCTTATTCATATGGCACCGTAGGGGAGATTTTTGCCTGGCTTATTGGCTGGAATTTGATTTTAGAATATATGATGGGGGCAACAACCGTGGCCGTAAGCTGGTCTGGTTATTTTGAGAAACTTCTTCACCTTTTCCATATTGATCCGCCCCTGTGGTTAATGAATGATCCGGTTACAGCGCAGGAAAAAGCCGCTACGCTACGAGCTGCGGGCGTGGCTGTTCCCGATTTTTCGTTTGCCTTCAATCTACCCGCTTTTTTGATCGTATTAGTAGTGACATACATTCTGGTTAGAGGCATTAAGGAAGCGGCCAGCACCAATAACATTATCGTAATTGTAAAAGTAACCGTAGTGATTTTTGTGATAGTCGTGGGTGCTTTTTACGTAGACACGACCAACTGGCACCCTTTCATTCCCGATGTCATCGAAGGACCGGGAAAAGTGCCGCATTCTGGTTTTCAGGGTATTGTAACAGCCGCCAGTATCGTGTTCTTTGCCTATATCGGTTTTGATGCGGTATCGACACAGGCGGGTGAAGCAATCAACCCGAAAAAAGACGTGCCATTTGCCATTATCGCATCCCTGATTATCTGCACAACCCTTTATATTCTGGTTTCTCTGGTGCTGACAGGCATGGTTCCTTTTAAAAGCCTTGACTTAAAAGCACCTGTAGCACAAGCGTTTGCCGATAAGGGGTTGACCTGGGCTGTATACATCATAACGATTGCCGCACTGGGCGGGTTGACCTCGGTTATGCTGGTGATGATGTTGGGACAAACCCGTATATTTTTGGGTATGGCCAAAGACGGCCTATTACCTAAAAACCTGTTTGCGTCTATTCACCCAACCTTCAAAACGCCCTGGAAGAGTACAATTCTAGTTGGGTTAATTGTGGCCGTAGTAGCCTCGCTTACACCAATCGATAAAGTATCAGAATTGTGTAGCTCAGGTACGTTGTTGGCCTTTGCCATGATTTGCGGAGCCGTCTGGTTATTGCGCGTTCGGGAGCCAAACCTGGAACGTCCTTATCGTACCCCCGCGCTGCCGGTTATTGCTACGTTAGGTATTTGCGCTAACTTGTATCTGATGTATAATTTACGGACGGACACTAAAATATCATTTGTGATTTGGTGCGCATTAGGCCTCGTCGTTTACTTTCTGTACAGCCGGAAGCATAGCCATTTAAACAACCCCCCAGAGTAGTTTCTGCGCTGGAGAAATACCTCTAAACGGCCCCCGGCAACTTGTCGGGGGCCGTTTTCATTAATCTATAAATTAAACATCTCGGCTATGAAGTGTAGCTTTGTTCTGTAATGAGTGAACAGGAGTTATTTGGGTACGCATCGGGCATTGTCGTAGGCCTGGTTATCGGATTAGCCGGGGGCGGGGGGTCAATCCTGACAGTGCCGATTTTTATTTATATCTTCCATATACCTACTGTATTAGCGACAACTTATTCGCTGTTTGTAGTTGGATCAACATCATTGGTTGGCTCCATTAACCACATTCTAAAAAAACGGGTTGACTTAACCGTAACAGCCGTTTTCGCTTTACCGTCATTCATATCAGTCTACTTAAGTCGGCGGTTTCTGGTTCCCGCCTTACCTGATCCAATTTTTCAGTTTGAACAGTTTGTGCTTCCAAAAAGCAATGCGATCCTCTACTTTTTCTCTATTGTGATGATTATCGCGGCCCGGGCCATGATTCAGAATGATCGCCCAGAACAAGGTGAAGCCTCAGACGGGCGGCCACGCTACGGTTCACTCGCGCTCGACGGGCTGGCAGTGGGATTGCTTACGGGCACTATTGGCGCGGGTGGTGGCTTCCTGATCGTTCCGATGTTGGTACTCATGGCGGGACTGCCCATTCAACGGGCTGTTGCTACGTCGGTATTAATTATTGCGGTTAATTCATTTGTTGGCTTTCTGGGTGACATTCACCATACCGACCTGAACTGGAATTTTATACTACCTTTTACGGGTTTATCCATCGCAGGCATTTTCATCGGCATGTACTTAGCCCGCTTTGTTGCCCCCGACCGCCTGAAAAAAGGATTCGGCTGGTTTGTACTAGTGGTGGCTAGTTACATGATTTTGCGAGAATTGCTGTAACGCGGGTGGAAACCCGAATTTATTGATGAAACTGCGGGTTTCCACCCGCGTTACGTATGACAATCGAACAATTATACACGGGCTGTCTGGCACAGGGAGCTTATTATATTGAAAGCAATGGTGAAGCCGCCATTATTGACCCGCTTCGCGAAACATCGCCTTATATCAGAAAGGCAGAAAAAGCTGGTGCGAAAATTAAATATGTTTTTGAAACCCATTTTCACGCTGATTTCGTGTCAGGGCATCTGGACTTAGCCAATAAAACGGGAGCTACGATTGTGTACGGCCCCAATGCAAACACAAGCTATGAGGCTTATCATGCCAGGGACGGCGAAACATTTGCCTTAGGTAACGTAACGATAAAAGTCCTGCATACACCTGGCCATACACTCGAATCTACTACGTATCTGCTTATCGACGAAACAGGAAAAGAACGGGCTATTTTCACGGGGGATACGTTGTTTATTGGCGATGTAGGTCGACCAGACCTGGCGATCAAAGGTAACCTGACCGAACATGATTTGGCTGGCATGCTCTACGACAGCCTCAATAGGAAGATAATACCGCTGCCCGACGATGTTATTGTTTATCCAGCTCATGGTGCAGGATCAGCCTGTGGCAAGAACATGAGCAAGGAAACAACTGATACGCTCGGCAATCAGAAACGATTTAATTACGCGTTGCGGGCTAAATCGAGAGACGAGTTTATTGAGAAAGTACTCGACGGCCTGACCGCAGCCCCCACTTATTTCGCCGAAAATGCCCGACTCAACAAAGAAGGCTATGAACCCATTGACCGGGTTATGCAACGAGGCAGTCAGGCGCTTTCGCCCGATGCGTTTGAAACGGCCGTTAACGAAACCAATGCACTGATTCTGGACGTTCGGGATGCCGCTGATTTTGCTAAAGGATTTATACCAAATGCTATTAATATTGGCTTAAACGGGCAATTCGCTCCCTGGGTTGGCGCTTTAATTCCTGAGTTAACTCAGCCAATTGCCCTTGTTACGCCTGCTGGTCAGGAAAGCGAAACCGTTCTGCGACTGGCGCGCGTTGGTTACGACAATTGCATTGGTTTTCTAGATGGAGGCTTTTCAACCTGGCTGCAAGCAGGTAAAGAAATCGATACGGTTGAAAGTATTTCGGCACAAGAATTCGCGAGACGCTGGAAACAGAACCCATCTAGTCCAATCGTTGATGTACGAAAGCCTACAGAGTTTTTGGGAGAACATGTTGAGGGAGCCGAAAATTTATCGTTAGATAATCTCAACGACCACATGGCCGAAATCAGCCGAAACGAGCCGGTTTACGTACACTGCGCCGGTGGTTACCGATCCATGGTCGCCAGTTCCATTTTAAAAGCGCGGGGCTTTGACAACGTAGTAAATATAGAAGGCGGGATGGCCGCCATAAAAAAAACGGACGTACCGGTTGAGTCATCCGTTGAGAGTCACTAGTTGGTGGTATTTCAACGAATGACTCTCAACAAAGACATTTTACTGCTTCCTCTCCGGCATCAGCACTAGCCGGATCAGATTGGATCCAAGATATTGATTGGCAGCTGCTTTCATGCTATCAACGGTTACTTTGGCCAACTGCTCATTCTCGTGCAGAACCTCGTCTGGCGCATCGCCATTGTAATATTGATTCTGTAAATAACCCAGCCAGAACTGGTTGTCTTTCAACTGCACTTCTGTTTCGCGTCTGGTTTCGGCTTTAAATTTAGCAATGTCAGCGGGTAACGCGCCTTTCTGTTTCAGGTCATTGATCAACTCCTGCGTTTTGGCAATGAGCTTTTCAACGTTTTCGGGAGCACAGCCAAAATTGATGCGAAAGGTGTAACGCGACACGGGATACTTTGAGTAGGCGGCACTGGCACCAACGCCATAGACACCACTTTCCTCTTCCCGGAGCTTTTCAATCAGTTTGATTTCGAGCACTTCAGCCAACGCATCTAACTGGGTAGTGGTTTCGGACGACCAGACCAAATCACCACTGTAAACCAATTGTACGGACGCTTTTGGATCAACACCCCGATAGACTGTTTTGCTGATTTGGCCAGTCGGAATCCGGATTCCAAGATCCTTAAATTTCTCCTTCTTATCTGTTGACGGTAAGCCGCCAAGGTATTTTTCCACCAATGGCTTCAGTTGATCTTCCTTGAAATTACCGACAAAATAGAACGTGAAATCCCCGGCATTGGCGAAACGCTCCTGATAGATTTTCAGGGCCCGGTCGAGGTCAATTTTGTCCAGATCATCGGGTTTGAGCGGCTGCCGACGGGGATTGTTGTTACCAAGCGTTACCGTCACCGTATCCTGGAAAACGCCCTGTGGCGTAGGCGTATTGATCCGGTTCTGTAAGGCACTCCGCTGATTTGACAGGAATCCTTTCACAACGTCGGGGTCTTTGCGCGGCTGTGTGAAATAGCTGTAGAGCAATTGCAGCGCCGTTTCCAGGTCTTTTGGGGCCGCGCTACCGTTGATGCCTTCGCTTAGCTCACCCACAAATGGGAACACACTTACCTGCTTGCCCGACAAAAATTTACCCAACTGAATCTGATTATACTCCCCCGTGCCACCCATTGCCGTCAACGTAGACGAAAACCGCGCCGACTGAAAATCCGGCAGCTCATACAGAGACGTACCACCAAAACTGCTGGCCGAAAATAGAATCTGATCGTTTTTAAACGTAGTGGGTTTAAGCACGATCCGAACGCCATTTTTCAGCGTCCACTCGGTAACACCGATATCCTTGATTTGCTTCTCATCTACCACTGGCGAGCCGGTCGGCTGTTTAGCGAGCAACGGACTGTCAATCGTTTTATCTTCGTAAGCCGTCAGTCCCTTGCCAGCGTCATCCACGTAACTGAGAATTTGCGGAACGGTCGGGAGCTTGGCCTTGTCTTTTTCGGGTGCCATCACGATAACGGCCCGGTTGTCATTGTGAATAAATTGATCGACCAGCGCATTTACTTCCGCGAGTTTGATACCATCCTGCTCTTTTTTCAGGAAATTATAATAGAACTCGATGCTTGTGTAAGGCGATTTGTCCGTAAAATTCTGAATGTACTCGTTCACAAAATTGGCCGATCGGGTTTTGTCGCGTTCGCTGTAGGCCTGCTCCACGTTCGTCAGAAATTCCTGCTTGGCACGGGCCAATTCGGTTGGTGTGAAGCCAAATTGTTTCACACGGGCGTTCTCGTTGAGTACGGCCCGAATGGCCCGCTCTACGTTTCCCTCCTTTGCGACAGCAATAGATGTAAAGGCGTCAAGATTGCCCAAGAAATCACTGTAGTTGCTATAACCACCCAAAAATGGCGGATCAGCCTGTTGGGTCAACTCCTGAATCCGGTTGCCCAGCATGGTGTTGAACAGACCACGCTTAATGCTTTCCCGTAAGTCATTTAGCGTTTTTTCCTTGATTTCCGGCCGCTTATAAATGACCTGCACCACCGTATTCGGCTGTTCAGGATCAGTCACGATCACAACTTTGGTGTCCTTATGTGCGGGAATTTCGTATTCGGTACGTGGTTTGGGCGACTTTACGGCTGGAATCCGACCGAATTTCTCTCGAATGATGCCTTCCACCTGTTTCATATCGAAATCACCAACGGCGACAACCGCCATCAGATCAGGACGATACCAGTCTATATAAAACTGACGTAATGATTCGGGTTTGAACGTAGTGAGTACTTGCTCGGTGCCAATTGGCAATCGCTTCGAGTACTGCGAATTATTCAGTAGCAATGGAAAATACTGATCCCGCATCCGCTGACCAGCTCCGCGGCCAAGCCGACGTTCTTCCAGAATAACACCTCGTTCTTTATCAACTTCAACCGGGTCGATGGTTGCGTTATGCGCCCAGTCTTCTAGAATCTGGAACGCCTTAACAAATACATCGGCCGAATCGGTCGGAACGGGTAATTGATAAACCGTTTCGTCGAAACTCGTATAGGCATTCAAATCAGCGCCAAAGCGAACCCCCGCCGATTGTAAAAAGTTTACCAGCTCATTTTTCGGAAAATTCTTGGTACCGTTAAACTCCATGTGTTCCATGAAGTGCGCCAGCCCCTGCTGATTGTCGGTTTCCAGCACCGATCCAGCCCGGATGACCAGCCGAAGTTCAGCGCGATTTTTCGGCTCGGCATTTTTACGAATGTAGTACGTCAGACCATTCGGGAGCTTACCAACCTTAACGTCAGGATCGAGTGGAATGGGGCTATTCAGGTTTAACGTAGCTGATGATTTGGGTTTGGGCGCGGGTTGCGCAACTACCAGCGTAGCGCTGAGCAACAGGCTCAGGCATAAAGGAAAACGTACCATTCGGTCGTTTGAATTAGTTATGGTTCTTCAATCAGAAATACAGATCAATAACGCTGGACAATGGCGAATCGTTTATCCCTTCAAGACCAACAAAATAGCCACCAGTATCGACGCCAGCACCGAGAACCAGCAGATCACAATCACCCACTTCATCGGGATTTCCCACATCGGCGCATGAAGCGTTGTCATTTCATCATCGGCGTCGACTTCACCATAAAAATTTCGCCTACAGAAATCATCCCAGTCCGCATAGTCGGCGTAGCAGGCAAGTGTATCCAACAGGAATTGTGAGGGAATGGACGAAGACGTCCAAAATAATTGCAAATCACGAGCGTCAACGTGCTGATTCGTATGGGTAAATATGAGTTCGCTTAGGTGCACAAAGTCGCGCGAACGCCAGTGGGACGATTGTTCCCAATGCAAAATGCGTTCGATTTGCTGTTTAAGATCGTTGGTATGACGAGTCACACATTAATAATAGGAATTTTCCGGAAAATATCCTTCTCCCTTAAATACGTCACCCAGTCTCTTTAAGATGCATTTAATTTATAAACTCTGCCTGCATCACCCTGAATTCCTCCTTAGGCGCGTCGCAGGTTGAGCAAGTATACGTAGCGGGTAAGTCATAGAAAGCCGTTCCAGCCGGAATGTCATTCAATACGTCTCCATAGTGTTCATCGTACACGGTGAAGCAATACGGACATTGATGTATACTAGTTAGCCGGTTAGAAACTGGCTCCGGCTTTTCTGGTTCCATTCGATTTACGTCCACGCTTTCCTGCGACCGGCGCGTACTGAATTTACGGCACAGTCGGTTTATCTGGTTGGGTACGTGCAGTTTAAGCAGACCCTTTTCAAACAAGTGATACGTCCGGCTATTCGGGTTGAAGTTTTCGGTGAAATACAGATCGTATACACTAATCAGAGCTAATTGGCCAACTCGTAGCAACGGTCGTTTTCGCACGAGGACGGAGCCAAAAACTTCCGATTTAGGCCGCGTTTGTACCCCAAAACATAAGCCAAACGTACGCGTATCATTTTTTTCGAAATACCGCAGCACGTAGTGTTTTAGCTGTGTTCCTTCGTCGGTATGGTCTTCCGTTTGCCAGGCTAATTCGTTGGCGGCATGGCGAACGTTGACATTATGTTTTCCCAGGATATAGGACCATGTAGCACGATCTTTTTCTTCTATTCCTTTAATAATAAGCGATTTCCAGGGTGTCGTGCATAATTCACCAATACGTGTTTTCAAGCACAAGGCACAGACATCCAGTAAAAACGCAATCGAAAACTGTTCGTCCCGACGGTAGAGGCCGAGCCATGAACGCTCCCCGTAGCGGTTAAATCCTTCGTAATAGGGTAGCGAAAACTCCGGCAATTCAACCTCCTGGGTAGATGGCTGTGTAATGAACATTTGCCCCGACGTAACAGCTTTATAGAGTGTATCTTCGTCGCGGTGGCACTGATCAAGCATTGCCTCTTCAATAGCTTTTGCAAGTCGGCCAAGGTCATTCGTATAAATCATCTCCGGCCAGCGGAATAACGTATTACTTTCCTTCGGACGAACGTAGAGATGCCAGAAATGCGGATCTGCTGAGGCAATGAAATTAAGGTTTCCGGTAAAAAAAGGCGTAAAGCTCTGGTTAGAATCCGACAGATTTACTTTCAATCGAGGCTGATAATCAAACTGATCCAATACAGTATGGTATTCACTCTCGCGTAACCACGCCCCCGTTCGGAACACATCCTCTCCACAATACGAGCTGATTATATTGGGATGTAAATCGGTATTTACTTCATAGCCTATCTGGTGATGTTTCAGGTCTTTTTCCAGAAAGCGCATGTCTTCATAATGCACGGTCATCAACAATTGTTGACGTGCCCCAAACCGGACCGTTCGTACTTTAGCGTCGTAGGCCAGTTTTAACACCGTCTGCAACCTACCAGGCGACACAATCCCGGCAGGCAGGTTGACTTTTATGGTATAGTAATCGCGCATATTAGGGGAGAATTAAGAGTGTAGAATGAAGAATAAAAACCTGTAGAGACTTCTTTTTTATTCTTCATTCTACACTCTTAATTCTTCACTAATCAAAGCCATTTTCTCTAAAATACTCCGCACTTCCGGTCGACACGAACCGCAGCCGGTTCCGGCGCCGGTTTTCTGACAGAGTTGCTGAAAATCCGTACAACCAGCCTGAATCGCTCGTTCCAGATTTCCCTGACCAACCGTGTTGCAGGAACAAACGAGCTTCCCTTCTACGGGATCAACTTTTTTGTTCGCCCGTAAGAGCCCAAGCCGTTTGTCGGACAGTTCAATGCCGTTTGCAATCAAGTTGCGGAAGTCGGCAAATTCATTTTTATCACCCACCAGTATCGCGCCGACCAGCTTGTCGCCGTGGACGATGCACTTCTTATAATAGCGTTTCGCTTTGTCGATGAAGATGATTTCTTCGTAACTGGTATCATTCGGCGGTACTTCAGCGATGCCAATGCTGCACAGATGTAAGCCTTCCATTTTCAGGATGTTCATCGATAAACTCCCGCGATACGGTTGTGAAATATCACCGGCCCAATAGCGAGCGACGGTTTCGGCCTGTTGTTCAGCGGCTAATGTAACGCCCCACATCTGACCATTCCACTGCGCCACTTCGCCAGCCGCAAAGATGTCAGGGTCAGAGGTTTGTAAGTAGTCGTTGACAACGATACCCCGGTTGCAGGTAAGTCCGGCGGTACGTGCCAGTTCGATATTTGGTTCCGTCCCGATAGCCATCACGACTACCTGACAGGGAAGCTTCCGACCCGATTTTAACGTAACACCTTCCAGCCGGGCGGTTCCGGCAAACGTCTGAACCTCTTCGTTAAAATACACATCGATTCCCCGATCTAGCAATTCAAGGTAAAGCAGTTCGCTGGCGAGTGGATCAAGCTGGCGTTCCATAAAACGCCCCGACCGATGAATCAGCGCCACTCGAACGCCAATCTGACGGAGCGAAGCCGCCAGTTCCAGTCCCAGCAATCCCCCTCCGACAACCACGGCTTGTGGCGCATCAACATCCAGAAACGGCTTTAATGCGTCAGCATCGAGTCGGGAACGCATATTGAAAATTCCCGGCAGTCGCGGTACGCCTTTGGGCATAAACGCCCGGCTGCCCGTACCGATCAGAATCTTATCGTACTGATGTTCAACGCCATTACTATCGGTTACCACTTTAGCCTTTCGGTCGATATGCTCAATTCCTATTCCTTTGTGAACGATTATGTTAGCCTCGTCAAACTGATCTTCACGCAGTTTAACAAGCTGTTCCCACGTCTGCTCGCCACTAATGTAGTCGGGCAACAAGACCCGGTTGTAAAACGGATAAATCTCTTTGGAAAAGACGTGGATTTCATCGTCTGAATTCAACGTCCGATACGTATTGATAAAGCCCAAACCAGCCGAACCAGCGCCGATAATGATAATTTTCTCAACGGGTTTCCGATACGCGACAACCTCAACCGCCGAGAACTTAAAATCGGGTTCTTTCGAGCGCGGGTCAACGAGCGAACTCGTCAGGTTATTGGCCCGGTTTAGATTGCTGTTCAGTCGCTTGCCCCAGTGCATGGGCAGGAAACACAAGCCTGGCCGCACATCCTCAGTCAGTTGCGCCTTTACCCGTACTTCTCCGCGTCGCCCGCGCACGTTCACTAGCTGCCCCTCCTGAATATTCCGCGCTTTGGCATCGTCGGGATGAATTTGCAGAAGCGGTTGCGGAACATGTTGATTCAATTTGGCAACCCGCCCTGTTTTGGTCATGGTATGCCACTGGTCACGAATGCGACCCGTGGTTAAGACAAGCGGAAAATCCTCATCAATTGGTTCGGATGTATTCTCGTCGGGCACGGCGTAAATCTGGGCCCGTTGATTTGCAGTGTAAAATTTATGGTCGGTAAACAGCCGTTTCGTACCCGTTTCTCCTGCTCCCTGCCCCTCGCTCCTTGCCGGATAGGGCCATTGGATTGTACGTTTCTTTTTCAACAAATCATAGCTCACACCCGTTACATCGACGTTCGTTCCGGCCGTAATTCGGGTGTATTCCTGATAGACCTCGGATGCGTTCGTATAGTTAAAATCCGCGCTGAAGCCCATTTTCTGCGCAAATCGCCAGATGATTTCGGCATCGGGAAGCGCTTCGCCGGGGGCATCCAGTACTTTAGGCAAATATGCGATTCGACGCTCGGCGTTGGTCATGGTGCCTTCTTTTTCGAGCCAGGCGGCTGCCGGAAGCACTACGTCGGCAAACTGCACCGTGTCAGCCCAATTTGATATGTCCTGGACGACGACGAAACGGGCATTTTTCAACGCTTTCTCGGTGGCATTCAAATCCGGCATACTCACCAACGGATTGGTGTTGATAATCCAGATAGCTTTCAATCGGTCATCCGCTAGTGCCTCGAACATTTCGGTGGCGGTCAGGCCAGGTTTAGAAGCAATCTTGACCGGGCTGTTCCAGAATGCTTCTACTTCGGCGCGATGGACGGCATTCGTTACGTCGCGGTGGGCGGGGAGAATGTTCGCCAGGCCGCCGGTTTCGCGTCCGCCCATAGCGTTGGGTTGACCGGTGAGTGAAAAGGGGCCGTTGCCGGGTTTACCGATACGTCCTGTAATCAGGTGCAGGTTAATCAGCGACAGGTTTTTATTTACGCCAATCACCGACTGATTCAGGCCCATCGTCCAGAGAGACAGAAACCCTTTCGAGCGACCAATCCATTCAGCGGCCGTGCGAATATCGTTTGTAGGAACTCCACAGATTTCGGCAGCTTCCTCTACCGAACGGATCATGACCTGATCCCGATAGGCCGTAAAACCGTCGGCATGATTCGTAATGAAGTCGATATCAATGTCACCGTTCTCAATTAACAGTCTCCCGATGGCATTGTTGAGCACAATGTCGGTGCCGGGACGTAACGGCAAATGCAGATCCGACGAGCGGGCCGTGTCGGTCTTCCGGGGGTCAATACAAATAATTTTGACGTTTGGATTAGCCGCTTTGTGCGCTTCGATACGTCGCCAAAGAATGGGGTGGCACCAGGCCGGATTTGCCCCTTCGACAAAAAACAGATCGGCTTCTTCAATATCGTCATAACAAACCGGCACCGAATCTTCGCCCAGCGATAGCTTGTAGCCCACCACCGCCGAACTCATGCAAAGCCGGGAATTCGTGTCGATGTTGTTCGAGCCAATAAACCCTTTTATGAGCTTATTGACCAGGTAATATTCTTCGGTCAGGCATTGCCCCGATACGTAGAACGCAACGGAATCAGGACCGTATTTCTGAATAAATGTTTTGAAAACGGCCGCCGTACGTTCCAGAGCCGCATCCCAGCTCACCCGCTGCCTGGGCATGGATCGGTTGAGCCGCATTTGTGGATATAGCAGTCGGTCCGACTGATCCATGACGGTGTAATGCAAATTCATTCCCTTCGAGCAAAGCATGCCCTTGTTTGAAGGGTGCTGGGTATCACCTTCCAGGCTCAATTGCCCGTTCTGCTCCTGTTTGACTACGATTCCACAGCCAACGCCACAATAACAACAGGTAGTTTGGTGAGTCATGTCTTTTTGAGTGAAGAGTGAAGGATGAAAAGTGAAGAATAAAAAGGTTTTCGGTCAGTATTTATTCTTCACTTTTCATTCTTCACTCTTCATTATTTATCAAGCTGTTTGCAATTCGGCTTCGGCGGGTTCGACTACGACTTCTTTGCCGAAGTTGACCAAGAATAATAACACGCCGATAACGGCCACAATGCAGCCGATGTAAAGAAATGCCTGTCCATACGTAATGGACTGCGATTTGAACAGGAATCCCATCAGCATACCACCCACATTGCCACCCGCGCCCACAACACCCGAGATAACACCTACCGCTTTCGGATTGACAAACGGCACAATCGCATACGTACTACCATTCGACATTTTCAGGAACAGCGCGAAGGTGATCATCGCCAGAATTGCCATCGGCAGGTTACCCGCCTGTGCGAACAGCATGATACCAACGCCTTCCAGCAGCAGCATACCGGCCAGGAGAACCCCTTTGCCCCGCATACCATATTTATTACCCACTTTATCAGCTACGATTCCGCCAAGTGCCCGGGCAAAAATGTTCATACCACCGAATAGCATCGCCCAAAAACCGGCCTGCGTTTCTTCCATCTTGAAATTGTCGAAGAAGTAGAGTGCAGCCACGCCATCGAACGTAATTTCCATGCCAAAGCAGCAGGCATAGGCCAGTGCCAGTGCCCACACGCGAATATCGGCGCAGGCTTTCCAGAAACTTACCTTCTCGCCCGTTTCAGTTGTCCGCTCGATTTCATCATAATTTCCGTTTGGCGTGTCTTTCGTGAAACGGAAATACACAAAGGCCATGATGAGCATCAGAACACCCGGAAAAATCATCGCCAGACGCCAGGCTTCGGGCTTCGTATAGCCAAATCCAACGATCATCGCCATGATTACAGGCATTGCCAGTTGTGTAATCCCACCGCCCAGATTCCCCCAGCCACCGGCAACAGCATTGGCCGTGCCTTTGATTTTCGGGGCAAACATCATCGACGTATGGAACTGCGTAATCACGAACGATGCGCCAATGGTGCCAATCGCCAATCGGAACAGCAGGAATGTAGTGTAATCGTGCGCTAAACCGACAAACATGACCGGTAATGATCCCAGAACAAGCAGCGCCGTGTATGTTTTGCGCGGGCCCCACGTATCGCATAATTTACCCACAATCAATCGCGCAAAAATGGTCGCCGACACAGCCGCGATGATGATATTTCCAATTTGAGGTTTCGTCAGGCCCAGATCAGCACGGATGGCGGGCATCAGTGGCGCCAGCCCAAACCAGCCGAAGAAGCAGACGAAGAAAGTCAACCACGTAATGTGGAAGGTACGCATCTGGATACCTTTAAAACTGAGTATGTTAAGTTTTTCGAGAGGCTTATTAATTGTTGCATTCATGATTATGTGCGTTTAGAAAGTCCCGGGTGAAATGTTGTTTGATGGCTTTTGTCATGCTAGAAACATCCCTAAATCCCCTAAAGGGGCCTACTCGATAGTGAGCCAAGTCCCCTTCAGGGGGTTTAGGGGTGTTTGCTACGTTATCGTTATTTTTTAGTCGCGAAAAAATCCGGGCGAATGTTGATCATCAGATAAGCCCACGTGCCGATTTTGTCTTTCTGGTTCATGGTGCCCTGCTTGGTGTATTCTAGCGTATTGGTGCCGTTCATGATCGCGTAGCCAGCCTCAACCGTCGTGAATTTGTTGAGGGAATAATTTGCGATCAGGTCATATTCCATGCCCAATTTGGAGGCCAGTGGGGTGGCTGGAGCCGCATCAGGCATTTTGTTGAACGTCGTGATGGCCAGCGCGAAATAGTGCACATCGAACGTAGTGGTCAGGCGTTTGCCCGTGTATTTGAACTTCAGATACGCATCTTTCAACCCACCCGATGGCGACCCCGTACCCGCATAGAAGTAATCCATCAAGCCCCAGAATTTATGTGGCGTACCGTATAGCGGATCGAAACGGCTGGTTTGGCCAGCCTGGATAGTTGCATCGTTATTCCCCGACAGGATTTCGTAACCCGGTCCGGCGCTGAGCGGACCGTTCTGAATCATCAGGTTAGCGCCGTAATGGTGGGCACTTTTGATTTGAAGGCCGTCGCGATCTTTGCCGCTCTGCCAATATCCAAACGCCTGCCAGAGAACCTGGGTTGGTTTAGCCGGAACGCCCAATTGCCCGGTCAGCAACGCGCCATACGTAACGCGCGAATTTGTTCCCGTTACGTCGTAACGTCGCCCATATACGTAACCGGCGGTAGCAGAGCCAATTGAGTCGATTCTATATTTCTGAAAATCATCCTTGAACACCAGCGCCGAAACCTTCGTCGCCTTGAACTTGCGCGTCAGGTACGCCATCTGAAACGATTTGAACTGCTGATTCTGCCCGTTTGTACTCACGGCATTCGTAACAACGGGCGCACCACCTTTACCTGTCGTTGGCAGGAAACCAGACGGTATTGCCAACGTAACGTTTTGGGTCGATAAGGCCGATGTGGGTACGTTAGCGGGCGTATAATACGTACCGGCGACGCCAAACGCATCCGTATTCTGATTAAAACCAACGCCTAAATCCAGCGCCCAGCCTTTGTGTTGCGCTTTCAATAAAGCCGCATCAAACCGACGTCCCTGTTGCAGCCAGTCCAGATTCCCGATCAGGCGAGAATCGTCGTAAACCATTTCCTGACGACCGATTTTCAGCGATAAATAGTCAATGAATTTGGTTGAAATGGTCGTATCCGCCCGATTCAGAAGCGTGATATCGGCCCAGGCTTCGTGAACCATCAGCTTGTTGCCATCGGCGTTGGAAATGGTCGAAGCATCCTGCCCCCAGACGCGCACGTCCTGAATGGCGAGACCGAACGTAACGCGGTCCATTTTATAGCCAAACGTCAGGCGAGCCCGTTGCGACGTGAACGCAGCCGATGAAGCGCCTTTCACAGGCAGATTAGCGACGCCGTTACGTAGTTCGGTACGTGTACGAAGCTGACCAATTAAGGAAAACTGAGCCTTAACCAGCGGCTGTAGTCCTAGTATAAACATACCCAAAAGCGATAATCGCACGAGGTAAGATTTCATCATGATTGGTGATTAAGAATAGAAAATGAATAGTGTCGACAATAGCCTCCCAATCCACGCAAACGTGGTATAAGTCAGGCAAGTAGTGAACGAAGAAGCGCGCGTTGGCAGAAGATAATTCGGCGATTCAGTAGAATCGATAGGCCAACCGGAACGAAAGGCAGATTTGCTTTACGTATGTTTTTTCATTTTCTTTGAAGCGTTTGTGTTTTTCGCATAGACAAACCCTGTTTAGCCGGTCCAAAGGTGCCCCCACACCGGATCGGCTTTTTTTATGGTTTTCGGTATTTAGTTTACGGTAGGCTTACGCATGAATTCTAACGCGCCAGCCACCGAAAACCAAATACCGAAAACCGTTTTAGTAGGCCACGGAAACGCTACGTAGGCACTCCGCCAGATAGGACGGATGCAACGAAACGACTTCCCCAATGATCAGCACAGCGGGCGCCCCCACGCCTTGCTCTGCCACCAACTGCGGAATATTCCAGACCTGACCAATTACGCTTTGCTCATCGGCACGCGTCCCGTTCTGCACAACCGCCATTGGCACATGGCCGCGTCCGGCCTGGCAATACATGGCGCATATCTCATTTACTTTACCAAGGCCCATCAGTACAATAACCGTCGCTTTCGACTGAACCGCCAGACGCAAATCGTCAGAGAGTTCGCCGTTACGTGTCGTACCCGTAATGACCCAGAAACTTTCGCTCACACCCCGGCTCGTAACCGGAATACCCTGTGAAGCCGGAACTGCAATACAACTCGAAACGCCGGGTACTACGTCGCACTGGATGCCGTACTGCCTCGCATAATCGTACTCTTCGAACCCGCGCCCAAATACGTATGGATCGCCCCCTTTGAGCCGAACCACGTGGCCATGTTCCTGCGCCAGTCGTACGATTAAGGTATTGATTTCTTCCTGCGTAAACGAGGCTTTTCCAGCCCGTTTTCCTACGTAGGTTTTCAGCGCCTGTTTAGGAGCAAAGTCCAGTAATGAGTCATTAGCAAGGTCGTCGTATAAAACGACGTCAGCTTGTCGGAGCGCCCTGATCCCTTTCAAGGTGATCAATTCGCCGTCGCCGGGACCCGCCCCCACGAGTGTTAGCTTTGGCTGCATATAGTTACTGAGTTAGTCAATTATAGTGGTATTATACTATTATACTGAATTACCACTATTTCTCATTTGCCCTTCAAAATTAGGGTCAAAATTCTTAAAAACAAGTGTTTTTCAAAAATATATGTTTCAATATCAACCATTAACCGAATATAAAGTTAGGAATTAAGAAAAATGCCTTTTAATTTTGACATATCCTTATCGGGGGAAATAGGGCTGTTTTATTAGATAAATACAATAATTAAACGGTGTTTTCACAATATTATAGTTACCATTAACTATGAACACAAACACAAACAAGCATGTCGTCGTCATTGGCAATGGCATGGTAGGCTACAAATTCTGCGAAAAATTAGTAGCCAAAGAAAAAAATAGTGGACGCTTTACATTGACGGTTTTTGGGGAAGAACCGCGTGTAGCCTACGATCGCGTTCATTTGAGCGCCTATTTTGCGGGTAAAACAGCGGAGGATTTAACCCTTGCTCCCACTGAGTGGTATGCCGAGAACGGCATTAAACTCTATCTGACCGATCCGGTGGTCGACATTGATCGGGAGCGGAAAGAAGTACGTTCGCACCACGGCGTGGTAGTACCTTATGACTACCTGATTATGGCTACTGGCTCGGGCGCTTTTGTGCCGTCGGTCGCTGGCGTTGAGAAAGACGGCGTTTTTGTTTACCGGACCATCGAAGACCTTGAGCTTATTCAATCGTACGCACGTACCGCGCGTAAGGGGGCAGTTTTGGGCGGTGGATTATTGGGGTTGGAAGCGGCCAAAGCATTGCTGGATTTAGGTCTGGACGAAGCACACGTAGTGGAATTCGCTCCGCGTCTGATGCCCCGGCAGATTGACGACGCAGGCTCTGGCATTCTGCAACGGCAACTGGAATCGCTGGGGCTGAATATTCACCTCTCGAAAAGTACGCAGGAAATTACCGGCGACGATTGTATCACGGGTATGCAGTTTGCCGATGGTTCGCATTTAGAAGTTGATATGCTGGTTATCTCGGCCGGGATTCGTCCGCGCGACGAACTGGCGAAATCAGCCGGAATCGATACGCACCCGCGCGGGGGCATTCTAGTCGATAATTACCTGCAAACATCCGACCCGTCCATTTTCGCCATCGGCGAATGTGCCGTAGCTCACCATATGATTTATGGACTGGTGGCACCGGGTTATGAAATGGCCGAGGTTGTGGCGTCGCAGTTAATGGGTGAAACCAAAGAGTTCAAGCCCTTCGATATGTCGACCAAGCTCAAGCTGATCGGTACCGACGTAGCGAGTTTCGGCGATCCTTTTGCTGCAGAGCCTAATTGCCGAACTATCGTTTATGAGAATAAAGCGAAAGGCGTTTATAAAAGGATCAACGTATCAACCGATGGCAAACACCTGTTGGGCGGGATTCTGGTGGGCGATGCAGAGCAGTATAATATGCTGTTGCAGACCTGCAAAAATAAAACCATTCTGCCTCCCGATCCTGAAGATATCATTTTAGGTTCGCGGGGTGGCGAAGAAGCGGGTGCGGGATTAATGAGCCTTCCCGACGATGCCTTAATTTGTTCCTGCGAAGCCATTACCAAAGCCATGCTCTGCCACGAAATCGGCGAAAATGGTAACGACACAGTTGATAAACTGAAGAAGGCGACCAAGGCCTGTACCGGTTGTGGAGGTTGTACACCGATGGTGAAAGACCTGATTCAGGGCGTGATGAAAGAGAAGGGTGTTTATATCCGCAACATCATCTGCGAGCACTTCGATTATACCCGCCAGGAGTTGCTCGATTTAGTAAAAATGAATCGATTGACAACCTACGGAACCGTGTTGGACCAGTTCGGGCATGGCGATGGCTGCGAAGTGTGTAAACCCGCGGTTGCCTCCATTCTGGCGGGGCTCTGGAACGAGAATATTCTAAAAAAAGACCTCGCTCCTATTCAGGATTCAAATGACCGATTTTTGGCCAATATTCAGAAAGGCGGCACCTATTCGGTTGTTCCACGCATTCCGGGCGGTGAAATCACACCCGAAAAATTGATCGTACTCGGCCAGGTAGGTCAGAAATACGGCCTTTATACGAAAATTACGGGTGGCCAACGTATCGATCTGTTCGGAGCGCACGTGGGTGATCTGCCCAAAATTTGGGAAGAATTGATTAACGCCGGCTTCGAAAGTGGTCATGCTTACGGCAAATCACTACGTACCGTGAAAAGCTGCGTAGGCAGCACATGGTGCCGCTATGGTGTTCAAGATTCGGTTTCGTTCGCAATTGAACTCGAAGAGCGGTATAAAGGCCTTCGGTCACCCCACAAGCTTAAGTCGGGCGTATCGGGCTGCACGCGTGAATGTGCCGAAGCCCAGAGCAAGGATTTTGGCATCATCGCCACCGAAAAAGGCTGGAACGTATACGTATGCGGCAACGGCGGCACTAAACCACAACATGCGCAGTTGTTGGCGTCCGATGTCGACAAAGAAACCTGCATCCGGTTGCTCGACCGTTTTCTGATGTTCTACGTAAAAACGGCTGATCCGCTCGCCCGCACCGCTACCTGGCTCAACAAAATGGAAGGTGGCATAACTTACCTCAAAGCCGTTGTAGTTGACGACGTATTGGGCATTGGCGATGACCTGGAACGGGAAATGCAGTTGATTGTCGATACGTTCAAATGCGAATGGAAAGAAGTGGTCGAGAGTCCAGAACTCCGCAAACGTTTTACCCACTTTGTGAATGCTCCCGAAGTAAAAGATCCTACCGTAGGCTTCGAGCCGATGCGCGATCAGGTCCGTGCGAAGGAATGGGTGTAATTTGTCATAATAATTCAAAAACCCCCAACCCCCTAAAGGGGGCTTTCCATCCGGAGGTTTTAGCCCCCTTTAGGGGGTTGGGGGTTCAACCAGCACAAATCAATGGAAACGCTTGCTATAAATACAGACAAACATATTTGGCACGTAGCGTGTCAGGTAAACGATATTCCCGAAAATGGCGGAGCCTGCGTCCTCATTAATGGACAACAAGTGGCTATATTTAACTTTACCCGACGGGGCGAATGGTATGCCACTGACAACGAATGCCCACATCGGCAGCAGATGGCTCTCGGGCGAGGAATGATTGGGAGTCAGGGCGGTGAACCCAAAGTAGCTTGCCCATTCCATAAGCGCACGTTTTCGCTCGAAACGGGTAAGTGTTTGAATGATGATACGTATCAGATCAATACCTATCCGGTCAAAGTAAGTGAAGGAATTGTATATGTGGGCCTATAAGCCTATTTTTTGTCATACTGGAACGCCAGCCCGGTGACGCAGGCAGCACCTCAACGTACACCTGCTTATAGGTAAGTATACGTTAAGATGCTTCCTTCGTCACCGGGCTGGCGTTCCAGCATGACAAACCTATTTTTTCTTACTTGTTCTCTAACTATTTTTAGTGTGAAGCAACTCGATCAACAGGTAGCACGCCGGTTAACACGATTTTACGTCATGGCCCTCACCGTCATTGCCGTGTTGTCCGTGAGTGGGCTACTGTTTATCAGACGTACGATCAGCACGCACTATGCCGACAGTCGGGTTGTGAACGTAGCCGGTCGGCAACGGATGCTGAGCCAACGCCTTACTAAACTGGCGGTGTTGAGAACAACGGGCTTATCGTCGGCCGATACGGTTTCGTTCGATTCGCTGTTGCATAGCTGGAGTCAAACGCATATGCAGTTGCGAAATGGGCTTCTGGCCATGGAACAAGCGTATATGGTTCGTAAAAGTGCTACGTTGGATAGTATGTTTACGCGCATCGAGCCAGCCTTCCAGTCGATTTATAATAGCTTCCTTCGGATCAATACCCCGCAAACAACGCTCGACGATCAGAAAAAGGCGCTACAAATCATTCTTGAGGAAGAGCCTGCTTTTCTTCAGCAGATGAACGACATCGTCTTTCAGTTCGATACCGAAAGCTTTGACCGGGTAACCCAATTAGAACGTATCGAATGGATCTTGACGATTGCTACGTTGCTGATCTTAGTAATTGAAGGACTGTTTATTTTTCGACCGGTGGTAAATCATACGAAGCTCGTCATTCATCGACTCGATCGATCAGAAAAGACACTACAGTTGGTAAATCGAGATTTGGACGTTGCCAATCGGGAATTAGCCGCAACCAATCGAAACCTGGCGGCCTCGAACCGTAAACTTGTTGATACACAGCAGGAATTACTACGTACTACCGAAGAGAAATATCAACTGCAACTGACCGAAGATACGGTCCGTTCGGCCGCGTTGCTGGAAGGGCAGGAAGAAGAACGACGCCGGTTTGCCCGCGAACTTCACGATGGTATCGGTCAGATGCTTACGGGATTGAAACTTCATGCCGAAAAACTAAAATCAGTTTCGTTTCCAGATGAAAAGCATCGGTTGCGGTTCGCCGAACTCTGCGACATGATCGCAGATACGATTCAAACGACACGGCAGGTTTCTTACAACCTGATGCCTTCTACCCTGAGTGACTTTGGTTTAGGCCCGACTTTGCAGTTGCTGGCCGAGCAAACAACCCGATCAGCCGGTATTGACGTTGTTTTTGAGGGAAACCGGGACGGCGAACGACTAAGTCCGGCTATGGAAATTGGCCTGTATCGCATTGCCCAGGAAGCACTGCACAATGCCATTAAATACGCTGAGGCTAAAACAATACGGATTAACTTGCAACAGAACCCCAACAATCTCGTATTATTAGTTTCCGACAATGGAAAAGGGTTCTCGATTAAAGCTCAACCTAAGTCAGAAAAGCCGTTGCCAATGGTGAATGGGCTCGAAAACATGCGAACGCGGTCCCGGCTGCTCAACGGCGAATTAACTATTGTATCGAAGCCCAAAAAGGGAACAACTGTTACTGTTGCTGTTAATTTATCATAGGATTTCCACCATAGCTATGTCCATACGAATTCTTATTGCCGACGATCATTCTGTGGTTAGAAAAGGGGTTCGGATGTTATTGGAAGACGAAACCGACATTCAAATTATTGGCGAAGCAGCCGATGGCGACGAAGCTATTGACATGCTGGCGGACATACAACCCGATGTCTTATTGCTGGATATAACGATGCCCCGTATGTCGGGGATTGATGCGCTTAAAGTAATCTCTCAGCAATATCCTAAGGTGCGTACGCTGATGTTCAGCATGCACAACAATCCGGACTATATTCTCAAAGCCGTGCAGAATGGAGCGGCCGGTTACCTGCTGAAAGACACGGGTTTGGAAGAAATCCTGCGGGCTGTTCGCAGCGTAGTAAAAGGAGATTTGTACTATCCACCGAATGCTTCCTCGGTAATTATCCGTCATCTAGTTATTCCTAATAATGTCCGGCAAACGGAGGAGATAGCCTACAAGCCTAAACCATCGTCGTCCATCTGGAATAAAATAACGTCTCGTGAAGCACAAATTCTGACCTGCCTGATTGACGGCATGAGCAGCCAGACTATAGCCGACCGACTCGGCATCAGCCCCAATACTGTAGCGAACCAACGGGCCAGCATTATGCGCAAAGTAGGTGTCAAAAACACAATTGACCTGATTCGGATAGCCTTGCAGGAGAAAAGTAAAAACTAACGAGATGCTGGTCAGACTTTGATAATCACATTCTTCCGGTACATCCACCAGAGAATGACGAACCAGATCAGCACGAAAGTCAATGCACCGGCCAAAGACGCATTTTTGGGGTCAGTAAAAGGTGGCGCGATGAATGTTCGATACAGGTATTCTTTCGACCCGATTTCAGTACCATCCGGCTGGGAAATGTAAATCAGGTTCATAATTCGCGGAATCATTCCCGACAAAAAGAACACGGTGATGGCATTAACGCCAAATGCCACGAATGGCAAAACACCCCGCCTGTAGTGCTGCACATCAATGAGCCAGTAACACAGCGCAAGCCCGAGCATGGCTAATCCGCCCGCCAGCAATACGTATGAGCTGGTCCAGAGGGCTTTGTTAATGGGAAAGAACCCATCCCAGATTACTCCACCAAGCGTTATCAGGCAACCGACTGCGAAAAGCCAGGCTATCTTTTCTGCTACCGGTCGAGCACTACGTAGCCAAGTTCCGGTCAGCATCCTGATAATTCCTGTACCAATGGCGGGTAAGGTACTTAACAAGCCTTCGGGGTCCCAGACTTTAGCTACTTTGTATACGTGTGCTGGGGTGATGATCGTCTGATCCAGCCAGGCGGCCAGATTTGTCGTCGGTTCGAGATTGGCATACCCTACACCTGGCACGGGCACCAGGGTCATCAGCAGCCAATAACCAACTAGTATGCCACAAAGAATATACAACTGCTGACGTGAAGTGGTTTTTAGAAAAATGAGTGAACAGGCCAGATAAACCAGCGCGATTCGCTGCAACACGCCGGGAATGCGTACCGTTATAATATCGAACTTCGGGAAGAAGTTCAGAAAGAATCCCAGCAAAAACAGCGTTGCGCTACGTCTCACAATCTTTCCAATTACTCTCTGTCCACCGCCCTTTGTCCCTAACGCAAACGTAATCGACACTCCAACAATGAACAGAAAAAACGGAAAAATCAGATCCGTAGGCGTCCATCCGTTCCAGGGTGCGTGTTCGAGCGGTGCATAAATATGCCCCCAGTCGCCGGGATTGTTGACCAGCACCATTGCCGCCACAGTTATGCCTCGAAAAAAATCGAGTGAGAGCAGGCGACTAGAATTACTTTCAGGACGTAGCCTACTAACAGAAGGTGTCGAAACGGAAGATTGCATAGGGGCCGGAAAGGTTTCTCTAATGTACGCAGGTAAGGCGAGTTAGTCAACCAAACACCTTCGCCAGCTTTTTCTCCAAATCGTTTTCAAGCTTCAACAAGCCTTCTGCATTTGGCAAATAGGTTAACGCCCGATGGTGACGTAGGTCAAATGGAATGTCGTTGGTTGACTGGGTAATGGGAATTACTAATTTCCCAAGCGTATGAGCGACACCCGTTTCGTAAAATACGTTTGGATTCCGGTCTGTAAAGTCAGTAATGACCGCTTTTGATGTAAAAATCAGGTCGAATATATCCTGAATCAGTATACTATTATCCCAGATATCGTCAGCCCGTTTACAGTCGATACCTAGCTTTGCACACACGTTTTTAATCGCCGAATACGTACCGGAAAATTTACTTTCGAATGGCATCATAACCGACAGTACGTTCGACTCAACGGCCTTGTCTGGAATACGAAATACGTCGGGCGCGAACGTAATAACACGCTCTGGCCGGATGGCCTGCACCGTTGACACAAAATCTGAAATTTCCCGAATCGGTCGGATAAATGTGGCCTTTTTCGCTTCGACAAATCGCTCTATTTCGTATAAATTACTATGGCTTTCGCTAATCAATTTTGACAAGACCTGTAAGCTATTCCCCTCATAATCATCATCTTTAAAGTCCAGACTACGTAGCAGTCGCGGATGATCTTCAATCAACTCGATACTATCAGTCAGATAACCAACTTTGATCCAATCGGATTTCGTAAAATGATCCTGAATAAACTCGTGTAAGGCAAAAAGCCTTAGTGTTTTTTGCTTCGTTTGTCTTGTCATAATGTTGGTTGAGCGCAGAAATAATAATACAACTATTATATATTCATGCAATTATATTCAATTTTTGTATTATAAATACTAGTAACATCAAATTTTAACGATATAAAAAAAGCCACTCTCATGTTGAGAGTGGCTGATAGTAAGGCTAAGGAACGTTTAAGATATCATTAAAGCTTCCAGCGAACGAAGGCTTCCATGGCTTCATATTCGGCAAGGCCGAGCCGGTTGTAAATTTCAGCTGTTCCGCGATTGCGTTCTTCAGCCCGTTGCCAGAACTCCCGCGAATCGGTACCCTGATACACGACGCCGTCCTTTTGAGACTGGTGCTTGAAAATACCCAATCGCTTTTTCATCACCTGGTCGGGTGACATCGGTACGGCCATTTCAATTTCGCTCACGTCCCACTCAGCCCAGGCACCCCGATACAACCAGATCCAGCAATCTTTCATAAAATCCTTGTCTTTCAGGCGACGTACCGATTCCAACACCGCGTCCAGACAAACCTTATGCGTACCATGCGGATCAGCAAGATCACCAGCGGCATAGATCTGATGTGGCTTGATTTCTTCAATCAGCGCCATTGTAATTTGAATATCCTCTTCGCTCAGCGGTTTCTTCGCTACGGTTCCGGTCTCATAGAACGGCATGTTCAGGAAATGCGCATTCGCCACCGGGATACCCACAAACCGACAGGTGGATTTAGCCTCACCCATTCGAATTAGCCCCTTCACATAGCGAACTTCGGTAGTGTCCATTTCGCTGTCTTTTTTTTCCCGCAACGAGTCAGCTGCGTCCCGGAAAATGCGGGTTGCTTCGGGGCTATCAATGCCAAATTTAGTATTGAAATCCACTACGTAGTCCGCAAAGCGCAGGGCTTCATCATCGGCCACCGCAATGTTACCCGACGTCTGATACCCAACATGAACCTCGTGGCCCTGATCGCGCAGCCGTTGGAACGTACCCCCCATCGAGATAATATCATCATCGGGGTGCGGGCTAAAAATCAGGCAACGTTTGTGAGCCGGTTCTGCCCGTTCAGGCCGGTTCGTATCATCGGCGTCGGGTTTACCGCCCGGCCAGCCCGTAATCGTATGTTGAAGTTGATTGAAAACGTCTATGTTTATGTCGTAAGCCTGGCCATACTGCGCCAGCAGATCGCTCATTCCATTGTCATTGTAGTCGCGGTCCGTCAGCTTAAGAATGGGCTTGTTTAGCGTCAGCGACAGATAGGTGACCGCCTTTTTCTTCATCTTATTGTCCCACTCAACCGAATCCACCAGCCAGGGTGTTTTCATGCGGGTCAATTCTGAAGCGGCAGCCTGGTCGATGACAAACAAGGCATTCGGATGCGTTTGCAGGTACGAGGCCGGATTTAGTTCAGTAACCAATCCCTCAACAGCTCCCCGAATCACAGGTGCCTTACGCTCACCCCACGCTAGTAAGACTACACGCCGGGCGCCTAAAATGCTTGCCACACCCATCGTGATTGCCTTACGGGGTGTTTTAGGTAACCCTCCGAAATCCACCGAAGCCGCTGCCCGCGTCGAATTATCGAGCATCATTAAACGGGTGTGCGAGTTAATGAGCGAGCCCGGTTCATTGAATCCAATATGACCGTTACCACCGATGCCCAGCAGTTGGAAATCCAGCCCGCCAGCCGCTTCGATAGCGGCTTCATACTGTTTAGCAAACTCGCCGACTTTGTCCGTTCGGAGCGTTCCATCGGGGACATGATAATTCCCTTGCGGAATGTCAACGTGATCGAACAGTTGTTCCTTCATGAACCGCCAGTAACTCTGCAACGAATCCGGTTCCATCGGGTAGTATTCGTCCAGATTGAACGAAACGACATTCTGGAAGCTCAATCCTTCTTCGCGATGCATGCGAATCAACTCAGCATAAACCGTTTTAGGTGATGAGCCCGTTGCCAGACCCAACACGCAGGGTTTGCCTTCATGCTGTTTCTGGCGAATCAAACTAGCAATTTCCTGTGCTACCGCCCTCGATGCGTCTTTAGCGTCGGCATAGATGTGAGTAGGGATTTTTTCGTACGTAATGGCCGACTGAATGGGGCCACCGCTGGACAAAGTTCCGGCGGCAGAATCGCCAGACAACTGTCCATTTGGGGTATCAAATAAAGTGGACTCCGTAATCATGCGCTATGCAGAGAAGAGTTGGTAAGACTCGGCAAATGTCGCAAAAAATCAGGGAGTTCCCACGGTTTAAAGTGGACGTTTACGGCAACAGAACCACATTTTTAATTTTTTTTATTAACTATCCAGACTACAGAGAATTCATTTTAGTGATTGCCGGGCCATCTGATCGGCTACCATTGCTGTTTCGAGGGAATTCAATCCATTTGATTCGCTAATAATCCGATGTACATCAGGGTAATGAATCGCATTTACCTGATCGCGGAACATAAGCCGGAGCAATTCACTGTAGAGATGCTGCTTTTCGTCGCCGAATCCAAAGCGCAGTTCAATTTGCTGATAGGCATCAAATTCCTTGTGTCGACCCCGTAGCGGCCGATCCTTCCCACTGACATTGGCTGTTACGTTCAGCTGCGCTCCGGGAAAAAGATTCATCAAGGCGCGCGTCGTTTCTTCGTCGACCACACAACGCATAATCATGCGCGTTGGCACCCACTCAAAAAGGGTAATGTCGCCCTGCTCAAAAAGTAAGCGCATTTCCTGACGGTCCATACGGCCCGTTTGCGTAAAACCGTGATAGAAATTGACCAGTTTGCGGCCCGTTTCGTCGTCGCCGTATTCGACAATAGCCTGCACTTGATCTTCAATGTCAGCGCTATTCGGGCGCTTTATGACCTGCGCAGCTTTCACAGTACCTTCGCCAAGCCAACCGGCAAACATGTCGAAGAAGTGAACCCCGTGCTCAATAAAAATTCCTCCGCTTTTGCTACGGTCCCAGAACCAGTGTTCCGGCGAAAGGCCTTCGTCGCCAGCGTAATTCTCGAAATAACCGTGCAAAAAATCGCCGAGTAACTTCTTGTCAATCAAATGCTTTATGCGCGCAAACATAGGGTTGTACCGCTGCATCAGGTTCGTGACCATAAGCAAACCCTTCTCTTTTGCCAGCGCCAGCATTTCGGCCCCCTGCTCGGGATTCATGGCCAGCGGCTTTTCACAGATAACATGTTTGCCCGCGTTCAGGCCCAGCATGGCTTGCTCATAATGCATGAACGGGGGCGTAGCGATGTAAACCAGGTCAACGTTGGGATGATTCACCAATTCCTCAATACTACTCAATTGCTCAGCGCCGAATCGTTTGGCGGTGGTGATGGCTTCCTCGCGTTTCGAGCCCGCAATAGCAATAAGTTTCGTATTCGGTGTTTGTAAGAATTGCTGCACGGCGAACAGGCCAAAGCCACCCATTCCAATAACGCCAATACCAATTTCCTGATTCTCTGACCTGTTTGATTCCATACTACTTAAGGTTATTTCCACAGAAACAACAGTATGCAACCCGTTTATGTTAGGCCAGGTTAGCGCTCGCGCTTTATTACACTGCCGGTCAGCGTAACTTTTTTGTCCAGTAAGTCATCGGTTTTGGTGTTTCAACAGCCTCATTGCGGTCGAGCCAGGTAAAAGTAGTTTGCAGATTAGCGTCCCGCTGATACCCTCGTTTAGCCCAGAATTCATCAAGAGGTTGATAATTGTCAGGACGTAGCGGATGGTCATCAGGTCGCTGGACGGCGCAGAAACAGGCGGTTGTATATTGGTCAAACTGACGGGTATGCGCTTCCCGCTCATCGAAAAATCGATGCCCTAAACCCTGTCCCCTATAGGCGGGCAAAAGGATGCTCTCACCAAAATAAAAGATAGCATCCAGATTGTAACCCAATTGCTGAAAGGGCTCCCGGACCTCGTCGGTTTCATCCAGCAGAGGTAATGCCGTTGTGGCGCCAATCATTCGATCGCCGTCGTAGGCGGCAAACAGAAACGATCGGTCAGAACGGGCATAGGTTTCCAGGTATTTTTTTTCGTAAGCAACTGACCCTTCATAGAGGTAGGGAAAGTCGCGAAACACTGCGATACGTAGCGCGGCCAGATCGTCGAAAACAGTCCCGAATGCCTGGCCCGAGAGTCGGATGAACGTGAGGGACGAAGACAATAAATCTGACAAAATGTTATTTATTATCCAGCACCAGTGATTCCCAAAGTGGGAGATTGTAATACGTAGTGATTCGGGTAATCTGCCCATCCGCTACCTCCAGAAACGCACCGGCAGGCAGTACGTAGGTTTGGCCCGTAGCAGGCGGCAAATCACCATCGGTACTTTTGTAGACACCGTTGACGATGAACTCGCAGGCCACGCGACGACCGGTCGGTTCCGTCATGATCACCATGTCGGTCAGCGTTTCGTCGTAGCATTCATCCATATGGCTCACAAATTGACGGAACTGGTCTTTGCCAAGGCGGGTTTCGCCCTGATTGCTATCGTGTTGAATGTCAGCATGGACGAGGCCGAGCATAGTATCCCAGTCCTTATTGTTAAAAGCGTTGTAGTAGGCGGCAACCGTATCGAGCGAGGTCATGAAAAGATAGTTAAAAAGCAAAGATAAGCTGTCCTCTTGAAGTCAGGATGGCTATAGCGTATCAAAATGTCAAATTGTCCGTCATAGGATTTACCCGGATCTATCAAGTAAGGGCTGGGTACATACACTAATTTTTTCCATTTTATCTTGTTAACTTTCGGTACTAAAACCGTTCACTATGGCTTCGGTAAAATTAACAATTAACAATCAGGCGCATACGCTGGATGTCGATCCCGAAATGCCGCTGTTATGGGCGATCCGAGACGTTGTCGGCCTGACAGGTACCAAGTTCGGCTGCGGCATTGCCCAGTGTGGTGCCTGCACCGTGCATTTAGACGGCACTCCTACCCGCTCGTGCAGCATTCCGGTATCGGCCGTTGTGGGGCAGAAAATAACAACCATCGAAGGTATTTCCAGGAATGCGGACCATCCCGTACAGAAAGCCTGGCTTGAGCATCAAGTTCCCCAATGTGGCTATTGTCAGTCCGGTCAAATAATGTCGGCGGTGGCCTTATTGAAGCAAACGCCGAAGCCCTCCGATGCCGACATTGACACGGCTATGCAAGGTAACATCTGCCGCTGTGGTACGTATAATCGCATTCGGCAGGCTATCCACACCGCTTCGGCGGAAATGGCTACCTCTCCCAAAATGCCTAAGTCAACGCCTAAAATCGGGAAACGATGAGCCAGAAACCTATGAAAAGCGACATGGGCACATCCCGGCGGGATTTCCTGAAAATAGCGGGTATTACAGGGGCAACATTTGCGCTAGGGTTAACCTCAACGAAAGGCTTCGACAGCCCTATCCTGAACCTTAGCACCCAGCCCGGATTCGCGCTGCCTGAAACGGCAGAACTTACGCCCTTTATTAGTATCGAAAAAACAGGGCAGATTACGATCATGAATCCCCGGCCAGAGATCGGGCAGGGAACGTATCAATCCGTTCCAGCCTTGATTGCCGAAGAACTGGAAGTTTCGTTAGATAAAGTCATTATCCGTCAAACCGGTGGCGAAAGTAAGTACGGTGGGTTGTGGTCACAAGCCGTGGGCGGCAGCGGTTCCATTCGGGGTGGCTATACCCAAATGCGCAAAATCGGCGCATCAGCCCGAGAAATGCTGATCAGAGCCGCCAGCGATCAGTGGAACGTACCGACAGCCGAATGTTTCGCCGAAAATGCGACTGTCGTTCATAAACCGACTGGCAAAAAACTGACGTATGGCCAGTTGGCCGAAGTAGCCGCCAAACTCCCCGTTCCGAAAGAGCCCAAGCTAAAAGATTCGAAGCAATTCACGATGCTGGGCAAGTCGATGCCGCGCATGGACGTACCGCTAAAAGTGTCGGGCAAGGCAACGTTCGGCATCGATGCCAGCGTTGCCGGGATGGTGTATGCTTCAGTAGAACGTTGTCCAGTGTTTGGCAGTAAGCTCGTCAGTTTCGATGCGGCTCAGACGCTGAAAGTAAAAGGGGTTCGCCAGGCGGTGAAAATAGAGCGCGTTGTCGGCAAAAATCGTTACGAAGGTGTAGCCGTAATCGCTGATAATTACTGGGCAGCTTTGCAGGGTCGTAAAGCACTCAACGTTAAATGGGATCATCAGGGACACGATACCTTCAACTCCGCGGAGTATGAGAAAACTCTGCGCGATTTAGCGAAGACGGATGGGGTAACCGGACACAATGCGGGTGATTTTGATAAGACATTTGCCGAGTCACCCAACCAGCTCGAGGCCTTCTATGAAACGCCCATCGTGAGCCATTCGACGATGGAGCCGATGAATGCGCTGGCTCACTATAAGCCAGATGGTAAAATTGAGATTTGGGTATCTTCGCAAGGGGGCGATTTAGTTAGGGATGAAGTGGCTAAAGTGCTCAACGTACCCGCCGATAATATTACCGCACACATTCTGTTCAACGGGGGCGGTTTTGGTCGGCGATTAACGCAGGACTTCGCTACCGAAGCTGCGATGTTGTCCAAAATCATTGGAAAACCTGTCAAAGTAGTTTGGACACGCGAAGACGATACGCTACTTGGCCCGTTTCGTCCCATGACGTTCTCGGCCATGCGTGGGGCAGTATCAGCAGATGGGAAAGCTGTCGCCCTTCAGCACAAGGTCATTTCGCCGTCTATCGACGCGACAATGAACGAGAAATACGACAAAACCAAGCCCGACGGCACCATGCTCGAAGCCACCGACGGGCAGAAATACGAAATTCCTAACCTGAACACGCGCTACGTTCACGCTGATATTCACATTCCGCTAACGTACTGGCGCTCCGTAACAAGTTCGACGCTGGCCTTCTCGCACGAATCGTTCATCGACGAAATGGCGCATAAAGCGGGTAAAGATCCAATGGCTTTTCGCTTGGATATGCTCACAAAAGACACCGATGCCAAGCGCGTGTTGACGAAATTGAAAGAGGTGTCCGGCTGGGATAAACCATTACCGGAAGGAAAAGGACGGGGAGTGGCTCAGTGGGAATTTTTCGCGGGGCTGGCGGGTCAGGTCGTGGAAGTATCTAAAACCAAAACGGGCGGCATCACGATTGATAAAGTGTACTGCGTCATTGATTTAGGAACCGTCGTTAATCCCGATACCGTTAAGGCCCAGGTCGAAGGAGCTATTGCGATGGCGATTACGGCGGCTACGAAAGATGGCATTACGTTTGAAAAAGGACAAGCGAAGCAAGCCAATTTCGATGCCAATCGGATGCTACGTATCAATGAGATGCCAGCCGTCGAGGTGCATATTCTGGCTGAAGGTGGACCCACGATTAAAGGCGTTGGCGAACCAGGGCTTCCACCACTGGCACCCGCGTTAACCAACGCCGTTTTTGCGGCTACGGGTAAGCGCATTCGACGGTTACCCTTTGATGTAGAGAAAGTTTAATATTTTTTATCATTTCCAGGAACAAGAAATCACGGACTTGACTTATCAGAAAGTCCAGGATTTCCTGTTCCTGGAAATGATAAAACATTACCGTCCCAAACAGATGCCTACCGCTGTAGTTATAAGCTGACGGTAGTATAACGGATCTATCCATGAAAGAAGTAACCCGCATCGTTGAGGTTTTTGAGCAAATTGACTTTACTGAGCGTAAGGCCGCCCTGGCAACCGTCGTTTGGGTTGAAGGATCATCCTATCGTCGGCCAGGCGCGCGGATGCTCATTACCGACGATGGTCGCTGGGAAGGTGCCATCAGTGGCGGCTGTCTGGAAGGTGATGCACTCCGTAAAGCGCGCCAGGTCATGCGCGATGGTTCACCGCTGGTGGTAACGTATGATACGATGGACGACGGCGCCAACAGCTTCGGGGTGGGATTGGGCTGTAATGGCATCATTGACGTATTGATCGAACCTATTGACCCTACGAGTCCTACAAATCCGGTTGCCTTGCTACAGGAGTTTGTTCAGAAGCGCGATGTTCGGGCATTGGCTACGGTGCTAAAAAGTGACGAAACCACGGGATTAACGCCCGGAAACCGATTTATCCTGACTGAACCAACCACTGCATCAATTCCCGGCTGGCTACAGAACGACATGCGTAGCGTGTTTGGCACGGGAAAGCCGTTGACACAAACATATTCTGTTGAATCGGGGGATGTTGAGGTCTTCATCGAGCGGATAGACCCCGGCATTGAACTGGTTATTTTTGGCGCGGGTTACGACGTTATTTCCGTAGCAAAACTAGCCCGCGACCTTGGCTGGCAGGTAACCGTCACCGACGACTGTATTGCCCATCTATCACCTAAGCGATTCCCGGTCGCCACGTGCGTATTATATGCTGATCGTGAAGCTGTTATTGACAAACTAACGATCACAAACCGGACAGCAGCCGTGCTTATGTCACACAATTTTAATTACGACAAAGCCGTACTGAAAGCCTTATTGGCCACCGAAACTCCTTACATCGGTATGCTTGGGCCACGCAAACGGTTCGACAAAATGCAGGCCGAATTTGAGAAGGACGGGCTTTATTTTAGCGAAGCGGCCCTGAATCGTGTTCATGCGCCAATTGGCCTGGACTTGGGAGCCGAAACGCCTGATGAAATCGCGTTGTCGATTATGGCGGAAATAAAAGCGTTCTTCACGAAAGGATCAGGTGGCTTCCTGAAAGATAAACCTGGCCCTATTCATGAACGGCTTTCGGGTAATGTGCCTAACCATACCCGGCAAATGGACGTAGTAAGTGGTGATCTGGAGGCATGAGTATTGCCACCATTATTTTAGCAGCTGGTGGGTCAACTCGGTTGGGCGGACAACCCAAGCAATTACTTATTCAGGACGGTCAACCCCTCATTCGACGTATCGTTGAGGCTTCGCTTTCCATTCAGGCTGGCCCCGTGATAGCTGTACTGGGCGCAAATGAAGATCTTGTTCGTCAGGAGATCAATGATTTTCAGCTACTTACAGTTGTTAACCCAGATTGGCGGGAGGGATTAGCGTCATCACTAAGGGTGGGCTTACGTATGTTGTCCGACCAACCTATTGATGCTTTTCTGATCGTATTGACCGATCAACCTTACGTTACTGCTGATTTACTTCAACAGATTATCACTACCCAACAAAAAACCGGCCGGGGCATTGTTGCCTGTCGCTACGGTGAATCCGGACATCTGGGCGTCCCTGCCCTGTTCGATATTCGTTATAAAAGTGAATTCCTGCATCTAACGGGCGATGTAGGCGCCCGCAAGCTTATTCAACAATATCGAAACGATTGCGCCGAAGTCTCTTTCCCGCTGGCAGCTGTTGACCTCGATACGTGGGAGGATGTAAAGCGCTGGCGTGAGGCAGAGGATTAACAGGCTAGAAAGGTATCTAAACTATTTTTTGCGCTTTTGCCCTCCGCCCCATGCCCCATGCCCGTTACCCTTCGTACCTTTGCGGTTGAAATGGCCCGACTCTTATCAATTGACTATGGCGCAAAGCGCACCGGTATTGCCGTAACAGACCCCTTGCAACTCATTGCAACGGCCCTGGAGATGGTGCCTTCGCACGAGGTCCTGAAGTTTCTGAAAGCCTACGTAGCACGGGAGCCGGTCGAAGCGTTCATTGTCGGATTACCGAAAGGATTAGATGGAGCTGATACGGATAATACAGCGCGTGTACAGAAATTTGTAACGCATTTGCAGAATGCATTACCTGATATTCCTGTTTATTGGCATGACGAACGCTTTACATCGGTAATGGCTCTTCAAGCCATGATTGCCAACGGAAGCACAAAAAAAGATCGACGGGAGAAAGGCAACATTGACAAAGTCAGCGCGGCTATTATTCTTCAGTCATATATGGAAAGCAAAAAGTAGTGAAGAATGAAGAGTGAAAACGGGGCCGCCCGTGCGGTTAAGAATAACTGCTTTTCATTCTTCATTCTTCACTCTTCACTAAAATTATGATTCTCCCAATTATTGCTTATGGCGACCCGGTTCTGCGAAAACGGGCCAAAGACATTGAAAACGGTAGTCTCGACGTAAAGAAGTTGAGCGAAAACATGTTCGAGACGATGTACGCGGCCTCGGGTGTCGGGCTGGCGGCACCACAGATTGGACAGAGCATTCGGATGTTTGTGGTCGATGGGGAACCGCTGAACGAAGACGAAGCGGAAGAAGACATCGACCAGACCCTGATTGGTTTCAAAAAAGTATTTATCAACCCTGAAATCATTGAAGAAGCCGGTGACGACTGGGGATTTGAAGAAGGGTGTCTGAGTATTCCGGGTATTCGGGGGGAAGTGTTCCGGCCCGAAATTATCGTAATCCGGTATTTCGATACGGACTGGAATGAGCACGAAGAAGAATACGAAGGCATGGCCGCCCGAATTATTCAGCACGAGTACGACCACCTTGATGGGAAGCTCTTTACCGATTATCTGCCGTCAATTCGCCGGACGCTTATCAAGAAAAAACTGGCCGATATTTCGAAAGGCAAGACCGACGCCGAGTATAAGATGAAATTCCCAAAATAAATGGCATAGGGGGTTGGGCAAAGGGTAAAAAAAGCAGATACCTTCCCAAAACCCCATGCCCCATGCTCCATGCGCATTACCCTCCTCCAGCCCGACCTATTTTGGCACGATTCAGTAGCCAACCGTGCTATGCTGGAGGAGAAGTTGTTCAATTTGCCTGAACCAACCGATCTGATTGTGCTGCCCGAAATGTTCACAACGGGTTTTACGATGGACGCTCAGGCGGTTGCTGAACCCATGAACCTCACTACGTTTCGGTGGATCAGGCAGATGGCGGCTCAAACGGAAGCCGTTGTAACGGGCAGCTACGTAGTGAAAGAGAATGGCCACTTTTTTAACCGGCTTATCTGGATGCAACCCGATGGGCAATTCGACACATATGACAAACGGCACCTTTTTCGGATGGCGGGCGAAGACGCCATTTACACCGCCGGAACGCGTCGTATTGTGAAAGAATGGAAAGGCTGGCGTATTTGTCCGCTTATCTGTTACGATCTCCGCTTTCCGGTCTGGAGCCGGAATAATGCATCCCTGGGTTTAAACCCGGAGCAAAACGAGTCGAAGCAACCTTCATCCTTCGATTATGATGTATTGCTCTACGTTGCCAACTGGCCTGCCGCCCGACGAAATGCGTGGAACGTATTGCTGCAAGCCCGCGCTATTGAGAATTTAAGCTATGTGGTAGGTGTCAATCGTGTTGGCCAGGATGGTAACCGTCATCCTTATACCGGCGACTCCGCCGTCATTGATTTTAAAGGGGATGTACTATTCCGGCATTCTGACACGGAAATAATTCATCAGCAAACATTATCATTGAGTGAGTTACGTGCCTTCCGCGAGAAATTCCCGGCCAATCTGGACGCCGACAGTTTTACGCTACTTTGCTGACTTTTCCCAGCAGCGTCAATAATTCTCTGGCGCTCTCTAAAGTCGTAAACGTTTTTCCAATCAATTGGTCATCGGCGACCCGCTCGTGTGCCCACGTAATGGCATAGGGTATATGGACAGCACATCCGCCTATATGAACGACCGGCAACACATCCGATTTCAGCGAGTTGCCAATCATGATAAAATCGGCGGGTTGCACATTATACTTTTCAAGAATACGCAGGTATGCCTGCTCATTTTTTTCACTGACAATTTCGACGTACTTAAAATAATGCCCCAAACCTGAGCGGGCAATCTTACTTTCCTGATCGAAAAGATCGCCTTTAGTCAATATCATCAGATCAAAGTGTTTGGAAAGTGTTTCCAGCACTTCCGGAATGCCATCCAGTACGTCGATCGGGAAGTCAATAAGCCTTCTGCCGACATCAATGATCTGCTGAATTTCATCGCCCGTTATCGCTCCATTCGTCAATTCGATAGCTGTTTCGATCATGGAGAGAATAAAGCTCTTGGCACCGTACCCGAATACATGCAGATTCCTGATCTGGGCATCGTAGAACCGCTCCGTAAGCGTCTCCTGATCAACATGATGTGATAGCAGTTCGCATAATTTCTGCTTTACATCTACGTAATTCGGCTCATTAACCCAGAGCGTATCGTCGGCATCGAAGGCAATTAGTTTCATGGCAGGGTCACAGATTCTGAGCGACAAAGGTAAGCCTGGAAAGGGTTCAATTCTATACGGGACCGTTCTTCACAATGTACTGAATCAGCCATTAATCCATTGCCTCACTTAGCTGAGCTTTATGAAAATTTGATTTGCGTCAGATTGCTTAAATACCCAATTTGCCACTCGTTCCTAACGCTTTTACTCCTGTTTACCCTATGCAATTTACCGAACAAGATCAGGATCAGATTTTGGCGCAGGGCATATCGCTCGACCAGATTGACCAACAGATAGAACACTTCGTTCAGGGCTTTCCGTATTTGAATGTTATTAAAGCCGCTACCATTGGCGACGGCATCGTCCGTGTGGCTGACGATCAATTGGCAGCGTACATACATCGCTTCGACAACGCAGCCCATGAACGTGAGTTAGTTAAGTTTGTGCCCGCTTCGGGAGCTGCTACGCGGATGTTTAAGTCGCTGTTTGCTGCGCTGGATGGCAAGTCCGATAAATCTGTCGATGAAGTGTTCGCCCGAATCGCTGATTTTGCTTTTTATGAAGACCTTAAGGCCGCGATGGCCGCCCAAGGCGAGGATTTGGATAAAGCCGTCGCTGAAAACGATTGGCAGCCATCGATGCGTAAAACAGTCCTGCGGTTCCTCTTAACCGACGATGGTCTGGAGTACGGTACATTACCCAAAGGCTTGCTCAAGTTTCACAACTACCCCGATGGCCCCCGCACGCCCGTAGAAGAGCATCTGGTCGAAGGAGCGGCCTACGCAAATTCTGACGGTCTGGTCAAAATTCATTTCACCGTCTCGCCCGAACACCGCGACCGCTTTGAAAAACTGATTGATGAGCAAAAAGCCGATTACGAAGCCTGGCTGGGTGTTACATTCGACATTAGCTTTTCGGAACAGAAAAAATCGACCGACACCATTTCGGTTAATCTCGATAACTCGCCTTTCCGGAATGAAGACCGCGACGGCGGACCGGGCTCTCTACTGTTCCGTCCGGCGGGCCATGGTGCCCTGATCGAAAATCTCAATGATATCGACGCAGACATTGTTTTCATTAAAAATATCGACAACGTCGTTCCTGATGAAATCAAGGAACCAACCGTTACGTACAAGAAAGTATTAGCCGCCGTTCTGCTTGATGCCCAGCAGCAAATTGCTCGTATACAAGGTCTTTTAGAAAGTGATGACGTGAGCGACGGCTATCTTGCCGAAGCCGACGAACTCTTCCGTCGAACGTTATTTACGTTGCCCCCCGAAAATTTCGAGAATCTGTCAAAAGCAGAGAAGCTGGCTTATTTCCGCCGGAAGCTGGATCGCCCGGTACGTGCCTGCGGAATGGTTAAAAACGTAGGTGAACCCGGTGGAGGGCCGTTCTGGGCAAAAAATCAGGATGGATCGGTGTCCTTACAGGTGGTTGAGTCGGCCCAGATTGACTTAACGAATCCTGCACAGAAATCCATTTTCGACGAAGCGACTCACTTCAATCCAGTCGATCTGGTCTGTGGATTGAAAGATCATCACGGACGTAAATACGATCTGCCCGCCTACCGCGATCCGTTGACGGGCTTTATTACCAGCAAGTCGAAAGATGGGAAAGAGCTCAAGGCGCAGGAATTGCCCGGCCTCTGGAATGGCGCCATGGCCGACTGGAATACCATTTTCGTAGAAGTGCCGCTGATTACGTTCAACCCGGTCAAAACCGTGAACGATCTGCTCCGGAAAGAGCATCAGCCTTCGCAGGTTTAAAGAAGTTATAACGCTGTAGGGTTGTCTAGTTAGCTGGCACATTCAGCAAAACTAGACAACCCTACAACGTCTTTGGAAACTTTTATTGGACTTCGACTGCAGCAGCCAAGGTCTGGAATGTCACTAAGGTCGTATTTTCATAGACGGCTAAGTTCGCATCCCGAACGCGCTCCATAATGGGACGTAGTGCACAGGTTATTTCGTCATTGCAATCGTCGCACTTAACATAGAAATTGAACGATACGCAGGGCGTAGGCGCAATAGGACCATCGATAACACGTAGCACCTGTGCCAGATTAACACGGGCCGGATCAACACGCAGCAAATAGCCACCACCTTTCCCCTTTTGGCTTTGCAGAATACCGTGATTACGTAGCTCAAGCAGAATAGCCTCTAAGAATTTTTTGGGGATGTTTTCTTTCGCCGAAATATAGGAGATGAGCACGGGCCCTTTGCCATACTCTTCTGTCAGAACTTTAAGGGCTTTAATGGCATATTTTGCTTTCTTTGAAATCATTGTTACGGTGAATAAGGGATTGACGGAAATATAGTGAACTTACTACGAACGCTGAAATTGCTTCATATATAGGCGACTAACACCTGCCTATTCACAGCTTAAGCATCCGTTAACTTGGTGGTACTGACTGTTTTTGCGTATTTATTGTCAAACGCCCACAATTTACCTAAAAGTTCATGGACTAAGTTGGGTATTAGACCCAAACTTGACACATAAGTAACATTTATATTCTTTCTAAGATATGTTACCTGTAATTAGTATAGATAATTTGACCCTTATCGGGTGTTACTAAAATTTAACTCTGCTCAATGATTTCGTAACATTTGCTTAACAGGGAGCGCCTGGATTTGGGTGAATTTTGCACCGAAAATCACCCCGTTACTACAAATGAAATTATTTGTCTCAACAGCTCTACTCATATTTTTAGTACTAGCCGCCTTTTCTGCCTCCTGGGCACAGGTGACGACCAGTGGGTTAAGTGGCCATATTACGGACGCCAAAAAAGAAGGTCTGCCTGGGGCAACTGTGCAGGCTGTTTATACGCCAACCGGCACCAAATATGCGGCTGTCACCGATGTTGAAGGCCGTTTCCGAATCAACAGCATGAATGCCGGGGGTCCTTACCAGATTGTGGTGACCTACGTAGGCTACAATACCGAAACACGTTCGGACATAGTGCTTCAATTAGGCGAAACAACCAACCTCACCATTGCTCTCAAGGATGCTAGTTCCCAACTAACCGAAGTAGTGGTGAAAGGTAGCCGCGAGGGCGAAAAACAAGGCGCAGGTCTTAGCGTCAGCAGTGAAACGATTCGTCGGTTGCCAACCATTTCGCGAAGCCTTACCGACATGACGCGCTTGTCGCCCCAGGCCAATAACAATAACTCGTTTGCGGGCACAAATTTTCGGTATAACAACGTAACCATCGACGGAGCTATTAACAACGATGCTATTGGTTTCAGCCCATCGCTCGGTGGTGCTACAGGTTCATCGGGCCAGCCGGGTTCCAGCACTCGTACCAATCCGGTCAGTCTGGACGCTATTCAAGATATCCAGGTGGCCGTTGCTCCCTTCGATGTACGCTTAGGTAACTTCCTGGGTGGTTCAATCAATGCAGTGACCCGTACCGGTACGAATGAAGTGACGGGGTCCGTATACGCCTTTGGTCGGAATTCGACGCTGACGGGTGCCTGGAACGGCGCATCGGGCACGAAAGAGAAATTGCCAAACACCTTTCATGAATACCAGATGGGCGTCCGGGTTGGCTTGCCGCTGATCAAAGACAAACTGTTCTTCTTCACCAACGAAGAAATCACCAACCGGCAGGACCCTGTTCAGTTTCAGGCCGGTACGCCTAGCTCGCTGATTAAAGATGCAGCCGTAGCACAGCAAATCACCGATTTTGTTAGAGAGAATTACGGTCTTGATGCTGGTGCTTCAGGCAATTATTCGATTTACTCGAAAAGCACCAAATTTTTTAACCGGCTGGATTGGAACATCAACGACAAAAATCAGTTGAGTATCCGCAACAATACGGTCTTTTCAGAAGCGACTAATCTGGAGCGCGATGCCGCTAACTTTCGCTTCGGCAGCATCGACTTTAAGCAGAACAACAACCAGAGCAGCACCGTAGCCGAATTGAAAACTCAGTTTGGTGGTAAAGCGTCAAACAGTTTGATCCTCGGCTATTCGAGTGTTCACGACTATCGTACTACGTTGTCCAATGTCCGTTCTTTCCCACAGGTAGAAATTGGTTATAACGGCGGCACGATCTTCCTGGGTAATGACCGCGAAGCATCGGTATTCAACATGAAACAGAAGACGTTCGAATTAACCGACAACTTCACGTTCTACAAAGGCATCAATACATTCACGATTGGGACGCACAACGAGTTTTATACCATCGATTATGGCTTTGTGAACTCGCCCAACGGACGGATTTCGTACAGTACCCTCGATCAGTTTCTGGGTAAGGGTACACCCAATAACTTACCGTTACCGAACCGGGTTCGGGGCAGCTATCCGTTTGGCGACCTGACGAACAATCTGGACAATCAGTTTAATAATCCGTATGCACACTTCAACGTCAACCTGTTAAGCGCTTATATTCAGGATGAAATCCAGGTTTCTGAGCGGGTTAAACTGTCTCCGGGCATTCGCCTTGACTATGCCGGTTTGCCTAACAAACCGCAGCTTAGCTCGCAGGTAACGAATTCGGCGGGTGATCCTGCCGTGGGTACTACGTATAGCTACACACCCCTGAAGCAGATTACGAACAATTACCTGAACAACGTTCAAATTTCACCTCGGCTGGGTATCAACATCGACGTACTGGGCGACAAGAGCGTCGTGATTCGGGGGGGAACGGGCTTGTTCACAGGTCGGATTCCATTTGCCTGGTTAGGGTATGCCTTCTACAACAACGGCGTTGGCTATGGCGCATATGATTATAACAACAATGCGACGGCAACGACTAAAATCGTAGGTGATCCGCTCATTCCGAACGGTGGTGTATTGATCGATCAAAATCCGGCTAATGCTTCGATTGGTGGTAGTGTGAAGCGGACACAGGTTGACTTGATCGACAACAACTTCAAAATGCCGCAGATGTTCCGGAACAATATCGCTGTCGATTACACGGTAGGTGGCTACAAATTCACGCTTGAAGGACTTTACACAAAAGTTATTCAGGACCTGAAGTTCCAGCAGGTGAACACCAAAGACGTAGTACGATACTACAGCTACGACACCCAACACCAGCAGCCGATTTACACCGCAGCTAACGGTTCGGCCGGGGCGCAGCGGATCGACAATAACTTCGCGAACGCCTACCTGCTTTCGAATACCAACAAAGGCTATCGTTACAGTTTGACCGCCCAAGTGCAACGGAACTTCCCGTTTGGTTTCGGTTTCTCAACGGCTTATACCTATGGTAAGTCGTTCGATATTACCAACGGTATCCGGAACTCGATGGAGTCGAACTGGCAGTTGAACCAGTCACTAACGCCAAACGATCCCCAACTGGCTTACTCGAACTTCGACATCCGCAGCCGCATTGTTGGCACGATTAACTACCGTCAGATCTGGAATCCGCGTAATGCCACAACCGTTACGTTGTTTTATTCGCTACAATCCGGAACGCCTTTCTCCTGGGGATATGTTAACACGACCGTCGATGGAACAGGGCAGGCCAACAGCCTAGCTTACATTCCAAAAGATCTGGCTGAAGCTCAAAAGCTGATACCTACGGGAACACAAGCCGCTGACTTCATGGCGTACGTTGAATCGGACTCGTACCTGAAAACGCGCAAAGGGAACTTCACCGAACGTAACGGTGGCCGGACCCCCTGGAACAATACGCTGGACCTGCGCTTACTACATGAGTTTAAACTGAAAGGTCGTCAGTCGATTCAGATCAGCTACGACGTGATCAATTTCCTGAATCTGCTGGACAAGAAACTGGGCTACTACTACTTCTCGCCCAATACGTTCAACTCAACGGCGTCGGTTGGTCTGTCGCGGGCAACCAACCCAACAACCGGCGATCCAACGTTTAGCTGGTCTAAGCCGGGCGTACCGTACTCCATTGATCCATTAGCGTCGCGCTGGCAGATGCAGTTCGGTGCCCGATATACGTTCTAGTCTTTCCTCTTCTATTCAACAATAAACCGCCCGGCTGAAAAGTCGGGCGGTTTGCGTTTACACTTATCTTTCAGTACAAACAGAGCTTTCAATACCGTCTACGCTTGGCTTTCCGACCGGGCTGGCGTACCAGCGGGGTCATAAAGACAAGCGTAGACGTGACAGTAATAAAGAAAAAAGCCAGCGTAAAACACTGGCCTTTCCGGCGACACCAATATGAAGAATTAGATAATAACTCGTTCGTGAGAATTTTAACAGGACAAAGCTACCAGTCTAGTATTACACGAACGTTATGCCAATGTTATGCTTGAATTATGTTGATCGGCGTCAATCAATCACACCATTCTGATGTTCGCTGGCATTGATCTTATTGTCTTTCCAGAAACCATTGACAAAGCGGTACTGAATCTGATTCCCTTTTTTGAGCAAAAAAGTAGGAATCTGCTCCAATTGGAGCGGTTGAGCGGGTAATTCGCCTTCATTTACTACGTGTACAGCTTGCTCGGGGAACGTATCGGCTGGCGCTTTTTGCACCTTGAACGCCACAATTCCATCACGACGGAGGGCTGGCAAATCCAGCTTAGCGAGTTCAGTAACCGAGTCGAGCGTATCAGGATAGATGTATGCGGGCGTCAGCGTCAGACCCGTTGCGTCGATTTCTTCCAACCCGTAAAACGTTGACAAGTCGCCAATATCGTCGATAACACTCTTGTACTGAAACGTTTTGGCCGCTTTGTCATTGACTTCGTTGTGATTGATACCGACATCAACCAACACCGGACGACCTTCACGCATCACAGTAGCATTGCGAATCAGTACGTCGAACAGTGCGCGCCCATTTTCGGGAATGGCCTGATAGTCGGCAATGTTTTCCTGTTTGTATGACACATCAGCGATGGCTTGCAGGGCCGTTAGAATGGCCACGAAATTCAATCGTCGAATGGCCATTTTCTCCGAATCACCTTTGAAACCTCCCGACTCAATCAAGATCAACGTAGTACCCCACTTTTGAATATTATCACCGAAGGCGCGTGGTTCGAACTCATCGTCGTAACGAGCAATTTGCCCCGGCACAAACTGCTGCAACACCCGATTCATCCCCACAATGAGTTGCATCGACCGCTGCCGAATATCGTTTACATTCCGGTCTTCGTCGTAAGCCGTTGCCAGAAATGACACCACCGCCTGTTTACCCGTCTTGCCGACGCTGTAGCGTGGATTTTGGTCGTGAAGATTAAATCCGACAAGCGGCTGAAGTGTTTGCTGAAGGTTTTTGAGAAGCGCTCCTTCCGGCGTTTGCAGCCGTAGCGCATCACGATTCATGTCAATGTCGGTGGCGGTTCGCCGTTGAAATCGTTCGGCGCCGTCGGGGTTGAGCATCGGTACGAAATACAGGGTCGTTTTAGACAGAATCGCTTTCCTTACCTCATCGAAGCCATCGCCTTTTGCCTGTAAAAAGTTGAAAATGTCGAACATCGCCATTGTTGCCGTAGCTTCATCACCATGCATCTGGCTCCACAGCAATACTTTAGTTATGCCCGTTCCGGCTTTTACCTGATAAATAGCCCGTTTTTCCAGCGACTCACTCACCTGACTAACTGATAGCGGGCCAGTCAGGGAGTTTAGTAAGGGAATCATATCGGCATGCTTAAAACGCCGGTGGGTTAATGCTTTCTCTTTAAACGTTTCGTGTGCATCGTACAGCCGACGCGCTACGTCCTGAGCTTGTGAAGAAGTTGACATCATGAATAATGAAAATAGGAACAGACGAATCTGGCATATGAGCCGGGCAGATTTTAACAGATGCTCTTTTGGGTTATCCAGTATCCTTCGCATCCTTACACAGTTTATAGTTTTTGACCAAGCCACAATCCGCCAGCTGAAGCCAGCAAACACAACGTAATGTTCAGACCAATATTTACTAACGCAGCGACTGGACGGCCGTTTTGCAACAAGGCCACTGTATCATAGCTAAAACTGGAAAACGTACTAAGTCCGCCACAGAAACCAACGCCAATCAGCAGGCGAGCCTCCTCTCCCACCGCTCCCATCGACCGGCTGACTACCCAGCCTGTTACGCCACCCAGCACAAAACTGGCAACGATGTTAATGATCAGAATGGCGGTTGGAAACGGTGAACTTGTGAGTGTAGCTGGAATGAATCGCCCGACAACGTAGCGAAGTACGCTTCCTACGCCCCCACCCATAAAAACCAGTACGTAAGGATGCATCAGCACAGCTCTCATGCAGGCAAACTTACGAAAAAGCAGGAATTACAGCCCTTACCGCTCCTAAACGCGCAAAACAGGCAACTTTTCGCTATCATTGTTAACGACCCTTTGTATCACGTGGCTGGAAAGTCGCGTTACGTCCCACCCTACTTCAATTATGGCCAAGAATCAACTTAAAAAACTCCTGGGCGTCGGCTTTGGCGTAGCCGTTACGATTGGCGGCACTGTTGGTACGGGGATTTTACGAAAACCCGGCCCCATTGCCCAGGAAATCGGTAATCCCACCATCATTATTGCCGTCTGGCTGACTGTAGGATTATACGCGCTCATGGGATCACTATCGGTGATGGAATTGGGAACCATGTTGCCAAAAGCCGGTGGTTGGTATGTATATGCCCGACGAGCCTTTGGCAACTATGCCGGTTTTATTATCGGTATAAGTAGCTGGCTTGGGAGCATCTCGGCGATGGCTTTTGGGGCAGCCGTTATGAGTGAATACATTGGTTTGCTGTCACCGGCGCTGGTGGATTACCAAAAAAGCATGGCCATTGGGATTCTGGTGGCATTCGTGGCTTTTCACTCTATTGGTGTACGGTTGGCCAGTCGGGCACAGGAAGTGATGAGTGTGTTGAAGGCCGTGGGCCTATTAGCGTTCGTGGTCATCTGCTTTGTTATTACACCCGAAAATCCTATAGCGATCGATACGGTACGTCCCCTGGCCAAAGGAGGTATATGGTTGGGTATCCTGGCCGCGCTACAGGCCGTTTTTTATACCTACGACGGTTGGCATACGGCCGCTTACTTCACCGAAGAAGACGTCGACCCCAGTCGAAACTTACCTCGTTCCATGATTCGGGGGGTGTTACTTATCATTGGCATTTACATTCTGGTCAATCTGGCGCTGCTTTATGTATTACCAATGTCCACCCTCGCCGGATCGAAATTACCCGCTGCCGATGCGGTTCAGCTGCTGTTCGGTCCAGGTAGCGCGAAGGTGGTTACGTTCTTATTGATGATCTCAATTATGGGCATCATCAACGCGCAAATCATGTTCAATCCGCGCGTTATTTTTGCTATGGGCCGCGACGGATTGTTTTTTCCGTTCGTTACGCACGTCAACGAAGGAGGAACGCCACTAAATGCGACCATCCTGACAGCATCGGCATCAATTTTGATGATTTTAACCAATACGTACAGCCAGCTCTCCGACATTGCTACGTTCTTTTTCGTGCTTTGCTACGCATCCTGCTTTGCCGCGCTAATTCGGCTACGGAAAACTGAACCGGAACTCCCGCGTCCTGTGCTGGCGTGGGGTTACCCGTTTTCAACCTGGACATTACTGATTGCATCGCTGGCCTTTCTGGTCGGCGTGGTCCTCAGTGATTTTGAAAGCAGTCGCTATGCACTGGGATTCATAGCCGTTAGCTACCCGGTGTATTTACTGATCAAGCGATAGATGGACCGAAAGCTCTGGTCAATCTTTACGGGCGGGTCTACCCCCTTCATTTCATGGTCCGCAAAAATTTTGACTATTCCTTCGGGTTTAAGGGCATTTTAAAACCGCCATCTCAACGAAAAAACGCCTTCCCTTCGCCCGTGGGGTTGACGTATTACGACCATTTTAACTCGTGTTTCATTGAGTTCGGTTTATCAACTACCTGGATGCAATTTATCAGTCCGTTTCGTCTCCGTCCTCATTCCTGACGTCAACCTGCTCCGTTTTAATACCAGTATCTACGTATCGTTCTCTGGTTTGAGAGAACACTGGCCCTGCCCCATTAATGCCAATCCCACATAAGGCTAACAGGATAAGACATAGTAGGACGAGTAGCTTTAAAAGCTTTTTAACTCGTTTCATAAATTATAAACAATGATTTTGAGGCAGCTACGTGTGCGTAGCGCCATAAGTGGAGACGATGTTGAAAGGAAATTAGCTGAGATTTGCTGGAAACTCAGAGCTGCTGAAGTTGGCGTAAGGAGCCTCAGAGCTGGCAGGAATGGTTTTGCGTTGAAAGAATTTGCTAATCCCCGCAGGAAGTGGCGGTGTACCACACACTAGACTTATCTGATGACCAATTAGCTTGTTATAGGCTAACAACGCCACTGTTAAGCAAGAGTGGTGAGCGAAGAATCGGGTTGGAGTTAAAGGCCTAGGCCGCTCAACTGCTGATCCGTGTTGGTAAGGCGCTAGTGTATTCGCGGCAAACAACTCTATTCCTGTCGTTGGCGCTAAACGATTCGGGCAGTTGCCGACATTCCCTAAAAACGCAAAAAGACTCAGCAACAGGGCCACGATTAACAACCCTTTTGTCAGTTTAGATTTTTGTCTTGGCTGAGTCTGCTTCATATCGCTTGATTACGTATCAATAGTAGGTAATCTTTTTCAGTTACCGACTAGCCACGTTAAAATCGCTCGTGAATGTCTGTCAATAGCGCTGCCGTTCGACGACGCATTTCGCTGACGGCCTGCGAAAAATTATTGTGCATAATACTGAAATAAAGCAACTTACCCGAGCGAGTCAGTACGTAGCCACTCAGGTTATACACGCCACTCATCGAGCCCGATTTCGCAAACACATACGGCTTATTTCCCATTGCCATGTCACGTAGCGTTCCCGCTTGTCCAGCCGCTGGCAGCAGAGCAAATAGCCGTTGTTGGGGCACTTTCGCGTAAATCCGACCAAGTAGATCAATCAATACGTTGGGTGTAAACAGATTATATCGTGACAATCCGGAGCCATCCACCCATTTAGCTGAGGCCGTCGAATACGGCAAGATAGAATCAGACATTATTCGATGCAGCTCGGCTGTTGGATCGAGTTTGTCGAGGTTGCGTTCGGCAGAAATCATAAATAAAACTTGCTCGGCAAACTGATTATCACTGATATATAACATTCGTTTGTAAAGCGAATCGGCGAGAGAACCCCGCAGCAAACGGGCATTTTTGGACACCGGTACGTTCACAACCCCAACCGGGCGGTGGAGCGTGTCGGCCAGCAGTTGAGCGGCTAATTCGGGTGACCATCGAAATGGTACATCCTGCCAACTGGGTTTATCAGCCGTTGGCCAAACAAACTGATTCCGAAACTCAGCCCGGCGCACACTATTCACTACGTTACCAATTGCCGCAGCGCGTGTGCTATCAAAAAATCGCGATGGGCTAACCGAATGCACCGAAAGGCTTCCTTTGCCGAAACGAGCAACATTTCCGTAGATGGGCAATGGTGCCAGTTCGGGCGAATAGTCGTCGTTATAGTCGTCCCATGCCCAACCCGGCCCCAGTCGTGGACCATCATAATTCGCCGGGGAGAAGAATAGCCGTTCCGACCGGTTACGTAGAAAAGCCAGCATACTTGTATCCGGCAAATCGGGATGAAGTAGAAGTGGATTACCCGTTCCCCAAAAAATCAGGGAATCACCCTGAACCGCATACCGCATTGTGGGTAATGAATCACGTAGCGACAACAAACCCGCGTAAAAACTAAACAGTTTGGTATTCGATGCGGGTGTAAATGGCTTATCGGCATTGTGCTGAATTAAGGCCTTTTTCCGTGCGGGATCATAAAGCGCTACGCCCGTAAAATGATCAGTATAAATGGATTTCGTACGCAGATCGCGGCTAATACGTATCGCTGGCGAGCACCCGACCACAACGAGTAAGAGGATAAGCAGAGGTAAAGCTCTCATAGTTGTTTTGTGATGGCGTGAGTAATTTTTAACCACAGAGGCACAAAGTACACAGAGTTTATGTGCTCCGTGGCCTTTGTGCCTCTGTGGTTAAATTAAATTTTACTATCTATTCTGAGTCGGCCGTACGCTTCAATACCAGCGAGACGGAGTTCAGACAATAGCGCAGGCCATTGGGTGGAGGACCATCGTTGAAAACGTGACCTAGGTGGGCATCACAGACATTGCACAGCACTTCGACCCGAAACATACCGTAGCTATAGTCTTTTTCTAGTCGAATCCGATCTTCCTCAATGGGTTCCGTAAAACTTGGCCAGCCCGTACCCGACTCAAACTTGTTCGTTGATTCGAATAACTCTGTACCACAGCAAACACAAGCGTAGAGACCGGGATCATGTGCTTCACAATATTCGCCCGAAAAAGCCCGTTCGGTGCCTTTTCCTCGCGCGACCCGATATTGTTCCGGCGTCAAAATTTGGCGCCACTCTTCGTCGGATTTGATAATTTTCTGAATCATAGTGAGACCGCAAATGCGGATGTTTGTGTTGATGGTTGAGTATAGTAGATACAAACGTAAAATTATCTCGGTAAGATTTATGGTTTCGTGCCGTAAATTCGCGATAGGATTTACGGTTTCCAGTATACGGTTTACGGTGGGCTGACGCGTCAGCCCTTCATGCGTCAGCCCACTGTAAACCCTATCCCATAAACTAAAAACACATTGACTGTCCGTCAAATACTGCAGCAATTTTGGGGATATCCCACCTTCCGACCGATGCAGGAAGATGTGGTCAATACGGTATTGGACCGACAGGATACGCTCGTATTGATGCCTACGGGAGGAGGGAAATCCATCTGCTTTCAGGTGCCAACGCTGGCCATGAAGGGCGTTTGCATTGTGGTGACCCCCCTGATTGCCTTGATGAAGGATCAGGTCGAGCAGTTGCGCAAACGGGGCATTCCGGCTGCGGCCATTTACTCGGGCATGCATTACCGGGAGATTGACACGACCCTCGACAACTGCATTTACGGCAACACTAAATTCCTCTACGTTTCGCCCGAACGATTGCGAACCGAGATTGTCATCGAGCGCGTAAAGCAAATGACCGTCTGCCTGCTGGCCGTTGACGAAGCGCACTGCATTTCGGCCTGGGGCTACGACTTCCGGCCACCGTACCTGCAAATTGCGGAGTTCCGGCAACTCATTCCCGATACGCCAGTTATTGCGCTCACAGCCTCAGCAACACCCGACGTTCAGGCCGATATTCTGGACAAACTGGCGCTAAAAAGCCCCGACGGAGGACCGCCCCAAATTTTCCGGCAGACCTTTGCTCGTCCTAATCTTTCGTATTCGACCATTCTGGAAGAGAGTAAAGAAAACCGATTGCTACGTATCCTACTGAATGTTCCCGGTTGCGCTATTGTATATGTACGTAGCCGCAAGCAAACCCAGCATGTAGCGCAGTGGCTCACGCGCCAGGGAATCTCGGCGGATTTTTACCACGCAGGCCTGACTACTCAGCAGCGATCCGAGAAACAGGATGCCTGGATTCAGGACCGTACGCGGGTCATGGTGGCCACCAACGCGTTTGGCATGGGCATCGACAAACCCGACGTACGCGTGGTCGTTCACTTAGACGTACCAGATTCGCTCGAAGCGTATTATCAGGAAGCGGGCCGGGCTGGCCGCGATGGACAGAAAGCGTATGCCGTGATGCTGTATACCAACGGTGATCTGGAAAACCTGCGTTATCGTACCGAACAACTGTACCAGCCTGTTGAGATGCTGCGTCGCGTCTATCAGGCTGTAGCGAATTATACCGCCGTACCCGTTGGCGGTGGTGAGTTCAACAGTTATGATTTTGATTTGAGTGCCTTCACCAGTACGTTCAATCTGCCACCCCAGGAAACGCATTACGCGCTGAAGCAACTGCAACTGGAAGGATTTATTCAACTGAGCGAAAATTATTACCACCCTTCCCGGCTTGCCTTAGTGCTGGACAATAGGCAGTTATATGAGTTTCAGGTGATGAATCCGCGTTTCGATTCGTTCCTGAAATTATTGCTACGTATTTATGGGGGCGAACTCTTCACCGACTTCATCACGATTTCCGAATCGACGCTGGCACGAGCGTTTTTAATGAATCAGCCCGAGATAGTGGAACTGCTGGAACAGCTGAATCAGCGGAATGTGGTCATCTACGAAAAGCAGAAAGATAAACCGCAATTAACGTATCTGACGCCCCGCTACGATGCCCCCACGCTACCCATTAATTTACAGGAATTAAATCGGCGCAAAGAACTGGCGATGCGTAAAGTGCAGGCGGCTATCCTCTATACCGAACACACAACCCAGTGTCGAACCCGACTGCTTCAAGCCTATTTCGGTGAAAAACCCGGAGAAGCTTGTGGAATATGCGACAACTGCCTTAAAAAGAAGAAAAACGCCGAGAACGAATTATTGGCCGTTCGTGAGCAGGTACGGGACTATGTAGCACTGGCGAACGGACCGGGCGTTTCGCCCAAACAACTTTCCTATCACTTCGCCCAGACCGACGCCGAGACGCTGGCTCAAACCGTGAAGCAAATGCTGGCCGAAGAAGAAATCAAGTACAATAAAGGGGGAAATCTGACACTGAATCAATAATCTCCTACTGCGCTTATGACGGTAACAACCGTCATTTCGCCTTGTCAATTATCCCTGTGACCTTCCTGTTTACCCCACATCGTGCTGTTTATCCCTAACTACTGTGCTTCGTCCCTTTCGTTGGCAAGGGCATTTTAGGTCTGTTATGTTTGTCCTGTCGAACAAAAGCAACCATAAACCAAGACAAATCATGAAAACAATTATCGCTACCGCCATCACAATCACATTATTCATCAGCAATCTGAACAAACCCTGTCTCGCCCAGCAAACAACAGCCGCTACATCAACTACAACCGGCGCTACTTACTCGCTCACGGTTGTTATATCCAATGTGAATAATCGATCGGGCAAACTATATGTGGGGCTGGCCAACGGCAAGGCAAGTTTTGATGGCGAATCAATTCAGCGCAAAACAATTGACATCCCGGCGTCCGGCGAAATCACGACGGTATTCGAAGGGCTGGAATCCGGTCGGTACGCAGTCAGGTTATTTCAGGATTTAAACGGCAACCAGAAGATGGATTTCTCGGGCCAGATGCCCACAGAGCCTTTTGGCTTCTCTAACGTCGCGATGCTGATGGGACCACCCGACTTCGACCAATCGTCGCTTGAGTTGACCGAGAATAAAAGCATTCGGGTGCGTGTCATGGAGATGTGATACGTCAGTATTTTTCATCTATCAGAAAAAAGTAATGGAGTTTTGTCCAATATAAAACAAACGCTTTTATATTTGTGGGCTCCTAACGGGGTGTAGCGCAGCCTGGTAGCGCGCTACGTTCGGGACGTAGAGGTCGTGGGTTCGAATCCCGCCACCCCGACACATTTACAAAGACAATGATTCAGGTAACAAACAACATTTGGTGGTGGCACTCTTCCCAACAAGGATGAGGTTGCCGCTTTGTGTATATACCAACACTATAAAAGGCTCACCGTCATCCCGGTGAGCCTTATTTTTTTGTCCCAAGCCCTAACACTATTGACTATTAACTCATGACCATCGACTCAAAAACCACCTACCGCGTTGTCAGCCGCCACAAGCGAATGCTGGCTGACATCATTACGCCAGTAAGCATCTACCTACGCATCCGCGATCGTTTCCTCAACAGCATTTTGCTCGAAAGCTCAGACTATCACGGTAGTGACAATAGCTTTTCCTACATCGCGTTCGATCCGGTAGCCCGGTTTTCGTACGACCGAAATGCTGGAACAGTCGGTCAATTAACCGTAAAAATGCCGGGTGGCGATGAACAGACGAGCGAATTACCGGCCGATAGAATGCTGGACGCTTTCAAAGAGTTCAAGGCCAGTTTTCAGCACGAAAAAGCCCCATTTCGCTTCATCACCAACGGCCTGTTTGGTTATTTTAGCTATCCGGCGGTGCAGAGTTTTGAGGATATTACATTGCATGCACCTGTGCCCCCCGAGAACCAGATTCCGACGGCTGTTTTTACAGTATACCGCTACGTATTGGCAATCAATCACTTCAAAGATGAGTTGTACCTGTTCGAGCATAGCTACCTCCGCGATAGTGAGCCCCAGAGTTCGGCAACAAGTGGCACCTTAGAGCAAGACAGCCTCGACTACATCAGCGATCTGATTACCGGAAGAAACTATCCTACCTATTCGTTCAATACGGCGGGTCCCGAAGAATCGAATTTTACCGATGACGCATTCAAAGCCATTATCCAGAAAGGCAAAGATCATTGCCAGCGGGGCGACGTTTTCCAGATTGTATTATCACGCCGGTTTTCGACGCCCTTTGTTGGTGATGAGTTCAATGTATATCGGGCGCTACGTTCGCTGAATCCCTCTCCTTATCTGTTTTATTTCGACTATGGCAACTACAAACTTTTCGGCTCCTCGCCCGAATCGCAGATTGTGGTGAAGGACCGCAAAGCCACGATCTATCCCATTGCCGGCACATTCCGACGTACGGGTGATGACCTTCATGATGCTGAGCTGGCGCAGAAACTTTATGACGATCCCAAAGAGTCAGCCGAGCATGTCATGCTGGTCGATCTCGCCCGCAACGATCTCAGCCGCAACTGCGACGTAGTGAACGTCGAGACGTTTAAAGAAGTCCAATATTATTCGCACGTTATTCACCTGGTTTCGAAAGTGGTTGGCAATCTGACCGAAACCGCCGATCCGCTACAAATTGTGGCGGAAACTTTTCCCGCCGGAACGCTTTCGGGGGCGCCTAAACACAACGCCATGCAATTGATTGACCGCTACGAGAACTTGAGTCGTAGTTTCTACGCGGGCAGCATTGGCTACATGGGATTCGACGGTGAGTTCAATCACTGCATTATGATCCGGACGTTCATGAGTAAAGACAATACGTTGTATTATCAGGCCGGGGCTGGTGTTGTCGCCAAGTCGGTGGTTGACAGCGAATCGCAGGAAGTTCATAATAAACTGGCCGCCTTGCGGATGGCGTTGGAGCAGGCAAAAACCATTTAAATCAGTGAAGAATGTAGAGTGAATAGTGCAAAATAAATATCTGTACGCTGTACGTCTATTCTTCACTATTCACTCTACATTCTTCACTCCCAATAACATGAAACTTTTAGTCTTAGACAACTACGATTCGTTCACCTACAATCTCGTCTACATTTTGCGGGAGTTTGGGCTGCGGCCAGACGTCATTCGGAACGATAAGATTTCCCTTGACGCTGTTGGGCAATACGATAAAATTATGCTTTCGCCGGGACCGGGTATTCCATCTGAAGCGGGCATTATGCAGGAGCTGGTACGTGAATACGGCCCAACAAAAAGTATTCTGGGCATCTGTCTCGGTCATCAGGGCATTGGCGAAGTCTACGGCGCATCCCTCGAAAACCTCGGTGATGTATTGCATGGCGTTGCACATCGAACCACGGTTGTGGACCGCTCCGAAAAACTATTTGCCGACATTCCCGATGAATTGATGGTCGGTCGATATCATTCCTGGACAGTTGTTCCCGATTCGATGCCTACCGATTTACGCATAACGGCCGTCGATGAGCAAGGACGCGTGATGGGTCTGGCACATACGCGCTTCGACGTAAAAGGCCTGCAATTTCATCCGGAATCGGTACTGACGGAGAACGGCGTAAAAATGATTGAAAACTGGTTGGCGATATGAAACTGAGCGAAGTCGTTCCGTGGGGCCGCACGCTGGACGAATATCAGCGAATGTTTAATCTGACCGACGCTGATTTAGAAAAGCGAATCCTAGGCGTGGGTGATGGTCCCGCCAGTTTCAATACCGAAATGACTAAAGCAGGACGTTCCGTTGTTTCGGTTGATCCGATTTATGAATTTTCCGGGCAGGAACTTAAAAAACGTATTGACGACACATATGATACTGTGATTGATCAAATGCGAAAAAATAAAGACCGGTACCATTGGACAACCTTTTGTGACGTGGATCAATTAGGTTGTAAGCGGATGCAAGCAATGGCTCAATTTTTAAGTGACTATGAGGATGGGCAACAGCAGGGCCGATATGTGGCAAATGCATTACCCGGCCTGCCTTTTGCCGACTGGTCATTCGACGTAGCGTTGTGTTCGCATTTGCTCTTTTTGTACTCAGAGCAGCTACCGGAAGCGTTTCATCTGGAGTCAGTGCGTGAACTATGCCGGGTAGCCAGTGAGGTTCGCATTTTCCCGTTGATCTCGCTGAATGGCCAGCCATCCCCATACTTGAACAGCGTTTTAGCGGACTGTCAGGCACGGGGAATTCGAACGGAAATAGTATCGGTCGATTATCATTTTCAAAAAGGAGCCAATCAAATGCTTCGCCTTAAATAATCTGCACAGGCTCTACATAAAACTAAACCTAATGAAAGCCATTCTGAATCACCTGTTTGAATATAAATTCCTCACTAAAGACCAAGCCCGACAGGTGCTGCTGGGTATTGGCCGGGGGGAGTACAATCCGGCACAAATTGCGTCGTTCCTGACGGTGTATATGATGCGAAGCCTTCGGTTGGAAGAACTGGAAGGATTCCGGGATGCCATGCTCGAACTATGTTTACCCGTCGATTTAGCAGCCTACGATCCAATGGATCTTTGCGGAACGGGTGGCGATGGTAAAGACACATTTAATATCTCAACGCTCTCGTCGTTCGTGGTAGCCGGAGCGGGCCAGCAAGTCGCTAAACATGGTAATCACGGCGTATCGTCGCTGGTCGGGTCGTCGACGGTAATGGAACGACTTGGCTATCAGTTTACGAATGATGTTGGCGAGTTACAGCGCAAGATGGAAACGGCGGGAATTTGTTTCCTGCATGCCCCCCTGTTCCACCCAGCCATGAAGAACGTAGCACCTATCCGCCGTGACTTAGGGGTGAAAACATTTTTCAACGTATTAGGGCCGATGATCAACCCGGCAAAGCCTGCTAAACAGCTTGTTGGCGTCTTTAACCTTGAATTGGCGCGATTATATGCGTACCTTTATCAGCAAACCGATAAGCGGTTTATGATTCTGCACGCGCTCGATGGATATGACGAAATTTCGTTGACGGGTCCGTTCAAAGTCATTAGTAATCAAACCGAGCAGTTGCTGGAACCACAGCACTTGGGCATGGATACGTTAACGCCCGAATCGCTGGCTGGTGGACAGACGCTGGATGAGTCGGCACAGATTTTTTTGAATGTGCTGAACGACGAAGCAACATCAGCGCAAAAGCAGGCTGTTCTGGCTAACTCGGCAATGGCCCTGTTGGCCGCAGGCAAAGCCAATACCCGTGAGGATGCGGTTGCCTTGGCCCGCGAATCGCTGGAAAGCAAACGAGCATTGGCCAGTTTTAAGAAATTGATAGCATGACGATTCTTGACGAAATAGTTGCCCAAAAGCGAATTGAAGTAGAACAGCGCAAAGCCGCCACCCCAGTATCTGTTCTGGAACAGATGCCCGACTTCCGGCGACATGCCCTTTCAGCACGCGACGCGGTTCAGGATTTATACTCGACGGGCATTATTGCCGAGTTCAAACGAAAATCCCCTTCCAAAGGCATCATCAACGACCAGGCCGACGTAGCAACTACGACACAGGGCTACGTAAAAGCCGGTGCAGCCGTGCTTTCAGTGCTGACCGACGAGCCATTTTTCGGAGGAACACCCGCCGATTTACAGGCTGCCCGACTAGCAAACCCCGGTACGCCCATTCTGCGTAAGGACTTCATCGTTGATCAGTATCAACTTATTGAAGCCAAAGCCTGGGGTGCTGACGTGGTGTTGCTGATTGCCGCCTGCCTGACACCTGATGAAGTATCGTTGCTTAGCCAACAGGCGCACGATCTGAGCATGCAGGTGCTGCTGGAAGTCCACGACGAGGAGGAACTGGATCGCAGTCTGAATGTCAACGTCGATTTAGTGGGTGTCAATAACCGCAATCTAAAAACGTTTACTACGTCCATTGATACGTCACTGCGGCTGGTTGAGCGAATTCCTGATACGTTCGCCAAAATCACCGAAAGCGGCCTGCACGATGCCAACACGATGTTAACCTTATTTCGGGCAGGTTTCGACGGTTTTCTAATTGGCGAAGCCTTCATGAAAACCAATGACCCGGCCGCAGCTTTAGCTACGTTAGTCTCTCAATATAACCTGAACAATACGCTATCAATTTAACTTGTACAGCCATGAAAATCAAAGTGTGCGGTCTGCGTGATGCCGACAACCTGAAAGAGATTGCCGCCCTTGGTCCTGACTTCGTTGGATTTATTTTCCATGACCAGTCCCCCCGCTTTGTTGGCGACGAGTTAGATGCGGATGTGGTGAAAGCCTTGCCCCGCTCAATTCGAAAGGTCGGTGTTTTTGTCAATGCCAGCCCGGATTATATTCTGCGGAGTGTGAAGAAATATGATTTCCAGTACGTTCAACTGCACGGCAACGAAACGCCGGAGTATTGCCGGAGTCTACGTAATCGGGGCATCAACATTATCAAAGCGTTTCGGGTCGATGAGTCGTTCAATTTTTCGATGCTGAATAATTTCAAAGCTCAGTGCGACTTTTTTCTCTTCGACGCCAAAGGTGATCAACCCGGCGGCAATGGCGTTACGTTCGACTGGAGTATCCTGAGCCGATATGACAATGAGAAACCATTTTTTATTAGTGGCGGCATCGGCCTGGACAACCTCAATTTATTGGCGGTTTTAAAAGGAATGAAACTGTACGGTGTGGATGTCAACAGTCAGGTAGAAACGTCGCCGGGCGTAAAAGACGTAGCAAAAGTAAAGGAACTCATTGCCCGCCTGCGGCCGATTGAAGAAGAAGAAACGGTATAATAATTTGGCAACTGCCAAGCGATTAATCGTGTTATGTGACTAAACAACAGCGCTGATGGAAACGACGAAAGAGCTAGAGCATATTCCACCCATGAAAAAGGGACAGCTAAATATTTACAAGCCCAGCGATATTAAGCGTTGGGGTGTTGAACGATTTCAAGAAGCAACAGCTGTACACGATCCATTCTTACTAGAGTTCCCTGAATTTACTGAAGAAGAAAACCGACGGATGGATGAATTACTGGCCGAGGGCGACAAAGGTGCTGTATGATCTATGATGCGAACCTTCTGATTGGCCACATTCGTGAACGTAGCTTACCTCCAGTTCAAACCATTATACCAATCGTGGTTGTTGGTGAACTAGAAGCATTTTCCTTAAAAGCTGACTGGGGTGCACAGAAAATAGATTTTATGCGATATCTGATTGATAGATACCCAATTGGTGATATTGAATTTGACATCATCCTAGTATATACCCAGCTTGATGCCTACAGCCAGGGAAAACTCAAAACAGCACCGCTTAAATCTTCCGCCCGGAACATGGGCAAAAATGATCTCTGGATTGCAGCTACTGCGCTGTATTTAGATATGGAGTTACACACTACCGATAACGACTTCGACCATCTTCCATCTTTAGGATTGCGCTTAGTAAAGCATTGATAATCATGCAAACCACTCTTGAACCCCAGACCTCTTTTGAGGTTACAGATAAAGGCTTTTACGGCCACTTCGGTGGAGCGTTCATTCCTGAAATGCTCTACCCGAATGTGGAAGAGCTTCGCCAGAATTATCTCAGCATCATTGCCGATCCAGCGTTTCAGGCCGAGTTCTGGCAATTACTCGAAGACTACGTTGGACGGCCAACTCCGCTGTTTCTCGCCCAGCGACTCTCTGCGAAACTTGGGGCTACGATTTACCTCAAGCGGGAAGATCTTTGCCACACGGGGGCCCATAAAATCAATAATACGATTGGTCAGATTCTGGTTGCACAGCGGTTGGGCAAAAAACGGATCGTGGCCGAAACGGGCGCTGGTCAGCACGGAGTTGCTACAGCAACCGTGTGTGCTCTGATAGGCCTGGAGTGCATCGTCTACATGGGAAGCATCGACATGGAACGCCAGAAACCCAATGTTGACCGGATGCGGATGCTTGGTGCTACGGTCGTTCCGGCAACGTCAGGAAGTCAGACGCTCAAAGACGCCACCAACGAAGCCATGCGCCACTGGATTAATAACCCGGTCGATACGCATTACATCATCGGATCGGTCGTGGGCCCGCACCCTTACCCCGATATGGTGGCCCGGTTTCAGTCGGTTATTTCGGAAGAGGTCAGGAAACAACTGTTTGCCAAAACGGGCAGCTCGAATCCTGACTACGTAGTGGCCTGCGTCGGTGGCGGCAGTAATGCAGCGGGAGCTTTCTATCATTATCTGAACGAACCGTCGGTACGTCTGGTCGCAGCCGAAGCCGCAGGACAGGGTGTTACGTCAGGACATTCGGCAGCGACAACGGCATTGGGAAAACCCGGTGTATTGCACGGTAGCCGTACCATTCTGATGCAAACCGAAGACGGGCAGGTTATTGAGCCGTATTCCATTTCGGCTGGACTGGATTATCCGGGCATTGGTCCGCTTCACGCTCACTTATTTGAATCCGGCCGGGGAGATTTCTACGCCATAACAGATGACGAAGCGCTACAGGCAGGTTTCGAGTTAAGCAAACTTGAAGGCATTATTCCCGCGCTGGAATCGGCTCATGCATTGGCAGCCTTGTCTAAAATGAACCTTCAACCCGACGACGTAGTGGTGGTTTGCTTGTCAGGCCGTGGCGATAAAGATTTAAGTACCTATTCGAAGTATTTGTAGAATGTACCCACGGGCCGGGCCGCGTTCGGCTTTAACCCGTGTTATACAGTAAGTTACGGGTTAAAGCCCGTGGATACATTTATGACCCTTACCCAAAACCGCATTACCGACCTGTTCGCGACTAAAAGCGAGCGGTTGCTAAACGTATATTTTACCGCCGGATTCCCTTATCTCGACGACACAACGACTATCCTGCGGGGCCTGCAGGCAGCTGGTGTCGATTTGGTCGAAATCGGGATGCCCTACTCTGATCCGGTTGCCGACGGCGAAACCATTCAGCAGAGCAATGAACGGGCGCTTGACAATGGCATGTCGTTGAAAACGCTGTTTTCGCAACTGGCCGACTGCCGAAACGCTACGTCCGGTGAGCCAGTTACCGTACCAATTCTGTTGATGGGGTATATCAATCCGGTACTTCAGTTTGGTATCGAAAATTTTTGCAAAAAGTGTCAGGAAGTAGGCGTTGATGGCGTAATTCTGCCCGATTTGCCGCTGGATTTATTCCTGGATGACTATGCACCGATCTTCCGTGAATATGGTATTCTCAACGTAAGCCTTATTACACCCCAAACATCAGATGATCGTATTCGACACGTTGACGAAGAGTCGGATGGATTTATTTATATGGTTTCGTCGGCCAGCATTACGGGCTCGGTGAAAGGCGTAAGTGACGCCATGGAGGCTTATTTTGAGCGCATTCAGGCTATGAATTTACGAAATCCACGGCTGATCGGCTTTGGTATCAATAATCACGAAACGTTCGACATGGCCAGCCGATACGCAAACGGCGCTATTGTGGGTAGTGCGTTTATCCGGCATCTGGCCGAAAAGGGAACGTCAGCCGAGAGCATTCGGGCGTTTGTAGAAACGATTCGGGCGTAACGACTACCTTTGCAGCATGAATTCCGAGATTAATTTTGACAAATCGTCCGACGGTCTTATTCCAGCCGTAATTCAGGATGCCGAAACGGGTAAAGTTCTGATGCTGGGCTACATGAACCGTGAGGCTTACGATAAAACCGTTGCTGAAAACGTGGTGACGTTTTTCAGCCGAAGCAAGCAGCGACTCTGGACCAAAGGCGAAACCTCCAATAACTTTCTGCACGTCCAGACTATTCTAATCGACTGCGACGGCGATACGTTACTGATTAAAACCAATCCAGCCGGACCAACCTGCCATACAGGTGCCGATACGTGTTTTGACGAGGTCAATCAGGGACGGGGCCAGTTTCTGAACTACCTTCAGGGCATTATTCACGACCGAAAAATCAACCCGTCGGAGAAATCATATACGACAACCCTGTTTAATCGGGGCGTAAATAAGATTGCGCAGAAGGTTGGCGAAGAAGCGGTGGAGCTGGTCATTGAAGCTAAGGATGATAACGACGACCTGTTTAAAGGCGAAGCGGCTGATCTGCTTTTCCACTTTCTGGTGCTTCTGGAACAGAAAAATATGAATCTGGATGACATTATAGCTGTCTTGCAGACCCGTCATCAAAAACAATAGATTCAGGTTTGCAGTTTGTTTTTCAACACTGGCAGGCACCAAAAGGGTGTTTGCGCAGCGTTGCTCACCAAACACACTTTTTTCATGGGACTTATTATCCGTATTCTTATTAGCGCCGTAGCCGTTTGGGTCGCGGCCTATTTTATTCCCGGCGTTTCTGTTTCAGGCGGTGCCGGTACGTACATAATGGTAGCGATTGTACTGGGGTTTCTTAATGCGTTCATTAAGCCCGTTCTAACAATTCTGACCATTCCGATTACGGTTATTACACTCGGCCTGTTTTTGCTGGTGCTTAACGTATTGATGGTTTACCTGACAGCTTATCTGATTCCAAGTTTTCACGTTTCAGGCTTCATTGCTGCGCTACTATTCAGTTTCGTCGTCTCCATTATTACCGCCCTGATTGACGCCATTATTTAAGCGATTTTCATAAGGTCAATAGCCAAACGTGCCATAACTATCGAAGTTATGGCACGTTTCGTTTCTGGTGTTATAGCACTTTTTACGTAGGTTTAGGAAGTGCGAGCGAAGTGAATGATAAATTTTCTGCTCAATTTTATCCAGACACTAAAATGACATTTATTCAAACCCCTGATGCGCCTGTTCCGGGCGGACATTACTCGCAGGCCGTCATCCATGGCGATCTGGTTTTTGTCTCTGGGATTCTGCCCATTACACCCGCTGGCGAAAAATTAACCGATGCCACCATCGCCGAGCAAACGCAGCAAATCCTGATGAATCTTGACGCTATTCTAAAAGCGGCTGGCAGCAAGCGGGAGAATGTAGCAAAAGTCAGTGTTTTTATTTCGGATATAAGTGCCTGGGGGACTGTCAATCAGTTATATGCGGAGTTTTTCGGCGACCATCGTCCGGCCCGTTCGGTTGTGCCTTGTGCCCCTCTGCATTATGGGTTTGGCATTGAGCTGGAAGCTATTGCAATAGTGAAATAACGTAATGCGGGTTTCCACCCGCATTACGTTATTTCACTCATACTACTTCACGTTTACCCGTTCTCCAGCGGAATGGGCAGAAAACTCTGGAGCGTAGAAACACTGCACCGTAGCCACACCCGCCGAAAAATCACCGGTTTGGGCCACTCGTAGATCGTACTCAAATACGTGGGTTCCAACGGGCAGGTAGCTCATAAAGAAATCTGTGCTGGCGTCGCGGGGCGATTCGTAATAGCCCAGGCCGTTCCGGTATTTATAGCCAGACAACACGGCAATCGGTTCAAAACCAGCTGCTCTACCATCTTTCAAGTGAACGTACTCCATTGCTCGGTCCGTTTTAAGAATCAACCGAACTTTGATTAGATCGCCGGGTTTGATGGCCGTTTGCGATGCTATCGGTGAGATGATTGGCCCAGCAGGTGAATCGTGCTGAACGTATAGCGTTTTTTGGATAGAAAGCCCCGCACTACCAGGCATCACCCGATCCAGCGGCTCGAAATGTTGCCAATATAAAGCGCCCCAGGCCGGACCATCGGCTTTTTTCGTGATCTGAATCACACCCATCTCCGGCTTGATTTCTGAAGCTACGTACGTCACTTTTTCATAACCTGTGATTGCGTCCGACTTCGTAACGCGACTGTCGATGGATTGTCCGCCTAAGCTCACCTGCGTGCTTACGCCCGTACCGAGCCAGTCGCTACCACGTAGCAGCAAGGCATAAATGGCTTCGGTTGTGGCCTTAGTCGATGACCACGACTGGGTTTGTTTCTGGCGCAGGAGCCAGCGCTTCATGTTATCGACCGCAGCCCGATCCTGCTTTATTTCATCAAACGCTTCGATCAAATAAGCCTGCGTTTCAATGGGGGTTTGATACCAGTATAAACCGCTTATATTGTCGGGCCAGTATGTTCCCAACTCTTCCGATTCACGGGTCCGTTCCTTTAATGAGCGAACAATATCTCCGGCTGTTTTCAGGTCCCCAAACCGATGCAAAGCTAGTGCCGACAGCGCCTGACCCTGCAAACTTTGCTTGAGCCACTCATCAGCTAGGCGCTCCTTCAAGTAAGCTAGTACGGCTTTATCGACTGGCTTGTCCAGATAGAAACTTCGGGCATAGAGATACTGTGTCGCCGAAAAATACCACGGCCCAATTACTTTTTTCTTTTGTTCATCATTCTTTTTCTGTTCATCAACCCATCGCTTTATCTCGGCATCGGCATAACGGATTGCATTCGTTTGCATTTCACTTAATTTCGGCTGTAGCTCATCAGGAAATTTAACGCCCAATTTCTGCAAATGGCCAAATCCACTGAGAATGTGCAAGGTTATTGACAGGTTCGGCTCCATTCCACCAAACCAAATGAATCCTCCCCCACCCGTCTGAAGCTGCTGAAGCTGCTCGAAGGCGCGAACTTGCTCACTTTCCATCCGATTCTGGTCCAGAAGCTGGCCTAGTTTTGCCTGCCGATCGGCTTCGGATCGAGCGTCCGCTAACCAGGGCGAGTTCTCCAGTGCAACAGCTTTTAATTCCTCGTTTGATTGCAGTAGGCTGCGCGGTGGATTTTTCTGCCACTCTGCAATCACCTGTTTAAAGGCCGGTTTACTACCAACAATATGCGTTGCCAGACTATTGGCGTATAGTCGGCTGAATAACTGCTCAGCGCATTCATAGCGATACTCCATCAGGTACGGCAGCGATTGCAGCGCATACCAGCTTGGGTTACTCGTCACCTCCACCGTTAGCCGCTCATGCTGCACCGGCAGTTCTGGATTCAGGCTTGTAAGTGGTTTCAGTTTAAATTCTTTCGTTTCTTTCCCATTTACCCAAAACGGCTGGCTGTCGGTCACGAGCATTCGATTGGGTAGTACGGGTACCGTAAATTCTTCACCATCAGTAAACGTACCGGCCTGAGCTGTCAGGCGGCAAGTTATGGTTTCGAGACCCGCCGGAATAACCAGCGTCCAGCCAACAACCTGTCCCTGACCGGCGGCTATAGCCGCTGAAGTTTGCAGACTGCTACGTAGCAGTTTCTGGTTAAGGGGCTCACCAGTGACCGCATCCAATAAACTGAGGGTCGCCGTCGCCGATAGTGTCTTTTCACTCAAATTATTGATGCGAGCCGTTACCCGAATGGAATCACCCTCACGCAGGAAGCGGGGGGCATTCGCCGTGATCATCAACTCTTTCTGAGTAATAATCTCCCGTTCCAACGTACCGGTTTTCAAGTCTTTTGTATGGGCGAACGTCAGCAACCGCCATCGTGTGAGGGCTTCGGGCATCGTAAACTTTAGGACAACACGCCCTTGCTTATCTGTTTTGAATTGAGCCAGGAAAAATGCCGTTTCATTGAAGTTTCTGCGGGGATTGATTAGGGGCGAGTTCGTTGACTGCCCTCCGCTGCCAGGTAATTTTTCAGCTGCAACGGCCTCTTTTAATTCAACAATATTATCCTGCATTGGCGCAGCCATCGCTCTGGCAGATGCTCCTCCTTTAGCCATTTCTACGCCAGCTACCCGACCCTGAAGTTTGTTTATCCCATACCCAACCACTACTACCTCATCTAGTGCTTGATTATCGGTCATCATCGTAAATGAAGTGGATTTTTGATCAATGACTACGTCGCGGGTACGATAACCGATGAATGAAAATAATAATGTGACAGGTATTTTTTCAGCGTTAACCTTCAACGAGAATTCTCCTTTGGCATTGGTGCTAGTCCCTAAGTTGGTACCTTTTATATGAATCGACACGCCTGGCAAACCAGATCCGCTATTATCTCTTATTAATCCTGAAATGGTTATTCCTTCGCGAAAAATGAACCCGCGAGCCCCCCCATCGGTAGGCATTCCAAACCACCCTAACTGATCATACTGACGAATTGAAACAGGTTTCTCCGGTTGGTAGCGATAAAAAAGGGCATTGGTTGATTGAGCGTTGAAACTTCCCGATTGCCAACCGTAGAACATTGGTGAATAGGGTTGATAAATAGACGTAGGCCAGTCCAGTCGGTCGAAGGCATCCAGCGATGCATCGTAGAGCGTAGCGACCATCTCGGCAGGAGTTTTCTCTAAACCTTTGATAGTGAGTGTCCATTCTTCGCGCTCACCGGGTTTGAGTTTAGTGCGGAATGTTTGTGTCTCAATCGCAAGTTGCTTGTTGGTAAACGGCACCGTTACGGTCTGCGATTTCTGGTAGAGTCGTCCGTTCTGTATCATGGCAAAATGAACGGCAAAACCACCCCGTAGTTTTTCGGTGACGGGCAACGTAACGCGACGAGGCTTGCCGTCAGTCTTGAGCCATTCCTGCCGGATTAGTTTGTGATTTTCTTCTACCGTCATCAATACCCAGCCCGGTTGGCTATTTCCAACCCAGAAAATGGCTTCTTCGCCGGGTTCGGCGGTGGCTTTACGAACTTGTACCCAATCGTCAACTCGGGCTGAGGCAACGGGCTGTTTGTCGTTCACAACGGCGAAATAGGATTTGTCGCGGGTTGTTTCGCCCGCCGAATCCGTAACGCTTAATTCCGCTACGTATTCACCGGGAACGTAGCGACTCAGGTCTGGCTTGATCAGCGAATCCGCGGGCGTTGTAATCGTTTGCTGCTGCACTCGTTCACCTTTGGACCACGACCGAGGATCGTTTTCGTTCGCATACAAATCGTTCGGAAACAATTTCTCAAACTCGGCTTTGCTCAAAAACTGGCGGTCTGGCCGACTCCACAAGCGATTACGTAGTAGTCGAGTTGGCGGTTGCAGCCGATAAATAGTCAACTGCCCTTTTGCTGATACGTTCTCACCCGATTGGTTCGTGATTTTTACCGGAAAAGTCGTTGGCTTATCGATCTCAATCTGCGCAGGAATCGATAGGCTGGCCTGCAACGCCGAGTAGCCAATATGTAGCGTTTGGGTGGCACTACGTGTTTCGCCCGCCCGGTCGGTAACGTCAATCGTCACCTCAAAATCAAAGATTGGATTGTCCTCGCGGGATTTTTCAAGGTCAGGCGTCGCGGTAAATGAAATGCTGATGTTGCCTTTTACATCCGTTTGGGTTGTTCCGTTGGCAATTTCAGTTTGGTTCGTGTTCCTGGGAACATACCACCAATCCCATCGCTGCCGGAGCTTGCGCACGACCCGATACCGTACCGCTGCTCCATCGACAACCGCCCCCGAAAAAGTTTTCGCGTCTGCCGTTAGCGCAACCGTCTGACCCAGTTTAAACGATTGTTTTACTGGATTAGTCTTCACCTCAAATGTTGGACGTTTGTATTCTTCCACCCGAACACTCGTGCCACCATATTCTGTTTGCAAACTCATTGCTCCGGTCAATCGCCCAACGGGAGCCGTAAAAGTGGCAGCGAACGTACCAAATTCGTTGGTTTTTAGCGTTTGTTTCGACAGTCGCTCGCCATTTTGATCCATAAACTCAATAGCAACATCGCGGTTAGCAACAACCGCAAATTGATTCTCTTTACCGTCATACAGTAGACCTTTCACATATATCAGCTGGCCGGGTCGGTAGATTGCCCGGTCGGTGAAGAGCCTGACATACGTTTGGGACTGTTCGGGATTTGGATCGCCGTAATAATTGTACCGATACTGCTGCGTAGAAAGTAACGTATCAGAACCTGCCGTAATCAGATACATAAAGCTCGTCTGAGCGGGCATATCGGTCACGGGAATCTTGATCAGGCCATTCGTATTGGTTTGATATGGCTTCGGTTTCCTCACAGGCTCCAGCGTTTTTACGTTAACCAACGCCACCGATGCGTTGGCCAAGGGTTCGCCTGTTAGCCTGTTTGTTACATAGATCGTTTGCACCTGTTCAGGCGTATTGGCAGACAACAATACGTACCCAAGCGACGAAACCGTGAATGGTGCATATTGAACCGTTTCTGTTTTCTCCTGAAATTTTTCGTCTGTTGTAGCGAGCAGTAGGTAGTGCCCAATTGGCAAACCCACCAGTGGTATCTCGACTGAATGTCGATTAAGGTCGCCATCGTCGGGCAACGCAACCGAATTTTCGACTACTTTCGGGTATTTCAACCACGTACTGAATCGTTTTTTCTTCTTGTCGTCATCGTTAAGATTGTCCCGATACATTTGCATTTCCAACGCGCTCAATCGCACAATCCGGTACAGAATTTTAGGTACATTTTGGTAATTCACCAAGGTACGAAAGGCTTGTTTTGGTGCATTTACCTGCTCAACCTGAAGTGAATAGGTAGGCAATAATAATCGATCCAAAAGTTGAGCAGCCTGTCTGGCTGCCAGCGTTTTAGGAAATCTCCTGATCAAATCCCGGCAAATGTCAGCCGCTTGTTTTTTATTCCAGCGAGACGATTTCTCAGGTGCCAGATCCGAACCTGGTTCATTGCCATCGTCCAGCAGACGTACCGGATCGCCATAATTAGCCAGAAACTCGGCCAATTGATACCCATATACCGCTTCAGCCGGATTGTCTTTGTAATGAGTAATCTGTTTTTCAAGCGCTTGCTTGTATAGCGAATCCCGTTTGGGAACAACACTATGCCGATAGACAAAGGCTAATCGTAGTACGTCAGCGTCGGCCAATGCATCAGGGCTGGTATCTACCAAATGGAACGCCAGCAGTTGTTGATATAAAAGCAGCGCCTGATAACGACCCGAGAGTGAATCCTGACTTTGAATCGTCAACTTGATAAATACGTCTGGCCTGACGAGATAATCAGGTTGATCAAGTTCAAATTTGAAGACCGGTTTCAGCAGGTCGGGTTCGGTGTTTTGAAAGAATCCGATGGCCCGATGTGCCAACAAATCATAGAGCGTAGGACGTAGTGGACGTGCATCGGCATCACCTTTATCCAGCAACGCATCGTAGGCCGCAATGGGCGTTTTTTGAAGAAGGGCTTTCTCCTGAACCGAAGCCAGATACGCCTTCGTTATGGCATCAGTCAATCTGTGAGCATCCCAGCTTGTAAAATCCGCCGTCGAGTCTGCTGTTTTTTCTGGTTTATTAAGTGCTGTTTTTCCAGATATAGCACGGCCTGTCGTGGCCCGTCCTATCATGGCCCGATTGTAGAATTTATATCGGTTTTGCTGAAAATATTGCCAATAACTATTAGCCAATACAGACTGCAAAACAGATCGCGCCGGTTCGGGAGTCTCTACAATATCAGCTTTGATGGATTTAATTAGTTCTACGTACGCATTCTCATCCGAATAGCTCCGAAAAATCATCCGGTGCATGGCCGCTTTGGCAACCTGCGGGTAATTTTTAGCCGCCCTTGCTTCTTTATAAATTCGGTTGGCAATTTCCAGCGCCGATTTTGGTAACCCCCTGGATGCCAATGAATCAGCTCGTCGCCAATCGCGGGCATAATCGGGTTGTGGCTTATTCTGAGCCGAAGCAGCCAATGCCATAAAGACAAGAAAAACTGAAAGAAACGAATGCATAGCTTGTTGCTCAGGTAGGTTGTTGGGATAGATGAAAGTACAGTTGTTTTTCCACAACGCTCGCCACTATGATTCTGATTTAGGCGCAAGGGTTTAATCTTGTGAAGTGCACACTGTAGAAAGAGGTGCGAGTGTCAATCAAGTGGTTGAGCCCGAAGTACATGCATTGATATAATTTTCACAGTGCAAATCAACACCCTACACACTCAAATCTATATTTACCTGCTTATATTGACCCCTTACTACATATTCACTCATCAACACTATGCCAACTATCCTACTCCTGTTCGTATACCTCCTTTCATTTTCAACACCGCCGAATGTAGAGAAGACCTATCAGATAGGGCAAATTAAGACCAACAAAGGGGAGATCCTTTTCTGGTTATATGACGAAACGCCCAACCACAAAGCCAGCTTCATTAAACTCGCTAACCAAAGCTATTGGGATACGCTCACCTTCAATCGCGTGATCAACAACTTTGTAGCGCAGGGTGGGTGCCCAGATACTCCAGCCGGGTTTTCTGGATCACCTTATTTACTAGACCCGGAGTTCAGGCCAGCCATTCGCCACGTATACGGAGCTGTCGGAGCCGGGCGCGACAATAACCCCAAAATGCTGTCGGCAGGATGCCAGTTTTATATCGTCCAGAACAAGAAAGGCGAGCATCGGCTCGACGACAAATTCACGGTATTTGGGCAGGTTTTCAAGGGAATGGACGTAGTGGATGCCATCGTTGCTGTTAAATCGGACTCGACAAACAAGCCTTTCGACCCAATTAAGCTGGATGTGAACGTACTGAATCTGACGGCCGCCGAATTAAAAAAACAGGGCTACCTGGTTAAGTAGCCCTGAATCCGTAGCAAAACGACAAACCTACTGCTTCAGCAGGAAAGCCGCTAAGTCAGCCAATTGCTGCTGATTTAGCCCCATTTGAGCAGGATCGGGCATGAGGCTGTTTTTGTACTGCCGACGGGACGAAATCTGGTCGGCAGGAATTGTATGCCGGATGCCCTTGATGCCTTTCAGCGTAACAGACTGCTCGTTATCGCTCACTAAAAAACCGTAGTACATCTGCCCTTTTTTAGTGGTAACCATATACGGTTCATAACCAAAGGCGATGCCGGCGTTCGGGTAGACGATTGCCTCCAGAAGGCCATTCTTATCGAATTTCTGGTGAATTTTGGTTAGTTCCGGGCCAATATCCTCCCCCACCTGACCATGACGGTGGCAGGTAGCACAGTTCGTTTTGAAAATTGTGCGGCCATTTTTTTCATCGCCGGTAAGCATGGCAATTTGCGCAATCGGTGAATTGGCATCAACCGGAGCTGACGTACCGGCAGTTTTTATGGAAGGCGCTTCCTCGGGTGTAGCTGGTGCCGAATTACTCTTATTTTCTTTTTGCGGAGCCACAACGTCTCCGTTCGTAGCCTGTACGGGAACGGTAGACACCGGTGCCGTTTTCACGGGTTCTTTCTCAGCAGCAGAGGACTGTACAGGCTCCGTAGCGACTGGGGCAGGTTTGGTTGACGACGTAGTAGCGGCAACTGTTTCCGTTGGGCGCTTCCAGGGGAAATACTCTTTACCCATCGTCCGAATGGTCTGGTCTTTATTGGTACGTATTCCCGGCCCGGCGGCTTTAATCAAGTCTTCCGACAGTTTTTGTTCAGCGGCTAACCCAATCAGAATTTTAGCCCCTTCGGCATCACGCGACATCTCCACCGCCATTTTTCGCTTTTCGGCGTCAGTTTTACTGACGTCCAGCAACATTTCTCGCTTAGTCAGCATTTTCTGTTCATCGGCCGAAACTTTCGTTGGCATAACCTCTTGCCAGTTCATCAGTTTGGCCCAATCATTACCCCGTCGGAAATCAATCCAATAGGTCGCCTGATCGGCGATTTCTTTATCCGGTGATTTCGTCAGATCAAACATGGCCTTAGCCGCTTGCTGGCTGTTAATGAAACCCAGCGTCACAATGGCCTGCCGACGGGCATCAGCCGTGAGCGACGGCGCTTCAGCCCGTTTTTTCAGCATAGACACAGCACCAGAGGGGTGCAATTCCCAAATGAGGTTCGCCGTCTTTTGATCCCATTCTGTCGGACTGGCCGGAAGTGTTGGTGCCAGATCGGCAAATAAGGCGTCTTCCTTCCCATCGGCGGCTTCGCCAAGCGCATTTAAATACCAGCGATCCGTCCCGTCATAGCCTTTTACCAAATTCAGGAGCATAAACCGGCATTCATCGTAAGGAATATCCCGTAGGACAATGGCAACTTCCCGCCGAACAGCCGGACTTTTGTCGGTCGATAGGTTTCCTGCTAAGGGTAGTAATGCCCGTTGCGAGGCCGTTAAGCCCGGATTCGATTTGTAATTTTCGGGGGTAATACTACGCAAAGCACGTAGCGCTATAACCCGAGTATTGGCATCCGGCGCTTTTAATAATCGCTCAACCTCAAACTGCCCTTCGGCATCCAGATTCGCCAGCAGGAAAATAGCCCGCGCCCGATGGTATGGGTTCGGAGATGACGATACGAGTGATAAAACAGGCTCAACCACTTTTTCGCCCTGTTCACTCAAAGCCTCAAAACCGGCCATTCTTACGTTCACGGCAGGGCTTAGCAGCGCGGCAATCTGGCCTTGCGTCGAACTTAAGTCAATTTTAGGGGCTTTGAGCTTCTTGCCTTTAGGTGTGATGCGGTAAATCCGTCCATAGCCTTTACTATCCTTCATCTGGTGACCGCCCACGATGGGATCATACCAGTCGGCAATATAGATAGCGCCATCTGTTCCAACCGCTACATCGCTTGGACGGAACCACTTGCGCGAGTCGTTATCAACATCATTCCACTTGTAGTTTTCGTCGACTTTGGGGAACGTACTGATGAAATCGGTACGGGGCATTTTATAGCCTGCGCCGGACACTTCGGGTTTGTAGCCAAAAATTACGTTCCGGCCCGCATCGGCACTCAGTAACATGCCCCGGTATTGAAGACCCAGTTCATCACCCTCGTAGACAACCATGCCCGTAGGTGAACCAGCGCCGGTAATATCGCCAACGGGTAGTACGTTCGGATCTTCCTGATGCCAGTGAGCTGTTGGGATAGATTGACCGGGTCGCTGGTCGGCTTTCCAGTTCCGGGTACCATCAGCGCTAAAATAGCCCGCGTTCGAGCCCTCCATTACCCAACTCGTTCGGCAGGCCATCACTTCATCGTCGTTATCGTTCTGCCACATGTTGCCATAGGAATCCAGCGCGGTTTCGTAATTGTTACGGAAATTATGCGCCATTACCTTCAGAAACGAACCGTCCGGGCGGATACGTAGCGCCAGACCACCGGTCCAGATACGGCCATCGTCACTAACCTGATTACCATGATTGATTTTGTTGTACGGCGTTCCTCCGACATACAGGCTCCCCGAACGTAGCGTCCAGCCGTCTTTATCGCTTACAATATGCGGCCCGGCATTTCCGGTATTGAAGTAGTAATTTCCATCTGGCCCGGCCACCAGCGCATGCAGGGAATGATCGTGATCCAAACCACCAAATCCCGACAGCATGATTTCCTTTTTATCGGGTTTATCATCGCCGTTTTCGTCGGTATAGACTACCAGATTGGGGGCACACGAAACAATTACCTTGTTGCCAATAACGGCAATACCGAGTGGAGAAACCAGATCCGGGTCTGTAACAAATACCTTGCTGTTGTCTGCTTTGCCGTCACCATCGGTATCCTCGAGAATCATAACCCGTTCGCCTTCCGGATGATCCAGCCGATCTTCGGCTTTGTTGTTGAATTTGCGATAGTTTACAGCCTCTGTAACCCACACCCGCCCTTTGGCGTCGATGTCCATATTGGTTGGGTTAAAGAACATGGGCGACTCGGCCCAGAGCGTTGCTTCTAGGTCGTCGGGCAGGTAAAGTTTACCCGAATCACTGGCTACGATGCTACGTTGCTGGTTGATCCCGGATGGTTGGAGCGATAATGATGAAGCTGTTGACTGAACAGGCTGAACGGGCTGTCCAGCCAGGTATAAAAAGCCAACTGTCGTTAGAACGAAAGGAAGCGGGATAAACGAAAAACTACGGATTCTCATAACAGGTAATTCTTTCACACGAAAAGCGATCGCACGGTCTTGTTGTTTTCAATATAACTGTCGAGCAGGGGTTTGCCTTTGGGCACGGCTCCCTCCATATGCAGCCAACCCGAATAGCCAATATCATCCAGCGCCTGCCGGACTTTCACTAAATCTACTTTTCCATGCCCGAGCAGGAAGTCATTTTCTTTTAGGTGAATTTCGCAAATACGGTCTTTACCAAGCTCACGAATTTCCTTAAAAATATCGTATCCACCCACCGTCGAATTGCAAACGTCATAATAAATCTGCACCGCCGGTGAAGCCACCGCATCCAGGATAGCGAGCTGTTCGGGAGCCGATAGCCACGACTCAATGCCTAATACGACACCCGCCTTCTGAGCATTGGGCGCTACAGCTTTCAACTTATCTATGACCACCTGTGTCCCTTTCGGGTCACCACGCAAATCGTTATTGCTAAAAAAAGCCAGCAGGATATTTTTCACACCCAATGCGCTGGCAACCTCTACACTATCCTGTACCCATTGGTCAGTACGTGGGTCCGATTTGTATGGAATCTCATTCAGCAGACCAATGGCCAAACCGCCAATCGAAACGCCCGCCCGCTGAGCAGCCTCTTTAAAAGCCTGCTGTACGTCTGGCCTACGTAGGTGTTCGTGATCGGCTTTCGTATTCAGGCTCACTTGTACACCGTCGAGACCAATTTTTTTTGCTACGGCAAAGCTGTTTATATCACCCGCCGGGCCAATCGACCAGTCGCAGGCCCCAATCTTGAAACGGCCGCTAGTATTTATGGCACGGCTAAAAGCCGAATACGTTGCGACACCAAGACCAATGCCCAGCGAGTAACGTAGCGCATTACGACGATTCATCAGCAATTAGTAGGTAATGGATTATCAAAGGTAAGGTTATATAAAGAATCCAACATTAATTGCAGCGATTTCTACTCTTTCCCGCCTGTGTTGAACAGATACGTGAAAGGGTAAATACAAATTTACCCCTTTGAGATCAAGGCACTTACTTTGGACCTCTCTTAGTCTTATCGTATAACTAAGATGGGGTTTATGAAGCTGGCAAAGTCTCCTGCTGGCTCTTTGAAGCCGGAAATTTGAAAGGAAACGAGGTTGAAGGAAGTACGTCTACGAAGCACCAAACCCTCGCATTCGAATTTTACAATACCACTGGGACTATGTTAATCGGAGCTTATGTATACCTCGATGCTAGTTGGATAGTCTTAGCTCCAACTACGATAATAGCGCTATAGACTCCGCTTTTTTCCTGAGTGAAATGTCGTAAAAAAGAACCCCGCTGAAAATTACTTCGATTAATCCACCTGTGAGTATAGTGATCAGCGGTTGAGTGCTGGAGGCAAATAAACCATAAGCCGCCAAACCTAATAGGCCGCCCAATAGCCAGAATAGTTTAGTCCCATACAACGTGTGAAACGTCAAGTACCGGCCTCCGATTATCAATAGCATGCCTTGAAAGAACCATTCGGTCCGTAACAGGGCCAGTCCGTAGGCAATAGGGATGGTCATCAGCATAAAAATTGTGCCCTCCAGCGCAAGGTTAACCAACTTATTATCTTTATTGGTGAACGTGTTGAGTCCGGTTATTTTATTGACAAGCAGCGTTACAGGGTGAATAAAGGCACCACCAATTAAAAGTGCCCAGATTGCCTGTTTAGCTGAAAAATTGTAGAAAACAAAGCCTGTAGCCAGCCACACAAGGCCTGAGATAAGTACCCCCGTAGCGCCATTCCTATAAGCAGCTCTCATGTCCGATTGGGCTGCTTTTATTGAATCGATTTGATAATTCTGCTCCATTGGTACAGGTGAGTTTATGTTTAGACGAGCCTAAAGCAATTCACAATCCTGTTACTTTACAAACGAAACAGGCTTAGAGGTACATAGGGGTTATGAAAGGCCAGATGCCTGCTTACGCAGGTGATTAATCTTAGAAAAGTTTTTAACGTAACATATGTGGCTCTTACAAAAGTAGGTTAACGTCCTAACGGTCTTGCTTACTCCCAGCGCTTCTTTGCAAAACATAATGCTGGTACGAATTAGGCTCTGGTTGATATTGCTGAATGAGTTCCCATCCGTTTCTGTATAAGTAGTTTAAGGCCTCAATGACCGACTTAAAATGAACGGGTTCCTCACCATTCACCGGCTTCAGAAACTCGCTCGACTTGCGAAGATCCAATCCCTGACCAAAATCAAGCCAGACCATAGCTTCTGAAGACGTTTTCGAGTGGACACTCCATTTATCATAGCCGATTAATTTAATATACTGGATATCCAGGTTGTTGACATTGGTTCCATTCACAACAACTTGGGCCTTTACATAGCCTGAAGCCAAGAACCAGATCGTGATTAGGGTCAGAATCGCTTTCTTCATGTATTGAATTTTTTTGGCATTCGGAGCTGCATTGAGGGTTTATTGGGTTCACCGGAACGGCACAGTGTAGCAAAACTAGCGCATGACAACCTACCGGTTGCGAAAGCGAAAAAAATTTTAGCCTGCTTCCAACCGTTTGTACTCAAATGAGGTCATTGGATTGTCAGCGTTGATATGCAGGATGAATACGTATTAGTAGAAGGGTGCCGACGGCAAGACCGAATTGTGCAGCGACAGCTTTATGAGCGGTTTGCCGGTAAGCTTTTTGTCCTATGCAAACGGTATATAAAAGATCCCGACGAGGCTGAAGATGTGTTACAAGATGCATTTGTGAAGATTTATCGGCATATCGACTCATTTAGATTTGAATGCCCACTGGAAGCCTGGCTGAAGCGCATCGTGATTAATACAGCCCTTAAACAGCTACGAAAAGAGAAACCCTGGGAACAGACCGTCGATGTGCAGGACATGGCTCCGGTGCTTCCCCAGGCCGACGAAAGTTTGCCAGCCCTAAACTATCAATACCTATTACAACTGATTCAGGAACTGCCGCCCGGTTGCCGGACGGTCTTTAACCTGTATGCCATTGAAGGCTATAGTCACCCGGAGATCAGCGAGTTGCTCGACATCGCCGAGGGAACATCTAAATCACAGTACTCCCGAGCCCGAATGCTATTGCAACAAAAATTACAGTCGGATAAACGATTTGCAGATGGACGCCCAGCAGAAGGGTATCTATGAACACTGGTACGGAAATGAATGAATTAGAGAAAAATACACCTGACGATTTTTGGCGAAAGGCCTTCGACGAAGCCGCTGAAACGCCCCCACCTCGTGTGTGGGACGCGATCGAACGTCGATTAGATGAATCTGAAGGGACTAAAACACTGCCACTATGGGGTTCAGGACTAGTTATGTCCCGTCCACTCGGCTGGGCTATGGGCATAGCAGCTACGGTAGCTTTGTTGCTTGTTGGCTGGTGGTTGGTCAATACAGAGTCTGTTAACCAGCCTACGGCTCAATTGCATCAGCCCGGCCCGGCTGCGAACGTAGCCGTAAGACCGTTAGCTCCCGAAAAATCGGCTACTGCTTCCCGCTCTAAAGGCGCAGGCAATGTACCTACTGATCAGCCGACCGACGCTGTTGCCTCGATCGATAAGCCTGCGCCCCAGCTAACGCCAGCCCAGACCCTCGTTTCATCGACGAAAAAAGGTAGTAATAAGCCATCGAATGGATCAATTGCACGTAGTAAGGCTGCCGTTGACAGGGCAATTCCGTCGACAAATAACGCGGGTGATGATCTACCTACGCAACTGATGGTATCAAGGAACCTACGTCGTTCTCCGTCCTCATCTGTGACAACGCAGCTTCCGCCATCAATTCTATCAGCCACCCACGAACGTGCTGCTTTGGAGAACCGAATGGCGCACATGGCTGTGCAAACCTCAGCAGCTTATCCTAAGCAAAGTGCTACGTCCTCGGCGCCAACAGCGACCGACGCGGCTGTTTTTGAGCAACTTACGGGTCGTCCGCTTCGCTTACGCACTATAGGGCCCATTCAGCGGATCGTCTGGTTCCGTGCGGCAGAACTGCCCATGGAACCAGAGGTTAGTAAATCACAACGTAAATCCCGTGAAATGTGGGCATCGGCGAGTGTAATGCCGGGAGCCTTCAACCCAATGGTCGCGCTGAAGTCGACCCAGGCAGCTTATGCCAATGCGTTAGTGGCAGGCACTACTAATCAATCGTCCGTAACCAGCCGGGCAAATTTTTCGGTAGCTTATCAGGCAGGAGCAGGCGTTCAACTGAATGAACACTGGTCGGTAGAGTCGGGAATTGGGTATCTGGCCGGTCATTCAACCATTGAAACGCCAGCTCAGGTGGCCTCATCAAACTACATAGGTGCTGTTGCTAATCAGAACGTAGTGACCAGCAATCTGTACGTTGATGCCATACAGAATAGCCTGGTGAATAAAGCTACGGCAAGCAGTGCACCACAAACCGCCCTGGATTTAGTGTCCAACAACTCATTTTACTCGCAATACAGGTATAGCAGCCAAACGCAGGAAGTCCTGACGAATAATTATCAATACATGCAGGTCCCTGTTCAGGTCGGCTATCAGCTACGTCCACGTAAACGCCTGAGTATGGCTTTGTTAGGCGGCATTTTAACCAACATTTTCGTTAAAAATACGGTTGGAAATGACGTAGTGGTTACGGCTAAAGATGGTGTCTATCGTCCGGTATCCCTAGCCGCTACCATGGGGGCTCGCTTTCGCTATCGTTCTACAGGCAAGTGGTCGGCGTCGCTGGCGGGACTTTATCAGCCATCGTTAGAATTCGGTACGAAGCCTGACTCGCAGGTGCAGAGCCGCCCGACCTCAACCGGAATGAGTTTTGGGGTCGATTACCATTTTTAACAACAGAAACTCGCAAATACAATGGTTTAAAGTTTTACATGCACATTGGTGCTCTTGATGACTTAACTGTATTGTATTATGAAAACGACCTTTTTTTCAACGGTAACAGCCATGACTATCGGCGTTTTGTTGACGGCCGTTAGCTGCAAAAACTCGACGGTAACACCAACTCCAGACGTACCCGTTGGCGAACTACGCGTATCAACTTCCTTTGCGAATCAAACGACCCAGTTTGCCTTTGATCTGGCCAAACAGGTGAATACCGCCGAAGGGCAGACCAGAAATGTATTCATTTCGCCATTGAGTCTTCACATCGCCTTGGGCATGATTCTGAACGGTGCTAATGGACAAACGGCGCAGGAGATTCAGAAAACGCTTAAACTGGATGCTCAAACGCTTGCCGAAGCCAATACTACGTACCAAAACCTGATGGAAAATCTGCCTACGGTCGATCCAGGTGTAACGGTAACGCTGGCCAATTCGGTGTGGAATCGCAATACATTCCCGGTTGAAACCCCCTTCCAGGATATTTTGAAGACGACTTTCAAAGCTGACGTATCGGCCGAGAATTTTGACGATCCGGCAACTGTTGGGAAAATCAATGCCTGGGCCAGCCAGAAAACCAATGGCAAAATCCCGAAGGTGATCGATCAGATACAGGGAAACGATGTCATGTTTCTACTGAACGCGCTCTATTTCAAAGGCGACTGGAAAACGCAGTTTGATCCTAGCAAAACGATAGATTCGCCTTTTAATCTGGCATCGGGTGGCACAACGAACGTACGTATGATGCGGCTTGAAACTGTATTTCGTCAGGCATTCCGTTCCACCTATACCGCGATAGAACTACCTTATGGCTCTGATAAATATGCTATGACCGTGTTATTACCCAGCCAGAACACAACGGCCGACGCACTGATCAATAGCCTGACGAGCAACGAGTGGGCTCAACTACAGAAAGATATGACTGCTAGTGAGATTGACTTCGGTTTGCCAAAATTCACCCTGAACTACGAAATCAAGCTTAATAATGCACTAAGCGCTCTTGGAATGCCAACGGCTTTTACGGACCGGGCCGATTTTACGAAAATAAACGCAAAAGGCGGCTTAACGCTTAGCTTTGTGAAGCAGAATACGTTTGTGGCGGTTGACGAGAAGGGAACAGAAGCCGCAGCTGTTACAACAGGTGGTGTTTCAACGACGTCGGCGCGTGTACCAACCCTCTGCGATCGGCCTTTTGTTTTCGTCATTCACGAAAAGACTTCGGGAACCGTTTTGTTTATCGGTAAAATCGCGGACCCAACCAAAACAGGCAACTCATGAAAACGGGGCTTCTGGTTGGCATAGTGACTTTGCTCATGTCGTTCTCTGGTTGCGAACGGGAGGAAGTAGTTCAACCGGTTAATATAAATGAGTTAATAGGAGAGTGGAAGCTTGTTGAGCCGGGTTCTTTCAACGTAACATTAGTAATTGATCCAGTGGCTCAAACGTTGCAACTTCCATCTGTGCCAAGGCTCAATTTATCGGGAAAATCATTGGTAAACACTTATAACTCATCACTAAGTTATAAAGACAACAAGCCGTCAGAGATTACCATAAGTGAAATTAGTGCTACCCAAATGGCCGGTTCGTCTGAAGCAATGCAGTTTGAGCAAACGTATTTTGCTAACCTGAAAGCGGTTAACCGTTATGAATTAACCAGTAACAACCGCCTGCGCCTGTATTATGATGGTGCGCAGACAGGTACGCTGGTGTACGAAAAAACAAACTAAATGATAACGTTAACCCGGACAATTGGCTTAATAGTGAGTTCTTTAGCATTCTTGTTGGGAATGGCTCAGTGTGGTCATGAAGAACCTACTCTGGCCCCCAACATACAAAGCCTGATTGGTACGTGGCGACTTGTTGGACCAGACTCGACCTATGGAACAACCCTGAAGTTTGCGCTGGATACAGCCAATCCGCCGTTGGATATTACTCCGTTTAATGCAAGCGGAAAAGCGTCGGTCAACTCCTATACGCTTCGGTTGTATGCTACGTTGGATGGCACCCTGTCGGCCGACCATTTGGGCTACACCGATATGGCGGGGACCCAGGAGGTTATGAAATTTGAGCAGACTTATTTTAAGAACCTGAATGCCGTTGCGCGTTTTGAACTGCCAAAGCCAAACCGGCTTCGAATATATCATGGGGGAGAGCTACCTCATGTAATGGAATATGAAAGACAGAATTAATCATAAATCGCTTACGAACAACAATTTAAGGTCTCTTTTTGTGTAAGATTCGTATTGCCCGGCCGTAATCAGGACAGCCGGGCAATTTTTTTTAATTGGTTACAACGCTTTCGTTCGGGTTGGAGTCATGCATCTATAACTCAACCCTCTACCCTTATGAAAGTGAACCGTTTACTCCTTTTTTTGCTGCCGTTTCTCTACCTGACCGCCTGCACCGACACCTGTAAAGAAACCCGCAAGTATCGGCGCTATTCGCCCGTTACGTTCACCGCCAATCAACTCCGGCAAGGCGTTCAAATCGAACCTGCGCAACCCCTGGTCAACCCTGGAAAAATATACACAAAAGACCAGTATCTGTTCATCAACGAACTGAAACAGGGCATTCACATTATCGACAACCGCAACCCGTCTTCACCGACACCCGTGGCCTTTCTCCGCATTCCGGGCAACGGTGACATTGCCGTTCGAAACAATATCCTGTATGCAGACAGTTACATGGACCTGGTTGCGTTTGACATCAGCAATCCGGCGTCTGTGCAGGCCATCAATCGCGTGCAGGATGTATTCCCCAATGGTTCCTTTGAAGGAGGCTGGTGGAGTTACGACCCAGCGAGTAAGATGGTTTATGATCAGAAAGTTAGCTACGTATCAGAAACGATTGATACAAACTGCGATGAAGGCGTCAATCCAACCGGAGTCTGGCCAACTACTCAATTTTTTAACGCGTCTCTCGCTAGTGACAACAAAGCTGGCAGTTCAACAACCAATGGCGTTGCCGGTTCGATGGCACGATTTGCGCTCTATGACAACTATCTGTACACGGTCAATCAGTCAACAATGCAGCTGTTTGACATTAAGAACCCGTCAGAACCGAAAATAGGTAACAAAATACAAATGGGCTGGGGTATTGAAACCATTTTCCCCTACAAAGACAAGTTGTTTATCGGTTCGACTACGGGAATGTTCATTTACGATAATATCAACCCAGAAAAGCCGGTGCAACTGTCCGTTTTTCAGCACGCCCGCGTGTGCGATCCGGTGGTCGTAAATGATAATATTGCCTACGTGACGCTACGTTCCGGGAATCAATGCGGTGGCTTCACCAATCAACTCGACGTAGTGGATATTACCAATCTGACGAATCCCAAACTACTTAAGAGTTATCCAATGCGCAATCCGCATGGACTAGGGGTTGCTTATCCGAATCTGTTCATCTGCGAAGGTGCATATGGGCTTAAATCGTTCGATATGCGTGACGTAATGAATATCAACCAATTGCAACATATTGAGGGACTGGATTCGTTTGACGTCATTCCACTGGAGAAATCGTTGCTGATGATTGGTAAAGATGGGTTCTATCAGTTTGACACCAGCAACCCGCGTCAACTCCGTCAGTTGAGCCGCATTCCGGTTACGCCACCAACGTATTACTAAACATCGGGTTATGAAACTACTTTTAATAGGTTGTCTGATGGCCTTAGTATGCCAGTATGCTCCCGCTCAATCGTTCTCTCAGCGACCGCGTTACGTCAATTATACAGAGTTAGGCGGACTCTTTGGGCGTGTTGCTTCTGGAACATCAACCGCGCAGTTGGTTGAAAATCGGGTCAGTTTTACGGCGCAAAGCTTCAATGGTGTTCAATTGACCAGTCGATTGGCGGTTGGCGGACTGGTAGGCATTGATTGGTACAAAGCAGCCTTGTTAACACCTCTTGGCGCCGGGCTCCGGTTCGACTTAGCCCGTGATTCGCAACGGAACGTTCGTTTGCTGGCTATCGCCGACGCGGGGTATGGATTTGCGTGGCTACATAAAGCGTCCACAGGCTATGACGTAAAAGGCGGCTGGATGATAAATCCAGGCATTGCGTTGCGGGCCGGTAAACCTTCGGCCTCTGCTTTTGTCTTATCCCTGTCCTATAAACGCCAGTCTGCAGATGTCCAGAAACCGCTTACAGGAAACGATATTCAACGAGATGAGCATCGGATATACAATCGCATTTGTTTTCGAATAGGAGTAGCTTTTTAAAACAATTTACCCATAACTTCTGTTGTCAACAGGGTTATCACACCACCTATGCACTACACTCAATATAGTATGAAAAATTTGGCTCTATCAGTTAGTGGTATTTCGCTCTTTGTGGCGGGTTATTATCATGTACATCGCCACGCTGCATATACCGCCACTCGAGCTGCGGCAGTTCTCGAAACACCCGCAGCGCCAGCTACCCAACCTCCACAGAAAACACTGGCGGTTTTTGCTTCGCTTCCGACAAAAGTTTTCGTGAATGGTAAGTTTTGAAAGCAATAAAAATGCCCCCTGTTAGACAGGGGGCATTTTTATTATAAGCTAATCACTACGTATTAAGCCATAACGAACTTATTCTGATTCCGTTTCCGCTCGTTTTCGTCCAGATAAATCTTACGAATCCGCATCGATTTAGGCGTGACTTCTAGGTATTCGTCTTTCTGGATATATTCCATCGACTCCTCCAATGAGAACGAGATTTTCGGAGCAATCCGAACGTTCGTATCCGAACCCGAAGCCCGCATGTTCGTCAATTGTTTCGCCGTTTGTACGTTTACCACGATATCATTCTGGCGGTTATGTTCGCCGATTACCTGACCTGCGTAAATCTCATCACCCGGTTCAACGAAGAAAGAACCACGATCCTGAAGCTTGTCAATCGAGTAAGCCGTTGCCTGACCACTGGTCATCGAGATCAGCGAACCATTGATCCGCTCTGGGATTGGACCCTTAAATTCCTGGTATTCTTTAAAGCGGTGGCTCATAACAGCCTCACCGAACGTAGCCGTCAGGACATTAGAACGCAGACCGATCAAACCACGCGAGGGAATCTCGAATTCAAGATGTTGCAAGTCGCCTTTAGGTTCCATGATCAGCAATTCGCCCTTACGCTGGGTTGCCAATTCAATCACCTTGCCAGCCGTTTCTTCTGGCACGTCTACAACAAGTGTTTCGATCGGCTCCAGCTTGTGGCCGTTATCATCTTCTTTGTAAAGCACTTGGGGCTGGCCAACCTGTAGCTCGTAACCTTCGCGACGCATGGTTTCGATAAGAACCGACAAGTGAAGAATACCCCGGCCATAGACCAGGAAGCGGTCTTCGCTGTCGGTAGGTTCTACACGCAACGCCAGGTTTTTCTCAATTTCTTTGTATAGTCGTTCCCGTAGGTGACGCGATGTTACAAACTTACCTTCCTTACCGAAGAAAGGCGAGTTGTTGATCGTGAACAGCATGTTCATCGTTGGCTCATCCACCGAAATTCGGGGGAGTGCTTCTGGATTTTCAACATCCGTTAACGTATCACCAATTTCAAATTCTTCGAGACCCGTAACGGCACAAATGTCACCACAGGCAACTTCGCCAACCTTCACTTTACCAAGTCCTTCGAATGATTGAAGTTCTTTGATTTTCACTTTCTTAACCGAACCATCCGACTTAATAAGCGCCATATTGGCCCCTTCTTTCAGCGTACCGCGATGCACACGACCGATAGCAATCCGACCAACGAAGGTTGAATAGTCAAGGGAAGTAATCTGCATTTGTGGCGCACCTTCGTTCATGGGAGCCGGTGGAATGGTCGCTACAATGGTATCGAGCAAATACGTGATGTTGTCGGTTGGCGTCTTCCAATCCGGTCCCATCCAGCCCTGTTTCGAAGAGCCATAAACCGTTGGGAAATCCAACTGATCTTCAGTAGCCCCCAAGTTGAACATAAGGTCGAAAACCTGCTCATGCACCTCGTCGGGACGGCAGTTTTCTTTGTCAACCTTGTTTATAACAACAATTGGTTTCAGACCTAACTGCAGGGCTTTGCCTAACACGAAACGCGTCTGTGGCATTGGTCCTTCAAACGCATCGACCAGCAGACAAACGCCATCGGCCATTTTCAGCACGCGCTCTACTTCTCCACCAAAGTCACTGTGGCCTGGTGTATCGATAATATTGATTTTAACGTCTTTGTAACGTACCGATACGTTTTTAGAAACGATGGTAATACCCCGCTCGCGCTCCAGGTCGTTGCTGTCCAAGATCAGGTCGCCGAATTCCTGATTATCCCGAAAGAGCTTGGATGCATGAATAATTTTGTCAACCAGTGTTGTTTTGCCGTGGTCAACGTGGGCGATGATTGCTATATTGCGAATTGATTGCATACAAATTTGGCATTACGTCTCTGGTTGTTAAGAGTTGGTTTGAGTTGTAACAGCCAGAGTCTGTTACCGCCATATTTTTCAAACCGCAAAGGTACGAAATTTTACGTTAAAACACAGATTTTTACAACTAATAAAACGAAAAAGGCCCTTATAAGGGCCTGACTCTGATATAAATACAATTTCTTAACAATTGCTTAATGATTTGGGCAACCACAGGGATTTTTCTTACGGAAAAGACCCGTATTGAACAGACCACCTCGTTTGGGTTTGTACCCTTTTCGCTTGCGCCCAATGACCGCAATTTCCGTTGGATGCGTATTACTAGCGGCCATTGTTTCCAACGGTACGTCGACCAATACCAGCGATGCAGCAATCAGTAGAAATACTTTCGTCTTTTTCATAATAAAGCCCTGTTTTCTTCTTAACGTATAAATCGCGTTGTTAGTCCCACCGAGTAACAAAAAACTATTTTTGATACGTAATGGCTACGGATTCTGATTTACTCTTTGTTTATGGCACTCTCAGGCCATCCTTTACCAATACACATGCCCAATATCTGCATAAACATAGTCAATACGTTGGTGATGGCAAGTTTTGGGGTCAGCTATTTGATCTGGGAAACTATCCAGGTGCGATTTACCAGCCAGAAACCACAGCCGTTGTGTATGGATCAATCTTTAATATCAGCGCTAACAAGCCACATTTATTAACGTATCTGGACAATTATGAAGGAATCGGTGAAGCGTTTGAGAAGCCTCATGAATACATACGAACGGTCATTGAGGTCTCTTTCGGCGATGGCATTGTTGCCTGCTGGATCTATCTTTATAATTTATCAGTAGGTGGAAATCAGCTTATTACGTCCGGTGACTACGTAGCGTTTTTGGGTATTTAGTACTTTCATTTCCCACTAACCCATTAAATAAAAAGTACCGACTCATTGAGCCGGTACCCGATCGGTTAACTGTATTTAACTGGCTATCTTGGTCCGCGCGAACGACCACCGCCACCGTTATAACCACCACGAGAGCCTCCAAAGCCACCACGAGCATTGGGGCTACCACCATAATATCGTGGTGAATAATACCGTGGACGAACAACAACCGGAGGGCTGACCACCACAGGGGGGCGATAATATCCATAAGGGCGGTAACCATAGCCGTAACCATAATAAGGGCGAGCACTATAGTAACCAGGTCCGTAGCCTACACCTGTATTTACATAGGCGGGACCACAGCTTGCCATCAGAACGACTAGTAAACCAGCCGCGAGAATAGGCATAAGTTTTATCGTTTTCATAGTCTTACTTCAGCATTTATTTGTTGAACTTTTCACCTGAAATTTGGTTCGACGAATCTGATTAATATCCCGTTAAACCAACTATTCGTCTACCAATGGTGGCCACCACGACCACCGTAACCACCACGTCCTCCACCATATCCACCCCGGTAAACGCCCCCATATCCACTGCGACCATAGCCGTAATTTACATAAGGCCGGATAATTACCGGAGGCCCTACAAACACTGGAGGTGGAGCAATTATTACCCTTGGAGGAACAACTACCACTGGTGGTTGAATAGGGTATCCGTATTGATCATACCCGTACGTGTTTGGATAAGCTTGTCCATATCCGTTCGGATAGCTCTGGCCGTAGCCATTATTATATCCATTCGGATAGTTCGGATTTGGATAATTCTGGCTATACCCATTGCCGTTTGGGTATGGCTGGTTGTAGCCATACCCATTTGGATTGGCTTGGCCAGGGCCGTAAACCTGTCCGAAGCTGACTGTAACCACACCCAACAAAAGGCCAGCCAGAACTCCACTCCATTTTATCGTTTTCATTTTCATAGCGGGTTTATTCTCGATTTGTTTGTTAGACTTAATCGAACCCACTTCGTTTAATGAAAACGTGAAGAAAGCGGTTAAAGTTTAATTAAAAGCCTGACCACTAAGTAGTAGTCAGGCTCTCAATCAATTATATACCAATAAAATTTAGGCGCTCAGCTTCTCCTTCAGGTAAGCCAGCGCCAGCTTATAGGCATCAGCAGAAGCTTCTTTGTTGTAAACCGGATTGCTTGGATTAGCAAATCCATGGCCGGCATCGTACATTTTTACAGTTACCTTTTTACCAGCCTTTTGCATGTTTTCCTCGAACGTTTTTACCGTCTCGGGCGTGATGCCTTTGTCCTGGCTACCGAAAATACCTAGTACGTCCGTATTGAGCGTTTTCAGCTTTTCTACGTCCTGTTCCGGACGGCCATAATACATGACGCAGCCTTTTGCCTTCTGGCCTTCCATCAGCGCTGACTGGAGCGAAAGCATGCCGCCAAAACACCAGCCGACGCTGGCAAACTCCGCTTTTGGGCCTGCGAATGCAATAGCTCCCTTCTGAATATTGGCAAGCCGATCTTTGCTGGCCCCCTGCATTAGTTTCCCAGCTTCGGCAGGTTCAGTAGCAACTTTACCATCATACATGTCAACCGCTAGTACGTTCACGTCTTTCAGGTCATTGTAAAACGTTTCGGCTTGTTGTTTGATGTTGTCATTCAGGCCCCACCATTCCTGGTAGACCAACAACCATTTGTTTGACGGTTGCTTTGATTTCAGCAGAAAACCACTGGCTGATTGCCCATCAGACGTTGGAAACTTAACCATCTCGCCTGCACCAACGTACGTGAAGGGGAGGGGAGCCACGTGTAAACGCTGAAAAGCGGGATCGGCCGCCATTGCCGACATATCATTACCAGCTAACAAGTTGGGGGGTACGTGGCAAAGCGGAATAGGGGTCTCAGCAGGTTGTACTGTCGTCGGATTCAGGTAAGACAGCAGTGACATAAAGAAGGAAAGTCCGGTAATAAATATGGTTTTCATAAATACGTGTTTGGTAGTTGATTAAGGTAACTGACTGATGAAGGAATTAGTTAAACAACAATTGGGTAAGCGGATGCGATTGGCTCACAACTTACCCAATTTTGGTTTTATAAACTATTACTGGTTAGGCCTTCACTAACTCAAAAATCGTAATCTCCGGTAAAATCCCGACCCGGCCCGGATATCCAATGTAGCCATAACCCCGGTTAACGTAGAGCCGCTGATCGCCATCCTGATATAAACCAGCCCATTGTTTATAGAAATACTGCGCTGGACTCCATTTTGTGTCGCCAAATTCAACACCAAATTGCGCTCCGTGCGTATGGCCGCTGAAGGTTACGTCGATATCGCTGTATTTGGGGCGAACTTCCGCATCCCAATGTGTGGGATCGTGTGAAAGAAGGAGCTTAACCGGGTACTCTTCAGCGCCTTTGTAGGCTTTTGCCAGATTACCCGCCCGCAGTGCTGCCGGACCAAAACCAAGATTTTGCACACCAATCAGCGCAATTTTATCGCCGTTCTGTTCCAGAATCTTATTTTCATCCAGCATAATGTTCCAGCCCATTTGCTTATGAGCGGCCACTACGTTCAGTACGTTTTGCCGTTCGGCCTGAGCGCTGGGCCACTGGACATATTTGCCGTAATCGTGATTGCCAAGGGTCGAATAAACACCCATTGGCGCCTTTACTTTATTGAAAACGTCGATGTAGCTATTCACCTCTTCGGCATGGCTATTGACCAGATCACCGGTAAAAAAAACCATGTCGGGCTTTTGCTTTAAGAGCAGGTCGACGCCCCCACGCACGGCTGTTTTGTTGAAAAAGCTACCCGAGTGAATGTCGGAAATCTGGGCGATGGTCATACCATTGAAGCCCGACGGCAGGTTTTTTAAGGGAAGTTTGATACGCCTGATCCGGTAATCATGTGCTCCGGACAAAATTCCCCAGGTGAAACCAACCAGTGGCACAGCCCCTACGACCAGCGCCGTTTTCATCAGGAAATCTGAACGGGAGATCGCATCATTTGGGATTGGGCCGACAGACGGAATCGTTTGGCGGGTTGTATCTTCAACGGCTTCACGAACTTCGGGTTTATAGAACAGGGAAACAATCCAGCGAAAAAACCGTCCCAGATCGTCAATGAAAATAATCAGTATCGCAAAAACCTTGGAGAAGTAAGGAATGGCGATGGCCGCCCAGAGGAAAGTTCGTACCTGACGACTAATGGAATCGGGAGGCAGGAACTGCATTATGATGTATAACAGCAAAGACACCGCCGTAAACCCCCAAAAAGTAATAGCAATGATACGTTGCGTGCTTTCGGTAGCGGATCGACTCAGCGTCTTAACGGCCTGAAATACATACCAGTCAATCAGGAGCAGGATAGCGGGAAGTATAATAAATAAGGCGGTACGATTCATCTTCGGTAATTTATCGAGATAGAAAATAAGGAGACTGGATAACAGAGGTATTGCGCAAAAAGTTAGTCAAAGAAAAGGGTAATCAGGTATCTATTAGACCCTTAATTACCCTTTTTTCAATTATAAACTAATTCTTACGCTAACTCCTCTTCCATCTCCTCTTTGGGCTCCAGCGCAGGGTCAACCTTGCCGAACCATTTCATGCGGATGCGCTCGTTGATCCAGTACATACAGGGTACAATTACAAGCGTCAGTACGGTCGAGAATGTCAGACCAAAGATGATCGTCCAGGCCAGGATGTTCCAGAAGACAGAACTATCACCACCCACCACAATATGTGGATCGAAATCTCGGAAAAGGCCCACAAAGTCTACCGTGATACCAAACGCCAGCGGAATAAGACCTAGTACGGCCGCTGAAGCGGTTAGTAATACAGGCGTCAGACGAATGCCGCCCGCTTCAATGATGGCTTCACGTAGGGGAATATTTCGCCCACGTAACTCCTCAATGAATTCAATCAGCAGAATTCCGTTTTTCACCACAATACCAGCTAGGGAGATAATACCAATTCCCGACATGATGACCGAAAATGTTTTGCCAGCAATGACAAACCCAAGCAGCACCCCAATGAGCGAGAACAGAATGGTTACGAAAATAATCAGCGGCTTTACTACTGAATTAAACTGCGTAGCCATAATCAGGTAAATGAGCATCATTGCAATACCAAAAGCCATAACCAGGAAGTTTACTGACTCCTGCTGGTCTTCCTGCTCACCACCCATTTTAACGGTGTACCCGTTTGGTACGTCGATATCTTTAATAGCTTGCTCGATTTGAGCCACAATCTCATTGGCATTATAGCCTGTCACTACGTCGGAGCTAAGTGTGATGAGCCGTTCCTGATTCTTGCGATTGATCTGGCTAAAAGTCGTTGAATAGCTAATGTTGGTGACCGACGTAATAGGGACCTGCCGTAGCTGGCCACCCAATACCATATCGCGGTAAACGACATTCAGACTCAGCAGTTTTTCCATCTGGCTTCGGTCATCGGGTTTCAGGCGAACCATAATCGGGTATTCGTCTTTCGCATCGCGGAATTTCGATACTTCCTGACCAAACAAAGCAGTTCGAATAGCCATGGCAACCTGCCCCGACGAAATACCTTCGCGTTCGGCTTTGTCGCGATCGATAGCGATCACGATTTCGGGCTTGTTCGTAATCAGATCTGACTTTAACTGGTCAATTCCCTGAATACCCGCCTGACTTATTTTTTGCCGAACCTGTGTTTCTAATTTCTTCAGTTCGTCAAATTCTTCACCGCCAATTTCAATGGCAATTGCCTTACCCGTTGGTGGACCATTCGATTCGCGTTCTACCGAAATTTCGCTGCCAGGCAAACCACGTAACGCTACCCGTACCTTGACCAGTAATGAGTCGGTGGAAATACCATGTCGTTCCTGGTTTCCTTTGAAGGCTATGGTTACTTTCGACTTTTGCGGGGTGGCTGACCGGTCGGGGTTTTGCGGATCGCCAGCGTTTTTACCTACGTTCGAGATAACCGAGTTGACAATGTCCGTAGCCTTGTTTTCTTCAAGCACGTTGAACACCCGTTTCTCAATCACCTTCGTCACAGAATCCGTTACACGAGCATCGGTGCCAACCGGCATTACGTTGTATACGTAAATATAATCGGGCTCACCACTGGGAAAGAAGATCACCTTAGGTTTGGCAATACCAACGACGATAAAGGTTACCACTAGTGAAGCGAAAGCAATCACAATGGCAAATACAGGACGCCACCCCGTCAATACCCAGGAAATTAATCGACGATAACCATGTTTAAGCGCTGGCAGTATTCGATGCTGAAATGGTACAATCAACTTTGGCGTTAGTATGTAATGATTGAAGGCGTATAGAATAATGAATAACACAAACAGGTTACCAATACCCCGATCGATCACATAACCAATACCTGCCAGCACGGCCATAATGATCAAAGGCCGTTTAATCTCATTAAAGCTTTGCTTATCTGGATGATTATCGTCTTCATGCCGTTTCATGAACGTAACGGCAAAGACAGGATTAATCACGTAAGCAACAAACAACGACGAAAACAAGGTCAGAATCAGTGTTATCGGCAGAAATTTCATAAACTCCCCGACAATACCCGGCCAGAACAGGAGCGGGAAGAAGGGCGCAATCGTCGTCAGCGTACCTGACACTACGGGCGCAAATACTTCACCTGCAGCTGCTTTAACCGCCTGCTTGATATCCCAGTCTTTATTATCGTTGAACAGCCGGTGAGAGTTTTCGATAACCACGATGGCATCATCGACCACCAGGCCTAAACCCAACAGGAATGCAAACAACACCATGATATTCAGCGTGAATGGCGTCCCGATGGCTGGTCCCAGAACTGGCATCAAAATAAATGCCACCAGAGCCGATAAGGGTACGGATAAGCCAACGAAAATGGCATCCCGAACGCCCATGAAGAACATCAGAATCAATACCACGAAGATGAAGCCCAGCACAACCGTGTTGATCAGGTCATTGACGTTATCGCGGGTACGTTCCGACTGGTCGGCTGTAACTTTGACCTCCAGGCCCTGCGGAAAGCGGGTTTCTTTATATTCTTCGATGGTTTGTTCGATGCGATCGGCAGCCGAAATCAGGTTGGCTCCCGCCCGTTTGATGACGTTCAGGGTTACAACCGATTTGTTATTTAAGCGGGCAAAATCCTGTTGCTCTTCGAAGTTATCCCGTACCTGCGCGATCTCGTCGAGCCGCACCGTTGCGCCCGTTGCGGTACGTATCTGAAGGTTCTGAAGCTGCGAAACGTCCGTAAACTCGCCTTTTACCCGTACCGTTCGACGAACACCATCGACGTTCAGATCACCACCTGATACGTTGATATTTTCGCTTTGGATGGCTTGTTGAATATCGCTAAACGCCAGACCTGCCGACTGCATTCGTGGTAAATCGACATTGATCTGGATTTCGCGTTCCAGGGCTCCAATAATGTCAACACGCCGGATTTCAGGCATCCCTTCAATGACGTCCTGTAAATCCTCGGCATACTCCTTCAGTTGTTTTAGCGAGAAATTACCGGCCATATTGATGTTCATAATCGGTAGCTCCGAAATGTCAACATCCTGCGCCGTTGGTCCTGAATCCAGCTCATCAGGTAAATCAGGTCTCGCTTTGTCGATAGCATCCCGAACGCGCTGCAAAGCTTCAGCCGATTGCACGTCAGGATTAAATTCGACCAGAATAACCGATACGTCCTGCAAAGCATTCGATTTAATGCGTTTGACGCCCGAAATGGACTTCAATTGCTTCTCAATCTGCTTGTTGATCGTATTTTCAATGTCGGCGGGTGCCGTCCCTACATACACCGTATTGATGTATACCTGAGGGATCTTAACGTCAGGAAATTGCTCCCTCGGCAGGTTATTATATACGAACAACCCACCAATCGAGATCAGGAACGTGAAGATGTAAATCGCCGTACGGTTCTCAACGCACCAGTTGGTGAACCCTAACGTTTTGTAATGTTCAATTTTCATGGTGAAGAAGGTTAGAGTTCAACTAAAAACTAATGGGTTGGCCATCCACCAAATCCTGATAGCCGGCCGTAACTATCTGATCACCTGCTTTCAAACCCTCTGTGATAGCGACCTTTCCACCATAGGACTGACCCGTTTTCACAGTCTTCGCTTTGGCTATTTTTTTGCCACCCTCATTGACCGCTACGTATACTAATTGGCCATTCTCCGTACTCTGAATCAGATTCTGATTGATAACAATGGCTTTTGCCAGTGTGTGATCGTTAATTTTAATTCTGGCCAGCATATTGGGTTTCAGTGCGTTGTCCGATGGTAGCGGAGCTTCGATCGTAAATGTCCGGCTGAGCGGATCGACCGTTGTGGCCACAAACGATATACGTGAGTTTAGCGTCCTTTGCAGATCCGGAAACTCAACTGTTATCGCATCACCCTTCCGAACACTGCCCGCATACGAATCGGCTACCTTGGCAACCACTTTCAGTTGCGACAGATTAACAACCCGAACCAGGCCCATACCAGGGGCCGCCGACTGGCCAACTTTCACGTTAACCTGATCCACCACGCCCGCAATGGGAGCCGTTACAGTCGATTGACCTATTTGAGCATTAAGCGTCGACATCCGGCGCTCCAAAGATTCTTTGTTATTCTTGGCCTGCAAATATTGAATCTCTGTCCCTATTTGCTGTTTCCATAAAGCTTCCTGCTTTTCGAATACGGTATTCGCCAGGGAAAGCTGCGTCTTTACTTCAGATACCGACTCGCGCAAAAGTTGATCGTCGACCTGAGCAATACGTTGCCCAGCTTTCACATAATCGCCCTCTTTCACGTAAACCGCCGTAACAACCCCACCCGACTTTGGCGATACCTGTACATTGTTTTTAGCGTCGATGGTGCCCTGCAACTCCACAAAGTGCCGGAACGTACTGGCCGCTAGGGGAGCTACCTGTACGTCTTTTGTACGAGCTTCTTCTTTCTTGGTCGGATCAAGTTTTTTCAAGTCCGTTTCCAGCGCTTTAATCTTTGCGGTTAGTTCGGCTTCCTGCGTCTTCAACTCAGCAAGCTCATTACGTTTACCCTCAACACCAGTTTTTTTCTCCCCGGAACAGGCAGCCAGCAGGCTAACCAGGGCAATTGCGTAGTATGGTTTCATTGTATATGTTTTGAATGTTTTAATCTCTGCTTTTGCCAGAGGAATTTTAAAGTTCATTTAGGAACAGAATAGCAAAAAATCGAGGACTAATTTCCCACATAGAGTCGGCCGAGCGATCGGTCCTGATCAACTTTCGCAATCAGGAAATCATACAAGGAGCCGAAATAATTGGTCTGAGCTTCCCGAAGCGATGCCTCGGCGTTCAGTACTTCGATACTTGAGCCAACACCTTCTTTGTATTTCACCCGCGTCACCCGCACAATTTCCTGCGCCAGATCGCGGTTACGTTGTTGAGTTTGCAGGGTTTGCAGGCCGTTGTTTAGCGTAATACTCGCCTGCCGGATTTGCAGGTCAATCGAATTACGTAGCAGTTCGCCACTATTCTGGGCTTTTTGCAAAGTAATGCGTTTCTGCTCAATCTGGCTGCGCTTTAGAAAACCATCGAAAATGGGTACCTGCAAACTCAAACCTATGGTAGCAAAGTTGAGCCAGGGAGCGGTAATTAGCTGGCCAAATCCATTACGTCCACTGTTATACCCATAGTTAGCAAATCCGGACAGAGACGGATAATACCCTTTCTGCGTCAATTCGATATCCTGCTCGGCCAGTTTTATCTGCGTTTCCAGCGTTGAGTATTCGATTCGACTTTGGTATTGAAAAGTAGGGTCCGCCGAAACGAGTGGCCTTAGGTCGTCAACAGTTCTATCCTGCAATTGCTCTGACAGGGTAATTTCATCATTCACTCCCAAGCCCATCTGGAACTTCAACAGGGTATAGCTTAGCTCGATCAGGTTCTGTACGTTCTGACGCTCGGCCCGTAAGTTATTTGCCTGTACTTCCAGGCGCTGAACGTCTAATTTTTCAACAAATCCCTGCCGGTTCAGCTCTCTTGTTTCATTAAGCGATGTATCGAGCCGGGTAATGTTATAATCGAGTAGCTTAGCCCGCTCCACCGCCACCAACACCCCATAATACGCCTTGGCTACCTGTTCAGCTACCGTCACTTTGGTGCTCTGTAAATTTCGTTGAGCCAGTTCACGATACGTAGCGGCCGCCCGTAAGCCAACGTTTAGACTGGCGCTATAGATTACCTGATTCAAATTGACGCTTCCGTTGGCCGAATAATTAACGCCGAATTTTACAGGTATAGAAAGATCAGCCGGTGCGGTTGGGTCGAACGTGTTAGCGGGTAAAAATGCTTTTTGAATAATAACGTTGTCCGTCAATGAACCACTAAAGGTCACTTGCGGCAACGCTGATGATCTGATTTCCCGAATACGCGCTTCAGAACTTACAGCATCGAGCTGACCATTCCGTACGCTAACGTTCTTCTGTATAGCAAACTCAATCGCTTCCTGTAACGTAAATCCTTTTCCATTGGTTGGCCGACCCGAAGGCGTAAGTCCCGTTGGAGCGAGTCCCAAACCCGAATTAAAGGTGGAAATAACGCTGGGCTGAAGGTTTACAGGCCCAGCAGCCGGGTCCAATGACGGAGTAGTACCCGTTGCATTACTACTCGGTTGTCCGGGCACAGCCACGCCCGTTCCAGGTGCCACCCCAGGCTGTGCCACGATCACTCCGGTTGCAGCGGGCTGCTGGGCACCCGGTTGCTGACCACTGCCAATTGCTCCTGTAGGTTGTTGACCAACAGATGGTTGGGTAGGTACTTGTGCCGCCACCCTAAGCCAACTTGTCGATAAACAAAGAACAGCAATCAAACGTAAACTACTTTTTTTCATAAAGAGGAAGATTGAACTCATTCTTAATGTGAACATACTGATTGTAAATGGTGAAACCTTTATCGGTTAGCATACCTCTGATGAAATGATGCATCAACTCATATTGAATATCGTGCATGGTATACTGATCCGTCGGGAAAATGTCATTATCGAAAGCTAACTCAATCTGCTCGACCCGTAAGCGGGCTAAAATATCGGGGTTTATGTCAGCGCGATACAGCCCTTGATCAATACCTCTTTGAATATTTTCAAGAATTGATCGCATAATATGTTCTTCCTTGAATTTGCGAAATAAGACAAATGCCTGTGGATAATAGCGCTTAATATCAATGAGCAAGTTAGGACTAATCTGATCGGCATTTTTCTGCATCATATTCAGAACATTCATTATTTCCTCAACCGGGTTCGTTGTCTCCACAACTGCACAAGCCATTTCCGACTGATGTTTGCCTATTTTGTCCTGAAGTACTTCGTATAAAATCTGTTCTTTATCTGCGAAATGTTGATAGATCGTTTTCTTAGAAATACCCAGCTGTTTGGCGATTTCTTCCATCGTTACTGATCTCACCCCATATTTCCAAAATAACCGCTCGGTCTCTTCTAAGATCCTCTCCTTCATTATATAATAGAACGTTTGGAGGGTGAACTTAGGAAACTCAAATATAGTTCTTGGTTTCCATTTCCTTTTTGTATTAAGTGATGAACGGCCTGATTGGTGGCGTGAAACAGCGGAAAAGCCCGACGAATTTCTAAATCGACGGGCTCTAAAAAGGAGGACGTAGCAGAGATAAAGCCTTACTAAGATACTAGATGCCAACCAAAAAGGGCCATACCATTTACGAAATTTCTATACTTCAATACTAGCTATTTAGGCACCTATTTCAAAAAACCGTATATCTGCTTCTACTTTGTTAAGTAGTTCACGGGTACGCTCCGGGCGGGCGTCCGTTATGAAAAGCTGGCCAAAAGCACCCTCGTCCATTCGCTGGATCAGTTTTCCGATGCGTCGATCATCCAACTTGTCGAATATATCATCCAGCAGGAGTAGTGGCTTGATTCCTTTTTCAGCCTGCAACGCATCGAACTGGGCTAGCTTCAGAGCGATAACGAATGTCTTCTGCTGTCCCTGTGATCCGAATTTTTTAAGTAGTACCGGCTGACCATTGCCAGAATCAATCATAAATGAGTAGTCATCTTTATGAATACCCATCGTTGTTCGTTGCAGGACTGTGTCGCGTCGTCGGAAATGGCGGAATTCATCAGCAAAGGCCGGGTTACTTACTTCTGACTCATATACTATTGTTACCTCTTCCCGTTCATCGCTCAGGTAGGCGTAATGCGCTCGAAAACTGGGAAGAAACTCCTCGACAAACCGCCGACGTCGATCATGAATTTTTTTTCCCAGATCAAGCAAGGGCTCGTCATACGTATCAAGCAAGTCATTATCAACCTGACTACGTTCTGCAAAAAGTTTGAGGAGACTATTACGTTGTTTCAGTATCTGCTGATACATCAGGTAATTGCGTAGGTACTCTGCATCGAGTTGAGAGAGTACACCATCGAAAAAGTGCCGCCGGTCTTCGCTGTGTTCCCGTACCAGATCCGTATCATTCGGGGCAACCAGCACCACCGGAAACCGGCCAATGTGCTCACTGATACGTTCGTAGGGCTTTTTGTCGGCCATCAATACTTTCCGCTGCCCTCGCTGTAAACTAATTGTTATCTGTACTTTACGATCGTCATGTTCTTCGAAAATGCCATCAATAATGAAATAGTCGGCATCATGCAGAATACTTAGTGCGTCCTGACTTTGAAAAGCGCTTTTGCTCAGGGCCAAGAAATAAATGGCATCCAACAGATTGGTTTTACCACTACCATTGGGGCCAACAATCACGTTTACCTGTTGTCCAAAGGTGTACCGGCCATCTTCGTAGTTCTTAAAATTGGTCAGGCTTAGTTTTTCGAGGTACATAGGTATAGCGCATAACGCGATAATGCGTAATTTCGCGGCAGTCAATTGATACTCTAGCTTACTAATTGGAATGATCAGTTGATATTGGCAACAAAGATACGGTCGGTTTGTTAGTAGAAACAGCCCGCCTAACCAGTTGGCACCACGCTGCTAACACAGTGCTCTGGCGGTTGGCTGCCAGACAGCAATTATTGATTTTATCGAACTTCATTCCTCATGGCAAGCGTCAAAGAGAAAACCAAACAAAACGGAAAGGCAATGAAAGCCGAAAAAACGGTGCATCCGAAAGAACGGTATATGTACTGGTATGAGTCGATGCAGTTGCAGCGGAAATTTGAAGAGAAAGCTGGTCAACTCTACGGTCAACAGAAGATCCGGGGATTCTGTCACCTTTATATCGGTCAGGAAGCCTGTTCATCGGGTTCATATTCGGCGCTAACGAAAGATGATAAATGGATCACAGCTTATCGTGACCATGGTATTCCACTCGCCCTTGGTTCCAGTCCAAACGCTATCATGGCCGAGCTGTTTGCCAAACAAACCGGTTCTTCAAAAGGCAAGGGTGGTTCGATGCACATCTTCGATAAGTCGGTTAATTTCGTAGGTGGACACGGCATCGTTGGGGCTCAAATTCCAATGGGCGCAGGAATTGCTTTCTCGGAGAAATATAATAAGACAGGTAACCTCTGCATCACGTTTATGGGCGATGGTGCTGTTCGGCAGGGTGCCCTTCACGAAGCGTTCAACATGGCTATGCTCTGGAAATTGCCCGTTATTTTCGTTGTAGAAAATAACGGCTATGCCATGGGTACGTCGGTTGCCCGCACCTCAAATGTAACAGATTTGTACACGCTTGCCGAAGCGTATGACATGCCGTCCGAGCCTGTCGACGCCATGAGTGTTGAAGCCGTTTACGAGTCGGTTAGTCGGGCTGCGGAACGCGCCCGGGCTGGCGAAGGCCCAACCTTCCTGGAGTTCCGTACGTATCGCTATCGTGGACATTCTATGTCTGACCCGCAGAAGTATCGTTCAAAAGACGAGGTTGAAGAGTACAAACAACGTGATCCTATCGAGAACATTAAACACAAAATCCTGGATCTGGGTATGGCTACTGAAGAAGATCTAGCTGCCATTGATCAGAAGATAAAGGGCATCGTCGATGAGGCTGTTAAGTTTGCAGAAGAGTCTCCTTATCCCGATCCTGAAGAAGCGTTTAAAGATGTTTATATGCAGAAGGACTATCCGTTTCTCACGGAGTAATATTATTCTATATCGTTTGCCCCCTGCTAGCTTTGGGTAAAATAAAAAAAGTCCGGGTTATACAACTCGGACTTTTTTTATTTGAACTGTTTTTCTTAATTAGATGTATATACATTAAATGTAATGACATTTTATTTTTAATTATAATATTTTCACCCTTTAGCTTCTTTCAAACTTATGGAAACGCTCATAAATGGCCTTCATCACGTTACCACATTAGCCGGCGATACGCAACGTAACGTTGATTATTATACAGATATTCTTGGCCTCCGGTTGGTCAAAAAAACGGTGAACTTCGACGCGCCAGATGTCTATCATCTTTACTATGGCAATGAAACCGGTTCGCCCGGTACGATTCTGACGTTCTTCCCATATGGAAAATTGCCTCGTGGCCGGAAAGGCGTCGGGCAGTTGACTTACACAGCGTTTTCAGTGCCGAAAGCATCGCTCAGTTTTTGGATGGATCGTCTACATGAACGTAACGTTCCTTACGCGGGTCCATACAATCGCTTCTCAGAAACCTATCTGCGTTTTGAAGATTTTGACGGTATGGGCATCGAGCTTGTCTTCACCGATGACGATCAACGCTCCGGTTGGGACAACGGCCGGATTCCTGTGGAGTATGCTGTTCGTGGTTTCCACACAGTTACCTTAAACGAAGTAAATCCTGATCGTACCATTAAACTCTTGACCGAAACTATGCAGCATACGTTGGTAGGGGAGGAGGAAGGTCGCTTCCGGTTCAAAGCCGGGATTGGTGGTTCAGGTAATTTTGTGGACGTATTGCATTCGCCTAAAGATGTTCACTCTTTACAGGGTGCCGGTTCGGTTCACCACGTAGCGTTCTCAACTGATTCGGATGAAACGCAGTTGATCATTCAGGAGCAGTTGCAGGTGGGCGGATATCATGTTACCCCCGTTCAGGATCGTAATTATTTTAACAGCATCTACTTCCGCGAACCAGGTGGAATTCTGTTTGAAGTTGCCACGAATCCTCCAGGGTTTATGGTCGATGAGCCTCTTTCGGAATTAGGTACAGCCCTCAAATTACCGCCACAATATGAACCTCGCCGGGCTAAGATCGAAGCCGAATTACCAGAAATTATTATAAAATAATTTTTTGAAACACAGAGTTAACAGAGAGTTTCACTTAGATAATGGAGGATTGACCAGTGGTCGAAGGCTACTTGCAAAATGTTGATTACTAGATTTTCTCCCTTGATTCGGTGTTTACCCTACAAGTATGATACATAACCCAAACAATACTCGCATGGCTGGTACGCCTTTGGAAGAGGCAACCAAAGTCATGATTATGGTTCACGGACGGGGCGGGTCGGCAAGTGACATGCTGTCTCTCTCGACATATATTCAAGATAAAGACTTTGCGTTTATCGCACCCGAAGCCCAAGGTAATACTTGGTATCCGCATTCTTTCTTGCGACCCTTGGCCGAAAACGAACCTTACTTATCGTCAGCATTAGAAGTTTTGGCTAGCCTCCGGGCTCGGTTACAAGCCGATTTCAATTTCAAATTACCTCAGATTTACTGGCTTGGTTTTTCACAGGGAGCTTGTCTGATGCTGGAATACGTAGCACGCAACGCCATGGAATACGGTGGAATTTTTGGATTGAGTGGTGGGTTGATCGGCCCGGCCGAAACGCCACGTTCTTACGAAGGAAGCTTCAGCAATACGCCTATTTTTCTGGGATGTAGCGACCACGATTCGCATGTTCCGAAAGAACGTGTTTTAGAATCTGAGAACGTTTTTCGACGGATGGGTGCCGACGTAACGGCAAAATTGTATCCAAATTTTTCGCATTCAATCAACGAAGATGAGCTAAACATCGTTAATTTGCTGATAGCCGGGGACCAGCAACGTCCGGCTACTATTTAACAGCAATGCCTATGAGCCAGTACATGGTTGAATTTGACCTTCCCGCTGTCATGGATGAAGGATTCGAAAATCGGATTCCAGCACAACGGCTCAAAGTGGAAGAATTAATGGAAAAGGGATTTTTACTATCCTACTCCCTTTCGATTGACCGCCAGAAACTGTGGTGTATTTTCAAAGCCGATTCAGAATTAGAGGTGATGGAATCAATTTCGGAATTTCCGCTTATAAAGTATATGACACCTGTGATCACCGAGCTGATGTTTCACAATATGGTTGCCGCTCGCATTCCTCTCTTTTCATTGAATTGAATCCGAAAAAATCCCCTCAATGAGGGGATTTTTTTATACCTATTAATTGTACTTTTGTGAGTAAAATCTACCTAAAAACACCTATGTAACCAGGATTTAAGTGGTTACATACAATTATAACTGGCTGATTATCAGTTCCACGTGGAACGATCTACTAGTTATAATCGTATTCACAGTTTTATAAAAAATCGAATGACACCGAATACGCTTATCTGCCAATCTGAACGGGAGTTAGAAAAACATTTCGCGAACGATTTTATAGCCCACATTGATGGAAAAAAGGCAATTACGTTGCGGCAGTTCTATGAAATAATAGCGGACTTACTTGAAATTCCTGATTTCGGCTTCAACCTGGACGAATTGAATGACGCTCTGAATGATTTACAATGGATTGAAGATGAACGCATTGTATTATATTTCACCAATACGAATGATTTTGTCAGTAAAGAACGCGATCCTGCCAAGGTAAGTAACGTATTGAATATTTTGGATGCGTGCGCCGAAGACTGGAAATGGACAGATGATGAACTGGAGTACAAAAAAGAAATAGTAATCGTTTTTGAAGACAGTCCACGTATTCGCCAACTATTAGATACAGTAAATATCGATTATGCATCACTAGAAGAAATATAGCTGAAGGAAAAAGTTTAGCTGTAAAATCATAAAAATTGCGATTCATTCACATTAATAAATAGTATTATTGCGAATTGAATCGCAATTTTTATGATTTTACGGGATATTAAAGAACATATTCAAAAACGCATTTCGGGCCCAAAAGCAGTTATACTGTCAGGCCCTCGTGGTGTTGGGAAGAGCACACTAATCAACGAATTAGAGCCAAATTTCAAACCACCTGTCTTGTGGTGGAACGGCGATGATGCCGACATACGTGAGTTGTTACAGGGGTTAACAGCGGCACGATTACGTCCGTTAATTGGCCAGGCAAATACGCTAATTATCAAAGAAGCTCAGCGAACAGAAAATATCAACCAGTTAATAAAACTGATTACCGACAACTTAAAACAAGTGAAGGTGATTGTAACTGGGTCTGCGTCGTTTGCTTTGGCTGACAAAAACAGTGAATCACTAACTGGTCGGAATTGGGAGTTTAAATTATTCCCGCTTTCATTTAGTGAAATGGTCAAGCATCATGGGTTACTGGAGGAGAAACGACAGTTGACCCATCGGTTGATTTTCGGCTACTACCCTGATATCGTCACTAGTTCAGGTGAGGAAATAAGCCGGCTCAAGCAGATGTCTGACCAAATTTTATACAAAGATATTTTTGTTTGGGAGCGAATAGTAAAGCCCGAAAAATTAGAAAAGCTGGTCCAGACGATAGCCTGGCAGATTGGCAAAGAGGTGTCGTATTATGAGTTAGGGAGACTATGCGATCTGGATAATCAGACAGTGGAAAAATACGTCCAACTATTAGAAAAGGCTTTCATTATACACAACCTGCCTTCGTTCAATCGCAGTCTTCCAAATGAACTCAAAAAAAGTCGGAAGTTGTATTTCTATGATAATGGTCTGCGGAACGCGGTCATTAATCAATTCAATACAATAGAAAATAGGAATGATACTGAGGCCTTATGGGAGAACTTTCTAATAAACGAACGCCTTAAATTTACTACGTATCAAAACACAGAAATCGGTCGGTATTTCTGGCGAACCCATGCGCAGCAGGAGATCGGCTATGTGGAAGAACGCAGTGAATCGTTAGCTGCCTACGCGTTCAAATGGGACGCTAAAACCAAAGCCCGATTTCCCAAAGCGTTTCGGGAAGCGTATCATCCAACCAAAACCGCCATCATAACGAAGGATAACTTTTTTGAATTCGTTGGTGTCGAATAAGTCAGGCAGAAAGCAACAAATTTCCAAAACCTGCTGTTATCTTTTTGTGCCGCCGGAATGCTCTTCCAGCGGCTTTTCGTATTTGACATACAACCTGAATTCGCTTGAAACCAGAAGAATTGCTCGGCCTATATGCCGATGATAGTTTTATAAAATTGCTGGCCGAACCGTTTAGTAGAACCTCAGCTTCTGAACCGCAACGGCTGCAAATTAAAGGATTAGCCGGAAGCCTGGATGCGGTCCTTGCTTCAGCCATTTTTAAATCAGTAGGTGGCAATCACCTCTACATATTAACTGACCGGGACGAAGCTTCCTACTTCTTCAATGACCTGCAAAACCTGCTGACTCGTGAGGTGTTGTTGTTTCCGATGTCCTACAAAAAGCCGTATCAATACGAAGAGGTTGAGAATGCCAACATACTGATGCGCGCCGAAGTGCTCAACAAACTCAACCCGGCACCGAAAGATGGCTTGTTGATGGTGACATATCCCGAGGCACTTTCGGAGAGGGTTATCAATAAACGGTCATTACAGGCGAACACATTGACGATCCGGGTAGGGGAGAAGCTCGATACGCATTTTGTGTCGGAACTGCTCCAGACTTATGAATTTGAGAAGACAGACTTCGTTTATGAAGCCGGTCAGTTTTCAGTACGTGGGGGAATTATTGACGTCTTTTCGTTCGCTAGCGAGTTTCCGTTTCGGATTGATTTGTTCGACGATGAAGTGGAGAGTATCCGCAAATTCAACCCGGAATCACAGCTTTCTACCGACCCAGTTGAGTTTATCAACATAATTCCCAACATCCAGACCAAACTTACCCAGGAAACCCGCGAGCCATTTTTCAGTTTTCTGCCCGAGGCAACCACGATTTGGGCGAAAGATGTTGAGTTCACACTTGAGATTATAGAAAAGTGTTTCGAAAAAGCTGAACAGAGCTTTGCATCCGTACTAGCGAATAGTGGCGGTATTCAGGTTATATCTGATCCGAATGCCCTCTTCGAAACCCGCCGATCGTTCCTGAACGATATCAAGCGATTCAGAACAGTCGAGTTTGGTCGTAAATTTTACTTCAAAACTGAAGGGCGACAGCAGTACAGTTCCAAACCACAGCCATCGTTTAATAAAGATTTCAAACGCCTGGTCGATACGTTGGGCGATAACCAAGCCAAAGGCTTCACTAATATTATTGCGGCTGAATCATTCAAACAACTTGACCGGCTCCGCACAATTTTTGAGGAACTTGACCCCTTCGTCAAGTTTCATCCAATGAACATTGGGCTGCGGGAAGGCTTCATGGACGATGCCTTGAAAATAGCCTGTTTCACGGATCACCAGATTTTCGATCGTTACTATAAATATCGCGTTCAGGACAAGTTTTCCAAGTCAAAAGCCCTGACGCTACGTGAACTGAAAACACTTCAACCTGGTGACTACGTAACGCACGTAGACTACGGTATCGGGCGATTTGCCGGTCTGGAAAAAGTAGATCATGCTGGAAATGAGCAGGAAGCTATACGGCTCATCTACCGCGATAACGACATTCTGCTGGTCAGTATCCACAGTTTGCATAAGATCGCTAAATACAGTGGAAAAGAAGGTGGTCCACCGACCATGAGCAAACTCGGCTCACAGGAATGGGAGCAGAAAAAATCACGTATTAGAAAGCAGGTAAAAGATATTGCCCGCGAACTGATTGCACTCTATGCCAAACGTCGCACTTCGCCGGGTTACGCCTACAGTCGCGACAGCTTCCTGCAAGCCGAACTCGAATCTTCATTTCTATACGAGGATACGCCTGATCAGGCCAAGGCGACCAATGATGTGAAGGACGACATGGAAAAGCCGCACCCAATGGACCGGCTCGTGTGTGGCGACGTAGGTTTTGGTAAGACTGAAATTGCTATTCGGGCAGCGTTTAAGGCCGTGACGGACAATAAGCAGGTGGCAGTACTTGTCCCGACGACCATACTGGCCATGCAACATTTTAAAACGTTCACGGAGCGCATGGCCGATTTCCCGGTAAAAATCGATTATATCAACCGGTTTCGGTCGGCCGCTCAGGTAAAAGAGATTCTAAAAGACGTAGCATCGGGCGAAATTGGTATTCTGATTGGAACACACCGAATCGTTAATAAAGACATAAAATTCAAAGATTTAGGGCTATTAGTTATTGATGAAGAGCAAAAATTTGGGGTCAAAACCAAAGACCGGCTGAAAGAAATGCGCGTGGAAGTGGACGTACTAACACTCACAGCCACACCTATTCCACGCACATTACATTTCTCTTTGATGGGCGCACGCGACTTATCGGTCATTGCTACGCCCCCACCAAACCGCCAGCCCGTAACGACAGAAGTTCACTTATATAACGAAGCGACCATTCGCGATGCCGTTAGTAGTGAAATTCGGCGTGGTGGACAGGTTTTCTTCGTTCATAACCGGGTCAGCGATATAGAGTCTATCGGTAATCTGATTATGCGCCTTGTGCCAGAAGCACGAATTGGTGTAGCGCACGGTCAGATGGAAGGCGAACGACTGGAACGTATCATGACGCGCTTTATCGAGGGCGATTACGACGTACTTGTATCTACCAACATTATTGAATCCGGCTTGGATATACCCAATGCAAACACAATTCTGATTAACAATGCGCATTATTTTGGCCTCTCCGATCTGCACCAGATGCGGGGTAGGGTAGGCCGGTCGAACCGGAAAGCCTACTGTTATTTATTGACGCCTGCTTTATCCCTACTCACGGCCGATGCTCGTAAACGACTTCAGACACTCGAAGATTTTTCTGACCTCGGAGAAGGCTTTAAAATCGCAATGCGAGACCTCGATATACGGGGAGCCGGTAATTTACTCGGCGCTGAACAGAGTGGATTCGTAAATGACCTTGGCTTTGAGATGTACCATAAAGTGCTGGATGAAGCGGTTCAGGAGTTGCGGGAAAGTGAGTTTAAAGACTTGTTCGAGACGAAACCTGGCGACTTAAAACTGTCTCTTCCTGATACGGTGATTGAGACAGATTTACAGGTTGTTATCCCTGAACGCTACGTATCGAATATTTCGGAAAGATTGGCGTTATATACTCGCTTGGACAGCCTCCAGAACAACGATGAGTTACAGGCCTTTCGTCAGGAAGTGCTCGACCGTTTCGGACCAATGCCGGAAGAGGTCGAAAATCTAATCAAAATGGTGAATGTTCGTTGGAAAGCTGAACAGTTATACCTTGAAAAACTGACGCTTAAGAATAATATCCTGAAAGGGATCTTCGTTTCTAACGGGAACGACGACTTCTTCAAGTCCGATCAATTTGGCAAGGTAATTGAGTATATCAAGCGCCACCCAGCTAAGTGTTCGCTAAAGGAATCGAAGGGACGGCCCATATTTACGCATACCGACGTAGTTTCTGTTGAGCAATTAGATGAAATTATGGGGGCGTTGACGAATTAATTACGATTTTTGCACCTACGTTTTACACAAAATAGAGCAATGATTCAAAAGTATCACCTGCGACGAGCGGCTTTTGTGCTGCTGGCAACGGCGGCCCTGGCATCCTGTAAGTCCAAGCACCCGACCAGTGTGCAGCCTGGTAAGAAGAGTACGGCTACGGGGATTGCTTACAACCAGAAAGACGGTTTCCAAGTCAAAAAATTTGCGGGACAGAAAGCTGGACCAAACCTTGTTTTCATTGAAGGTGGCCGGTTTACAATGGGCGCTCTCGAAGAGGACGTAATGAATACCCGAGATAACCGCGAACGGACGGTTTCTATTCAGTCGTTCTACATGGACGAGACCGAAATGGCCAATGTTCACTATCTCGAATATTTGAATGCCATCACGCGCGATTCCTCTGAAGAAGTTGTGAAAGCAGCCCTGCCCGACACAACTGTTTGGGCAAATCCACTGTCTTTTAATGATTCATACGTAACACAATATCTACGCTACCCTGCTTTCCGGTATTACCCAGTTGTAGGCGTATCATGGGTACAAGCGAGTGATTATGCGGTTTGGCGGTCAAATGCTGTCAATAACGAAATGGCGAAAGGCGGAACCAGCACCAAGAAGAAAGGCGGTTTCTCGCTAAAGCGTAAATCCAAGAAAGACGCTGAGCCAGCCTTGGCTGAAGCAACGGCAACCCCTGCAGCTAAACCAAGTCTCGAAAGTGGCATGATTCTACCCGATTATCGCCTTCCAACGGAGGCCGAATGGGAGTATGCAGCCAAAGCACTCATTGGTACACAATACATGGATGAGAATCAGATCAATCAGCGGATCTATCCGTGGGACGGCTCATCAGTACGAAATCCTAAAAAAGGACGTAAACAGGGTCAGATGCTAGCAAACTTCAAACGTGGTCGCGGTGACTATGCCGGTATCGCTGGCCACTCGAATGATGGTGCTATCATTACGGCAGAAATATATGCGTATCCTGCTAATGACTTCGGTTTATATAATATGGCAGGAAATGTGAATGAGTGGGTTTACGACGTATATCGTCCACTGTCTTATCAGGATGTAAACGACCTGAACCCAATTCGTCGGAATGGCTATATGGATGATGCGAAAAATTATGACACCAAAAACAAGCAGTCATTGATTGATGATAAACTGCGGGTTTATAAAGGTGGTTCCTGGAACGACGTAGCGTATTGGTTATCACCCGGCACACGTCGTTATTTAGATCAGGATTCGGCTACGGCTATGATCGGTTTCCGTTGTGCCATGATTGGCGTTGGTCGAAACAAGTAAGCGTTTCTCATAAAAGATTTGTGCGGCCACTCAGCGATGGGTGGCCGCTATTGTTAGTACCCCCACCGATTTGCACCCCGCTTTAAGCAACTCAATAGCACAAGCTTCAATGGTTGCCCCCGTTGTAAGTACGTCATCGACTACAACGACGTTTTTTCCTTCTATTTCTTTATAATTTTCTACAGAAAAAACTGTTTTAACGTTTTCCCAGCGTTCGAGCCTGTTCTTTTTGGTTTGCGATTCCTTGAAGCGGTTACGTTTCAATACATCTGTTCGACACGGTATATTAAGAGACTCAGACAAACCTTGAGCAATATAGTCTGCTTGGTTGTATCCCCTTTGCCGCAGGCGACTCTTGTGCAATGGAACACCAATTAGTATGTCTATTTTATTTACAAGCGTACTATCTACCCTTAATTGATGCCCGTACCAGCTCGCAATCGTTTTAGCAGCTTCTTTGCGGCCTTTGTATTTAATGCCATGAATTAGTTTTTGTATAATACCGCCTTTGGTAAAATAAACGTAAGAAGCAACAAACTGGATAGGCACTTTCCCCGCAAATTTGTTAAGTAAGTGCTGATTATAAGGAGCAACATGCTGGCCTGTTTCGGGTAGGTTTATTCGACATGTCGCACACAGTACTTGCTCGTTTGCGCTTAAAGATTGATTGCAGCCTAGACAGAGCGTAGGAAAGAGGAGATCCGTAAAATCGACTACAAGCCCAATAATAAATCGAAATACCAAGAACATTCGTTAGATACTATAAATCGTTGTAATTTAGAGATAACAATAACGTAATGAACGTGGTGGAAGAAAAAAGTATAGATAAAGTGTGGGAAGGGTTACTTAATCAACTTCAATCGTTGGTAGGAAAACGCCCAGCTGATCTTAATGCTGTTCTATTTTTAATTGGCGTACAAGAGCTTGGAAAGGGCCCTATTCGTTTTTCTAAAGAAGCAAAACAGGACCTCATGCACATCGCAGTATGCAGAGTACTTAGCCAATCAGATTATTATACATTTGAAGGGTATGATAAAGATGGGTGGCCTCAATGGACACTGGCAAAACCGGTTCCAGTTGGTGATCTCTTATCTCAGGAAAATTTCTTAAAACAACACGTCATTCAGTATTTCGAGTCTCTCCTAGTTTAACTACTCAACCTGAATTCGTATGCAATCATCAACTGCCTATACAACGCTTCTGCAACGTATTGACGAGTATAAAAGACGCTATTTCCAAAATCAGCTGGTAAAGGGCAGTTTGCTTTTTATTGCCTTGTTGGGTACAGGTTATTTATTTATAAACACGGCTGAGTTTGTTGGACGATTTAATTCGGCAGGACGTGGCGTTTTATTTTTTGGTTTTTTACTCACAATACTTATTGGTCTCTATGTGCTGGTGGGGAAACCACTGCTAAGCTTATATGGCCTCAATAAACCTTTGACTAATGATGAAGCAGCTAAACAAATCGGGACCTTTTTTCCAGAGGTAGGGGATAAGTTACTGAACACACTTCAGCTCCAACGCATATCATCCGACCAAAGTGATTTGCTCCAGGCTAGTCTTAATCAGCGGTCGCAGCAGTTGTTGATCAACCGATTTGCCAATGCCATACAAATTAGTCGTAACAGGCAATTTCTAAAATATGCGATTCCACCGCTCGCGTTGATCTTGTTAATTTTAGTGGTTAATCCAGCGTTTTTTACCAAGTCATCAACGCGGCTTGTTAACTATAATAAAGAATTTGTCGAAGAAGCGCCTTTTCAATTTGTTGTTCAAAACAAGTCGATGAAAGCTTTCCGAAACGAAGATTTTCCATTGTCGGTAAAGATTAACGGCGATGTTTTACCACAGGCCGTTTATGTTGTGGCGAATGGAACACGGTTTAAGCTTGAGCAGAAAGGTGACACTTTCACCTATAACTTTGATAATCTTCAACGCGATTTAGACTTCCATTTAGAGGCCTCTGGCTTTAATTCTCCATCGTATAAAATTGCGCTGATTGATCGTCCGGCTGTGCTTTCGTTTAACGTACAGTTGACGTATCCAGCCTATCTTAATAAACCATCAGAACAACTTTCTAACGTTGGCAATCTGCTGGTACCACAAGGAACTGTTGTGAACTGGGAGTTTGTAGCTGACCATACAGACTCTCTTCTCTTCCGATTCAACACTGACTTAAAGCCAACACCAGCTCACCTGGAGGAAGCAAATAAGTTTGTTCTCAATCGCCGGCTGATGCAAAATGCTCAGTATACGGTCTCGCTTAAAAACGGACAGATTTCCTCCCCATCAACAATACAATACAACGTTCAGGTTATTCCAGATCGCTATCCCCAAATCTCAGTCGACCGGATTCAGGACACAGTAACCTATAATTATATTGCCCTTTCTGGGCTTGTTTCGGATGATTATGGCTTCTCAAAAATGCGGTTGAATTACAAAATCAATCGCAATGGGAAAGAGTCACCTACCTATGGCAAGGACATTCCCGTTAATCGTTCCACTACGTCTCAGAACTTCGTTTACAACTGGTCGCTGGATAGTTTGATGCTTGGACAGGAAGATCGATTGGAATATTTTGTGCAGGTATGGGACAACGATGGCGTTAATGGGCCTAAATCCAGCCGGTCGAATCAGCTAAATTTTGTGATTCCATCAAATGCCGAAATTCAGAAACAGGTCGATAAATCGGCGGAGAAAACCGAGCAGCAAATAGACAATGCGCTAAGTAAGACGCAGGAGATTAAGAAGGAGCTGAACCAGATGGAAGACCGGATGCGCACTAAAAAGACATCCGACTTTCAGGATAAAAAGCAACTTCAGGACATTCTCCAAAAGCGGGAAGAGTTGATGAAGGAAGTGCAGAAACTGCAGGAACAGCTTCAAAAAACGAACGATACCCAGCAACGCTTCGCTGAGAAAAACCAGGCCATGAAGGATAAAATGGAGCAGCTACAGAAGCTATTCAACGAACTCATGGATCCCGAATCCAAACAGCTATACGAACAATTAAAGCAGTTGCTGGAGCGTAAGCAGGACGAGAAAGCATCTGATATGCTCGAAAAGCTAAGTCGCAAGGAGAAGAATATGGAACGTGATCTAGACCGTGCCTTAAAGCTTTTCAAGCAAATGCAGTTGGAGCAGAAGGTTAATAATATAGCGGAGAATCTGGAGAAACAGGCCGATAATTTAGAGAAGCAAGCGGAGGAGAATAATAAGAAAGACGAGACATCTCAGGAGCAGGAGAAGCAGCAGGAGAAGTCTCAGGAAGATTTTAAAAACACACAGGATCAACTAAAGGAACTGGAGAAACAGGCAGAAAAAGATGATTTGAATAAGCCAGATCCTTCTGAAAAAGAACAGGAGGATATCAAAAAAGAAATGGAGGAAGCGACAAAAAGCATGAAAAGTGACCAGGGCAAGAAAGCTGCTTCCTCTCAGAAAAAGTCGGCTAAATCAATGCGAGCTATGAGTAAAGCCATGAAAGAATCCATGCAGTCTTCGGAAATGGAAGAGATGCAGGAAAATATGGATGACTTACGAAATATCCTCGATAATCTCATTACGCTATCTTTTGGACAGGAACGAGTGATGAAAGATTTCAGAGGCATGAGTTTGCAGGATCCGCGTGTTACAAAGCTTTCCCAGGAGCAATTGAAGCTACAGGACGATGCGAAAATCATTGAAGATAGCCTGAACGCGTTAGCTAGTCGTGTGGTACAAATTCAATCATTTGTTACTCGAGAATTAACGAACATGAAGTCATATATGGACGAAAGTGTTCAACAATTGCGTGACCGTCGCTTAAACATGGCTTCCTCTAAACAGCAGTTTGCCATGACCTCCATCAATAATTTAGCACTTATGTTGAGTGACGTATTGAAAAATATGCAACAACAAATGAATGCTATGGCAATGCCAGGGAAAGGCAAGGGAGACAAAAAGGGCAGCAAGCCGGGTGATGGTGAAATGAGTGAGATGCAAAAGCAACTCAATGGAAAAATGAAAGAGCTTCAAAAAGGAGGTAAATCGGGAAGGGGGTTATCGGAAGAACTCTCCGAGATGGCTGCCCAACAAGCGATGATCCGTAGTCTCCTGAAGAAAATGGAGGAGAATGCAAAGGGGACTGAGGCTGGTAAGCAACAGGAAAAGCAGGTTAAAGAGTTAATGGAAAAGATGGATGAAGCCGAAACCGATTTAGTCAACAAACGAGTCAATCCAACTACCATCAATCGCCAGAATGAAATTTTGACTCGTCTTCTTGAATCCGAAAAAGCCCTCAAGCAACAGGAGGAAGATCCAAAACGGGAAGCTGAAGCAGCCAAATCAGTCAAACGTAGTACACCAGCTTTTTTTGATTCCACGAATCTTCAGAACAAAACAAAGCAGGTCGAAGTACTTCGCTCTGTGACGCCGAACTACAATTTGTTTTACAAAAAAGAAGCCAATCAGTATTTGCAAAAAGTGAGTAAGTAGTTTCTATCTCACTTTAAAACCGCAGACTTGGCACAAAGGTCTGCGGTTTTTTGTTGCCAGTGTATTGCAAATCCTATCACGTTTTATCTTTCCGACAACTTTTGACAATTTTGTGAAAAGTTTCCACGTGAAACATTTTTTAAAAATTAACAGAAATGTATTCTTCATACGATGTCATTGTAGTGGGAGCAGGCCATGCTGGTTGTGAAGCCGCAAGTGCAGCAGCAACCATGGGTTCAAGCGTTTTACTTATTACAATGAATATGCAGACTATTGCCCAAATGTCCTGCAACCCAGCTATGGGTGGAGTTGCCAAAGGCCAGATTGTGCGTGAAGTCGATGCCTTAGGCGGCATGTCGGGAATAATTAGCGATAAAAGCATGATTCAATTCCGAATGCTAAATCGCTCGAAAGGTCCCGCCATGTGGAGTCCAAGATGCCAAAGTGATCGAAACGTATTTGCCTGGGAATGGAGAAAGGCATTGGAAGAAAACAGAAATATTGATTTTTGGCAAGATACCGTCAATGAAGTCTTAGTTAAAGATGGACGGGTTACTGGTGTCAAAACAAGTTTAGGCGTCGAATTTTTCGCTAAATCTGTTGTCCTGACAAATGGTACTTTCTTAAATGGAAAGATGTTCATCGGCGAAAAAGTATTTGGTGGAGGTCGAACAGCCGAACGTTCTGCAACGGGATTAACGGAACAATTGATCAGTTTGGGTTTCGAATCGGGCCGTATGAAAACCGGAACACCACCACGTGTAGATGGACGGAGCTTAAACTACAACTTGATGGAAGAGCAGCTTGGTGATGAAAAACCAGGCAAGTTCTCTTACACAAATACGCCTAGTCTAACCAAGCAACGTAGCTGCTGGGTTACCTATACAAATCAGGCAGTTCATGATGAGCTAAAAACGGGCTTCGACAAATCACCCATGTTCACGGGACGAATCAAAGGATTAGGACCACGTTACTGCCCATCTGTCGAAGATAAAATAAACCGTTTCGCGGATAAAGATAGACATCAGATTTTCGTAGAGCCAGAAGGTTGGGATACAGTGGAAGTCTATGTAAATGGTTTCTCGACATCCCTACCGGAGACCGTTCAATACAACGCACTACGTAAAATCCCGGGTTTTGAAGACGTACGTATGTTTCGGCCGGGTTATGCTGTTGAGTACGATTTCTTTCCACCTACTCAATTAAAGCCAACTTTAGAAACTCAATTAGTGCACAATCTCTTTTTTGCAGGCCAAATAAATGGGACAACAGGCTATGAGGAGGCAGCTTGTCAGGGGCTGATGGCAGGTATTAATGCACATCGAAACGCAAACGAAGAAGCCGAGTTTACCATCAAACGATCCGAAGGATACATAGGCGTTTTGATTGATGACCTAATTACCAAAGGTACAGAAGAGCCTTATCGCATGTTCACATCACGGGCGGAGTATCGAACGCTTCTTAGGCAGGACAATGCTGACCTGCGGCTTACTGAGAAAGGATATGCAATTGGTCTGGCATCTCAGGATCGCTATAACACGATGACCGCTAAACGAGATGGTATCACCGAGTTAATCAAATCAATTCGGGCTGCTAAAGTAAGACCAGAGGAAATAAACGGTTGGCTCGAAAGCAAGGGAAGTGCTACGTTACGTGAGAAAAGCAGTTTTTATACGTTACTAAAGCGTCCAGAAATTGAACAGGAGGAGGTGAAAAACCTACTAAAATTAGTTGCTGACATGCCAGAGACTAGGGTAGGGGAGGAGGTGATTGAACAGGCCGTTATTGAAATAAAGTACGAAGACTATCTTAATCGTGAAAAACAGAATGCTGATAAGTTAGACAAATGGGAAAATCTATCAATAAATCCCACATTTGACTATGACAGATTAAAGGCTCTTTCGTTCGAAGGAAAGGAAAAATTAAAACGATTACGTCCTTCTACTATTGGTCAGGCATCTCGAATTAGCGGTGTCAGCCCGTCCGATGTTTCCATTCTACTGGTCTATATGGGTCGGTAATTTGTTTCGTTCAGGTTCTGATTAGATCGTATCTATCTATAATCAGAACTTTATTAATTTCATCAAGACTACTCACTGTGTTAGAAACTGTAAAGCACTGCCCTGTTTGTGGCAACACTACATTCAATCCATTTTTAATCTGCACAGATTATCTAGTAAGTAATCAGAATTTCGCTATCCAGCAGTGTCATAAGTGCAGTTTTCGATTTACCAATCCTCGACCTGACACTGATTCAATTGGTTCCTATTACAAATCGGATCAATACGTATCGCACAATGATGAAAGCAGTGGATTGATAAATACAGCCTATCGATTAGTGCGAAACTACACGTTACGGTCAAAATTGAGTTTAATCAAAAAACTAAATGGAGGTAATGCGGGGAATATTTTAGATGTAGGCTGTGGAACGGGCGCATTTTTAGAAAGTTGCCGGTCGGGCGGCTGGCAGATAACGGGAATGGAGCCAGATGATGACGCTCGCGCTACAGCCATAAAAAAACTGCGGGCTGAGATCAAGCCAGACCTAAAAGCATTAGCAGGCGAACAGCCATTCGATATAATTACCCTTTGGCACGTACTTGAACATATCCCCACATTAAACGAGACAATTCCGGACCTGCACAAATTACTTGCCGAACAGGGGACATTGTTAATTGCAGTGCCAAATTCCGATTCTTATGATGCGCATACGTTTAAGCAATACTGGGCAGCATACGATGTACCCAGACACTTATACCATTTTACACCCTCCACTATAGAACCCCTTTTTAGGAAACATGGCTTTAAACTAATTGATCAACGGCCCATGCTGTTCGATGCATTTTATATAGCCATGCTAAGCACTCGGTATCAAACTGGCAAAACTGATTATTTGAAAAGTATGCAGGTTGGTTTATCATCTAATGCCAAAGCTAAACGAACCGGTAATTATTCCAGCCTGATCTACCTCTTTAAGAAAGCCTAGTTATCCACTTGATTTTCTGAATAATATCTCTTTCCCATATCAATCCGGGAAAGGTCAATTCTAAATTAAAAAAGTTAAACTTTAGTGTGAATAAGCATGTGTATAACCAGGCAAGAGGTGTGGAAAACTTGTTCACAAGCAGATGTATTGGTGTGGACGAGTAGCGAAGTAATCCACATAGCTTTTTTAAAAGGTAGTATGTGTGGAGAAACTCATACATATCACAACTCGCTCCACAAATTTTCCCCAGTTAAAAGTGTGCATAAAATCTATACACAAATCCACAGATATAAAATAACGAGAATGTGGATAAAATGTTATTTACTTAAAAATGAATAGATTACAAGTGGATAAGTAAAGTAAAGCTTGTGGATATCTTGCTACTTTTATCCACATTGACTAACTTAAAAAGTGGACAACATATTTGTACACATATCCACATAGCTAATAGGTATAATAACGTTTCTTTTAAAAAGCTTTTTTATAAAATGTTAATAAGGTCAAAAGTCATTATTGCATTGCTATGGATGTTGTCAATGGGGTTGGCCTGGGGACAGACTGGAGCGACGTTGGCTGAAGAATACTATAAAGCCGGCGAATTTGAAAAAGCAGCCAACGAATATGCCAAACTGTTGAAAACAGACATAACGTGGGATAAAGTGTCACGGTACGTGTACAGTTTACAAAAAAGTAATAAAACAGACGATGCAGTCAAGTACTTACGCAAGCAACATCGTAGTGATGAACCCAATCGGGCCTATTATGATCTGTTGACTGGCCAAATAGCAACACAACAAGGGGACACAACGCAGGCAAAGGCACATTATACCGCAGCCATTCAAGCAAGCAAATCGTCGGTTCCTAAACTTGAAAAGATTGCAGCTGCCTTTAACGAAGCAGGAGAGACGCGCTGGGCAATTCAATCGTTTGAAACGATACGTGACGTCAGCAAAGATCCAACGGCTCACAGTGAGGATTTAATGAGCCTATACAAAGCAACTAGTCAAACTGAAAAAGCGATTAACGAAATCATTATTACTAGTAAGCAGCCAGACAAGAAAGAAACCGTTTTAGCCGCACTACAGGGCTTTATTAACACAAAAGATGAACCACTTGTGGAAAAAGCCTTATACTCTAAGATTCAGCTAGAGCCGAATGAATTGGCGTATAATGAACTTCTAATCTGGTATTTTGTCCAGAAGCAAAAGTTCAGCCGCGCTTTGCTACAGGAAAAGGCTACCGATAAACGCATGAAATTGAATGGTAGTCGGGTCTATGACCTGGGCATGCTGGCCATGAATAACAAGGAATATAAAACAGCGGCTGAGGCATTTGAATACATATACACAACTTATCCACAAGGCCAGCTTTATCCGTTTGCACGCCGACTCGTTATCAACGCTCGGGAAGAGCAGGTGAAAAACACATATCCAGTAGATAAGCTTGAAATTCGAAAACTCATTGGCGATTACCAACGAATGCTACAGGAGATCGGTACAAACGTAAAAACGCTCGAAGCGCTACGTAGTACCGCTAACCTATACGGCAATTATCTGGATAGCAAAGATACAGCCCTAACTGTGTTGGACATGGCCATTGATTTGGGAAAAACGGACAAAAACTTTGTTGATCGCTGTAAACTTGACAAAGGTGATATCTACTTGCTCAAAGGAGAGCCTTGGGAATCTACCTTACTGTATTCGCAGGTTGAAAAATCCCAGAAGGAGGAACTGTTAGGTTATGAAGCCAAGTTAAAAAACGCTAAACTTCATTATTACCGAGGAAATCTAGCCGTAGCTAAAGATTTGCTCGATGTATTGAAACTGGCCACTTCCCGTGAAATCGCTAATGACGCTGAGCAACTAAGTTTATTAATTGTGGATAACACCGGCTTAGATAGTACAGAAGCAGCCATGCGTGAATATGCGTCAATTGATCTATTGCTCTTCCAGAATAAAACCGACGAAGCTGTGAGTGCGCTGAATCAGATGTTGACCAAATATGCTGACCATAGCTTAGTGGATGAAATCCTATGGTTGCGAGCCAATACGTATCTGAAACAGGGTAAAACAGCTGAAGCACTTGAAGACCTAAAGAAAATCGTTAGCAAATATCCCAATGACATTCTGGGAGATGACGCACTCTATACTCAGGCAAAAATTTATGAGGAGCGTCTGAAAGATAAAAATGCAGCTATGGAAGCTTATCAAAAAGTGTTAACCCAGTATCCCGGAAGCATATATGGAGCCGAAGCACGTAAACGCTTCCGGGCATTACGGGGCGATACAGTTAATTAGTTGTACACAAAGAATAGTAGTTTTGAACAGAGTTATCCACAAAAAAGGCCGATCTCTAATAGAAATCGGCCTTTTTTGTGGATAACTCTGTTTTCTATACGACGGTTTGAAGTAAAGATTCTTTGAAAGCTTCATAAAGAGCGGGAATATAAATGCTTTGCTTCGTTCGATTTGCCAAAACGGCTAAGCGCTCGGGTACATCAACTGGCTTATTTAATATAGACTCGACTAAAGGCTTAAACTTAGATGGATGCGCAGTTGCTAGAGCAATACCCATAAAATCGCCCTTGGTTTCGTTCATATAGGTTTGCAAGCCCATTATACCAATAGCCGTATGAGGACAGGAGACGTAACCAAACTGATCAAAAATCTGTCGCATGCCAACCCGTGTTTCATCGTCATTGTAGAAATAGCCAGAAACATTTGCTTTGAAGCGGTCATAATCGTCGTCGTAAAGATGTGCTAATCGAACAAAATTACTCGGACTTCCCACATCCATAGCATTTGAAATTGTAGCAATGGAAGGCTTGGGAGAATAAATACCAGTTTTGAGGTAAGTCGGTACAACGTGATTCAAATTAGTTGCTGCAACAAAATGAGCAATTGGCAAACCCATTTGCTGAACCATAGCACCAGCACTCAGATTACCAAAATTGCCACTTGGCGTCGAAAAAACGACAGGCTTTTTCTGTTGACGGACTTGGCCATACGCTCGAACGTAGTAAAACCCTTGAGGAATGAGCCGAAAAATATTAATCGAATTAGCGGAGGACAAAGACAATTGAGCATTCAGCTCAGCATCAACAAAGGCTTGCTTCACGATAGCCTGGCAATCATCAAAAGAACCATCTACCTCGAAAGCCTGCACATTACCGCCAAGCGTAGTGAGTTGTTTTTCCTGTAATTCGCTAACACGCCCACTAGGATATAAAATCGAAACGCGAACGCCCGGCACGTTATGAAAGCCCATGGCAACGGCTCCGCCTGTGTCGCCAGAAGTTGCAACGAGAATATTTACTTCTTTATCACTTTGCTTCGAATAGTAAGACATCAAAGCAGCCATATAACGTGCTCCAACATCTTTAAAAGCCAAAGATGGCCCATGAAATAACTCCAGAACCCCCATTTTACCAGGTTCCAGTTCAACAACTGGCGTATCGAATGGAAACGCGTGATGGGTAAGCTCTTCTAAATCTGCGTTACTTATTTCAGTGCCAAATAAAGCCTGACTAATGGCAAAACCAATATCGGCTAGAGATTGTCCTGCAATAACTTTAAAGAAGTCAGCCCCCAAATGGGGTAGGGATGTTGGCATGTACAAACCCTTATCCGAAGGCATACTATGAAAAAGAGCTTCCCTGGCAGTTACCGTTGTTTGTGGGCTATTTGTGCTGTAAAAACGCATAAGTAAAGTCAAAATAGGATAACAAAGTACGTTAAATCAGCTCAATGAATCGAATTTGAACTAATGAAATGTGGAAAACAAATGTGGATAATTGGATAAATGTGTATGAATTGGATACGTAACGTAATCCGTAAATTTGTAAAAACTCGTACACATCATCATGTCTTTCGGATTATTTAACGTACCAACACCGGCCAATGAACCGGTTAAAGAGTACCGCCCCGGTTCACCTGAGCGTGAAGCACTTAAACTAGCCTTACAGGATTTTCGCTCACAGGAAACCGATATTCCCATGTATATCGATGGACAGGAAGTTCGTTCCGATCGAAAACTTCGAGTTGCTCCTCCACATGATCATCAGCATACACTTGGCTATTTTTATGAAGGTGACAGTCAGCATGTTAATCAGGCGATTGAAGCTGCTTTAGCAGCAAAAGACGCTTGGGCAAATTTGTCATGGGAGCATCGGGCAAGTATTTTCCTGAAAGCTGCCGATCTTATTGCCGGTCCTTACCGCGCTCGAATTAATGCGGCCACCATGCTGGGTCAATCGAAAAATGCGTATCAAGCTGAAATTGATTCAGCCTGCGAACTGATTGACTTCTTACGCTTCAATGTTCACTACGCGACGGATATTTACCGACAACAGCCTAATTCATCACCTGGAGTCTGGAATCGATTGGAATATCGTCCACTTGAAGGCTTTGTGTTTGCATTAACACCGTTCAATTTCACGGCTATAGCTGGGAACCTGCCTACTTCCGCTGCCTTAATGGGCAATACGGTTGTGTGGAAACCCGCATACACGCAAGTCTTATCGGCTAAAGTAATAATGGAAGTGCTTCTGGAAGCCGGTTTGCCAAATGGAGTTATCAACCTTATTTATGTGGATGGGCCAGTTGCTGGTGAGGTTATATTTAATCACCCTGATTTTGCTGGCATACACTTTACGGGTAGTACACGTGTTTTTCAACAAATTTGGGGAACAATTGGCGCTAATATTCACAAATACAAAAGTTATCCACGTATTGTAGGCGAAACGGGTGGAAAAGATTTTGTGCTGGTACATGAATCAGCGGATTCCGACGAGGTAGCTACCGGCTTGGTGAGAGGAGCTTTTGAATACCAGGGCCAGAAATGCTCAGCTGCATCTCGTGCCTATGTTCCATCTACTCTTTGGCCAGCCATTGAGGCCATGATGAAACAATTCTTAGGCGAAATAAAAATGGGCGTGACTGAAGATTTTACTAACTTCATTAACGCCGTAATTGACGAAAAATCGTTCAAAAAAATTACTGCCTATATCGATGAAGCAAAGCAAAATAGCCAGGTAAATATTGTATCAGGAGGTAATTACGATGGATCAAAAGGGTATTTTGTAGAGCCAACCGTATTGAAAGTGAACGATCCAAAGTACAAGACCATGTGCGAGGAAATTTTTGGTCCTGTCCTGTCTATATATGTTTACGAGCCCTCTGACTTTGAAAATGTAGTAAAACTGGTGAATGATACGTCACCTTATGCGCTCACAGGATCAATCTTCGCTAAAGACCGTTATGTGATCGAACAAGTCTCGCACAGCCTTCAGAGTGCTGCGGGAAACTTTTATATCAATGACAAACCAACGGGAGCTGTTGTAGGTCAGCAACCCTTTGGTGGCGCTCGCGCATCGGGGACAAATGATAAAGCAGGCTCAGCTTTAAACTTATACCGTTGGGTTTCAGCTCGTACTATAAAAGAGACCTACGTATCGCCAAAGCATTATGGATATCCCTTTCTGCAAGGAGAATAAATCTTTTAAAAAAAGTTTAGAGCAACACTTGCATTTAGTATAAAAGTCTCTTAATTTTGCACTCCCAAATCAGGGGGAAAGAGTTGATAAAAATGTGTAAAAGCCTTTTTATCAATAAGTTAAGAAATAAAGAGTTACGTAACTAACGAAAATATTTTTTGACTTTTTCTTGACAAAGAAAGTTAAGTGCCGTACCTTTGCACTCCCAAATATAAAGAAGGTCAACAACGGTTGACCACCATCTCGAAAGAGAGACAGTTCTTTGACATATTGACATCAATAGGTTAGCACTTAATAAGGCTATAAACATCGAGATCAGCTTCGGTTGATCTCAAACATATTTACGATGGAGAGTTTGATCCTGGCTCAGGATGAACGCTAGCGGCAGGCCTAATACATGCA
>NZ_BAAHAD010000012.1:0-216962 GCF_054777855.1 Spirosoma jeollabukense
AAAAAAGAAAAGTCACTAATCTGATGAACGAATGAAAAATTCAAGATCTGTTAAGCCAAGAAGTCATGAAAATGATCACTCCTGACTATTTAAACCGGGCCGAGCTTTGGCTGTTGATGACGATGTTGGCGTATTTTCTGGTAAATGGCGCGCAGTTGTTTGAGACAGCCGTACTGATTCCCAGGTGGAGTGCCAAACCGCCGGCCTCCCTGTCGGTTTTACAGGGACCCTATGCCCCGGATTTGAAAACGTTCTGGGTTGTTGCCCATTCGTTGCACGAGATGACGTTTCTGGTAGCCATCGGCTTATGCTGGCAGATTTCACCGGTGCGCAACGCCCTGCTTTTCATTTTCGCGGCTCACTTTCTAATCAGACTCTGGACGCTGGGCTATTTCGCCCCGAACATAATGAACTTTCAGCAGGCCAACATCGATGGGGTGTCAACGCAATTGCCCCTTGCTGTCGGTAAATGGCGCCGTCTGAATTACATCCGGGTGACCCTCTTCCTGCTGCTATCAGTTGCCGTTGCCGTGGTCCACTGGAAGCTAAAGACAGGTCAATTCAACACTGGTCGAACTACGTTACCCCATCAAATCATTGAGCCGTGAATAACGGTGATTACGCGTGGTGTCGAGGATCTGGCCACGCAGGGGGCATTCTACAAAACCAGGATGGGCTGGCCGATAACATAACCCTGAAAAGGGACGTGGACGAGCTAGACGAGACGCCCATCGTCGAACATTACGTTGTGTTTGCTGATGAGCAGGCCAACGTGTGGGAAGTCGCTTACATCCCCTCTATTCTCTGGGGTGAGCCGGGCAAGAGCATCACGCCTAAATACATTGATAACCCGTAAGCTTTGTCGGCAAGCCTGATGCCCGGGGGAAAGCGAATGCGGTATCCTCATCGGCGAAATATTGCTATTAAATAATCCTTTTAACCCGTTTGGCCTTGATAAGCAGATGAAAAACGAATTGACTTTTGAGACAACTCTCTTACAAACCGGGAATAACACAGGTATTCGCGTGCCGGATGCAATTATCGAGCAGCTCGGGATGGGCAAACGCCCTCCCCTTGAGGTTACGCTCAATGGCTTTACGTATGCTACGACGGTGGGCGTGATGGGTGGACACTGCCTGATTCCGGTGAGTGCGGCTGTTCGCGCGCAGGCGGGGGTGAAGGGGGGGGACCCCATCACGGTTCAGGTAAGCCCTCGTTCCGGGCCCAGTCCTATCACCCTATCCGCTGACTTCCAACAGACCCTGGAGGCTAACCAGGACGCTAAGGTCTTTTTTGACTCGCTTTCCCCCAGTGGTAAAAAGAAATACGTTTCCCTTCTGGAAAGTGCCAAAACGGATGAAACTCGCCAGAAACGTTTGCAAAAGATCATGGCGGATCTGGTAGCGGGCAGAAAGTAACCCAAGGCTCTCAAGGCTCTTCTTGGCGAGCGGTCGACTAAATCGCCATGGGGTAATGGGTGGACGCAGGCAGTCCTTAAGGGATTCTTGGCGGGGGCGCTAAGCTTGGCTTTTTTACCTGCCGAGCTAAGGCATAAATCGTTCCCGAATCCATTTACCGGACAACATTCGAGCGTTTAGTTCGCCGGAACATCCTCCTATCCGATACCGTACTGGTTTACTTAACCCTTTGCATTGAATTGATCGCTGCCAAACCCGCCCGCTTATTCCGCTAAACGATAGGACGGAGTTCTGTAGACAGGTTTACACCCTACTAACGTGGGATGAGTCTGAACTTATTTAGTGGGAACGAACCTCGTACTTTGCTACGCAGGCGACAACCAACCAAACCAATTAGGCAAATGAGAAAGTTAATTTATCACGTGGGCGTTACGTTAGACCATTTCATCGCTCAGGAAGATGGCTCAGCGGATGGCTTTCTGTATGAGGGTGAACATGTAACGGATTATGTTCAGAGCTTACAGGCTTATGATACCGTGCTGATGGGCAGGAAAACCTATGAATTTGGCTACCAACACGGTCTGCAAGCCGGACAACCGGCTTATCCGCACATGACGCATTATATCTTTTCCAAATCGCTGCACTTTGAGACACCCGCTCATGAGCAAGTGCACATTATTGACCAGCATGAGGTGGATTTTATTCAGCAGCTAAAGGCTGGGCAGGGCACCCCGTTGTACCTCTGCGGGGGCGGCCGTTTCGCCGGATTTTTGTTGGAACAGGAGTTAATCGATGAGCTAAAAGTCAAAGTGTATCCGGTTCTGTTCGGGACAGGCATTCCCCTTTTTCAGAGCAACAAAGCCGTGAAGCTGGCTTTGGGAGCCGCTAAAGTTTACAACACAGGTGTCGTTTTAATGACCTACCGGATTCAGTATTAGCTCCTTCTGGTGGCGGGTCCAGGAGGGATAAACCGAGGGGTGGCAAGCGCACAGGTATAGCCTACAAATTCAACGTATTTGTATACTTAGGATGAACTGCAGATCGAATGGATCTCTTGGTTGCCTGGTAGATTAACGAGTAACTCGTGAAAGCGATGCCATGAGGGCCTTGGTCAGCTCTCTAACCTGGTCGAAGCGTTCCTGTTTCTTGGCTGCAAGTCAGTTTATAGGGGCCCCACGGGGCTTGTGGACAACGGGACATTTGCGAGTTCCATTCCGGCTTCCTTAACCCATCAAATACCGGCCAAGGGTGGCACCTCACGAGTAAATCATTCTTAGTATAGTGCCAACCAAAGTCCATTGTTATTGGCCAATACCTATTTGTCTCGCTTAGGAGCGTTTTGTAAGACGTTGGTTTTTAATAAATGTCCAATGCCATCCGTCGCATAGGCCCCCGTTTTTAAAGGGCATTTTAGCCAATCTAACTCTGAAACCGGATCGGTTTGCTGTTGCAAACTATATCCTACCTTTCTCACTCAACATAATTGAGTGAGAAAGGTAGGATTGCGAATGGTTGAATCAGTTTCGTTACTTCGATGAGTTATTAGCACTTAAGATCGTCCATTGGTAAGTTATTTTGCCGTTTTTTATGCCGTAGGAGGTAAAGGTAATGGCGTCTTCTGGCTTAGTCTGATTACGGTTTTTTGTTGACAGCTTGGCCCATACGTGCCCATACTTATTGCCCGTCGAGTCGGTAATCACTTCATAAATAGGTTGATTTATGTTTACCGACTCGACTATAGGCCAATACTTTTTTATACCTGCTATAACCGTGTCAATAGGCATGTACTTTGCTGTGGTATCGGCTGCCCACTGATTGACGATGACGACAGCGCTGTCGCTATAGCAGGCTCGATAGGTGTCCCAATCCCCTTTCGCATAAGCTCCGGATACCTTTTTGAGTAGGTCGACGTCGGGGCCGGAATTAGTAAAAGACCCCTTTCCCGGAGCAGCTTCGGATGTTGAGGTCGATTGTTGACAGGCAGTGACCCCTGCAATGATCAGCGAGAAGGCAAAAGCAATACACAGCGATTTCATGTGTTTTTTGATTTAGGTTAAAGGATAAAAAAGTAAGCAGTTCTGAGCATTCATAATCGAGTTAACGGCCTTCCTGCTACCGTGCGTTACGGAAACAACTTTCAGCATTCCGTATGTGGCAAGAGAATTCGATCGGGCTGATTAGCCCCTAGCTCTTGATTGGCCTTTTAGGTTGAACTACAGTTTAAGGAAGCCTGTAAGGATAACCCATAAAAGGGGAATTAGACAATGAGTTGATTCAGTAGCCCTTGACTCGTAGAGTATCATGTCCTATTAACTAATCTATAACTGAATATTGGTGAGTGTACTTATACACAACTAATCGTTCCAATATTTATGTAGCAATTATAAGACAGCAGGTATAATAAAACAAGTACATAATTAAATATTATGTTACTATGAACTGTCTGTTTAAGGCAACTATTCAGAAATCTCTTTACGTTTTTTGAGCGAGTGTTTTTTGGGACAACAAATTTTGATAGCTGTCCAACGATATCCGTAACCTACGCGCTCTATTTCACCGTTTCAACGCTTCGGCGATGGCCTTTTCCACCAGCGGCTCCATTACTTTATAACCTGGTAAAGTAGGATGAACGCCGTCAAGCGTATAAGCTGCTTTCAGGCCTTTCCGGTCGTCCACCATAGGCGTATAATAGTCGACATATACAAGCTTATTCTTAGTAGCATAAGCCTTTAACAGCGTATTCAGCTTCACTACTTTCTCCGCGGGTTGTAATCCAGGACGCCAGGGAAAATCGTAAGCCGGAAGCACGGAAGCCAACACAACTTTAATCTGATTCGCCTTGGCAAGTTCGGCCATCGAAACGATGTTTCCCAATACACTCTCCAGTGAAATGGGTCCCGTGTTTTCAGCAATGTCATTGATACCGGCTAAGATGACCACTACTTTGGGGGTCAATGCAATGACATCTTCCCGGAAGCGGACGAGCATTTGCGGTGTTGTCTGACCGCTGATGCCCCGGTTGATATAGGGTTTTCCGTTAAAAAAACTACTGTCGGTTCTTAACCAGCCCTCCGTAATGGAATTCCCCATAAAAACGACTCGCTGTTCACCTGGCTTAAGGGGAGCAACCAGCGCATTGTCGCCGGCGTACCGTTTTCGGTTGGCCCAGTCCATCCGTTGTGCTTCCTCCTGATCCTGAAGATATTTTTTGTACATCCCGTAGGTGACGCCTTTCAAGAGGCCGGTAGGCTGCTCAGGCCACAGTAATCCGTTTGCCCCTAGCCATTCACCAAACTGATCGATCCAGCTATCCGACGGTTTATCCTGCTTTTTCATGCCAAATCCATGACCACCCGATTGGTAAATGTGAAGCGAAGCCAACTGCTTAGCCGTGATCCACTTGGTATAAATGTCAAGGCTGGTTGGCGTTAACTTTAACTCGTCGTCAGAAGCGACAGCGATAAAAGCGGGCATTTGATGGCTGGGAGCCTTACTTCCTACAATATTCTTGTCCCAGGCATAGATGGGAGCGATGAAATCAGGTCGACTTTCGGCATTGGCATTGTAAGCAACTGACATAGTAACTCCTCCACCCGCCGAGAATCCCATAAAGCCGATCCGATTCGGATTTATGTCATACATAGCCGCGTTTTTTCGGACATAGGCAACGGCCGACAAGCCATCGTTCATCGCTAACGGTATAATCGGCGAAACAAGCGAGTCGAATTTCGATGGGGAGGACGCTACCGTTGCCAAAGCCTTAATGGGGTCGATTGTATGGGCCACCCGATACTTTAACACGAAAGCAGTCACTCCTTTTTTACTTAACCATTGAGCCACTTCATTGCCTTCCGAGTTGATCGATAAAAAAGCCAGCGCCCCACCTGGTGCAATGATAACGGCAGTACCTGTATTGATGCCTTGGGCGGGAAACACCGTGAGTGTGGGCTCAACCACATTATAAGCAATTTTAGTGTTGACGATTTGGCTATCATCGGCTTGTTCAGTCCAATTCCAGGTTTCTGAACCGGGGGCCTGTTTATCGTATAGTCGGATTACTTTAGTTTGTCCGAAAGAAAAGTTAATTGTAAGAAGGAGTAACCAAACGATACGAAAGTTCATCAGTGTGAGAAGGGTTTTTAGAGGTAAAATTTTTAATAAGACAATTCATCTGGACTCAATCTGTCTAAGCAGGTATTTACTGAGTTTGACAAAACGACATCTTGCCTTAACCTTTGAGCCCTGAAATAGGTCGTGAGCAAACCGGATTTTAGGTGAAGGAATGGCATTAAACCGTCTCACAACGCCAAAAAGAACTGTTACCCGCAGGCAAACACAAACAGGATTTAAAGCGGCGTTAGCTGACAACTTGCTGAAGGCTTGACATCTAGTTGGGCACGTTCTGCCTAACAACAGAAGGCTTGTCTACCTGGAGCGGACAACGTGCACGGAGCCGCTTATACGTCAAAGAGCAACGCTGAACGAATCGCCAGTCTTCTTTTGTATAACTCGCTTTGTAGGCTCATTTTAGACCGGCCTCTTATAGGTCTGCTTATGTATAGCTGCTTCATTCTTTGCTTGCTAAGCCAATCGGCTATAAAGTTAAGAGACTAAGTATACGGCTATAAACAGTAACGTGAGCAGGTAGACCGCAATTCTAAAAAATTACGGTGATAAGACCAAGTATATCTGTGAGTATACTGTTTCTTTAAACGACCATTACTGAAGCAGATCCATGATAAGCATCGCGTCTCACTTAAGAGCGTTTTTAGAGACATACTTTGCCATTTAAAGTTGATCGAATCCCGCCCTTTAGATAACATAAGGGATCACTTTGTTATTATTCACTCCGAACGGTTGAGACAGTGCTCTGTTTCTTTCGTTGGTAGTAGCGCCGCGCTTTCTGATTGGTGCCGCAGGTTTGCATGTCGCACCATTTCCGACGATGGTTCTTTGTTTCATCCAGGAAAAACCACCCGCAGGCTCCGCATTGTTTAATCAGCTGTTGGTCTTGGGTCGTCAGCAGCTCATAAGCCGACAAACTGAAAACCCAAACCGCTTGCATCAGCTCCTTGGCAGGCCGTTCCCAGCTCAATTCCAGATTGGCACCCTGGGTAAAAAATCCTCGCTCACTGAGCGCTTCCTGAATATACTCATTGAATGAGATGATTACCTGTGCTCTAACCTGCTGCAACTGACCCCGGGCCAGGGCGGCAAATACAGTCAACATGACCTGCCTGATCTCACGGGCTTTCTGCAAAACACGCTCAGCCTGTTGTGGATTTTGTTCGACTAATTCCTTTAAGGCGGCTAGCGTACGGGTATCCAGCAGTGATAAGCGGTGGATGAGGGTAAGCAAATCGGTATAGCGATGAAGCCGTTCGACCGGCAACTCATCGTTGAGAGCCGTATTCACAAAATCCAAACAGGCCGCCCCACCGATCAGGTCCATTTCGGCAATCGTACTCACCTTTCCCATGAGCTAAACGCGAATAAATGGTATAACCGCTAAAACAAGTTTAGAAGGTTATAGTTTCTATATCAAAATTCATACCGGTAAAACTTGTTTTAAAGGTTATAGTATGAACAAAGCAAGCACTCCTCGTTTTTGGCTGGTTTTGGCTTTTATCGCCATCTATTTCGTCTGGGGAACCACCTATCTGGCCAATCTATTTGCCCTTAAAGCCATTCCGCCCTTTATCATATCCGCCCTACGCTATTTAATTGCGAGCCTATTACTGGCTGTTTTGGCCTCTAGCAAAAACCAGCGCTTTCCTCAGGGGAAGGAAATCCGGGATTTGTCCATCAGTGGTGTCTTGATGCTGGTCGGTGGCTCTGGTCTGGTTGTCGTCGCTGAGCAGTATATTACCTCAGGATCTGCCGCTGTGATCGTAGCGACCGAGCCGCTTTGGTTTGTTCTCCTGGACTATCCCCGCTGGAAGCTCTATTTTAGGGACAAAAAGATTATCGCTGGTTTGCTGATTGGCTTTGTGGGCATCGTCCTGTTCGCCAAATTTTCGCCAACGAGTACCGCTCAGGAAGGCCAATCGACGGATCAGCTTTTAGGGACAGCACTCGTTTTGGCAGGCGCGGTCTTGTGGGTGATTGGCACCTTATTTGCTTCGCGGCGAATCAAACCCGGGAGCTATAGCCTTTGGCATACTACGATTCAGTTAGTAGCGGCCGGCCTTTTTTCTGCGTTCATTGCCTTGGTCGACGGCGAGTGGACCGGATTTGACTGGCAAGCGGTGGGGCCGCAGGCCTGGGGTGGGCTTGCCTTTCTGATCCTCTTCGGTTCGCTGATTGCTTACCTGGCCTTTGCCTGGCTGGTCACCGTCCAGCCGCCCGCCATCGTCAGTACCCATACATACATAAATCCACTGATTGCGGTGCTGATTGGCTGGCTGGTGGCTGGTGAGCAGGTTGCTGGTCTTCAGCTTGTGGCACTCCTGGTCGTGCTAACAGGAGTGGTCCTAACCCAACTCAGCAAAACGCGTGTTGAGGGTTGACACGTGAGAGTGATAAGGTATCGAGTAGTCATTCTTATTCGTCTCACTGGGGAGCAATTTACGAGACGGTTTTTTTTACATCTGTCCAACACCTAACCTAGCATACGATCAGCCCATGACAAGCTCGGATAGTCAGGGTTTAATGTTGGACCAGTGCTGATAAAATGTTCCAATCGCTTAACTAACCCTGATCAATTTCATTGAATCGTTTCGTTTACCCGCTGCTAGGTAAGCGACTGTTTATAATCTGATTAACAATAAATTCGGCATCGTCCTTGATGCCCAGAATAATGGCCGATTGCCGTTTTCTTAACCAGGGGAGCCCGATGAAATAAAGGCCCTCCACGGTGCCAACTCCATTTCGATGCCTAGGGGAGTGCTCCTCATTGAGCACCGATAAGGGCAGGTAGGAAAAGTCAGCCTTAAACCCGGTCGTCCAAATGATGGAACTGATCGCCTCCGCCACTACATTCAGTTTCGTTAAATCAGATGCGCAGGCGGCTTCTTCATCCGGCAAATCATCCAGATCACTCTCGGCCAACGGGGCCAACACCTGATGGGTTTGAATGTACTCATCGATAAGTTCTTTCACATGCCGGGAAAATTCGTCCGCGTATCTGACGTTAGCGGACGCATTGGGCTGAAAAAAGATGGTATCGGCTTCAGCTCGTACCGCCCGGCCCAGTATGAGGGCGCCACTTCGGGCCAGCGACTGTAAGCTCGTGGTTTTCCCCCCTTGCCCGGCCCCTGACACCTGCGGATTTTTAACTTTAAACAGAGATGGGTCAGTGACCGCCTCCGTCAGCGTATCATAAAACCCAATCTTCACTAGCCAATCAAAAATATCTTTGCCCCGGTAGTGTCTTGGAATCCGGCCAACCCGGGCTGTCGAGAGAAAAACGTTTCTCCCCGAACCCAGCAGATCCTGGGCGATCTGGGTTCCGGATTGGCCACTGCCGACCACCAATACCTTACCAGCCGGGAGTTGATGGGCATTTTTGTATTGACTGGCATGTAATTGCACCACCGACTTATCCAGGTGATTGGCAAAGTCGGGGATCCAACTCTTATTTTGCCCCCCCGACGCGATCACTAGCCGTCGGCTGAGATAGGCTGTCTCTTGGCCCTGCTCTGAGACGGTAACCCGAAAAACGGCTCGCTCCTGATCAATATGTACGGCCACTACCGGACAGTATTCTTTGACCGGCAGATTTTCCAGGTGGGCGTAAGTTTCCAACGCCAGAGCAAATTCAGTTGCTCCGGAAAAGGCAGTAGGGTCATCAAAATAGGGGGCCTGGTGGGGCAGCAGATTTAATTGGTTGGCCGAGTTCATCTTAAAGGAGTTCCACCGCTGTGAACGCCAGGTTTCCCCGATTTGCCCCCGTTCGAAGACCAGATGGGTCAAAACGTGTTTGGCTAAATAATAGCTGACACAAATCCCGGCATGCCCCGCGCCTACCACAATGACGTCCAATACCGGCTTATTCATAGGCAAATCGAGTCAAGGCAAACAGGGCTGGCTACCAAACTGTTAGCTCTGTGAAGCAAGTAACTAAGATCATACTTTCTTTTGGGTTAAAAAAGTGACCCTCCAACTAAACGCCCTAATTATTGATACGCCAATCTCTCATCGTCTCAGGTGGGAGCTTTTTGAGACGAATTGCTCAAGTGGCTACTTTGAATTACACCCTAACCAAGGTAGCAAGCATCTTATAAGCCAAAAGAGGCAGCCTCGGACATACCATCGCCCACCTACGTTTTCATCGCCTTGCCGATCAGAATAACCATATGTCGACTACTCTGTCAGGCTGTTTCAGTAGGCTGCAGTTCAATCACAGCCAACCATACATATACTGTACCCATTTGTGGGTGATTTTTGCCGCATAGTTGGGCATAGTTTCCTCAATCTTGCGGACCTTAAACAGGTTCTCTAGTGAAAATATCTTTGTATATCAATTAGTTAGCTGCCATCTAGCCCTGCGGCACGTTGTTGGCTTACTATAATAGTAGGCAAAGCTGTTAGGGGCTAGAAATCTATTCCTGAAGTAGCCTTACCAATCCTTCACTCATCATTTATTACTATATAGACATTATGGAACTCTTAATCACACTGTTAGTTGGTGCCGTGGCTGGTTGGCTGGCCGACCTGGTCTTTAAGCGCTTTTCGCTCTCGTTGTTGGTCGAGATCATTTTGGGTATCGTGGGGGCCTTCGTTGGGGGCTGGCTTTTTGGTACTGCCTTGGGGGCCGATACTGGTATTCTAGGTCGTATTCTAACGGCCTTTGTGGGGGCCTGTATTGTGTTGGGAATTGCCGCCTTGATCAAGGGATCGAGGCGCACGGTTTAAGATAAGTAAGCAAGTAAAATCGTAGTGAGGGTCGCCCAAGAAATGGGCGACCCTCACTGTTATATAACTGCTGAGCAAATCCTACCAGTCTATGAAGGGTATTTTGTCTTAAAGAGGAGCCTTTACTGAGATGGTGTGTTTTCCGTATAGTTATTATTGAACTGCACAAAAATTAGCCAATCCGCTCAAAAAAATCTTCTCGGTAGCGTTCTCCAACTGGGGAATTCAGTTGTGGCAATCCCTGTACGTCTCGCCGGCTCCCAACTCAGTAGAGGAACGGAATCAGACGCCAAGTATGCTCACTATAAGCTGAGTAGCCAGGAAGTACTTGCCGTAAGAACTGTTCTTCCCGGCTTATTTTCACCGCATAGGTTCCACACAAGAGCAGTAAGCCCGTCAAGCTTGACAGGCTGGGTTGATACAGGGTCGTCCCGAACGCGGCCCAGAGGAAACCCGTATACATCGGATTGCGAACGTAACGATAGGGACCACTCGTCACTAAAGTCTGGTTTTCAACTTGCTGAATGGCACCACTCCAGTTATCAGCCAGCACTTGGCGGGCCCAGGCCCCCAACAGCATGCCCATCAGCATCAAACCCATTCCTACTTGGTGAACCCAGTGAGGCATAACGGAAAAAGGTTTAGTGAACGCCATTGGTAGTGGATTAAGCAACAGGATGAAGGACAGCACAACGAGTGCTACATGGATTAGCCGATACCAACTCGTTTTCGATTGCGGCTGCACCGGAACTCGACGGCGTGTTGTATACCCCCATATGGCCCAGCCAATCCAAAAAATGCCCCATGTAATTAGAGCAAAGTAAGTAGTGAACATAGTGACAGATTCATTGCGTACAGCTTATGTAACTGAGGTAGCTGTCAATTTGTATTATAAGCCAACTCCATTAATTCCGTCCGTTGGCGTGAAGCGGTAGGCTATACTAAAAAGCCCAAATTATAGATACGACCTCGTCTCATGGAGGAGCAATTGGGAGACAGTGATTTTTTACTATCTGTCCAACGCCATCAATAGCATACGCCAACAGTTCAGTCTGTATGCTATATAGCATTTACGGTGTAAGCGTTTTATTGTAGATCATAATCATTCTTAACTTTACGGGCTATGCAAAAAAGCGATATTCTGTTCGTAATCTTTTTCATCGCTTTGATCGACGGCAAGGCACAGGTTGTAGGCACCGATAAGTTGATTGTCGACAGGAAGTTAAGCTGGCAGGATTTTACCGGTCCCGTCGATCCAGAGTCAAAATACGCAGCTAAGACCCACTGGCGGGTTAATTATAAGTACACGGTAATTCTCGTTCGTGGTGATACGGTTCAACTTGATTTACAGGTTGCTACGTTATTAAAAAGCAATTCATGGGCAGTGCCATCTAAACAAACCGATGAACTGCTGGAACATGAACAAGGGCATTTCAATATTGCTCAGCTATGCGCTTTACGATTTAAAAAAGCAGTTAAGAATATGATTCTTTTTAAGCACAATTATGCACAAACCATAGATTCCCTGTTCAATGGTGCTATAGCTGAAGCCAATCAGCAAGATATACAGTACGATGAGGAAACGAATCATCATTTAAATAAAAGGCAACAAAAAAAATGGAATACTAAAATCAACGAAATGCTCTTAAATCCGTGAGGGCATCCGTCCACTTTCGGTTGACAATGTACAGTGAATAGACGCACTGGCTACAGATAGTCATTGACAGTTCTTAAAAATAAGTCCTCGCTTGAAATACCAGATTCCTGGACACCTTCCTTCGTCTCATTTGGGAGCGAATTGTGAGACAGTTATCTGTAATAACTGTCCAACCGCACCGCCGGGCGGCCCCGCAGAATGCCGGAACACGCCCTACCGGTCATCCGTCCCATACGCCCTTAATAGGGCTGAGGCAAATAGACACTGAAGGTGGAGCCCTGACCCGGTTGACTGCTTGCCACGATGGCACTCCCATGATGAACCGCTACCTGTTGACAAATCGCCAACCCAATCCCGGTGCCCTCGTATTGACTGCTACCATTCAAGCGGTGGAAGACCTGGAAAATCTGGTCCTTGTACTTCTCCTCAAAACCAATGCCGTTATCTGATACATCAATGCGGTAGTAGCTCTGGGCGGCTCCTGACAGCTCCACACTAGCCGGTAGATCCGAGGCAGGGATTTCTTGAGTGCTAAGCCTGATTCGGGGAGGCGTATTGGGTTGATGAAATTTTAAGGCATTACCCAATAGGTTTTGAAACAGCTGCCCTAACTGCCGGGCATCGCCCATCACGACCGGCAGTGGATCCAGCTGGATGTCAGCTTGCCTTTCTTCAATCATCAGGTCCAGATCGGTGAGTACCTGATTCACGACATCCAGCACCGATACGGGCTCTAAAGTGGTTCGTTGAGCAGAGAGACGGGACAGATTCAGCAAATCTTTGATCAGCACCGTCAGGCGCCCAGCGGCGGATTGCATGCGCTCCAGATAACTAACGCCCTCCCCCAACTGAACAGCATACTCATTTTTCAGTAAATCCCCGAAGGCCCGTATTTTGCGCAGCGGTTCCTGTAAATCATGGCTGGCTACATAGGCAAAAGCCTGTAAGCTTTCATTGGATTGCCGCAATCGTTGGTTAGCCTTGGCCAGCTCCTGATTAGCGGTTTCTAACTCGGCAGTACGCTCCTGAACCTGCTGGTCCAGGTTAGCCGAAAGCAGTCGGTAGGCTTCCTTACTTTCGATCAGGGCCTGTTCAGCCTGCCGTTGCTGGGTGACATTGGTATGAACCCCCACCCATTCCCGGATCGATCCGTCCGGTGCCAAAAGGGGGATTGCCCGAATGGAAAACAGCCCCCAGCTGCCGTCTGCCAGGCGTAGCCGGTGTTCAAAGGCAAACATGCGACGCTCAGCGACGGCTTTCTCCCAGGCATCAATGGTGGGTTGAGCATCATTTGGATGGACGGCTTTTGCCCACCCATACCCCCGGTACTCGTCTTCTCTTTGCCCGGTGAGCGTGGCCCAGCCTGGCTGAGGGCCAATCATTTGCCCGGTAGCATCATTGGTCCATAATATGCCCTGAACGGCCCTGATGGCCGCCTGGAACCGCTCTTCACTGTCCTTTAACGCCTGTGGCGATTGAGGATCACTTGCCATGTTCTAAAAATAGTCGTTTAGGCTCGCGACGGGAGTCGACTGACCATTAGGATAATCTATGGGCAAATAAATGACATATTTTCATTGTATGCCACTAACTAAGGTGGCCAACTACTAAAGATAACCGTCTTAAAAAACACTCTATTGGGCGAGAGCAGATTCATTTCACCTAAGAGGGTTTGAAGAGACGGGCTTACCTGCGTATTTAGTCAAAGAACAAAACTTCAGGCTGAATACTGTTGCTGGAAACGCTGGCCGGTGCACACCCTCAATTGATTACTTTTTAAACCATTCCTTAATCGTTTTAGGATGCGTTGTCTGGTAGCTATAAACTAGGCCCAATAGCCCATTGAGAACAAGGCCAATGAGCCAGCCGGCTAGCCGACCATGAGCATGAGTAGCAAATGTTCCCATAAAGATAGTCCACCCCCAAACAAGGACCATACTGAGGGTCAGCAGTAATTTAGTGAGTTTGGCCATCGACTTGGGGGAGGTTACTTCGACCGTTTTTAAAGGATATATTTCTAGCCTTCAAGGTGCCTGATAGAAGAAGACAGAATCAAATCTATATTACTGGTCTGGTTTATATTTCTACGAGCGGACGCCCAAATTCCGCGAGCTAAAAAAGGTTATAACAACCACGCCCCGCTGTAAACGTATTTATAGGCCCTTCTTATCAGGTGGGAGCCAATAGTGAGCCACCTAAGCTTATTAACCCCTGGCCGTCGCTCCCCCTCCCGTTTACCGAATGATGGTTGAATTTTGATAGATTAATACCCAAGACTCAGTAGTATATAAAAAATACTACTATATTTGGGCATGAATACCACGTCTCATCAGCTACTCAAGGGCAGCCTCAGTGCCATTATTCTTAAACTGCTGGCCGACACCGAGTGGATGTACGGCTATGAAATTTGCCAAAAAGTCAAGCAAATCACCGACGGCCAGCTCAAGATTACCGAAGGGGCCCTTTATCCCGCTTTGTACAAACTGGAAGCCGACGGTATGCTGATCACCAAATCTCAAATCGTGGAGGGCCGTACCCGTAAATACTATGCCATTGCCCAGGATCAACAAGGCAACGCTGTAGATCGTTTGGCACAAATTGACCAGTTTCTCCATCAATTACAACGCATACTTACTCCCGGTGATCTCCATCAGCTTCCTACTCCCTAATCAACTTTACCGCTATGACTCAGGCTCAACAGGCTCGCATCACTACCTTTCTGACACACCACTGTGAATTGATTGAAACCGTCTTTATCGACGAGATGAGGGACCATTTTGTGGCCTCCGTAGCAGCCCGGATGGCCGATTCGCTTTCGTTTGAGGAGGCACTTCAGCACACGATTGATGACTTTGGCGGGCCAACCAACATCCGGAAGATGGAATGGACCTATCGGAAGGTGTATTCGAAACGTCTGTTGCGGAACTGGTGGACCCTGGTAAAAAGCCAATTCGCTGCCCACAAACGAGTTCGGACGATACTGGTAGTGGGCTTTGTTACATTTGCAAGCTTATATTTTGGCTTGAATAATGATTTTATGGGTGTACTCGGTGAAACGATGCTATGGAACTCAGTTCAATGGACAAGTAGTATATGGGCTCTCATGCTGAGCTGGTTTTTGCTCCAAGGAGTGGCTCCCCGGTTGAAGAAAGTGGGAGTCGTACGCTTCCCCGCCTTGTTGATCCGGTTTCTGACGTATTTGGTGTGGGCTGTGTCAGTATGGCTTTATATAAGCCTTGGTGGTTTGGAGCTGTCTTGGCTGGTAAAAGGCTTAGGTTATACCGCTCTGTGGTCAGCGTCGGCACTATTTTATCTAAGTCTGGTGGATTTCTCCAAGCAAACAGACCCCAACTCATGGTACCAAACCAGGTAAGTACGAGATCCCCATTCTAATCACTGCCTTACTAATCGCCCGGATTAATGAACAGAAACATGAATACTTCTTCGTCTAAGACGGAAGCCTATTCATGAACGTTTCCTCGTCTCGCATAGGAGCGTTTTCGGAGATTGATTTAAATTATCACTTAAGGAGACGGAAGTTCAAAGAAAGATTAGGCGTGCCATAGCTAACTAATCAGCCAAGCCAAGAATCTAAGGGCTCACGTCTAACCACGTACAGGAGGATGAATCACACAACGTTTGGCCCAATCTGTCCGGTGTTTGGCTTAGATGAACGCTGAACTTCATTTACTTTTACAGCCTGATTCAGCTAGCATATGTCCCCGGCTCCCTCTACTCAACAAGTCATTTTTGTTGTACCCCCACAGGTCCACATACTGGATCTGACGGGACCCGTGCAGGTATTTTACGAAGCTGTCGAATACGGAGCACCCTTTCAGTTACGCTATTGCTCCTTTCAAAATCAGCTTATCAGTTCAGCGGGCCTGCTTATGGGGCCAGTACAGCATTTTACCCAGCTGCAATTGCAGCCAGGTGATTTACTTTTTATCCCAGGCATGGAAATGGAGTACATCCGGTCAACGGCCCTTAAAGCCGAGCACGGCTTCCTGACCTGGCTCCGCGAGCAACACCATCAGGGCGTCATCCTATGCTCGGTTTGCACGGGTGCCTTTTTAGTCGCTCAGGCCGGCCTGCTGGATGGCCGAAAATGTACCACCCACTGGAAGCGTATCGAGGAGCTGCAAACGACCTATCCACGAGTGGCCACCCAGCCCGATCGGTTATTTGTCCAAGATAGCGGGATATATACAAGCGCTGGCGTAACGGCGGGTATCGACATGGCACTGGCGATTCTGGAAGAGCGGCAGGGACCCTTATTCGTCTCGAAGATAGCCCGCGAATTGGTCGTCTACTTACGGCGTGGCCCGCTTCATTCGCAGAAAAGCGTTTACCTCGAGTATCGTAACCACATGAATGGGGCTGTCCACCAAGTGCAGGACTGGCTGATTGCTCATCTAAAAACCAGGACCAAATTAGAAGACTTAGCTGAAGTGGTTGGCATGAGTACCCGCAACCTGACCCGAATGTTTCGAAAGGAAACAGGCATTTCCATCCTTGACTACACCACACTAGTACGACTGGAGCGGGCGCGTACCCTACGGCAAAATCCAGGCATGACCATGGAGGCGATTGCCCAGCAGTGTGGCTTTCAGGATGCCCGTCAGTTGCGTCGAATCTGGCAGAAGGACGACGTCAAGAACAATACACAATCGCTTTCCTAAACTCACTCTACCGACCCATGAAACCCGAACTGATTAAGCAGAAAGTTTGCCCTAACGATCGTAGAAACCTGGGCTTTGGCCGTTGGTGTTGTGTTTGTTTGGTGGTCATAGGTGCGCTTCTTCCAATTGAAGCGGCTTTTTCCTGCACCATATTTGTCCTGACGAATGCGAAGCGGACCTTGTTTTTTAATAACGAAGATTACTCAAATCCAGCCACTCGCATCTGGTTTCAACCCGCCACCAGGAACTATTATGGCTGTGCCTATCTGGGTTTCAATGACGGCTGGGCACAGGGTGGCGTCAATCAGTACGGATTGGCTTTTGACTGGGTGGCTGGCGCAAAGGAAGCGTATACGCCAGCATCAACCTTGAAAAGTCTTCAGGGTAACGCGGCCGAGCGAATGCTTGAGTCCTGCAAAACAATAAACGACGCCATTCTCTTTTACCGCCGTTACGCAGAACCCGGCTTTGCTTCCGCCAGCATGTTGATTGCTGATAAGACGGGGGCTTCGGTAATTATTAGCGCCCAACAGGGACAACTTCATTTTAACCAGTCTCATCAATCCAGAGGCTTTGGATATGGTAACGAGTCGCTCAAAAAAATGCTTACCCCAGCGCTCAGTCCATCGATCCAAAACGGTTTACCCATTCTAAAAGCCTGTCGGCAGGACGGGATCTATGCCACTAAATATTCCAGTGTTTATGACTTAACCAAGGGCGATATCTCGCTGGTCTCGCTGACTGATCAGGGAGAAAGCGTAACCTTGAATTTACCCTCAGAGCTAAAAAAAGGCGGCCATTATTATGATATTCCGGCGATCGGGCATCAGCGCTCACAGCCGCTGATGCCCCTGGCGGCGGGCATGAATCGATATTTGTGGGAAGGCTACGAACCTTTCCCGGCGGATGAGCCCGTCACGACCAACTTAGTGCAGGAGGTGATTCGGAAAACTCAGGCGGCTACGCTTCGCCCGGACGATTTTACGCCGGAGTTCTGGAAAGTACTGGCTCCGATTCAGCAGGCTATACAGTCCGAGTTACAAAGGTTGGGTACTTTGTTATCCGTGAGACTTCTGGAACGAAAGCAGTCATCGCGCTTATATCTGATGGATTACCAGAACGCCACGGTCCTTCAGCGCTTTGAGCTTGATTCACTGAACCGTATTGCTATGATTAAGTCGGAAGCGGTGGAACTGAAGGTGAGCGTCGTACGGGAGAAATAGGGAAGTCTGATTCGAAAAAACTTTAGTTGATTTACGGGGTATGTTTCAGCTATCTAAGAGAGACTTTATAGCAGGCTCCAGAAAGTTACTTCCCTACCCTTAAGCCAAAATCATAGCGCTTGTCAACTACCCGTTTAATGAGACCAAGCTGGCCACAGTGATACATGGTGTGCTTGATATTCCAATCGATGGCCTCCCGTTTTGTGGTAGCGATGGGATGAGGCGTAGCGGTGGGTTCCAGCAAATTGTCCAGTTCTGAATCTTCCAGAGTCGCCAGAATAGCCAACGACTTTTGTTGCATGAATTGTAAATCAGCCAGCAATTTAACTGACTCTACTTTACCTACTGACAGGGAAGGGCTTGATACGGTAAACCACTCACTATAGTCTCGGATGGGAAGCTGCTGGAGGATATCCATCTGGTGCCCCCGAATGACCATAATCGAATGGAAATACTGACTGATAATCAAATGCCCAAGCTGCCAATCAATGCTGGATTCTACGACGGGGGGAATGATACGCCACTTGTCCAGCGGTACGGGATCAACCAGCTTATTCGTCCATTGATACGCATTGGCGGTTTGATTGATTAATAGCTCTGTCTCAGTCATTACAATTAATTCATTTTGGTAGAAGTGAATCCCTGATAAGCATCATTGGCGCTAAAGGTAGTATACCGATACTAAAAAGTGAGTTAGTGCCGGCCAAATGACCTGCCCGCTCAACCTATCCAATTTGCCGTCAGGGTAATCTTGCGATGTTACCATGGAGGGATTGGTGATTTAGACTCTTACGTTTTTGGGAGCCTTAGTCAAACAGATTTTTAGACAATAAACGGGGTAGAATTTTTGATGAATACTTTTTAAACCCCTATTTGCTTCATGAAAGCCTCTTTGTAATACTCACCAATGGGGATAGGCGTTGACTTGATATAGACCCTATTACCTTCGATGTAATCTATTTTCGAGGCATTGATCAGAAAAGAGCGATGGATGCGCACTAATCCGGCGCTGGTGAGCTTAAGGGCTAAAACACTAAGGGGGATAGTAACCTGCCATATCCCCGTCTCGGACACAATCTTTACCTGCTTACCGATCGCTTCGGCATAGAGAAATCCGGACTTTACCATCCGAAATAGTTTGCCGTCGGATTTTAAAAATAGATACTCGTCCGAATTGGTAACGTAGCTCGTTGCAGGTTTATCGTTATGATTCCCCGCAGCCATACTCAGCGCAGTAATAGCTTTGTCCACCGCGACTATGAAGCGAGGCAACGGAATCGGCTTTAACAGGTAATCGCAAGCCGCTAAATCAAACGCATCCACCGCAAACTCCCGGTAAGCCGTCATAAAAATTACCTGTGGTTTCTGGGGTAGAGTTCGCAGAAAAGATAAGCCATTGAGTTCGGGCATGTTAATATCCAGGAATAGCAGGTCAACTGGCGTTTCGGTCAGCATCGACTTGGCTTCAAAGGCGTTTTCGCATTGGCCAATAATACGAAGTGCTGGTATATGGGCGCAGAAGGCAGCAATAATTCCTCTTGCTATGGGTTCATCATCGACGATGAGGCAAGTAAGCGTGTTCATGTCAGCTGGTTAGAATTCTCAATCGGACCATGAAATAATCATTATCCTTTTCGATCGTCAAGTCATGTTTCCTGGGGTAGAGGAGCGCCAATCGTTTCTGGACATTTTGAAGCCCCATACCGCCTGACTTATCCGCCTCATCGTTTTTGGATGCGGGGCTATATGAGTTTTTAACCAACAGATTTAGGGCGCTGCCGCTGCTTGTTAATTGAATGTCAATTCTGATTGGCTGGCCGGTCGCATGCTTGGAATGCTTAAACGCATTTTCGATAAAAGGTACAAATAGCATTGGGGCTACTAGCAATTCGGTGTTAATCGTGTCGACCGAAACCAGCAACTGTAGCTTTTCGCCAATTCGAATAGACTCAAAATCAATGTAATTCAGTAGGTAGTCGACCTCTTGCCCCAAAGGCACGAGTTGCTTATTGGACATGTACACCGAATAGCTAAGGAGCGTCGAGAGTTTCACCAAGTAGTCCGGCACTTGCTGATCACCCTGGATGGCCAGTCCATATATATTATTGAGCGTGTTAAATAAAAAATGGGGGCTTAACTGGGAAATTAACAGGTTAAGTTCGCTCTCTTTATGGAGCCGTAGCAAATTTGCTTCGGTTAGTTGCTGCTTGATGACGGCTCTGGCTATTTTGGCTCCAGCTCCCAACGCCATAAATAGGGCCGTAAACAACGGGATGGTCACGAAGAAATTCTCCGATTGGTAGTGGGAAAGATAGATCCAACTGGCAATACCAGCTGCCGAGAAAATGACAAAAAGTGTGGCACTGACAACTACGACAGCGAGTAGCGCCTGCTTAACCAGCCAAATCCTCACTAGCTCCCTGCCCGCATAAACACTAGCCAGAATGAAGCAATAGATAAACACTCCTTTTGGCAGTAAGTCGCTATAGTACCGGCTTGACAAAACAATCAGGCTAAGAACAACCAGCAATGCGAAGGTAAAGAAGACATGGACGTTAGCCCGCTTTTCGAACTGCTGTATAATCCAAGTTTCTGATCGGTTCACCCTCAAAATTGTCTACATCTTTCCGAAAATAAAAGTGGGTCCAATCGTATACGCAGTGGGATGGATGTTTAGGTGTCCAAAATACGTTTCTGTACCTAATTAAAAGGCGTCTGTGCCTAAAATTTTGAGGCACAAGACCTTCCGCTCAACTTTGATGGTATGAAAAAGCTCCTCCTACTGGTTCTAACCTTGTTCTTTAGACAGGTATGGGCCCAGCCAGTCAAACCGATCAACTCCATTAAGGAACTGGTCGATTCAATTACCACGATTGTCCAGCAAAAGAAGATCCCCGGGCTATTACTCGGGATCACCACCCGAGACTCGGTTCTATTTTCCGGGGGACTCGGTTATGCTGATTTGGCAGCTGGTCGCCCGGTCAGCAATCGGACGTTGTTCCGAATGGGTTCTATTACCAAAAGCATTGTGTCGCTGGCCATTCTGAAATTGGCCGAAGAAGGGAAAATCAACCTAAACGATGAGTTGAGAAAGATCGCCCCTGAAGTGCCTTTCGTTAATCCGTGGGAACAGACCAATCCGGTCAGGGTGATCAATTTACTGGAACATACCACTGGATTTGATGATTTTAAATTCAACCATATGTACGCGCTCGAACGCAAGGATTACGGGGCAAAGGAGATGATGCTGCTTCAGAAAGAGTCCATGCGGTGTCGCTGGAAACCGTCAGAACGGTTCAGCTACAACAATGTAAATTATGCGATTCTGGGTTATTTGATTTCAAAAATCACCGGGACCCGCTATGATCAATACCTGATCAGGAATGTGATGCAACCTCTCGGTATGACGCATTCGAATTTTAACTTATATAGTAAATACCCCTTGAGAGAGGCCAAGGAATACAGTCCGTCCGATGGAAAGCTACAGGCTGTACCCTCTGTTAGTTTTTTGATCGGTCCCGCCGGGGCTTTGTGGTCTGATGCCGAGGATATGGTCAAGCTGGTTCAGTTCTTTCTGGGTGACGGCCAGCCCGTCATACGACCGTCCAGCCTAAAAAAAATGGAGACGCCACAAAGTTCATTAGCTGCTCGGGCCGGCGTCCTGACGGGTTATAGTGCAGGCAATGAAGACTTTGACGGATTCAGGGGACACCGCGGGATATTGGGAACATATAGGTCGAGTTACCGATACAATAGGAAATTAGGTATCGGTTTTGTCGTTTGTTCCAGTGGCAACGGGTTGGCAACGGTCGAAAATTTGATCACCGATTATCTAGTGCAAACGAAGTCGCCCATCAAAGCGAAAACGACCCGGATGGATACCAAAGCAATGACGCCCTACCTGGGGTACTATCAGATAGAGAACCCACGATTCGAACTCTTGGGATTTCTAGACCGCCTGCTATTAGTTAACGTGGAGGAAGCGAAGGATACACTCTGGTTTAGCATCTTCGGAAAGAAAATTCGAGCCCTTCCAACGGGCTCCCTCACCTTCACCAACCGCTCATCAAACGCGTCAAACATTGTTTTTTTGCAAAGTTACGGCAAGAAAATCTTGGTCGTGAACGACTATTATTGCGAAAAGGTATCAGGCGTCTGGGCACTAACCAGCCGTTTCATTCTCTTCCTTTCATGTTTGGTAGCTGTGTTTGGGATCATTCCTGCGATCATCTCCTTGGTCCAGCGTATCCGAAGAAAATATACCGGTCAACTATGGCTACTCATGAGCTTACCCACTATCGCAGTCATCTGTTTATTGGCAGCCATCCTGAACTTTGAGGCCATTTATACTGATTCATATCGTTTGTATACACTTGCTACTGTGAACATGACTTCGGTCATTATATTTGCGGGCACCCTGCTTTTTGGTCTGCTATCTGCTGGCAATCTAATTTATCTGGTCATGCGTTTTAAAGCTATCCAAACCCGTTTGATGGGCTTGTATTTACTGATTACGGCGGCTTCGCTGCTGATTATTACCGCGTTTCTTCTGACCAATGGCTGGATAGGGTTGAGAACATGGGCCATGTAACCTAGAGTACTGCCACTCGACTGGCAACGGCGATGGCTTACCAGGATGGATAGGAATAGGGGATCATCGGCGGATTCTCCTATCCAGCTCAATGTATGGCCACCTGGCATGGTATCAATCTAGCTGGCGAGTACGATTTCTCTGATGAAACGATGCCCCCGGTGGTTTTTGACTGGAAAGCGTTACTTAATTTTCCGCTAACACGCCCTGGCTTTAGCGAACGAATCCCCAAGTGACGGTTTTTACGGTCGGCCGCGCGGCATGAAACGGCAAAACTACCCTATAACACGTTTCGACCAAACAGTTCACTGAACGGGCTGACGCCCGATGAAATGGGAAAGGGCAGTAAAGAGAGAACAAATGACCGTCCGATCCTCAATCTGTAGGCGGCCCGGAAATTGGGGGACCTCACTCAAATTCACATCGTATAAAAACAGTTAGGAGACACTTCTTCATTGCAAGTAATACCGCATTATTCTAAAGTAAACGAACGTCGATGGCCGAATGCTGTAGTGCAGTCACATGGATTCTTGTGGGAAGTTGGCTGCTATTGAAGTATCAATAAACGCCCGAAATAGATACTCAAACTGCTCTTAGTCTCACAGGGGAGCGTTTTAAGATAATATGTAATCCAAGAATACAAACCATGCCACTCTTGTAACCCATCAAACCAAACAAAAAGTATGGACCTGCTCGGGACCATATTAATAGTGTACGCTTACCCGAACCAAACAATCTTTAGGCTGCTATAAACTAAACTATTTCGCTTGACGATCCATAATCGAACGCGAGGTTTTGCGCCTTCATTCTACCGCCTTGTTGAACGTTGGATGACTGACCCGCTCCCCCTTGGCAACCCCAGACACCGATACGGGTAGAGTTGCCGAAGACGATTTGATAATCGTTTTTACCTCCGCCATATTCACCACTGGCAAGAACTTGGAGAACAGCAAGAATAGGGTGAAAAACAGACCAAACGAGAAGATAAAGTCGCTAATGTCAAATAAGGTGGGGTGAAACATGACCCAACTGGAGGGTAAATAGTCCCGGTGCAGGGAGGTAACCATAATCACAAACCGCTCGAACCACATCCCAATATTGACCACCACTGATAAAACAAACGTCCAGACCACACTCCGACGAACGGAGCGGAACCAGAACAGCTGGGGGGTAATCACGTTACACGTCATCATCGCCCAGTACGCCCACCAATAAGGACCTGTGGCCCGGTTGATGAACACATAGCTTTCAAACTCGACCCCTGAATACCAGGCAATGAAAAACTCGGTTAAGTAAGCTACCCCAACAATCGAGCCGGTCAGGGTAATCACTTTGTTCATTGACTCAATGTGCTCTAAGGTAATGTAGTCTTCCAGTTTATAGACCACCCGGATGATTAATACCAAATTCTGCACCATGGCAAAGCCCGAGAAAATCGCTCCTGCTACGAAGTAAGGCGGGAAGATGGTCGTATGCCAGCCTGGAATCACCGAGGTTGCAAAATCCATGCTGACAATCGTATGCACCGATAACACCAGGGGCGTGGAAAGACCCGCCAGAATTAGACTCATATACTCATACCGGGCCCACGTCTTAGCCGACCCATTCCAGCCTAAAGAGAAGGCCCCATAGATGTAGCGGGAGACCTTGCTGCGGGCCCGGTCCCGAATCGTGGCCAGATCGGGTAAAAGACCCATGTACCAGAAGACCAGCGAGACGGTAAAGTAGGTACTGATGGCGAAGACGTCCCAGACCAGGGCCGATTTGAAGTTGACCCATAGTGAGCCAAAGGTATTGGGCAGAGGTAGTGCCCAGTAGGCCAACCAGGGCCGACCCATGTGCATCAGGATAAACATAGCGGCACACATAACGGCGAAAATCGTCATCGCTTCGGCGGCCCGGTTGACGGCCGTCCGCCATTTTTGGCGGAACAATAGCAAGATAGCGGAAATCAGCGTACCGGCGTGGCCGATACCGACCCACCAGACAAAGTTGGTGATATCCCAGGCCCAGCCCACGGTTTTGTTCAAGCCCCATACCCCCAGGCCTTCCCACCAGGTCCAAAACACACAGGCGGTCCCGTAGAGCAGCACGATCAGGGCGACTGTAAAGGCGATCTTCCACTCCCGGGTGGGGCGTCCTTCCACCTGTTTGCTGATATCTTCGGTCACATCGGCATAGGTCTTGCCCCCGGTGACGAGAGGTGGTCTTACGGATGAAATTACATGGGACATAGGTTATTTTGACGCTTTTGACCGATCTACCTGAAAAGCCACTGATACGCAGGTAGATCAGCTGAGGTTAATGAATTAACTTATGAATAAGAATAGGGTATACTATGCCCCTTTAGGGTTGATTGATCAGGCTGGATAACCCCTAGCACCTACCTGCATTAGGCAGCTAACTAGCCAGATCGAGCGTTTCTAAAAATTGTAAGATTCGCTGTTTTTGCTCATTGGTCAGCGCGTAAAAGCCCAGTACATGAGCGGCCAAGATGGAATCGGCCACCAAAAATAGGATCAACTGAGCCGGTGAACAGTCCTTAGGATCGGGCAGTACGTTTTCCTGATACCACTGGCTGAACATCGCCCGATAATGCTCTTGATTCAGCGCTGCTTGCATCATTACTTTTAGCGATCGCTTTTGTTGGGGGCTCGGATTTTCGTTGATGACTGTTCTTAAAAACGCTAGTACGGGGGTGCTGCTAATAGCCAGTTGTTGTTGAAAAGCTTGGTTAAACTGTTGCAAGCGGTCACTAAACAAGGAGTCTATTAACATTTGTTTTTTGGGAAAATGGTGTACCAGTCCCCCCTTGGTAAGACGGGCTTTTTTGGCCACAGCCTCTAAGCTCATATTGTCGATACCTTTCTGACTGGCAATCTCCAGGGCCGCATCCAGAATGAGTTGCCGGTTTTGGAGGGGCTCTTTTTTGCGTTTATAGTTATTTATAGTTTTCACGACGTGAAGATACCATACGGTCGGTTTCTTTACAAATTCTGAGCAGTTAATTTTTAATTGCTCAGAACGCCCCATTTTTAGTGACCATTTCCAAACTTCAGCCAGTTACGTCAATACTGTCTAGGCTTAGTCTCAAACTGCCATCTCGCAAATCAACGTATCATTTTCAACCAAAGCATGAGTTAGTGATACATCGTAGACCGCAAAGTGACGGATGAGTATTTAAACTGTAATAACTCGCGTCTGAGCGCTGATCTTACTTACATTGTCCGGATGTGCAGGAAGTATTTAGATCACCTTCCGTAAGGCCCCAGGAACGCTTAGGCGATCATCAATTAGTGCGGTTATATCTTATTTACCGACTGATCTGATTTTCTTATAGCTTCCACTTATGATGTAACACTTGTTTCCTACTGATAGTACGGATTCCATCCCTCATAAAAGCCACCAACTTTGATTGTTTAGTAAGGGTGCTTGCGGTAATACATTCGATAACATGAAGGTAGTTTGGTTTCCAAAGTTGGTGTTATTTCTATCGCTGCCAGGGCACATATGTCCCCGACCAAGTTTATTACTTACAGTTTTTCTGAGGTTAGGTTGTTATAACGGAATGGAATATTGAGAATGTTTACTCAAATATCTACCTTTCAATCGATCAGGAGGCAATAATAAAAGGGCTATGACTGCTTGAAGAGATTTAAGAGATTGATGTAACAAATTGGCAACTATTCTGATAACGCCCTAATCCTAAAGTCTAAGTGTATTCCAGCTACAACTGCTACAAATCAATTAGTTACCTTGATTGATGTGGACAAAAAACTAGTGTGTGTCCACGTAATTATCAATCAAGTATTTTGGCTTATCAGCAGGGTAAGCCAATAAGCCTGTCGATAAGCCACTTATAGGATTTACGATTGAGTTGAAAATTTGACTGATTGTTTATATATAATCTCATAAGTTTCTATAAGTCAGATACTTAGACTGTTGATGTGGACAAAAAACTAGTGGCGGCTGTACCGTCATATTGTGTGACCTTGTTTTTTTCCATTTCCTTCTTTGTTTTATCTAACTTTTGGACCAATTTTAGCTTTACAGCTTTCTAAAACCGTACCTTCAAATAACTTGTGAATCAATATATATTTTATTCTTTGATATTTACAGGTGTTTATAACTCCTTTATTATCAATCAGTTGAAGGGTGTTTTTGTGACTTCATGTGGACACAAAACTCGTTATTTGTGGACAGAAAACTCGTGAACTGTGGACAGAAGTTATTCACATTTGACCTGTAAAGTGGACATATTATTCGTAAAGTATTTTTATGCGTGGACAAAATACTAGTTCTTTGTGGACGTGACCACATTTGTATATATTTGTGGATAACCTAAGCAGGACCGCTATGAAGAAACAGATGCCTAGTAATCAACTTTCGTTACTTAAGCTCGACGCTAAAACAGAGATTCTGTTTCAGGCTAATGCGCTCACTAACGCGTATTACGATATGAGCGCGTTGCAAAAGAACATTCTGTATATGGTTCAGTCGCAAATTAAAAAGGATGATCCAGATGACCAACGGTATGTTGTACGAGTTAAGGAAATTATGACAATTACCGATACCGTTAACCCATATAAAAGTTTACAGCTGGCTACAGAGGGTATGATGCAGAAGATTATGAATATCCCAGTAGGGGGTAAGCTACTCCAGGTTGCACCCTTTTCATCGGTACTTTATGACTATGGAAAAGGAACCATGAGCTTTAAGATAGATCCCGATTTGCGTCCTTTTCTGTTCAATCTGGAGAAAGGACGGTTCACCACGTTTGGTAAGGAGCCTGCCATGAATCTACCGGGTAAATACTCTAAACGTATCTATGAAATGCTCTCGTCCTGGAAAAAGGCGGGGATTATGAAAATCAGCATTTTGGAATTGAAAACCCGGCTTCGACTTTATGATCCGGTGACCGAAATCGAGCAGTATGAAGACTGGCGCGATTTCAACAAACGAGTGTTGGTACCGGCTGTTAAGGACATTAATCAGGAGTCCGATCTATTTGTTGAATTTTTTCCGCAACGAGAGGGTAAACGAATTGCCCAGTTACGTTGGCTCATCAAAGTAAAAACTACAGTTCCTATTGAGATAAGTCCGACAGTGTCGGAACTACATGAGAAATTATTGACTCATTTTAAACTGCGGACTGATCAAATTGAGTACATACTGAGTAATTATGAGCCTGAGCTAATTAATAGAAAGCTCTACGAGATCCAGGTTCAGAATGCCAGTAAGAAGATTTCAAATATAGGGGGCTATACCGCAAAAGTGTTTGGCGTATTATGAATAGGGGATTTGTTGCCAAAAATTTTGGACATCCTTTTGCCAGGTTGCAATGCAAAACTAGTCGACCAAGTGCGTGGCTATGGCCTAAAGGCTATTTTTCATGATAGCACCGGTAAAATCAGTCAATAAACTAAGGGATGAGTTGGTAAACGTAGCATTAGTCAGATCGGCATAGGCAAATGAAGCATCTTTGAGCTGGGCTCCCCTAAAATCAGCACCTACTAGTGAACTTTGCGAAAAGTTTGCCCGGTTAAACTGAGCGCCGGCAGCCAGCAGGCTATCCAAATTTTGTCCCTGAAAGTCAGCATCTGATAGATCGATGTTGTTATCAATGGCCTGCTGAACAGCCATGGTCAGGGAATTCTCGGCTATATGTACTTCAGCGATTAGGTCGCCATCACAGGTTTGAAGGTAAAAGGTGTGCATTGATTCTTACGGTTTACTGCAGATTATAGTTGAACGTCCAATTCACTTACACGCTAAGCCTTTCTCGCTGGAGATAGTACTGACTGTCGGGTAGGGAGAGCCCTTGCTTTGTTCGCGTTAGTCCAACGTAGAGCATATTGATTTCTTCCAGGATACTCCCCGGATTTACCGGCTGACGATTGGGTTGTCCGCCCGCTTCGGCCTTTTGCTGCTGATTCAATAGGTCGATATAATCAGCTAATTTACTCTGATCAATGAAATCGTCGCATAAAGTGACCTGGTCATATTCCAGGCCTTTGCTGCGGTGCACCGTTGAAAAGATCAAATCCGCGTGCGGCCGAAAATGCTGGGCCAGGTGGGCCGTCCGGATCTGTTCAATGAAATGGGGTAAGTCATCGCCATACGTGAGCACGAGTTCCAGGGCCGTTTTCATCTGGCCATCACCCGTTTGATCGATGTAATCACCCAGCTCTTCCAGGGAACCCATGGAGCGTAGGAGTGGATTTTTTATTTCACGCTGCCGGTCTTGCTGTAATAAGACCATATCCAACAATCCCGCTCCGTTATCCATAAAGGTATATGTATCGAAGTTACCTTCGAAATAAACGCTTCCGATCACTTCCTGAATGCATAAGAGGTCAATAGCTGCGCTGACCAGCTGCAGATTGGTTCGCCCGATCAAGGCCTGTAGGCAGGTGGGTTCTGCTAAAATTGTCGCATCGTCGACGCTCATGCCCTCAATGGCCTGAGGGGTATAGGTTTCACCCAGAAAGGGATGAATAGGCTCTTTCAAGGATAAAGCGCGCCGGGCCTGGCAAGCAATACCGGGAGGAAATCGGAAGCTCTGCGTTAAACCATAGGCGTCAAAATCTACCTGATTCAGGCTGTTGACAGCGTGGCGGAACCCGTAAATTTGTTGATGGCTATCCCCTACAATGACCCGGCGCGCGTGCTGCTGCCGGCTGAAGACATCCAGCATCGTTGGAGAGGCATCCTGCCCTTCATCGAAAAGAATATAGTCGTAGCGCAACTGAGGCGCTAACAACTGAAATTTCTTCAAGTAATAATCATGGGTTACTTTCAGGCTTCGCTCGTCCATTTGATTCCAGAGCCAGATGGCACCGGCTTGGATAACCGCCCCAAAATAATCAGCGAACCGGCGGGATATCAGGGGATCGTAGCGGAGGAGGTGATTGTAGTTGAGGTCCTCGATCCGGGCAACGGGTTCATTACAGTACCACGCTAGCAGCCGTAAGCTGTGAGCGGCTACAGCTGTCCAGGGTGCTTTGCGACGTGTTGGGGGCATGCAACGGACAACGAGCGATTCGGTTTGCATTCGATTGGCCAGATCAAAAGCCGAATAGCTGCCACTGGCCAGCAATTCGCTGTTTTGTTTGATAACTCGCCCATAGGCTAGGGAATGCGCCGTGTGGATGGTAATGCCCCGTACGCCTTTTCGCGCGAAAGCTTGTTGAGCCTGCTCGCGCACGGTTCGGTTGAAGGCTAGATAAAGGCCGCGGCTACCCGTTTTTTGACGCCTGGCATACTCAATCAATGTGGTTGTCTTTCCCGATCCAGCCACGGCGTTTATCTTCATATCGGTTTGACAGTCGACAATCGCTTTCTGTTCCTGCGTTAGGGCATACCCATTTGCCTGAGACTTCAGCGCTAACCGAGGGGTAGGGGGGCGGTTAACCGACCCGAAGCTTACGCCAGCAAAACGGTCGAGTAGGGACCAGTTCCAAGTATCCATGTTCTTATCGTTTTAAAAGTATCCGGGTCACGGCAGACCGGGTCACCGCACCGGCGGAACGGCCAGACCGGGTCGCATCAGGCCGGTCGTTTGATTATTTTTCGTAATTGACTCCTTAGCGCTTGACATTTTGAAAAAGAATATACATTCACGCCAATTTTCAAATCGTATTACTGGGTTTAAACACCCTTAGCTTTATTTACCTATGCTCAACGTCCTAATTACTAAAGTCAAACCCCATATCTCTCCTCTGCTGGTGTTACTGCTGATCGGTCAATTTACAGCCTGCAAAAAGGGAGGGGTTTCCCCAGACGGCGATCCTGACGCGCTGACGCTGAAAGCCCAGCAAACAGAATTGCTCAATGATGCCAGTTTGCCCGTCGCGGTATCGGGTACTTACCAGGCAGTCGTCATCCGCTGGGAGCGATTCAACAATTCGGACTACAAGAATGAAGGATTCTTGACCTACGATACTCCAGCCATCGAAAGCAAATATTACCTGCAGGTAGATCCTACCATCGGCAAAGATTCCATTCAGCTTACGTTTTGGGGGAACGGGTACGGCGGTGAGATTCCTAAGCGAAATTTGGGTCGTTTTAAAGTTACCCAGGTTTTTAACCGTACCAAGTCGGGAGATGAGGTCACCGGGTATACCCTGGATAGCTGGCAGTTTGGCAGTGCCCTCGATTTGAATCAGATTCATGTTGCCCGCATGGGATATGCCACTAAAACCGAGTTGAGTTACGGCATGACCTTGTGCCGGATACTGGATAAGTCCAGGGCCGACTATGGTCAGATCGCGGTGAATATTACGGGGCAATCGGACCCCACGTCGAATCCCCGTAACCTCAACCCGTGGGGCCATTTTACCTTCACGCGCCGATCGCCGGGGACGCTGTTGAACCGCTAAATGAGTCGCGCTGGTCATTCTATGATCGTTGTATCTGATAGTAAAATACGCATAAAGCAGGGACTTTTTGAAAGGTTTCTGCTTTTTTTTTGGTCGCATAAAGAAATGCTTTAACTTTCTTTTCCCTGTTATAAAATATTAATGAATTGGTGAGGTTAACGTAATTGTGGGTCAGCAGCAAGTTTGGGATAAAAGCGCCATCAAAACACAATAAAAGCCTGATTCTAAATGAATTACCAGCTTCATATACTTATAGCGTCTTGTATTATTCTAAATCTTCCCTGCTGGGTCTGAGCTTTGCTCTTCGGATGACGGACGAACGTACACGTGATGCAAGTACATATCGGTGCGAATAGGAAAGCCCTCCAGGTAGCGATGAATTACTTTGTTTTGATACGGATCAGGCTGGACGATGGATTCCAGATCGATGAAAACGATATTGTAGCGAATCTGCGCTACGGCCTGGGTCCGGCCTTTACTACGATCTTTTTCGTACTGATTTTTTAGTAAATGAACCGTTTCGTTAGCCATTCGGTAGCCATCCGTTGGGTCCTCTACTAAATACTTATAGTTCAACGTGTTGTAAATATAATCTTTATGATAGTTTGACAGGGCTATGTCATAGCGATCCGGATGCTGGGCAATTTGTTTCCACTCATTAAGTTCATCCTGCACGACTCTGTGCTGATCGGTGGGTACATCGAACAACGTTTGTGTATCGAGTTTGTCCAGATCCTGCTGCAATTTCTGAATCACCTCCTGAATCGTGTCGAGTTTGGTTTGACGGGTAATTTTTTCGGCTTTTTTGAGAAAATACCGATGTGTTCGAAAGAAGGTGAGCCGACAGGCAGGTTTTCGCAGATTGATTAATTTAATGGTCCGGCAATCAAACTCTTCCCAAGGGTAAAAAAGGGGTGCATGTTCACGGCTTATGTAGCGAAGCTCGCAATCATCGGGTTCTGGCCCCTCAAGATTCCAGCCTTCGGGCCGCAGGCGTGGTACTTGCTGAATGCATTTTAGCAGTTCAGCACTCATATACAAATAATGATCGCTTTCATAGACTTTTCGTTTTGGTCTCCGCTTTGGCTTTTGTTCCTCATTTTCCATGATTGCTTGATACCCACCTGGTTTTAGTATGTTGCGCAATATTACACTTGAAGGTAAATATTACAATTGATTGCTAATCATTTTCTGACAATTTTATCTAATTTCCTCCAACCAGTTGAGTCATAGCCTTACCTATCCACCGATCTTTTAGTTTTTTTTCTAAGCCACCTGTCTTTTTATAATTTAAACTTACTTTTTACTACTTTTTACTGATTGAATAGATAATACGGCTAAAAAAACTTCTTGCTAACTAATTGATTTTGAATAACATATGATAACTAAATTTATAGTTCAGTGACTAATTCGCTAAGATTTACCGCCTTTGTAAGACAGATCCGCTAACCTCAAGCGACAGTTTCGCTAGCGTCAAACGACAGATTCGCTAATCTGTCGCGACAAATTCGCTCATTTCACGCGACAGATTCGCTAGAAACTGAACGAATACTATGACAAATCCGCTAAGCAAATTCCGGTTTATCCACATGTTTGCTTGACTGTTAGAGCCCTAGTTTACCGCGATAAAACCACACATGCTGATTCCGAACGCATGGGGCACATCAACCAACTCCAAGAAATGCAGCCGAAAAAAAAATTATACTAGCTTTGCAACTATAGATCTTTGAAATATTTATTGGTGACAAATGTTTCAGTTTGTCATTTGCGAACCGAAAAAAAATTATATTTGACCATATATTTAGGGGTAACAGAAATATTTTCTTGTTCGTATGTCATCAACATCAGATATCACATCCCAGCCCTTGCCGCTGAAACAGATCCTGTCTAAATCCCAGAAGCGTCCCGTTAAGCAAAAACGAAGCAATCCCCCGGTGGTGGTTTCCTCAGCGGTTCAGCTGAATCTGTTCGAATTTTTCGAGCAGGGGTATACGCCAAATAACACCAAAGCGAATTACTCAGTCGAGTTAAATCAGGCCTTTCGTCAGCAGATGTTTCGGGAACCCATGCGCTTACTCCAGGCGCTGCCCAAGCTCAATGTGCTGGAACGACGGTTATACTGGCTTGTACTGGGGGCGCTAAAAAATTATCAATATCTCCAGCAGGCAACCCCCCAGAGTGAACCCCTACTTGAACAACGATTGTCTTTTCAGTTTCACCGATCCCGCCTGCGGCCTTGTAAGGATGAAACCGCAACGGTGAATATTAGCGTAACCGATGTAAAAAAGACGCTGGGTTCTTTGTCTGAGAAACGAATCAAATGGGTCAATCCCAAAGGCGATCAGGTGTCGGTTCACATCTTTGATACGCAGTACCTGATGGGTGAAGGGATGATGGTTTTGGAATTGAATCCGAAACTGACGGAGGCCTTTTTGAAGCTGGGTAATGATTTTGCTCAGTTTAATCTCCAGAAAGCACTCTTACTTAAAAAAGAGTATTCGCAGCTTTTGTATAGCTACTTCTCCCGACATCAGTGGCGCGGAAAGTGGACGATCGCCATTGAGGATTTCCGGAAATTAATGGACGTACCCAATCAAAACGACAGAAAAAGTGACTACAAAGGGAGTTACGATCGATTTGCGAACATTAAACGACGGATGATTGAACCGGCCATAGCTGAAATACTACCGCTGGGAGATATGAAGATAACCTACCAAGTACAATCAGTCAATCGCCAGGTAACGCACATTCAGTTCACCATCTGCTCAACAGCGGCTAAGCAGGTCAATGATAAAGATCCGGCGGCAAAAGCCCGGTTGGAAAAGCTTCTTGGCGTCATTGATATGATGAGTTATGCGGATAAACTGAGCTTCACAGCCAAGACACTCCACGAATATTACCCTAAGCTCCAGCCGTGGCAAAAAGATCGTATCCTGGCGGAGCGGAAATTACTGGACTTATTCCTGAGGGCAGACGCGTACGTAGAAGCAGGTTACGTGCAACAGGAAAAGCATGAGGCTTACGTTGCAACCAGTGTATTTAACCGTTCGGCCAACGGAAGCACCTCCTCGACCAGGCATATGGCCCTGTAGGTTTTGTCAATGGGTGTCCCACAGCCTACACGCTATTTCGTCTAAACCTCCTGCGCTCCCCCTTTTCAAAACATTACCTAGTCACGGCTATGGACATAACACCCACCCAGCGCGGCATTATGCTTCTGGTTTTTACTGGCCTGATCGGTTGGCTCATCTATTACTGGTGGATGTTAGCCGGTGGCCGGCAGCCGTCAAAACGGCAGCCTACTTCCTATAATTTGGATAACCAATCTAACAGCCGCTTAAACCAGGCACTGCTTTCCCTGCAAGAGTTTCAGCAGCAACCTATTCTGGAATTGGCCCGGTTAAATTTTCTGCGTCAACTGGATGCAACGGTTTTACACGACCTGATTCTGCTGGCCCTCTCGGCGGTAAATTACGTCGTTCGCATGGATGAACCGGCTCTGCGCTACGAGCTGCCTCCCCTGAAGGAGACTGAACCTAACCGTGATTTTGTGATACTCGACAACACGGAGGCGCTGAGCAAACCGTCCTATAAAGGGCGGTTAAGCCGACCCATGAAAGAGGTCATGATGAATCTTGAACCATGTATTGAGTCGGGTAATGTATTTACAGCAGACGGCCGACCGGTGCTGGTATCCATTCAAACAGAGGGGAATACCTATTCCCGGTATGGATTTAGTCGGCTAAATAAAGCGTGTGAGCTGGAAAACCTGATGGGACTTTTAATCTACCTGGGTACCTCACCCTTGACATCCGCACCCGTGTCACCAGTTGTCATTTTGACAGGAGGTGAACTGTTAGCCATCCTTGATGGACTTGAGCCGTAGAGTAACTACCACTAAAACAAATAAACAACATGGTCGCTCAGCACAAAATAACTGTCAGCGTAGATGACCGAAAAAAAACGCGTTCCCTGCCCGCAGGGCGGTCAGCCGATTACACCTGGACATGGCTAATTGCTGGATTCATTTTTCTGGCATTCCTATGGCATTGGTTTAGACCAATGATTGATGCGGCCTGGCTAATGGTTGACAAATGGCGGGTATTCCTCCATTACCATTGATCAAAATGTCTTAGTTAAACAGCAAAACTATGAAAGCCGAGACAATTAAACTTCCCATTGACCTGTACCGTCAGTACTTAACGTTGACGGATGAACAGCTGAACCAGGCTGTCCTTGTTATTGAAACGTGTCGTCAGCGTGGAATTTTCTCTTCCCTAACGCGGCCAGTTGACTCCTTTAAGCCTGGATTATTTGATTCTGCCTATTCCCGCTCTTGGCACGATCAGTTCAGTGAACATTCTGCTCGTCACACCTATTTTGTCGAATCTAATATTCGCTATTTCACGGCCTTGCTGTTAACCAATCTCATGGATAACTGGGGCCTGCACCCTGATGAAATTAATGAGGAATTCTATCATCTCCTTTTAGAAACAAAACCCGTATTCGACGCTCAATATAAGAAGCAAATTAATGGCTTGAGGGCCCCTATCTTCGAGGCAGAAATGGATTTGGCGCTGCTCCGCTTTGTTGACTCTACCATTTGCTGTCAGTTAATACCCCGTAAAAAAATGTCGGCAGATGAAGAAGTTGAATGCTTCAATGAGGGGAATGCCGAACTGGAGCCTACCCTGAGTATATCGGATTATATTGCCGAAGAAACACTAGAATCGCTGCTAGTATCTAGTAGTCAGGTTACGGCCAACAAATTTCTAAAAAAAATCAGCCCGAATTTACTTGGCTCATACGATCCACTGGATTTCAGTGCTCCCCTGTCGCCTCCTGAAGAAGATACGGCCATCAAACAGGGCAGCTTAGCCAATCTTAACCGATTAAACACGGAGGAGTTAATAAATCGATTAGCTGAATCTGACATCGATTTATTAAGTAGTATACCCTGGCATTCCATTCAGGCTTGCCCCAACTGTTTTAGTCGAGCGTTAGCTGAACGGAAAAAAGAAACGGATGAAGGCACTCATTACTGCTCAGCGTGTCGCAAACGCGTGAGGCCAGCTTATGTGCCTTTTTATACTGAAAACTACACGGCCGATCCCCATATTGCCGTTACCAAACACCGACGTCACCTTACTAAGCTAATAACGGATAAAATAGCCGGTCTTAAACGACTGGAATCATTAAAAGTATCTGGCTGGAAAAGGCGCTGCTATTTTATTAGTTTAGATCATATTGACGAAAAAGCATATAAGGACCTTGCATTATTGTACGAAGCGTTTTACGACGATTATACCGCTGACACACCAGATGCCAAACTGCAAATTCAGCTCTGCTCTAACGGAGGTAACGTCTTTCAGGCCAAACGAATTAGTGCGCTTATCAATGCTAATCAACACATAACGCATGTTCAAGGCAATGTGCTGAACAGTGCGGCTTTCGATATTTTCTTTACGGTAACCTGCAGCCGTGAGTTAACTCCGTACGCACAGGGAATGTATCACTTGGCCCGATCGGCGCACTTCGTGTTGGAAAATGGGTTAGTTCCAAGCTGGCAACAAACAATCAACGGGGAAGAGTCGCTGGCGTTATGTGAACAGGTTGGCATGACTGAAGGGGAAGTTGGTCGCATAAAATCAGGTGAGGACGTTTACTTTACCTATGCACGGTTGAACGATTTTCTCGAACAGTCAACTGCTCACAAACCAATTTCAAGAGATATTTCAAACGCTCATTCATACGCGGCTGACATAACAGCTATTGCTAAGCGGTTCACAGGTAGTAATTAAGATTAATGGTCTTATACACTTTAAGGCTTATTATAACTCGCCTCCCACCCATAAGTGCTAGGTTTATTAGTCAAAATGGGGAAGAGTCCGCTGGTCCGGAGGAGTATCAGGCTACTGTAAACAGTAATCAAGTCTACTTATTTTATCTACTATGAAACCTTTTGATGGTACTCTCATTTTCACTCGGCTGGCTCCGCTGCTCAACTTGATTATCCCGGACATTCCGCTCCGGCCGTTCTTTTCCCGCCTGATTATTGCTTTTCTGACCACTCAAACGATTGGAGCATTAGTCACACTGGGGCAGTCAATGCTGGGCAGTCCCAGTGATGACACCTGGCAATATTACCTGTTTCTGGCGCTGGAAATGATCCAATACGGTTGTTGGTTCTGGAATGTCTGGTACGGAATTCGGCTACTATTTACCTGGGTTATACCACTCGATGCCAAAGGTATCCTGACGGCGGACTCTGTTGGGTTAGCCATATCGCTTGGTTTTCTATTGTTTATGGTTAATGCGGTTTCTTCACTGCAAGATCAAACGTACTCCTTCACGATCCGATTAGTATTAATCGCTGCCTTCACGATTAGCATCGCCCTGCCAATGATTTGGAAAAAAGCTACCTAGTAAACTAGTGCTCTTTAGAACAATAAATGGGATACTGATGTGTCAGTATCCCATTTATTGTTCTAAAGAGCACTAGTTGATTTTTGGTTAGTCCATACTAGCAGTAAGCGTAGCTGTGGTAAATAAGCTTTTTTTGTGCGTACGACCTAACAATGGTTTTTCAATTAGGAACCAGGATAACGTGGCTGTACTGATTAGTAGCACTGAGTAAAATATAATTTCGGTGAATCCATTAACTGAACGAATGTGCAGGATGTCAGCCGTTCTCAACCAGGCCTGGCGACCATAGCTTTGCTGCGGGGCATGAATAGTAAAGATTAGATTATGGTATAGATACAACCCGTAGCTGATCCGGCCAATGTATTGACAAACGGGATTCAACAGAAGCAGCCGACCCAGCACGCCAAGGGGTTGATGACAATAGCCAACCAAATATCCCCCGTAAAGCGATACCGTAAAGCGTAAGCCAGCGGCCATACCTGGCGAATAGAATAATCCCCGACCGGTAAGCTGCCAGAGCAGGCCAGCCAAAATAACCGACGGCCAGGCGATGAATAAACTGTTTAACAGGATCGATGAGCTGAAAAATGATTGGCACTGTTCAGGTCTGTATAACCAGTACCAGGCAACGAGTAAGCCTATGCCATACCCATCCAAACAGCCTGGTAGTAGGCAGTAGCTGGCTGGCCACCAAATCGCTGCGGGAAAAAGAAGGTAACTGCTGCTCCGGAAAAATAAACTGATGATGATCAGGATCAATCCAAGCTTGGGCAGCTGCTGGCTGGGCGTCAGCCATATCAAGAAGGGCATTAGAATGTATAACTGTTCCTCAACCGACAAAGACCACAGGTGATCCAGATGAGGAACCGGATGAGTAACCAGAAAAAAATTGGCGGTATAGGTAAAGAAAGGTATACCCTGATGCCGGATCACGGAATCACCCGCCACCAGTAAGACTGACAAAGCAAGAAAATAAATTGGGAAAATACGCCAGGCTCGGCGCCTTAGAAAGGGGGTCAAAAACCGTCGAAAAGAAAACCGTTCATCACCTCTATCAACCCGCTGTTTTTCAATTAATAAAATACGACTGATTAAAAAGCCGCTTAAGACAAAGAATAGCGAAACCCCTGCGTTTCCTACCATACCGTAATCGTGCATTCCGTCAACCCAATGATCAAGTATCACAAGACCAACGGCCCAGGCCCTCAAACCTGTCAAAGCAGGAAAGTATCGTATCGTGGTTGTTGGCATAACATTGAGTATTTTTATAGACTGTAAATTATTCTATAACCTTGCATATGGGTAGTAATATTAGTTTTTTTTCGGTCAACATTGGTGAATATTTTAAACTATTATCAAAAGTAAACTACTTGGGAAAGTGTAAATGCCAAAATCCACAATCAAGAAAAACGCCTGATTCCTTATCAATTAGCTGAACTGGGCTAATAGTTTACCTTCAAGGTGGGTCACTGGCGCGAGTACTTTACCATAAGATCCTCAGACTTATACATTGCCATACGTAACTTAATAGCAAAATTACTTGATCGCTTAAACGGTAGTCGAAACACAAATGGGGGCAAAATCATGAAAGCACGACTAATAAAGGTGGTAAAGCCCCCCGGTTAATATTAAAAATAGCTTTATGCTTACCTCAGCTTGTATAGCCTCACGACCGTAGTTATACGTTAAGCGGCATAAAGGTTGGCCACAATCAGTTGACAGATGTTAAGATAGTTCATGAAAACAACCGCAGGCATAATCAGATTTCACTTTACCAGTGTAGGCGACCGGGCTTCTTACTTCACTATGTTGCGTACATATCGTCAGCAGCTCCTGTATTATCACGGTTCTGTATTTCCTGACTTTAATACGGATGGCAGTTTGCTTCTAACCAAAAAAGCCCGTTTCCGCTATGAGAACGAGTATTTTCTCAAACATGCTGAACGCCTTCCAGTAGACCCAATTTTATTATACAATGCCTTCATGCCCTGTCTGAGCTGGCAACATCTTGTGGATACCCGCATAACCCATGATGGAACAAATTGGGAATTAACTCTTCAATTGAATGATGCATGTCGCTCCTTCGGTCATGATACAAACACCGGTGAGTTTGACGAATGGGTTAGCCACCTGGAACTTATCATTCATAGACCGCTGGTGGCCAGTGGCGTTTACTACTAATATAACTACCAACGACTTGTTAATTAAACCAGTACGAAGCGCTCTGGCTATTAACATGCTTACGATTAAGTAGATAGGACATTAAAAACCATCAATAATACGACCTGCCAGGCAATTTGAATAACTAAACGTTACCGAAAATGAAAGACGACACAGTTAGTTTGCAATTTTTTATCGGAGGGTATCATGGGGTAAATACCGAAATACACATTGCTCAGAACAAAGGGTTGTATTACCGATCTTCATTCCCTTTCCAGTCCACAAGGTTTAAGGAACTGGCGGAACCTGTTAATGTAGATAGCTCCGCGCTACTTGAGCTGGTAAAGCCCTGTTTGATTTGGCAGAGTAATTATGAAAGCCCACTCATGGACGGTATTCAATGGAGTTTATCAATCCTCATCCAAACAACGAGGCTAAAATGCATTGGTTCAAACGCATACCCTGAGGATTTCAACAACTTTGTGCTCGGCCTGGAACAAGTGATTGGAAAACCTATTCGTTAAGGGTTGATTCTTCAATTAATATCTTGTCCGAAAACTAGCCGGAGGTTTTTGTGGACGATTTCTGAGATGACTCGTCCTGAAATCATCCGATTGTGCAAGCACCATTGAATGCCCATGACAACTTGAGATGGGCAGCTTGTGCCATCCATTTGCCTATCTTGTCAGAACTTCAGCCATAAGCTCATCAATATAAATGGTACTAAGCAGTCCTTCCTGAAATCTGGGCTGGAATGTAGAATGCCTCCCCAAGAGGTACTTGTTGAATTCACTGGTGATCTCCCCACGAGAATCCCGTATAGAAAAATCTTTAGACCCTGCTACATTCCCTGAAGTCTTTGCATACCTGTAATCAGTTATCAAGATGGAAAAGCAAACCGTTTCATTACCCATTGTTAATCCGAAAGCCGCTGGCATTGATATCGGCTCCCGTGAGCATTGGGTAGCCGTTGACCAAAACAAAGAAAACGTACGCTCTTTTGGCGTTTACACTCAGGATCATCAGCAAATCATCGATCATCTGCGGAAGCATGGCATTACTTCCGTGGCCATGGAGAGTACAGGCTCTTATTGGCAAACACTTTTTAATACTTTACAGAGAGCAGGCTTCGCCGTGCTATTAGTAGGCGGTAGCCAGACTAAAAATGTACAGGGGCGCAAAACCGATGTCATTGATTGTCTGTGGATTCAGAAGCTCCACTCATTGGGCTTGTTATCGGGTAGTTTTTTGTTGAGTGATACGCTGCAAGAACTTCGCACCTACTATTATCATCGCCAGCATCTGATCGAACAGTTGGCGACCTATACCCACAAAATGCAGAAAGCGCTTCGGTTGATGAACCTGCGCTTAGACGTAGCCATTCGGGACATCACCAGTAAGTCAGGCCTGGCCATTATTAACGCCATTTTAGGCGGTCAGCGGGACCCTCATGAGTTGGCCTTGTTAGTAGATATCCGGATGAAACGATCCAAGGAGGAGATCGCTCAATCGCTGCACGGGAATTGGCGGCAGGAATATCTTTTCGAGTTGAAAGCAAGCCTGAGCTTTTACTGTCAATACCAGCAGGCTTTACTCGACTGTGACCAAGTGATTGAACAGGCGCTGCGACGGAGTATACCGGCCGAGTTAGTCCTCCAACCGGTCCCAAAAACTCCCGAAACAGCGAAGAAGAAGAGCAGCAAGAATGCGCCTGCCTTCGCCATCTCGGAACTGGCCTATCACTATTTTAAAACTGACCTGTTTGCCATATCGGGTGTGAGTCATAACACGGTGCTTTGCCTGTTAACGACCTTGGGCAAGGATATTGATAAATTTGCCTCAGCCAAAAGCTTTGCCAGTTGGCTCCGGTTGGTGCCCAACAATAAAATTAGTGGTGGGCGCATCATCAGTCATCGAACGCCCTCAGGTAAGTCCTATATCGCTTCTGCCTTGCGTCAAGCTGCGAACTCGATTGGCAATCAAAAAGATCATGAGCTAAGTCCTTTTTTCAAACGCATTGCCTACAAGAAAGGGCGCGTGGCCGCCATCACAGCCACCGCTCGCAAGCTGGCGGTGATTATCTGGAGCATGCTAACTAAAGAAGAATCGTATAAGAAAGCTCAAGTTAAAGCCACCGGTCAAAAGACCAGAGAAGCGGGTTTGCGCCAAGTGCAACGGCGTTTAGCAGCCCTAGACTTAAGTCAGGATGAGTTAAGGAGCTTGTTTGCAAAAGCCTCTTTGTCAACAGGATAGCTACTAGTTGTATAGAAAAGTATTGACCGTTTGGTGGTTATCCATCTTTTTATTGACCAGTAATTTAACCCCTATTTTTATCATCCGCCATAGTGACCACCTGCTTTTGGGGATAATAATTTTTCCATCTCCGCTTGAGCTTTTTTTCCCCGTTGTACGCCTGGTCCGGGACCAGCATATCACAGCTCATGTGGGGCCGTTTGTAGTTATAAAGAAAGACGGACTGCTCTAAAACCAGCTCAGCATGGACTAACGAGTACACCGCTCGATGAGCCAGATACTCATTCTTTAATATGCCATTGACTCGCTCGGCAATAGGGTTCTCCAGCGGGTCACCCGTCTCCGTCATACTAATCTGAACATGATAGGTATCTAACAACCCAATATAAATAGCGCTGCAGTACTGAAGGCCCCGATCAGAATGATGAATCAAGGCTTTAGCCGTTCGCTTCTTTATTTTCTTAAGAGCCATTTCTAGAGCTGCTTTGCAATGAACAGCACCCAGAGTTGGGGCTACATTGTAGCCCATGATTCGTTTGGAATAGGCATCAGTTACCAGCGAAATATAAAAGCATCCACCCTGAGTAAACCAATACGTGATGTCCGATACCCACACCTGGTTAGGTCTTTCTACGACTAAATCCTTGATCAGGTTTGGATATTTACGAAACGGATGGCCTGAAAAGGTAGTCTTTATTTTTCGTCGACGCCTTCGGATCAGCATCTTATGCCTGGCCAATAGCTCGAAAAAAGCATCCCGACCCAGTTTTATTCCCCTTTCCAAGAATTCATCCTGCAACAAATAGTAGAGTTTTCGCCCACCAATCCTGGGATGTTGGCGACGAATGGGCCTAACCAGACGCAACACATTTAAGTCGTCGTCTACCTGCTCATTCTGGCGTTGCCAGTATTGGTAGTAACCCTGCCGGGTAAACCCAAGCACATCCTCTAGCCGCCGAATCGAAATGTTGGGATGATTCGTCAGCATGAACCGGATGGCTTGGTAACGGACCGGGCCACGGCGGCTTTTTTTCGATATCCACCCCTAACTCATGCTTGGCTATTCGCACTAAAGTGGAATAGTAAAGTGCCTTGAAATTAGCCTCCTCTAATTGCTCTTCTAAGGCTAAGACCTTAGCGCGTAATTTATCTTCCTGGGATTTTGTCTTTGACTTCGGGAGGCTGGTTGGTTTTGGTGGAGGGGGCGGCTGCTCGAAATCAATTGGGGCCGTATGCTTGTTGGCCTCGGCTTCCTCTTCAATTTTCCTTATCCAGTGCATGACCGTCTTACGATTAACTTTTAGACGTTCCGCAGCTTGGTCGATGTTCAGTTGACCGAGCAGAATTTGGGCGACAATCTGGCGCATGACACCTTCTGGTTGTTTCATGCGTAGTTTAACAAGCCTGTCCATAAATTGGCTATTTATGGTCAATGTTTTCCAGGACAAGTCACAATATTTAATAACAATATAAGTAGCTAACTTTCAAAACAATAAGCTTGAAATTGATAAATTAAATGACCGTTTAGCTGGACGATTTTTGAGTAGGAGCAGAGTATCGTTTGGCTAGATCCGTTTTTAATAACTGCCAACTATGACCCGTAGCGTAGGTAGCCTTAATCTTGATGCCTTTTAACAAATCTCTTCTTCTTAACCTGCTTATAGCGGGATATAACTATAGGAGAAGAGCCGTTTAGCTGCGCTACTCCCTCCAATGTACCCGGAATTTTCTCCAAACGAGATTGAAATATCCAGTATTCTTGGATCACTAACTTATTTCTAAAATAGGACAGTGGCCAACAGTCTTCTCTGAAAGGGCCTCAACAGTCTTTCATCCCGCATTTTAACGATTACTCTTCCAGACATCATCTTCGGCACAGGGTTTGGCGCATCTCTATCGAAAAAGAGAAACTACCAGGGTGGGTTCAAGGCAATCTCGTAGTTAAGCTTTTGAAACTAATCATCACAATCACTATCTGTTTAAGATACATGGAAACTATACCATTGATTCCTGCGAATAGCCTCATTACGGCTACCCCGGAAGAAGGTCGCCAGTTAGCTATCAAAATGGCCCGGTTGATCATTAAAACGACTCAACCTGATGCTCAGATTCGGGAAAACCTGCGGGCTGTTTACGCCAATGATGCAATGATGTTACTAGCGGTTGGGCAAACCGTAGCTATTGAGTTTTCTACCATAGCGGCCGCTAATGAGTACTGGCGTGTCACCCGTTAAAGAGAGGCCTATTAATGGCGAACTCCCAATCGAAATTCAATTTTATTTTTAATTGGCAAAAACAATGGAAAAGCGCTTAAAAATTGGCCACATCGACCCTGAGTTCTATAAAATGCTTTCGGCTATAGATACGCACATCGCGAGTTCTGGCCCAACGGTATCCCAACTGGATCTGCTCAAAATCCGGGCTTCACAAGTTAATGGGTGCGCCTATTGTATTCAATCGCATACCAAAGACGCCCGGGCTCATGGCGAAACTGAAAAGCGCATCTACGCGCTGGATGCCTGGGAGGAAAGCCCTTATTTTTCGGATGAAGAGCGGGCGTTGCTGGCGCTAACGGAAGAAGTGACGATGATCCACGAAAAACGGGTATCGGACAGGACTTATCAGCAGGCCATTGCTCTGTTTGGTGAAACACTAACGGCGCAACTCATCATGGCGATCATCAGCATAAACGCCTGGAATCGGATTGGTATAGCTACCCGTATGACGCCTGCCTGATTGAAGTAAATAAGATGAATAATAAACGCGTAACACTAGGATGCTTTTCCTACCCAATTATTTCTAGATTTTTATAAGAAGTGATATACGATTGAAACAGCCGCAGGCATCGTTCGGAGCATTCCGGCTGATGCCTGCGGCTGTTTTGGACCAACATAACAGCTGTATTCAGAAGGTATGTGCCCGACTAATCAATGTATTCCTTATAGGTAGGTTTAAAACCCGCCAGATAAGCCACTGGCGTGAGGAGTATGAAAACAAGCTTTTGACACACAAAGGGCCAACGGGTTAATCTGAATATGTTCGAAAAACAATTCGCTGTCAGGACAGTCTGGAGCATTCGGGGAATAGGCTGACGGCTTATCGTTTTGACACCTGCTAATGCGGCAACTGTTTCCAGCAGATGCTCCATATTTAGGGCAGGGCGTACCCGACAGTTTATGGTCGTCGGTTGAGTGGATCGGTTCCAAAGTGCATGTGCCTGATTTGCTTCAATAAACAGTTTCTCCCCTGCTTTTAACTGCCTATACTGGCCATTGAGCAAAACGGTAAGCTCGCCCGATAATACGTCCAGATCCAGCGTCTGTTGAGGCAGGTAATACCGTAGTTGGGGTTGACTCTGTGGCTGAAACGTAGCGATCATACCTAGGAACTGCCCCTTCGTATCTTTAGCTGTGTGCAGAAATGTAATTTCCTGACCTGTTTTTGGATTTCGAATCACTTTGTTCCGGTAGGCCATATCCGTATGTTTTTTAGGGTTGATCGCCATCGAATAACAAGCCACGTGCCAGAACCTGCCCTAATAACCCACCTGAACAGGGCGCTATCCATTGTCTTCTACCAAAGCTCAATCTATTGTTTAGATTCGCCATAACCCCCATATTAAATGAGTTGAGTTCATATTCTTTCAGGAGAATTCACCTCATAGATCCTGCACTTTAGCAGGTGTGAGTTCTTTAAAACAAGTACCGCTTGAAAGCCTCCTCCAGTTGCGTCGTACTTCATTACGGATTTGTCTAACTACTCCAGATTTATTGGATTGAGTAAGCTAACCATAGGCTACAATCAAATTCGTCTGACGGTTAAAAAGACCGTTTCTGGCCTTTAAAAGGGGCATATTGGGTGTAGTTGGTTATTAGCGGCCTTCGGCACAGGGTTTGGTATAGGGTTGCTGAACCATTACTAATCAACTATATGCAACCCATCTCATTTACTCCGAACAAGCTAACTGGCGAACGCCAAAGCATTAAAAGCAACCTTTTCAGAGTGGCACTGTTGCTGATTGGCCTGGTGCCCGACCCTGGAAACCAAGTCGTGGCTCAGGATGGAAACGCCGGTATCAAATCGACTACGAAGGCCACGCCTATTCAGGTCGTTGATATGTTTCACACGGCTTTTGGTAAACATGACGGGCGGGCCGTTCATGCGAAGGGTTTCATTCTGGAAGGTAGTTTTACCCCGGCACCCGAAGCTCGCAATTTGACGAAGGCAGCTCACTTACAGGGTAAGTCTTTTCCTATTCTTGTTCGCTTCTCTGACTTCACCGGAATTCCTGACATTCCCGATACGGTAGGGGCCTCACACCCACGGGGCATGGCGATCAAGTTTCAGATGCCCGAAAATCAATCGACCGATATCATCTTTCATAGTTTCAACGGCTTCCCTGTGTCCACAACGGATCAGTTTAAAGTCATGCTGGAAGCCATTGGGGCCAATCGAGAAGGAAATCCAGCCCCGCTGAACCAGTTTCTGGCGACGCATCCTGTCGCGAAAACTTTTTTGACGACGCAAAAACCCTTCACCCCAAGCTGGGGAACGCTGGCCTACTTTGGCGTAAATTCATTTAAGTTTACCAACAAGGCTGGCCAATCGCAGTATGTTCGTTATCAGATCATTCCTGAAGCTGGTGAGCAGTTCCTGACGGCTCAGCAGGTTGCCGCTTTAGGCCCAAATTACCTACAGGAAGAAATTAAGGAGCGAGTGACTAAGAAACCGGTTGTGTTTAAGCTGTATGCCCAGATTGCCCAGAAAGGCGATAAGATCGAAGATCCTTCAATTGCCTGGCCCGATAGCCGGAAGCGTGTTCTGCTCGGAACGGTGACAATCACTAAAGTGGCTGCGAATACGGTTGCGGAGGATAAAACGCTGTTTTTCAATCCCAACAACGTACCCGAAGGGATTAATATCGCCGACCCAATGCTGCTGGACCGGGCACGCGCGTATCCTATTTCGGTAGGTGGACGTCAGGGGGCGTTTGAAGTGCATTAACTGTCACCCCGTCAATCATTCTGTTGCCAGACGACTTAGAAAAGTCCGAATTCACAGTAAACTCTTTATGGATATGCGAACCGTATTGATTACCGGAGCAACCTCAGGTATTGGGTTGAGTATTGCCAACAAACTTCATGAAAACGGCTTTACCGTGTTTGGCACCAGTCGTTTTCCGGAACGGCATCAACACAAGGTTGCCTTTATGCTATTACCCTTGGACATAACGTCCGAAGAGTCGATAAAAAACTGTTTAGCTGCCTTATCAGCTAAAACGGTAGTGATCGACGTGTTGATAAATAACGCGGGAAATGACCTGAATGGCAGTGCCGAGGAAACCAGCTCGACATTAGCCCGCAAGCAGTTTGAGGTTAACTTTTGGGGAACGGTCAACATGACAAAAGCCGTCTTGCCTTTGATGAGAGCCCAAAAAAGTGGTCAGATTATCACTATTGGCTCCCTGGCCGGACTGGTTGGAATCCCGTTTCAAAGCTTTTATGTGGCCTCGAAACATGCGCTGGAAGGTTTTTTTAAGTCGTTAAGATTCGAGGTGAAACCGTTCAATATCCGTATTTCAGTGGTTGAACCTGCTTTTTTTAAGACCAACCTGGTACAGGGATTTGAGTACGCTGAACCAACAATTGCCGCCTATACGAAAGACCGGGATAATGCATTATCGGTCTATTCGAGTTCGATAAAAAACGGCCCCTCGCCAGAGCCGGTAGCTGATGTTGTATTAAAAGTACTTCAAACTAACAGGCCACAGTTCAGCTATCCGGTTGGTAGCGATGCTAAAACACTCCCATTTATACAATTTCTGTCGTATCCCTTATATGAATGGGGGGCGGCAAGAAGATTCAACATCTAAACCCCACAAGACGTATGAAAACCTTACTTATCTCCCTCCTCTTGGCCAGTGCCATGCTGGTTACGCTTACCGCCTGTAAAAATGACGATGACCCATCACCGGCACACACATTTGTACTCGTACACGGTGCCTGGCAGGCTCCTTATGCCTGGCAGTATGTCAAGAGCCAACTGGAGCAAAAAGGCCAGAAGGTTGTCGTTGTCGAATTACCGGGCCACGGTACTGACAAAACACCCCCGGCTACGGTAACAATGGATGCCTATCGGGACAAAGTTATTGCAGCCATCAATAATCAATCCGGGAATGTCATATTGGTCGGTCACAGTATGGGTGGGGTGGTGGTGACCGCAACGGCCGAGAAGATCCCGGCCCGAATTGATAAGCTGGTCTACATTGGTGCGTTTCTTCCAGCCAGCGGACAGTCGCTGCTGGCGTTGGCCCTGACAGACAGCACGTCGCTGCTTGGCCCTGCCTTGGTCCCGTCGGCCGACAACCTGACGCTGGGTATCAAGTCGGAGAACCTGGTTCCGATCTTTATTCAGGATGGATCGGACGCGGTAAAAAAACTGGTTGTCGATAACTACCAGCCCGAACCCGCTATTCCCTTCACCAATCCCGTGACACTGACTGCTGCCAATTTTGGAAAAGTAGATAAGTACTACGTGCATACGGCGCTGGATCATGCCGTAGGCCTGCCGCTGCAAAAGCGCATGGTGACAGCGGCAGGTATAAAAAATACATACACCCTCAATAGTAGTCACTGTCCGTTTCTTTCGATGCCTGACCAGGTGACAACTGTACTCATGGACATTGCCAAATAGGCGTCAAAAATGACTGTAGACAATAGCGTATATAGTATACCGTCAGCAGTCGATGGACTACTAAATCTTTCACTAAACACATTTCTACGAACATGGAAGCAAGCAAAAATCGACCAATTCTATTTATTACGGGTGCCTTTGTCGGCAATAACTGTTGGGACGAATGGATCTCGTTCTTCTGCGCAAAAGGATATGCCTGTAGTGCACCGCCCTGGCCCTATAAGGATGCTTCGCCGGCTGAGCTCCGAAGCCGTCAGCCCGACCCGGATATTGCCTCCATCCGGCTGGCTCAGTTGACCGATCATTACGCCGAAATTGCCAATCGCTATACCGAAAAGCCCATCCTGATTGGCCACTCGATTGGCGGCCTGATGGTCCAGCTTTTACTACAACGAGATTTGGGGACCGCAGGCGTAGCCATTCATCCTGTTGCTCCACAAGGTCTCTTAACGTTTGAGCTATCGTTTTACAAATCGACCTGGCACCCTTTGGGCTTGTTTACCGATTCGGACGAAAGCTATTTAATGTCGTTTGAGGATTGGCAGTACATATTTACCAACGGGATGCCTTATGAGGCTCAGCGCGAAGCGTATGACAAATTTGTGGTGCCGGAATCAAAGAAAGTATCGAGGGATGGCCTAACCGAAGCGGCTCATATTGATTTCTCCAAATACCACCCACCGCTATTGATTACCTCCGGGAGCACCGACCACATCATTCCTGCTTCACTGAACCATACCAATTACATGAAGTACAAAGACAGCCGCTCCATTACCGATTACAAAGAATTTGAGGGGCGCAATCACTTTGTATTGGGCCAGCCAACGTGGCGTGAAGATGCCGAATACATCCTGAATTGGCTAGAGAGCACAACTGTTTAGTTCGGCGGGTTTGGTAGTCAGGCTACCAACAAAAGGCCTTTAACAAATAAAATCATGATGTCCTATACAACGTTAAACAAACAATTCATCAACGGCCAGTGGACAGATGGCTGTGCTAAAGAAACGATCGATAACCTCAATCCGTTTACGGAGGAGGTTATCCATTCGTTGCCGTCAGCCGCCACCAGTGATGTAGACACCGCTTTTCAGGTTGCCAAAAACGCGTCGGCTGCCTGGGCGTCCAGTAACCCCCTGTATCGCAGGGATTTGCTGCTCAAAGCCGCCCGGCTTATTTCCGAACGGCAGGATGAGTTCATCGACTGGCTAACCAAAGAAGCGGGAAGTACCTATATCAAAGGTGTTATTGAGGTACAACAGGCGCATGATATTCTGGTAGAAGCGGCCTCGTTTCCCACCCGGATGCACGGCCGGACAATGGCGTCGACCATTGATGGTAAAGAATCGTACGTGTACCGAAAGCCATTGGGTGTGGTAAGCCTGATAAGTCCCTGGAATTTTCCATTATACCTCTCCATGCGCACCATTGCACCTGCGCTGGCGGTTGGCAACACGATGGTCGTAAAGCCCTCGGTGGAGTCGTTGGTGACGGGTGGAACGATCATTGCCAAATTATTAGAAGAAGCGGGGTTCCCGGCCGGGGTGTTCAACGTAGTGGTAGGGAAATCAAATTTGATCGGCGACTATTTCACAGGTCATACGGTGTCTAAATTTGTTTCGTTTACGGGCTCAACGCCGGTAGGGAAAAGTATTGGTCGAATTGCCGGCGAATCGGTTAAGAAGTCGGCACTCGAACTGGGTGGTAACAATGCGTTCATTGTGCTTAACGATGCCGATGTTGGTCAGGCTGTTGTGGGTGCCATCTTTGGGAAGTTTCTGCATCAGGGGCAGGTGTGCATGGCCACGAACCGAATTCTGGTTCATGAATCTATCTACGAAGAGTTCAAGACCAAATTTGTAGCCCATACCCGAACGTTACCTTATGGCGATCCGGCCGACAAACAGACGGTTATCGGACCAGTGATCGACAGAAAAGCGGTCAAGCGCATTCTGGGAATGATTGACGAGTCGGTTAAAATGGGGGCTGTCGTCGAAACAGGAAATCAGGTGGCAGGCAATGTCATACAACCCACGGTACTGTCGAACGTAACGGTTGATATGCCCATTTTCCGGGATGAAATCTTCGGTCCTGCGGTAAGTATAATGCCGTTCAAAACCGATGAAGAAGCCATTGCACTGGCGAATGCCACAGAATATGGCCTAAGTGGTGCTGTACATACGCGGGACATATACCGGGGTATGAAGCTGGCCCGACAAGTCGAAACGGGTATGATCCACATCAACGACCAGTCAGACAATGACGAAGTACATGCGCCTTTTGGTGGCGAAAAGTCATCGGGTACAGGGCGCTTTGGCGGAGACTTCATGCTGGAAGAAATGACCACCGTTCAGTGGGTCAGTGTAGTGCACGAACCCCGGCAGTATCCCTTTTAACATTCACTGGAATGGCTTTATAACTAAATAGCTCATTATACAGAATGAATCCTTCCTCGGTCTATTCTATCAGCTGTAAATTGTAAGCTTATCTGAACACCGTCGCTTTGATCGATTTGAAGGGTGCCCCGTAACTGTTTACTAAGTCCCCTGATCAAGCTCATGCCCAGCGTTCGACTTCGGTTCGGGTTGAGATCGGCAGGTAAGCCAATGCCATTATCCCTGATCGTAAGCCGGTAGGTTTTGCTATCAGGTTTTAGTAACGTAATGGCGATAAAACCGTTCTGTCCTGAGGGGAAAGCGTGTTTTAATGAGTTGGTGACCGCTTCGTTTATAATCAGACCCAGCGGAACGGCCAGCGTTATGTCTAACCCAATAGGGGCTACTTCAATCTGCTTTAGGATAGTATCCTGACGGTCAAAGCTTGTGATCAGGTAGTCTACAATTTCTTCTATATACTCTGAGAGTTCAACGTTGGCGAGGTGATCGGATTGATACAACTTCTGGTGAATCAGGGCCATGGCATGCACCCGGTTCTGGCTTTCCCGGATGGCCGACTGGGCCGAATGGTCGGTCAGATACACGCCCTGAGAGTGAAGCAAGCTGCTGATGATCTGTAGGTTATTCTTAACCCGGTGGTGGATCTCTTTTAACATCCACTCTTTCTCCGCCAAAAGGCGATCCTTTTCGGTGAGTACTTGCTGGAGAGAATCGTTTTTCAGGTTGATTTCCTGCTTTTGAGACTCAAGTAGCTGATGACTACGTTGTTTGAGTCGGTACCGATTGTAGCTAACGCCGAGCAGACTCACTAAAAGAATAGCACCAGCGATAAAGCCGTAACGGGTTGTTTGTGCCCGCTTCAATTCGCTTTGCTGGCGCTGTTCTTTTTCGGTCAATAACTGAATTTGCTGCTCTTTTTTTTGGGTTTCATACTGAATCTCCATTTCGTTGATCTGCCTGCTTTTAACAGCATTGAAAATGGAGTCATTTAACGCTTTGTACTGCTGATACTGAGCAATAGCGGCAACATAACGACCGGCCGCAGAATCCACTTTAAACGCCATTAAATGCACTTCCATGAGGATATTGGCGGGCACCTGACCCTGGGGAGCCGACAATAGTTTCCGGAGAAAGGGACTGGCTTTGGAAAACTGCTTCGTTGCCACATAAAATCGCCCGATGCCCATATTGGCAACCAGGGCTACCCAGGACGCGGTTTTTTTGCTCCACTCAATGCTTTCTAAATAATAGGCTTCTGCCCGTTTGTATTCCTTGAGGGCGGCATAACACTCCCCAAAACTTTCGGCCATTGTCATTTTGTCATCAACGACAAGGGGCAGATTTTTTCGGTCAATAGCTGTCAAAAATTGCAGTGCTTCCTGTGCTTTCCCCTGTTTGAGCAAAGCTCTGGCTAACTTTTTCGCCATAGCTGCATCGACAATCACCTGGCCTTTTTGCCTGCTGATGGCCAGCGACTTTCTATACGTCTCGATACTTTTATCAATCTGCCCTAACTCAAAATAAACATTCCCCAACCTGAAATAAGCCTCATCGAGCTGGCTCTTATTCCCGTTTGCCTCCAGGTTGCTGACCATTTTCAGGGCGTAAAAGAGCGCGGAGTGTAAATCTCCCCGATAAAAACCAATATTCGATAGCGCAAAGAACGTTTTGTAAATGCTTTTGTCGCCGATCTCTTTTTGAATCGTCAGGGTGCGCAGGTACCCCTGTTCGGACTCCTTTAACTTACCCTGTATACCATGCAACTCACCTATGGCCGACCTTATGATAACTTCCTGTTGCCGGTCGCCGACCTGGTTCGTCAGGGCCAGTGCATGCCCATAGGCCGTTAAAATCTCCGTGTAATTCTCTTCTGTCTTTACTAAACCAGCACCCAGTCTGAACCAGGCCTTGCCTTCCTGACCTTTATTGCCAGTCTGCTGATAGACCTTGATCACCTGAGTGAAATAAGCTTTTCCTTGTGCCAGCTCGTTCTTTCTGAAGTAGTAGGTACCTAACAGATATAGACTTTCCTCTTTCCATTTTTGATCGCCAAGCCGATTGCTGAGGGTTAACGCCTGCTCAAAAAGCAGAAGGGTGCTGTCCAGATTGGCTTTGGTCTGAGTGGGCAGACCAAGCGTGTACTTACCTAATTCCAATAACAGTTTTACCTGGGTTGTGTCGCTCCGGTTGCGGTTTAGCTGATGGCGCACACTATCGAGTTGTGGAGCAGACAACTGAGCCTGAGCCGGTAGCGTAAACAGGCACCAGATACTCAGAATAAGAAGCTGCTTCCTCGTTATCATCAACGAATCTAGGATTGAGTGTGAATTATTGGTTGAAAAGAAACGTATGCCCGAAAACGGCTAATCGCTGCCGACCATTTCTTTCACTATTTTTTCTTCCGTAAACGTCAGGCTTATCTGTACACCGTCGCTCTGATTGATTTGTAAACGACCACCTAGTTGCTTACTCAACCCCCGAATCAGACTCATGCCTAACGTCCTGCTGCGGTTTGGGTTGATATCGGCGGGCAGGCCAATACCATTATCGCTAACCGTAAGCTGGTACGTTTGGCTGTCCAGTCTTTTCAGGTCAACACCAACAATACCCGTCTGATTGAATGGAAAGGCATGTTTCAGAGAATTGGTAACCACCTCGTTAATAATCAACCCGAGGGGTACAGCCAGCGTCACATCCAGATCAACGGGAGTCAGAGAAATTTGCTTACGAACGGTATCTTCCCGGTTGAACGATTGGATCAGGTAATCGACGATTTCCGTCACATAACCTACCATGGGAATAGCGGTCAATTGGTCGGACTGATACAACTTCTGATGAATCAGAGCCATCGCATGAACCCGGTTCTGGCTTTCCCGGATGGCCGACTGGGCCGCCTGGTCGGTCAAATATACACCCTGAGAATGGAGCAGGCTGGTGATGATCTGTAGGTTATTCTTCACCCGATGATGAATCTCTTTGAGCATCCATTCTTTCTCGGTCAGCAGTTGTTTCTGGTTGGCGAGGAGCGTTTCCAGCGTCTGGTTCTTCTGGTTAATTTCGTGTTGTTTCGTTTCGAGAAGCTGGTTGCTCTTCTGCTTGATCCGGTACCGGTTATAACTCAAACCCAGCAAACAAAGCAACAGAATCGAACAGATCAGGATCGTATTTCGGATGGTTCGGGCCTGGTCTAATTCGTTGGCCTGTAAGTGGCTTTGTTTCCTGAGCAGGCTAATGTTCTGTTGGTTTTCTTTCGTCTCATACTGGATTTCCAACTGGGCAATCTGCTTCGCCTTGGTTTCACTGAAGAGCGAATCATTCAACGCTTTATGAAGCCGGAAATGATGAATGGCGGACAGATACTTCCCCTGAGCTGAATCGACTTTAAAGAGCATGTAGTGGATGTCTTTCACCGTCGACAAGGCATGTTTCTGGGGAATAAAAGCCAGTGCTTTTTCCAGGAAGAGCCCCGCCTTTTTAATATCCTGCTGCTCCAGATAAAACTGGCCGACTTCTGCCTGAACTTTCTGCGACATCTCCGTATTCTGATGTGACTTTTCGTACCAGTCGATAGCTTCCAGATAGTATCGCTCGGCTAATGCAGACTGAAGCAGGGATTGGTAGCAATTGGCCAGACTTTGGGCGATACAGCCTTTTTGAACTTTGTTGATCGGTGGTATTTCCCGGACAATATTTTTTAGCAGGCTAATGGCTTCCAATGCTTTATGATGGGCTGTCATATCTCGGGCAATAATGCTGGCTACATTATACATGGGCAGGTCGGCCTGTTTTTCCTGCCGCCATTTCTGGAGCGCTTTCTTGTACCAACTGATGGCCTGTTCCTGCTTCCCCAACTCCCAGTAGATCTGGGCCACATCACCATAAAACGTGGCCGCAAGCAAGGTGTCCCGAGTTCGGTTCATGCTCTCCAGACACTGAAACGAATAGCCCAGGGCTTTGCCGTAATTGCCCTTTAATCGGTTGATGTAAGATAGCCAGCTGTAGGTATAATGGAGCTTGGGATAGCCAATAGCTTTATACCGATTTAACACATTGACGAACTCGCTATTGCCCAAATCCAACTTTCCCTGATTGGTATGAAACGCGGCAATTTCACGAAGGATCAAAATTTCGGACTCGTAGTTCCCGAGTGCCCTATAGATTGAAGCCGCCTGCGTATAGCAAGCCACGACAACCGGAAAATTCTTGGTGGTAAACACGGAACAGGCACCAAATCGGGTCAGCGCTTCGGCCTGCCCATTCCTGTCATTTGTTTGGATACAGTCGTTGATAAGTTCATTAAAAAGCAATTTGCCCACCGTTGTATCCCTTAATTCCATGTGGGCAACCACCAGCATTGTCTCGGCCGCGTGTCGTTTGGCAGGCAAATGAAGCCTGGCACTTAAAGCTTTAGCCTGATCCAGATACCCTTTTGCGCTGTCTAAATCCAGTTTAACTTCACCGTACTTTAGCACATGAAACTTTCCTAACGCAATCAGAGCGTTAATGCGGTTGGTATCGTTTGGGTTACTGGCTAGCTGCTTCAGATATTGATTGACCATTTGTCGATTTATGTTCTGTCCCTGGCCCGACAGACTGGTCAACAGTAAGCCAACCGCTAACACATAGCTCCGAAAGCGACTCCGGAAAAAAAACAGAAGTGTAGCTCTATCAGACGAGACAACTTCAGGGAGCCTCATTGACAATTGCCGGCGATTGAACGTAACGACTGGTTTCATGAACAATGACTATATAGAATAGTCTTTTACGTCTTCCTTTGCAATTTCAATCAAATCAGCCAGATTGTTACACATATAATGTGCTGATTATAGTGCGGTTAGCTGCTCTCTATCAACAATTTCCTCCGAGAACTCAAGTCGTACGTCAACCCCTTTACCGTCATGCTGACGGATTTCCAGACGTCCTCCAATCTGCTTACTCAACCCACGCATCAGACTCATACCCAGCGTTCGGCTTTTCTGCGGGTTAAAGTCAGCCGGAAGGCCCGTACCATCGTCGCTTATCACCAGCAGGTAGTGACTATCCTGTGCGGTCAGCTCTACGCAGATGATCCCCCGATTACCAGCCACAAAGGCGTATTTGAGGGAGTTCGTCACCGCTTCATTCAAAATCAGGCCCAGTGGAACCGCTAGCGTAACGTCCAGTTCGAGAGGCATTACGTTGATTCGTTTGCTAATGGTATTCTCACGATCGAAGGACTTAATTAGATAGTCGACGATCTCAGCTACGTAACCAGTCATCGGAATAGCCGCCAGCCGATCCGACTGGTACAGTTTCTGGTGAATCAGGGCCATGGCATGCACCCGGTTCTGGCTTTCCCGAATGGCCGACTGGGCCGCTTCGTCTTTAAGAAAGACTCCCTGAGAATGAAGCAGACTGGTAATGATCTGGAGGTTATTTTTAACTCTATGGTGGATTTCTTTGAGCATCCATTCTTTCTCGGTCAGTAATTGTTGTTGTTCGGATAGCAGGGTCTCCAATGTGTGATTTTTTTGGTTTATCTCACGCTGTTTGATTTCCAGAAGCTGATTGCTTCGCTGTTTGAGCCGATACCGATTATAGCTTAGCGCTAACAGGCAAAGTAAGAGGGCTGACCCGCCCAGAATACCATTCCGAACGATTCGGGCCTGTTTTAGCTCCCCATCCTGCACTATTTTCTGTTTCTTCAGGAGTACTATATTTTGTTTGTTCTTTTGCGTCTCATACTGGACTTCTAACTGATTGAATTGATTGTTTTTCGTTTCGTTGAAGATGGAATCGTTCAGCGATTTGTGCAGCCGAAAATGAGAAATGGCCGATTTGTAATCGCCTGTTGCCGAGTCGATTTTGAACAGTATAAAGTGAATGTCCTTGAGCAGTGAAAGTGAATTCTTCTTTGTCGAATCAACCAATAAAGGCCTCACATAAAAATTGGCCTTTTTAAACTGGTTACGTTCCAGGTAAAACCGGCCAACTTCCATCTGGGCCTTTCGCGACATTTCAAAATCATGATTGGCCTCTATATACCACCGCATGGCCTCCAGGTAGTATTTTTCGGCTAACTTATCATCCTTCAATGCATCGTAGCTATAGGCGAAACTTTGTGCTACCGACCCTTTCTGGATGAAATTTATCGTTGGAATCTGAGTGACCAGATCGTTGATCAGTTTGAGCGCTTCCTTTGGCTTGTGCTGTTCAATTAAATCCCGGACAATAATGTTGGCCGCACTGTACATGCCGTAATTTGGTAACCCTTCCTGCCGCCATTTAACCAGCGTTTTCCGGTACCATTCGTTGCTCTGCCGATACCTGCCCAACTCAAAATACATCTGAGCCAGATTGCCGTAAAAACTGGCTGCCGATACCGTATCGCCTGTCCGGTTCATGCTCTCAATACATTGCAGCGAGTAAAAAAGGCTTTTATTGAAATCACCTTTCAGGCGGCTAATGGTCGATAACCAGTTGTAGGTGTAATGAAGTTTTGGATAGCCGATGGCTTTGTAGCGTTTCAGGATCGTCTGAAACTCCCGCTCAGCCAAATCCAACTGGCCCAGATTCGTATGCAAGCCCGCAATTTCGTGCAGGACCAGCAGTTCCTGTTTCTGGTTATGGAGCGACCGGTAAATGACGATGGCTTGGTCATAATTATCAAAAATCTCGGGATACTTCTTCGTCGTAAATGAAATACAGTAGCCCAGGCGAAAACGGGCGTTGGCTTCGGATGCCCGATCGCCCGTTCGTCGGCAATCAGCGATCAACCGGTCAAATAGCGCATATGCTTGTTGGCTGTTGGCTGCCTCCAGATAATTAGCCACTCGTACCGCGTCTATTTCATGCTGCCACGTCAACTGGTGCAACGAATCGCTTAGGTGCTTGGCTCGGTTCAGGTAGGACAGACTGCTGTCCAGATCCGCAGGCACATTGCCGGGTTTAAAAAGCTGATACTTGCCCAGCTCGAACAGGATTCTTATTCGGCCGGTATCTGCCTTGCTTTGGGCTAACTGAACCAGCAGTTGATTCGCCATCTTCCGGTTTATGTTTTGTGCGTGGGTGGGTAGAGTCCCCCAAAGCAAACCAAAAAACAAGCAAACGTTTACCCGTACAAACGGAGAGACCCAATAAATAAACAGGAGTGATCGTGCTGAGCCAATCGACCTTACTAATGATTGACTAAACGAGAAAAAGGTTACTGACTCTATCATGATCAATTGGCTTCAATGCACTTGGCGTGTGAGCAGTTACTTATGACCGCCGACGTCTATAAACGCTTACTATTCACGCTACAAAAATGGCTCCGAATTGGGATGCCTTTAGTCGGACCAAAAAGACCTGCTTACCTGTTTCCCCAGGATCGCGAACTCTAAAAAAATTGGAGTTATAGGGTAAATGCGCGTATTCTTTTGGAGTTTCCCCAGACTAATTTAAGTCTACAGGTCAGACTTTTATGAGATATATCACGCTCTGGGCCTTTCGTTGGCTGTTTTCTACCACGTAGAATCAATGGCGGTTTCGTGGCACAGGAGTTGACCCGCTTTATGCAGGAATCGTCCTGTATTTCAACCCAATCCAATCTCCATGAAACGGCTTGTTATCTTCTTTCGCTGGCTCATTGGGCCGTCTATGACTATCCTAATTGAGGTGCTTCACGTTCGTTTGCTCAACGTATGGATTCGAACATCGCCCCCTGCTTTTATTCACCCCAACTGCACCTGGAAATTGGCCGATGGGCATGTCTGCCCCGGTAATCATCAGGGGCGGGATTTTTTCGGACACTACCAGCGGCAAATTAACAGCGCCTACCCGGAATGGCACGAAGTTGTCAGTGAAGTCATTGGCTCTCAAATTGGTGGCATCGTAATCGGCAACTACCAGTTTCAGCGAGAAAAGAATGGGTTGTGGTATAGCGCTCCATTTACCCATTTCTACCGGATTCAAAGTGGACAAATCGTTAGTGCGTATTACTACATGGGCGAGGTGAATACGCACCTGAGTTGGTTCCGGTGTACGACCGGTTTCCCTACTTACGTTGCTTTACATTCGCTTAACTGACGCTTAGCCTTCTACGTAGAAACTTCGTTTTTGATCAACCATTCTCTTTTTTGGCGTTTATGGATTCGATAACAAACAATTTCCTTGCCGACATGGGTCATGCGACACCTACGGTCGAGCTGACCGAGTTTGGCGACTTTACCTGCGCCCAGTGCCGCCGGAGTCGACCTTTACTCGCTTCTATACTAACTGCGTTCGATGGTCGGGTTCGGTATACCTATCGCCACTTCCCCAACGAGCGATGCGAGGCCTCCGTAATGGCTGCGGTTGCCGCTGAAGCTGCGCGTCGGCAGGGGCAATTCTGGTCCATGTATCAGGCCTTGTTTGCCCAACCGACTATCACTCGTTCCACACTCTCTATTCTTGCTATTCATCTTGGATTGCACTACCATCAGTTTCTGGCCGATTTAGAAGGTGAAGAACTGCATCATCGAATTGAAGCAGACAGACACGAAGGACAGCAGCTCGGCGTCATGACAACGCCTACGTTTTTCGTTGGTGGACAACGGTTTTACGGAAAGCTAACACAGTCCCGTTTAGCGCCAATTGTTCACGCTCAGGTAAGTCAGTACGCTCAACCCGTGCTTACTCAAGTGGATATTGCCAACGGCATGATCTACTGGGGACGGGGTGAATGAATCCGTAAAAAATTGACAATAGTTTACGGTGAATCCTTCAATCAGGATCAGTATGGGAAGCTTTAGGCTCAACGGAAAGTGTTTTGCGAATGCCCAGTTTATCCATCCGGTATTCCAGCGTTGTTGGTTTCAGGTTGAGTAGTTCAGCCGCCCCATTACTGCCCCGGATGCGACCATTGGTGCGCTTGAGCACCGCCAGAATATAGTCACGTTCCGTCTGCTGCTGAATCTGTTTTATGTCATTCAGGTCTTTTGGAGGAGAGCTAGTCGATTGACTGGAATCACGACTGTCATTCTCCGGGGGTAAGGTAGGTCTACTGAATAGAAATAGATTACTTACTAAAGGCCGACCTAATTCGAGGGGTGTCTGCCCATCATTAAGAATTACGGCCTGCTCCATGACGTTTTCCAGTTCCCGAATGTTGCCCGGCCAGGCGTAGTTGACCAGTTCAGCGAGTACCTGAGGATTGATCCCGCGAAAGGGTTTCCCCATTTTCCGGGCTGATTTCTGGGCGAAAAAGTGAGCCAGTAACGGAATATCCCCTGCTCGTTCGCGTAGAGCCGGTAAGGTGATGGGAAAGGTGGCGAGCCGAAAATAAAGATCCATCCGGAAGCGCCCTTCGGCTACTTCTTTTTCCAGATTACGGTTTGTTGCAGCAATGATCCGCACATCAGTTTTAATAGGCGTTTTGCCACCGATTCGTTCTATTTCCTTTTCCTGCAAAACCCGTAAAAGCTTGGCCTGTAGCTCCAGGGGCAACTCCCCAATCTCATCCAGGAAAATAGTACCCTCCTGGGCCAGTTCAAACTTGCCAATCCGTTTCTCGAAAGCTCCCGTAAAAGCCCCTTTCTCATGACCGAACAGTTCCGATTCGATGAGTGTGGCGGGGAGCGCGGCACAGTTGATTTTGACCAGGATCTTGCTCTTTCGGGGGGATAGATTGTGAATAGCTCTGGCAATTAGCTCTTTGCCGGTTCCACTCTCGCCCAGGATCAACACCGTTGTATCGGTATATGCAACCTGGTTGACCTGCTCAAAAACCCGTAGTAACGACTGGCTACGACCAATGATTTCTTCAAAATTGGCCGACGTTTTAACCTCCTCCTGAAGGTAGTTCTTTTCGCGCTGGAGCTGTTCGCTGAGCCGGGCTACCTCCTCAAAAGCCAGCACACGCTCCAGCATGAGAACGATTGGCTGTTCTAACCGTTCCAGTAGCGTCAGGTGCGACGCACGATATACATCGGTTTTTCGGCTCAGAAATAGAATCACAAACGAGTCGTTGCCGCTCATCCGCAGCGGCATGACTAGCCCTGACTGGAGTCGGAATGATTTAGCGAGCACCTGCCCATAGCGGTGGGTTTGACAAAAATCGTCGAAGACTTCTTTATTATAGCAGACAGGTTCCCGAAAGCGCATCCCGCTTTGCATCGCCAGCAGTTGGTCCGCGCTATAGCCCGTCATCGGTTGCAGATCGTTCAGGGTAAGGGTTTTATATTCGTCAAATCCGATCTGGTAGAAGTTATAACTCTGATTGACACCGTTCTTCTGATACTGAATCGTCAGAAAGTCGAATGGGACGTTAGGTTGCAGTAATCTGGCCGCGTTCAGTAGTTTCTGTTCCCAACTTTCCGATGCTGACAAGGCATCGGTGAGGCCAATTTGCAACGCTTTTTCCTCCCGTAGTCTCATCTCAACACTGTGCGCGTGACGGTACCGGCTGATTTCCAGCGTTGTCAATATATCTTTTTCCCGAAAAGGCTTCACAATGTAGCCACTGGGCTGCGTAGCTTTTACCTGTTCCAGTACGCTTTTGTTGTCATTAGCCGAGATGTAGATGAACGGAATGCCCATGTCTTCCAGCTGTTTGGCTAAGTCGATGCCGGTTTCTTTTCCTTTCAGATAAATGTCGAGCAAGACCATATCAGGCCTATGCTGCGCAATAAGTGTCAGGGCTTCGGCCACCGAATCGGCTACTCCCAAAACAGGATAACCGGCAACGTGCAGAATCAACTCCAGGTCATTGGCGATAATGTATTCATCTTCAACGATCAGAATTTGACAGGCTGAGGTGGAGGAAAGAGTAGGGTTGAGGTGTTGCTGCATAGTTTAGGAACATAGAGAAAGTGTACATTCAGACTACCTTTCTGTTGACCTTACAAGAATTGCGCCCTACCAGGACAGTAAGTAAAGATAATTAGTTTATCTACGGGTAGTTGCTTCCAGGAAGCAAACAATCCAAGGGCCAGTCACTGTAGCAGCAAATACGTGTTTTTAAACGATAAATTTAATTTGCCAATCTGTTTGACTAGGCGTAAAACTCAATCACCGGCTTAATGGAACTACAGATCAACTGTAGAAACCCCCAGATTTACTGGAGTTCTCCAGTTTACTTTGATCCGATCAGTAGCGATTGACTGAACAGCGAATAGAAACAGTCCTAGCTGGAGCGAATCTTGTTGCTGACCGCCATGATCAAGTACTCCCTTTCAGCTATAGTAAACCCCAAAAATAATGGAGTAGTCTATTAAAAGTCCGACTAGTTTGGATGTTTGTGCTCGTGTATAGCGTATCCCTTCAAGTCTAAATACCCCTCAATCGCCTGAAAAGGCCTGTTTGTAAAATTCGTAGCCAAAAAATAATACTGGCACAAAAACGGATCAGGAAGCTGTTGACGCTTGACTTTTAATGTTAATAGCTCCTGAACAAACGCATCTGTGTACTCATGGCTACCCTATTCATAACCGGTGCTTCTGGTGGCTTAGGCCACGTGGTCACCCAAACCCTGCTGAGCGAAGGGCATCTCGTTATTGCAACGCGCCAGTACAGCGACAATCCGCAAAACCTTATTCATGGCTTTTCAGACTTGCTGTTTACCTATGAAACAGACCTGGCGGATGAAGATCAGGTTCAGAAGTTAATCCAACGGGTTATTCATAAACACGGTCCTATCGACGCAGCGATTCTTTTAGCGGGTGGGTATGCAGGTGGTTCACTGACGGAGACGGATGGGACCTTACTCGATAGCATGATGACGGTAAATTTCAAAACGGCTTATCATGTCATTCAGCCACTTTTTGCCCACATGAGTAGCCAATCCAACGGAGGCCGGTTCGTACTGATTGGTGCCAGGCAACCATTAAATGCTCAATTCGGTCGGCAAGCGGTGGCGTATACTTTATCCAAATCACTGTTGTTCGAATTATCGGACCTGATCAATGCGTCGGGTAAGGAGCATGATATTGTCTCTACCGTCATTGCTCCCAGTGTTATTGATACCGCAGCAAACCGTGGTGTAATGCCGGATGCCGACTTTACGGCCTGGGTCAATCCGCAAACCTTGGCCGACACGATTGCCTTTATGCTTTTTGGCGCGGGCCGTGCCTTACGAGAACCTATACTTAAGGTATACAATCGGGCCTAGCCGCTGGCGGGTAATTAATTCACTCATAAACTAATGAACTGATGGAGATTAACATTCCCGATTCCGGTTTACCCCGTGTGGTCATTGTGGGCAGTGGGTTTGGCGGTATACAACTGGCGAAGTCCCTGAAAGGAAAAGCGCTTGAGGTAGTATTGCTCGACAGGAATAATTACCACACGTTTTTGCCGCTGCTTTATCAGGTGGCGACGGCCGGGCTTGAACCCGACGCCATTGCCGAACCCGTTCGTGAAATATTTACTGGACAACCCCATTTCCATTTTCGAATGGCGGAGGTACTACAGATCGATCCACAGCACCATAAACTGGACACCTCCATTGGTACCCTGCACTACGATTACCTGGTGCTGGCCTGCGGCTCACAAGCCAATTATTACGGGAATGACGAGCTGACCCGTTACGCTCTGCCTATGAAGACGGTGAGAAATGCCCTGGCCTTGCGGAGTCGACTGCTTGAAAATAGTGAACAGGCACTGGAACTAGCCAATGAGCAGCAACAACTCGAACAATTGAACATCGTCATTGCCGGTGGTGGTCCAACGGGCGTTGAGCTGGCCGGTGCCATTGCTGAACTGCGAGATATTGTACTTGCCAAAGACTACCCCGAACTGCCCCTTAAACACATGAAGATTCACCTGATCGAGGGAAACAACCGCCTATTAAAAAGCATGGGAGAAGATTCCTCCCGAAAGGCCCATCAGTTTCTGAAGCGGATGGGCGTAACGGTGCACTTAAAAGTCATGGTTCAATCCTACGATGGCCGGGTCGTTACGCTTAGTAATGGAGACACGCATGCTGCGAAAACCTTGTTCTGGACGGCCGGAGTGGAAGGCGTACTCATTCCGGGCTTATCGCCCGCCAGTGTTGGAAAAGGAAATCGGTATAGGGTCAATGCGGTTAATCAGGTGGAGGGCTATGGGAACGTTTTCGCCATTGGTGATAATGCCTTGCAAGTGCTTCCAGATTATCTACAGGGGCTTCCGGGATTGGCTCCCCCTGCAATACAGCAAGGGCAATGGCTGGCGAAGAATTTAGTTTCTCTAAGCCAGCAGCAGCCGCTTCAACCGTTTCGCTACCTAAATAAAGGCGTAATGGCCGTTATTGGCCGCAACCGGGCGGTCGTTGAACTCCCCTTCTGGCACACGCAGGGGTTTCTGGCCTGGCTACTCTGGATGGGCGTGCACCTTCTTTTATTGGTTGGCTTCCGCAACAAAGCGTCGACGGTACTGAACTGGGCGGTCAATTACTTCAGCTACAGCCGGGCTTCCCGGCTAATCACCCGATTTCAGAATGCTCCTGTTGAAGCCGTAACCAGCGTTTCAGGGGCCTCTGTTCCTCTTTAGCTTTCCGGACTATGAAAAATGCTTTTCGAACGTCTACCTCCTGGTCAGTGCTGTATTGGCGATCAGGCTTCTGGGCTCTTTTTGGCGTTGTACTACTGTGCGCTGATCCCGGTTTTTCATCCAGTATCGTTGCCTTTTTGAGCTCGATTATGCTTATCGAAGGTCTTCTGGCAATTCGGTTCTGGCAGGTAAATCGTGTTCATATAAACGATACAAATTGGTATTTGGCTGCGGGCCTGCTAGATAGTTTGACCGGCATATTCTTGCTGCTTTATCGCGATAACCCGACCATGAGTATTGGGTTAACACTGGGTGGTTGGGGACTGTTCGTTGCTATGTTGCAGGCCGTAGAAACCATTTATGTGTTCTTGGGTGTGCAATCGTCAGGTAAGGTCAGCGACTTTTCAATTACCATCACTCATATGATAAACGTCTTGATCTGCGGGGGAATAGCGTTCGTTGTCTTACAGCAGCCATTGGGCGAAAACTCTATTCGATGGTCGGGATTACTATTTATCGGATTAAGTATGTCATTATTGACTACGACCCGTCGTTTGCAAATTGACGCATCCTCTCAGTAACTATATAGTAAGCTTCATTAGTTTTCACGATTGAGGGCACCCATCTATTTAAGCAGACTTTTTCGTGAACGATTTCAGACAGGAAGGGTAAATGATCGTCACATTAATTATGACATTCACAACCCATACAATTGATCCTAAGAAACATGATTATTCAGTAACTTCAACGCCTACAACCTGCTCGCTGGATCGAAAATAGATTTTTAACTTCTCTTTTACATGAGATAGCTACCCTTATACCATGAAGTTAGGTTATGCGCGAGTCTCTACTCAAGATCAAAATCTGGCGCTTCAGCTAGATGCCCTTAATGCAGCAGGTTGCTCGAAAATCTTTCAGGAAAAAGCCAGTGGGTCTAAAACCGAACGGCCTGAATTGAACAGGTTACTCGAAATCATCCGGGAGGGAGATACGTTGATGATTTGGAAACTGGATCGCTTGGGCCGTTCCCTAAATCACTTGATTGAGATCGTGACTCAGTTAGAAGAGCAACATATTGGCTTAGTTAGTCTAAACGACCCCATCGACACTACGACGGCTCAAGGTCGGCTGGTTTTTCGTATTTTCGCCAGTCTGGCTGAGTTTGAGCGGGAGGTGATTCGGGAGCGGACTCTGGCCGGTTTGGCCTCCGCCCGACGACGGGGGCAACTTCTTGGCCGACGTAAAGGGCTATCAAAAGCCGGTGAGCAGAAAGCCCGAATTGGTGAAAGTCTTTACAAAGAAGCCAATTACTCGGTCGAGCAAATTGCCCGTGAATTACATATCTCTAAAACCACCCTGTATAAGTACCTTCGCCTACGCGGGGTGGAAATAGGTGCTCCCGTTCAAAACCAAACGGCTACAACTTAGCAAAAAGATGTACTGGATTTGATATTTATCAAACGAACGTTTGTTAAATGATGCCACGAAGCAGGTTGACATTTGTCAGATGTCCATTCAGAAACCTATTAAATGCTTCATTACCTTTCTAGCTGTTCTTTTCAAGGCAGGTTGACCTTGTATTTACATGAAAGTGTTAACTTGTCCTACGTATCTTTTAACATGGCCTAGGCCGACAGTAGCTTTGATTTATCAACTGGAAATCGATGATCGCGACGAGACGGGCAAGGCCGTCTTGGCCTTTATTCGACAGATGGCAGCCACCAATAAAGCCATAAAGCACCCAGTCGCGATCAATCAGCCGGAAATAACGGAACGTCCTTTTGGCACCATGAAGGGTAGCTTTAAACTGGCACCGGACTTCAATGAGCCCCTGGATGATTTGAAAGACTACATGTAATGCACATACTGATTGATACGCATATTTTGTTGTGGGTGCTGGAAGCTGATGCCCAGTTGTCCGCTCGGGCAGCGGAGTTGATTCGCAGCACCACCAACGAAGTGTTTGTGAGTGTCGCTTCGCTGCTTGAAATTTCCATCAAGAAAAAGATTGGCAAACTCGACACCACATGATCTTCTACTGAAGTCTTTCAGGAAATGACCGGTGTATTGGCTATTCAGCTCCTGCCTATCCTGCCCCATCATTTAGACGCATATCAGTCGATCCCGCTGTATGAGGATCACCGCGACCCCTTCGACCGTTTATTAATTGCCACGGCTTTTGCCGATAGTCTCACGTTAATATCCGACGATAGCAAGTTTAATCAATATATGCCTTATATAACCTTGATTCAATAGCCTTCGATTTAACTGCAATTACCCTCATACATAATTGTACGCTAATTCGGGTGTGTTTTACCTACCTACCGACCTAAAACAACGTTTGCCCCACCACTATGGGACGTTTTTCTGAACGGTGGCAGGGTAGGAGATAGGTGTCCGCAAACAGCTTTTTCGCGTTCAATAAACCCGTTCAATTTGATTGTTCAACGTTTTAGGCTGGGTTGAGGTTTATCTGACCAGTTTTTATTCAATGTTGTTACCAAGCCTTGAGTATAGTTTTGTCTAATAGCTCGAACATACACGATTGGTTTTATTAAGTGCATAAATATATAACATACATACAGGCATTCTATCTATATCGCCACTTTATCCCGTACTAATAAAATTACATATTATGTAAATAAATAGTTGATTATGTAATTTACTGTTAGTAATTTTAAACAATTAGAAAAGGGGAGTAAATGGTCATCATTACAAAAACAATACTCAACGAGTTTGGCCTTCAGCATACTGATTCAGCATTAGCTCTCAATGATTGGTATACTACAGTTAAGACCTCCGATTGGAAAAGTTTGGCGGATATCAAGCAAACCTTCAATTCGGTGGATTACGTGGGTAATGACCGTTTTGTATTTAATGTAAGGGGCAATAAGTATCGCATAGTTGCTATGATTTTCTTTGACAAACGAACCGTGTTTATTCGCTTTGTCGGTACACATTCTCAGTATGATAAAATCCCTGATTGTTCAATTGTTTAAATAAATTGATTATGCAGTTGCCAACCAACCCAGCAGAGTATCAAAAACTCATGGCTCGCATTGAAACCTTCGTAGAGAAAGCAACAGTAGGAGGGGGGTTTGATGCGCTAACACCCGATGAAGGTAATGAATTAGCTTTGTTATCAGAATTAGCGGAAGCTTATGAAGATAGCATCCCGCTGATGCCGATCAAAGTGCCTCAGACTATTGCTGAAATGATTGAGTTTAAAATGTATGAGAAGAAAATGAAGCAACGGGATATGGCACGCTTACTGGAGGTACCTGAAACTAGGCTTTCTGAGGTGTTACGAGGCAAACGCCGGGTATCCATGGACTTGGCCAAGATGCTTCGTACAAAACTTAAGATTGATGCTGATTTTATTTTAGAACATGCCTAAGTATCAGTCACTGGTTATTTAATAATTTAATATTTTGTAAAAAATAATTTCAAAATCAATCTCTACTAACACATGTCATTTTACATAAAACTAATTATTGAGACTGTGAATTGTGACGAATCTGATGCAAATGAGATTGAAGAATATATGCGCTTTTGTATTTTCAACTCTACCTTAGATTGGCAAACTAAGCATCAGCTTGAGCAGGGAGCAGAAAGGGCTTGGAAAGAAATACAGTATCTAAGAACTTTCGAAGATATTGTTTATGCGAATAGATTAATTAAGGAAAATAAAATATAGTAAAAAGACCGCCTTTTCGTCTAAGCTTTTTTGAGTGATATTATTAATAGTTAAAAGACTATAATTACAGTAGAAGATTGTTCTAAAGTTTTCCCAATTCAAAAAGTAAGATTTTGAAGAAATATCAGTTAAATTAAAAAGCTAATTACCTTTTTTGCTGGTAGTTGAAGGTATTCATAATAGTTATTGACAAATGAGAATACAGAAATTATTAGGATCTAAGTGCCTGTAGCTTAGTATTCTATGGATTATTGAGCCAATAGTTAAATTTGTTAACCAACACCGTTCAGACGCGACCCACAATGTTATTATCAAATTAATTTATGGAACTAATCTATCTCGACAATAATTCAACCACTCGGATGGATCCTGAAGTACTTGATTCAATGATGCCTTATCTACTAGACTTTTATGGCAATGCTTCAAGTGCGCATGGATTTGGGAAGATCATAAATGACAGGGTTGAAAATGCACGTTCTCAAGTAGCAGATCTAGTTGGCTGTGATTCAAATGAAATCATATTCACGGCCGGTGCAACTGAATCAATAAACTTAGCGATTAAAGGGGTTGCTGAAAATGATTCGAGTAATAGAAAACATATTGTCACTATAAAAACAGAGCATGCTGCAGTTTTAGATGTATGCCATTTCATGGAATCCTGTGGATATGAAGTAACTTATCTACCTGTTGACCGTGATGGTTTAATTCAGGTTGATAAATTGCGCGAAGTATTACGCTTTGATACACTACTAGTGGTTGTCATGCTAGTCAACAATGAAACAGGAGTAATACAACCAATACGACAGATTGCTGATTTAGCCCACGAAGTCGGAGCTTTATTCATGACAGATGCAACGCAGGCTGTTGGTAAGATGCCTATCAATGTTGATGAGTTAGAAGTTGACTTATTGGCATTTTCAGCTCACAAATTTTATGGACCAAAAGGCATCGGGGGATTATTTTTACGGCAGCGTTCTCAATGGCGTGTGCAATTGGCAGCCACTACGCATGGTGGTGGTCACGAACGCGGCTTTCGAAGTGGTACGCTTAATGTTCCAGGAATTATTGGGATAGGACAAGCTTGCGAACTGGCACAACGAATGATGGTAACAGATGAGCAGCGAGTTTCTAAGCTTCGTAATCTGTTAGAGACATCCTTATTAGAGATTGACGGTGCATTTGTAAATGGCAATATTTCAAGTCGGCTTTACAATGTCACAAATATTACTTTTCCTAGAGTAAATGCAAATGTATTAATTGAGCAACTAAAAGATTTAGCGCTGTCCAATGGGTCAGCCTGTTCCTCAGCTGTGTTTGAGCCATCTCATGTATTAAAAGCAATGGGATTAACAGATGATGAGGCTTTTGGAGCTATCCGTTTTTCGCTGGGACGGTATACGACAAAAGAGGAGATCAATACGGCAGTTCGGTTAATTAATCAAGCAATTAGCTTATATCATTCGTCTCTTTAATGGGGCGTTTAATTGGAGGACTTGTTTAATAACCGTAAACCACAATCAGTAGCATACGGAGTTACAAAAATTATTTTCGTATTTCGACATGAGGGTACTCAAAGCGGCCTGAATCAATAGTTTTTAGACCAATTATTTGATTAAATATTGGGCATTATACCCTTTAACAAGAAATAAACGAGTCCGAATAGGTTTTTTATGTCATCCATAGTTACTTTAACATTAGTATCGCGTAATGTTTTTGTGTAGTCAGCGTTAGTATCATTATCCCCATGGGTCAAATACAGATGGTTACGAAGCTTATTTAACTCATGCAGCTTTTGTAAATTATGTTCTTTTATACTCCATCTTAAAAAAATAAACTTCTTGTATATTATAAATGCTATTTGCATCTGAAGAGCATTGGCGTAGAGAATACGCTGTTCTTTAAATACTGGTGGTTGATCAAAAACATAAAATGGTGAATTCTTTCGTAAATATATTTCCGATGTTTCTTGAAAAATATATTTTCCCTGATACTCTGAATAGTTACCACTATTATTTAATTTAGGCTTAGATAAATATTTAATGAAATATTGAGATCTACCACCTACTTCTAAATGCCATTCTAATACCTCAATTCTGGTATTATCGTTATTTAGATAGATACAAGAATTATTTGTTGAATTGAAAGGATGAAATTTTGATGTTTTCTCAAAATAGCATTCGGAAATTTCATTTAGGCAACTCCATAGAGTTAAGAAAGCCGTTTCACTTTCTTCATAATAGAAGTTATCTCTATCAAAAGCTGTTTCCTCATAGGTTTTTTTTAATAATCCTATGAACATACAAAGGCGTTCGAGAATGCGTTTATGAAAACAGGTTTCCTCCGGTGTACCAACTCTTTTCTCCTGGATCAGATTTACATTCTCGATATCCCTAATGCCTTTCCAGAAAGGAAATAGGACAGCATATTTTTGTAAGCAAATTTTTACAAGTGCAAAAAGCGCGGTTACATCATTGCGTACAGTTGCGGGTGTACGGTTAATATCAGGACTATACTTGATGTAAAAACCGTCGGCTCCATGGTCGGTAAAACTGTCTAACGTTTTTGCTTTTGTGGAGGCGGTGAACATAATTACTGGTAAGATCGGATTATGCTGTTTTATTATTTTTAAAGCTTCCAAACCTGAAAAATTAATTGAGTTTTCTTCCTGGTAATCTTGCTCAGTTAACCTTATATCAAGTAGGATTAAATTCCAATCATCTGACTTTAATTTGTCTTTAATAAGTTTTAGCACCTCCTGGCGGCTTTGTCCTTTCTTAAGTTCTTTTACACAGTCAAATTCAATTTTTGCCTCTTCAAAGATTGCTTTGAGGGTTTGTTCCCAACCTTTATTGTATTCGTCGTCAATGTATAATATTTTAGGCTTTTGATTGGGGTTAAAAGGCTTGCCTTCATTTAGAACCTCCGACAATTTGAGTGTATCTGACTCTCCGGACGCATAGCCTAGCTTCACTTTTAAGTATTTAATATATAAACTGTTTTCAATCCATTCTGGCTGGCCAGAAAGCACGTTAGCCGTCAACTGGTCCAGTTCCAAAGCTCCCCATTCATTGGCCAGCGAATGATTAGATTCAAGGTGGGGCGGGGGGGTAATCGGATATTGCGCTAAACTGGTTACCAAATTCTGGTTATCTATCGGCTTCAGAAATTGCCATTCATTTTTCACAAATGACAGCAGCCCATCGAATGACTCCTCAGTATAGTAAACCTGAGGAGTGCTTAAGAAAGAAAGGTACGAACACCCCAATTGAGCCAGTTGCCCCAGTTCTTCAAACCCCATGAGGATAATGGGTACATACCGTTTTTTTTGCAACTCAATGCTAAGGCGAATATGCATAGCCAATTGAAAGCCATCATACGATAAGGGAGAAGGCCCGTAAGTGGCCGGAATAGCAATCACATCAAATTCTACTGACAAAATAGATTTTAAGAGGCCTGCTTTAGATATAGAAACATAGTCATCAAAGCTTTCATAGGAGGTAGAAGGAGCATCGAGAACTGTCACTTCAATAGAGCTGAGATGATCGTTCAATATGTCAAAATCATAAGAAATAAACTGCCCGTCATTTGGTGCTCCGGGCAGCGTTCTTTGTATAACGAGTAGCTTATTCATTTTTGTATTTACAAATTGTTGACTCGTAAAATGGCTTTTCTTAGCTGATCTTTAATCTGACCTATTGTTAGAGTCTGTTTTTCCAACAGACTCTCTACTTTATCATATGTTTCAGCAAGTTCATCTGCTCTATTTTTATAATCTTTTACGAAATCTAATAAGTACTTCTGATTTACACTATCCAACACACTGTCATGTGCTAATTGATGTAAATGGGAGGCAATAGCATTAGTGAATAGTAAGAATTCATTAAGCAAAAATTTTTGACCAAAGCATAAAGTTCGAATGTCATTAATACCTTCAATGTATGTTCTTAGATTTTCATAAAAAATTTTACTATTTACGTTTGCATAAAGACTCCCATTGAGATGGACATAATTTGCATTGATAGTTCCTCCACTGAAATAAACAAAAGAGACCCTTCTTGCCTGGTAATACTTCTGAAGTCCTGTTACTTTTTTTACGTTCCTACTCAGAGCGACGTGACCTCTATGACACAATACCGCCTTCGGTTCAGGTAGTCTTGTTTGCAGTTCATCGTGTATTTCTTCCGCAGTATCGCCAAATCGTATGTCCGAAATGACAGTAATTTTATCTGGTGGCAGTACGTAATCCTTTAAAAGCTGGCGTTGACGCTCCGGGCGATCTTCGATGAGATAAATCATTTGTAGAGAATTAATTTGTACGTAACGTCTTTTTCTCCAATCCAGTCAGTAAGTTCCACTGGTTGCACTACACGATTAATTGGCACGTCACGTGTCAGATAAGGAAACTTAAATCTGTTTCCGTCCTTTGTTGAGATATGCATCTGCCAATCGCAGATGCTCTGTAAAATCTTACGTACTTCATTTATGTCCCCATGTAATCCGTTTCGTTTTTCTGCATAAACATCCCAAGATATATAAGAATTTATGTGCGAGATGTCTAATTCATAGACATCATCTTTACTGATTAAAGTAACTTTTATATGTGTGGAACGATCTTTATGGAGAGATATCCAACCAAATAATCGTTTCAACGCATATTTCAATTGAACTGTGTCTATAAATAGCTCGACCGAGTCGAACTCGGCATCTTTTATATTCAGTTTAAAATCTGTTGTGAGGCCAGCTTCGTTAAATAAATTTTTAATAATCCTGTCAAGCGTTTGCGAGCTATCTTCTGTTCTTAGCTGAATATCAAATTTGAACCGCTTGATTACATCACTAAAAAAAGGATATTTAATCAGACGATTATTCTTTATCGGGAACTTGGTCTCTTGTGGCAAGGGGTATTTATCTGGATAAATATTCGGATTAGCTTTACACCAGTCTGCTAATGAGGTATTACCCCAAGCCATTTCAATTTTATATTCGTAGGTAAAGAAAAACTCTCCCTTTACAAATCCATTAAGTCGGTTGTATGTACTTTCATGTAATTGATTTTTCTGCTTGTACACTACTTTATTGAAAGCTTTCCAAGCTCTTTCCAAAAATTCATCATAGTTGAACTCACCCACAGCTGAATCATATTGATGCGTAAAAAATTTCAACTTTTCATCACTCGAGAACGAGGCAAGTATATTTTTCGCAGCTATAGGATTATGGTTTGTTTCCTTGTGCCCATTTTCGAGCGTAGTTTGTTCAGTTCCGGCAGAAAGTGCAAGTTTCAATGCTCTAACTTCGACGGTATCACCGCCCTGCGCTGACAGCCTTTGAATCGCCTTTTCCAATCTTATCTTAAGGGCCGCCTCTGTCGTCAGTTCCCCATTGTGCTTCATAATCATTCATTAGTTGGGTTGCCTGTGCAATATCGCCTTTTTGGTAAAGTTCCATAATGAGCACGAGCATTTCAGCCTGATTCAGCGATGTCTGTTCAGACATTGCTGAATCAGGCAACGTTTTCGGCATGTCTGCTCTACTAGGTAGGCCATCGTATAGTTTCTGATACTTTTTGTACAACTCGTCGTCTGCTCCGCGTACCATGCGCATGTAGAGTAGTTTACCCATCAGCACGTTGGTGAGCAGGGGACGCTTCTTCATGGGAGCGTCAGGACAATGCTTTGCCCAATAGCAATCCTGCGCCTTCGTTTCTCCCTGTTTGCTACATAGGTTCAACAGCATCCTGATTTCACGCCAGTATTGGCGTGATACATTAATGCGTTCATTTACGATCAATCCAGTCACTTCCTGTCTGTAACCGTTTTGTTGCAGGCGCGTTTTGGTGGGATTGATAGTGAAACCCTGCTCCGTTATGATCCGGTTAAGTTCACGATAAAACTCTCCATTCGAGTTGTACACATTACGGTAAGAGGAGAAAGTTAAATCATCTGCATACCGTGTATATGTTAGTCGGAATCGTTTCGCCAGGCCCGCAAGCCGTCGATCAAGTTGCTTACAAACTACGTTGGTCAAAACCGGCGACGTAGGCGCACCCTGAGGTAAAAAAGAGCGCTTAGGGTCATTTATATTAGGTTCACAACATAAGTTTGCCATCATAAACGCCAACGGCTCCCTCTCACCGGTCAGGTTAAAGGGAGGGAGGGTTAGGCAGGCCTTTACGCGCCCGAAGCCGATGCTCGGAAAGAAGTCTTTCAGGTCAAGGTTGTAGATAAACGGCTTACCAACGTGCGGGCGGGCGTTGTCAACAATACTTTTCCCCGACACAAAGCCAGTGGCAGCATGATGGACGTAAGATTCAGCCATAACCTGAAAAGCTACATTCAAGCACCGCTGAATTGTCTTCAACGCACCTACTGGTGCATGTAGCGTTCGCTCTCCTCCTTTTTTTTTGGGTATCATAAAGGCTTTATACCGAGCTAGGGGGAGTTTGGTGTTGGCAAAATATGTAATCGTTTGCAGCTTAATTGGCTTTTGCCTGCCTGACTTAGCCCGATCTCCCTCTGTAAAGATTACGGACTTGATGTAATTCACCAGTAACGATAAGTCATCGTTGGTTTGCATAGTATCAAACAAATCCTTGACCTTCTGTTTTTGCTCTGGTGTTAATTGCATAGGTTGTAAAAAATCCTAAACTGCCCAAACCCGGTATTCTTCCTGTAAACGTGTCACCCTATTAAGGAATAGGGGCAAGGAAGTATAAATGATGTGTATTAATAAAGGTAAGTTTATAAGCCTTACCTACACACATTAAGCCCTTAGCTTGCGCTTGAGCCGCACGGCAAAACGCTCGTGTGAAAATCAATACCGTTGGGGACGGGCAGTTCAGGATGTAAAAGAACGTGTAAAAATAGATATTAGAGTTGCAAACGTTGCTACGCCGAACAAATCAACCGCTTCCTTGCCCGCGTCACTCCGGTGTAGAGGAAGTTCAGATTGTGATTGCCGTTGGGCGTCCACTTGTTCAACAGCACCGTGTCGAACTCGCTGCCTTGGGCTTTGTGGCCGGTAATGCCGTAGCCGTAGCGCAGGCGCATAGCTCCCAGGTACGGGTTCAGGAGTTTCTGCTTGTACTTACTCTCCCGAAAGGCTTTGTCGGTGCGCATCACTTCAGCATAGAGCGTATTTTCCTGCTCCCGCATTAGTTCGGGTTTTTCGGCCTGCGTGAATTCCAGACAAACCTTTCCTGCTAGGCGATGGGGTTGGCCCTGTTCGTCAGTCAGTTCGACCATAACCTGCTGAAAATGTAATCCACCGAAGCGTTCGGCTCCACTAATCAGTTCGACTACCGTGCCGAAATCGCCGTTGTACGCGATATAGCCAGCACCAACAAAATTTTGGTGGAACACCATTATGTCGCCGACCGCTAATGTGTCAGTCCGGCCCAGCCGCTGCCGCACGGCTCTGTTGAACTGAGTTAAGGACTTGTGGTAAGGCGCGATGTAGACAACCGAATCCAGCCGACGCGGATTGAAGGCCCGCAGGTATGCGTCGACGGCCCCTTCCAGGCTCCAGAAGTGTTTGCTCTCGATCTGCCAGCTACGACCAAACCGCATGGCATCCCGCAGCGAGGTAGCCGAGCGCAGAATGCTGGAGCCTTCGGCCTGGCGTTTGACGTCGGTTAATTCCACTACCCGCCCGCTCAGGCCGAACTCCTCACGGAGGTAACGATCAGACAAAGCGGGTGGAGTTTGACCCGCTTCGTAGCCAATGGGCGGTAACTGATACACGTCGCCAATAAACAACACCTTGCTGCCCTTATTGCCGTTTTTGACGAAGTGCATAAAGTTACGCAATAGGCCATGGCTTACGATAAACTTGTCCTCATCGGTAACGCGGTCAGAGATCATCGAGGATTCGTCCACGATGTAGAGCGTTGGCAGGGTATCGTCGTTCATTTTCAGTGAGGTTTTCACCCGTCCGTCTTCCAGCGGTTCGATCAAGTAAATCCGGCTGTGCAGAGTGCGGGCTTCGCGTTCTGTCTTACGCCCAATGATCCGGGCCGCCCGCGTAGTAGGTGCCGACAAAAAGCAGGTAATCTGCTGCTCGGCCAGGTAGTCAACTACCGCTTTGACGATTGATGTCTTTCCCGTTCCCGCCGAACCACGCAGCATAAAGAAATCCTCATCGGATTCCATGAACTCTTCGATCTCGAATAGAAACTGAGCCTGCTCGGTAGTGGGAGCGAATGGGAGAAGGTCAAAAATCGTAGGGGTAGTTGTCGTCATAGCCTGTTGCAGTTTGTTTCTGATGCAAGGTTAGGCAGATCAACTACAGTTTTATTTACTTTGATAAAAATTGTAGCGATATCGATGAAAAAACACGGGGCCGTCAGTGATCTACGACTAAAACGCATTTTTGAAATTCATAAAGTACTGAGGAAGACTCACCGGGGCTGGTCAGCTGAGGAGCTGTGTGAACTATGCAGGGAGGTTGACCCTAGCCTAAACCCTGAGGTAGATAAGAGAACCACGATGAATGATCTCAAATTTCTGAGGGAGGTACTACAGGCTCCTCTACCCGAACGGGCCAATAAGCATCACGGCTACTATTATTCGGAACCGTATTCTATCCTGGAGGGCTTAGACGATTCATATTTAGGTGGTCTGAATGAGGCATTGGCTTTATTGCGGCAATTATCAAAGTCAAAAGAGTTTATTGGCCTGGAAGATTTGCTGCTACGACTCGAACAGCGCATCACACTTACTTCGGCTGATCAGAATCCAGTAATTGAGTTCGACGAAGCGGAGTTGGTGGGCCGTGAGCATCTAATTGGGTTGTACCAAGCTACCCAAAAGAAAGCCTTCCTGAGAATCACTTATCAGACGTTTCAGGGAGAAGAGCCGACGATTCGATATATCTTTCCGCTATTGCTGAAACAGTATAATAACCGTTGGGTGCTTGTTGTTTGGGAGAACGGTCGGGCTAATCCGCAAAACCTGCCCCTCGACAGGATCAAGCGTTTTCGAGAAACTGCTGAGGAGTTTGTTTACCCCAAAACGTTCAACAGCCGAACCTATTTCCAAAACCTGCTTGGAACGACTAAAACGGACAACGAAGCAGTCTCTGTAGTGTTACACTTCAGTCCCGAACGCAGTAAGTATGTAGAAACTAAGAAAATTCACCCAACGCAGAAATCAACTCGGTTACCCGATGGCAGATTAGAGGTCTGGCTTCTGGTTGAAATAAACCGCGAGTTGGAAGCCCGGATACTGGAGTTTGGTAAGGATGTATTGGTTGTTGCTCCTTTACTGTTACGCGAGCGGATCAAAGAAAACCTTTTGGAGGCATTAAGGCAATACTAAATCCTAATCGGACCAAGGTTTGTGATGGGTTATAATGCAAACCGGCCCCCAAAAGGTCTCAAAAATGCTAGTTTATTTTACCACTTCACTTACTAAAATAATAGGACTCACGTTGGTGTAGTTGGCAAAATCGGCCCGGATGGCGTCTCGATGTGGGCCGACAGCCGCTTGATACGCATTTAGGCTCTTTACATAAAAGGTGCCAATCGCCATAAACGGCAGGGGTTGGTTTGGCACGCCGTTGGCCAGCCCTTTGTCAATGGTATACTTCACCAAATTGGTCCCTAAAAAGCTGGCGACCATCGGCATGTGCTTGGTTTCATAGTAGGCCATGTCAAAGGTTTTGCCTTCGGCATAGGGATACATGATAACCACTTTAATTAAGCTTTTCTCACCAGTAACAGCTGTGTTAGGCTTATCTTGAGTAAAGCCAGCCAAACTAACGCTTAAAAGAACAAATGTTAGAATCAGTTTGCTTTTCATACTTCTTCTAGGTGGTTAAGGTCGTCAATCGGAAATTAGGGTTAAAAGTTTTTGAACCAAGTTGGTCAGTGATATAAAATAGACTCTCTCTTTTTCTACTACTGCTTACTTGGTCGGAGACAAATAATCGTATGAGCCAGAATAATGGATTATCTGTGATTTGTCCCTCAAATTGCTCCTGAGTGAGAGGACTTTTTGCACATCCAGGTCAAACGACGAATTATGTAACATTCCGCAGAACAACCCCGTTTAGTACACTACAAAGCAAAAATGACAGACCCAATTAATTTATTTATACTAGATTGGCATCTCTTCTGACCCATCTTCAACAGAAACCACCTCATGTGTCATCGCCGAAAGTGGCCCGCGCTTTAAGGTAATTTCGTGTTTAGAAAACTCTGGGTCCATGTAAAATAATTGTTCTCGTAAGCGTTGACGTAGGTGTATGGCAGGTAGGAGGCAGTAAGTTTCGAACTCCTCCTCGCTAACAACGGATAAATCCGGAAAAAGAAGCTTCAAAAAGCCAGCAGATAATTTAAGAATGGCTCGAACATCACGAAAGTCTTTAGAATCAATCAGGTGTTGACGTTCCTCTACGTACTTATCATACTCAATACGAAAACGCATTGCGTGAAAGATTTCACCTAGATAGTCAGCCTTTAAGCCTACCCCTTTGGAAAGAGCATCGACTCCCATACGAGGCAGGTGCCAGCCAGGCAACAGCCCATGAATGCGATCAAGAAGTGCTGTTTCTTGTAATATTGTTGGTAGATCGCTAAACAGATGCTTATAGTTTACCGGCATCTTATCGTGGCCAATTTGCACGTTAGCAATGAAAACTGCCCCAGCATCAGCGGCCACTGTAAATTTACCCTTGGAATACTTTCCTTGTTCCAAATAACCTTTAAGTTTAGCTACGGTTTCATCTGGGCTGCTGAAAGACAGAGATTGAGCCTCATCAAATACAACAATATCAAACTGGGTAAACAGCCCAGGTACCTTTGTGTTCTCGTTGTAGAAAAGCACTGCGGGAGACACAGCACCTCCTTCAATCAGGCGAGAATAACGAGAGAACTGACCGAATAAAAATGATTTCCCGGTACCTTTAGGAGCTAACTCGAATAGGTTTACTCGACGCTGAACAAATGGAATTAAGCGCGTAAGCAAAGCTGAGCGAGTTGTTTCTGTTATATAACCACCTTCGCCTTCTGCATTATATCCGAGGGAATTAATTAATACTTGGGTCCACTCTTCAAGGCTGAACATCCGTCGCTTTTCAACATATTCATCAACATCAATTTTGGATGCTTGCAAGGGTTTGAACTCACTGAGCCAAACTTCACCACCTTTGTCAGTTGGGCGTCGGTATTGATAGATGGCTAGCCCCCACATCCCACCCTTCAATAGGCGTGGGTAGCGAGTAAGCAAGTGCTCTTCCACCAAAACCTTTTGATTGCCGAGGCTGCCTGATTCTAAAAAAGTTTGGTCTTTAGTTAAATCTACACGCGGACTGACGTATTCCAGCACCGAAACATTATCTCCATTACGCAAACGTTGTTTGAGGTCCTCAACGTCATCTTTACTTGGCATAAACTTGCGTACGAACGCAATTACCTGTTGCTTGACATCTTCATCCCATTCGCCCCCCTTTAGCTGGCGGTCGATGAGCCATTCCCCCACAAATACTGGTATGCTCTGCTCGTTAAGGCCGGAGCCACTGTATAAGCTTTTATCGATGCTAGCTGACTCAAACACGTCAGTTACTTTTTGGCGAAGTGAATCATTCATGCGTTATAGAGAATCAAAATCGAAGTCATCCAATTCGTTGGACTGCTGGATGGGAACTGGGAAAGTTGCTTGTGTTGTATAGCTCTCACCTAGAATAACATATTCTAGGGTAGCATTTAAATTAACATAGCCGTTTTGTGGACGTAATGAGGACGGTAGTTTAAGGCTACCTTTGAATGTTACATTGCCGTTCGATCCAAGTTGGCTGGGGAGGTTGAATTGACTCTTGGTGTCTTGAGCAATTGATAAGCCCCGAAGCTCTACGGCAAAAGTATTAGGGTTATGAATTCGTAACTGTACCTCCTTAAACGTTTTACCCAATTCTAAGTCCTTCGTGCCAAAATAGCTTACCAAAAGGTCGTTCACCATCACATCACTTGCTTCAGCCATCAGTACCGGCACGATGGTTTCTTCAGGAGTCAACCCCCCATGTCGATAGCCTGAGTCATTGCGGCCAAAGTAACGGTAGCCACGGGCTGCTACCCAGTCGTCCTGATTGTGAGTCATCGACTTCGTCAGGTGGTAGGTTTCCTCAACGTCTAGTTCCTCATCAGCCAACTTGCCGACCAGCTTAATACAACGTTCATGCGGCTCAGCAGTGGCATCCTTAATCTTTTTGTTGCTGATACCAGATTCACTGCGTAAGCAACGGGTTGCGCCATGATCCGTGGAAATAAGGAGACGTGTTCGACGGTCAGGAGTTTGGCGCATAGCCATTGCTAGTAACCCAATGCGCTTATCAAGCTCTTGCCCGATGTGCTCAGCCCGTGTTCCCTCTATTTCTCTGTCTTCTTTATGTTGATACGAATCAAGTTCCCGCCAATGCAGACAACATAGGTCAGCATCAACTGCAAGGGTATCAGCAAAGTCGCGTACCTGATTAGCAAAGACAACTCTATGATCAGGATATGCCTGCACCAACGCTTCTCTGCGATTTACAGGGATAAAGGAAGAAGCATTAGGCCGAAGGCCGTTAAGCAGCGCCGGTATGCCTATGGCTGTTATGGTTGGCAAGGTTGCTAGCGCATATTCTACTTTGACTTTGTTCAGACCATGCTTTTTCAAGGCAGCTGTTAAATGCCAAGTATAAGCATCAGGTAGCCCATCGACTATAAGCCAGATTAGTCGGCTATTAGTAGGGGAAAGTAGCCGCTGGGCTCGTTGGCGAACGTTGCTGCTTGTTAAAATGCGCTCATCGTCAATGAGCGTTTCATAATGAGCAAAAAGCCAGTCGCCATACGTATTAGCGTATTCCTCAACTTGGTAAACTAATTCGACCGGTGGCTGTTTCATAAGGTCAAGCCAGAACTTGTAAGGAATAAAGCTGGTAGTTGCCCATTCCTGCCACATTCGCAGCTGTTGCGGCAAAGCTAGTTGTGAGAGGTCAGCCGAAGTTGGAGGTTCAAGTAACTCAGGTATAACGAGAGCCCGAAGCCGTCCGTGCAGGTAAGTTTCGTTAGATAGAATATCCGCATAGCGAAATTCTATACTTTGCAAGATTGCAGGATTTAGACTGATTCCCGTAGAAATCAAAGCCTGCAATTCACCAACGTAGCGTCCTTTCAGGACATCCAGAATTGGCGTGCCTTTCTTTAATTCAACACTGACCAACTGAATAACTTTCTGCTCTAATTTAAGGTCAGCTTCTGTAGCTTTAAACGGTCGAATGGACCAGCTTAATAGGTTGAGTTGTTGTAAGTCAGAAAGAGATACCTGGTAAGTCTTTTTAAGCAATAAAGCATTTTCATGTTCCCAGTCTGAGATTAACTCAGGCAAACCACCCAAATAAATGCCTTCTGCCAAAATTCTGGCAAAGGTAGCGTCGGCTGCTTTAAGTGGCTCAAGCGCAGGCGGCAACGAATCTAAGTATTGACTCCAAAGCTTGCGAAGGTAATCCTTATTTAATGAGGGTGGTTTCTGCGCTACAAAACGTGCCAGTGAATATACAGTAGCAGGTTCAGTAGTGATTACAGAATGAAATGATTCACCAAAGAAGTGCTTAGCGATACCTATTAAAGTAGGTTCTACATCATTACTTAGAAGCAACCCAAGTTCCTGTACAGCTTTATCAGTGAGGTCTGAAGGAAAGGCAACATTAGGCCACCGGTCTCGCAGCTGTGCTAATGGTAAGATATGTGTAGCCAGCGTTGTGGGTAGGTCATCAAACCATTGAGTCCAAGGTTCATGACGGACGACAACATCGCGGCCCGGTTGGTTTGGACTCCGGATGAAAGCAAGCAGAAGTTGCCGGGCAGCTACATAGCTAGCATCGTCCGTCACTTCTAAAGCGCCAGAGACTGGTTGGAGGCCAAAAGGATCTATATAGATTCTCATTGTACCGGCGCTACGGGTGTCAATTCGTTAAGTAGGTCATTTAGCAACTTGCGTTGCTGTCCAGGATTTAAATCCTTCTTTTCGCAAAAATTCCGAACAAAAGCACTCAACTCCTCTCGTGCCTCGGCTAATTTTCGGTCTTCAGGGAAGGTCCAAGCTTGAATAGTAGCAATAGCTTTATTCCAGCTGCTCACAAACACCCTCTGCTGGTCCTTATCCCAAAGGTGATGGTTTGGGGGTAACTGTAGGTAGATGGCCACTTCCTCAACCAGCTTTCCCAAGTCGGATTTTGTTCTTACTGCATGCAACATTAATCGAGTTAGGGGATCCGTAAGTAACGTAGCATCCGCATCTGCCTTAACAGTATAAGCTTCTTGACGTAGTAAGTCATCGTAAAGTGCGCTTTTGTAATCAGCTTCGTGCTTATATTTACCTTTTTTGTCTAGGGCTGATACCAATTCAAGCAAAGGGCGACTGTAGCTGTCGATTCTTGTCTTTAAGCTTCCAATCTTGGCTAGTAACCCGGGTAACTCTTGAACGTTTATGTCTTTTAAACCCGGCAGCCCCCATCGTTGAGGTAGGGTTTGGGTTAGTAAATTATATAGGCTTTCGCCTGATGACAGCTGATTAATTAATAGCGCCTCATCAGAAGTTTTGTTAGCCCAATCAGCCTCCCGAGTACGAGCGGGTAAATTACTATACCACTGCGTAAAAATTCCTTCTCTGAGTACTTGAACTGTATTAGTTTCTTTCAGACCAAACAATTGCCCTATCTCAGAAAAAAAATCCGTCTCAGCTAACAGTGGCTGCCAGGCATTAATGAGTCCATAGCAGCGCCGGTACTCGGCGGCCACCGCAGCAATCTGAGTATCGGTCCACTCCTTCCAATTAGTTGGAAGGGAGCTAAGTAAGGGGTTTTTTTCTATCCAGCGCCGCGGAATATTATCGAGGTATAGGGTAGCTGTTGGCGCAGTAGAGTCAATATTTTCTAACAACCACTTTGCTGCAGGGTCTTCGAAGGGGTGGTTCTGTTTGAGTTGGCCTAATCCAATCCACCAGTCCTTGAAAAGGTTGGCAAAGTCGATTTCGGTGGGGCACTTACTAGGCAAAACTTCGAAGACCTCACGTGCTATATATTGCAGCACCTTCAAAGGGTCGAGGGTGAACTCCTCGACAGTTTTCTTGTAACCCTGAAATTCTTTGACGTATTCTGACTGACAAAGGTAGAGGTTGCCTTCCCAAGTGTGCAGTGGCTTTGTTGTCAGTTCAGAAGTGTAATAAGATAGAATATCTTTTCCTACCGGCCCATTCTGGATGAGTCTAATCCATTTAGCTATGTATGGGTCGGAATAGGTAGCCATCCGCTGGGCTGTCGTTAAACCAGAAAACCATTCTTTGGTGATCAACTGGATATCATCCGTACCAACGTTCTTTTTTCCAAAGACTGTTTTGGACATTGTTTCTAACGTTTCTTGCCGAAACAGTTTGTCCGCATCAATTGGAAATTGCTTGAACTCTCGTAACTTCTTAAGCAGCTTGGGGCGGTTCGCAGGGTCATCTTCAAAAGCTTGTTGTGATGTAATACCCAGCAGGCTGTTAGGCAGTGTTTCCAAGAAAAGCATTCGGGCCTCTAGCTCGGGAATGTTTTGCTGTAGGGCGGCAATAGTTTCAAAAAATGCGTTGACTTCTCCACCTTTGCGGGTAATCAGTGCTTTTTGCAAAGACGTCATAGGAGCAACAATACCTTGGAATTGACGGGCAACTTCTGCGAATGAAGTAGCTGAACTCTTGCCAAACAAGTCGCGAAGCTCGCGTAAGTATCCCTCTTCTTTCGGCGACATGTCCACCCGCCGAATGCGGTAATCAGCCGGCTTCTTAAATAAGTCTTTGAAAAGTTCAGCGTCCTTTTCCTTTACCAGCGCACCTTTATAGATGGTTATTTGAAGCGAATGAAACCGGTCATAACAGCCAAAGAAGAACTTAATAAGATGTTCTGACAATCCATACGGAGCTTGCAATAAGGGACTAAATAGCTCCTGTCCCGAAACCCCAACTTCCTTTCCTTTAAGTACTTTATCAAAGTGTTTAAAAATGGCGGCCTCCGGCGTATTGGCCTCCGGCGATTTAATTTCTCCGTATTGAACACTCTTTTCACGTGCGGTTTGCTTGGTTAAAGTGAGTTTATAGAAGAAGTGTTCTACTATGCGGTCATGAGCAGCATTGCCTGGAGTATCGAGTGGAATTCGCCCAGTTGGACTGCTATAGATGTTGGCGAATGCTGCATCTCGGTCCTTTGCTTGTTGGGTCCGCTTCACAAACCATAGCGCAGCATCCTTAACTGTAGGAACCTGAGAAAACCGCTCCTCTACTTTTTGCTCAAACCATTTGTAGAACCCACGGGCATTACTAAAGGGCTGCGGAGTAGCCTCTGTAGCGTAATGCCACAACCAGTTATTTGGCTCAAATGTGCCAGTGATTAAGCTGCGTAACTCTCTTTCGGTGAGGCGAAACTGGTCTGTTACCTTATCTTTTCGGGCCGGGTTAAAGGCAATTTCTTCACGCAGCAAGGCAGCCTCTAATGCCAAGTACTTTAAGGTTTTCTTTTGTAGTTCGCTAAACAAGAAAGGGTCTTGCGGTTGAGCATAAAATACATATGGCTGCATGGATTTATTGGCAAGTATATAGTTCGCCATTTGCTCCTGAACCTCTGGTTTTTCACTCACTATGTGGAAAATATAGCCAGTTGCTGGCCAATTTTCATTTTTACCGCTATAAAAATCAGCCAGCTTTTCCAGCTTTTCCTTAGCGTCTGAAGCCTGGGAGATTTGTACCACTTCATAGCGCCGTTGCGCACCATAACGGTCATTTTGCTCGTCTGAAACCAAAGCAGGGCAAGGTTCAAGACTTTTCCAAACGTCCAAGCACTTAGGTAGCTTCAAGCCTGCTAATTTAGCTTCTTCTTCCTTCAGCACACTGTCAACAGATAAAGTACCAGCCGAAGGAAAGTCGTAGGTGTCGGTGGTACGGTTATGTTCTAACCAACCTTTATCAGCTAAGCTGTTTAGGAGTCCATCAAACTCAGCATTACGCGAGGCAGGCCAGTTTTGTGCCCAAAGCAATAGGTCCCGGCGTGGAGCGAGGTGATTGTCACGTACAACCTTTAATAGAAGCACGTTGCGAAATAGGCGCTCAGCATCGACTTCTCCTGTTACGTTAGCAAGTGCAGTCTTGTAATCATCGAGCGAGTTACGGATTTGCCCAAATTTAGCATTTATTAGATTCGTCTCGAAAAAATCGAGTAGCCGGTCAGGTGTGAACAACGTTGGACGGCCGTTGTTATCCGTGAGTGGCTGAGTATTAAGAAAATGTTGTAACCCCCCTACTTCTAGTTGGCTAGGACTAAGAAAGTTGAACATTGTTCGCGTATTCTGGGCGTATTCGTTCGAGAACTTGGGGAGAAGTCGGGCGGTCAGAGGATGAAGTGGGAACAGGTTCTCGACCACGTTATGGCTTATCCATTGAGCCGTTTGCTTGCCGTAAAGATTCTGCTTGCTTACTAAGTCAACAGCGTTGCTAGCATAGTCGTCAGAATTTAATAATTCGTCCAACTTTGGCTTTGTCTCCTTCGAACGAATGAAGACCGTTCCCATGATTTCAGTGGCATCAGTAATCTCAACGTCATCACCTGTTCCGTCCAATGTGTCTTTCGTCGCCCCAAGCGAGTGTGGGTCGAATCTTCCAGATGTTTTTTCCAGATTCTTTTTCTTGTCTTCTAGTAAGGCATATGGGTCTTGATGAGTTGCAGCTATGAATAAAATGTTTACTCCCTGACTACCAGCTCGCTTAACGCTCTCAATAAACTTCTGGATCGGCAGGCCAGACCCTTCGTCAGCGTTAATCAATCGACCGAGCATGTCGCCGAATTCATCATACAATACAACAATGCCACGGTAACCTTGAGATGCAATGTTTTTCGCAGTTTCCTCGTACACTTTATAAGCATCCGCTACATCTGACTCATCAAACGAATTACCTACTATAGTACGAAAGAAGGTTTTGAAAGTGAGATAAGAATCTGGGTCCAAATCACGAAGCAACCCAACAAAGTCTTCTATTTTAATCCCCCTCAGTTTTTCTTCAAAGTGCTGGTAGGCTGTGGGATTAGTTGCTTTCCAACCTTCTAAAACTTCAGCTGCTCGTTGGTACATGGTTGGGGGGCGGAAAATCAGACCTTGCTTGTCAAGAGCAGTAATCAACCCCTTCATTAGTGCTTGTCGGAAATCACTTTCACCATAGTTCGGGATAACAACCAAAAATCGGTCGTCGCGCTGAGTCAGCGCTTCCAATTTCGTACTCAGTCCATCCTTTATCTGAGACTCCTTGTCAGAGATTTTTTGCAAGAAGGGGGCAAGAGCCTCCGGACTGTTATTGCCGAGCAGATGGGCCATCATCAGCATCAAATATGACTTACCCGTGCCATACGATGCCTGAATAAGATGAAGCTTATGGTCAGTATTTGTTGAAACTGTATCTAATATAGCTTTCATTACGCGCCGCGAACTGCGATTGGGCAGGTAGCCTTCAATCTTTTGGTCGGGGGCAGTGAGGTTGTATCGGAAATCGTTTGATAAGTCAATCTCGGCTGAAAAAGCTGTTGAGAGTTGAATTAAGCTGCTCAGCGTACTCATAGTATCATACAAAGGACTTAGTATCGGCTAAATTGAGGGTATGCTGTGGTTGAGGCAGCACTTGTCCATACACCGCGTTGAATATGGAGAAAACCCGTGCTGAGTAAAGCAAAAATACAATTGGGTGCTTGGGCTCCAACACAACCAGTTTTTGTACAAGCTGCTTTAGAAACCCGGGATTGTTCAACCTTGGTGCAACATAAAGTTCAAGATTCAGAAAGAGGCAGGGAGCACCTTCAGCCAACATCCTTACCCGCTCTATTAATAGGTCATCAGTAAGAATCAGTCTACCGCTATGCTTTGCTGAACCGTCGACTGGCACAAAGCCAGCTTGCCTACTTTGGTTTATTACGTCCTCAAAATGGCTACTAGCTAGTACTGCTCCAGTTCGTTTCCGCGCCCGATATACGGTGGCTAACAATTCTTCAATTCTCTGCATAATACTTCTCGACAAGTGCTAGTGGAGAACCATTGAAGGGAAGTTCCACCATGTTTAGATTGGCTACTTGTACGCGCTTCACCAGTCCAAGATGGGCTAAGTCGTTTAGCCGGTTTTCTATGCTGTTTGCGTTATAGCCAAAGAACTTTCCTATGTTGCCAGGCTCCTCTAGCAACTCGGTAATTGTGATGGACTGTCTGCCGCGCCGATTATCATACAAGATATAAGCTAGTAGCAGTGGATGAACGCCGTAAGGGTCTAGACGCTCTATCCTATCGTTATTGATGAAAATCATGCGCAGCTTCTCAAACGCATCCGTATCGGTAAGTGCTTTGAAAGTCTTATTAATAAGTCCGTTAACGTAAGGCTTTCTGTAATTTGTCTGAATGTCGTTCGCTGAGGCCCAAAGCTTAAAAGCTTCTTGAAAACCAGTCAAGCTTACGACGTTATCAGTACAATTCAGTAGGTAAAAAAGGACAGGGTTATGGTCTCGAGCGGACCAGTGGTATAAGCAGAGCCATTTGGAAAAATCCTCAACCAAGCGCTTATCTGCCTTCCTAATTAATTCTCCAAGCTTTGTTAGCTCTTTTGTAGTGCTCGCTAAGTTGAAGTCTTTAAGATAGTCAATCAGGCCCCTTACTTTATTATCACCAAAGCCGGTTTCATTGATTAACACTTGTTTTTCAACTCCCAAAAGGTTGAAAACTTGCGTGATTTCCCTAAGAACTACTCCGAAGCCTTGGTATTCGTGAAGTGTTTGCATAGAAGGCTACTATATAAAGCAGGCAGCACAGCCCTCTGGTTCATCATCTAGAAGCTTATCCATAAGGAAGGGCGAACTGTTAGCTAATTTCTCAACCCGTTTTTTCTGTTTTTGAATGTACTCTCTTTTTATTTGCTCAATTCGTTCAGGCTTCATTAGTTCAGCTAGTGATTCCCGTTCGCTCCACGTGTAGCCTTCTTTCTCATACTTTCTTGCCTTTTCAAAAAGCTCCGGATGTTGCTCATAGAGCCAGACCCACTCGATTTTTTGTTGAAAAAAGCAGAAGTAGCAACCAGACCGGCTTCTCGAATACGTTCCTTTCTCGCCATCTACCTCAAATTCACGCTCTTCATAATACTTTGGAATACCAACGCCACTTGTTTTCAGCAATGCGAAGATGTCATCCTTAACCAACACCTTTGTATCAGCAATCACTGGAAAGTCATCTACCTGAGAAAGTGGATAGTTAGTTGTTTTTATGTAACTAAAAACCAGTCGGTTAAATGCTTCTGTATCTGCATTTAGTAGGAGGTCTAACTTTTTCTTCGCCGAAAACCGCAGTGATAGAGGTTCACCAATAATTTGACGAAATTCATCATCAACTATGACTAGCCCAGCCTCTATCATGCTCATAAGTGGCTTGATGTTAGAATTAGCTAACACTTTGGTTATAACATCTTCACTCCAAATATTTTTCCGAAAGGGAAAAATTGACTGAATGTTACTCTTTTTAGAGATATAACCTTCACGCTGTTCGTCCCCCCGTATACCGACATAAGAAACAACTGGGTCATTACCTATGAATGTCTCAAACGGACGTAATTTTAAGTTTTCGGTACACCAGCGGGATTGAGTGGAAGGTAAGTACTTAAATTTGCTTTTGTAAAGCAATTCAAAAGGGCCCAATTGGTGATTCTCGGTGTCTTTCGAGTGGGTCAATCTGATAATGGGCTTACCTAAGTAGCCTTCCAATCGCGTAATCAAGTCATACGTTTCTTGAAGCTCCTCACCAGTATCTGCGGTGTAATACTCAATATCTATCTCAGGATAGTTATCCTTCATATAGATGGCTAGGGCAGCACTGTCCTTGCCTCCAGATATACCTAATACGTGTCTAACTTTCTGACTCATGATAGTAGTAGTTCATTAAGCAGGTTTGCCACGATAGCTAAGTTCAATTGCTTATCATGTTTTAGGGAACCTAGTCGTTTCATCAACATGTCGGTATCCTTCTTTACAATATTCTCCTTGTCTTTGGGCAATCTGATAACTGCCTTTTGGGCTCCGGCACCAAAAGCATTTAATTCGATACCAACGACAGATTCTAAACTAGGATCGATGTTGGTGGCCGACAAGCTAGTTAGGCTATCCAAGTCAAGTAACATCCGCTGAAACTTATCATACAGCACCATTTCATCTTCATCGCTGATAACATCTAATGACTTACCTATAACAGCTTGCGCCATAGCACTGAGCCAAGCATCACGGTCGGCACTAGACGAATTTAATCGCTGCACGAAAACTCGCTGGTTTGGCATGAGCATCGGCTGACTCAACTTCCTGAAGCGTTTTTGCAAAACTGCCTTGTACTCCGAAAAGGGAAGAGGTTGACCTACAACCTCTTCCTGAATGAAGCCTTCGAAACGAGTCAGTAACTCGGGATACGCATGACGGATACTACGAATTGCATTCTCAATTTTATGAATGTATTCTGATAATGACTCCTGCGAGCTGAGAAGAATATTTAAACTGTATCCTAATGCAGAAGGAAAGTCTTCAAAAAAAGTTTTTTCAGGGTCTACTGAGGTAACAATTGCGGTCCTTAAGGCAAGCACTTCCTTCTCAAGGCGCTGGGTGTTTTTGGCGTAGGCAGGTAGTTGGCGATGAAAGGACAAAAAAGGTCGGATTGTCTCAACAAATGTCTGGTTATCAACAAATAATCGGTCCTGTTGTTGAAGAAATGTTCGGTAGCTATTAAGAAGGTCTAACTTGACTCCTTCAATGTCAAATGTTTTTACCTCATAGTCAGATGGGTATTTTATAACCAGGTCAAGGGTCTCATCAGATAGCTGGGGAATATATCCTTTATCCCCAAATAGGGCATAGTCGTCCCGCTTCAAGAAGAGGAAAGTAGGTATCCAGAAATCAAGAAACCCCTGTTTAAGTTTAAAGGGTGACGCAGCCAGCTTTTCATATAAGCCCGAAATAGCTCTGCGACGCTCCTTTGCGCTCTGCAAAAATTGCTCCGAAACTTTCCACAGCTGTTGAAAACGGTTGGGATCAGGGTGTTGCTCGTTACGACTGCCAAAGCTGGTAGAGATACCGTTGGCTTTGAGCAAGGTTAGGTAAATGGTCTTTTCAGGGGGAAACTTACTCTTTTCAAACCCTAGGTCAGGCTTATCCCAGTTTGTTACTAGCGCTTTAAAATACTGGCGACGAGCTGTAAAAATTGAACTCGAGATAATATGACGGTTTACCAGTTCATTCTTGAAAATTGGGGCGCTCGGGTAGATGTCCTGACAAACTCTAGATAACAGTTGGTTGAAAAGCCGTTGTGAATGAATAGCCTGCCTTTCACCTTGCCACAGCCAAGTAAGGTGCGTCGAACCAATAAAAAGATTGCCGAGAATAAAATGGTTGAGAGTTTTACGTGCCGCTTCAATATTTTCATCTAGTAGGCGTAGAGCTATTTTGTCATCTGTGTTGTCGACTTTTACCTGCTCCAGCTTTTGCAGTTCGTAGAGTAAGTCAATAATGTCACGTGTGTTTTCGTAATGTACGAAAATCAGCGCTTGGTCGGAGTGTGCAGCTGAATGCACCCGGACCGTTTCGGCCGACAGGTTTTCATTAAAAATCAGGTAAATCAAGCCATCCACTTCACCTATTGGATAATCAGCCCGCAGCTCATCCGTAATGACAAACTTAAATTGGCGCGGGGTTCCAAATTCGTAGGTATATGCTTTGGCCAAAACAGGTGGCAGGTCGTCGTAACGCTGCAAGAGAGCTGCAACTGCGTCACTTTTAGCAATCTTCTGCTCAACTTCTATTAAGGCTGCTTCGACATCTAAAGTAGTTCCATTGTTTGGAATAAAGCGTTTGGCATGTGCCCGGTATAGAATGATTTTGTGTTTCTTCAGAGCTTCAATCAGATCTGCGGCATTCACAATACCCAGCGTAGTCTTAGCATAGCGTATTAAGAAAGTCTCACTCAAGTTGCTACCCTGAGCTGCGGTGATGTTCAGCAAGCCAATAGTCTTGAGCAGATTCCGGTAGGCTTCAATGTCTTCTGAAAATATTCGCTCAATTTCGTCCAAGCCGTTGCGGATTGCTGACCAAGCGGCATAGTCTGGGTTAAATTTTGATTGGAGATACGAATAGAAATTGAAAAATAAGTAGTCGTATACTTGCCCGATGTGATAGAATGCAGCAGGTCGATCACGTCGAAACTGTTTTAAACTTGTGTGGTCTGATGCTTCCAGGAAGGAAAATAAACTGCGCTCGTTCTGACCGTAACGTTGTAAACACAAAGTCAGTACATTAGCGGCTAACAAATCAAGCGGAAAAAGGCTTGTAGCAACTTCTTCCGCATATGCGGGCTTAAGGTCAAACGCTCGCGTGTCATTGAAAATGAGGACTGTCTGTAGTACTGCTTCTTCTTGGTAAGCATCGCGCTTGTCGACGTTTAAGTAGGTAGCGGCTAAGCGAAGCAACTGCTCAATTGGCTCATTAAAAGTGATCTCTTGGAAACGACCCTTGACTTTATTCCATTCTTGCCGTTGTGGTCCACTCAGTCCAAAGGCATAAGCATCAAAATTTTGATGTACCGTTGTAATGAGTAATATATTGTGACTCGGATTAGCTGCAAACTCGGCAAGACTCTGTAAGAAATAAACAGCTGAGTTGGGATCATGAGCTGCTGCATGCTCCAGAAACTTACCAAACTCGTCAATCAAAATAATAAGACGACCATTCTTCAAGCTCTCCTGATGTTGGTAGTAAAGTGCAGCTAGGATGGTAGAACTACCAGCTCCTGGTTCCAAGCCATATCGCTCGGCCATAATGTTGGCAAGCGACTGGTATTCACCTATGAAGCGAACGACCTCGGTAGGACCAGCACCGAATAGCTTATCCCTAAAATAAGGCTTGTTCTCATTTATATTTTGCTCGAAAGCCCACAGGAAAGCACTTTTTCCCGTTCCGTATGAGCCAATAAGCGTAAAAGCACGAACACCATTATGATAATCGGCCAGCAATTGCGAAACAATGCGCCGAGTATTATCCGTTGGGATATAATTTAATGCCCGGTTGGCATCCCTATCGATGTTTACCGAAGGGCTAAATAAGAGCTGGGACATAATAATCTCTTAAAATTTTGTACTTATCAACTGGTTTCTCACGGAACTGGAGTTCACGTACACCTGCTTGGTCATTATATGTGATAAAGTCATACTGGCTTACCAACTGTTCAATCTTTCGTCGTAGACCCGAGCGGTTCATCGCGAAAATAGCACATGGCATGTCAGGGTCATTTTCTAATGTGTCCAAACTCACAGAAAGGCCGATGCTGGGTGAGTCTAGAAGGCAGTAAAGAATCCAATCAGCTGGTATATCGTCTCGATCTAATGGAGTAATAACGTACACTGGGATCTCTCCTCTCCCATCCTCTGTCTTGCGGGGAAAAGAGTGCACCAAATTCAGCTCTGTTAAGATGCCTGAAAAGCTATCTTCCCGATCTTTAGATTTCGCTCCCTTACCATCTGTGCTACGATAGTACATTTTTAGAAATACACCGAAGTCATCACTGATACTTTTTGGGCTTATGGCAAAGCCTTCTTCCCGCCCTTTTTGCTCAACGAACCGTTCATAATCTTCCTTAGTAAATTCAATTTTACGCTTTCTAAACTCATTGAAGATTATCCAGTAGGTAGATGCAAATCGGGTCCGGACTAACTGATAATGAAGTAGCCACAAAGTAGCATTATCTTCAAGAAAGGGGTCAAAAGGAGGTAACTCGTCTTGACCCCCGAAAAGAAGGTGCGCGAGTTTGGTAGGCTTGTCGGTTATTTCATCGAGCATTCCGAAGGCCCGTAACCAATGTTTGATGGCTCTTACCATATTATTACCCACGCCAAGGATTACAGGAGAATCTTCAGCGGTGAATACTCGATTCTCCATCAAGTAGTCATACCCTTTTTTTAGCCACAACAACCGGCATTGAAAGCTATCGTGTCCACTAAAAGTGAATTTATGTGATTGAGGTATAGCTGTTTGTGCTATCATTAGTAACCAATAGGACCAGTTAAGCTTAAAAGTAAAAGAGTAAATCTAACATAAAAGTGCTTAATTCCTTAGTCTTATTTGATTTTCTACTAACCCTAACCTACTTCACAGGTAAAGCAATAAAGCGATGCATATTGGCACACAAGCCTTTGTGGATAAAATTGCATAGGCAAGAAGAACTCTAAACTAAAGCTTATTTATAAAACACATCATCGAAATTGATGCTGGTATGTCACTTTTTGAACTTAGTCGCAATTTGTATTCTAATACTTACTCACGGATCAACAACTTACGATATCTATATGTAAAATCGAATGTGCTCACGCAACTGATTTATAAATTTCAAACATTTCTGATTACATAATTAATGTTGAAAGAAAGAATAGAGGAGAACCTACTAAATATTCTTGAAATGGCTCAGGAAACTATATTTGAGCTGTTGGCTTGATTTATTTCAATATTGTCTTATTATTAAAATGTATCAAGCCAACCTGTTTAAGGAATTCAATTTAAAATCATAGTCAATGTTAAAAGATAGTAATTAATTCCGGCAACACTCCGCTTTAGTCCTACCGCTTTTAATTCACAGTTATATAATGTTTAACGCAATCAAGGAAATCGCATTCAACAATAAATATAACTAGCAAAATTGTTCTAAACATAAGATTTCTATTTAATTCTATTACATAAAATATGCATCATTGGTTAATTCATATTGAAGTTATTCATTTGGAGGATTCATAATTAGTAAAAGCAGTTCTAAACACTTCAATCAAATAGGTTTTTTTATTTAATAAAATTGTCGAAGCTATTTGTTCCAATTCTACGTCGGTATAGATACTGAAACGTTTACTTAGCAATCTTTTTGTGCGTTGTGTAGAAAAGCGAATAGCAAATTTGTTAAATTCATTTATATCATCTCCACTTTTAATTATTGTATAGACGTCGCTTAGAAATCTTAAGACATCAGCAAAAGCTCTCACACCTTGCGAATTGTAGATAATTCGCTTATCTTCAAACAAAATTCCTTCCCAAAAAGACGAAGCAACAGTACCAAATTCATCTAGTTTAGAATCGGTATCTATAAAAAAATCATCTTTTCCAAATAAGTTAATATCTCCATAGTCTAAAATGTCCAGCACTTCATTTAAATTTTCGACATAGATATTTTTTGTAGATATAACCATTGATTCAGTACTTCCTATTTTTAAATTATTAAGTAGTGTTTCAAAAAAACGATTGAAAACGCCTTTTTGACCAACCACAGTGTAAAACAAATAATACTTTGGATTGAATTCTTCAAATAATATCCTTCTAACCTCTAAATATTTATCCCTTAAATTAGAGTTCACAATAAGTTTCTTTATATTAGCTAGCAACGATTTATACAAATTCGATTGAACGTCAAAAGCATTTAGTTCTGATAACTTTTCGATTACTTCAGCATAAGGCTTTGCTTGTTTAAATATTTGGACAATAGCTTTTAAATAAAAATTTTCAAAATTTTCTTGAGCAACTTCTAATACTCTGTAATCGTAAGTAAATAAAATACTATCTAAGCCATTGTAATCGTCTTCGCTCATTTCTTGAGCAAATACTTCTCTCGAAATTTCTTTTTGCTGTAAATAAGTGTTGAAAGAAGTTTCTAAAGGAACTACTTCACTAAATTCACTCTTGCTTTTTATTGTACTATCAACAAAAAAGTAACTATTTAAAATATTAATAAAATTGGTGATCTTACTTTTATTTCTATGATCGTCAATTGTAACTAGACGCTTCCCAACCAGCTCATCACTTATAATTTGATGTAATGTCAATAGACCTGTTAAATGCGGTAATTCATGTTTTAAGCTATCACCATGCCAATCGATTAATGCCGAAGGAATGAAACAATCTGGTTCTTTTGATGTTCCATCTCTATTTACTGACTCTACTAAAGATTGAACACACAAAGAGGCTAAATCTTTGTCGTCCATCAATATTCTTCTAACCAATCCTACTGATTTCGCATTCGTATTTATATCAATAAAAACTGTTCTTAATACTTGAACTGGCGTTAACGAACTTTTTGTTTTTACTAAACGACTTACATCAAGAAAGATGACATCCTGAATAGCGGAGTAAAATGCTGAATTTTCCTCTCTTGCTTTCAATAGAGCCTCCAACCGATGCTGACCATCTATAACTACAGCATAGAATTTGACTTTATCCCAACATAATATATTATGCTCAAACACTTGTGAAGTATTATAAAAATAAAGACCGTCGACAAGGCTATCATTTTTTTTTGCAATAAGTAATTCTTTAAATTTCAAATTAATACTATAAGCAGATTTGTCGAATACTAATTCTTTAATTGAATCACTTTGATCTGCAGGATAATTATATGTTTTAGAAAAACTACCGTCTATTTCCCTCGGCAATAAAGCCACTATTATAGGTGGGAAGTATTTTACATCTCTTCCTTGAGCTGCTAAATATTTTTTTGCTATTTCATTAATTCGGCTTTTATCAACTTCTCTTTGGATAATTTGGCTTACAGGCCATTCTTTATCTTGACTCAACGTTTCGTACAATGATACGTCTGATTGTAACTCCGCAACATTTAAAGTAGCTAAGTAAGTTTTGATAAATTCATCTGTGCCAAAACCACCAGTGCGAACGGAATAAACGTTTGATAGATTTATACCTTGTTGCTTAAATCCTTGATTCTCAATTTCGTCGAAATTGTCTAATTCATTCATATTAATCCGGTTTTATGGTTAAGCCAGGTTTTACCCTTCTTGAATATATTTCTTCAAATATGTTATTAATTGCCCTTTCTGTTGGATTATATTTAACTTCCTTATAACCTACCCAAATATGCTGTTCTGGAATACCACTTTTTATTATTTCAGGAATCACATTAGTTTTTGCAGTAAAATGTTGACTCAGTCTTGAACGAAGATTATTTGCTTTTCCCAAGTAAAATGGTCTTACAAAACAAATTTCCTTAAAAAAATCATTAAAAGATATTATATTAGATCTACTCAATAAGTGTGTTTCAAGTTCTGAGTTTTTTTTATCACTCAGCCCAAACATATTATTGTTATCTCGAAAACCTTGTTCCCATATTTTCGCATGGAATTTATATAATCCTCTGATTTCTTCTTCTATGTAAAAGTTCTTTAACGAATATTCTTTAAGGATATCTATTAAATCTTTCGTCTTTATTAGATTCGCATCAAAGTCTGGCCAATATACCCACTGATAAATACCATAAGATGAAGGAATTCCATCAATTGGGTCATCAATATTTTTTTTCAAATAATCTAATTTATTAAATGTAAAGCTATTATACTTCATATTTTTATTTATTCAGCCATTAAGTTATTTTATTTAGATACTTTACTTTGTGGTAGACTCTTACTCCAACCTATTTTTTAGTATTTGGCTTATTTGCGAATGATCGTAGCTAGTATTAAATAACCTTCTGATAACCTTATTAATTCGATAACGAGTTCAAATCGCTAGTTTAAATCCATGTAGTTCATCACCTTTGTTAAGTTCAATTAGTAGTTGAGCTAGTTGCTGAGTAGATAAACGAGTTGGTGTTCCTGTTCTTTTACCTTCTTGCAAGGACTGGTATCCTTGCTGTTGATATTTTTTAAGGGTATTACTTACCCAAGGTTGAGTTAATCCAAATACCTTAGCAATAGCTTCTTGTTGCCATCCGGCCTGTCTTAATTCAACACAGCGCCGCCTAAGCGCCTCGTAATCCCTTCGTTTATAAGTTGCCATTATAAGACAAAGTTACTTATATAATATACTTACTCACAAACCGTTCAATACACTAGTAGCAATTTAATCGCGACTGAAGTAACCCTTCTTTCAACGGGATACTGTTAGCAAATTTACTCCAAAGCTACTGAATGAGCCATCAAGCGCAGAAAAGCAGTTTGATGAGTGACTTCTTAAGATACAATATATAGAGAATCATCGAAGCGACTAAGTCAATCGTCTTTTAAATTCATATTAAATTTAATCAGCCCAAGTAGCGAGTACAGTGTGTACTAAATCCACCTCTGAGGAATTATTCATCTGAAGTGTGTCGTCATAATATAAAAGCTTTGTCAGATCGTTAGAACGTCGCTTTAGCTGACAGCCTGCCAGTCTTAATTATGGGTTTCGGCTTTGATTTCTCTAGAATTTCCTTACGTATTCTACGGTGCTTGCACAATAAGATTAATTCATGACGGGTCAACTATGAATTCGTCCAATTAAAGGCTAATGAATCCTATTAGGTTTACTAGATAAATATCTGATTTTCAAAATATTGTGTACGACATAAGAGTTTTGGGGAAATCGTTCACGAAAACCCTTCGACGAATGAACAAGATTTCATGGTTTCCCGCCCTGCCCGCTCAATTGATTATAAACCCGAAACCGTTCACGAAAAGGTCGCCTATCCTGAACGGCTACTAAGAAAAGTACAAATCAGTATAAAACGGGGGTAAAGTGTTCTTATTTCAAATTTATCGGTAAAATACTATTACCAAGATAGATTTAGGCTGGAAGCCATCACTTCGATATTAACGCTATTTAAAAAATAATGAACCGTTAATCGTCAAAATACAAACTGTGAAAATTGTACAATTCTTAGTCAAGTTGTATAACTAACTTTATGTAAAGAGATTATTTAAATAAGGCCCAAATAGTCAACGGGATATCCGTATTTAAATAGTTTTATCATGACCCACGTAGATGCATTTGTTCATTTTTCTTGAGGTTCATCATGGCTTTTTCACTTGGATCGTTGCCGAAAGATTCTGATCAGATCGTATTTCACAACCCCCGAAGTTTGGTGAATTATCTGGTATTGGACAATTAGTGATTATGTAAGGTGAACCTATATGAATGTCGTAATAATTAACCCCCTTTGGCCAAGATAATGTCAATTTTATTACTCCAGTTTGGTCAGTCACGTTGTTGAGTGTTTCCAGATCATATAGGCGGGTAGAACTCGTCTTGAATCCTGTTAAAGTGATACCAACTCCGGGTAGTGGTTTTCCAGTTGTGTCCTGCACGGTTAGTACCAATTCAGACTTTTTGTTAACGGCTAGGAAACAGCCGCTTACTAGCCAGCTTACAGCACTACATAGGATCAAGCTACTAAGCAACAGCCGGCTGAAATGATTGAGCGACATCTTCATGATTCCAAACATATGGTGAAACTGATTGATGTTGCATAAGTGCAATTATGTAAAATAAACTACTTTGCTTTAATCCAACCCAGATTCGTTTGCCGGAACCCCCAGTCGGTAGGAGGATATGAAAAATGAATTTGCAAGCGCAAATGACCGTGTTGAGCTGCTTTATGAAGAAAGGTAACTTTTGCTCGGCGGTCATAGAAATCATTTACCCATAGTTGATCAATTTGACCCTTTACTAAAGAGCCTCTAACAGCTACCAGCGTGTCATTGGGATAAGTAACAAGAAGACCCGTTGTAGCGTCATCGACTTGCCCTACTGCTCGAACCGATATAGTGCTCCCTTCTCCGCTTTGGCTTTGACTAGCTCCGACGTAAAAAGTAGTATCCCTCGCAACACTAGCTAAGTCGATAGTAATATCTGGAAGTCCATTAGTGTACAAGAAAGTGGCAAAAGCTAATCCTAACACACCAATCAGTACTATAAAGCCTAGCAACGCACTCTTGGCCACCTTAAAAATCGTTTGGATGGTCGTTTCAGTAGTCTCTTCACGTTTCATTGTGTTGTATAATCTACATTATGTTTTGTAATACAGGTTGTAAGACAAAATTGCGGTCTGTCTTACACCTGTAAGACAACCGTTTTTTTAGAACTTAATCGCGTTTTCTAACTGATCCGCTTCCTTTCGTAAATAATCTCTAGTTTCTGGATCGTCTTCCACGTTCAGTTGTTGATGAAGGATTAAGTAGCGAGCTTTTCGGCTAGTAAAGGGTTCGCTGGTCATAAACTCCTCCAGCCACTGACTAAAATCAAGTAACTCAGCTTGCTGATGGGAATAGGTGAAATAGTCCGTGAAACCAGCCTGAGCCAAATTAGACCATTCGTATTTTGGGAGCGGTTCAATGGGATGGTCAAAGAACTTATTCAATACATACGTATTGGCACAGAAGGTTTGCCCCATTTTCGCTTTTGCGTCGGCCAGCTTACCCCCTTTAAAAAGTAGCAGAGCCCACTCAAACAGAAAGTCCGGAAAGCCAATATCGTCGGAAAAAGTTTTGGCGAACCAGCGGGTATAGGCCAATCCCCCTTTGTAATCGGCCAGCTGGATGTAATAGCGGGTGGGTAAATAGCGCAGTCCACGGGAATCATCATACCCACCAAACTTGCGTTTCTCGGCGGCTAAAGCCCGTTTAATATCGGCTATTTTTCTGATCAGCCGTTGCACTTGTTTAGGCGTCATTGGATGAGGCTGGGTAAGGTAAACTTAGTCGTTACGACCAGGCACCGGCTAGGTGTTAATTCATTGACCACCTCTACCGCAAACTGGAAAATAGTATCCATTTTCTAACCGGCCCATCTTGAAAAAACAATACATTCATCTAGTGTAAAATTAGCGTCTGTTCACTGTGTCTTATTGGTTAAGTACAAACAAGTGGCAGAATTTTCTCGGTCGAGAAAACCCTTGATCGACCAGGTGGTTTTGCAATCTGTCCAGGGGTCTCACACCACAGCGTAGCATTCCTTCCGACACTTAACTCGTTCAACAAAAGCAATTAATCGCACGCATGACAATTGAAACGTTCAATTTAGCCATCACAATCGGGGAGATCGTTGGAGCTATTCTCTTTCTAAGGTATGTGTGGAAGAAGACCGATTGGAAACAGGAGCGCGAATTTAAGCGGCTCATGGATACCAGGGATTGGGATAAGCTACCTGAAAAGCCACGCTCACCGAACCCACAGGCGGTTACTCCTGGCTCGGGGTCAACTTCTCATCGGTTTCCTCTTGAGTAGCCAGTTCCACGCTTTGGACGAATTCCTCCGTGGAAATCGAGTGAATATAGGGATCATCGAGTTCATCCGCCGAATCAGGACTGGTGACGGGATTATCTTCATTCATACGCGAGTAAGTGTTTAACATTCGGGACAAGGGAGCGAAGCCTGTTGTTCATCAAAACTAGTCCGGTTCCAGAAAGTTCGTTTCGACCTACGAAGGTCAGTAAATGCGCTATTCTTAACTATTCCAAGCAAATAAATTTGTTCACCGTTACACAAATTCTCATTTGTGTAAATTGGTGAAACCCGTTTATTTTGTAAGTTGCCAACTGATGACAACCCGTTGCACTTTACAATGTAGCAGTAACGGTGCATCGACGCGTATTACCGTTTATATCTATGACCTCATCCCAATCATCGAGCCTGACCTTACCCGCCCTGCTCAGCTGGTATCGTGACCTGACCAGAGACTCACTTCCCGTGGGGGGTTACAACGGGTTGATTCACTGCCATCATTCGGCTGCGCTGGACGGCTGTAGTCTCACACTTACCGAAAGTCTGTCGTTGCTGGAGAAAGGCGTAACCACGGATAGTAAACCGGCCGCTCATTACTGGATGCTGGTCGATTATCAGCAGGCTCAACAGCAGATGCTGGCCTGGGCCGCCGAACGGGAACCCCTGAATCGCGCCCGGCTTCAAGCCATTGGCGCGGCCCTGATGCGCCGGACGGGTGGTCCCATGCATACAATACTGGGCAGTTATGACTCCAGCCAGGGCGAATTACGACTGGCCAGCCGCATGACGGCCCATCGCAAGTTAATCGACGCGCAGAAACTACCCGCCGCCGTAGATAAACTACTCAGGCAGCTCAATACAGACCTAGCTGCCGTTAAAACTATGCGTCAGATCTATGATCTTTCCTTTCAGGCGCATTACGACCTACTTTGCCTGCAGCCCTTTGGGGAGGGTAATGGCCGGGTGGCTCGCCTGCTGATGAATTACGTTCAGCACTACCACAAACTACCCATCAGTTTAGTACATGCTACTGATCGTCAGGCTTATACAAAGGCGTTGGATCAATCTCAATCGCAGTCTTTTGCCAGACCTATCCTGGACTTCATGTATACGCAACTCATCACCTACTTACAGACGGAGTGTGAACGCCTTACGCAGGAGCCGTCCTAACGTCCGTAAATAAGCCTGCCCATTTAAGGGGCTTGTGGCCATCCCGGAATTTACACGTCACCCATCAATCGACCCAGTCCCTACTACTGAAATGCCATTACCTGCCAAACGTCCTGACGATCGTTCCCCCTCACCGGCCTCCGCCCCGGCGAGTTACACCGTATCCCGACTGATTGCGTATTTTGCCAGTACGCTGCCTGCCTCCAGTAACTACCCCCGTCATGCCAGGGCTTACCTCGACTACTGCTTACAACAGGGGTATGGCGTGGATGGGTTTAGCCTGGGTCTGTACGCTACTGGATTCCGACCCAACCGCATCTCGCCCCTGCGCAAGTTTCTTTTCTTTTATCAGCAACTCGGCTACCCGCAGATCCTTTTGGACCCGCCTAAAAAAGATATCTCTCCCGCGGCCAACGAACTGGTCCTGCGCTTCATTCGGGAGCACAAAGGATTGAAAGGGGAACGTTCCAAACAGACCTATACCCAGGCATTAAATGCGTTTTTCCATTACATTGATGTGCAGCTGCAGCAGGGCCGTCCAGCCTCGCTGACTGGCCTAACGGTCAATGACTACATCACCCAGCTAAACCAACAGGGAAAGTCACCCTTCACCATCAACATTTATTTATCCCCGGTGAAGCAACTAGCCGCCTGGTGCGTGCTGAAGCGAAAGGAGCTGGCCCTTACCCCCGACCAGGTCGAGTCTCTTCAGGATGTGCAGGCCGTGAAAGGGTTTACCGTGGAGCGTCGCTTTTACAAAGAGAGTTTGGAAGCCAACGAGCGAACCGACTTGCTGGCCTCGGCAGCTTCGCCCCGTGACCGGGCTATTCTGGCCCTGTTAAGCCTGGAGGGATTACGTACCGTTGAGATCACTCGTCTCCTATTGGCCGACGTGGATGTCGATCGTCGACTGATTCATGTACTGGGAAAAGGAAAGAGCACTAAAAAGCCCATTAAGCTTTTCGAGGCCTGCCTGGGGCCGCTGGTTGGTTACCTGCAAAGTATCCAGCAGTGGCCGCTGCCCGAACAGGATCAGAAAACTCCTTTGTTTGCGAACCTGACCACGGCTCAGGTTCGCTACATCACCAACAAACACCTGCTAAAAAATGGCCTTAAAAAGAAAGGCATGTCTGCGCACAGTCTTCGGCATACGGCGGCGCAACTACTGCTGGATGGAGGCGTTGAATTAGTGTATGTTCAGCAGCATCTGCGCCATGAATCGATCGAAACGACGCAGTTTTATACCTTAAAACAAACCCTTAAAACGTATTTTCAGAAACTACCCAATTAGGCAAAGGCGGCTTGGTTTCCTATTGCTTTACGGAATCGTTTCAACCAATTGATTCATCAGGAAGCCAGAACAATCATCAACACTAACAGGAATGAACCCATTGTCGTAGCCATCAACAAATCCATTAGCGTTCGGGTCAATGGCGTATACTGTTTTCGGCGTAAAAGCAGGAACATGAGGAAGATTCCGACCAGACCGACCGCTACTAATTTTATCACAAACTGGCTATTTGTCATACTTGCCCTTAGGAGTTAACGGTCTGGATTTACTTCGGACGAAAATAGCCAATATATAAATAGGCGTACATTAGCCTTACTTTTTTGACCCCTAATAACTAATCGCTTTATCCCCTGTTCCTACTAATTCACGCTGGACTAGTAAGTATAACGCAGCCAGAAAAAAAACAATTTTCAGCCCTTTGTTTGTTACCTTGCTGAAACTTTTCACCAGTTAACTATTTACTAGTATGGGCTTTATACGAATCTTCCGCGTGCTGTTCGCCAATAGTTATATGCGACCCTTCGAACAGTCTTTTTTCTTTACTCTTTATGCTCCTATGATCAAGCCGTGGGTCCAACGGGTTGTCCAACGGGAGTATATGCAACCCTGGACCTTATTGTTTATCATCTGGGCGATAGCGATGGCCGCCTTACCCGCTGTTACCTTTTTCTCATCGTTTCTTTTACAGGGGCTGAGTCAAAATACCTTTATACCTACCGGGTTCCTAACAACGGCCATCTTACTGGTTCAGTTGTTGATTGGATGTATCGAAGTGTGGGGTATCTACTACATTACCCGGCTGCACCTCACCAAATTATTTTACTGGCACCGGGACAAATATCCGGATTGGCCAAATCGACCGATCTGGTTTCAAATGGATCGATACATGTTTCGACCAGAGGTGTTTGCGCTGGTCATTGTTACGTTCTTCTGGCTACAACTAGGGAATTTTATGCAGCATAGTGACTTACTGCTCTTTCAAAACGGCGGGTGGATCTCGTTAATCCAACTCTGGTTGCCGTGGGTAGGTGGAGCCGTATGGCCAATGGTATCAATTTTCTATCACCGTCAACTCCTGGAATTATAATGAATTAGCCAGAATGAATCTGTGAAGTAAAGTAAATCGACGTCAGCAAAAAGCCGCTTCCTAGCAGGGAACGGCTTTTTAGTTGGCTAACAACAAATCGAACGCTTTAAACAGCTTCGATCACTTCGGTTTCCAGTTGTTTTTTCAATTCACTAACCAGCAAGCTTAATTGGGTCAACTGCTCCTGTTTTTTGAAGGGTTGATTCAAATTCTGACTAAAGGCTTCCTGTTGACTAATGGCCCGTTCCAGTTGTTTTTTTCCTACTTCGGGCGCGTCTAACGTTCGATTAATGGCCGCTCGCAGGGACGTTCCCAATGCCCATCCGTAGTTAATCTGGCCCTTTAGATTTACCCCCCATTGGTAACTGATGGAGTAAATAGCGCGGCCTGTTTCCCGATCATGGCCGCTCCATTCGCCTTTCAAATGTATATCCAAGCCGTTTACCGTAAGCAGACCTGAACTATACGCGCCGTTGGTACGCCGGGCTGCGGATTTGATTTCGGAGAAATACCGCTCTAATGGTTCGCTCCAATCGGCTTTACTGGTAAACTGCTGACCAGTAAACCCAATTGTTTTAATCATTCCGTCAACCTCATCGGTTGGCACGTCTACGAACTTATTTTTTATGATTTCGGCCTCCAAGCTCAATTTTGGCAAAAGCCCGTTTAAATGAACACTCGTGCGCCGGGCTTCTTCAATCATGGATTGTGCGTTCATTAAACCCCGTTGCCACGCCTTTTTCTGCTGATTCAGCCGCGTTAATTCGTGGTTTTTAGCCGTATAGAGCAAGGCGGTCTGAGAGCCGGATAAGGTAGCCATCATCTGTTCATAATTCATTGACGAAAAATCGTCGTCGTCCGATACATCGGCCATTGTTTCAACCGTAGCCCCCCCTTTTAGAACCTGGTTAATAAATTTTTGCTTCATGGCTAACCGGCCGTAACTCGTCGCGTCAAGGGTTTTTTCTACGCCATAGGTTAGTACCTCAACGCATCGTTTCCAGACGGCGAATAAATTACCCTGTCGGATAATTCGCCCGTTCCGCTGTTCAAAATCGGTGGGCCGGTTGGGAGCGTCTAAATGATGGATAGCGGCTAACCGTTCCTGAACGTTTACCCCAACGCCCAGACGTTCACTACTGCCCATCAGAACGCGAATCCGGCCGGTGCGAACATTGGCAAAAATGGGCTCCCGTTTGTTTTTATCGGCGGGAACAACACAGATTTCCTCGGTGGGAATGCCCAATAAGCGCAGTTTATGGGCAATTTCGTCGAATAGATTGAATTGAGCAGACATCGCCACTAAACCGGCGGACCGGCCGGGCGTCGCCACCGCATCGGCGGACCGGCCGGTTTCCTCGTCAGTCTCGCCAGCAAACATGCTGGCTGACGAGGTAAATACATCGCAAAAAACTAACTGCGTTCCTTTAACGTCGCCGGTCTGGTGGTAAATCCGGTGTATTTCTGCAACAGCCCGGTTCACTTTATTACCGGGTTCATCCTCGGCGGTGGGATCGATCAAGCGTATATCCAGCGTCGCTTTTTTAGCCTTGCCGTACATCACTAACGGTATATGACTGTTCTCGCGCTTTTCTTTGCCGGTTAACTGCTCGAACCAGCGCAGGGTTTGCCGAATAGCATAAAGTTCAGCCCTAACGCCCGGCGTTTGGGGTAGCAAAATACGGGTGAAGCCGGGATTGGCGGGGGTGGTTTCTGTGGCGGGTTGGCTGGCTAAAACCGGTAAAAAGTCGCCGGTTTTAAACTCATGTACATCATCGGCCAAGACAACGTCTACCGACTGCCGGTATAAGGCTGACAACTGGGCAACGTTCATAAACTGCGCCAGTCGTTCCACGGTCTTAAACTGACCCGATGTACTTAATTCAAAAACGGGCACCACTTTACAGAATGTTCCGCAAAATTGGTCAAAGGTGGCTAGTTGCAATTTTTCCAATCGGTCGCTGGCAATGTAGCGTAGCATCGTCCAGGCTTCGGCCATCGTGTTTGAAATAGGGGTTCCCGTTGCCAGAATGACCCGCCCGTTTTTATTTAAAATGGTCCGGCATTTAACCATGGCTTGAAAGGCATCCTGACTCCCGGCTGTATCAATGCCTTTAATTTGGTAGCGGCTGGTCGTAAAGCCAAACCGTTTGTATTTGTGGGCTTCATCCAGAAACAGCGCATCAATTCCCAATTGAGAGAAATTAAGCATCTGATCTTTTTTACGGCTGGCCTGTTCAAGCCGTTTGGCTTCTATTTTGGCTTTCCGTTTGTTGATTTGTTTAACGCGTTGCTTCCCGCTCCGGCGGTTGGCCCGGCCTTCGGCGGAGGGGTCTCTGTCGTCGTAGTCAATGCGGCTTAGTTCATCCCGAATTAATTCTTCTTCGATCGCTACATCATCCGGGATAAGCTTTAAGAACGACTGCGGAATAACAATACCGTCGAACCGGTTAGTCGCTATCCGTTGCAGAAACCGTTTTCGGTTGGATGCCTGTAAGTCAGCCGGAGTTGGCTGGTAAACAATTGCGCCGGGGTACAGCGCGCGCCAAGCCTTCGCAAAATCCTCGACGGTTGAATTCTGCACGGCAACCAGGGCTTTTGATGCTCTGCCAAGCCGGATCAATTCCATGGCGGTCGAGATGATCTCCCAGGTCTTACCCGTGCCGACCCAATGGGCAAATAGACAGTCCTCCTGTTTTCCCCGCTCAACGGCTTTAAACTGGTGGTCACGTAAGGTAATTAACGGGGAAGCACCGGGATAATGGGCCATGGTCGGTTTGGCAAACTGGCGTTCGACATAGCTATTAAACCGTTCGTTAAATGCCTTTTCTATGGCGGGGGCGTAATGCTCCCGCGCCCACTGGTTAAACTGTTCCTGCAAGACTTCCTGTTGCTGTACGGCGGCAGTCATGGCCTCAATGTCCTTGACCTCCTTTTTATTTCCAGCCTCATCCTGTATAGTTTTGGTGATGACTATACTACGCTGATTCAACGCGGCTTCGATTAATTCAAGGGCGGTACGTTCTTTGGTACCCTGTGACTGATTGAGGGCGGAGTACCCCGTTTGATTGGCTAAACGGTACTCGGCCCGTTGTGAACTATATACTAAGGTTAGTTTTATCGAAAGCAAGGTCTGTATCCAGTCGGTTATACAAGCCAGTGGCAACCAGTTCGATCCTAATTGAAAACTAATCAACGATACCGGTAAACTAGGCGGTAGTATAGCTTGTAAGGCATCTAGATTGGCCTGTAACTGCGGCTCATCCAGCAATCGGCCTTCCAATAGGGTTAGTTTCTCCCGAATATCCCCCGACAGATACGTACCGGCATCTAGTAACTCATCGGCCCGCTCCGGGTCTATAAAGGCTAGCGCGTTCGTTAAAAGGTAGGTACGTACTTCGCCAATAGGCTTGCCCGTTAGCGTACTGATATAATCCAGATCAATACGGCCGTGGTTAAATAAGGACAGACTTAACCCGTCCTCTACTAAATCAACGTGCGTGATGGTGGTAAGGGCTCCAAACACCCGTTCCCGCAAAATGGCCGATTCAACAATGACTGTTTTTCCGTGGGCATCCAGCTTTTGAATTTCAAGCGCCTGAACGCTTAAAAACTGACCGTCTACGGATTCAATCCAGTTTAGCGACCGATTGGCGGACAATCGCCCGTACGTGGTGACAAAGAACGTATAGTGGTCTTGTAGCTCCTGACGTAAGGCATCACAAACGGAATCACTCTGATTCTGTTCCGCCTTTAACAAAGCAAAGAACAGGCGTTTTAGGGTCGAATAGGAACGGTATATACTCTGCTTGCTCCACATTCGGCCCCGAATTTTCACGGTTCCGCTCAAAGCGGGATTTATACGTTCCGTGCGTTCTTCGGGCAACTTTGCCCCCGCCTGACCAAACCGGCTGGCGGCCCCCTGTAGCTGGTTCCCTAATTGAGTTACGGCTTCATCCAGTCGGGTAGCCAGTTCGCTACTGCGTTCCAGAAATAACGTCTGGCGGTCGCCCCGGTAAAGCCCTCCCTTTCCTACTTCGCTGGCAAAAGTCATTTCCCCTAACATCCGATGTGGATTTTCAACGTAGTATTGGTTGACCTGAATGCTTGGCATAACGGGGGGGTCGTCTTGGTCTTCCCCCTCGCTGGTCAGTGTTCGCAGTGTAGCCGTATTGACAAAGGGTTGAGCAAACGAGGTACGAGCCTGATTTTCGGGCCGCTTTTGAAATAGTAAAATATCCGTCGTTACTTCGGTGCTGGCGGTTTTATCAAATGCGCAGGAGGGCAGACGAATGGCACCCAACAATTCCATGCGCTGTTCATCCAGTTTAAGGCGAAAGGCTTTACTACCGGCATCCAGCGTGCCCATTGACGTAATGAAACAAACCAATCCACCGGGAACGACAAGTCGGGACGCCTTACCGATAAAATAATTATGAATATGAAACGGGCACCAATCCCGGTCCACGGCATCAAAAACAGTGTAATCCCCGAACGGCACATTGCCAATTATCAGATCGTACTTGCCTCGTTCCAGCGGGGCTACCTCTAGCCCCGTTGCGTGGGTAATCACTTCGGGATAAAGCAGCGCTAAAATAGCGGCTGACAGGGGGTCTTTCTCGACGGCAGTAATCGTAGAGGCTTGCCGTAAATGGTCGGGCATAGCCCCGATGAAATGACCTGTACCGGCGGCTGGCTCTAAAACCCGGCCTCCCTTGAAGCCTACTTTTTCCGCTAACGCCCACATTCGTTTAATGACCTCAATGCTGGTAAAGAATGCGTTTAAGGTGCTCTGCCCGGCCCCTTCCCGTTCCATGGGCGTCATTAACGAATCGGCCTCCATTCGCAAACTTTTGTATTTCCGGTACCAGCGGTTTTGTTCTTCGGTCTGCGCCTCTACGTCGGTTGCCCTATGGGTTACCTCATCCCACAGAGCCGCCAAACTGCCCCATCCGCTAAAACGGGCTAATTCATTACACTGCTCCGGTGTGGGTTGCTGCTGATTGGCGTTCAGCGATTTACAAAGGGCAATAGCCGCCAGATTAGCGCGAATCCGGCCTATTTCGCCCGTTGGGGCGGGTTCTTGCTGTAAGCTAAACCGTTGAATCCGTGGCGAAACGATCTGGTTAACCGCTCGAACGGCAGGAACCAGTTCGGGTGCAACTTGTAGCAGTACGTCAAATAAACTGAGTTGAACGGGTGCGCCCTGTTGCGAAGTTGCCGGGCGTTTGGCTTTGAGAGGTTTCATACAATTCTTAGGTGTTCTCTTTGTTGTTTAGCATATAAAAATACCGATATGCCGACCGAGAAAACCGCTAAGAACCTTCTATTAACTTACTCAAAATCAACCCTTTACCCTGTTATATTAGGCCCGTAGGGCCTCTATTTCGAACGTATTCCGACTTGCCCATCCGGGCTTCGTTCATTCTTCACTCATGAAGCTGGTGAAGTGATGTCGACAAAAGTTGATAAGCCTCGGGTTCATACGGGGATTATTCCGAGATTTAACCCGCGGGAAGGAGCGCTTGAGAAAACCCAAAAACTATAGATAAACGCGTGCAGACCACACCCTAACTACCCTGAACGGCCATCGCCAATTCATACGTTTACAATCCATATTGGAACTGCATGAGAACGGATAGTGGAATAAAAAATGTCGTTAAATTTCGGCTAACCGGAACCGCTGCGGCGGGCCGTCCCCGATGGCAATTTGTTGGTGAGTTTTTATCACCTGAATATCGCCAGCCAGGAGGCCGTCAATTGGCATATTGCCGAGCAACTGGTTGAGGGTAGGTTAATGGCTGAAGTTTTATATGAAGGAAACTTGCAGAATAATACCGCCTATCCAGTTGCGATTTACCGACTCCTCGAACGGGTCGAGGTGTACGTCAACTGCGTCCGGATCGAACGGGTAAAGTAGGACCATTTAGTGCATTATATGGAGACTGATCGACCAGCAACACGAAAGGCTAAAACAGGCAACACGTTATGATGAGTTTTGACATAGGTCGGCCATTTCCGATCGATCGCTACCAGGCCACGGGGCAGGAATCGATTAAAGCCATGATGACGGTGGGCTTGTTCGACATCCTGTTTTACACGCTTAACCCCGTCGACGACCGCGCCCTGTTCAACCGGGGTCTGCTTCGCTACGGCCTCTACGAACGGGAGGGCCTGCCGTCTTTTCTAATCGAGTTCCCTGGCCACTTCAGCTTTGAGCTTCCGCTTAATATCCGTAAAATCGATCCGGATGCGGTCGCCGACTGGATCAAGAGCGACGCCAACGGCTTGACGCTTTACTTGCTCAATGCGCGCTCCAATATCATCGAAGGGATACGATTCATGGGTTTGCGGCCCGAGCTGATTACCCAACTCCGGCAGGTTAGCCAAGAGCAGCTGGCCCGCTACCCGACACCCTCGGCTGTCGAGGACGGCTTTGATCAGATTTACGCCCACACGAGCCTTGATCAGATGGTGCGGGGCACGACGATGTACTTATACTAAACCGGACTCATCTTGTTAGCGTCGGTAAGTTCAATGAAAGCCAGTTCGGTTATTCATGATGCGTTAATTCCAGCGGGCTGTTTGTCTAGTGAAGTTTTAAGGCGTTTCAGTACCTCCACTGAATTTGCATTACCTTGTCGTGCAGCTTCTATGGTTGTAGTGATGGTCCTGGCCAGATTATCAGTCGATTCCCAAGCCGATATTTTATGGTACGTAGCGGGCCATTGTTTGCTGATGAACCAGCTTATAAGTGCTTCTTCCTCTTCATTCATAATTCAAAGTTAGTTACACTGTTGTTGGTAGGTCTTCCCGGCGGGAAAGGAAGCACCCTGGATAGTATTCTTGCGAAGCTATAACCTTCTCGTCCGCCTTTTGACCCATTTGCTTAGAAAAACGTCAACTTACTGACCTTTTCGTCATTTGGGAAAAAATCAGTCCGCCCGGCGGCCCGGTCACGAACTCAGCTTAAACATGAGATTCTAATTTTGTTTAGTGAGATGACATGTAGAGACTGAAATTCAAACCAACTGACTTTAGTAGAACAATCATGGTATCCATCTCTATAAAAGGGCGTTTTGTGGGACCCTTTATCGGTAGAGTCAGTTCGATCAAAACCACTTATCTCTGTTTATATCAGTAAGACTATAGACTAGAAGAATTTAGCTTAAATTGCCTATTAGTCTACAACAAGTTTTCTATGAACGGCCAGCAACAGCCTTCCAATACCCCTGCTACTCTTACTCAGCGACTTGATATCAATTTTGCCCTCCAGACGGCCGGTCTGGGCCTCTGGGAGCTGGACCCGGTCACGAAACAACTTCTCTGGGATGACCGATGCCGTCAGTTATTTGGCCTGGCTAACGACAATCCGCTTACCTATGAGCAAGCTATCCAGTATATATATCCCGACGATCTGGTCCGTGTGGACCTAGCGGTTCAACAGGTGCTCTCGGGTCAGTCGAACGGGCAGTATGATGTGACCTATCGAACAGTGGGGGCAGATGATGGCCTGCTCCGGTGGGTTCGTTTCATAGGGAGGGCCGAGTTGACCCCCGACGGGCAGGTCTATCGCTTTGCGGGCGTGGCGCAGGAGGTCACCGAGCAGCGACAAGCCCAGCAAGCTCTCCAGGAAAATCAGCAGTTTTTACAAGCTGTTATTGATCTGGCCGAATTAGGATCCTATACAATTGATGTAACTTCCTTTCAAATGGTTAAATCAGCCCGGGTTGCCCAGTGGTATGGACTCTCGGAGCAAACCGATGTCGAGTCATCCATGAAGGCCATCCTGGAGAGTGATCGGGAGCGGGTCGGTCAAGTACTAGCCCAGGCTCTTGAGCCCGGCGCACCCGGCTCGTATCAAGTTGAGTACACGATTCATAACCTACAAACAGGCGTCCGACATAGCTTACGAACCATCGGGCAAGTCAGAAGAAATGAAGACGGCCAACCCTTTTGCGTTGAAGGTGCCGTCATGGACATTACGCCACAACGCGAGTTGCAATTGATGCTGGAGCAGCAGGTGCAGGCGCGCACCCAGGAGCTGGCCGCCAGTGAAGCCCGCTATCGTGAGTTAGCCCAAAGCTTGGAAGCCCAGGTGCACCAGCGCACCTAGGCGCTGGCAACGGCTAATGAGGAACTAGCCGCCATTAATGAACAACTCCGAGTCAGTTATCAGCAGGAGCGGCTAATTCATCAGCAGCTGGAAGCCAGTGAGGCTAAACTGCGCGCGGTGATTGCCGTGGCTCCGGCTAGTATCGGCTTGGTGGTGGGACGGGATATGATCATTGAGAGTCCCAATCAAGCCTTCATTGACATTGTGGGTAAAGGATGGGACATTGTGGGCAAGCCCGTACGGGAAGCCATGCCCGAAATAACCACCGAAAACCAAGCTTATCTGCAGATTCTGGAAGACGTTTACACCTCGGGGAAGCCGTTTCAAAGTTATGGGTCACTGGTTCAAGTCGTTCGAGAAGGCATACTCACCAACAACTATTATAATTTCAGCTATAGCCCGTTGTTTGACCCAGCCGGTCAGGTCTATGCCATTTTGTCCATTAGCATCGATGTCACCGGACAGATTCTGGCACAACGGGCAGCAGAAGACAGTGAGGCTCGCTACCGTCAACTAGCCGAGCACCTGGAAGAGCAGGTGCTTGAACGTACTGAGCAGTTAGCCGCCAGCAATGATAAACTGGCGTCCACCAATGAGGAATTAACAACGACCAACGAGGACTTCGTGGCCAGCAACAAAGCCCTGGAAGCGGCCAATCATGACCTGTTACGCTCAAACCAGAACCTGGAGCAGTTTGCCTATGTGGCCTCCCATGACATGCAGGAACCGCTTCGCAAGATCCAGCAGTTTGGTGATCTTATCAAGAGTCAGTATGGGGACCGGCTGGGCGATGGGGTGGCTTACTTAGAGCGGATGCAGACCGCCGCCAGTCGCATGTCAGTGTTGATTCGAGACTTGTTAGCCTTCTCGCGCATCTCCACCACGCAGGTGATTGCCCAACCCGTGGCGCTCAACCAGGTGGTGAGCCGGGTGTTAGATACCTTATCGGTCGTGGTGGAGGAAAGTGGGGCGCAGGTGGAGGTGACTAGTTTGCCGGTGGTGCCGGGGGACTCGTCCCAGTTGGACCAACTGTTTCAGAACCTGTTGTCCAACGCCTTCAAGTTTCGGCGTACCAACCCAGGCGGGGAGCTGGTTACCCCTCAAATCCGGGTTAAGGCCAGTCTAGTCGCTGAAAGCGATTTACCCCCATCCCTACATCCTGCTCGATACGCCCAAACCTATCACTGCATCGAAGTAGCCGACAACGGCATTGGCTTTGATGAGAAGTATCTGGAGCGCATGTTTCAAGTGTTTCAACGGTTGCATGGCAAGAACGAGTTTGGAGGTACGGGCATCGGGTTGGCCATTGTGCAGAAGGTGGTGACCAATCATGGAGGAGCCATCACCGCTACGAGTGAGCCCGGCAAGGGCGCTACCTTCTTGGTGTACTTACCCGCCTAGCGAGTGGTCGTTCTATCTGAAAAGGATCGAAGCAATTTGGTTTTGACGGGCAATCATCCGTTTGCCTAATCTCGCATAACGCTACCTTAATAACCCCTAAATAAAGTTGGCAAAAGAAGTGCTAAATAATCTATCTCTCTTTCAAACTACACAATAAACTCAGTTAACGAACGTTTTAAATTTGTTACCTAATTTCGAAGCCCCTTCGGTTCAACCGGTGGGGCTTTTTTTGTGTCACGAAACGCTGGTTTGATTTTAACAATGGGACTAAACACAACAGGCCAGCTACAACACATTGTGTTGTAGCTGGCCTGTTGTGTTTATTGGTGACCCCGGACAGGTTCGAACTGTCGACCCATTGATTAAGAGTCAATTGCTCTACCAACTGAGCTACGGAGTCATGTTAAACATGGTACTACAAGAACCATTTTGTTCTTATTTGAGTGCCAGTTTACGAGCTATTTCAGCGGTGTGTCGGCCCTGGAAGCGAGCCCCTTCCAACTCGTTGGCGGTGGGCTGGCGTTCGCCCTGGCCGCCGGCGACCGTGCTTGCCCCATAAGGCGTGCCGCCGGTTACCTCCGCATGACCCATTTGACCCTGCCAGGCGTATGGCAAGCCCACAATTACAAACCCGTGATGTAGCAACTCGGTATGGAAGGCGCGAATGGTCTCCTCCTGGCCCCCGTGCTGACAAACGCTCCGCCTACCTTGCCTACCAGAGCCCCGCTGGCCCACAGACTGCCCGTACTGTCCATAAAGGCCTGCATCTGGCCGCAGAGGTTGCCGTATCGGGTGGGTGTGCCAAACAAGATCGCGTCATACTCAACCAGTTCAGCGGGTGTGACGATGGGCACATGAGCGAAGGCCTGCTGGGCTTGGGTAGCTCCTGTTTTATCCAGTACTTCAGGGGGCAGTGTTTCCGGTACGCGTTTAACGACCACCTCGTTGTTCTCGATTTGGCGAGCCCCATCTGCAATGGCTTCGGCCAGGGTCCAGACGTGGCCATAGGTAGAGTAAAATACGACAAGCGTTTTCATAAATACAGATTGAGATGTTGCGCATCAGATAAAGCGCTTTATCAACCCATCGCTTAATGGCATTGTTTAAGCAAAACCGCATGGCCGTCTTTCGGGGTGATTTGGCTTAATCAAATCTGACGCCAAATTCATTCGCTCTCTGAGGCGCTAAGTCAACAGTGACTGATGGTACTTGAGAGAAAGTAAACTATCAATAACCTATAAAACGCTCTTACGATCAAAGCTGCGGAGCAATCTGAATCTAGTCGGTTCGTTTTCACACAGATGGTGCGATAATGCACTTGAGACCAGCAAGAAATCGTGAATAAGTGTTTGTTTACCAGACAATTAAGATTGGCAAGAAAGTTGACTAGAAGAGCGGGTAAACAAACCATTTTTCGCTATCTATGAACTCTTTACTAGGTCTCAGCCTCACCTTTAGCCTGATGGGTATAGCTCTCAACTCTACTGCATCTAGTTATCAGTCTCTTCATCATGGACCCACCAGTCATTTTGTTTATCCCGTTCAGCAGAAATCGGATTCGCTCCACCGCTACGTGGGAACCTACGAACTAGCTCCAGGTCAGCAATTAACGGTGAGTTTGGTGACCAACGTACTGTATATTTTACCTCCCAACGAGACGGCAAAAGCCTCTCTAAGAGAAATTGGCCCTAATAAATTTGAAGTTGTTGGTGAAGAAGCGCATCTAGTGTTCACCCAAGCTCCTGGGGGGCAAATCACAGCAGTAGAAATTCGATTCGGTAACGGAGCTGCAGCAACCGGCAAGAAACTATAATGACAGGGAATGTCGCAAAAATCGCTAGTAAGCGCAGTGAGCAGACGTCTAGGCAATTGCTAAAAATGTTTACTTCTTGCAGAGCTACCCAGTGATGGGAAATTCAAGGTAAACGACAGTCAATATGAATACGGTCTCATCTCGATAAACAATCCGCATGGAGGAGGACAGCCTGGCATTTGTATAATGAATGGCTTTCACCAGCGCCTGCTCGATGGATAGAGAAGCTGGTACGACAAATCCTTCCGCTTCAATTCGTTTGATTAAGTCCAGGATGTCGTCCGTCGAACAGGCCAGCACTGGACTCGACTGGTTAGCTATCGTTTCCAGGTAGTCAAAAAAGCGATCACTAAGGTCGTATAAAACGGTCGTTCTCATACCTAAATATCGCTTATCAGGGCTGTCCAATACGGGTTAACAACGCGTCGTTGGCAGAGAAGTTAATCAGCCCTCCCCTGTTATTGGCTTTAGCTTTGTCCAAAATTTTGGACATCATTCTAGTTCTGAATCCAATCAGGAAAAGGGAATCTGATCATCTGAAATTTGTTCAGCCAGTTCCTCCGTTGTAAAACACGCCAGCTGAATGGCCGAAAAATAACCGATAATCCGAGCGTTGTTGTCAGTAGCTAACGGTGTTGTTGGGAAGGGCACTTGTGAATGATCGTCATCATAAAAAACACTTGGGCTAAAGGAAAGGTGATTTTCTTGATCAAGTATCGCTGCGTAGGCGGTGGTATCACTTTGCTGGAATTTCTCCGGCATTACTTATTCAAACGCTTTGGACAAGCCAGCCGCTAGTGACAATTTAGTGAGCATAATTCTTGAGTCGTTTTCGATTGGGAAATCGCGTTGCTTGTTGGATAGTGTAACACCTGGCTAGCGGCCAGCTTTGATGCGGCCACTACCTGTTAGTTTTTTACTTGATACATGAATGGTGTAATGCGCCCGTTTTTCGTCCTGAACCGTAAAACCTAACTGCGTGGCACCGTAAGCCATGACCTGACGGATTTGGGAGTCAAACTGATCGAACTGCAAAATTGCGTCGACGGGTTGATCAATTCGTTGCCAACGAAGCTGGGGATGGTAATACTCAGTAAAGGCAATTACTGTAGCCTGCGGGTAGGCTTCTGTAATAATTGGATAGTTTAACATAAGTAGAAGGAAGTTAAGTCACTCGACGGGTACTGATGGGTCGGAATACCTGAGTAGAGGACGTTTTTTGTTGACTCGGGAGCGGCCTGCCGGGGGCAGATGTCTTTAGGTCGGTCAGGTGAGGATTCCCGGGTTTAGGCAAACGGGGTGCCTTCAGCGTTGGTAGTTCAGCGGGGTGCTGAACGGCTCGTGCTATAATTTTCTTTACCTGATCCCAGTTCCTGCCGTTTCGAACATCCACTTTGGTTGAATCTGCTTCGGCATCCGTAAAGAACGTAAGCGCCCGCTTGGTATGGCTCATCGCCATCGGGGAGGGCGAAAACTGACGTTGATAGTTTTCGAGTACCTCTTTCAAGGGCATCCGTTGGAGGATCTCCGCCAGATCGTAAAAATCACGGCGCAATCCGCGGTTAGCCACGGCATGTACTTTCATCGCCACGGCATCCCTTAAATCCAGAAATCGGATGTTCTGCTCCGTAAGGGGGGCATGCTGCATTTGATAAGGAAACCGAATCATATCAAATTTTATCCCATCCAAAAAACCTCGAATACCTAAATCACTTTGTGCATACACATCGACACGAGCGCCAAAGGTTTGCTCCATGAATTTCTTCATGGCCTCGGCGGGAATGGCTTTAGGCGTAAACAAATCAATATCCGTACTTTGCCGGTGGCCCAGGTGCAGGGCAATTGCCCCACCCCCGCACAGTAAAAACCCGGCTTGCTCCAGCTCTCGATTCGTCATCAATTCCTGCAGCAACTGGTAGGGTTTTGCATCGATAGTTTGGAGATGATACATACGGGCTAGTTGATTATGGGCTTGGCCTTACGCATAAGATCAGTATGGAAGCATTAAGCGTGGGCAAACAGGCTCCTGATGGCGTTAAAACGAGGCATGCTTCAACTGTGATAAGTCCAGTCGTTTGTAAGCCCGGTACATTTCCGGTTTTAGATTCAGCCAGATGGCCGTCAAAGAGATGGTCGATGACTGCAATTCAGCGGTATTCAATAAGGCTTGTTTGATCGTCTCCAGATCAAAAAAATCGATTATGGCCAGCTTATCTTCATGGGTGCCCGCATCAAAAACGCGCGCGATAATTGTCTGGCGATCCTGATCGTTTTCGATATTGAGTGAGTCGACGTCGTAGCCCCATAAACTGCGCGTGGTGATTTGCAGCGACTTGCGGGAAGTATCCGGCTTGCCGGTTGCCAGGTTAGGTTTTGAATGATCTAAAGCCATGATCTTTACACTAAAAAGGATGAATAAACCTAAGTCTTATTGACCAAAAAAAAAATAGTTTAGCACGCCAAATAGGCCAGCAAATGAAATTATTAATTTTTTAGATTTCGGGCGCTATCAGACGTAAGGGCTTTACTGCGGGGACAAAAAAAGCCATCGCGTTGACCACGGTGGCACGTGAAAGCTCGGTCTATAATTCTTCCGGTGAGACTTTCTTTTCGTAGGTGGTAATCAACCGCCCCTGTTCATCGACAATGTCAACTTGCTCTACCACTTCAATCGTCGGTGTGGCATTCGCTAGTCGGTAGCCAACGTATAGAGACATCCCAACTTGAACGATTTCAGCGGCGATGGCTAAATAGAGCATCCACTGCCGCCCGGTTGCATCCTGTTTAAACAAAGCAAAGACGATCTTCACCAGGAAGACGCTGATGGCCATACCAATGCGAAGCCGGCTGATGAAATAAGCCTCTGGTCCCAGCAGAATGGCGATGGTGAGCCGAATTGCCCCTACCAGGAAAGCCTGTATGTAGTAGGGAATAGCAAACAGCTTAGGCACTTTAAACGGTAATGACAGGGGTTCAAAAAGGCGTTTCATGACCAGGCGGGCGTCTAAAAGGTTCTACCCTATCTAATATACAATCCAGCGGAAAAAGAATCGGGCTAATACGGCCGAGATGCTCACAAGCGCTTAGCAGTTCATCCCGGTTATCGCCCCTTTTTTATTTGACGGTTTGATTTAATCAAGGAGCTCGTCAAGGTGGTTAATCGATACAACGTTGCTACTGATCCTGCTTTTCACTGGTAAGCTGATTCACCCGGGCGGGCAGTTTTGCATACTCTGGTGATCGGGCAATTTCCTGCTGTAGCTTCTGGCTTAACTCATCGTATAATTCCCAATTCCAGTCTTTAAACGTCAGCGAATATAAATCGTATGGACAATCGGATACGCAGGTGTCAGCGGGGAGTGGTTGGATCTGTTTTAATTCAGGATGGCAGGTTTCCCCTTTCTTAGTTACCTGTACCGATAAAAGACTGGGAGTGCCTAACAGCGACAACAGATCAAACGGATAGGTAAGCTCTGATTCAGAAAAGTCATAGCCTCTCATTCCAATGACATCCCGGTAGAGGTGCGAACTTTGCCGAAGTGATTGCGTGTATTCTTTATGGATCAAAACGGGACGCGGTTGCTTTTGAACGAGTTCATACTGATCCGGCAACACCCAAGTCAACAGTACTTTTGGCCGTTGATACAATTGATTCGTTTGTTTGAATAGCTCCTCCTGGGTTCCTTTTTCAACAATACGAAACAAAATGCCCACGTATTCACCCGTGGTTAAGTCAGTTGGGCTTTGCTGAATGATTGGCAATAGAAGGCTCATCGTCGGTCTTAGTTAAAGGATTAAATCAAATAACTGGGGAGAATCCTGCCGTCGTTCACGAAGGTGGCGTCGAGACCAGGGTAATTTCTCATCGGTTTTCAGAAGCAAATACCGGTCTTTCTGTCTCTTTTGGTGATCCAGTAAATACTGCTTTACGTAGATCGGATTAACCGCATGGGTTCGGTGAATTCGAACAAAATCGTGCAGGTATTTTGACACCCATTTTAGACTCATCGCTAATAGATAACGGGTGTTATCCTTGAGATAAATGTAACAATACCCGCCGTTGCTTTCCAGTCGAATAATTTCTTCATTGCGCAGGGGCTCCATCTCCGATTTAATGCCATTAACGTTCACCTCTCGATAGATCAGATAAGCGGGCTCCCCAACTATAATTGCATTTTGTGTATCGTTTGTCATTGTCGCTTCAGTTAACCATTCTAACTCGTCCGTTGAACCGGATTCACCCCCCTTACAGGAAGAAAGCCGTTCTTCGTTTTCATCCGTTACTCTTATTTTTTCGGTACTTCCACTGTAGGTAGGAATTCTCAAATACCGGATCGTTGCATTAAGGCGTATACGGTGCATGGCTAAAGTAGCGTTTTTTGGGGAATTTTAGTGGCGATGGACTACTAACCTTTAACATTGGGTTTCAAATAAACCATTTTTTGAGGATATTTTTGTTTTTTTTTCGGCTCAAAAAATGCAAAAAAAGTGACTACTTGTTAGTGGCTTTCCTTTTCCACTCCAGATAGGCTTTTATGATAGCCTGTGCATCAGCGGTCTTAATCGTTTTCATCTGGCTTTCCGTAGCAAACTGCTTAGGCAGTTTAGCGTTCGTAACCCCGTCCGTTAGGTAGTACCCAAACTGCCCTTTTCTGACTTCGTATTTCCCGGCTTTGTGAATGATTGTAAGCCCTTTGGCAGCCGGTGTCGAAGAACTTGATTCTAACACTGGAATAGCAAGCTCCAGCGTTAGCTCATCGGCGGATAGCGACTCGACCCGCGTAAACGCATCGTTATATAAAAGATACGTTCCCTGTTTTGAGGTGCCTACCCGAACGGGTTTTTGCTTATACTCCCCCAGTAATCGAGTAGCTGTTTCCCGCTTGGCATCAGGAAGCGTCGCTTCCACATGGGCAATCATTCGCTGATGCATTTGATCATAGCTTTGAATAACAGTCAGAAATTTGCTTTTGCCCTCAACTATTTCGTCAAGCTGTTTCTCCATACCTGCCGTAAATCCGTAGTCAACTAATGGGGAGAAATTCGCTTCCAGAAAATCGGCTAATTGAATACCCGTAGCCGTGGGAACCAGTTTGGCTTTGTCACCCCCAACGGATTGTTGCTCGGTCGTAGTACGAATCGACCCCTGTTTCAGCGTAATGAGGGTTGCCGGCAATTTTCGGGCAGCGACATTGCCCGTTTCAGCATAACCTCGCTTTTGAATCGTCGATAGGATACTCGCGTAGGTAGATGGTCGCCCGATCCCTTTCTGTTCCATATTTTTAATCAGGGTTGCTTCATCAAATCGCTTTGGGGGCTGTCGGTAGGTTTGTTTACCCTGCATTTGATCGACGCGCAGCGTTGTACCAACCGCTACGGGCGAAATAACGGACGCTGCGTCACTTACCTCCTCCTCATCGGCCTCTGTATAGATAGCGCGGTAACCCTCAAAAATTAAGGTACTGGCTTTTGCCTGAAACGTATCAATGGGTTGCCCGGTGCCGATCGTTAGCATGGTCTCCTCGTACTGGGCTGGTTTCATTTGTGAGGCCATGGCCCGCGTATAGATGAGCCGGTATAAGGATTGTTCATCCACGTTATTTCCCGCCGTTTTAACATCCATATGAGTCGGTCGGATCGCTTCATGGGCTTCCTGCGCATCGGCTTTGACGGGAAAGCGCCGGGGCTGAAAATAGGATTCACCGAATTGGCTAATAACCTGCTGTTGAATGGCCTCAACCGCTTCAAGCGAGAGGTTGGGTGAGTCAGTACGCATATACGTAATATGACCCGCTGCGAATAACGCCTGAGCAACCTCCATAACCCGTTTTGCGCCCCATCGGTCATTTCCTTTGGATAGCTTGCGAATGGCTTCCTGTTGCAGTAAGGAGGTAGTGAAAGCCGGACCAGGCTGCCGCAGTACGGGCTTGCTTTGTTTATCCAGCAAGCGCCACAACTTGCCGGTGGCGGTATTTAGATAAGCCTGTAAAACAGGCAATGCGTTCATTTTTTGGATGTCCGCTTCCCCCGACCCTACGTAATTGGCTTTGATTAACTCATGTTTAGGGCTCGTAAAGACAGCCGTGAGCTTGAAGGTGAACTGATCTGTAAACGAAGAGATCGTTTTTTCCCGTTCTACGATTAGCTTTAAAGCAACACTCTGCACGCGGCCTGCTGTTAGATTTTTACCTGTTTTGCGCCGGGCGATATCCGATACTTCATAGCCGGCGATCCTGTCGATGGCACGCCGGGCTTCCTGGGCTTTGACCAGGCTCATGTTGATTGGCCGCCGGCTGTCCAGCGCTGATTTGATAGCTGCTTTAGTAATCTCCTGAAAGGTGGCCCGTTGTGCCTTGTCTGGTGATAGGTTGAGCAATCGGCTCAAATGCCAGGAAATGGCTTCGCCCTCCCGATCAGGATCAGTGGCTAAAATTACATGATCAGCACCCACCTCCCGAACCAGATTCTTTAGGCCACTAACGACTTTTTCCTTATCCCGGCTTACCTGATAGGACATGCTGTAGTTGCGCTCCCGGTTGATGCCTAACTCCTTTTCCGGCAGATCCTGAACGTGACCTACACTGGCGGCTACGTGCCACTGGCCGCTACCATATAATTCATCAAGGTATTGACCTATTTTTTGTTTTTTATTTGGTGACTCAACAATGAGTAGATGCTTAGCCATGAATTAAGAAAAGTAACGGGTTAGAAAATTAGATAGGTAAGCTGTCAACCCGACAAAAAGTACACGGCCATAAAACCCCCATTCATAGGGCCTACCCTGACCATTGGTACCCACGCAAAAGCGAACCGCTATCCAGCTTAGGCCGGTTGCCCAGAGCACACATTGTATCAACCGCCACAACCGTTCGAAAGACCCACCGGCTGTTCTGGTTGCCAGCACGGAGCTGCTCAGGCGTCCAAACCAAAAATGAATGACTAACCCCAGGACTACCAGTAGCAGGAGCTGACTCCATAACGGCCAGTTTCCTATTTCTTGAGTAAACTTATTCATCCTTATGCATCAGTTGATGAGCGGCTTGAAAACAAGGCAGAAACAAGCCTTCTTGTTGATCTGCAATCAGCGTTTGACAGCTTGAAAATTCATAGTCGAATGGGACAATTCCCAAGCTTATAAAGCTGTTGTGGACGGCTAAGGCGTCAATCAAATTCAAATCATCACCGGATTCCATTAGAATGCCAACGTAAGGCATGTCAGGATCTTCGGTATCAATGACATATACGACGCCAACGCTGCCACAGGGATTATGAGGCCCATAATGCGGTTCAGCAAGGGTTACCAGCTGTCCGACTTGCCAAAGCTCAGGCAGCGCATCGGCTTTTTGAGATAAATTAGGAAATTGATCCATCAGTGAGGCAAGAGGTTGAGCAAGGGAGAAACCTTCAAAATGTTTCATAAAGGTATATATTTAAATACTTTTTGACCAAATTTTACGGTCTCTTTTTTATGAAATTTTTGATCAGATTTAGAGCAGTAAACACAAAGGCCAACCCATCTTGATGCCCTTTTAAGAAAGTTGACTTATCTAATTTGCTTTATTAAGCGGTATGCTTCGGCAGAAATGTGGCGAACTGACTGAACAAGTAGGTAAGAGGGGCGAATGATTAAGTTAAGTAGTACTATCTGAACAGATACTTAAATGATCAGCAGGGATCTGCTTTATTCAAACATAAATACCGGTATACGGTGATGCGTTCGCTCAATGGCTTAATGAGCCGTTTTACAAGGAAGAATGACCTGAGCTGTCCGAGTAAACGGCCCTTGTTATGTCTACAACTAACTAGGCATGATCAATGGGGGGACGCGGTATCTGTTTTCAGCCTAGCCAGGAGCGACTCATATCGACGCACTAAGAAGTGATAAATAACCAGCTCATGCCGCCGTTGTTCCGTGGGGAATAGACGGTTGATGTGCATGTGAATAAGGCTGGTTAGCAGCTCATCTTTAACGACCGTCTGGGGCTTTTGCTGATAGAATAAATTGATTTGATCAAGTGCCGCTTGAAACGCCTGCGAGCGGTGCAGGAAGTCGTCAGTAAGTTGTTGCGCCTGATCGAAGATTGAATCGGCATACTGACGAAATAAAGAATTTAAGCCTTTTTTGACAGATTTCAAACTGCCCTCCTCATGCCAGTAACTGGTTTGATTTCGTTGACAGAATGCAATTTTAGCTTCCAGTGAATAGCGAAAATCGTCTACTAAGTTACTGACCTGTCCTATGGCAAAAGCATAACGCTCGATATCAGATTTGGACGAGTTCTCCTGGGAGGACAAGTAAGTCAAAATCATCAGACTATCCTGGCTGAATACAGTCTCGCAGGCCGCCATCAATTCTGGCGTGTACCGTTCTATCTCACGCTGGTAGGTCTCGATTGAAAAGCGATAAACAAGTGAATCAGGTGTTGAGGGCGTGAAAAATGAATTACAGGCCTCAATAAGTTTACTAATAACACTTGTATCGGATTGAAAACGTATACGAATATGGAAGTCGGGATCGGCAAAGCGAATAAAGAAGAATTGTTGACATAACCCACTTGACAGGAGTTGATTAGTGAAGTCGAACAAGCAGTGCGTCAGAAAATAATCCGCCGCTAATTCACTGAGATAGATTTTGTAATATAACCATGGCCCACCTGGATACACGGTGCGGGCTTCCTGAGTAGTCTGATCGAAGACAACACGCTGCGTAGGATTGCCGGGCGTAGTCGAAAGCCCTTTCAGCGGTATGATCAGTTCAGACACAAAATATCTGTCTTTCTCGACAAGCCAGGGCTGGTAAGAAGCAGGTAACCATTCTGTCAATCGAATGAGCTCGTTTTTATTTAGTTCATCAAGGAGAATCGTTTGACAAGGTGCTGCATCCAGATCCAGAAACAGGGTAAGATCCCGCTCTATGAGCTGCAGGTACTTTGGTAGATTGTATAACCGGCGTATGTGTTGCAGGGTGACTGGGCCGTTCTGTTGAACAGTGGAACGGCGGATTGTCCAGCGTGCGGGTTGAAGAATTAAATTTTTGTAGGTTATTCGGGGCAGTACTGGCTGATCTTTGAAATAGCCCCATCGAACCCCATAGCGATTCGTTTCCAGCTGCTCGATGTATCCCAGGAATTGATAGATATCATCGCCTAACGTAAATTTATGCGCTGTACTAAGCCTAGGCCGTATTCGCTGGCCAGTTGATTTGTTGATGAGGTAGATTTGTTCCGTATGCGTAACGTAAACGCCTAAGTCGTTGAGGCTAATAACTCGATCAGCGGCGACCCCTGCCGGTGTCAGATAAGGTATTTCGTACGATCGTAAGACAGGCCTGGAAACTACATTTCGAGCCCGATTAGGGCTTGGCGGAGCATGTACAACTTCAGCCAGTATTTCATTTGGATACTGGGACTGCTCCCAAGCACACATCTCCTGAACCTGCCGGGTTAACAGGGGATCATTAAGACAAAACCTGCCGAGTAAAAAAGTGGGCGATGAGGTGGTTCCCGCATTAATCGAGAAATGCCAATGACTGGTCGGTAGAGGGTTGACCAAATCCTCTACGCTTTCTTTTGCTACGGGTGGTTGCTGATACAACTCGCCAAACAAATAAAAACTTGGCGGTAATGGCCGCTTGGGCTGATCTTCTAAAAGCGGGATGATATCCTCTTCGGTTAACGAAATTTCCATGTGCCCCGTTAACGAAAAGCGCTCGTAGATCAATTTAACAAGGTTTGAGGGGGTTTCGGAGGCTTCGTTGGCCGGTGATGCAAACGGAATTTGTTTTAACAGACTCGTACTTGCTTCCGACTGGACATGAAAGCCTAAACCGTATTCGGGATCGAGGGCCGTGAGCAAATCGACCGTTGCATCCTGATAACGTTCCCTAAATTTGCGAATAAAGTTGGCTATTGGAAACTCCCTCTTATTTTGAATTAATGGGAGAATCAGGGAAAACTGCTCGGCCAGCTGATGAACGAGTTGCTGGTTAAGCGATAACTGATCGGGAGTGAATACCAGATCCGTCTGGATCATTGACCCCGCGTATTCGGCAGGACTGCTTTGTGGATGGCCATTGATTTTTTTAAGCTTCTTTTGAGTGGCCTCTAAGCCCTCCAGTGTTTGATCCTGACTCATCAGATCGTTACTGATGGTCACTAATTCCCGAAGCAGCGGAGAAACTACCTGTTTTGTCTGATCCAGATGGGTCAATCTACTAATCCAACTTGGACCAGTTACCGGCATCATTAATGAGTTCGATAGAAATTGACTGTCAATTAATTGATTTACAAATACTTCAGCCTCCTGCTGGTCTTCCAAGTCGAATAGGGCCAGTAATGACTGGAAACTAAGGTAAGTTTCTTGGGTTAGTTTCTCAACGATTAGGCTTAATTCCGCTGTTACCGCGTAGGAGGTTAGTATAATCCTGAAGCCCGTTGATTCTGGAACGGATTGTGAAAATCGAAACTCTTCCTCTACCTGATAGAGGCTGTTATTGAGCGAATAAAGTAGCTGTTTGCGTACAAATGGTTCCTGCAGGATAATCTCACTAGCACTGGTGAGTAACGTGGCATCTGGTCGACTGACTACCCGCCACGGATGGCTACCCAATGTAAAAGCGTTTTGCTTGTCAACGCGGCCTAGCCCGGCCCCAGCGAATAAGCCGAAAGGAGTCGCTCGTGAATACGAGCGAAGGATGTACCGCCAAAGCGCTTTTAGGGTAGGTGAAGAAAGCTGTTGCTGATGAGCCTGCGAAAGCCAGGCTTCGTACAGGTCCGGACTTGCTAGAAACAACCCTTTTTGATTCCAGGGCTCCTTTAGCCAGTCGGTGATAAGGGGCAAGTAGTCTTGCGACTGATTCGCTTGTATTTGATCAAGACGATTAATTAAATCGCTTAGTGAATGGGTAGCCGCTCTAACGACAAAAAAAGAATGGTCACCAACTTCATTTTTTACCATAACCCTAAAAAAAATAAACCCAGCCCGTTATCAGGTGGGTTCATTAAAAAGGAGAACAAATCTCGTTAGTCACCACCGGTAGTGGTGGTAATGCTGCCTCCTGTGTTACCACCACCGGTCGAGCTTTTACCTGCGGATTTCACAACAGCCGGAGTCATCCGTGAGGAAACCTTAATTTCTTTGAGCTGGAAGCGTTTCATAAGGATTGAGTTTATATTAAGATTTTATCATCCAAATTTAAACGCAAATTCACCTTAATTCAAAAGTTTTCGACCACAGTTATCGTTATTGTCGTCATTCGCTTTGAGGAGTCTGCCGGGAGAGCGAGCTGACGCGTTGAAACTTGGCGGGGATTGAGTGAAAATCTGGGGGGTAATGATTTCTGTGCCATGGTTGCTACGAGATAAAGTGATGAGTTTAAAAGTACTTATTTCCTTTTTCAATCCTTAGAATAGGTGGCGAGTGGCAAAGAAATGAGGGTTAAGGGGGTCAGTGGCTCAGTGGTTCAACATCTTTCAGTTGACTTTTCACGACAGAGCGAGTTTGACTTGCTCCATACAGGATTTGCTGACCGGCAGTTCTTTTCCATTAGATAACAAGACTGAATTGGCGTTTAGCTTTTGCACATGATCCGTATTTACCATGAACTGACGATGGATACGTAAAAATGGCGATGGTAGATTATTCCCAATCGAGGTGAGTGTAGTCCGGGGGGTTAGTGGTTTAGTTGGTGCCGAACGGCGATTAACCTTCACATAGTTGTCCCAGGATTCTATGTAAAAAATATCTTCAAAGGGTACTCGGAACAGTTCATAATTTGTCCGGATCAAAACAAGCTTTTTGTCGTTCTCTGCCCACAATACCTTTTCCGTAGCCTCCTGACCCGCCAGCGCATGCATTAAGCGCATGCGGTTTTCTACTTTGCTGATGGCTCCCTCGAACTTATCGAAGAAAATAGGTTTTTGCAGGAAATCAATCACTTCCAGTTCGTAGCCTTTCAAGGCAAACTCAACATGGGCTGAAGTAACGACCACCAGTGGCCGGGGCGTGGGTAAGGTTTTGAGAAAATCATAGCCGTTTTTACCTGGCAGATTAATGTCTAGAAAGATAAAATCAGGCTTTGTTTTGTCAATTAAGCTCCGAGCCTCAACGGCATTGAAAGCTGTACCGACTAATTCAAGCGTAGCAATCATTTCAATGTGTTCGCTTAGAATCTTCTGAGCCAGAGGCTCATCTTCGACAATCAGACACTTAATTCGTTTCGAATTCATAGTTAACTACGCTTGATTGATGAAGTGGAATTTCTAATTGAACATGATAGATATCGGCTTGCTCGTCAATGGTGCACTTGTATTGGTCGGGTTGAAATAACAGGTTAAGCCGTTGTCTGGCGTTGTAAAGTCCCAATCCACCCGCGTCTTTGCGGGTGGATGCGTTCTCGCTACTAACCGAATTTTTAATGTCCAAGCGCAGCAGAGCGGGGTTTTCCAGTATCTCAATCTTTATATCGATCCATCCGTCGTGGTAGCTTTTATGGATACCATGTTTAAAAGCGTTTTCAATGAAGGTCAAGAGCAGTAAAGGCGGTACCAACTGACCATCGGCGTTACCATGTCGGACAAAACTGATCACGCTTGGATCACGGAGTCGGCTTTGTTCAATCTCCACGTAATTCTGAAGAAACAGCAATTCTTCTTTCAGCTCGACGAAATTATTGTGGGTTCGGTATAGCGTATACCGTAAATAATCAATCAATCGACGCAACAGTAAGGCGGCTTCGCTGTTGGTTCGGTGAATGAGGGCATACAGGTTATTGAGTACATTGAACAGAAAATGAGGGTTAATCTGATCCTGCAGATATTTAAGCTGATTTCGGGCTAGCTTCTGATTCTGATCGTATTTCTTTATGTTATCAACTCCCCAGGTGGTTAGCCAGCGTATAAGTCGCAATTGACAGGGAAGCAGTAGATAGGATAGATTAAACGCCCAGATAAAGCCCTGGGCACCCTGAGAACGAAGAAAAGCGAAAGGCCCCAGATCCAAGACATACTTCGCATTTCGTTCGATAAAGCCGGGAACTGGCTTAAAATGGGTGACAGCATACCCGAATATATAATAGTCATACACATTGAAGAGCAGAAAGACCAGGAAAAAAGAGCTGATCAGAAAAGCAATTCTTCGCCAGAGCACTTTCCGGGTGGCATAGTAATAGATCAGCACTTTTAAAAGTGATGGTAAGACGAGATACCCTACTATATAATAGGTAACTATAGTGGTCACGAGGTGGCTCATGAACATGAACCGATGTAAGCCCGGGTCCACCGGAAGCTCAGGCCGAAGCTTAAGCATCCGGTAAAAATCATTGTAATTCTCATAACAGTTCCAAAGCCAGTACAGCACGTGAATAGCAATGCGCTGAGGGGTTATCTTCCGGCCGATGGTCAGTTGCTGAATGAATTCCGGGTTAAGATTTTCTGGGTTATCTTTAGATGAAAAAAGGGACATACCTATATGTAGCTAATGACCGACCGATGAATAAACCAAAAACTCTTTACTCAGTTTTATTTCTTCATGCCTTCCTGACTATCTTTTTCACAAATTGCACTATGATGCGTGCGGTTGGTCAGTCTACTCCAGCACTTCCGGTTTCTCTAACAATAGCTGGCCAGCTTACCTCCGAGACCAAACAACCCGTTATCCAAGCGACGGTTTCTCTGCTACAGGTCGATTCTTCCCTTATCCTGACGGCGCAAAGCGATTCAAGTGGTTACTTTCGAATCAATGTCGTTCATAATGGTGCCTATCTGGTACGAATAACGCACGTTGGACTTCAATCTATATTCCAACCTGTTGTTTCAAGCGATTCGACCAGTAGCGCCCCTCTGGCCTTCACCATGCAGACTAAGGCATTAAACTTAGCTGAAGTATCAGTAAAACAAAAGCGGCCATTCATTGAATTACTAGGTGACCGAACGCTGCTGAATGTCGAAGACAATCCACTGTACTCGGGCGGAACGACTCTTGATCTACTGAGCCTGGCACCCCGGCTGTCTATCGACGTTATCAATCGAAAAGTGGCCATTGACGATAAACCGGGGGTTGTGCTTTATCAGGATAACCGGCAAGTCTATATACCTTCCGAACGGATTGTAGCTTACTTACAAAGCCTGCCGGCCAACTCCATCTCACGGATCGAGATATTAACAAATCCATCCGCTCGCTATGATGCAAACTCGGGTGGAGTCATCTTATTATTTACCAAAAACTTTTATCAACAGGGAACAAGTCTGGACCTTGACCTTACAGGTGGATTTGGCCGGTATATTAAAGCGAATGCATCCGTTGGCGTGTCAGTCCAGAAAACAAAATTGTCTGGTAAATTCCTTTACAATCCATCTTATCGACCAACGTATTTTAGTTGGAATACGTACCAGACGGTACCTGCTGGCCAGTATGCAGAGTCCGGCTATTCATCGGGTAATCAACTAAACAAGGAAGACATCAGTGCTCATTTGTTTCGCACGAATTGGGATCTCAAGCTGACCAAGCAGCAAACCATTGGGGCTGTGCTTATGCTTAACCAGATTAGTGATACGCAGAATCCATCGTCTTCTCTGGAGTACCAGCTGGCCTCGCCTTCGGCCAGACTGACCAAGATCAATTCAATCTCTCAACTGCGCTCTCGGCAACTCAATCTATCCGCTAATGTGAATTACCAGTTTACTTTTTCGAAACCCCAAACGTTTCTGACAATTGATATTGATGCAGCCCAGTATACTGACAATTCCCGATCCCGGGCTGATTACACTCTTTTGCCGGATCAGCCAAGGCCTAGTGAATCACTGGTGATTGACTATCCGAATACCATCCGGTTTAAAACAGCTAAGGCAGATTTTACGACGGCAATATTTCAGAAGGGTACGCTGGAGACCGGCGTCAAATACAGTGCTATCACTTTACAAAATCAACCCGATCTTCTTAAAGCTACGCCAGGTTTTGATTCACTTAAAAGTTCTTTGATCCGGGCATTTCATTACGATGAATTTACTTCAGCGGCGTATAGTTCGGTGAGCTACCAGTGGTCGGGCATTTCCGTACGGGCTGGTTTACGTCTTGAGCATACCCACTATGAGGCTCAGGTTAATAACCGGTTGGAGGTGATACGGGATTACACAAATTTATTTCCTACAGTTAGTATCCAGTATACCAACAAACAAAATTTCAAATACACCCTCAACTTTAATCGCCGAATTGTTCGACCTGCTTTTGACGTCCTTAACCCATCTTATATATTTTATAACCCGTTGACGCTTTACACCGGCAATCCACTTCTTTTGCCTCAGTTATCCAGTAGTTTTCAGCTTGGCCTAATTACCCCGAAACGGTTGTCGCTCTCCCTTTCCTATAATCATAGTCGGAATCGTATTACTGAGATACTCTTCCGAAACGACACCACATCAGCTGCTATTTTGAACTATTATATAAATTTTGACTGGGAAAAGAGAATGTCGCTGGTGTTATCAATACCGGTGAAAATACGCCCATTCTGGCAGGTCCAAGCAACGATGACGGGTTTGATGAGCCGCTTTTATTCCACCTTTGAACGTGTGCCCATTACCACATCACAGCCCACGGTTGTGGTTAAACTCTTGAATACGTTCAGCATGGGCAAGTTGTCGGCAACTCTCGCTTTCACGGGTCGAAATACAGCTTTAATCGGGTATCTAAAATATAAACCGATCTGGTACCTTGATGCCGGCTTACAATACTCGATTAATAATAATTCCAGCCTCAAAATGTCAGCCACTGACATCTTCCATACGTTACTTTTACAGAACTATGGGAATTACTTGAATACATCCGTTGCTTTTTACCATAAATCCGAAACCCAGCAGCTCCTTGTTAGCTACGCGCTACGGTTTGGTCATACCAAAGCCAAACCGGTTAATGAACGCGAATTCGGATCTGAGTCTGAACAGCAGCGGTTGGGAGGAAAACGCTAACAGTCCGAACATGCCCTTTAACGCTTCATTGAAAGTATTAGCTTTTATGGCTTTATATCAACCGAAATTGCCAACACTCTTGGCTTTCTTGCTTCTTTGTTTTCCCTTCGTCAGCCACGCCCAAACGCCTTCCTTTATCTCTGACAGCTTGGATCGTTACGTTCAGAAAGGCATGCAGAATTGGCAAATACCTTCGATGGCCGTCGGCATCGTTCAAGATGGAAAAATCATTATTTCAAAGGGGTACGGGGTAAGAGAACTGGGAACAGCCAAGCAGGTTGACGAAAATACGCTGTTTCCCATTGCGTCTAATACTAAGCTCTTCGTAGCTACTGCTTTCGCTCACCTGGCTCATCAGAAAAAGCTTAACCTGGATGACCCCGTCGTTAACTACCTGCCATCCTTTAAAATGTATGATGCCCAGGTTACCCCACTCTTATCAATCCGGGACTTATTATCCCATCGGCTTGGGCTTGCCGGTCACAAAGCTGATTTTGTCGCTTGGAATACTAGTTATAGCCGGTCGCAGCTCACGCAAAAACTTGCCCAGCTAAAGCCGGACTTTCCCTTTCGCCAGCAGTTTGGTTATTCAAATTTAGGCTATGTGGCAGCCGGTGAAGTGATGGCATCCATTACAGGGAATACCTGGGAGCATGAGGTCGATAACTTGTTGCTAAAACCTCTCGGTATGCAACGAACCTATTTTGATCTGACAACGATCAGGGATTCCAATGTAGCTAAACCCTATTCCACCTGCTGTACTACATCCGATCAACCGATTACACTACCCTATGACTCGCTTGGCAGTATTGGTGCGGCAACGGGGATGGTGTCTTGTTTGAAGGATATGAACACGTGGATGCTGATGCAACTTGACAGTGGACGCTACCAGCAAAAGTCTGTTGTGCCATGGGAAACGATTGCCGCTACCCGACAGCCTAATACGATTGCCAGCACTTCACCTATTCCCGGTTTTCCAATTGAAAGTCAATTCTACGCTTTGGGAGTTAGCCTTCTTTACTACGCAGGCCATCAGGTTTTTCTGCATACTGGAACAAGCTTCGGCTACCGAAGTGCTTATTGCATTGTACCCGATAAAAAAGTAGCGTTCTTTATATTTTCCTCGAATGATCTTAATACTTTTTACGAGGCATTACTTTTTCAACTACTAGACAGCTATTTAGGACAACCTTACACCAACCGGGCTGACTACTTTTTTAAAGGCTACCAACGCCGGCAGCACAATGCGAAAGAGATACTTACCATGCTTGATAAACGTGTCTCGGCCGCTAAACAACCCCCTTTCTCCATCAATTCACTTAAAGGCACGTATCATAACCCATTATACGGTAATCTCACCATCACAACCCTGGGCACTGGGAAAGGAAAAACGAATATCTTGGTTCGCTTTGAACATCACCCGTCCTTAACGGCTCAACTGGACTATATGGATGGCAATGAGTTTAGGATGACTTTTTCAAATGTGCATTTTGGCATTACACCCGCCACTATTTCTGTATCGCTCTCCGGAGTGGTGAATGGAATAGCGTTCGCTCCTTCTGATTTCTTGGATGACGACGTGTATAAGTTCACAAAAAAATAAAGTCCAGAGCCCCTTAATGGCGGCTATGGACTTGTACGAGGATCATACCAGTAGAACGAACTTAAGTCACTTCTACTAATCATCCTGGCTTCCGATTTCATCCAGTAATTGATTCCAATCCTCATCATCGTCATCTGATAGATCAGAATTTACATCGGCTAATTCCCTGAATCCAATAAAGTTGAGTTGGCCTTCCAGCCAGCAACGGGTTGATTCAGGAGACATGAGTTGACCTTCCTGGTTCACATTGATCCAGATGGCCCGGCCATAATAAACCGCACCCGTTCCAAGCCATTGCCAGCCAGGTGGCAATGGGGGTTGAGTCAGGACATCCCCATTCATGATCGCCCGATCACCGCACGGATGATGAAGAAAAAAACCAATCTCTACGGTACCGATCCAACGGCTAATATCCGACAGGGAATCGGTTAGCTCGATTGGATATACCGACTCAAGGTAAGGATCGATTAGCCAGGCGGAAAATAAAGGCTTCATAGTCGCGGACGTTTTACAGGTTACTTGACGGGTATAAAAGTAACGATGAGCGGCAATTACCTGGTGAATAAAGGCCCTAAACGAACTTAACGCGCAGTCGAAAATGTAACTAGGTTTCGTAATTGTATCGGTACACCGATTACGAGCGTCGTATTCGATTTGTTGATACCGGCTTATCGGTAAGCACCGCTGGCTTCACATGTTCTTTAGGGTCGACGGGCTTACCCGGAGGAGGGGCGGTTTGTGAATTTGGCGGCACCGTCGCTGGTGTTTCTTTCCGAATTCGCTTGGCGCCATCTTTTGGTAATTCATTATTGACCGCTCCCTTCTCATATTGATGCAGCGGTAATCCTGTTGGTCCAACCTTCACCGTTGATTTTTGATTGGCGAGGGCAGCCGGGTCGTTTTTGAATTGAGACTGCAATTTTACTAGCCACTCGGGTTGAAGCGTGATGGGGTCATGTTGCCGGTTCTCAGGTCGGTTAGCCCTTATTTTATCAATTTCCTGCTGAATCTTATCGGCTTTTACTTTTAAGTCATCATTAAAATCTTTCTCCACCGAGCGGTTCACGTAAAAGTGATTGTCCGTTAGCCGGATTTCTTTGGTTAGGTTTTCCGCCCGGATCAACATAGGTCTGTTATTGGGAATATCAACAGTAATTTCCGTATCACCCAAATACGTTTTCCCCACTTTTACTTTAGCTTTCGTCTCGTCAACTAAATGGCCCTGATTCATAACCGAACCAATTCGCTGGGCAAGCTCCTCGGGCGATTTACCCGGCGGGGATTCCACGCCCTTAGGTAAGGTTAACCGTAACTGATTTGGATTGCCTGTCTTTTGATTGCCCTCCGTCATATACGCCTGCCAGGCCTGGTCCGGTTGACCAGGTAGTTTCAAGCTACCCATGTATTGAATATTAAAGCGTATCCCCGAGAAGTCATTATCGTTGGCTAAGATGAACCGTTCGGGTTTTATGGTATCAATGATTTTTTGTAACGTGGGCAGTTGCAGACCACCGGGCTGCCCCCCTGTCGATACATAAAGCCGGTCGCCAGCTTGACGGGGCGGGTGTAGCTGGTAGTGAGAGAGGGCGTCGATGGGGTTTTCGGTAATGACAATTTCCCGGGGTTTTACGCCTGGAATAACGTTGGATAACCAAACACTATCGTGTTTGGGAGAGACGAGCATATTATGACTGGCATTGCGCGTGTTGAGAGTCACGATGTGTTCCATATTACGCATCGGGAAGGCCGTGTTGGTGCCGGTATAGCCGTTTTTCGTCTCAAACGGGCGTTGCACAATCTGGCCTTTGAATTCTGGCGCATCGATGGTCTTGTCCTCAATATGACGACTATATAGCCAATTGCGTTGTTGCAAGGGCTCGATGTTAAGCAGTCGGGCTGTTGTGGTTTCATCCAGCTGACGAATGTCTTTCAAGCCAATGGGCCGGATCGACTCATGGGAGGTGTAAACATTACCTACCATGGGGCTAAGGTGAGCATGTAACTGTTTCCAACCATCCCGACTGCCCAGATCCAGGTTTAATTTATTGGATACCATGTTAATGATCGTTCCCCGGTCGCGGTTATCCTGAAACGATTTATAGGCATAATGTCCGGTTTCCTGTACCCGGTGCACGGTGATCTTTCGCCCGGTGGATTCCTCTTCCAGAGCCGCCCAGTTTTTACCGTGTTTCCCCTTAATCGGCTGCCAGCCCTGATCAATGAGATAAGTCACTAAATTGATATCCGATTTATACCGATTGGTGAGTGAACGCTCCTCGGCAACCCGACGATCGTAAGCATCTTGGCGGTTGGTACGTTTGGCTTCCTGCGGTTGAGTTGACATAGCGATTCAATTTATAACAGGGGAAAAAGGACGGGACGAAGGCCTTACGGACGAGGTCCTTTGGGAGGCTTCACGTCTGTTTTGGGTTTACTAACTTTAGCCTTGGCTGTTTTCGCCTCTACATCGGGCTTCACCTGGGCCGGTTTGGTCGTTTGCTCCCCTTGTTTAGTCACCGATGCCGTCTTCAGTTGCTGCTGGGCTGAGTGTGGGATGGGGCGGGCAGCTGTCTGGAGATCAGTGCCGCTGGGGGGTAGGTCATTTTTTTTGTTCAGCGTCTTCATTAAATCAAGGTGCAGTAGACGTTGAACGGATTCGGGTGTTTGCTGAAGGACAGGAAGGAGCGGTTGATTTTTTCCAATCGCTTTATCCAGTTGCTGACTGAGCTGAAGTAACGCTTCAGCCTCCGTTTTTGTGGCCATGATTGGCAGGGCAAACAACTTGCCGGTTTCGGGAGCCTGGGCAAGCTGGGGAAGTTTTATCGATAATACGTATTTGGCTTTTTCGGCCTGCGGGATGACCAACACTTCAACCCCATTCGGGTAAGCTTGCGTTGTTTGCCTTATTCCCTTTCCGGCGTAACTTAAACTATCCAGTAGTGGCGTAGCCGAAGTAGATCGTTCAGCAGCTTGTGAGGTAACCAACTGGCTAGTTTTCGGGGTTTGTTCCAGTTTGGGCGGCTTGATGCGTTCAAACTTAAACCCGCTCCTAGAGGCTGCCAGACGGACAAAGGCCGAAAACGTCTGGTCATCTTTTTTCATGTTATTGATGCGGATCGAGTATCCTTCCCGTAACCGCTCTTTGGCGGACGGATCAATGGGTACGCCCAACAACTTGTCCGGTATCGGAAATTTATCGGTGTTAATCACCGTCATTTTTTGCGTTTCCGGATTAATGCCAATGATGCCTCTAAAGGGTGTACCAGACGATGGGTCGATGAGTTGAACGGCGCGCCCCATATCGCCGTACCGCTGGAGATTTTCCTTATCTGTGGGACTAAATTGGTGGCCCAGGTAATTATCTCTCAGCTGCAGCCGCGCCTGCACATGCATTACGTTGATCGATAAACCCCGCGTTGGATGATTAATGACGCTGAGCTTGGCGGCATCGCCATCCTTCAATGGAATGATGTTGGTTTGTTTACCGTCCAGTAATTTCTTTATCTCAAGGCCGACCGGTGCGGAAACTAAATTAGACGATAAGTCCAGGTGAGCGGCTAGAACTGGACGCATCTGTTCTATCGTATAGCGTTTACCTATCAACGTAGATACATAAATTGGAGAGGTGTTCTCGACGGTGCTATCCATTCATTTAATATTTTGTATATAACGTGAAATTACAAGCTCACTCGTTTATAATAGCGTTTTATACCCGTTTCTTACCGTATCCCGCTTTAGCCGAGGCAATGGGCTCAGTCTGTTTCGTATTTTTATCCGTCTTTGCTACGGGCTCATTTTGGCGTGCGGGGCTTGGCGGGGTAGCCGTACGCGCGGGCGTTCTTCCCTCCGACAACGATGAAAATTTTTGATCAGCTCGCTTAATTTCCTCCGCTGTCGCGGTTTTTTTGGGTGGCAATACGACCCCACTCTGTTCCTTTCGATAATCCAGAATTTCCATTTTAGCCTGCGCCCTTGGACTTTTCAATTCCTGGCCATGGGGGATACGGTTTAAGGGCCTCCATTCAACCGGTGAGTCACTTACCTTATTGACCCGAATCATATCCTGATAGGTTAATGCGCCCGCAGGTTTGCGAACGATTTGGCCTTTTTCATCCTTGGCCGATACGATCGTTTTCTTCCATTGTTCGTCGGCCGCCTGACGAGCAACCTGTTTAGGCGTCAACTCAGCGGGTTGTGGCGCATTTCGTTGCGTATCTCGTTTTACCTGGAGGGCGTTGAGAGCCGCCTGGTTGACAGGCGTAAATTTCAACCCTCGTTTATGGGCGGCTACCTGCACGTCGGCGGTAAAGGGCTTGCCATCCAGACCCGTCATGTTTTTTACCCGGATGACTCCGTGGTTTTTCAGCGTCTGCTGCTGTTTGTCCGTAATGGGCACGTTGCGTAGAACGGTTGGTGGTACGAATCGTTCTTGCCGAAAGACGGTCAGCCGATTTGTCTGGGGATCATAGCCCACCAATCCCATAAACTGTTGATTGGTCTCTTTATCCGTCAACGGGACGGGACGGCCTAATTCACCAGTTCGTTGCAGCCGGATGTGATCTTCGTGCGTGAGCTGGTAGCCCAAAAAGCGGGGGGCCGGCGTTCGCTCTAGTTGCCGGGGAATCAGTTCAACGCGGGGACCTTTCCCCGGATCGTCATAGACAAATAAACGGCCCTGAACCGGGGTAGTGGTTCCGTTGCTATCCGTTTGATTCAGGGTTAGGCTGGACGTACGACGGGCATTTAATAGCTCGCGCATATCCTCGGGCGATAAGCTTTCCTTTTGAATACCCAGCGGTTTAAGCTGCATTTCCAGTTGCTCCCAGGTGAAGCGGTTGCCGGTTTCCAGCGGACGCGGATTAACGGGCTTTTCGACCCTGTTTAAGCTGTTATAATCTGTAGAAGCCATAGTGTCGGTATTGATTGAAATCTTAAGAGTGACGGCGAACCGTGGGTTGTTTAGGCCGGTCCGCCGGTGCGGCTGATTTAACGGCGTTGGTTGGCCCTTTTTTCTCGTTGGTCGAGTCCGAATTCTGCCGCGCGTTACCAGCCGGTTTTTGCTCAAGATTACCCGTCTGGTTTTGCGTTATTCGGGTCGCTCCATTTTTTGAAACAACGCTGGTATCCGTTTGGGTCTGGGGCTGGAAGCGGGCTTTGGCTTTCTCCAATTCATGAGGCTTGGCTTCCTGTAGGCGAATGCCACCGATAGGCGGATTTCTTTCCAGTTTCGTCAGTAATCGGGCCTGTTCCGACGGTGATAACAAGGTGTTGTCTTGCGGTTTCATCGTAAGGGGCAAGTATGCCTTTGAAACCCCATCCTTTTTGACCGCAATGGAATCCGAGTAAGTCAGTTCTTTAACTTTTTTACGCTGTTCAAGTCCATCCCCCGTTTTTACGTCGAGGGTTGTATTGAGCCACTTTTGATTGTTCTCTGGCGTCAGCGATTTGAGATAAATCACAAAACCCTGATTCGGCTTATCCCCACTTGCCGGCTGAGGTTGCAAAGGGCCTTGTTTGATGTTCTGCGGGATCGTTTCCCGCTGCTTTTTGCCGATACGATCCAGTCGAAACTGCCCCTCCACCGCCGAGAATTGTAGCGTTGCCGCATAGGGCTTTTTATTCTCATCTAGCAGCCCCGTTAACTTGATTTGTTTACCGTCGCGCAGCAGCTCCTGTTGCTGGGTGGTCAATGGCTGACCCTTAACCTCAGCGGGCACTTTTATGGATTCTTTATCAATGGTCCGCAGTAGTTTAGCTACCGGATCATAGCCGACCAGAACTTCCCGTTTGGTAGCGGTTTGAGCATCCGTGTACTCAACGGGTCGGTTAGCCATGCCTGTCCTTTGCAACCGCATAATGTCCTCTGTATATAAGTTAAGCCCCTTCGGGACAGACAATGAGGTTTTGAGTTGGGGTGGCTCAATGTGAACCTGGGGCCCTTTACCTGGAATCTCAATGAGCAGCAGTTTTCCCTGGGCTGGGGCTACTATACCGTTTCTGTCCTTTATGGTGAAGGATACGTTCGGGTGCGTAGCATAGCCATCCAGTAATAATGCTTTGTTCAACGGATCAATTGATTTTTCTGAAATGCCCAGTTTATCCATCTGGGGCTTGATCTGTTCCCAGCTGTAGCGCTTTTCCTGGTTCACGTAGGCGGCCTGCTGCCGAAATGTTTCAGGTACAATGGGTTGGGTCGTGGCTTGTTTATCTGAGGCCTGGCTATGAGCCGTTGCCGCGGATACGGTTGGCTGATGAGCTGCCGTCGACTTGAGTCCATCCGTAGCTAATACCCGTGCCGGCGAATTGGTAACAGCAGTTGTAGTACTAGTTTCTGAAGGTCTGGTTTGCTGACGCGACTCCAACCGGTCGAGCAGTTTTATAGCCAGCTTGTCCAAAAAATGATCCATTATCCGGGACACCATCGATTTTGGCCCAGCTTCTGGTGCTGTGGTCTGGCCGTACTGACGGGTAGTAGTATCCACGCTTACTGGCGGTCCAGGCCGCTCTGAATCGACTTGTTGAGACCGGGAATTGGGGCTTGCCGTTGGTTTTGGGTCAATCGGTTGATTGGCCGTCACTTTCTGAACGTCGGCCTGGTTGATTCCCGCGGGACGCGTTCGCCGTTCGAGTTCCCGAATTAATTCCTCCAGTGACAGCTGATTGGCTTTCGATGAACCATCCGGCGTAGTTGGCTCGTCGGTTGGCTTCCGCTTGAAACCAAAGTTCTCTCCCTTAAACAGTTTGTCCATCAGGTCCTGAACAATTTTGTAATTATTCAGAAAATTGGACACCATACCCCCTTCAGTTAATTTCAATTGAAGGATTTTCGTTAATAAACCCCCTGATGATTCTCCTTCGTCAGCTACCCGTTTGGCCGGTGCCGGATTGGGCCCTTTTTCGCCGGGCATAGGCAATGATGCATCCCCTTCCGCTACTGAACGACCAGGTAGGGCGGGCGATTTTACCGAATCAAAAGCAACATTAGCGGGCTTTACGGTTGTTTCCTTAGCATCCTGATCCGTTGGAGTATTTATCGACCGTTTTTGATCCTGAACAGGTTCCGTTGAGTCGAACGCTTTTTTAAGGCGCTCTAACAAATCAATGTTCTTTACCGCTTCACCCGGTGGTGGTAAGGTTAGCGGCGTTTCGCCCGATTGATGATTTCGAACCACATTCATCAAACTAACCATGTCAATCGGCGTACTAGGTCCGTGGTGTACTACGGCTGGAAACTGTTGCGTTGTTTCTTTCAACTCCATCAAGTAATCCGTAACCCGCTGCTGCACCTCAGGCTGTCTGGTCGTATCTAACTTTTCGACCAATTGATGCATTTGCTGCCGAGTCGTATTTTCGTTGAAAATCGCTCGGGATATTTCCTCATTGCTTAAATAGTTATCGCCTTCTAGGTACTGTCGTAATTGACGAGCGTGGGCCGGCAATGCCAAACTCATTTCTGTTGTTTGAATACCCTCTGCGATCCCTAACTGCGTGGCATCGGACCGGCTCCGTTCACTGGCCATGTCAACGCGCCAGCTTTGTGCATCCATTGGCAGTAGTCCTTGATCCTTCAGCCCCTGACGAATCGGCTCGTCCACTAAACCCGGTAATTCAATACTCCGGGTGTACAGGAGTTCGAACTGGGGATACATCTCCCCCTTACGGGCTACAGTCGTATCAACGACTGCCTCACTAACCGGCTTTAGCGCATGGGCTGGTATTTCCCCTGCGTAATCGTTTAGGTAGCCAGTTATTGAGGCCGGAATCTGACCCCGTTGAAGGCCCTGCTGTTCAGCATCAGATAAGGGATTTTGCTGCTGCTGAATGCGTTGCTGGCGAAATGGCTCCAGCAATTCCTGCATGATCGGGTCCTGGGTGTAAAGCACGGTTCGTAGATCATCGGACGGCCGGGCATCCAGGGGCTTTCCCACGGCGGCGGCGCGTTCCTGGGCGGCCATATCATTGTTGATGATCGTAGCCAAGGGAACGTAGAGATTGGCCGGTAGTCGATTGTCATTTTCTTGCCGATAGGTTAAAATCGGCTGGGGCAATTGGCCCCGCTGGGCAAAAGCCGACAGCTCAGCAACCGTCAGGTCAAGGGCAGGTTCTGTAACGGGTTGAGGTTGCATCTTGGATCAGTACGTTAAGTGATTTATGCAAAAAAATGGTCAGTATCTAATCAAGATGTAATAATACAATACAGAAAGTTGGATAACTTTGGGAATGAAAATCATTTTTTTTTCGGTCACGTTTCGCCGCTTATGACTTACTCGCTCAGAACTTTCATTTTTTGCTTTTGTATCAGTTGCGGAGGGGTATTGGGCCCGGCTCAGGCTCAGGTCATTTTTAAAGTGGATTCACCCATTAAGCGCCATCAGCCCCTGATGCCTCAGCCTCAAGAAGCCCTCGAATTTGCGCTCCCTATGGTGGATGAGGTGGACTCATCGGCCAATCCAATACCTGAGCAAAACGCCATGGTTAACTCCCCAAAGCGGGATAGTCTTAGTGGATACGGGAAGCGATTATCCCCTCCCTTAAATCGTCCGGTTAACCCCAAACAATCATTTTTGGTAACCTACATGGGTAGCCCCCTGAAAAGCGATACCAGTTCTCAAAGTCGGTATCGATTAGCGCCTATTGAGTATACTGCTGCCGATTCAAGTAAACGGTATCGCTTGGACAATCGGACACTGGCCCCTCGACGGTTTGTCGATCAGGATTCGATTATGGTTGCGGTTTTGGAGGATTCCTTACGGCGTATCCGTCAACAACTGATACCTCTTGGTCAGACAGATAAAGCGTCGGCTCAATCAGCCTTTGATTTATACCGGTCCATTCCATCCATATTACCCGTTCGACTTCGCTCTTATGAAGACTTCCGGATTTCATCTGCGTACGGACTACGCGTTCATCCCATCAGTGGTCGCTTACAGAATCATGCCGGTATTGATTTACCTCAACCTCGCTTTACGGCGGTGTATGCGACGGCCGATGGCGTTGTTGACCGGGTTGTCTGGCAACCAGCCGGGATGGGGCTGGCTGTTTATATTGTTCACCCCTCCGGGTATCAAACCGGCTACGGTCACCTCGAAGACCATTCGGTACTCGTGGGAGAGGTTGTTCGCCGGGGACAAGTAATTGGCCGGGTTGGATCGACAGGCTTAGCCACGGGGCCACACCTTCATTACACCGTTTTAGCGGGTACCCAACCTGTTAATCCGGCTTCATACTGTTTTTTGTTACTCAATGCGTTAGACGAATCTAAATCCAGCGTTTCCCGTTCCGGCCGGTCATCCGTTTATCAACGGAGAAAGTAGTATAAAGGCTCTTTTTCGACAGACCGAAAAGGCATTCCTACCGGATAAATTAAGCCGTCGGTATGTTAAAGTGGCGACAAGTACCTTTCGGGCTACCCCGTTCCGAATGCTGAATAAAAAAGGCACTTGACTAGTCAAGTGCCTCTCTGAACAGGTTTAGCTTAGGGGTTAATTATCCACGGCGTATTCATCGTTTACTGCGTCATACTCCTCTGTATCCTCATAGGTGGCTTCTTCATTGGCAGCTTCTCCCGTTAAATAGTTGGGATCAGCAGTGCGCAGATCCCGTAGCAAATGACTGTTCGGTCCCTGACGAATAGCGTCTAATTCTGTTTTGATCAGATTCGTTACCTCGATCTTCACTTGTTTAAACTGCTCGTTCATCATGTCCTGCACCTGTTTGTCACTCAGGTTTTCGTAGGCTTTAAGGGCCGGTATCTCGGGGAGCTTACTTAGCTCTTCGATCATTTCTTTATCGACGACGATCTGCGCATGAAATATTTTTTGCTTGATGGTTGCGTCAAAGTTGTCCGCTATCGATCCGACAAACCACCCCTGGGACAGGTTGCTGATTTTACTTTCGGGAATGACCGAATCCATGGCCGTCGAAAAATTAGTTGTTGTTTCTTTCTCGGTCACGTTAAAGCTTTGACGCTGCTGTACGTTTTTACCGAAACGACTCGATAGATTTTTGGCCGTTTCTCCGACAACCTGTCCACTGAATATGTTGCCAATCGTGTTAAAAATTGCTTTTGCTTCTTTATCTCCGTAATCCCGTATAAGCTGAGTCAAATCCTGTAACCCTAATAAGGTAGACACTTTATTAGAACGAGCCGTGGCAATCAGGTTATCCAACCCTCGCATATAAATAGTGGGTAGCTCATCAACGATGATGGAGCTTTTCAGTCGGCCTTTGCGGTTTACAAGCTTAATAAGGCGGGCATTGTAGAGCCCCAGGGCTGCTCCGTAGACCGACTGGCGGTCAGGATTATTACCAACACAAAGAATTTTGGGAGCATCGGGATTATTAATGTCCAGGGAGAAATCATTGCCGGTCATCACCCAGTAGAGGCTGGGAGACGCCATGCGCGATAAGGGAATTCGCGCCGATGCAATTTGACCTTCTAACTGCTCTTTTGCCCCGTTTTTTAAGGCGCTGAAGAACGGCTGAATTAAATTCTCAAGTTCAGTCTCAGCCGCCATTAAGGGAAATATCTCTTCATAATCGTGATTGGCGAATTCAATAATGTGCGGAAACGTACAGTAATTGATATGATCCGCAACCCCTAGCTTTCCCCGCTCCGATTCAGGAAGTGTGTCTAAAAAAACCTCAACCTGACGGTCATTGAACCGTTTCATGTACCAGATGCAGGACATCAGAAATGTTATCGGTGACTCGACAAAGAAGTCGCCCTGCTTTTGTAACCAGCTTTTATTCAGATTCAGCAGGATAGTAGCACTAGCCTCCTGGGCATCAATGATGTCAGTCATAAGACGGGGTAAGAGTGGATTACACCGATGAGAGCGACGGGGGTCGTCAAAATTGATCGTGTAAAACCGGGGTACTTTGCCGTACATCTTCTTATATACATCCTGATGTTTGAGTAAGTAGAAATAAGCGATGCGCGATAAGTCGGGAAATTTGAAGTCGTAGATAAACATCGTAAATCCTTTTTGTATCTGCTGGCGAATGTAATTATTGACTACGGCAAAGGATTTCCCGGAACCAGGCGTTCCCAGGACCATCGCCGCCCGAAATACGTTGACAACATTAATCCACCCCTTGTAAAGCTTTTTTTTGTAGGTGAACAGGGTGGGGATGTTTACGGAATATTCATTGTCGACCAACTCTGTTTCTTGCATGAAGCTCTCGTTCTCTTCATTGAACGGGTCATCGCCCATTTTTAAATTGATGATACTGTCGGCAATGCCCGCCGCCTTGATCAGGGTTAAATAACCCGACACGGTTGATAGGACGTATAACAGGTTAATTGTATTGTAGCTTAGAGTCCGAAGAGTCAACAGCAGTGCGCTCCCAAAGTAGAGGAGAATACCAATCAGTCCGTACAGAAAGGCATCGTTCCAGGTTGCCGTAATATTCTTTTTGGACTTATTCCCCAGTACATAGACAAGTAATAAAAACAGCGCTGCCAGCTTGGAATACCACACTTGCTCAAATATGTGCGTCGAACTGTTCAAGGAGCGAATGAACCGATCCAGTAAGCCCAGGGGTATCCCTAACTGCTGAAAAACGTTGTTACAGAAAACATAAAAATGAAATAAGAGGACTGCATACCCCATAAACATGATGGTGTTCAGGATACCTCTGTACTCTTTGTCCTGTTCTTGTGAATTAGCCATGACGATAAGACTTGTTTTGATTTACAATTAAGAATAATCCCGCTGCTGACTAGCCCGATGGCTTTGCGCAAGGGTTAGCGCAGCTTGTGGCGCTGCCGTTCCTGCTGAAGTAAAACCGTGACTTCCTGTTGAATTGCCGCCATATGGTCATTCAATCGCTGGCCAAGCTGCTGATCTGTCAGCATAGCCAGTTCAGGATTTATAGGTAGTTCAGCGAGATTCTCCGCAAGCTTTGCTTTTCTGGCAGTCACCTGAGCGAAAAAAACGGGGTGCGTGGGAGGAGCATCAACCTGCGTAGCTACTTCCCCGGCAAAGCAGCCATAGGGTAAAGCGTTTAAAGTGGCGGATGATATACGGGGTGCTTGCGTTGCGTTCGGTTTAACGAAAAAGGACCAGCTTTTGGATGGTTTTACTGTTTCCAGTCGCTTTGTCAACCGATCAGCGATTTGTTGCGCTGAGGTGCCCCGCACTTGTCCGGCCAGTATCGTTCCACTCATGGTAAAGAGAGCCTGAGCTTTAACTTTGCCATATTTGTTTTCAAGTTGAGTAAGATCCTGAACCGATAAGCAGAGGGCAATTTTATTGAACCGGGCCGTGGCTAACAGACTGTCAAATTCGCTTAAATAAAGGGTAGGAAATTCGTCGAAGATTAACGCACTGGGTCGTTGATGGGGATGATTGACCTGTTTGGCCAGCAAGTGTGAAATCAACGCTAATGGGACAGAAAACAAGTGGCCCGAGGCTGGATCGTTTCCCAGACACAGTATTTTAGGATTACTCGGATTATTGATATCTACCAATGCTTCACTCCCTGTCATAATCCAGTAGAGCACCGGATTTTTTAAGGTGGACAGGCTTAGTTGCATCACCTTCAACAGCCCCTCCATGTGTTCACGCGTATCATTTGCATCAATGTTGGTTATGGCTTCCATCAAATGGGCCAGCTCGGGCTCGGCCTTGAGTAACGGAATGATCTCTTCGGTAGGCCTTGTTGCAAATTCAATGATGTGGGGTAGGGTGCAGTAGTTAAAGCGATTTGATTTAGTGGCCGCAGCTCGTTCTTCAGTCGGCAACCTATCTTCATAATTCGCTTCCTGCCGATCGTTGTAGCGCTTCATGTACCAGATACAGGCAGTTAAATAATTGATCGCCACCTCAACGAAAAAATCTCCCTCCCCCTTCAGACTCCAAGATCTATTTACATTGTACAGTAGGTTTTTCGCGGCTTCTAAGGCTTCGAAGCTATTGGTGAACCGCTCGGCCAAAAATGGATTACAGCGCGACGAATAACGGGGATCAGTAAAATTGATGGCATGAAACGAAGGGCTTACTCCCGATTGGTTCGTCGTTTTTTTCAGATTGTCAATGTAATGCGTATAAGCCAGCCTGCTTAGCTCAGGCGATTTATAATCGTAAATGGCCATCGTGAATTCTTTCTCCAAAAGCTGATGTACAAAATTTTGGACAAAGGTTTCGGTTTTACCTGTTCCGGGTGCTCCTAAAATCATTGTACCCCGAAACAGATGTGTCAGGTTAATCCACCCTTTTCTGACCTGATTCTTATAGCGCCAATGGGTCGGAATATTAACCGAACACGCATTGGCAATTCGGCGGGTTTCCTGGTTGAAAGAATCAATCAGCTCGTCGGCTTGTGTTGCTGAATTCATCATGATACATTGGATTTAAACTGGAGAAGATAAAGTGATTTATCACGGCTCAGCACCAAATACATTGGTGAACTGGTATGAAGATTTAGTTGAAGAAAGTCGGTACATCCGTCCGTGAATAGCCCGCTTGATTACGTAATTCATGGACCCTCCCGTAAATGGGCAGGCCTGTAACCAGGTAAGCTATACACCGATTCGACAGAAGCTCTTCTCGATCCTTGCGGCCATACGGATGAAATCTTGACATAAAGTACCTGTTTGAAATACGCTATAACGCAGAGCATCCTACACTTTGGTTACTGGCTTTCTCAAAATTGACTCTTGTCAATCACATATCTCTAGAGGGTATTAAATTATTTTTTTTTCGGTCACAATCATCAAAAAAAAAGTTAATGACTACGGCCTCGACGTCTCACGGGCGTAGCCTCGCCAACTCGTTTTTTCTTGGGCCGAATGGCACTAGCCGACTCACCCAATATATCCAAGAGTCCTTTCTGGGGAGCCTGGTTTTCAAATCGGTCCAGCAGAGATTGTAAACTGTCACTGGATGAAGATTGCTTCAGCGAAGATGAACTAGTAGACAGCGCGTAAGGCTTTGAGCTGTCGAGTGCTGGTTGCGAGCCTGACGTTTGGCCCTTGGTCGGCTGACGATTGGCTCGTGGTTGACTCACTAGTTGATCCAATAAAAGTTGGGGCTCTCGAATTTGGGATAGATGAGGAAACCGGTCATGGACTCGTTCAATCAATTTATTGAGCCTACCGGGTTCAACGTCGCTATCAACGGCCCTGGCTAATGACCGCATCCGTTGGGCGGCAACTGAATCGGGCGCTGGCCAGGCCCCTTCGAGTACATAGACATTCTTTCCCGGTTGAGAAGGGAATTGGCGGCTAAAGGTCTGAGCAATTTCGGGCGGCACCGCTACGTAGCTGGCGGGGTCCGTTTTATAGTGCCCCATTCGGAATACCGGTCTGTTCGTAGAATCAACTTCCTGTTTGATTAAGAATCCCCGTTGATACAAGGCTGATAGATGCCGTCGGGCGTCACCAGGCCGAGTTGTACCGGGTTCGCCGAATTGTTGAGTGGTGTCGCTTAAAACTTGGCTCCCCCGTTGTTCATTGTACCATCGTTGAAAGGTTGGCAGCATCGGCTTGGGCAGAATAATTTCTACGGCTGGCAGCGTTAGACTGGCCACCTGCTGACGAGTTAGACGGGAGAAATCGTTGCCCTGACTGATGGCCCGTAGTAGGGCTTGATCGGCCGCGTTGAGACGGGGGCTTATAAGTTCATTAGAAACGGGACGGCTAAAGTTAGTTTGTTCGGAAGGGGTTAGAGTATAGAACCGGCCGGGATGGGTTGAGTGTTCACCTTCTTTTAGCCGCACTTGCCCGGATTCAGTTCGTTGCCAGATCAAGCCTAGTTGCGTGGTAATCTGGTAGCGTTGCTGAGCAGTTAAATCCGCTTGTTGTAAAAGTCTTACCAGGTCCTGGCTTACGGTGGATACTGGTTGAGGGATTACTGGTTTGGTTGGTAAGCTGATCGCTTTGTTTGCTTCCGGCGTTGCATTATTTCCTGCAGTTGATTCCAGTTGAGCCTGTAGCTGAATTTGTACCCTCATGGCTTGCTCCATCACCGAACCCGAACCCGGTGAATAATTGGCCTGACGATGCCACCGGCCAAGCTCTCCCTGCATCAGTGCCGTATTGTTGAGGTCTATTGCCTGGCTCATGGAAACCAGACTGCGCCCCGCCGACGATTTTAACGTTTGGGTTTGATCCGCTAGTGTGGGTATGGACTCTTTCTGTAATCGACGAGCCAATGCATCTGGCACGGGAGTAAATCCGTCTGAGCGGGTTAAATAGTGTCCCATTCGATAGGCACCACTGGCTAACGCGTCGATGACAAAACCTCTGGCCTGAAGTTGAGGAAGTAGGGGTTTTTGGTCGTTCAGGTGAGTACTTACCTGATTGGCATAAGATTTATTTAGCCCTATTGAGACATGGTCAAATCGCGGGCCGATGGCCGCTTTGAGGTGAGCAGCCGATACCTGGTAAAAGCTGATCGGGTCGGGGGGCATTTGTCCACTGGCCAACGCCCCATACAGCAATCGTTCCGGTTTAGTTAGACGACTTCGGAACGCGAGTGAGGGCCCCTGATCCTGTTGTAGCTGTTTTTGAACAGACAAGGGTATAACATAACGTAGCTGTGCGTCTTCCCGGTGCGTCAGTGTTCCCTGATCAACCGTAAGTACGAAATCAGCGGCCGACAGAAACGCCCGTTTACTGGCAGCCGATAGTGGAAGCTCGCTGGCCAGCGAAACGAATTGATTGGCGGTCTGGCTAAAATAGGCCTCTTCTTTTGACCGGATCTCGGGTAATTGACTTTGTTTATAGGCTTCAAATTGAGTGACTGCCTGCCGGGCGGATTGGGGATTAACCCCCTCCTCTATTAACAAGTCGGTCAGTAGCTCATGGGGAAACTGGCGGATGAGTTGGCTCTCAAAAAAGTAAGGCTTTTTACCATCAACACCTTGCTGCCGTACCTGCTGATAAAAGTGACTAACACGTCGACGCAGGGCGAGTTCCTGGGAAGTTGGCTCCGTCTTTTGGCTTTGCCCTTTTATCGGCTCGCCGGACCCAGCTGAGCGCTTAGTTCGTGGTGGTTGATCGGTGGTGCTTGGGGAGGATGCCCGAACTCGGTTTTGAAGCGTGTCAAGCCGAACACTCCGGTCAGTAAATGCGGCTCGTTGAACCAAGCGGGTATAGGCTGGTCCAAGTTCATTTTCACCGTATACATTGCGACTTTTATGATCGACGTACATGTACTGCTGTCCCGTATCGATCACCTGAATGCCGGCGCTTCGTAACTGAGTTCTAAAATCCGCTTCACTCAGTTGGCTGTACGATCCCAGACTGCTGTGAATCCGTTGGCGCGTAGCTTCTTTGCCACTACGGATGCGGGTAGCATTCTGTTTGAATTTGCGCTCCAGCCGCTCGTAAGTCGGTGCAAACGCAAAACGACTGGCTTTAATGGCCGGGCCAATCGCTTCCCCCCGTTGATCGTTCGGCCCATTGTATAATTGAAACGTAATGCCCTTATAGGGCTTTCCGTCAGCTGCCACGCCACTTAACTGATTCATTTGTACCCGGTGCTGGTGGAGAAACTCAGAAAAGGTCAGCACATTGGAAAAATTATAATCTGTCAGGGCCGTACGCACCACGTTACCGATCGCTTTTTTAGCTTCGGGTTCTTTATAGCCAAGGATTTGTTCGGGTAACAACCCATTCATCAGTAGCTCTTTTCCTTGCTTCTCGGCTTCAACTAAGCCATATTCTTTTTCCAGAGCCTGACGGACGGCATTGCTACGTCGCTGTTGATGGGAATCAGAAATTTTTTTTCCTTGGAAATCGACCGATACAGAAACAATGTGAATGTGGGGATGATGAGTATCCTCGTGTCGATAGATCAAGTAGGGCTGTTCGCCATAGCCCAATCGGTCCATGTAATTTTGTCCGATTTCACTTAATTGATGATCACTAAATTTCTCCGAAGGATGAAACGCTAATGATACGTGAAATGTGGGTTTGCTTATGTTTTCATTGCCCCGCGCATAACGTTCCAGCTCGTTAATTTTTTGCTTGACTGGTAGTTTAGCTTGATCATAGGCAACCGCATTAAAACCTCCTAAAAAACGGGCTTCTCCGTGAGCTACTTTATACTCATTGTACAACACGGCACCAGCCGGATTGGCTCCTGTGTTTATTCGGGCCACCATGAGTTAGGGGTTTAATTTTTCGCTGAATAAATCCGCCTGTCTATACTGTTGATCGCTCCAGTGAATCAGCTTTGCTATGTCAATTAACAGCTCACGCTGCTGTGTTATTTCGCCTCGCACCTCGTTGGATAGATAGATATTATTCAGGCGTTTGACGGATTGATTATAATTTAACCCAATGGCCCGTAATTGAATGACAAATTGGTTTAGCAATTTGATACATTGATCCAGCCGCTCAATTATAGCTTTTGGCTCTTCTTCTACGCTAAGCTTTCGTGAGGATTCCTCATTAATAGTCCAAGCAAAAAGTCTATGTTTGGCAAACTCATTTCGGGATATTTTCTTAGTCAATCGCTGATGTTGCCAGGCCTCGTGAAATGACCGGGCTTCCCCGTCAGTCAGATGGAGGTAAATTCGATTCGTCTTTTTAAGAGCTACTTCTTTGGTTGGTCTCCCGCCTTTATTACTCTTTTTCCGACCGGGATTCTCGGTTACGATTGACCCTTTGTTGGCTGACTTCATAGGACTGAATTGGTTGCTAAGACAAAATCGATTCTCGATTACGGGGCGGTTTTGGTGAGCGGTCAGGGCTGAATGTGTTAACGAAGCCCTATTAAACCGCTTTTTTTAGCCTCGCAGAGCAAGATTCGTTTGAAGCGGTAAAAACGCCCGTAGGAAGAGTTTTTTGCCGCGAAAAACACATCTTGCTTTCGCCGTGGCGAATGGGTTTTCCGGCGAGAAAAGCCCCCGATGGGCGAAAAAGCCATCAAACCCTTTTTTTATTAAAATTGCGTATGACTGAACCACAAAATGCTACCAGTCGATCCGCATCTCAAAGGTAATGTGTCTTCATTTATCTTAAAATATATCCGCTTAAAAAGTAGTGACCGAAAAAAAAATAATTTTACAGCTTTGTATAAGAGTGGTATGACTAGGTTTACTTTTGACTAAAACAGGCAATAATCGTCTATTCCAGCATTCTGGTAGGATAGCTAGGAGGCTAGGAGGCCAGGATAGCTAGGGAGCTAGAATAGCTAGGAGGTTAGGGGGTTAGGGGGCTAGGGAGCTAGGGAGCTAGGATAGCAAGGAGGTTAGGGAGCTAGGGAGCTAGGGAGCTAGGATAGCAAGGAGGTTAGGGGGCTAGGGAGCTAGGAGGTTAGGAGGTTAGGGGGCTAGTAGGCTAGGATAGCTAGGGAGCTAGGATAGCTAGGAGGCTAGGATAGCTAGGAGGCTAGGGTAGCTAGGACGTGAACTTGTATGTTTTCTGCTGGAATTAATAATTCATAGTTAACGGTATAACTAGCATCTAAAGACTTAATTTCTAGTCAAATGTTTTTAAAATTAATTTAATCAATAAATACAATAAGTCATGACTAAAGTAATCAGTTTTATGTCCCAGAAAGGGGGTACAGGTAAAACCACCTTATCTATTTTGACAGCTACCTTTTTGCATTCTATTGGCGCTGGAGTTGCCGTAATTGATGCAGACTTTCCTCAACACTCTTTTACAAGAACACGAACAAAAGACATCTTAGACTTAAAAGAAAAACAGGGCAAAAAACAAGGTGAAAACTTAACGCTGGTTGATTCCCAGATAAAACCTTACCCTGTCGTTGATGCAACTGTCAAAGAAGCAACAGTAGCCTTGAAAAGCATGAAAACTAGTCAACAACTTGACTTTATTTTAATTGATATTCCAGGTACGTTTAATGTTGAAGGCATTGATTATTTGATCGATTCATTAGATCTAATAATAGTTCCAGTTGAACTTGAGTATAAATCTATTACGGCGGCTATGGAAACCATGTCTATGATTCGATCCCTAAATCCCAAAGTGAGCATCAGCGTAGTATGGACTAAAATTAAAAGGAACCATAAAGTTGCAGAACGCCAAGCTTATGAAGACTACTTTAAATCCAAGTTTAACCCTTATATTTTTAAGTACATGCTACTGGAAACGGTTAGAGTAAGCCAGCTGCTTAATACCATAACTCCGCAGCCTGAATCTATAAGTGAATTTGTAGATGAAGCTGGTACAATGCTCTTAAGCATAGAAGGTAAAACTGCTTTAATGAATTAGTTAGTATGGGAAAAGTAACATTACCGCCTCTGCCTGGAGTAGAACCCAAGGGTAGTATTGCCACCTATTTATCACAAGTGCGTCAGAAACGCACTTATGATGCATCATCTTCAAACGATCATGGAGGTGAAGCGACTTCCATGGTAGAAGATCAATCGTTCACCGAACTGCTTGACTCCCCTATAAATTCTCCCGATAAAGCTGGCTCGACAACGCCTGTTGAACTCCAAGGTCAAAGCTTCGGTCCGATTGCCGTTAATAATTCGGCAGACAGACGTAATGAGGAATTGTCCAAAATTTTGGACAATTCCCCTAGTGAGCCTAAGCGAGTTAACAATGCTGGCAAAAAGGATACGGCATCTCCGATGTCTGTCGATAATGAAGCTGTTGAGCAGCGCCAGATGACGCCTAAACGTTCCCGCATTAGGACTGATGTGGTTTCAAGTACTCCCCTGCCCATTGTCAAACTCATAAATTCGTTGCCCAATAGGTTTGCAGCGGGCTACTTTACAAAAGGAGAATCGAAAGTGCGTCTTACAGCAGAAATGGCTGATTTAATTCAAATTATTGTTGACTCTAACGGAAGGATTGAGCAGCCCAAATATTTTGCGGATAATTTAGTAAACTATCTCTTAAAAGAGTTTTTCATAAAGTACGCATCCGACATTGAGCAACTCAGCATAGAACAACAAGAACGACAACGTATTCAACATCAGAAAAATTTGACTTTGATTAAACAGACTGAAAACAACTTGACCTGAAAATAATGTATGCTCCCTTACTAATTAAATTTAGTGCGATGTGAGTTTTGTCAAACCACTATTTATAGTCAAGTGATGATTAACCGCTGATCGGTTAAACGGTATCGACATTTTAAACTTTTTGCTAATGAATTTACTAGGGTTTTTAGCTATCATCATTTCCGTTACCGGCCTGATCTGGCTACTACAAATAATTTTTAAAGGAAAAGAACGGATCGATATTAATCTATCCGTTGGTCGTAGAGCTACCTCTTCATCCGAGATGCCCACGAACTTAGCTGATTCGAAAAAAACCCATCCGGGCATCCCCCAAACAGAACCAAATTCCATATTGGGTGAGGTTGTCAGCATAGGTAGTAAGATACCCTCATCAGCTACGTCAACTGCTGATTCTTCAGCATCCACAAATCCAATCAATGCTACTCCTAGGTCGCATCCTACCGAGTCAAATGGAACAGACCCGGATGCATACCTGCATAAAGCATTTGAGGACGAATCATTTGAGGAACATACTAACGAATCGCTTTTGCAAGAGGTTGCCGGTGGCCAGCTCACGCCGCCAATGGGTCAGCTGACTTTATCTGGTTTCGGCAGCATTGCCTCACAACTTCCCTCAGATAGCTTTGACAAGCCTCAAAGTTCGGAGCAGATAGAAGCGATGTTTGCTGTGTTAAAAGAAAGCACCCGGCGTATAGAGCAGCAAATGATCGCCCTGTATGAGGTTCATCGCTCCATGCAAGCCAATCAAGACACACCTTCCAACTTGGCTCAGTCCACTCTAGAAGACCAAACAGCTAATGATGCTGGTGACTATGATTTTGGCGCGGATGATGACGATAATGACAATGAGCACTCATTTGGGGGCGGATTAAATACGCAGCTGACAACGAGTACTCCAGATGAGGAATCACAAAGTGCTCCGGCCACTGAGTTTATTATGACGATGGACGAATTATCCATTCTGGTACCGGCTGGAACAATCCAAACGTTCGATGCATCGGATGTCTTGGAACCAGCACCTGAGATACGGCATGAAGCGCTGCCTTATTTCGCTAACTTAAATAAAACCGGGGAATTAGGTTATGAAGTGGTGGAAGCGATCAAACGCAAAGCTCCCACACGTGAGGTCAGGCATCGCGTTCGTCAGGTCATACGAGCCATTGACCACTTCAATCTAAATAACGATGCAAATGCTGCTCTACGGTTGACGGCTGTATTCCGGCACTTGCCTGAACACTTAGGAGAATATGATGATGATGTTGCTGCTATCGGGCGAAAGTTTGGACTAATTGAACCCGCTAGTGAACCGGCTTCAGTAGAAGCTGATTAAGAGTACACACAATTTTTTTTCTAAAAGTGTGACCGAAAAAAAAATAATTAAAGGCTTTTGTTTTAGGGTACTTCCGAATCAATACTTTTGAATCAAGATAGACGGGGGTCTATCTCCATTGAATCAAACCTTTCATAGTCTTATGAAAAAACTTCTTGTAAGAGGGTGGAATACCCGAACTCTGGTAATCACCTGCGCGCTCCTGAGCATTGGCGTGTATGCCATGGCGGGTGGAACAGCGACGGCTGCAGCTGGTTTGGAACAAGCCAATACGGGCATTCGGGCCATGTGGCCAACGGTACAAAAGTTAATGTTCACCGTCATGGCGATCATCGGTCTGGTCGGTGCTGCGTCGGTATACGGAAAATGGTCCAATGGTGATCCTGATACCCGAAAAGCCGCTGCTTCCTGGTTCGGTGCCTTGATTTTTGCCGGACTGGTCGTCGTTATACTGGGTGCGGTTTTTACTCCAGGTTGATATGGCTCACCGATTACCTAGGTCACAATCGCCGAACCCTGCCTGACGGTGGGGTTCGGCGTTTAAAGCTGACTCCAACAAGCATCCTTTCACTTCTTAATGGTATCCTCATGTTGACTAGGCCTTGGATTTTACCGCTGGTTCTTTTGTCCCTGCTCTTACTGACTTGTTCGGATGTCTGGGCGGGTGGCGCGCCTCCCACAGCCGTAGCCAAAGCTACGTATCAGATATCAAGTGCTTATAAGGCCATGAAGATTCTAGGCAGAACAGTGGCTATGATCTGCGCGATGATCGGCTCGGTAAAGGTTTATAACAAATTTCAGATGGCTGATCCGGACATGTACCGATCCATATTCGCCTGGATATTTGCCTGTCTGTTCTGCCTGTACTTCCCTTACTTCTTTGATCTGCTTTTCCGCTAAGACGCACTATGTATCAAATCAATAAAGGTGTCGATCGCCCGCCCGAGGTACTCGGAATCAGGGGCATGAATTATTTGATCTACCTGGCGGGTGGCACGGTTGGCGGCATGGTGGTGGCCACCATCGCTATGCTCATCGGCGTACCCGCCGTGTATGCCTATGGCGTCATGTTCGTCATGGTTTTTTTAGGCTACAATACGCTGGCCTCCTACAGTAAAAAGCATGGTGAACGGGGACTATCCAAATTCAATGCGCGGAATCGGTATCCAACCGTCATTCAGGTGCGCAGCACCCGGCCTTACCGGGATATGCTTATCAAGCGAGAGGTGAAAACGTCAACCTGGGATCGATTTAAACTAAAACGCAACTAAATCATGGCCCAACGCACAGAAGACTTAATGAAGTATTGGCCTCTGCGGTCAATTGAGAATGACTGCATCATTTCTAAGATGGGCGATATTACCGTCTGTTATGAAATGACCTTACCGGAGATCTACACGCTTTCCGCGCACGTCACGGAAGGTGAATTCCGGGTTGAAACGGGTGACTTCCGGGAATTAAATGAAATGTGGGGTAAGGCGCTCTCGGTTTTGCCAGAACACTCTATTTTTCATAAACAGGACTTTTTCACGGTTGACACCTATGACCCGACGCGGGTAGAGGAAGGAGGGTTTCGGAATACATTTCTGGATAAAGCATCGTCCCGGCATTTTCACGAGAGACCCTACCTCAACCACCGCTGCTATTTATACCTAACGAAAACATCCAAGCGGGCCGTGTCCACCATGCAGACCAGCCTGGTGTCCGGTCGGTTTCTGTCTAAGGAGATTTCAGACCCCATCAAGCTGTCAGAGTTCTATTCAGCCATCGAACAGTTCGTCTCGATCATCAATTCAACGCGCAACGTGAGCATGCGCCGGCTGGCGGGTGAAGAAATCTATCAGAAAGGTGATAAGCCGGGTATTCTCGAACGCTACATGAGTCTGGAGGCTGAAGCGGATGTGGTACCGCTGTGTGATATACGTCGCGGAGAGGATCTGATGATCGGCGATAAGATTGTTAAATATTTCTCCCTTTCAGATATTGAAGACTTACCGGATACCGTGTATACCCACAACGCGGTGAGTGCGCTGTCCACGGAGAATTCAACGGTATCGGTGGGCTTTGCTGCTCCCGTCAGTTTAATGCTGGGGGTCAACCACGTGTATAACCAATATATTTTTAAAGAAGATCGTAACGAAATCTTTCCGCAACTGGAAGCGCGGGCTACCCAAATGACCGCCCTGGCGTCCTTCACAAAAGCCAATGCCAGTAATGCGGCCAAAATAAACGATTACCTGCATTACGCGGCCGACACCGGTTACCCGCCCGTTAGGGCACACTACAACCTGCTGGTGTGGACAAATGATAAAGCGGATCTGCCACAACTGCGCAACAAAACCAACGCGGCAATCGCCAAGATGGGGGTTCGGCCCCGGGAAAATTCGACTACTGACAGCTTATCCATGTTCTGGGCCGGGATTCCAGGCAATGCGGCCGACTTACCTGACGAAGATAAGTTCTGGACATTTACCCCCCAGGCACTGTGCTTGTTAAACGAAGAGTCCGTCTCGCCAAACTCGTATTCAAGCATGGGCATCCGGGTAACCGATCGGCTATCAGGCAAACCGCTGTATGTTGATTTTTCGGACGCACCCATGAAGCGAGGCTGGATCACTAACCGGAATAAATTTATTCTGGGTCCTTCCGGATCGGGCAAAAGCTTTTTGACCAACCACTTCCTGCGGTCTTATTTCATTCAGGGAGCCCATATGGTGATTGTCGACGTTGGCGACTCCTACGAAGGACTATGCTCGATGTTAGGCGGAAAGTATCTAACGTATAAACCGGAAGCGCCCATTACATTCAATCCCTTTTTCATAGAAGGGCGTGCCAGACCGGACATTGAAAAATTGGAGTCGATCAAGGCATTGCTGCTTTCACTGTGGAAAAAAGAGGAAGAAAACCTGAGCCGGCTGGAGGAGACCGCCCTGTCACTAGCCGTCAATGGATACTTTTCCCATCTGGAACTCAACCCGGAGATTTTCCCCTCGTTCAACTCCTTCTTTGAGTTCCTTAAAGATGACTTTAAAAAGGCGCTTGATAGCCGGGGGATTACCGCTAAAATGTTTGATTATGACGCCTTCATTGTCGTTATGGAACCCTTCTACCGGGGTGGGGAATATGATTACCTGCTGAACTCAGCGGATAATCTTGACCTGACCAATGAACGCTTTATTGTCTTTGAGCTCGATAATATCAAAGATAACGCCATTCTGTTTCCGGTGGTCACCATCATCATCATGGATACATTTATTACGAAAATGCGCACGCTCAAAGGCATTCGTAAAATTATTCTTATTGAGGAAGCCTGGAAAGCCATTATGAAAGAGAAGATGGCTGAATACATCAAGTACTTGTACAAGACGGTTCGTAAGCATTTTGGTGAGGCCTGGATTGTGACCCAGGACATCGACGATATCCTGGGGAATAAGATCGTTAAGGACTCGATTATCAACAATGCGGACACCCGTATTTTGATGGATCAGAAGAAGTACAAAAACCGGTTTGAGGAAGTAAAGAAGTTCCTGGCACTGACCGATCAGGAAAAGAACCTGGCCCTCTCGGTTAATCGCGATCTGAATGCAACCCGGAAATACAAAGAGTTCTTTGTGAGCTTCGCGGGTCAAATCAGCCTGGTTTATGGACTGGAAGTGTCCGTCGAAGAATACCTGGCGTTCACCACCGAACAGAGTGAAAAAGAGGCCGTCAAAAAGCTGGTAGCGGAGAACGGGGGCAATTACGATTTAGGTATCCGCTCCTATCGGGAACAGCATGGGTAAGCTGGCCGACTGCATCGATTATGTCCAATCAGTTTACAACATCCAATCGTCTATGAAACACTTACTCATGCACGGGCTTCTGGGGCTCCTGCTAGTCTTGATGGGCCCGGTTTCGGGTTACGGGCCTGCGTTTGGCCAAACGACGGACCCCGTTTCAACAACAGGATCATGGAATCCTTCGACCGACCCATTGTTCAACCCCAATGATCCCTCAACCTGGCCCCCCTCCTATGACCCAAGCAAACCAGGTTCGCTAAGTATGGCCCCGGGAAATGTTCCCAGTGTTGATCCCATCGGCGAGCATCTTGGCGATGATGGTACAAGTGGCTCAAGCAGCTTTGGTTCGTTCGTTGGTCAAAAGGTCACCACGTATGCCGATAAGGTAAAATCGGAGGTCGAAAATTTGATTGGTGAGTACGAAGACCAGATTCTTCAGGGATTAACCGATGCGCTGGAAGGCTGGCTGATGAGCCAACTGCAGAGTTTGCTCGGAGCCTCCCCGATCCGAAGCGTCGAGGCCCTCAAAAAGTTAATGAAAGATGCTTACACAAAACAACAGAAGATAGACTACCAACAGTTGAAAGTCGATTTCGCCGAGCAGAAGGGTAATACCGAGCTAAGTGCCGGCTTCGGCGATTACTATAAAACGCTGCATTTAAAAGAACACGCGCAGGCGGTTGAGTATACGATCAAACAGATCAATTCCATGGCCAGCAATAAGGTGTTTACGGCCGGAGAGCAATCCCAGTTACAAGCCCTCATCGGTGGACTATCGGATATGAGTGATATCGTCAATGAAGTCAAGTTTGCCACGAATCACTCGTCCTCCACGGCTTACATGGCCGAAGCAGACCGAATCCGGACGTTGGATGAAGCGTATAAGCGTATTCTCGACCGCGAAAAACGGGCTCAATCGGTGAAGGCCAAAGTCAAGGCAGTCTTCGTCTATCGAATGAAAGATGCTCAGCGGGATACGACGCTGGATGATCTGATTGGCACCGCAGACACGGGTGGTAACGATGGTAGTCCGCGGGTGCGTCGAATTAAATAAATCAGTCCTCATCGCTAACTCTCTACGATCATGCGTATTCCAAAACTACACGGTTCCGGCCCAAACAGCAGACGGGGTTACTTCTGGCTTGGCTTCTTTCTCCTAACCTTATGGGTATCCCCGGTTCACGCTCAGGTGTATGATCCTAGTAATCCAACGCCGGGGACGGGCTACACGATCAACGATCTGCCCGATCCGATGTACGTTCATACAGACTGGGGCTCCTCACTCGACGTCCAAACGAAGGTCGATAACATCCTGCGCGTACGAGGCGGTGAGATCATGAGTGGCTTACAGGATTACCAGGTTGAGCTGACCGATATTTTAATTGATAAGCTCAAGGACGAACTCGTCAAGATGTTTGCCGATATGATGCCCATTGGCTCCATGGCAGAGAAGATCATCTCTGCGTATCAAAAGAAAAAGGACGAAAATCTGGCGAAAGCAATCGATCGGGTGAAGGTCCTGTCGAGGAATTCCCTCAATAAGCAATTGAAAACCAAGTATCAGGATTTTAAGGTCAATTACGCCCGGATGAACGCTAAATGGAAAAGCTTACCTGAACTCAAAAATTCGGTGGCCGATCACTTGTCGGAAAGTGAACACGATAAACTATGGGGCGAACACGTGGTGGTCATGGATGGATTCAAAGATGATGATACCCACAGTAAACTGAAGTGGCTTTATCCGGAAATCGATCCAAACGCGCCGGGAAATAAGGTAGAGCATGGTTGGCACGCGTTTGTCTCCGATGCCATCGTGATGGATGATGCAAAAAAATTTAAGGAACTACTCATGGCCATTTCTAACAAGGAATATGACAATGATGCCATGGAAGAAAAGGAAATGGTGGCTTATTCTCACTATGACCGGATGGTGATGAAGCGGGCGATACTCGACCGTATGCGAGAACGGGTGCGTAACCTACAGGGCATCAACAAAAAAGTCAATCAACACATACAAGGCAGTATGCGAAAAGATCAGCGTAAGCAATTGACGGATGCATTGGGCGGTAAGGATACCTACATGCCACTACCCAAAAAATAAGTACCCCAAGCGGGCCATAAGCCCAACTGATCACCTTTTTTCAATTCCCATGCAAGATTCAGTTGTTCAACAACTCGACACTTTAGTTAGCCAATTGCTTACGCAATACAGCTGGTTTATTGGTCTGGCCCAAGCCATTGGCGGTTTAGGCGCGCTTTGTTACGTGTTCACGCGGGTATGGGGTCATTTAGCCCGCAATGAAGAAATCGACATTGTGCCGCTGTTTCGCCCGGTAGCGCTGGCTATCTGTTTGATGAGTTATGGTGGTATTGTGAACGGCGTTACCTCCTTAAGCGGAGCGCTTAATGAAATGACCCAACCCTTTATCGACAGCCAAAAAACGCTGGTCGATAATCTAACCAAGCAGAAAAAGACAGCCGTAGCGGCCAAACGACAAAAAACGCTTGGCCTGATCGATTCAGATCATGACGGGGAAGAAAGCTGGATGGAGATATTGAAGGCAATGTTCGATGCGGATAGCGCCACCCAATTTGGAGCCGATATGATGAGTTACTCGGTCCAGAATGTTGTCGATCAGCTCATGACGACACTTGGAGAAGTACTCTACCTATTTGCCTTTTTATGCCTTAAATTTTTAGTCAGCTTCTTCATCGTGGTTTTGCTCATCACCGGTCCCATTACGTTTGGGCTGGCCACGTTCGAATGGTTTTATTCCGGTCTGGCGGCCTGGTGTACCCGGGTAATCAACATGCTGATGTGGATTCCTATTACCAATATTTTATCGGGTATGCTGGAAAGCATTCACGTGATGATGCTGCGTAAAGATCTGCAACAATTAGCGGCTTCTACCGACAGCACCTTTACCCTCGATGATTTTACCATGGTTATCTTTTACCTCATTGGCACCGTGGCGTACCTGACAGTGCCGATGGCCGCCAGTTGGGTCGTTGAATCCAGCGGAGCCGACCAAGCCATCAGCAAGACGCTGGGCGGGGCCAAGGCGGGCGGGGGCGTACTGGGTGGCGTCGGTGGCGTTGGCGGTGGCGTTGCCCGAAGTGCAGGTCGCAGTGTTTCGGGTGGGTTCGAGCGAATCCGCGAATGGAACAGCAAACTGCCTACGCTCAATAAGATTTAAATATTCACTTATTCCTTACTAAAAGTTTATGGAAGCTCCTCATTTCAGATCATTACACAACATTGAAACCTCGTTCAAGATGATCCGCACCGTCATGTTTGCGGTCATTTTGGGTACGCTCCTGCTGGCCAGCGGCATTGCCTGGTGGGCGTTCGATATCACCGAGAAGTCGCGTTCCCGGGTGTACGTTATGGAAAACGGCAAAAGCATCATGCTGGCGCTGGCTCAGGATCACAATGTAAACCGGAGTGCAGAGGCCAAAGACCACGTCCGTACTTTCTTACGGTTATTTTTTGACCTGGAGCCCGACAATCAGCAGATCCGTAAGACCATTGAAGAAGCTTCCTACCTGGGCGATGAATCTGTCGTCAGGCTTCACAAGGATTTTACCGAAAAAGGCTACTATTCAGACTTGGTACAGGGCAACGTCCACCAAAAGATTGAGATTGACCCGGAATCAATTCAGGTTAATATGACGCAAAGCCCCTATTATTTCCGAGCGAAAGGCAAACAACTACTCGTTCGGGAATCGACCGTCACCTACCGTAATCTGGATGTAGAAGGGTTTCTAATCGACGTTCAGCGGACCGATCGCAATCCGCATGGCTTTATGATTGAGCGGTTTCACCCGCTGGATAATTCCGATATCCAGACCATCACCCGTAACCAATGAGACAGCCGATACGTCGCCGTAACGGGCATCCGTTAGAACCCGGTACCGCTCTAGCCCCTCAGCCCCGGTGGCTGTCAAGTCCATGGGTTGGAAAACTAAACAACTCCTACCACCTGGCGACCAGTTGGGTAACCAGGTGGATCACGCTTCGAATCCGAAGCTGGGAAGGCCAAACGTCAGTTAGCCAGCGTCGCCGGCAAGTGCTGCTATTCTTTGGCCTGATTGGACTTTTCTGGCTCATTCGGTTGCTCTACCTGTTTTATCAACTGCCCCCGCTCTCCGCTTTGGTACCAGCCCTTGGCCAATTGGCCAAGGAAGCCAATGTAAGTCAATCTACTACCCGACGGGAATTGTCCAGTGATTCGACTCACAAAGCCGACTACTTGAAAGCCCGGTCAGGCGTGACCCGCCGTAGTCCGGACCAGCTCCCTCAACAGAATAAGAACTAGTCTTTATTTCTAACCAACAATGGAAACGCAAAAACGATCACTAAAAGATTTATTCGGGGACAAACGATTCCTGTGGAGTATCCCAGTGTTTTTAGTCCTGGTTGGGGCTTTTCTGTGGGTTGTTTCCTCTTCTCCCGAGAAAGAAGCGCCCCAGCAGACACTTTCGGTAATCAACACCCGGGTCCCCTCGGCCAAAACCGATACGTCCTTAAGCAAAGCCAACAAGCTGGATTTGCAGACGGAAGCTGCCGTGGGTGAAAATCCACAGGCATCGAACATGCAGGGAATTCCGGACGCACAAGAATACGTATACGGAAGCCGTTACAAAACCCCATCGAGCCGGTCAATGAGTCACTTAGATTCAACTGTCTACGAAACCAATCGACCTTCCCGGCGAAGTCAGTCCAGCGCGGGCGCATTTCCCGAGGTTGTCAATCACCGGTCATCAGGTAGCCGCGGCTCCTCTTCACTTCCGCTAACGGAATCCGATAGCCGTCTCGACGATGACGATGCTCCCATCACCTCGCCCCAGCAGGCTAAAGAACAAGCCGATAAAAAAGCGAAGTTGCAGATGGCACTCGACAAGCAGGCGAAGCTGGAACGGCTGTTAACCGAATATAAACAGGATAAGGCGACGCGCGAAGCCCGGGAACAGGACAAAACTAAAGCACTTAAAGTCGTTACCGACGAGGAGGGGCGTATGGCTGTTCCGATCACTTCGTTAACTGGCCGTGATTATACCGGGCGCAATTCTTTTTTTGGTTTGTACACGGAAGATGCCCGTAAAGCCCAGCAGCGGTTGTTGGACGCTGAAGTAGGCACCATTCGGGCGATGGTTTATGGCGATCAGGAAATCAGTAGTATGGGCTCGCGCATCAAAATCCGTCTGCTCGAACCGCTTTATATTCGGGGTATCGTTATACCCGCCAATACCCTTTTATATGGTATGGGACAGTTCGCTGGTCAACGCATCAATTTATTGATTCGATCCATTCAGTATCAGAATCGTTTATTTCCAACCAATATCCAGGTGTACGATATGGATGGCATGGCTGGCCTTTACGTGCCAAACATGACGAATCTGGATCTGGCCAAACAGACGGCCGCGCAGGTTGCGCAAAGTGGTGGTGGAGGTGGCCTGGGGGGTGGGCTTTATGTCAATTCGTCGCCGAGTGCCGTTCTGGCATCAGCCGGACTACAGGCGGGTCAGCAAATTACCCAGGGGGTAAAGCAAGGTCTCGCGCGGAAAGCGCAAATGCAGCGGGCCTATCTTAAGAACAATTACTTCGTACTGCTGCGTACCGTCGACCGCACCGAACAAGGGGGTACTGGTTCCGTCGGTACACCAGGCAATCCACCCATTATGCCGGTCTCCAGTCCGATAACCGAAAAGCAAATGCAGTTACAGATGCTTCAAAATATTATTAATGAACAGTAAACCCTGCCGGATGCTGGTCCCTGAAGGCCAGCCTTGTTTAACCTTTATTCGCCAAACTTTTTATGAACGCTTATTTTTTTCGACCTATTGGCCTGATTTACTTCACCAGTATCAGCCTGTTGGTAACCAACGGAGCTTCCGCTCAATCAGCAGGAACTAACCGGCCTGTCTCGGCTCCCGGTCAACCTGCTACCGTAGCCTACGCTACTGGACGCCCGTTTCGCCATACGTTCACGGCTGCTCTGCCCAGCCGGGGTCTATTGACAAGCCCTTCAGCCTCGACGGCCACAGCACCGGTCAAAAAGCCAACAACTCTGGCCGGGGCAACGCCTTCCGTTAAGCTGGTGAAGCCGGATACGTTACCCTCGCTTGGCACGCCTAAAGTGGTGACAAGCTCGAGCGAAAAACGATTCATAGCCGCCCCTTCCAGATCGGATACAAAATCCGTGTCGGCGCGCTCTCCCGTTCCGGAAGCCGATGATCAGGCCGTTCCGGCCAGCCAGATTGATGATACACCCCTCGCCGAGATGACCATTGTCAATAATAATGCGCACGCCCTGCGGGTACCCGCCATACCGATCCGAGACTATAATGTTGTCAAATCGTATTATACAGAGTTGCCCTATAACAAGACGATATCCATTATTTTCCCAACGCCGATTAAATCCGTCGATCTGGGATCGCGCGATATTATTGCCGACAAAGCGTCCGACGTGGAGAACGTATTGAAGGTGAAAGCCAGTAAAGTGGGTTTTAACGAAACGAATTTTAGCGTTATTACCACCGATGGAAAATTCTATTCATTCGTGGCCAACTATAACGAGCAACCCGCCTTGTTAGCGCTCAACCTGGCCATGAACACAATGGGATCGGAGGGCCCCGCCCGCGTGGGTGGATCGCGGGAAGATTCGGAAGAATTCATTAATGGCCTCAATGCCAAAGATGGCGTTATTCAGTTCTCGGGGATTCGGGCCTCCGCTTCGGAAGTGGTGTACAACTGCGATCAGGTGAATCACAAACGGCGGACGATTCGTCACCTAGGCGTATCAGAAAATCTGATGGAGGCTACCATTCGTGGCTTTTACGTGAAAGACAACGTCATGTACGTCAAATTACAATTGAAAAATAAGTCAAACATCAATTACGATATTGACTACATGCGCTTTTTTATCGTCGATAAGACCATCGCGAAACGAACGACGTTTCAGGAAACCGAGATTGTTCCTTTCTACGTGCACAATGATGGCATTCGGGTCATACCGGGACACCAGAAAATGGAACAGGTCCTCGCTTTCCAGAAATTCACTATTCCCGATAACAAACGGATTCTAGTGCAGATCAATGAAGCGGGTGGCGGAAGAGCCCTCACCTTTTTGATGAATAACGAGGACATCATGAACTCCGGAAAACTTTAATTCACATGAGACTACTTCGTTTTCTTCCATTCGCCCTGCTACTGGTTTTCGAATTACTGAGCCACAGCAGTTTCGGCCAGCGCCATCGCAAAGGTCAGTACGCCTTTTCCCTGCAGGGAGGGATCATGGACCGCTTCCCAAGGGGAATTAACCTGCGGGCTAATCAGCAGGGAAGTCTGGTGCGAACTGATTTCGTTCGCTACACCCGCGGGGAACATTATTGGAAAATTGGCTATCAATACGACCGAAAATTTTACCAACCACTGGGAGTCCAGGTGATCAGCGAGCGGCATACCCTGGGCATCGACTACGCGCCAATATCGCTTCACGATTACCGAAGGACCTTTTACATCTCCCCCGTGCTTGGCATTTTCACTGGCCTGGAGATTGTCAATCAGGACCAGCACGACCTACCCATTGGTTTCATCGGTGCCCAGGGTCATTTTACGTTTGGAGGAAATGTTGGCTTGGAAGCCGAAGTATTTTTGACCGATCGAATCTCGTTGATCGGTGGGATTACCGAACGATGGTATGCCGTGAGTGATCTTAACCGCCTGCATACCCAGGCTCAACTGGGACTTCGTTTCACCTTTGACTCGTTTTAACCGGCCAAATCATGAAAAACAAATTTGTTTACCTTATCGTCATGGCGACTGGCCTTCTGCTGGGAAGCTGCATGAGTGATGATCTTGGCTTGCAGACCCAGACTCCATTCAGCGTGTCGACTACCAACACGCCCGCGCTGGTGCAAGCCAAAGATACCGTTGAATTTCGCTTACTCATCAATCCCAGCCCTTATCTCTCGGCAACTTCCTACCGGGTCAGTTTTCAGAACACCGACTCAAGCCTCCCCGTAGCGGTTAAAATAGGCAGGCAGTTGGCTGCTCAGGGCGAGTGGCTTTCAATTAATGATCTGTCTCCCTGGATCGCGGTTCGTTGTGATTCGGTTGGCCAGCCCAAGCTTTTATTTTACGTTAAAAATCAGTCGGGTGATTTACAAACTGTCGAAGTTAGTTATACCTCTGCCAAGTAAACCTTTTACAATAAAAAAGCCGCAGGACCGATCCTGCGGCTTTTTTGTGGACTCAGGCCTTACATAGACGCTTTACTTTGGTGCTTGATCAGATTAGATGGCAGATCCAGCAAATATTGAACCTGGCTCTGCAGCTGGGTAAGTACCAGCAGTAGAAACTGCAGATCGGCCAGTTCCCAGCTGGTTTCTTCCCGAACACGAACCAACAACAACTGGGTGATGAGCGGCTCATCGAGGGGTAAGCTTTTAATCATACCGGGAGGCATCGCCTGGAGCTGCTTCCATAGATATGCCCGGCAGTCCGCCAGTAGTAAAACCACGGCGAGCTCATCCTCCATGTGTAAGCCCCGCAAGAGATCAATAACATTGTCGAAGGTAAAAGGTCGCCGCCCGCCCCGCTTATTGTAAAAGGAAGCCTGGGAGTCAGCCCAAAAAGGCTGTACATGGGAAAACCGTTTTCCTTGCAGCTTCACCAGTAACAGTTGCTGGATTGCCTGATATTGTTCGAGAAGGGCTTCGAGAGAAAGTTGCATGGTAAAAAAAAGCCGGGCCATTCCTGGCCTGGCCGTGTAAAAAAACTTTATACCCGACGAGCGGGCTATTCGATTACGTTGTCAATAGGGCAGCGGTTTGTCCGGTCTGCCGGCGCGGTTATCCGGCTAGGCTTGAGGCAACCACCTTAGGCCTGGGTTTTGCCTGAGACGCAGGTTGAGTATATGAAGTTGGCAGTACGTTCTGATCCCGTGAACCGTCCCCGGCCCCTACCTGAATCGTACGGCGACGAACGACAACTTTACGCACAGGGGCCTCCAGCGAAGGCAGAGTAGGCTTTAAGGCTCCCCCAATAAACTTCGCAATAAGGGCGATTACATACGTGCCAACCAGAAATCCAACCAAAAAAATGACAAACATGGCCATTGTAATAACAACGGGCACATCTTCCGTTATTAATAAGCGAAAGGTACTGTCTATTAAAGAATTCTCAAAATTTAAACGCGTTATTTTGCCCCTAGCGCTACGCAAGTCTTCCCAGTAGTCTCTCTAGTATTTTGCGAGCGATCGTATCGCTCATCCCCACTAAATAGCGTTGGCAACAAGATTACAGAGGTCCTAATCCATTGATTACCGATGGCAGTTAATCGACGTCCGATAGTGAAAAGTTTGGTTATAGTTGATTCCAGAAGTCAAATCTCATTTCTGGTGAATGTGCTTTTACAGGCTGCACAGACAAATAGTAACTATCACCAATGGAGCCCCCAGGCTCTTTTGGCTGCATGGTCCAACTTATTGTAAATTCGTCTTTATATTTGAGAACATCACCTTTCAATCGTTGTGTCTCAAAGTTTCCTTCTTCTGGTAGTAGGCCACATTCATAAAAATCTGTTGCAATATTTCTGGCGAAATCCTCAGCCATTGTCCGAGTTGAGAATAACAGATAGTGAGTCCCCTCTGACCGATCATTGCGATCAAAGCGCTCAAGAATTAATAAATGGGTCGCATCCATGATAAATAAGTCAGTCATCATTTAAATTCCTCGCTTAGCGTCGTCACCTCTCCGGCTGATCAGCCAAGTAACCGCCCTTATTCGTCGGGATTGGCAGGTAACGTGTTAAGCGCTTTAAGCCATGGTTTCAAGTCCGTCGCTTGCAACAACTGATGAAGATACCGGGTCTGTCCTGGTGGGACAGTTTGGAGCAGGGCCGCAAGCAGGTTTTCCGCTAACTGAATCAGGACCGACTCGGCTTGGGGCAACCAGCCTTGCCGTTGCTCATACGCCTGGAACACCGCGATTAGATACGCCACTTCATTTGCCGCATGATGCTGACCGTCCGAATGATGCGCCACGGCGGTCCGCCGAAGCGGTGCCAGGCTGATATAACCAAGTGGGCCTAAGGCTACGAGCTGGCCAGCTATTACGGGTAAATGCGTATAGATACACCGCAAAGGCCAATTCCCAACGGGGGCTGTTACAAGGGGGAAGGTTGGCGGTGTCGTATTCATAACTTGCGATTACTTCTTGATAAATATACCAAATTCTTTCAATAGAGCTGTCAGTACCTGTAGAAAGCTTCGGCGTAAAACTTGAGAAGAGTGTCCGTGACGGTTTTAACTGGAAGTTGTCCGATCCAGACAAGTGTTACACGTATATAGGTATGCATCAGCGACTTTTTATGATTCCAGTGGCCATTTTTTATGAGGGATAAAGGGTTAGTTATGAGGAAAGGGAAAAGGTTGATAAACCCTCTTCCCTTTCCGGTAAGAATTATTTTTCAGCCACTATTCTTTAGATAACTGCCTGGGTCAAATGGTGAAAAAGGCTTCCATCCAGGTCGTAGCGTTGATTTATGGTTAAGGATGTTGGCTGATGAAATAACGCGTGATTCAAGCCATTATACAATAGCCACAAATTGGGCTTGGCGGCTAATCGACCAGCCTCCTCGTCCATTCGTTCAAGGGCAAGTTGCACCAGTTTCTTTGGCACCTTCACTCCTTTCAGGTAGCTCTCCGCCCGCTGCCGCTTGATCGTATGTTCAGCCAGCCGGGTATACATCTGAGCCGTCAGGGAATCCTGAGCGGAAACGAATTCATTAAACATTCCGCTGAGCGTCTTTTCGAAATCGACTTCAGTAAATCCGGTATGACGGATTCGGCTGTAAGCCAGTGTTGTTTCTTGACCCACCTCGACGTGTTCGGTCGTTTCGATACACGCCGGTTCAAAGAATGTTTTCGTTTCCCGAACATGGGTATGACGAGTTGGCTGCCCCTCGGCAAGCCATTGTACGTACTCGTCTAAGCTCATAAACTCGTCGGCCCATCCCATCAAGCCATTGCCACAGACCAGTCGGTAATAACTAATCCGCATGCGCGGAGCAATTTCGGTTGTGTCTATACTACGTTGCGTGGAGAGAACTTTCCCCTGAATGGTAAATGGGCTCTTTCCCGAATACGAATTGGTGATAATAATCGCTTTTTGCAGTGTATCGGGCGTTGTCGAGGGCTGACTGCCCGGCCGCTTGGGTGAAATTACCTCGAACCGTTCTTCAGGCAAGGTTAAGGTCAGCGAAAATTCACCCTGGTCCGAATAGGATGCTTGCAGGGTATGCCGTCCCATAACCCGACCGGCTACCTCGCGAATTAACTGATTTGGGAAGAGGGAATAATTTTTACCCTGTAAGCCAAAAATTACTGGCTTGGTGGCCTGGGGCGGCCTGCCAACGATAAATTTTTGCCGATCCCGAGCGACGGACTCGTAACCCGGCATGAGGGCTGAAAACTCCTGCAACTGAACGGGAAATGCGATCTGATTCCAATCGTCGGTTTGGGAAAGTCCCTTTGCTTTTGCCATGATCGTCAGTAATAAGGGGTTTGTAATTGAGAATTTTAACTAGCTAAAGATAACCAAGGGCGTCTTGCCAACCCCTATAATTAATAGTTAACTAATTGACTATCTGTGACTTTCTTCCCTGTTATGCCTCTTTTTGGGCGTATACAAAGGCAAGCCTTGCGTTCGTTTCAGCCAATGCTTTTGTCCAAAATTTTGTACAAACGCTGCTGGCAAGTCAAACTTTTCGTAGCTGCCTTATGCAGGTGTGGCCTAGTAATACAACCTGAAAAAGTGAAGTAAAACGTTCAGGGCCTTCGCCCTGTAGCTTACTCAGCGAGTATTAGTCCCTGCTGTAATGCCCATTGTTGGACCCAATGCTGCAGCTTGGTTTGATCTTCGTCCAGAAGTGGTTCAAAATCCCGGCTGACTTCCTCAACCAGACGGTCCATAGCAAGCGGTCTGCTTGCCGTTCCGCCAAACAGCTCATCCATGACGGGACGTAATTCCTCCAGGATCTGTTCGACTGACGAGGGCGAAAATGGAAGCGGTACAGGAAACAATTCAGCCCACTGCAGCGGGGGGATTCCTGAAATCAAAAACTCACGATCTGGGGGTGTCAGGAACGGAAAAGCATCCTGCATTAAATCACCCTGACGGGCTTTCCTTCGCCCTTCTTCAAACTGTTCTAGTGTACAGGGCAGAATGTGCTTACCGACTTGCTGAGTAAGCATGTTGATGCGCTGAACCGTAATTCCTTCCGGACAGGGCCAATACGTTCCTTCGGGCAAAAAACCGGGTCGAATACCAATTGATGTCGTCTCCATAATTGACTAATGGGTTGTCGTGCTGACTTCATTTATCGGGTCAAACTTTAAGGCCAATACGCTTAGTAAGCCAGTGAGAACGATGACTATTTGTCGGATTCATTCGACTTAGAATACTAATAACTAATTGATTATTAACCCTGTACTAAGATACCCATTCCACTTTTCAATTAAGAAATAGGCCCGTATAGTTGCCGTATGTCCCGGTGACCTTCTCCCCGGTTATGGCCCCTGCGGGATGAAGTAGTAAAGTGAGGTGAAACCCAAATACCCAGACCGGCCTTTAGAGCGGGTTTGGGTATTGACTCAAAAAAAGTAGGTTGCTCCTATCCCCATCCCGCTCCCGCTCAATAGATTCACGGATACCCATACGTGCCGTAATTCGGCTGAGACCTGAACACCATACAGCAATACGGGTTTAAGTTTGCCCGCTTGTAAAAGCTGCGCGTAGCGGGTGGGCTGGTTATCCGCAACGGTCACTTCCTGATAGAAGAAAGCTCCGGCTAGTCCACCGATTAAAATATGGGGTCGGGCGACAAATCCGATCCCAGCTAAGAGAGAGGGGTTAGCTTTGTACTGGCCCTGCGCCCCAACGTACAGTTCGTTCTTTCGACGTCCAGCGAGCAGTGTTACATAGCCGCCCCATTTGGTTTTAGCGGTCGCATTAACGAACAGGGTACCATTCGTTTGCACAGCCAGTCCAAGACCCACGTTTCCAACTGCCTTTTTAGGGAGGCAGCTATCCGGTTTATTAATGCGCTCGACGGCATCAAAGAATGCTTTTAAACCCATCGACTGCTTATTCATCCCCAGCGCGTACGGATTCAAATAAGAACTCTTAAGGGGTGATGGTTTAACCGGAGTGATAGCCGCTGTGTCCTGCCCATGACAAGTAGGGCAAAACAGCAGGGTAGCAATCCAGTACAATAAGAATGTGGCGAATACCAGACCCATTCCTTTCAAAAAATTTACGACCTGCGAGCGTTTGGGTTCTACAAGTTTAATCATGGTTTTTGGGGCGGTACCGCGCCGGCGGACCGGCCGCCGCGTTTGTGCCTACCGGCGATGGATGATTTATTTTACTTAATTAAAGATACCACCCCCACCCCTTAAATTGCTGTTTAACAGACAGTTACACCATAAGCTATCCGTCGCCCTTTTCCCTGTTATGATCCCCCCGTAGGGGGTTAGGGGGGCCACACTATCGAATCCAATACCACCGTAGGTGATGCGATGGTGAAGTGCTATGCAGTGGTCGTTAACCTTGTCTCCTACAACCTCCAGAATGTATATCCCAAAAAAAACGGTTCGTGTGTGGGACACGAACCGTTCAAACTTCATCAGCTTTTTGCTCAAGACGAATACTCGTCGTCAACAAATTCTTCTTCAGACTCCTGGCTAACCGATTTTTTATCCAGCACCTTTACGCGTGCATTCTTAATTTTAATGCTGGCGGCTGGCTTACCGTCTTTATCGGTGTAGGCTTCCGCCGTTACTTTACCTTCCACCAGCATCAATCGCCCCTTGCTATAGGTTTCCGTGCGATCACCTTTGACTACGCATTCAACCCAGATGGTTTTAGATACTAGTTCCTGCGTATCTTTTGTCTTGTAGCTGTCATCCAACCCAATAGATATTGCCGTTAATGGCTGACTCAACGAGTCATTAAAAACCCTCGTTGATCCAACGTGACCAATTCCTACAAATTTGTTCAACCCGAACATAGACATGGCTTTACCGGTTTGTGCCTGATTAGGCGATGATTAATTGATTTAACACTATAAAGATAACCTCTATTTATTTTAGTCATTAACCTGAATGTCAGCAACTTAACTACAAACTAAACACTTTCTTCCCTGTTATGTGCCGCCCTTTACGGGGGTTCTAATTTTATTTATTGGTAAGCTGACGCGTTAATCTTTTTCCAGTAGCCCAGCCCTCAACGCTATAGGCTATATCACTGCGATATCCCCTTCATTTTCCGTCAGTTATTCTCTGACATAAAGTTAAATAATTCATCAGAAGATGCTTGAAAAGTTCTTTTTGTTTTTTTTTCGGTCAACTCAATTGATAGGATGTTATCTTGTCACTACTGCTACCAATCCTAGTTCAAATGACGCTTGTTAGCCAATTAGACTTGTTTGCACAACAGCCACAACTCATTCGATATGACTTGTCAGGCACGAATTATAGTCGGTTTACCGTCGATGGTGCTGACCAGCCCGATCAAGAATCGGGTCAGATAGACTTACGAAATGACCGGGGTGAGGTATTGGTTTCTTTGCAAAGCCGGCGTAATCGATCCGTATCGGAACAGGCACGTCGTCGCTTACTACTGGAGACGGCTTTTTCTCAAGGCCGGGTGCTGGCAGGCCTGCAGCTGCCTGGGCTCAAACTTGTCCAAGTTCACCTGGTTGGCACCAGGCGTATGGATTTAACGGGTGCCAGCTTGACGAAGGCACTTGTCACGGCTGGTCGAATGTGGGCTGATCTACGGGGATCGACGCTGACGGATCTGGCAGCATCGGGGGTAGATTGGCACGGCAGCCAGCTGGCTGACTGTCAGTTAACGGGGGCCAGGGTTACGGGGTCTAATTTCCAATCCGTCAGCTTTTGTAGATCGAACCTGGAGAAAGCCCATTTTCTGGATTGTCAACTACAGATGAGCGACTTATCCTGGTGCCATTTACATCAGGCCAGTTTAAAAGGGTCTGATCTTTCGGGCTGTGACCTGCGGTATACTGATCTTACCGGTTGCGATGTCCGGGGGACATACCTGCGGGGAATTTCTATTTCGGTTGCTGCACTGGAAAAGGCAAATTTAAAACCGATACGTCAGCGGATACAGCACCTGGTTTTGGCTTATCCGCTGCTAAAACCCGTATGGGTTGCGGCTCTTGAGGCGGGTCACTGGCAGGCAGGATCGGCCGAAAGCTTAAGCGATTTCCTATCCCGGTGCCTTGGCTACCGGGTTGGTGCCGGCTGGCAAAATGTACCCGGAAGTACCGAATGGATTATCTGGCAATTTCTGCGCTCAATTCAAACCGGTGAGCGGCCCACTTCTCATTCCCTGGCTAACCTGCTCTATAAATGGGTCTCGCTTTAGTGATCGGCAGGTATGACCGAGGGACTTGGCTGTAAGGAGGTGAAGTAGTAAAGACCAACAAAACAGGGCAAACGCACTGCGATTGCCCTGATCTACCCCTTTACAACCATTCCTCTACAACCGAAGGTAAAACCCGGTTTCCCGTTCAATTACCCCTATTACATCCTCCCCATAAACCCGGTCCATCCGAACAGTTCTTGCCGAATCGCTATGTGATTTAATAAAGTCAAGCGTATAGAGATCCAATCCGGGTCGGTAAAACATATTTATGGCTACACACTTAGCCCCTGACCCCATTGACCAGGCTAATAGATACTGCTGATTACTGAATCGGATGTGGGTTGCCCCCATCATAATAAATCCCATTTTTGTAATCAGTGAATGCATCTCCATAATTTCAGGACTTGCTACTCTCAGATTTGCCGTTACATCAGTGGCTTGCGCAGTATGCATCGTTTTAAGCTCGTTTGCCGAATTAATCTTATATAAAAATACACCTTTGCGGCCACGTCTTTCCAGGTAATAACGAATTGATGAACGGCTGACGGCTGACTTTTCCCCTGTTATACTGAGCCAGCTTACGGCTCTGATTAAGTGAAGTGTTTAATCTGCCCATTGGGCGCATGTTGGCCCAATAGGGCGGTTTTAGTCTTCTGGCATTCGTTACGAAACCAGGTAAAAAATAGCCGTCATGGGGTTAATTATTAACCAGACATTTCCATTACAGGTACCCGGCCAGTACTGATGGACCCATCCCTTATAAAAGCCCTCCTGTTGCTTCAGGGTAATGGTATAGTCGTATTCTTTGGTTGGCCAATCAATCGAGTGTTCAGCCTGAAGCTTGATAGCCCGTTTTAAGGTATCCAGATGAAAACTCCGCAGTTCAGGGGGCAATATGGATTCCAGTTCTAAAGTCTTAAAGTTTAATTCTGTCAGCAGATTTGGTTGACTAGCCAGTACGTCATAAACACCCCCAAACTGATGGCTTTTTTGCTCGAAACCCGCTTTAAGCATGGGTAAATTTGCTTCCTTATAGCCACGGTATAAGTTTACCCATAAATGAGGATGCCGTTGCTCAACGAAAGCCTGACGGTATAATAGAAATTGAAGAAAGTTATGATGCGCCTGGGTTGCGTTCGCAACGGGGGGGTGACCTGAATTCATAGTCGAGGGTGATTTATTGACGCACAAAAAGTAGTTAACTATCTGATTTACTGATAGTAATATAACTATTTTTTGCCGATTTGCCAATAGGGCTGGTTGGTGTCTCGCCTCTTTTTCTCCCCCGTTATTTATGTACACAAACAAAAAAGAGGGCAATGGCCCCCTTTTAGTGTTTATCCATATGATTACATTGTTAGGTATGACTGGGTTCAGCCTGCGTGGTGGAAGTCGCTGACAAGTCCTCAGCAGATGATTCAACCGAATGGGGATGGGTGTAGGAATCATTGAGCAGGTCGTCCCTGCCATCGGGTTCGGTGCCTACTGGGTTGGGGTTGCGAGTTACCTCAGTCGATTCCAAAGTTGATTCCTGCTCATAAAATACGCTGGTGAGCTTGGTTGTTTTTTTCGATTGGGGCCGTATAACTAGCCAGTAGTACCCGCCAGCTCCAGCAAAAACTAACAGAATAAGTGAAGGTAACCAGGAGGAGCTGCTGGTAGGAGCGGGTTGTTCTTTTATAGAAGCAACCTTTGGCGTCTTGTCCGTGCTTTGCTGGATTTTCGAGCGTTGGTTGGCCAGCGCGGATTCAATCGTTAAGCTATCTTCTATGGCTTTGCGGGGAAAGATCTCATCCGTCAGAATATAAAGCTTACTGGCGTACAGACGAGCCTCCTGGGGCCTACCGTTTATCTGGAGAAGGCCGAAGCGAACAAAACGAACCTGGGTATAAAAGTCCATTTTTGACACTACTTCGCTGAGTGAGGCGATGGGAAGATCCATGAGTCCCCGCATGGTTATCGAATCTTGTCGGGTGAGCTGAATCTGATCCGAAAACCGTAATACAGACGGTGAACTGATCATGGTCCGCCGGGCCGAGTCCGATAAATCAAAAGAGGCCGATGAGGCACCGATGGGCATCCGTAACTTGAGCTTTTGGGCATCCAGTTCACGCTGAACCAGATCGGGCGTCGTTGCTTGGACAGCGGGGGTGAGGCTTGGAATCGAGGGTGCGGCCGGGTGTGCTGGCTGCCAGGCCATCAGTGGGCTAGCCAACCCAATAAACAGGAATAAGTTTCTGGTCATGAGTTAAACGCAAGCTTTTAGTTGTTTTTTTTCGGTCATTACGCTTCACACAAAGTTAAACGAATATAGCAGACGGCCTAAGGAGCTCTTGGGTAGCGGTTTGGGATTTAGCAAACTATTTTTTTTTCGGTCACTCATTTTTTTAATCATATTACCAATGAAAAGGTGAAGTAAAAACCAGCCCGCTGACCGGCGGGCAGTCTCTTTACTCGTCGTCATCGGGCAACGAGTGTTGATTAAGAATGTAGTCGGCTGCGGCCTGCGCTTTAGAAGCGGCCTTCACGATGATCGTTCGATCACTGGACAACAGCTTGCTGTAATAGTCAATGTAAGCCGCAGCATTTTCCAGCAAATCGTCGCGCTGACTAAAATCAACGCCCAAAGCATTCAATAAAAATGACGTACCCAACTCAGCAATCAGTTCTTCAAATGCGTAAGCCAATGGATTCGGCTCGCGGTTTGCCACATAAGCGGCAATAGACTCCCGGTTTAACCGCTTGGGGTGACCCGAAGCGTGAACAAGCTCATGGAACATCGTTTTGTAATAATTTTCGGGTGTCCTGAACTCGCTGATGGTTGGTATGATAATGGAATCTTTGCGGGGTAGATAACAAGGAGTACCGGGGCACGTATGTGAAATCTGAATACCGTCCTGGCTCATCCGGTCGACAATCTCCTGCAATTCATTGATTTGCAGTTGTCGGTTGGTTTCAACCAGCGCGTCCAAATCTGGCAGTTTGACATCAATCCCGTCTGTCTGGTCAATATTCCAGACGTAGTAAAATCGAAATAACGGCGCTACGCTTCTTCCCGCTGCTAATAAGGCTGCTTTCTTGTCTTCGCTAGGGAATTTCCAGAACGTAACAATATGCCCTTTTTCGCCCTTTCTGACTCGTCCGCCCAGTTGGTTAATTTGCTTTAGGGTTAAGTAATAGGGTTTCTCGTACGGAAGCAGAGCCAGCAGCAACATATTGATGGATGTATAAGGCCGTTTCGAGCAGTAATTTTGCGGAAAACCATACCCATTCTTCTTGTACTGAGCTTTCCAAGGGATGACTCCTTTTTCTAATTGAGTAATTATTGTTTGGGTAATTTTATCATACAAAAAAGCCATTCCAGGCCGGGCCATCTTACCGCCCATTGTATCGTCCGTGGCGGTGGGTGAAGTAGGTGGGACATAATTTTGAGTACGTTTTCCTACGTTGGATTTTTTGGCAGTTTTTTTTGATAGCGTTGTCATGAAATAAGGGGTTTTTTGCTGTTTGTTTGTAGCCTAAATTTACCCCCTAAAGCCCTATAATAGTCTGATAATGAACGGCTGATGGACATTCTGTGTGTTACCTTTTTCCCTGTTATAAAAAATGAATTGGGTGAGGTTTTTCTTAGTCTTGCCCGTATAATTTTCGTGTTGCTCACTTGGTAGCGCACGGGTGGATATAAAAAAAGCAGACACCGTAAGATGTCTGCCAGGATAATCGGTATGTTCCGACTTATTACCTTTTCGCCCCGATCAAGTCCCAGAATTCCTGAATCGTCAGGGTGTCGGAATACTGCTCATCAATCGCCCGATCATCCCCCCGAAGCGTTTGCCAGCTTTCGGATAGACCTTCACGAATAAGAAAAGAACCCCGTAGGGTAATCATAATTTCACCAGGTAAGGCCTGAACGATTTTTTCACTCAACGCTTCACTAAGAGCCTGGCGCGAACCCACTGGTGCGACATCCATCACCGCATCGCCCGTTTTCTCCTCGCCCACCTCAACTGATTCTTCCTCTCCTAAATCGCTGCCCGTTGCCGTTTTGGTTTCCTCTGCTATCCAAGTTGGATTGTTCATCGCCTGACGCGTATGCTCCAGGGCCGCATCGGAAAAATCGTCGTTGGCATCAGGATTATTTCCAACCGCATTTTTAGCGGGTGCCCGGTCCTTAGGGGCCTTTTTGTTAAGTGGAACCCCTCCTTTCTCGGCCGTTTTTTTAATGCGGCTGGCCGTAATCGGCTTGCCGTCTTGCTGGCTCTCGGCTACGGTCTTCTTCCAAATAGTAGTTCGTTGATCTTCCGGCAGCTGAGCCAGCGCAGCCGCGTGAGATTCGGTATTGGGCAAGGGAATGGACGTGTTTTTCCCGTTTGATAGTTCACCTTCTCCTTGTTCACCCGTTTCTTTACCCTCTTCGGGTGCTGACCACACGTAGCTTGTGGGGCCCGAAGCTTGCCCAGCCGTTTCCGCGTCTGCTGGTTCGGCTAAATTTGTACCATCACCGGACTCTTCCGTATAGTCGACGTCCTCGGGTTGTTTCGCCGTTGAGGGTGAGGGCTTTGACCGACGTACTTTCCCGGTAGGAACGGCTTGGTAGCCTTCCGTCGACGAAGCATCCGTTGCTTCAACCGGATCGGATTTAATTTCTTCCGCAATCTGATTAACAACTTTAGCCGCTTCAATAAGTTGATAGCCTCGATTTCGGTTAAGACTGAACCGTTCCAGCATGTACTGTTCGATGGTCAGGTGAGTAGCCCGGTACAGTTTATTTTCCTGAATTTCAATCAATGCCCGGCCGACATCCAGAAAGGTATTCATGCCCCGGTCAATCGTTGCCTCCAATCGGGCCAGTTGAGCGGCTTCGGCCGTTGTTAATGGGGTGAGGGTTTTAACGGAGCTGGAACCAAACCGGCGCGTTGGCAGGGGTACATCATTGACCATCACCTCCGGTTCCGGTTCAGGCGTTAACGCGCTGCTTAGAATGCCACCTACCTGTTGCGAAAAATCTTTTGTTTTCTTAGCCATAATTGACACTTAGTTGGCGGTAGTAAGAATGGCTAGCAGCTCATCCACTAACTGATTAAAATCTTCAGCTCCGTTACTGCCCGGATCATACTCAAATATGGATTTATGCTCGGCTGCGCTTTCCATCAGGCCAATGCTCTGCCGGATGGCGGCGGTAAAGACGGGCAATTTACTTTCCACTAAAGCTTTCTTGATTTCAGAACCAAACTTTGTACGTTCCCCAAACCGATTTTTAAGAATGCCTGCCAGTTCAAGCGACCGGTTAAAATCTTTCTTCATGCGGGTCGCCTGCTTGATAATCTGGGCCAGTCCCTGGAAGGCAAAATTTTCACCCTGCAGCGGAACAATGTAGTAGTGGGCAGCACATAAGGCATTCCGGGTAAGTATACCCAGGTTAGGCGGGCAATCAATCACGACGAAATCATAAAATGCGTCCGGTGCTTTTTCGACCTCTTCTTCGATCAAATTCCGTAGGGCGAAAAATTCCGCGTCGTTACTTAAAATGGCATCGGAACGCTGCAGATCCAGGCTAGCGGGCAGAAAGCCAAAGGGATGCCCATTTGTCTTAGTCATCTCGATTACGTCTTCCCACTGCGCATCCCCCGTCAGTAAATCACCGACATGCTTGGATTTAGCCGGCAAGCCTACGGCCATGGTCAGGTTATGCTGAGGGTCCAAATCTACCATCAGCACGGAGTGACCGCGCCGGTTGATACCGGCCGCCAGGTTAAAGGTTATCGTTGTTTTGCCCGTGCCGCCTTTGTTGTTGAATACGGCCAGAATAATTGGTTTTGACATGGTATTAAGTAACGGGGAAGAAATGCGTCAACAAAAAAACTAAGGAATATCTACATTCAGCGAAAATGGACCAACTTGTTTCAACCGGCCGCTTCTACCGGCCGGTACAACCGGGCGTAGTAGATCAAAAAATTTTATACGTGTCCAGCCGGTAAAGACACGACAGTTGGTTCATATACCTGGTCAGGCGGGCCTATCTCAAGTGGATTAAGTAAACTGGCTTGTGGTAAAGTTACCGGTTCCTTGGGGCGGTTCTGGGCAAATTGCCGGGCATGATCAAGGGAGAAGTCGGGCAGTAAGTTCAGGTAGGTGAACTGTTTGGCTTTATCGCTTGATTTACCACGTTTAATGCTGAGGACAAAGGGTACCATACACAAACTTCCCAGTAATTGCTTCCAGGTGTCTACCATTCTAGTAACCTGGGGAATGGTGGATTGTGCGCCATGCGTCATGATCTGCCAATACCCAACCAGGGGAAAGTCCCGAATCATAAAACGCAAAGATAAGGTTGGCTTCCAAACGATGTGCTTGGCCTTATCGGGCGCAAGTCCTTTTTGTAGGTGTTCTTCGGTCCGTAAGGCAATATCCGGAACCTGTTGCAACGTAACCAGTTTGGTATAGCCTGGACTTCCGTCTTTAGGTCGGAAATAAAACGTTTGGCCGTCCGAATAGGCGTATAAATCACCCTTCCGATCCCGGATTTCCAGCCGTACATTACAGCTGGCTTCCTCTGCATCGTTGTAAAAACAAATTGGCAACTGGCGTGGCTCCGGTCCGTACAGTTGCGTGAATAAATCCTGAGCCCGGCCACGGGGCACAAAGTAATCCGTGGCGGTTGGGTATACCTTCCCCCCTTCCGTGTGCGCGAGTTTTCCCAGGCCAATTCGCCCTATTTCAGGAATAGCTTCCTGCGGAATGCCGCCAGTAGCCACGGGTTGCATTGACGTTATAATCCGCATAGTTCAATGAAGGTAAACAGTATAAACCATTTCAATATGGCTTAAATATAAAGCAATATATGTTTTTTTTTCGGTCATTGCAACATAAAATTAAGAAATTTCTCTTCAATTTTTGATTTAATGTGCTGAGTATCATTATGTAAGCTTCGTTGCTATCTACGATCATAATGATCCATTAAGAGCATAATTGTCCGCCACCGAGGTCAATTAACCGATGTATGTTGGGGACTTGCTACGAAAATTTCACACGTCTAACGTTCGTTCAGCATAGGATGAAATTGCCTTCGGATTTGTTCTTTAGGTAGCGGGTCGGAAACGCCGACCCAACACGAAAGATAACGTACATGAGTAGATTGTATACACCAGCCGAAACACTCCGCCGGCTACGGAACCGAATAGGCCATCCATGCACGGATGACTACGAAATACGTCGGGTATTTTATGAGTTGTTTTCAGATCCAAAACTTAAATTTGCCTACACCCCCTACATTTTTCAACATCCCCTACTCCATCGGGCCACTAAACATATCAACGAAAATTGGTTTAGTGACTCTGACGGCAGCCCACTCATCGACCGAATGCACTGTCCGGCTCCTCCCTCCGACCGGGATTATACGTTTCCTCGGAGCCGCTGCAACCTGGATAACGAGTCGATGTTTTATGGGGCTTCGGAAATGGGTGTACCCATTTTTGAGGTTCAGGCAAAAAAAGGCCATTACGTTGTGATTTCGAGCTGGGCTCATAAGTTGGCTACCCTGGCGGCCAATAATCGACCCTCTCAACCGATTGAGGTAGAAACAATCATACTGGGGGCTGAACATATTAGACGCTCACTTGATGTGAATTCGGACGAGGACAAGGACTTGTATGACCTGCTGATTAACCACGAGCCTTATTTTTCTCCATCTACCGATCAGGAAGTTCGCGACGTGGATGCTTATATCGGGCAGGTGTTTGCCGAAAAAGGTAGCAATGAAGTTTATCGATTTACCAGTACGCTGTCAAACATCCTCTTCAATGACTTTCGAGTCAATAAAGTCGCGCCCATAAACGGGTTAATCTATCCCAGTGTCGAAAGTCAGGTAAGTGGTCATAATATCGTATTGAACGCCGACTTTGCCCATAACACGTTTAAGTTATGGGGAGCAGATATGTACTATGTACAGGAACATGACGTACATCAATCATTATTTGTTCTTCGTAAGATAAAGTCGATTAAGTATGATCCTGCTGGTAAGCATGAATGGGTGGGGGTAAGTCCTGCTGATGCAAAAAAACTGTACCGGTTGTCGCCCGCGACAAAACGGGTCTACGCTGAGCCAATGAGTTAGTTATCATTTTAGTGGTACTAAGTCATAAGTAGTTACCTCGCTTACCAGGCTATCGGGCTGTTCGTGCTGACAGCAGCCACAAACCAGGCAGAAGGAAGCTAGCTTTGAATGAACAAACCGCTCTGGACAAGTGCAGTTCCAGAAGTGAGAATTGGTCAGTAACGGTGATTCAGGGGCTACCGGACGTAATTTCCCGGAGATGATTGGGGGTCGAAAAACAGTGGAGGTAAGCCTAATTCCTTCTTTTTTGATAGTCGGAAGATACGTTCTGACTAGGATGAAAATCGATCAATGAAGGCTATAAAGGAGTAATTTATATCAGTTCCTTCCCCCGTTATACCCCGGCTTTTTAGCCGGATTAAGTGGATAAGTGCTGTAAAACGATACTAGGTGAAGTAGTAGGTTTGGCGCTGGTCATTGGGCTAAAGGCTTTGCCTGATGTGGCCGGTGATGAGCGCTAAACTTACTTTACTTGAAACGAGGCTGGGTAGCCTTTAACGTCCTTCGTAGCGGTCATGGAGCTTCAGAAATCCCTTGAAATGCGCAGCAAAATCGGGTTGATCGCTGTAAACCCAGTCCCCACTAGCCATAAGGTGTTTTTTCTCATGACCAACTGGCCGTAGATGGGGGGCGTATTCATCGCCTAACGCACTTGGTTCAAGGTAAACGGCGGGGCATCGCTCCGAGACAAATGCATTCCCGGTGATGCCTTCACCGACAATGACGACGCTATCGACGTGACCCAGCAAATGGCGCTCATTGGGTCCATAATGACGATAGATTTGAGCACGGATGCCGTTTTGTTTTTGAAGAGCGGGGGTAAGAACAGGCTGCATAGCGGAGTTGTGGCTGATTTTCTATACCCTAAAGATCGTCAGAACAGGTCATTGCCTGGGGGTTAAGGGAAACTCGTTATTACCTGCGCAATGTTCCCTTTCCCCTGTTATAATGGGCGTAGCCTTCTCCCCGACTATCACCACGGATGATTAGTCATGCCCTTTATCCTTTGAGTAGGTGAAGTGAAGCAAGCATGACCGGCTTCAAACGGTCATCAACTGAATACCTATCCTAAAAACCCTTTACTGTTACTCCACAGATAAACCCATTCAAAGACGTCATTTTCTTGCGGATCATTCACCTCAATAGTAAACTTATCCAGTACCAGTTCTCCCAGGCCCGTTAAGTTTACGTCCTTATCCTGGTTAGGATTGTAATTGCCCGATAAGGTTTGGTCAATTTGATACAGTTCATTCAGGAACTGGTAAACGGCTTGCTGGGTCAGGGACTTCGTTTCCATAACAGGGCGTAAGGGTTTAGTACTGAATCGGCACTGGTTTATAACTTTCTTTTAGGCACTACCCGTCAGTAGGTATTACCTGAATAAGTGAGCAGGTAAGTTTTTAGGTGGTACCAGCTTTTTTCTATTCTTACGCCAGCGGGTGAAAAAAGCCGTATTATTTTTAAAAAACCAGAGCTGAATTTGAATAAACTCACGGGCAAACTTCCTCGACACCTTATTATCCGATAGTAACTTTTTGTAAATCGGCTCATTCGCCTTAACCCGCTCGGCATTGGTGTTAATCCGGTGATGAATTAATAGACGGTACTTTTCTCGCACTTGAAGGGGCTGTTTATAACTACCAAAGTTTAAGCCTTCAAACGGTATTTTGCTCATAATAATCAGGTGTTTACCTTCCTAAAAATACGATTCATCGTGGGGGCAGCTGATTACAATAGGGGGTAGCTGCGGCTGATAGTCAAGTTTTATTCCCCTGTTTTAGTATTGCCTGAATTCGTGAAGTGAGGTAGCCAAGTCTCTATCGGGTTAGTCAATACTTAGAGACAACACAATGACCATGAGAAAATCGGTATTCTCGCAACTGTTCGATACTCCAGTGACCATACTTCTCCAGTGCCTTCTTGAGGTACTGTGGTAGAGCGAGTTTCCCTTTTACGCCATGGTTGACTTTGGACTGAGCGAATTTAGCCAGCTTAGCTGCTTCGCGCTCTACCCACTGTTGCCAGCGATCCGGGTGGGTTCTGTACAAATAAACGATCTCGACTTCGTTCTGAAAGGGACAGAACATACAATTACTTGGGTAGGGTACCGGATATCCGTACCCGGCAATGATGCGTTGGCAGGCGGCCCGGTCGTGGCCCAGTTCCAGGAGCGGATAGCGATGCTCAACGCACAGTTTCCGCCATTTGGGGATATAGGCGGGACCGGTGTCGCCCTCTTGAAACAGAACGTATTCATCCGGTTTGGCTGGCGTTTTGGGGCCTGGATGAGCGACCCGGCTTTCCTCCCCGGCGGCAAAACCGATCCAGCTGACCAGCTTACCGAAGTAATGGCGGTACTGGTAAAAAACGGAAGGGTCATTGCCACGGTATCCGTAATGATCTCGTAGCCACTGCGCCAGAAAGCGATAGCTGACTTTAATCTTCAGATTATCGGTGCAGGATTTAGCAAAGGTGACGCCCATAATGTTGTTATTGCGCTCCATCTGATCCGTAAGGCTCTGCCAGGTGGCCCCGTGAAAGCCCATGTCCGGCGTCACGAACGTAAAATCAATCCCGACCGTTGGACACCATTGTTTTAGCCACGAAACGTATTCTTCTGTTTCCTGATATTCATTGCCGGTGTCAGTCATTAAAGCACAGAAATTAGATTTACCCAAAAACGTTTTCCGAAAACCTATATCATGCTGGCATAACATTAGTAACGCTACGGAGTCCTGACCACCCCCGACAAAGAGGATACGAGTCGGTAAATCAGTGTTAAATAGTACAGACATCATTACGTGTTTAGGGTTATATATGACTAGCGTAAACGGTTTGCCGGGCTTGTTAACACTCAGTAAGTGCCTTACTGAAAGCGACTGTTAGCGCGGCTGTCATACGGATAGGCATCAGCACTGGCTTGGAGAAGGTGCAACATTCGACTGGTCATCATACAAGCGAACGGATAGGCTTATACGTCAAGAAAAACTGACATCTGTTGCGCCGTTTGATCCGTGTCCGTCGCCGTCCTGAGGACCATGAATACGTAGGGATCGGGTTTATCAAATGCCAGGGTGCCCTTCACGGGCATAAGCTCTAACTCAACAAGGCCCGAAATTGATACCCGCCAGCCCTGCCTAGCACCTTGCTCCTGGTCACTGACTTTACCCTTATCTCCACCCTGCCGTAAATACTGACCCAGTGGGTTACTCCCCACTTTCATCGGGCTACAACGCGGAAATTGACAGTTGATGTAGTTGATTCGATTGGTGAGCGGACCGCCGCTGCGGCCGTTCAATGAACACGTTCGGCTCGTCGGTCAACCGCAGCGGCGGTCCGCTGATTACAATAGGCTGGCATGACATCCAAAATCGCCTTTTGGAGTTTATTGGCGGGACTGCCCGCGTGGGAGGTACGAATATAAAATTGAGTATCCATAACCGTAGGAGAGTTACCGTGGCGGAGGCGTATGTTGGCTTACTTAAAAATACGGCTTTTATAGGACTCAATTCCTCATAAGGCTGCTTTAATAGGCTATCAATCAGCCTACGGATAAGCCTTTTCCCCTGTTATAGTCATTGAACGTACTGCTTGAGAAGGTGAAGTAAAGTAAACAGAGTAAAGCCATCCCGGTTAGGCGATGGGCAAAGGAGCGGTGCGGCCCGTTTCCAGATTAAGGAAACAGCCCCGGTGGGGTGTCATCGCTTTGCGGAACAGGGTCCAAAGTAGAGAACAGCCATGATTGGCTAGTGTTGAATTAATAAATAACTCCTGCTTTTGCAACGCTTCGGCCAGTGAACAGCTGGGCGTATTATCGGACTGGTCAGCTTCGAAAAGTAACTGGTCAAATTCGTCCGTAATAAAGGGAAGCTGGCCAACAGCCATATATTCCTGCGTAGGGGGTTGTTCAATTTCGCCAACAGTCGATAAAATGACCTGACCGATTTGTTGACTGTTCCCGTAATCAAGCCAGTAATAGGGTCTGTCGCGGTCGAACGCGCCCCGGTCAGGCGCGACCCGGTCCTGTTTGGCCTGTACGCTTAGTCCCTGTAATATCAGCGCAATTTCCCGCCGTGCCGATACAGTATCTACGCACGTAATGAACAGATTGGCCGATGCGTACTGGCGCGAAGTTCCCCGAAGGCGGCTGATACAGTAGGGGGTTGGAACCGCTTTCCAGTTGGTGCCAAAAAAACCGTTGACCCGGTTAATTAAGGCAACTGCTTTGTTAAGTTTCAATTCAGAATGGGCAAATAACTGTCTACCCAGGTTCGCATGGCTGACGGTATCACCGTCCCATAACCGAACATGCAAACCGGGGTGGCCTAATTCGGTAAAGGCGTGGTTCATTCTGGCCAGCAAGGTCAACACCTGCGAGCCGGTCCCCCCGGCCCCGATTAAATTAACCGTCAGCGGATTGGTCGGATTCAGCAGGTATGAAGCGGTAAAATGAACACTTGGTCGCGCCTGATCGGGCGAATCCACGCGGGGTCTAGTTGTTTCCATCTGTATAACCTGTAAGTTGTTTTAACGTGAAGGGGCTGGTAACGAGTACCTCAAGGGGAAAAGCTGTATTCTGATCAATCAATCGTTGCCATAGTTGAATGATGTTACCCTGAACAGGCTGATGTTCATCGAACAGGTGGGAGAAGTACGAATTGAAAAAGCTTTCTTCCCATGCCGCCATAAATTCGTTAAGCGTGGACGACTGACGAATACCGACGCTGACAGTTCCCATGCAGACCCCTCCCTGCTTGTTGGTATTGAAAAACGGAGCATAATATAGGGGGGTATCTATGGTCGGTTTCTCGGCACTCAGCAGGGCAAACAGAAATAAATAATTCTTGGAAGCCAACCATACCAACGCGGGTAGAGGGGCTATCCCGTTCGGTATAGTTAACGACTCGATGAAATATAAGTTACGCTGTTGCGGGGGGGTGTACCACATTACCCGGCCCTGATCGGCATCCAGATAAAGTACGTTTTCGGGCAACAGCCCGTTGAGTCGTAAAAAACCTTTTTTCTTTTCTTTTTCCACCGTCAGGATTTTGGCTAACTGCCTTGACTCTTGTTCGGTTAAGGGATGGAAATTAATGGGATGACCAGAAACCGGGTCAACGTCGAAGGCTTGCACATGCCCATGATGACTATTGCTCGCCTGTCGATAGACCAGCAGTCCCTGCGTCGGCAGATACGACTTCCCATACTTTGCGGTTATGTTGTTCATCAGCAAGGTTTTTTAGTAGGTCGGCTAGCTCATCAAGGCCGGTATAGAATACCTCCTCAAAGGCTAAACAAAGCGGTGGTTTGGCGCAAGGCCGTTCAAACAAATGATACGCCAGTGGTTCTTCAACGTACCCGCCCCCGTTAAAATCGCAGTCCAACGATTCCAGTATGTTCTCATGGACCCAATCCCCACATTGCCATAAAAAACCAATTCGCTGGTCGGGGTCAATTGAATAATCATCGTCGGAATTGGCCAATCCCCGCTCATAGCTTCGGTAGTAGGCGCGGTCAGGGTACTGACGATATAAATTCAAAAATGAGCCGCTAATCCGGTGTAAGGCTTCTTCCCATTCATCGGTAGGTCGGAAGGATTGATGCCGCGTTTCAAACGCATCCAGATGCCGCTGGTTCCAACCTATGTACCGTTGTAGGATTGATCCGCCCAGTCGGGTATTGGTTAACAGCGTCTCAAATTCAGCCAGCTGGTTTTCCTCATCGTCCTCCCGCATGGATTCTGCCATCATATCACATTGATAATAGACAAAGCTACTCTGGTCGGAAAAGAAGGCCACACCTGCCACCGTATGCAGATACGATACCAACGAACATAACAGGGCCGAAGCCGACAACCTGCTTTTTTCCTTGAGCGTCTGGTAAAGGGGTTCCAGCGGTATATAATACGAGCTAAAGCCCGTTTCATAGACCTTGTAAACGGCAAGGGTTGATCGGAGGGTATCATCGTCCTCGATGATGGCCAGCGATGCATTGGAGTCTGCCGCTTGCAGGGCAGCTTCGGCCTGTGAAAAGGCAAGGAAAACATTATGCGGATAAACGCTGGTATTTTCCATTGCCGTTACGTCAAAACCAAACCCATAGGCTTGAGACAAAAACAACAGGGATTGAAAGAACTCAGCTTCGATAATCGCCTGATCGTGAAGTTCGGCCAGTTCCTCAACAACTGGCTCGAAACGGTATCTTAAAAAACCATTGGTAGCTGACTCAGCGGTAAAGAGCGTCGTTTCTGAACGACGCTGTGAGCCGCGTCGGGGAGTGAGTTGAGGGTGAGCAGAAACGCGGCTATTGCCGAGGAGCGTTGCCATTGATTGGAATAGGGATAGTCCGTTGAAATAACTCTGGCGGGTTTGCCCATGATCGCTACTGATTAACCTTTCGTACCCATAACGCTATCAAAACGGTACTCGATGCGGTCGTTTCTGACTTGCCCCTCACTTACTTTTGCGGTCGTTAACAGGGGATAACTGTTGGCATAAAAATTCAGTACGGCTTGAGGGCTTAAGGACCGTTCAGGGTCAGCCAGTTCAACAGGCTGGCCTTTGTCCTGAATAATAAATACCCGTTTATAGGTTGTGGCGATCAGGTTCATACGAGTTGTTTATGCATTAATTGATTCAAATAGGGTAGGGGCACTGAACTTCTGAACTAATTCTTCCCGCTTTTTGGTGAGGGCTTCCTGCTGGTTGGGGAATAGGGTCGGGTCGGGCAGTTTGGCACACGCTTCGCGGTATTTTCCGGCTTCTTCCAATTCAGCCACTTTGACCATAATGCCATCATAGTTTTTTTTCTGTTCCTCAGCTTCTTTTCGCTGTTTGGTGTCAGCCGCTTTTGCCATTGCCGACTGCTCACTGGCCAGCGCAACACTTTTGAGATGGTCCTCCATACTGACCAGCAATTGAGAAGTCTGCTGATACGGCTCTGTAATCTTTCTGAAAAAAGCTTCATCAATGGCTTCTGGAAGTCCATTGAACAACAGGGGTTTTATTAGCTGTTGGGCTTTGTCTCCGCATTGCTCGTTGGTCAGCAGAACGCTAACAATGAGTTTTTCACCTACGGTTTGACAGACGATTTTAAAATCGCCCTGTAAGCCAAGCTGGTGGACTTTTTGAAAAAACTCCATACGCTGTTCAGGAAATAAATTGTGTTGTTTACTGGTCTAAAGATAGCCATTCAACCGGGTATGGGGTGGGGTAACGAGTGTTGCTTATAGGGATGGGGAAAGCCCTTTTCCCTGTTATGTGTAGCTAGTTGCAGGTTAGCCTGCCTGGGTCCAGGAATCGACCCCATCGCTGTCAACACAGATGAGTAGGTGAAGTAAAGTAGCGATAGCCGACTCGCCCGCTGTGTGCGCTGCGATCGGTATACGACCACCGAAGGGAAGGCGCTTCGGTGGTTATGGCTGAAAAACCCGTATGCGCCGGATCGATCAGAAAATTGTCGTCCCGTAGGATCTATTCCAGCCCTGAACCGCCGTTCCGGGAACCTCCGTTCTGGAAACCTCCGTTCCGGGTCAGGTCGTAAATAGAAACCGAGTAAAACGAATGTGACAGGCTACCCATTAAGCCAAACGAAACACGCACACCATCCACCGTTCCGGTAGAGTCAGAATAAAATATTGTAAACTCATTGAGCTTCACCGGCTGGCCTTCTACCCGTTGGTAGTGAATCAACCGGCACAGGGCGTTATTCATATCGTTGGTTAGGCTACGCCCACCCTGATCCAAGTCAATTAGAAAAAGCGTCTTGGCTTTAAGGTCGATTTGAAACTGCACGTCTGATTGCGGGTAGCCTAATATCTGGTATTTGGGGAGCGTGTGTTTGGGTAGCTGACCGTTATGACCATTTTCCATATCAGTAGACGTTTGCTGGTTTACGACTCAAAAATAGCGTTCGATACGGAAATAGACTGGCTTAGGACCCAAACCGTAGTGCAACATAAGCGCGCCTTCTCCCCTGTTATGGCCTGGTCTTAGGCGTAATAAAAAAGGTGAAGTGACTCTTTTATCAGCGAACGCAAACCTATATACGTATTGCTGTCAGGTAACTAATCTGGCGTACTCAACCGCTAAATCGTCCATTAGCTGAGGAAGTCGTTTACCCAAATCCGGGTAATCAGGCCGTTGAAATACATCGTTGAAAAATTCTTCACACCCCTCCAGGGCTACCCCGGTCAGGCCCTTATTAATTAACCGTTGTTTAGCCTGCGCAAACAACGTTTCCATCCGCTGGCTATACAAACCATACAGGATGGAATGAAACAGGTTTTTTGCGTCCGTCAGGGCGGCATGCTCGCGCCGGTAATGCTGGCGGGTGGCTGGGCTGGCCATTGCATAATGGGTTCCATTTTGCTTGAACCATTCTTCTGTCTGCTTTCGGGGCTCCAGCAGTATATGGACGTACTCATCATACAGACATGGCCACAGTTCCAGCACCTCACTGAGCGTCCGCTTCTGCCAGTCCTCATCACTGCCAATGCGTTCGATCAGACTGCCCACATCCGGCAACGGCGTAACGCGCAGCGGTTGTAGAGCGACGTCTACCGGAGAGCTAAAGAGGTTCAGTTGCCTACTTGCCATGTGGGCGTCTATTTTAAGCTATAAAATTTCACCCGCTTATCGGCGTGTTGCTCGATGAGCCGCTGCTCAGTGGCTTTTCGATCGCGTTTATCGCACCAAAGCTGCACGTACGAAGTTCGGTCTACCTCGATGGGTATGCGGTACTCTAAACGCCCCCCGGCCAGTTTGATCCGGCGAATGTGGAGAATTGGGGGCCGCTTGCTTTTGCGGACGGGCGGCACCTGAATCTGGCGAAGGCGGGGAGCAGTTGAGGCGTGTTCCATGTACTAAAGATACGCCCCTCAGCCCTGGGTATGGTCGCTAATCGATAAGGCTTGCAAAGCTGTGTTGCCTTTCACCCCCCGTTATCTTGGATGAGAAGGTGAAGTGATACAGGCAGGGTGAATAGGTTCGTTGATGACGCCTGTGGCGCGTTTCACCCTTTCCGGTTCCAAAGACGTCCCAGTCTCAGGCTATTTTCAAGGACATCGTTCAGGTTTTTGGGCTGTGTCTTGTTTTTGTCGTCTGTTCCGGGTCCGTCTAGCCATACCCAAGTCAACAGCCACTGGTTTTTTTGTTTCGCGAAGCGATTTCTGAAGTAATAATTCTGCGTAGCGCAGTTGAATGGATTCCGCAGTTGTGTAGGGCATGTCGGCCCATCCATACAGCTGCGCGATGTGCCGTCGCACCATCGCCAGTACCTTTGCATCGTCCAATCCGATCATCTCGGTTGGCCAGCCTTTGGTAAAGCGGATTCGCTTCGGCAGCCTTTGTTGTAAGGCGGTCCTCTCCTGCGCTCGATACCTGGCTTGTTGGTGGCCCATTTGCTGTTCAGCCGATAGCAACTCTGGGGCCAGGCTTGCCAGCCAGGTAGCACCCTGAAAGGAGAAGCCCGATGCATTCTCCAGATCGATCAGCTGACGGTAGGCTGCATGATTATGCTGGGCCTTAAGCGCCCCGCGTAAGTCGGCCTGACTAGACATAATGCAAAAGGTACACGAAACCCGGCTGCAACCGTAGTGTCGATAGGCTTGGTGAATGGGCAAGCCCCCAGTCTTGTGCGCGTCCCAAACCTGAGCCAGCGTCCAGTCAACCAAGGGATTCCAGGTAATACCGCTTGTATTCTTTTTCTTACGCAACAGGGCAGACTGGGGCTGCTGGACGGGCGTACGCTGGCGGTCCTTGCTTTCGGCCCGGCGAACGCCGGTTACCGAAATGATTACCTGATTAGGAAACAGTTCGGTTAGTCGCTGGCAGATAATGGCTGTTTTTAACTCGCTCGTGCAGAACCGCATGGATGGGGTCGACCAGGGCAGGATTAGCGACACGCAGGAGAGGTTTTTGTACCGTTCCACATTAGACTGCCAGCGTTGTTGCCAACGCTCGATCATGCCTCCCTGCCGGCGTTGTACGGTAATTAACGGAATGCCTAATTGATGGGCCACCTGTTGACAAATACGGGCAGAGTCCTCCCATTCAATCTGTCCCAGGTCTGCATGAACCAGGACGCGCGGCCCCCGGTGACCGATCCGGTTCAGGTAAGCCATGACTGCCCAGGCACAGGCCGATGAATCTTTTCCGCCACTAATGCCAATGGCAACCGGGGCCTGCTGCGCGAGTAGGCGATTGACTTCGTCATCAATGGCAAGGCCAAAACCCTCGTCCGTTGACAGGACGGACATTTCAGGTGAAGCAAAAAGAGAAAGCTGGCTCATATAAGAATTTGGTTTGCCTTCTTTGCTATCCGGCCTGACCTACTGGATATCTGGGATTGATTCCGTTGCAGCATACTTTGTAACACGGGTAACAGCGTGTATACCCGGCTTTGGGCAATGGGTAGACGCACGCCACCCACTAACTCAACGTCAAACAAAGGCCGTTTCTGAGAGCGGGTTTGCTGGTGCACACTGAGCAGGTAGTCCGGATTGATAACGTATTGCTTATGAATCCGCAAAAAGCTGGGATAGTACTGGGCCACTAGGGCAAGCGGGCCCCGTCGAAGATCCCGGTATCCCGATAAAAGATGGGTCCATGTGTAATTCTGCTCGCCTGACAAATAGCATACCTGCCGAGCCAATGAGAAGGGTCGATGATTCATGACCGGGAAGAATTAATGAACAGGTTAAGAGCCACCGCACCAAAGAGCGCTTAGGAACAATACGTCTCTTAGTAAGCTTGTCTGACAGCTCTCTCTAAAGTCCGCCAATCAACTTGGCTTTTTGAATTCAAGAATCAGTTCTTCATCCTGCCAGAGTTCGGTACTATTCATGTACGCTTCTCTTGACCATTCGGCGAAATGTCTGGCGTCTGACTGGAATTTGAACGTAGCAAATGGTTCGGTTTGACCCTTAATGCGAACTTCACATCTAAAGGGATTTTCTTTTTGCTTGGCCATAGCATCCGGGGACAGTTCCCTGTTTCTTCTTTCCTAAAGATACGACCCTTCAGGGCGAGCAATGACCAGAATGTATGTGCTGTACGTGTCTTCCGGGCCGCCCTTTCCCCTGTTATACCGGCGTTCACGCCGTCTTTTTTACAAGTCAACTTTTCTTCATTAGTTTAATCAGGCAATCGCCTTTGTCGATCTATCCTGATCAGATTTTACGCTCATGACTCTTTTCTTCTGCTGCCTTGGTCTCATTGCACTGGTGTCAATCCTTACGGTGCTGGCCTTAATTTTACTAAGTAGGTTACGCCGTGAACAGCAGCGTCGGGCGCAGTTGCACCAGCAGGTATGCCGTCAACAATATCGGCTTCAGGTTGATCAGGATGTGATCCGGCAGTTGTATCTCCAGAGTGGGGTTTCACATGAGCAGGTGCAGCGGTGGATCGATGGCCTAACCGAAAGCGAGTTTTACGCCACCTTCTTGTGGGAAGATTTGGTTGAGGAGTCAGGTGAAGTTATTGCCTTGTATGGCCAGGGCAATCTCCCCTTACGTCGGCTGGATCGCAGCCGGATGGCCAGTCAGCAAGGTATCGACTTGTTAAGTCATTCCTTTACTCGTCGGCAAGGCATTTACTACCAGATGCGCCGGCATATCCTGCCCACTGACAAAGGCCCTTGGTTTAGCTAGTTCATCCATCAATCGACACGGCATCATTCCAACTCAAGTCCAAGGGGAGGTAAACTTTCATCATTCGAATAAAGCAGAAGTGTATCAGCATGACAGGGGATAGGCTTCCCTTCTTTCGATAAAAGGGCGCAAAAGCAGGCTAAATTTTTTCCTTTCAGTAATCCTAGGTTACCACGCATCCAAACAAACCGCTGGCGAATGGCTTCGCTAACAAAAGACTCATCGCTCGGTATACCATTGGGATCAGCCAGTAGTTGAGCGAACCGGTCAACGACCAGCTGCTGGGCTAGTTGGTGAATTTGTTCCGCGTCAATGATTCCTGCTTTAGCGCCTTGCCGCTCGGCTAGCTTATAAACGTCAGTTAGTCGGAACGGATTACCAAACCGGCCGGGCCGGCAGACACTGATTGTGTTTGGTGGTAACCGGTATCCTTTCGTTCGTTTACGCTGTACACGGATGGGCATTTACGGTTGTCTGTTTAGGCGTTTTTTGAATTGAAATTTTGCTGGCTTCAGCCACTATTTTTACTCGATTTGCCACGATGTTGGCTGATAAGGCTGCTGTTTCCAAGACCGTAGTAATGACTGGTATTTACGGCGACCATAATTAATAAATGAATCGTCGATTACGTGTTCCAGCTTAAACAATTGATGGGGCTTTTGTTTTTGAACTCCCAAGATCAGGTACCTGGTTACGGCTTGTCCGACCTGTTGGCAACCGTCCAGATAGAAAGCGGCCTGGCGGTCGTAATCGTACGTTTGACAAGCGGTTAAAAAATCGGTGTAGGTTGTGGCTGATGTCGTTTTAACGTCAACGATCAGGCTTTCTACCGGAGCGCGTAAGTCAATGCGTGCTTTGCAGAGAAGTTTTGTCCGTTCATCCTCCCAAAAGTGCGCCTGCTCACAGATACCCTTTTTGAGCAGTTCAGAAAAATCAGTGTCGTTTCGCATCACCTCTAGCATCCGTTTTATAGCCGTAGCCCCCTTACCAGCGGGTTCGACCTCAGGAGTCAGTAATAAGTGATCATGGAAAAGAGTCCCGAATGCCAGTGCCTGGCTAAAGATTGGGATCGGCTTACGTCCGAACAGAAGTTTGTTTTTAAACTCGGTCAAGTCCGAGTTAGCAATTCGGGGAATGGCTCGGTAATTCATAATCGGCTGTCGTTGTAAATACCCACCAGATAAGCTTTTTACAACAACAAGATACACTACGTTGATGAGACAGTAGACTTAACAGAGAAGTAATTAAACCCTTGTTTAACAGTTTTTTACCCCGTTATTAATAGCGATTGGGCCTATGCCGAATTAGTGAAGTTAGTCCCTAAAATACCTGTACCCGACATACCACTACACTTAAACCTGTGCGAAAAAAATCATTTCAATTCGCGTTCTTTTGTCAGTTCTAGTGTCACGAGTTGGGGACAGAGTCGAGTGGATAAACTGAACAGGCTCATCTCGAAATGATAAATTTCGCATTCCGGAAAAGATTTTTTCAACGTGTGGAGCAGATTAAGATAAGTCCCGTACGTTTCGTCTTTCGTTAATTCAAGCCAACCCCGATCCTCGACTAATTTCTGTCTTGGAAAGACATTCACGAAGTTTTCTCTTTTCGGCCACTGACGAAAGTGTTGGTTCTGGCTAGGTATATACGGGAAAAATACGGGTTGCTCGGGCTTCATCTGCAGTTGAACCGCATTTAAACAGGCAGCTACCCGCGCATCATAAATTGCATACTGCGTACAGTCTTTCAGCGTCAGTATTTTTGAATAGCTGGCTATGCCCTGCAAAGGCATCTGCTTAACATCAAGTTGAATCAGTTGCCAATGCGCGTCAAAGGTTGCTGGCCGGTTCGAACGCACGCCGCCCCAGTCGGCGACGATCCACCGCGCTAATGCTTTTTTGTCGACTTCATTACTGGTGTTCCAGGTCTGGGTTAAATACTTCTTTAGCGCAATGCATTCGCTGGCACTACCTGACTGCATTTCCCATTCATGCCAGGGAAAATCAGGTAAGGCTTCCTTCGTTTTTAAACGAACAGGCCAGTTATAATGGCTCTCAAGTTTAACAAGATGGTCCGCAAAAAAGCGAATAAAGGAATCGACGTGAACCGATGGACTCATTAATAAGTCAGAAAGTGGCGGCTAATTCAAGTTCGTTGTTTCGTATAAATATGGGCTCTAGAAAGGAATAAACGGCCCCGGCGATTTCATATTTCTTCTGTACTCTCTGGATGTGGTTCCAGCTGAAAGTAATATCTGTTATGGCCCTGACGGGTTCTTTATACAGATCATTAGCTGGCAGAAAGCTACCTTTGGTGTAGGTCTGCCCATGATGGGTTAGAAAATCGGTATTCTTTTTATACTTGCCTTGGTTAACGTAGTTCTTTTCGTTGGTGACACATAAAAAGCAACCTATATCAATACCTCCGTTAGTTACCAGCCAGGTTAATCTCTTCAGATCATTAACAATTTTGGCCCTTACCTGAGTTTGACCAGACTTGCTTTTCTTTTCATTGGGATACTTAAATTCAATCCCTACCCGGATTGATTGATCTCCGTGACGATATAGAATGAACAAGTCTAAAAATTGGCCATCTGAGAAATCATGAAACAGATTTGTCTCAAAGTCAATTAGTTCGATACGGTCCTGGCAGGTCTTCTGCAACAGCCAGGCAAAATTAAAAACGACTGACTTTTCCGAGGATATCAGCTTCTCGCCCGTATTCATCCACTGATCAATGGTTAGCCAGATCTGGCTGATTATATCTTCAACTTCCTGTAGTAGTGATGTTTGTTTCATTTTAACGACTCGTTTACCGACCTACCGTATTGCTCTGTGAATCGACGATCGTAACCTTTGCCGCAACGATCCCTTCTCCCTTACTTGGCTTTTTTGTTCTGGTAAATTCCTGTTGCATCTGTAACGAAATGTAGTGCTACAAATCTAACTTTAATTGACCGCTGGGTAAGGCCTGATTCGTTTGAAAGCTGGACAGACTGATGCCTACCAGTCGTACCCCTTTTGTTAGGTCCTGGATTCCCGATAGCAAGTCCATACTCAATTGTTGAAGCTGGGCTAAATTAGTGACGGCCGTGAGCACTGTCCGACTTCGGGTAATCTGTTGAAAATCCGCGTACTTAACTTTTAACGTGACCGTTCTGCCTAACATACCCGTGCGTTCACAATAAGCCCACACTCGTATGAGCAGCGGGCTTAACTGATCCGCTATAGCTGCATAATCGGTCAAATCCTGCTCAAACGTTGTTTCAGCGCCCATTGACTTCCGTTCCCGGTTGGGCGTAACCGGCCGCTGATCAACAGCGCGGGCTATTGAGTAAAAGTAAGCCCCTGCTTTGCCAAAATGCTCGTTTAAGAATCCTTCACTCTGCGCCCGTAGATCCATCCCGGTAAAGATGCCCAGTTGATTCATTTTGTCGGCCATTACGCGGCCGATACCATGAAACTGACCCACCCGTAGTTTTTCGACGAACGCCAGGCCCTGATGTGGTTTGATGACAAATAGTCCATCCGGTTTCCGATAGTCCGAGGCTAATTTAGCTAAGAACTTATTATAGGAAACCCCCGCTGATGCCGTTAACTGGGTTTGCGCTCTAATCTGCTCCTTGATGGTTTGCGCCAATTGTGTCGCCGTGCACCCATCGGGTAGGCTAGCCGTTACATCCAGGTAAGCTTCATCGAGCGAGAGCGGTTCAATCAAATCGGTATACTGAGCAAACACGTTCCGAATCTGAGCCGATACCGCTTTATACACCTCAAATCGAGGCTTAACAAATAGTAGGTCAGGGCATTTCCGGATCGCGATCGACGAGGCCATTGCCGAACGTACGCCATAGGTTCGGGCCTCATAGCTGGCTGCCGCGACAACACCCCGCTGACGGGAGCCGCCAACGGCCACAGGCTTTCCGCGTAAGTCAGGATTGTCGCGCTGCTCAACGGATGCGTAAAAGGCGTCCATATCGACGTGGATAATTTTTCGAAATTGGGCCTGTTCCTGCGCCATGAATGAATACCAGGTGTCGTTTACTTAGAAAATCTATCGTTTACTGATCTGCTGGTAATGTCCAAAATTTTGGACATTACCAGCAGATCATGGCCCTATGAATGAACGTATTTAACCCATGGTTCATGATTGTAGAGATGACTCTCGTAGGCGAACAGGTTCGCGTAATGGCCTGGTCTGAGCCGTTACTACCTGTTCAGCCGGCCGATACCAACGCCCGGTCATCCGGTACAAAGCGGCCTCGAATTCCCGTAGTTGCCGATCCAGTTCGGGCTGATCAGGGTTGAGCAATTTCTTTTTGGTCATTGAACACTTTATCGACAAACGGCCGTAACCAGCCCCCCGCCCGGCGGATACGGTGATTATGAATTAGTTGCTATCGGGTAGACATCCAAATTGATTTGCTCAAGATAGGGCTCTAAAGCAATGCTGCTTTGGAATGACCGGCAGGCTGTGATCTGATTGAGATCCTGACTATAGCGGATCTCAACGTAGAAAGTTTCCAGAGCATAGAGGCATAAATACGATATGCCGACTCGTCTGGTCACTAAAAAAGTGCCGTTTTGGAAGGCACTTGCCAGCTGCTTTTCATGGGAAAGCAGGTTGAACGGATAGAGGGTCATAACCAAGTTTTGAGTTCTAATTTACGTAAAAACTTGAAAATATTAGGATTTATAATATACTAATAATATAATAGCCCCTGAAATTATATTTTACTTGTATTAGACGCCTATGAAAACAAGGGTCCGAACCCGTTTTACAATTAGAAAGGCTGGTATAAAAAGTCGGTTGAGGATACCGTTGTTTCTCTCACGCGTCCACTGTGGGTTTCCCTCGCCGGCGACCGATTATTTGGAAAATGTCCTGGACCTGAATGAGTTGTGTATCGTTCATCCCGACGATACTTATTTTGTCCGAGTGGAAGGAAACAGTATGGTCAATCCGCGTGCCCGACTCAATTCCAGGATTGATGACGGGGATATTCTGGTGGTTGATTGTTTGATGGAGCCTGTCGATGGCCAGGTGATTGTGGCGTTTGTCAATGACGGATACGTTGTCAGGCGCATGAAGCGGGTCGGGGAGATGTTGCTCCTGAAAGCAGATAACCCAAGCTACGACCCAATTTATATGCACCCGGGGGACCCAGGGGAGGACTCCTTTGTGTTTGGAGCCGTTACCTGGGTGTTTTTTAAACCATCAATACTGCCCTAACCTTTTCGAGTATGTACGCTCATTTTGATGCCTTATCGTTTTACGCCAGTTGTCACATTTCGTTCCAGCACGCGCTCCGCAAACAGCCCGTTATTGTTTTATCCAACAACGATGGTAACGTAGTGGCGCAAAATGGGATTGCCAAACAATTAGGGATTACCCGGGGAACTCCTTTTTTCAAGATTAAGGAGTTGGTTCGTCAGCAGGGTATCCACGTTTTCTCAAGTACGTACCCGTTGTACGGGGATATGTCGAGACGAATTTTTGCCATCGTTGGCCGCTTCATCGAACGCGTGGAAGTATATTCCATTGATGAGGGCTTCTTCGATCTGGCGGGTTATGAGACGATTTATCCCGACTTACGGGAGCTTGCGCAGACGATCCGGTCCACGACGCACCGCAGTAGCCGCATACCCATAAATATCGGCATTGCGCCCACTAAAACACTTTGCAAGGTAGCCACGTGGTTTGCCAAAAAAAAGCCTGAACATAAGGGGATATGCGTGCTGGATACCCCCGCCAAGATCAGTGAGGCATTGGATGAGTTTGGCATAGGAGACTTATGGGGCATTGGGGATCGCTACGAACGGTTGCTTTTAGAGAATGGTATCCAGACTGCAGCTCAGCTGCGTAATTTACCGGATGACTGGATCAGGCAGTTTCTGACGGTTACCGGGCTTCGACTGGTGTATGAACTGCGGGGCCAGCCTTGTAAAGCACTGGAGATTGAACCCGCTCGAAAGAAATCTATTTGCACGGCACCCAGCTTTGGTACGCCGGTGAGCGGCCTGGAGCCGCTTCGTGAGGCGGTTACTACTTATCTCTCCAGAGCGGCCCTTAAACTGCGAAAACAGGCATCGGCTGCTGGATACATTACCGTATTTCTACACACGAATTATTTCCGTACCAATGACCGGCAGTACTCCAACAGTCGCACAGTCAAGTTACCTCATCACAGCTGCAGCGATGCTGAACTGATCCGATACGGGCTGGCCGCTTTGGAGTCCATTTACCGGGAGGGGTACAATTTTCAAAAAGTGGGTATTATGCTGACGGATCTGGTGGATTGGGACCATCGGCAGTTTAGCGTCTTTGACGTTGAACCTGATGAGCGCTGGAAGCGGGTGTATTCAGCCGTTGACCGCATCAACCATCGGCATGGCCGTGGGCGGGTCAGGCTGGCCAGCCAGGGTTTTACGGAATCAGCCTGGCTTATGAAGCAAAATTTTCGGTCACCCTGCTACACTACCCGGTGGAAGGATATTCTCGTTGTCAAATAAGGTAGGAGGACTACTATTTGGCTATTGCTTAATGATCGTATTCTTCTTTTCAATTGAAAAGAGAATGCTTTGCTGAATTTTAGTTATTGACGCTGTAAATCTTTAAATGCGCTCCAGATATAGAACAACTTAGGAATTGGTTCGTGTAACCGTAATTGATACCCACTCATCCCATCTTCAAGCAAGAATGGTTCGATGGTAAAGGTATACTTAACGGTTTTGTACATAATTCCTTCTTCCAATAAGAGCTTACCCAGTTCAATTGTGTATCCCTTTGCCGCCTGTATCACCGTAAACGAGTCAGCTATCGAACTTCCTGCGGGAACCAGGTAAAGCATATCAATTTTTTGTCCCTCTTCAACGTCGACCCCAACTTTCATTCGCACGCTCAGCAGGTTGACATTTAACGTTAATTGCTCGACGGATTTTTTGGGTAATACCAGTTTGCCGGTTCGCGATATATACCCGGCAATACCAGCTGGCCCGTTTCCAGGTGAATTACCTTGGGCTAGTTTAAAGTCTTTAGGCGTGTGAACGGTGTGGGCGTACGTGGTCGGTATCATGAGGCTCTACTGGATGGCCTTAGGCCAATGGAAGCCTGAAATAAAATCATTCTGTCTACATACGGTTAGGGAACGATAATTATTTTTTTTTCGGCCATAGTATTGTAATATTGTACGCAACGATACTTTACTAGATGAGCTATGACAGTAGAGCAAATCCAACAGGCTATTGCCGCTTTATCCGCGGAGGAATATAACCAGTTATCTACCTGGTTAACCGAACATGACTTCAGTCGATGGGATGATCAGATTGTAACCGATATTAATGCGGGTCGGCTTGACGGGCTGATTGATGAAGTTAAACAGGAACAACAGTCAGGCTTAACGTCTCCTTTGTAAACTTGTTTCAACAATGTTAAGCAACTCAGCTGCGGGCAGGGTTTGGCGTTGCCATCATCGTTTATGCAAGACAGCGGCCTTTATTAACGAGACAGCCCTTGTCGTTAAAACAAGGGCTGTTAAAAATCTTTGGTATAGTTATTTGTTCAGTACTGATGCGATGCCGTTAAGCCATTACTGGCATTTCATCGTATGTACGTCCGTTTAAGAGTCGTCCAGATTCCTTTTTATTTCGTCCACCCCACTGTTTAAAAAAGAAGGCGACGCCTTGCTGTTCGCACTGCAAACGGATTTCTTCAACCCAGCTTTCGTGCATTGGTCTTGGATTTCGACCGGATTCCCCACCGACGATTACCCAGTCAATTCCAGTTAGATTTAAGTTTGGCAGTGGTCCAAGCAATGGTTCTAAGGATAAAAACTTTGTTTTAGCTCCTGATTGCCGTAAATGATCAATACGATCTATTACGCGGCTATCTTCGACTGATACCCCCATCCAAATATTTTCGGACCAAGTTAGTTCTGCAGAATAAGCCTCTAATAGTTCAGCACGTTTAGTTAAAACCTGGAACGTATGCTGAGGACAGCGATTCATGGTATCGAAAACTTTTTGTATAAATGGCAGAGGTACGTTTTTATGAAACAGGTCGCTCATCGAATTGACAAAAACAACCTTTGGCTTTTTCCATTCAAACGGCTTTATGAGTTCTGAGTCATGCGTTCGTATAATTTTAAAGCCTTCCGAATACTTTTCCAGTCGCATGGCCTGCAATCGTTTGGTCATAACTTCGGCATAACAGAACTTACAGCCAGCCGACAGCTTGTCGCATCCGGTTGTCGGATTCCAGGTCATTTCCGTCCATTCAATGCTAGATTGTGCCATGTATAGAGTGTTAATTCGCCTATCAATATAGTGATAATATACTTATAATCAAATAATTAACTGGTTAGTTAAAATCAATTATTGTCCCTGGTGCGAAAAATTTCCCTCTCCTTGGATTGCCATCTGCCTTTATTTTTTGAACGGATATAACTTTCATTTCTTCTAATTGACGTAAGGCTCTTTTCATATGACTAGCCAGGTAGATAGTATTCGATTCAACATATCTTTCAATCCTATCAATATTGAGGTCTTTACCTCCTTTACCTTTTTCTTTTATCAGCTTAACCAGTGAATCAAGTGGATTAACGGGAAATAGTATAGCCTGACTAGGATCATCCCTGTAGTCAAATTTAAATCCCCCGGTTTCATCAACTTTCCACATGGCCTCCTTCATCTTTACGTAGCCAGTAAGATTGTTGCTGGCGAAAAACAAATCATAAATGGGGACCCCTTTCGCATTAATCATAGAAAAAGATCCTACATATTTTGCTATTTCTTTTAACTGACTTTCGTACAAACCTTTTAAGAAGTCTAAGCGGTTTACGCCAGCAGGAACTTCTATTTTTTCTAAGCCAAATAAATCCTTCATGTGTTGCTCAACTTTTGCAACTTCGACAAAACGATTTATTGAGTTTCTAGCGAAATAGACAAATACTTCTGTTTTTTCATAAGTTAGCAATCTCTTTAACAGAGAATAGGGTACACCCGAAAAGCCAAAAGGATCAATGAAAGCAAATATTGGCGCATTCTTCGTTCCCGATTTATCTAAACTATCTAATCGACTATTGATAACGTCCTGAAAATTTGCACGCGCTACGTCTATGGTAAAGTTTTCTGGCAGGTCAAGGGTAGCAATAGCAGATTCTAAATTCTTGGCTCGTTGTTCATCCTGCTCTATAAACTCAAAGCCTACCTGTGAATGAACTAAATGCTTTTGTTGAGCTGCGGCAACCTCCAAGGCGATTAGGGGTGAACCCTTTTCTCCACCTATGTATTCGCCTGGCCCCGAAAAGCCATCAACATAAATGATTTTCCCGTTGTATCTGGCTAGTATAGGAAACCATGCACCAAGATAATATTCAAGTATTTTGTGTTTTGCAATCGTGTGTGGGGCGCATTCCCACACAACTTTGTCTGGATTGGGCATGTAGAATATTTAGGTGTGTATAGTTTAAAATACCTTAAAGACTGATAATCTACTCTTATTCTCTTTTGTCTTCCACAGCCCTATTACTTGCGTTTTGGAAGCCAGATCAAGAAAATTAACAATACAGAGTCTGAGACCAAATTGCTGAGAGAGTGTGACTTGAACCTGCGAGGCGTTTGCGTATGTGCGTTTCGTAATCTGGTGCCCACCGTTATTGGGTTTCTTCCCAGGTATGTCCATTCAATTTACTGGCTATCTCAATAGCTCCCGAGGGGATACCACCCAGAAGGCTTTTCAAATTGACAATCCGGGTACCTTGCATTCCGTATTTTGATTTTTTCAAATACTCGGTCTTAAAGAATTGCTCGATGCAAAAAAACGTATGTCCAGTCGATATGGATACTTTTTGCTCTTGCAGGCTTTCATTCATACAATCAGTAATCATCTGTAGCTGTAACTCGGTTGGCGGTTCAGTCGCGCTTATGATCTCTAACAGGGAGTTTGAAACTAGGTTGGCCTGAATGGTATTGATTAATCGTCCGACGTATTACATCCCTTTGACCGAATTTAGATTTGCGTATAGGCCTACGTAACTATGTTTGCTATAACCACGGTTAGAGGGAGCGAAATAGACGTTGTATTTAACGTTCAACTTTAAGGACCAGCCGCAGGGAACAATTCTTAGTAAGCTGTGGGATGCATCCAGAAGATTTGATTGTACGCAGTAGCCTTCATAGTCATTAATCAGATCATGTAACTCAAAATCGTACTCGGCTAACACACTTCTGATCGCGTCAACAATGGCTTGAAAGGTTGTACTTATCAACTTTACGCTTGCGTGGTGACTTTCAGTTATTACGCGTTCAACCTCTATGCGTTGCTTCTCGGCTAAATTACGAGGGCCTAAGGCTAGTAAAATCTGTTTTTGCTCGTTGTTAAAACTCGATAAATGAGCCGTAAGCTGGTTAACCGAAAATTTGTCGTGGAGCTTTGTTTCAATGATAATCTTGAAACTTTCTTGAGCCATAACTCCGTCCGGTATAGAACCTTTTCCGGCGACCTGTTGCGTAAATGAAATTCCGGTCTGTAAATCGGCATCGTTCAAAAGCTCATTTAAAAACTGGGTGAACTTGTAAGGCGCTAACTGGTAGAGTCTCGAAAATAAAAGGAGCGTGTTGTTGGTGGCAACGTTCTCAGGCTGGGAGTACCGTTGAAAATAATGAATGCTACTCATCGATTGGTGTGATGATTATTGACGCGAAAATAAGTCTGCGGAGTGGATCTAAAAAAAGGGACCAAATTCGTCACATACTCCACTGAAGCAAAAAATGAGCCTTTTTACGAGACAAAGGTTTTAATATCTGTCAACTCTAGTTAGTCGCATACGTACTAACAAAATTAGATTCGATTGGTCAACAGGACCGCGTAGTTCAACCTGATTTCCTGCACTGCCATTTGGTTTGATTCAATTAGTTGTCTTAAAGACGGGTGTGCTCCCCAGAGAATGGCTACTAAAGTCGGGTCTTTCTCGGCAGCTAAGGATTCTATGCGTTTTAAGCACAGTTGGCAGAGATAACTCATGAAAGCTTGCCGTCCGGCGGTACATTCAATTAGAAAATCGAATAATTGTTCCATATCAGGATTCTGCTGCTTCAGTCGCCTTAATTGCATCAGATCGTCTTCCATTTGCCTAACCGAAGCCGTTAAGCTCGTTACCCATTGATTGTAATCTATGAGTAACTGGTTTAGTAGCAGATCTTTTTCCATAGACTACAAGATGAGTTTTAAAAGTTAAGGTATGTGTCACAATCCATCGACGCTGATGAATAACTAGTTTTTTTCAATGGGCTGAGTTGTAATAGGAATCAAAAAGGTTACCACGCACATTTCATAAATAGTGTCCAACTGTTCGTTAAAAGGACCACCAAACGCACTGTCGGCATACATCCACAACAAATCATACAGTAACGGATGAGGTGTTCAACTCGCTCCCAAAACAACACAACCGCTTGCCAATCATGCAGACCCGCAGAGTATACGCTTCTAACTCAAAGTGGTAAACTGTATACCATTCTGGTGCTCTCCTGGGTATATAGTTTACCCGTATTCCATTTGGTTTAACTTCCTTACTGTACGGTAGGACATGCCTCTTTTTCGTTAAGAACGCCAGTATCCGTTCAACCAGAATCTATATCAATGAAGTTGTTGGATCTTACCGGTGAAACAGATACGAGTTTAACATGGACTTGTTGAACCAAACAGAAACAACAGAAAAAATCGTCCGCAATGACGAATTGCTCATTTACATTGTTTTTCGGTACCGCCAGGACGCCAGCCCGATCAGGGAAATGGCCATGAGCAGTAACGCCAGAAACTGCGTTTGCATATCCCGCAGAGTGCTGCCTTTCAGCATGACATTGCGGCCAACTTCAATGATGTATCGGAGTGGGTTGAACAGGTTGACATACTGCGCCCACTGGGGCATATCGTCTGTGGACGAAAACAGGCCACTCAGCAGGATGAACAGCACCAGACAGAAAAACACGGCGAACATGGCCTGCTGCTGCGTTTCTGAAATGGCCGAAATCAGCAGACCAAGCCCTACGCAAAGCAGTAAAAAGAGAAAGGCAAATCCGTAGAGGAGCAGCAGGCTTCCGGCTACAGGTACATGAAACAGGAACACCCCCACGCCCAGACCTAGTGTAAACTGTACCATACCGATGATAACGAAGGGCGTCAGTTTTCCCAAAATAAATTCATGCTTTTTGATGGGTGTTACATTTAACTGCTCCTGGGTGCCGATTTCTTTTTCCCGAACGATGTTGAGAGCCGCAATCATGCCCCCGATCAGCAACATCAACTCAAATAAAATCCCCGGCACCATAAACGTCTTGTATTCCAGACGAGGGTTATACCAGTATTGATTTTCAATGGCCAACTGAGCAGTCTGGTCGCCTGAAATCACCCCCGTTTCCAGACGAATCGCCTGGTTGAAATCCCGGATGATGGCCTGCGCATAGCCCGAGCCAATACCCGCTTTGGTGCCGTCGATGGCACTCACCAGCAATTGTACGGACGACTGCCCTTCCTTGCCCAGATCACGCTCAAAATACGGTGGAATGACCAGAACCAGGTCAGCCTGTCCCCCAAGTAAGGCACGGTAGGCCGATTTATACGCTGGCAGGTATCCCTGAAACTGGAAGTTATCGATGTATCGAAACTTGCTCACCAGCCGCTGGGCATAGGTCGTATGGTCCTGGTCTACGATGGCAATGCGGAGGTTTTTTACCTCGAAATTGGCTGCATAGGCTAATAGAATCAACTGCAGAACTGGAGCTGCCAGCATCATCCGGAGCAATACGGCGTTGCGGAAAAGCTGTTTGAACTCCTTCTCGATCATATACAGGGTGCGATTCATATGGTTTAGTGCTTGGTTGTCAGAACACGGTCATTGGTAGCGAATTCCGTTGCTCAACTAGTCCAGTCGTGGTTTTAAATTCCGAAGACTCACCGCCATCAGCACGGTGGCCATGCCTAGCAGAATCAGCGTCGGCTGCCAGAGGTCGGTCAGGCCAACGCCTTTGATCATGATGCCTTTGACAATGGCAATGAAGTAAGTAGCCGGAATGATGTTCGACACGAGTTGAAGAAAGGGGGGCATGCTTTCGATGGGGAAAATAAAACCCGATAAAAAAATGGTTGGCATCAGCATCAACAATAAGGAGACGAACATGGCCACAAGTTGCGTATCGGCGAGGGTTGAAATGAGCAATCCCAGAGAAAGCGCCAGAAAAATAAATAAAAGCGTTTCGCTCAGCAGCAACAGCAGACTGCCATGCAGTGGAATACCAAGCAGAAAAACACCAAGTGCAATGATAACGCAGCCGTTTATGAACGACAGCAGCAGATAGGGCAGCACTTTACCGAACAGAATCTGAAGCTGTGACAGGGGCGATACCATGAGAACTTCCATAGTGCCGGTCTCTTTCTCGCGGGCGATGGTCACCGAGGTCATCAACGCCGAAACCAACAGCAGCACCAACGCCATAACGCCCGGAACGAACACGAAGGCCCCTTTCAGTTCGGGGTTGAACACCATACGCGGGGCTACGTTAATTTGCAACGGCTGGACCGCCCCAACGGGGTTTTGCTCGTTCTGGTATCCCTGAATAATACTGGTTGCGTAATTCGTCAGGCTAATAGCGGTGTTCTGCTCCGAGGCATCGGCCAGTAGCTGCACCTGCGCCTTCCGGCCATGCGCATAGTCGTTGGTAAAACTGGCCGGAAAAACAACAACCAGCTTCACCTTTCCCTGCCGAAACGTCGCTTCAATATCCTGAAAGCGGCTCAGGTTTTTCATCAGTTGAAAATAGCCCGACGATAGTAACCGATCGGTGATTTGCCGACTATGCTGACCATGATCGAAGTCCAGCACGGCAATATTGGCGTTTTTGATCTCATTGGTCAGCGCAAAGCCAAACAGAAGCACCATCGCCAGCGGCATCCCGAACAGAATTAGCAGGGTCCGTTGGTCGCGCAGGATGTGGAAGAATTCCTTTTTGACGAAAGCAAGGAAGCGGTTCATGGGCGTAAGGAGTGGTAAAAGCCAATAAGTTATTTCGTTGATGTACCACGTGCCAGAATTTGAAAGACGCCATCCATGGAGTCTACACCAAACGAGCGTTTCAACTCAGTAGGTGTGTCCAGGGCCTTTATTTGACCATCCACCATGATCGACACGCGGTTGCAGTACTCGGCCTCGTCCATATAATGGGTGGTCACGAAAATGGTCGTGCCGCCGTGAGCCGCTTCATAGATCATGTCCCAGAACTGTCGGCGGGTAATAGGGTCGACACCTCCCGTTGGCTCGTCCAGAAAGATCACTTTTGGGTTATGAATCAACGCCACCGAAAAGGCCAGTCGCTGTTTCCAGCCTAAAGGCAGCGATACCACGAGCGAATCGGCCACACTTCCCAGATTCAGCTGCTGAATAATCCTGTCCGACTTGGCGCGTAGGTCGGCACGATTCAAACCGTAGACCCCCCCGTAAAAGCGGATGTTCTCGCGCACGGTCAGGTCTTCATAGAGGGAAAATTTCTGACTCATGTAGCCAATCACCTGCTTGATCTGTTCCGATTGCCGATACACATCGAAGCCCGCAATCCGGGCCTCACCGGAGGTTGGCGTCAGCAGGCCGCAAAGCATCCGCATAGCCGTTGTTTTTCCGGCTCCGTTGGCCCCCAGGAATCCGAAGATTTCACCCTGAGCCACCTCGAAAGTGATTTGGTTGGTGGCAATAAAGTCACCAAATTTTTTGGTAAGCCTGTTGGTTACGACGGCGTTATTCATGTTGCATAAGGGCCATAAAACTATCTTCTATACCCGCCTGAATCGGTTTGACAACCACTTGTTCATGTCGGTGCTGGTCGAGGTAGTGGTGAATATCTTCTGGTTTGGTTTGCTCGTGGGTGGTCAGATGCAGAAATTCGCCAAACGCGTAGCAGGTCTCCGTAAAGGGGGCTTGCCGCAGGTCCTGGATCAACCGGAATGTATCGGTAGCCCGCACGGCAAAGAGCGGTTTGGCAAAGAGCCGGGCTACCCCAGCGGGGGTATCGACTGCCAGAATCCGGCCTGTTTGCATGAGCGCGATGCGGTCGCACTGGCCCGCTTCGTCCATGTAGGGCGTGGATACCAGAATGGTTAGCCCCCGTTGTTTCAATAATTGGAGCATATCCCAAAACTCCTTCCTCGACACCGCATCAACACCCGTGGTTGGCTCGTCGAGAAACAAGACCTCCGGCTTATGAATCAGGGCACAACATAAGGCCAGTTTCTGTTTCATACCCCCCGACAGGGCACCGGCACGACGGTCTTTAAAGGGCTCCAGCTGACTATAAATATCTTTGATAAGATCGTAGTTTGTGGCGATGCTGGTGCCGAAAACGGTGGCAAAAAAGCTTAGATTTTCCTCTACGCTTAGGTCCGGGTACAGCGAAAACCGGCCCGGCATATAGCCAATATGCAGCCTCAATGACCGGAATGCCTGCAATACATCGCGCCCGGCTACCGTAGCCTGACCCTGATCTGGTCGTAGCAGGGTGACCAGAATTTTAAATAATGTCGTCTTCCCGGCTCCGTCCGGTCCGATGAGGCCAAATAACTCGCCCGGCCTGACATTGAACGAAACGTCCTGCACCGCCTGGGTGGTCCCGTACGCTTTCGATATATGGTTGATGCGGATAGCGTCCATAGTTGTATCGGTTACTGGAATCGCACTTCGCCCGGCATTCCGATTTTCAACGCGCCGTCATTGCTAACCCGTACTTTAAGAGCATACACCAGATTCACCCGTTCATCTTTGGTCTGAATGACCTTGGGTGTAAATTCAGCCTTGCTGGAAATCCAGGTCACTGTGCCATCATATCGTTTGAGTTTGCCATTGGGCGCGTCGACAAAGACGCTGACTTTCTGGCCTGGCTTCACACTGACCAACTGGTCACCCCCCACATAAGCCCGTAGCGTGATGTCGGATAAGGCAGCTACTTTATAAAGCGGTTTCCCATAACTGACCACCTCGCCCGGTTCGGCATACTTGACCGTGATGGTCCCGCCCACCGGGTTCACAATGGATGATTTCTGAATCTGATCGTCAATTTGTTTTACCTGTTCGGATAAGGGGGCGGTTTCGGCCAGGGTTCCGCCCCGCTGCGTCCCCAATGCCGACGCCTGAGCGGCCCGCTGTTGCCGAATCAGGGCAATCTGGCGGTCAATGACCTCCATCTGAGCCACAATGTCATCAAGTTGCCGGGTAGGGGCAGCTCCGGCAGCAATCAGATTCTGAGCCCGCACTTTCTCGCGCTGAAGGGTTTTTAACTGCTGTTGCTGAACGGCAATTTGCTGTTCATAAGCCGACAACTGAGCCGACACATTGGGGGTCCGGCTCCGAACTGCCCGTTCACTAGCCAGCAACTGTGCTTTGCGGAGTTTCAGTTGTTTGATGTCAATCTGACCAATCACCTGACCCGCCCGAAGTTTCTGACCTTCCTGAGCAGTAAACGTTTGCAGTGCGCCGGTTGCCTGGGCGGATACGGTGGTTTCGACAGCCTCAAAGTTGCCATAAGCATCGGCGGTATCGTCGTCGTTCTGGCAAGCCAATAGTAGCACAAGGAGGCTACAAAGCAGAGGGAGTTGCGCTGTTTTCATGGATCAGTTTCCGGTTAAGGTTCGATAGTGAATGATAGCCTGCATGAGTTGAAGCTCATGCAGTTTCTGGTTCAGTAATGCCTGGTTTTCGTTTGTCAATTCGGTGGTATAATCGCGGGCGGCCAGTACGCCATTGTCGAGTTGTACGGCAGCCGCTTGCCGCACTCGGGTGCGGAGAGCCACGATCTCGGCATCCTGCCCAAGCTGATCCCGGAGCCGCTCGATCTCGGTTTGTTGCTGCCGGAGTTGTACGGACAGATTTTTGGTGAACGTTTCCTGCTGAACGGCTACCGATTGCTGGTTAAGTGCCAATATCTGTCGTTCGTTACGGATGGTATAGGCGGCCGACAGATTCCAGTTCAGCCGCAGGCCACCTATAAAAAAGCCCCGCAGGTCATTGTTCAGGAAGTTCAGGGCCGGCCGGCCGGCACCGCCCTGAGCAAACAGGTTTAGGCGAGGTTTCAGGCGGTTGTCGACCAGAAGACGTTGCGCTTCGTAGAGCGAATGTTGACTTTTATACAATTGAAATTCGGGTCTGTTCAGTGGTATATCCGACAGATCTGAAGGCTGCGAATCAAGTAGCAGTCGGGTACTATCGGAGATCGGCAGATCGGTCAGCAAGCGCAGGGACTCGCGAAGCCCGCGACGGGTGGCGTTAAGATCGGCCAGGCGTTGTTCAGAACGAAGTCGTTCGGCCAGTAAAGCGTCGACATTCATCTGGGCAACCGTACCAAAGCGCACGCTGGCGGTTAGTTTATCGATGCGGTTGCGAAGCTCGGCCAACAGGACCTGAGTCAGGCGCAGTTGTTCGTCGGTGAGCAGGGCTGATAAAAAGAAAGCGTTCACCTGATCGTTCAGCCGACGTAATTCCACCTTTACCTGTTGCTGAGCCGTGGCAGTGGTGGCCCGTTGCAAATCGGTTTGCAGGCGGGTCAGCTTCCCGTCATAAAGTGCGTAGCTGGCATCGAGCGTCAGTTTATACTGGTCTTTACTTAGTACCGGCACCGACACATTGGGCAACTCGATAGGGATCGTTGTTACTTCCGACTGCCACGACGCCTGCCCGTTGATGGACAATTGGGGCAACCGCCGATTGGTGGCCAGTGAGGCAATGGCCAGATCGCCCGTTTGTTGCAGGATACCCTGCTGTTTCAAAAGTGGGTAAGCGCTACGGGCGGCTGTGTAACATTGCTCCAGTCTTACCTCCGCCATCGGGCTACCCGACTGTGCCAGCAGTGGCGACCAAACCAGCCAGATGGCGCTTGTTAGATACGTTTTCATAGATTCCAAACATCTGTTCTAAACGGTTGTTTAATTAATGGGTAAAAAAATTTAAAATTGTCGCAGGTAGCTCATGATCATCTCGGGAACAATCTGCTTCCGGCTCTCGATAAACTGCCGGAAATTGGTCTCATCGAGACTCCCTACATACGAAATGATCGGTTGGGCGATGACTGGAAAAACGATACTGCTCAAAATCGTCACAATGACCTGTAAAGGATCTATGGAACGGATATGACCCTTCTGAGCTTCTTCCAGTAACTGCTTACGGAAGTACGAATTTTCAATAATACCTTTGACGTTCATCTCTTTAAAGAAAGAACTACCACCCTGCCGCTGTTCGGTGATGACAAACATGGGTAACAGGGGGTTTTCAAGTATAAAATCGGTGTATCGATCAACGATTTTCCAGATTTTTACCTCCAGCGGTGTTTCTTCATTGAGCATCAACACCATCCGACTCATAAATTCCCGGAATGTATCCAGATATATGCTTTTGAACAACAGATCTTTGCTACGAAAATAATAATTGACCATAGCCAGATTGACGCCCGCTTCGTCGGCAATCTGACGAATTTTAGCCCCTTCATACCCCTGCTCCAGAAATACTTTCCGGGCGGCATTTTTTATTTTCAGTTGCGCGTCCTGTTCTTCCTCTGCCATAGCTCAATCGACGGAACAAAGGTAAAAGATAAACAGGCAATTAAACAAGTGTTTAGTTTTTATTTTTTGTGAGAAGACAATCGACTTAGGGGGAGTAATTTGGGTGTTCATATGACCTAAACCTAAATGGCCAGAAAAATACTTATAAATGTTATTAGAATAGTATACCTGGGTCGAACACAGTCGTTGCTGAAATTGTGCAGATTTCTAGGAGCGATTTTTATCCAAGAACGATTTTTCTCTTAAAGCCTGGCAATCAGCAACGAATACATGTTCTTGGAAGACGGGTGCATACGGGCATTGACTCACGACTGCAATGGCGATGGGGTAACTATTTCGTCCTACGCCAAAAATGGGTTTGTGTTTGAGGTATTGTCGCTTTTTAAATGGCCCATTTTTTGAAGCATATTTATGAAGACTCTTTCGTCTCAAGTAAGAGCGAATTGTGAGACGGTGATTTTTTAATAGCCGTCCAACACCATCCGTCGCATATGCCTTGACATGTTGAATCTGTACCATTACCTGATGCTCTATTTCGCCTCCTGAATCCCGGCTTCTTTCATCAACGTACGGCCAAACTGCCGGATCGTTTCAATCACCGGAATCACCAGCCGACCCTTGTCGGTGATACGGTATTCCACATGAGGAGGCACGACCGGGTATACTTTGCGGGTAATAAAACCATGCTTCTCAAGTTCCCGGAGCTGGGTCGTCAGCATTTTGTGGCTGATGTGAGGCAGGTATTTCTTTAGTTCGCTATACCGCATCACCTGCTTGTTCAGCCGCCACAAAATGGGCATTTTCCAGGTCCCTCCGATGAAGTTCATGGCAAACTCAACCGGGTTATAGTACAACTTACCGTCGTGAAGAAAGTCAGGCATAATTATAAGTAACTGATTTACAGACACTCTCTAAAAGGAGAGTATCATACTTCGGTGTACATACCTTTACAAAGGTATATACCGCCCGCTATATTTGCTCAGGCTTACCATAACTACTTCAGGCCATGAGTTTAAAAGATCCCAATCTTGTCAATCCTGAACGCCCCAAACGCGTCGCTATCGTCGTGGCTAACCCGGCCCTATCCACGACTACCGGCTGGCCGGTCGGCTTCTGGTGGAGTGAGCTGGCTCACCCTTACTTCGAGTTCTCGGAAAAAGGCTACCAGGTCGAGATTTTCAGTCCCAACGGGGGTAAATGCGAAGGGGATGCCATGAGCGACCCCAGCGACCCCAGCGGGTATTCATCGTCCGATTTGATCTCGCAGGGCTTCATTCATACCGAACACTTGCGCGCGCTGGTCGATAACACCAGGCCAGTCCCCGACCTGAATGTGGATGATTTCGATGCGCTGGTCGTAGCGGGCGGACAGGCTCCCATGTTCACCTTTGACATGGCAACTGAGCTGCAAAACAAGTTCGTGGCGTTTTATGAAGCGGGGAAAGTGACCTCGGCTTTGTGCCACGGCACCGCGATTCTACGCTATGCCAAACTATCGAACGGCGAGTATCTGGCGAAGGGGAAGACCGTTACGGGCTTTGCCAACGTCGAGGAAGACTTTGCCGACAACGCCGTTTGGGAGTCTGGTTCGCTTCCCCGCGACAAGCACGTGATGCCCTGGCGGATTGAGGATGAACTCAAAAAACTCGGAGCCAACTACGTGCAGGCAGGTCTATGGCGCGGGTTCGCCATTCGGGATGGCAACCTGATTACCGGCCAGCAGAACTTCTCCGGCGCCGAAACCGCCAGGGTAATTATTGCCGCATTGGGCGAATAACCGGTTCCTCAAAACTCGGTGCTGACGCAGGAGCAGGCAAAAGTGAGCTGATTGCTTCTGCCTGCTCCACGTCCATTTCCTTTTTGAAGCCATCACAACCCAACAAAGAACCAACCGGCTGGTATCCCTTCGCCGGGCCGGCCACTAGGAACAGGCGCATCATAAACTCGATAAGGCCCATGAATATTGCCATTATTGGAGCCGGGAACATCGGCCGTACCCTGGCCGAAGGCTTTGCCAAAAAAGGTCATCAAATTTTTTTGGGTGTCCGAAACCCCAACAGCGTTAAGGCCGACGCACGGTTGGCAACGTATCCATCCATCACCGCGCATGCCATAGCGGAGGCAGCGCAGGCGGCTGATTTATTAATCGTCTGTACACCGGCCAAAGCAGTGGTCGAGGTTGCCCGGCAGATTGGATCAGCCAACGGGAAATACCTTGTCGATGCCACCAATGGCCCGATCGGAACGCCCGACTATCCCAATGCCGTAGCCGCGCTGAAAGCCATTACGGACAGTGCTGATGTGGTCAAGTGCTTTAACACAACGGGTTTCGAGAACCTTGGCAGCCCCAGCTACAACGGCGAAGGGATTGATCTGTTTATGGCCGGAAACAGCCACAAAGCCAAAGAGACGGTCCGAGGGCTGGCCCGCGAACTGGGCTTTGCCGAATGCTACGACCTCGGCGATGACACCAAAATTGGGATGGTGGAGCAATTGGCCTTCGTGTGGATGGCGCTGGCTTTTGGCACAGGACTCGGTCGAAATGTAGCCCTCAAGATTGTAAACCGGTAATTCATCTCGTGGCCAGGAGAGGCTTGGGAGTCAACCCGACGAGGTATTCGGTTCAATAGCTTTACTGTATGACCAGACTAGTCTTTCTTTTCTGTCTCCTGGTCACGCCCGCGCTGGCCCAACTGAATGAGAGCGATACGGCCCGACTTCAGATACGCGCGTCGCTGACGGGTAATTTCCAGCAGGGCAATGTGGAGGTGATTACCGTGCGCAGTAAGCTGGATGTCGTGGCCTCGCCGGTTCTATCGTGGGTAGTCAAGTCGCAGAATTCCAGTCTGTATCAATCATTCTATTCAGTCAAAGCCGATAGGGACCTTTTCAGCCGGAATTTTCTCTATTACCAGCCCGAACGACGGCTTTATCCGTTTGCCATCGCCTACATCTCGACCAACTACCGCCGAAAAATCGACCTGCGTTTTTTTGCGGGAGCTGGCGCCACACGGCAACTCGTCAACACGCCCCGGCACGTAGTGAAACTGTCGGCCGGAGCCGTGTATGAAAACACCCGCTTCGCGGCCAGCACCTATTCCGAAACGCGCTACGACGGCTCGCCAACCATTGGTCTCTGGCGCGGTACAACCTGGCTGGGCGGCTGGCATTATTGGCTCGATAACCACCTGCGGCTCTATTACGATGCCTACTACCAGCCCGCTTTTTCAGATGCCCACAATTACCGGTGGCAGTACGACATTGGTGTTGATTTCCCCAGCTGGCGGGGGCTGGCTTTCAACGCACTTTATACTTATACGCATGAACATGTGGTGATTGCGAAAATTCAGCCCGACGATAAAATTCTGACCGTTGGCTTGTCCTATACGTTCCGAAAAAGGCACGGCCGATGAGAAGTCCGATGATGGTGTCTGGTTGATCCGGGTAGCTGAGCCAGTCCGAACCTATTGATTCCCCCCGTAAAATCTGATTATGATGTACTTCACAAAAGTGCGGGTCGAGGCCTTCAGCGATGGCGTTTTTGCCATTATCGTCACCCTCCTGGTGCTGGAAATCAAGGTGCCGCCTATCCACCAGCCCGAGTCCGTGAGCGAACTGAGCGCGGCCCTGTATGCGTTGGTGCCGAAGCTGGTCAGTTGGATCATTAGTTTCTTGATGGTGTGCGTCATCTGGGTAAATCACCACCGGCTTTTCAACCAGATCGCCAACATCACACAGGGGATTTTCTGGCTTAACGCGCTGCTCCTGCTTTGGTGTTCGTTCATCCCGTTTCCAACGGCGCTGCTGGGCGATTATCTCCATAATCCGGTTTCGATCCTTGTATTCGGAGTCGTGATGGCTCTCATGTCGGCTACCTTCACGAGCATTCGCTGGCAGGCGCAACGCAAGGCCGATGTTCTGCAAGGTAGCATCAATCGGGCTGCCTTTAAACAGGTAACCCGGCAGTCGCTGCTTTTCGGACCGCTGCTTTACAGTACGGGTGCAGTTTTTGGGTTTATTAGTCCGTGGCTGGCGCTGGCTATTTATACTCTTATCCCATTTTATTTCATTTTTTTCAACACAAGCCAAGTCCCTTCAACCCACTAAGGGGCATCATCGGCTCCGGGGGGGGTGGGACACAGGAGCGGAACCAGGCCTTCAACGTGCTAAAAATCTAATTGGGGGCTGGTTTGTAGGGTGCTCTGCCGGTAATAGGCAGGAAATTGATCGGTGCAATAAGCTAAAGGCCTCGAACTTCTATTCCGGATTCGAAGCCTTTAGCTTATTGCACCACGGAGCCGTTAGTGTAGCCCAGCGCTCGGCGATTTTGCCGTCGGCCAGCCGCCAGAGAACGAAGTCATTGAACAGGAGTCGCTGGCCGGTTCGGTCATTGGTGCCGCGCCAGACATTCCGCACCATCACGTTGTCGCCCTCGACCAGAATATCCTTAATCGTAGGCTACGAATAGTAGTTAAGAGTTATTAAAAAAAATCGACAGATTAACCCCCGAATTAATGAGCGAATACATGAACACTTCGTCGTCTAAGACGGGAACCTATTTATGAGCGTTTCCTCGCATTATTTGAGAGGAGCTAGCTGATCGTTACTTACCTAGTGGGGCTTTTGGGTAAGGTTACCTCACCTGATAAACTACGGTTCAGGAGCGGATGATCTAAAAATGTATATAAGGTCGTGACTGAAACTTCATTGAGTATTTGAGTAGGTCCCAGAGTCAACCGCAATCCATTACCCACCCAATTATTGCCAGTTAATGGACTGCTTTATAAGAAAAAACGATACGTATCCATGTCTGAACGCTGATCAGAATTTTAGCACCGGCTGTCTTTTCGGCTAAGTCAGCCGGTGAATTTATCCCTCTGCACGGTCTTCAATTAACTTATTAAAAAACTTATTATTTCTGTGTCGCTCCTTCGTGTACCTTAATTTTTTCGAGCAGATGCTTGATAGTTCATTTTAACTATTTATCTTTACAGTCAAGATACTTTTTTATAAAGATAAATCCATGCTGGATAATGAGCTGAGCCAAACCGTCAGTGAACTAGGGAAAAAGCTTTCGGATGTGACCATTACGATGCACCAAGCCATTGCGCGTAGAGTAGGATTGAACGCTACGGATCATAAGTACCTGACCATTTTGGTGAATGAGCAACCCATGACGGCTGGTGAGTTGGCCAAGTGTTCTGGTCTGACAACCGGCGCCACTACTACCATGATCGACCGTTTCGAAAAGCTAGGCCTGGTTAAACGAGAATTCGTTCAAAACGACCGGCGAAAAGTATTTATCGTACCCGACAGGGCCATGATCGATAAACAATTAGGCCCCGTCTATAAACGGCTGAAAGATAAAATCTTCACTTTAGTGATGAACCTGACCGATGCCGAGAAAAAAGTGATTCAGACTTACATGAGCGATGCGATCCGTGTGATGGAAGAAATAACAGTGGAATTAGCGAACGATGAACCCTAAAATCGCAATCGCTTTCCCCATTTCAGTAAACTCCAGACCAACCGTGGCCAAGCCAAACGAAGGCGAAAATAGGAGTTGGTACCGTTAATTCGGTCAAAAAAGAAAAGTCACTAATCTGATGAACGAATGAAAAATTCAAGATCTGTTAAGCCAAGAAGTCATGAAAATGATCACTCCTGACTATTTAAACCG